>NZ_JBFAQO010000001.1:716512-1307633 GCF_040678715.1 Micromonospora sp. NPDC049301 | reverse complement strand
GCAACCGGCGCGCCAAACCGAAATCCGGATTCGCGGCCGGCTCCAAGATCCGCCATCCGGATTACCCGTTCAAGGCTGCATGACGGGGCACTAGCTCCAGCCACGGTGCGGCCGCGCACAGTGCGGTCACGAGGTCTGCGTGCTGGACCTGCTGACCTCGTCCCTTGTAACCGCGGTGCGTCAGCCCCCAGCAGTTCAGTGCCGCCGCCGGGTACACCTCGACGATCTTGCCGCCGCCACAGCGATCGACGTCCTGCCCATCGGCGGCGAGCATTGCCAGCAGGCCGGCGCAGCGAAGAGCGGTGTGCGCGATGCGGTCCGCCGCCACGCTGAGCGGAACGATCCCGGTCTTCTCGCGCACCACCTCGTCTGTGAGGCGGTAGGCCATGCGACGGCGCCACTGTGCGCCCTCGCCCTCGCCTTCGGCGATGGTGACGTGACCGGACTGGTGGGCCGCCATGAGCGCGACGAACGGTCCCGGCCATCCGAGCGGGCAGTCCAGCCCGGTCTTGTCCGCGCGCTGGCTAGCCTTGACGATGCAGGCGTCGCTGACATCGAGTATCAGGTCCCGCACCACCGCGCGGTCCGACAGCCACTCGATCGCGGCCATCGCCGTGCGCTTGTCCGCTGCTGCGAGATCAACGCCGAGGGTCAACACCACAACCACACTAAATACGCCGGACCCGATCGGACATGATCCGATCGATGATCGTTGCACGACGTTCAGCTGTGGCGGCGCTCCTCCGCCCAAGCTGCGGCGGCTTGCTGCCCACGCCGAGGATGTCGCACAGGCCCGACACGATGGCTCCTACATTTACGGGAGGAAGGCGTCGGATGACTTCGATTGCAGGCGACACCGAAGTGGCTACGGTCATGGCCGAGCTGATCACGCGGCGGTCTGTCTTCCATTCGGAGGCCGACCTCCAGCACGCGTTCGCCCGGACCTTACACAGCCTGCGACCCTCGGTCGAGGTTCGGCTGGAGGTCAGACAATCCGGGGGCGAACACCTCGACCTGTTGTGCTTCGGACCGCACGGACGCACTGCCATCGAGTTCAAGTACTTCACCGCGCGGTGGGACGGTACCGACCCGACAAGCAGCGAACAGTTCCAGCTGCGGGCACACGCGGCCGACGACGTGGCCCGCCGCAACTTCATCTTCGATGTCGCCCGGCTGGAGGGATTCTGCGCTACCGATCCCACCCTGACGAACGGGCTCGCGATCATGCTGACCAACCATGAGGCGCTGTGGACCCCGCCCAGTCGATCACGACCCACTCGCGACCAGGACTACCGCATCCACGAAGGCCGTAATCTGACCGGCACGCTGCGCTGGGGCGTGGAAGGCAACTACTACACGGCCAACGAGCGGCATCTCACCGGCACCTATCAACTTGCCTGGAACGACTACACGAACCTCGAAGGCCGGAACGGGCAGTTCCGCTGGCTTGGCATCGACATCCGAGCGGCACGCTAATTCCGGGCAGGAGGCCCCAATGACGCAATGGACCGCGCTGAGCGAAGCCTTCGCAAGAGGTGAGCCGTCCGTTCGACTGACGTGGCCAGAACTCGACCACATGGTCGGCGGCCTGCCACCCTCCGCGGCACGACACCGCGCCTGGTGGTCCGGCGACCGCCCGCACGTCCGAATCTGGCGCTCCGCTGGCTACACGCTCGGACACCTGGTCCTCGGAGAAGAGATCACGTTCCTCCGGACGGCGCACCATGAAGACGCAACGGATCAGTCCGCTGCCCCCACCGATCGCCCGGACCAAGCCGCTCGCCCCAAACTCCTTCTTCTTGCCTGCGCGCAAACCAAGCTCGACGTGCCGGCACCCGCACGCCAGCTCTACACCTCTCCCTTGTTTCGCAAGGGGCGTACTTACGCCGAACATCTGGGTGTCCCATGGTTCATCCTGTCGGCCGAACACGCGCTCGTGACTCCAGACCAACTACTGACGCCCTACGAGCGGTACCTCCCCGACACGTCGGACAGCTACCGAGCCGCGTGGGGGCTCTGGGCGGTGGAACGCCTCGGCCTCCTCGCCGGCCCACTGAACGGACTCGTTGTCGAAGTGCACGCCGGGGCGGCATACGTCGGTGCCATCGCCCATCACCTGACGGCCAAGGGCGCCCACGTCGTTGACCCGCTGCGTGGCATGGCGATTGGAGCACGGTTGCACTGGTACGACGCACAACGGACGACCGATGCCGTCCGGCCCACTGCCGAGCCGGGCACCATGGCCGACAGCCTTGTCGAAGGCCTCACCACTGACGATGCCGCGATCACGCCGAAGGAATTCCTCGCCTTCCAGGGCGCCCACCTGAAGGTCCCTGGCCTCTACAGCTGGTGGGTTGACGAAACCGGTGCCGCCGATCTGTCTCGCGGGCTCCAACTTCCGATTCCACCCGGATTGATCTACGTAGGCCTGGCCGGGGCTACCCGATGGCCCAGCGGCAAGCGGTCCACGAACACACTCTGGTCCCGCATCGCCGGGATGCACCTCGGCGGAAACCACGAGTTCTCCACCTTCCGCCGGACGCTCGGCGCAATCATGGCGAACGCCGCAGGCCTCGACCGAATCGACGAGAACCACCTCACCACCTGGATGTACGACCATTTGAGAGTCATCACGGTGCCCTGCGACGACGCGGACACCCTCGGCAGACTCGAGGAAGCCGTACTGGGGGAGACGAACCCGATCCTCAACCTCAAAGGCATGCCTCGGACGACTATCCGGGCTCGCATCACGGAACTCCGGCGCAGGTACACCTGAAACTCCGTCTCCGCCGCGTCACGGCACAGCGAGGTGTCGGGGCTGAAGTTACCTCGGGTGGGTCGGCGGCGGGAATAATGCAGCTTGCGCTCCGGCGGCGAGTCGCGGTTGCCGTTCAGGTGCTCCCGGAGGCGATCCCGCAGACCCCGCCTGTTCCGGCCGACGTAGACGACCACCCCGCCGTCGAGGACCGCGTGCACCCCGGCGCCGGGGGCACGGGGAGCGCCGGCGACGGCTTCCATGGTGTACGGCTGGGGAGCCCGGCCAGCAGGTCGCCGTGCGCGGTGTCGGGCATCCCCGGACGCTATCGGCGTGGGCCCTCATCCGTGGCCCCGCACGGGCCGTCGTGGTCGTCGCGACGTCGGCAGCGGCCGGCCCCGTCGAGCTTGGCGTCACACCAGATTCGGGTACGCAGAAACTGGCGATCCTCCTCGCTGAGGGTGGTCTCGCCGAAGTCGATGGCGGTGACGTGGCCGAGCGAGTCGCGTAGGGCTGCGGCGAGGGTGGTGGCCTCGTCGAGGCTGGTCAGGGTGGTGGGAAGGTGGATGATCCAGCGGGGTGAGGTCATCGCTGCCACCGGCTGTTCGGTGAACCTGGATCGGTATGGCGGCAGCCGGTGTGCCGGGACTGCCACTGCCGCAGCGCCTGGCGGATGCGTTCTGCCTCGGTGTTTGCCGTGGTCAGGTCACGGTGCAGTCGTTCGAGTTCGTCGGCTATCCGGTTGAGGTAGTCGTGCACCTGGGCGGGGTCGAGGCCGCGCCAGCGGGTGTCGAAGGAGGCGACGCGGGCGTGGTGCGGGTGCAGGGCCTCCCCGGTCACGTAGATCATCGCTGCGACGCCTCCTGCTCGGCGATCAACGTGCGGATCTGCCGGGCGGTGAGGCCGCGTTGGTCGAGGACCCGGCGGCCCCAGCGGTACAGGCGGCAGGGGTGGGGTGCGCGGTCGTTGCGGCACCGCGGACCGTCGGGCCACTGCTCGGAGGCGTACACGGTGACCGCCTTGACGGCGAAGCCGATGTCTTCGGCGGTGACGTAGGGCGGTAGGGGTAGTTCGCCGAGGATCTCTTCGATCGAGTCCATGGCCCTCCTTGAACGGTTGTTGCGGCGCCGAGGCGGGCGGGGTCGGTCGGTACGACCGCGCGTCCGTAGCGACCGGAGCCCAGCACCCGCCCCGGCCTGCTAATGGACTGCGATCGGGTGCCGCGGCGGTTCTTCCTCCTGCACACGTTGCTGCTGGATGCGCCGGTGGACACGGCGCGCTTGCTTTGCGTGCCGGGGCGGCGACGCCGCGCCACCCCGGCACTGATCGGGCATCGGTGCCCGGACGAGCCGTTCTGGTGCCAACCCGATCGACTCAAGGGCAACCTATGTCACTAGGGGCTATAGGTCAACCACGAGGAGGGGGTGAGAGGATCGGACTCAGGTGCCAGCCCGAAAGGATCCACGTGCCCCCGATCCCGCTCAGCTATACCGACATCGCCGCCGACATCGCGGCAAGGATCAAGGCTGGCGAGTACGAACCCGGAGCCAAGCTTCCGTCGTACTCGCAGCTCGCCGACCTTTACTCCGTCTCCTTCTCGACGGCGGCTCGGGCGATCGCCCTCCTGCGCGACCGCGGCATCGTCGTCGGCGCACCCGGCCGCGGCGTCTTCGTCGCCGATCGATCGGGCAGATAACCCAAAAGTTGCGCGAGAGCGCCTCCGAGCTCTTGGCAGTCCCGTTCAGCTACCTCGAACGGCGGCCGCCCGGGCCAGCCGTGGGGAGACTTCACCCAGCACGCAGGCCCGCATCAGGAACTCCGGCGCCACACCATTGCCGGCCGACCAACCAAAACTGGCTGCCCGCCTCCGCCGATTCCCCGGAATCGGGCAGAAGCAGGCAGCCATGGCGGTGGATCGACGTCACTCGGCTGGGGGCGAACCGATCGCCGAGGCGACAAGGTCAAGCCCTTCCTGGGTCACCACAGCAAACCAGTCGACCTTCTTGCGCCGACCGCCGCCGGCCGTTTCGACGACCAGCTTGTCGGTCAAGGGGTGAACCGCGTCTAACAACGACGCCGGTACAGTCAGTCGGACGGTAACCGGGATCACTTCGCTCATCTCGCCAGTCAGCTCCACGAGGTCCTCTGCTGCCAGCGCCTTACAGAGCTTTACAGAGATCGGCCCGCTACGATCCGGGACGGCAGGGCCACCTCCATGGTCGAAGACGAGTTTCGCTAGACAATAGGCCTGCTCGAATGGCAGGCGTCGATCGACTACGGCGATCCTATGGGCAGCAACGTAGGCAGGTTGTCCGCCCGCTCGGGTAGTAGTCATTGGCATCTCAGCTGCTCTCTGTTGGTTGCGCCATGCGGACATCCTGTCCCGCGATTGCCTGTCGGGAGGTCCGCGGCGAAGATGGAAAAAGCGCCGCCAGGCTGCCCTTCGAGATGCTTAGCGGACGATCGCCCACGTCAGCTATAGCTTCCCGTCGGGAGGTGATCCCCGATGTAGCCGACGTAAACCTTGGCGGTCGCGCCGCCTGCGTCGTCATGGAAGTGGATCCGCGGACACGGCGTCCCGCCCTGCTGGATCTTGACGTGGCCAGGCATGTAGATCCGGGCGGCGGGATTCACCTGGCGCGGTATTCGGAAGGTCCGAGCCTCACGCAGCTTCGGCGAGGTGTTGGTGGTTTCGGATTCCTTCATGGCGACCCAGGTTGCGGGTATCGCCCGCGCGCCGGATGGTGGCGTCTGGCACCAGGCGAGGAACGAGTTCGACCAATCGTCGGCAGCCCGAGCCGCTGCATAGGCATCCAGTGCGATGAGCGCCTGCCAGACCTTGATGGCCCAGCGTTCGGCCTGCGGATGGACGTCGAGGCCAGCGGTTGCATCTGATGTAGCGCCGATCCGGATGTGCTTCAGGTGAATCGTGGCGAGCTCGATCACCTCAACGATGCTGGCCGGCGCTTCCGGCAAGGATTCTTCAGGAGTTGCCGTACCGACGGCATAGATTCCTTGGTTGGCCAGCTCCGTCTCAAGCCAGCGAACCCTGGCCTGCAGGCGCTCGCTGGTTCGTTCCGCGTCCGTCAGCTCAAGCTCCGTGATCTCCTGCTGGAGGCGGACGAACTCCAGCTCATCACGCGCCTGACGCTGCTCCTTCATCTGAGTCTCGAGAATCTCGATCTCGCTGTAGAGCAGTTCGGCTTCTTCCTCGACCTCACTAAGCTTGGTGGCGAGTTGGTCGTCAATTGCCTGCGGGGACCCTTGAGTGGAGTTGGTGAGCAGGGCTTGCGCGAATAGCTCTTGAAGCGCTACCCGCTCGGCCTCCACATCGGCGTAACTGCTGCTCGCAGTGGTGGCCCGGACGGAACGTAGGCCGATGCCGGCGGCTTCGAGCATGGACCGCAGGACGTGGTTCGCCGTCTGGCTTTCGACGCTGGCCGACACGGCGGGTGCGAGTCCGAGCGACTCGTCGATGCCAGGCAGGGCAATGGGCTCGGTGTCTGTCGGAAACAGCGCGGGCTGCCTGCCGGCCGGAGGAAGTTGTGCCGACCGGCGACGCTCCACCAAGTTCCGGTGGGCGGAGTTTCGGGCGAGGATCCGCTGCACCAGCGGATACGAGGCGGGCGGAGTACGGCGGCTGGAAAGCGAAAGCACCTGGTCACGAACGGCGTTGCTCGATCGGGCACCGAGGGCGCGCATGGTCGCTGCTGCGAGCACCCGATGCCGCCTCGGGAACGGCTCCATCGGGTGCAGACCCGGCAGATAGGTTCGCATGGCGCCGCCGTACACCTGCAGATGCGGGCCGACCTGACGAGAGAAGGAAGCTGCGGCAGCAGCGTCGGCGAGCTGTACCACCACAGCCACCCCAGCCACGTCTCGCGCCAACCGGCCGGCGAACCGCGCTTGGGAATCCGGTGACTGCGGGTCAGGGGTGAAAACGATGATGGGAACCCGGCGTTCTCGATCGAAGAGCCAGCCGCGCAGCTCATCGACGTGCCCCTCGGTGATGGTGAGGACGTCCGACGTCAGAGGCAGCGAGCCGTCCGTGCCCTCGACCGCTGCCAACAGGTCCCGCACGAGGCGAGGACTACCTGGTCGAACCGGCATGCGGCCTTCACCACGTCGGTGCTCAAGGTCCAGCCACACCCATGACCGCTCCGGCCACTGAGCCGGATGCTGATCCAGATCGAATAACGCGCCGCCTGTATCGGCCGGTTCGCCGAACAGAGACTCCTGCTCTATCACCGACGGCGCAGCGACCGTAAGCGAGGTGATCCACGTATCTCCGCTGGGCAGATGCTCCTCGAGACGCAGCGACGCAGCCTGCAGCCGGCGTCCCGAGGAGCGTTCGGCATAGGAGGCACCCCTGCCTGTGGCGATACGGCGTACGCCGTCCGCACCCGATGCCTCCGTTTTCGTACCGGCCAGCAACGCCACCGCGTCCAGGACAAGCCCTTTACTGCGTGCCCAGTCGCGAAATTGTTCGGCCGCCAGTCCCCTGAGATCGAGCGCGTGCGGAGTGAACTGGCTGCGGTAGACGAGAGATCGTGTTCCGTCGGCCTGCTTCGGCTCCCATCCGCTATTCATCCGCGGTCACCACGCTCCTCCGCGACAACGGGAAGGGACAGAGGCGCCTCCTACGCCGGGACACAGCGCTCAGTCCTTCTCGAAGCCGAACGACTGAAACTTCAGGGTGTTGGCGTTCTCCGTCACGATGCGCACCTTGTCGTCAGGAAAGCCATCCTGCTTCACGGCGGTGATGTGGACGTCGATCTCCAGGTGAGCGCCTTCGACCGCGGACAGATGCTGCAGGATCTCTTGAGACAAGCGGGTGAGGTCCCGACTGTACCGTTCAGGATCCAACCGCTTGACGCCAACGAAGCGCACGTTCTGAGGCGGCGCGGGGGTGGGCTCTGGCGGCTTCGGCCTGTCCTCCTCACCCCCCGTGGGCGTCGATTCCCCGTCCTGCCCCCCAGTGTCGGTGTCGGTGCCGCCTTCCGGTCCTGTCCGCTCGGGCCGCTCAGCATCCTCCTGTTGCTGAGCCAACGACGGCTGCACCAGCAGCGTGGAGTCGGTGATCTGTCCGAACCGACCCTGCGGCGGAATCGCTAGGCCTCGGTAACGGCCGTTCGCAGTGTCGAGCGCCTCGGCCAGGGCAAAGCCCTCACCTGTCCAGGCGATGTCATCCAGCCCGGCGCGAACCGCATCGTCAAGAACAGACCGGTCCCGCAGGCGGGTGAGGTACGGGTACTTGCGGTAGTACGACCACAGGTCACCCACCGACACGTGGCCCTTACCCCAGACCGAGGCCAGCGGCCCGTCAAGGTCCATCCGCACGTTGCGGGCACCATACGTGGTGGCGAGCAAGCCGCCTTGGCGCAGCTTGGCCGACACCCGGTTGGCCAGCCGGGCCTCCGACCCGTCGGCCTTCAACGGTTGCAGATCCGACGGGCGTGCCGGGTCCGGCTGGTCAGGCACGAGGGCCCAGATATAGGCCCCTGCAGCACGGAGGTCGACCGTGTCGGTTGCCGTCTTGCGGCGCCGCTCCGCCATCGCCTTCTGCTGAGCGGTCAGGTTCAGCTCGTCAATTCGGTCACAGATGTGACGCCAGGCGAGGAAGTCGCGGGTGGCGTCGGCCAGCTCCTCCATGCGCTTCTCGTCTGGGGCGAGGAAGACGACAGTGTTCCGGTTGGCCCGCTGAGCCGAACCGCGAGTGTCGAGACAGTGCTTGGCGAACCGCAGCGCCGCCGAGTCACTGTTACCCCGTGAGTGCGAGTACTGCGGGTGGAGGATGACAAGTTTCGCCTCCTCGGTGTCCGGTACCGCGGCGCTGTCCTCCGGGCATGTGTGCACAGCTGCGAAGTCGCCACGGTTCGACCGCTCCTTGCTGAGCCGGGTCACCAGCTCGGCCCACACCTCTTCGGGGTGCTCGCGGAGCCGGTCGGCGAAGTCCTGCGCCGTGCGGGTCACCGACGCTTGGGTGTCGTACCAGTAGCGCGCCCCATCGACATAAAGATAGGTGGCACGCTGACTCAACACCTCCAACGCTGAGCCGAAGTTGCCAACCGTATCTCCCGGCACGGCGACACCCAGCCAGACATGCTGCCGCTCGATGCCCTTGTGAGCGGTCTGCAGAGTGGGAGCCGAGCCAACGAAGATCGTCCGGGCAATGCGTCGGGTCAGCGCTCGGGCGCCGAAGGTGGGACGTTCCCCGTCGATGCGGGCGGGTGTGGCACCCTCGCCATCGATGTCGGCATCGATGATCGGCTTCCACGCGTCCGGGAGGTACTGGGTCAGCTCACTCGCCACTCGCGCGTCGTCGAGCGGAACGGAACCACCCATGATGAGCGGGCTGGCGTCCTGCCGGTTCCACAGCGCGTGAACAACCGTGCTCATAAGCCTCAGCACACCGCGTGTGCGCTGGAACCGCTCCAGCGTTGACCAATCCTCATACATCCGGTCGAACAGCTCCGGATGAATCGGGTACGCCCGCTTGATGCGCTCCTCGTACGCGATCTCTGCGCACTCGCGCGGGAATTCGCCGCGGTGCTCGGCATAGAACTGCACGAACTGGCGAGCAACGGCCCCGATGTGGGACTGCGCCGCAGCATCCGCGGGTTCGAACAGGCGCCGTCGCACGATCTCGAACGACTCGTACGCGGAGGCGGGCCGCCAGTGGTCGGCGACCCGGCGGACGACATTCTGCAGCCGGCGCAACGCCTCCCGGCCGTTCGCCCCACCGACCTCCAGATCACTACCCTCGTTCGTGTCCTCGCCCTGCCCGGAAGCGGTGTCTGAGGCGGGAATCGAGATGACCAGCAGCGCGCCCGGGATGGACTTGACCACCTCCGTCAGCGTCTGGGCGAAGGTGAACTGGGTGTCGAAGCTGCCCGCTGGCAGATCATCCTTGCCGTAGAGGCCACGCGCGTAGGCGACCCACTCATCGATGAGAATCAAGCAGGGTGTGTACGCGGAGATGAGCTGCCCGAGCGCGGCGCCCGGGTTGGTCGACGTCTGATCCGCCTCGGCGATCATGTCGTACGCGGCACGCCCGCCAAGCTGCCAAGCCAGCTCACCCCACAGGGTGTTGACCTTGGTGCCGTCCTTCTTTTTGATTGGCTTACCAGGCATTAGATGGGTGCCGACCAGGGCGACCCGCTTCACGTGCCCCTCACCGGGCAAGTCGACACCGAGTAACAGGTCCTGCAACTCCTGCGGGTACTCGCTCACCGGCCGACCGGAGAACAGGTGATACAGAGCCAGCATCGAGTGGGTCTTGCCGCCACCGAAGTTGGTCTGCAGGTTGATAATCGGGCTAGCGTTCATGTCGCCGCTGATCCGCCGGGCGGCCCGGCCGAGCAGGTCCTGAAGCCCCTCAGTGAGGTAGGTGCGCTGGAAGAACTCCACCGCATCTCGGTACTCGCGGCTAACGTCCGGGTTGCGGGTCGCGACGAAGTGCAAGTCGGCCGCGAACTCCGCGGCGTTGTACTGGCCGGCGGCGACATCACGATGAGGTGCGATGACCTCACGCCACGGCTTGAGACCCGTCCCGGGCACGTTCGGCGTCGCCGCAGCCTTGACGCTCTTGCGGGTCTCGGCCTCGTACACCGCACGCTGATGGTCCAGCCGAAGCTTGCGCACTTCCTCGGCCTGCTCTGCCGCACCGGCTGCAGTCAGCAGCCGTTCCATCGAGTCCAGTGACCGGTACGTGTCGTCAGGGCTGAATGCCGCATTGTGGGCCCATCGGTTACGCGTCTCCCGCAGCTCAGAGGCGAACGACTGCTCTACCCGGGAGAGTTGGTCCTTGAAGACCCGCCACTCCTCCGTCAGCATCCGCAGCTGCACCTGCGGATCGCTCTTGCTGTAGGTCTTCGTCGTGCCGTGCTTGGCCGCGTCGCGCGCCTCCAACACCTCAGCCCAGTCCCGGTCACCAGGCGTGGCCGCGCCCATCGAATCGTCGACGAACTTTTCCAGACCTGCCGCGAGGAGCTCGAATCCCTTACCAATCCGGTCGCGGTTGCTGATCGCCATGTTGGGCTACTCCTCGCCGTTGCTAAAGTCGAACTCGCCCTGAGCGGGCGGAGGGGTGAGCGAGCCGCCAGTGCGAGCGGCAGCAGACAGGTCGGACCACGAGGTGCCCAGACCGTTGAACAGCAGTGCGGTCTGGGTCCAGCCGCGCTTCTCGCAGAGGGAGAAGAGTAGGTACGCAAGCTCCTTCGCCGCGTCCAGATCCACTCGCTGACCGGCTGCGGCCATCAACCGAGCTGCCTCTTCGGCCCCCTGCGAATTGAGTGCCCCCGCTAGCCGAAGGACCACCTCCCACACGCTTATTCGGGCGTCAGTAGCTGGGTCCCAGTCATCGCTAAGCTCGTCTGGCTCTACGAGCCGGGCCCTGCCAGCTCGCTGCCGAAATACGCCACCTCTAATCAATCCATCCACGGACGTGTTGACGGCACGAGAAAGTGTATCAGCGGTCCCGGAGTCCGTTTCATTCCACAGAAATTGGCTGAACCACTTCACGCAGAACCGGGTATCTTCGTCGAAGTCGCCCTCTTGTTCGGACAACACCTCATCCAGTGCCCGGTTAATTTCAGCCAGCGCTGCTCGCACCGTCATGCGAGATCCGTCCGGCTCCACTACCTTCGAGTAGCGCGAGAATACCGACATGCCGGGCCCGATGGCTGCTTGAGCCAGGTCGACTGGAGCAACGCTTCCCTGTTGAAGTTCCCGAAGAGCTTGTGGCAGCTTAGCCTTCAGTTCACCGATGAACCCCCTGCGCGTTGTCATTCCACTGTCCATCGACCTGGGACGGCACGCAAGAACAACCGAGGAGGCCAGAGCATTCGTTCCAATACCTACGCTCCGCGCGGAACGTTCGGTTCGCATTGGCCAAGTGGCGGTTACAGTGAGTCCAGCCTCAATGAGTCCATTGAGCATGGTTTCCCACCCGGTGGAAGCCGTTCCATCTTCGTCGTCTTCGGCTTGCTTGAAGGCGTAAAAAACAGTGATCGGAGTGTCACCGTCTTGACCCTTGCGAATCTGCGTGAATGTGCGGATAAATCCCTTCTCGAAGTGGGACTCAGCTTTTGCTTTGTTGCCGCCGAAGCGATGCGGAGTGGCGATGAGCTCCTCGGCCTTGGGCGTCAACATCGTCCCTGTTATCTCCGGGTACACCGACCCTAGCGAGCGGCGCAGCCATACATAGAAGAAGTCGGAGAGATCCGCGTAGCCAATGTTGTCGTAGTAGGGCGGGTCGGTAGCAACGGCCGTGGCGGGAGGCATCACCAATGTCGACGCATCCTGCTGGTTGACCGAAGCCCCTGCACCGGGGTTCAGCTTGTCGAGAACATCCGCAATTGCTTTCGCTGCCGAACGCAAATCTCCTGCTGCGCCCGCGAAGGGATTTGCTTCGGCAAAGTCCCACAGCATAGGCAGGGCTTGCCTTGCGAAGGTACCCCGCGTAGCGCCGCTTCCGTGGGATGTCCTCCATCCAACGAGACTAGTGAGATCGTCCGAAACCGCGCTGACTAGAAAAGCGAGGTATGTAGCGACAGCATCGCCATAGCTCTCCGCCTCGGCTGGCGCCCTCCCTGCCGCCTTCGCATCTGAGACCACCACCTCACGCAGCTCGCGAACTAGATCACTAAAAGTTGCAAGGGCAGTCAGTTGTCGGTCGGTAAAAAGGTCCGAAAAATTCAGGAGACCAAAGGCCGGGGGTGAGAACCAGCGAGGATTGGTCGGCATCAGGCTATCCGGCACATCCTCAGGCCGCGTCACCTCCGCTGCGGAGAGTTGGATCTCCGATGGCTCTAGGTAGATGCGCTGCCGCTTGCCTTCCGCCGCAATCGCCAGCAGTCGCGTTCCCATGCGGCCAGCCACGGCCTCTTCTTTCACATATGCGTCTGTTGTGGTGTCTTTGCAGACAAGGCAATTGAAGCGCGCCCCGCGGCCTACCTTCGGAGGATCTGGAGGTCCAACCTTATCGACCTTGATCTCGAACTTAATCTGCTTCCCAGTGACGATAGGCTGAATCCAGGTCGGGCGGGCTTTGTTCTTGGAGAGCCACCAGGTGCTGGTCAAGGGGATCTCTGCAGCACAAGCAGGGTTCGGGCACCTAACGGTGCGAGCCCAGATCCAAGCGATCACATTGGTGATCGTGCCGTCTCGCAGCGTCACTTTGGGATAGAGGTGGCCGATCCGACTCTCTGCCTCAGAGCGCATCAGTTCGCCATAACGACGAACGTCCTCGGCAAGTCCGCTAACCCGGGGCCAAGAACCCAACCGCGAGCCGGCAGCGTGCGGGAACACAGGGCTCTCACCAGACCACCTGGCGGGCAATTCGATAAGGGCCTTGTTAATTAGGACGGCTACCGGGTTGAGGTCCGTTGCTTTTGCCTCCAGTCCCAACCGTTGCGCCTCAAGGGGGATCGATCCGCCGCCCGCGAAAGGATCAAGGATCGCTGGAGGTTTCCCATCGAAGCAGGCGGCGATCTCCCTGCGGGCTCGACGGAGCAAAGTCTCGTCTGTCGTGTTCTCCCACACGACCAACTCTTCGATGAGGTCGAAGAGGCGTCTCCGTTCTGCCGCTTGCTCCTTCTCGGTAGGGAACCTGTCTGGGTGAGACGATGGGTCATCGACGAGCTGGGCGAATAGCACAGCACGGCATGCCGCTAGTGGGCGACGGGCCCACCAAAGATGTAGCGTCGATGGATGGCCGTTCCTGACTGACTTCTCCCGCGCCGACTCCTTATTTATCGCCTCCAAGGGCAGTGCCACCTCGATGAGCTTGCGCTTAACCGGTCCTGCTGCGTCACTCATAGCGGCGCTTCTCCCTTATTCCACATGTCGTGCCAGTTGCCGCGGACGCCGTCCGCTGCGAAATTCCCGAAGTCGAATCCCTGGAACGGATCGAGAACGTAGCGCACGTCATCTCGATCCGATCCGTCCGGGTGGACGCTGACCAGCGCCAACCGGTAGCGCTCGGCGTTCTTGCCGTACAGCACCTCGTTGCGGGTGACGATGAAGTCCTCGGCGCCCAGGATGCGGCCCTTGACCTCGATGAAAACGTAGTGTCCGTCGGCGGTCAGCGAGCGGATGTCGTACCCCTTGTTGTTGTGGGGCATCTCAAAGGGCTGCCGGTCGAGCCACCGCTCGGCGGCCATGACGGCAGCGACGGCCCGCCGGTCTACCTCGGCGGTGTCCTTGGCATACGTCACGACTGGACGGTTGCGCTGCCCGGTCAACCGGTCGATGAGCCCTTGCGGCACGATAAGCGCGCCGCCAGCGACGACAGGCGGCAGCGGTCGCAATGCCTCGTCGGCGTGCAGGTGGGCTAGGCGCTGTTCTAGCCGGCGCTCCAGGTCACGAGCGCGACGCTGTGCGGTCTCCGGCTTGATCTTCAAACTGCGTCCGGCCGCTGCTTGGTCGAGCAGCTCCGCATGCCGGGCATCCCAGTAGTTGATCTCCTGGATGAGCCGCTGGCGCACCTGCGATCGGGTGCGCTCCACGACGTCGCGTACCCGCAGCGCTACCTCGGCGAGGTGGTCACTGATGCCGTGCTCCACGGCCCAACTCACTGCAACGTCTTCGGCTCCGCTGGCTAGCCAGGGTTCGTTGACTAGGCCAGCAAGATGCTGCGTCTCGTCTGGTGTCAGCGGGCGGTAGTCCAGATAGGGGGCCGGGCCCGCGGAGCCGGCCTGTCCGTCGGGGCGGATCTCGACAAACTCGAACCGCTTGGAGACCGTTCGGGCCGGCTCGTGGCCGTCGGTGATCTGCTGAGTGAGGGCTACCAGCAGCCGCGGATCCTCGCTGGCATCGCTGCCATCGACGAGAAAGGTGCCCTGCTTAAGCAGGGTGCCGTACCGCTCGACGACGATATCCACGACCGCGTCTAGCAGCGGGTGGCCAGGTGCGATCAGGTCCGCCTTCGGCTTGCCCGGCACCCGGACCAGCTCACGCTCGAAGCACACTCGCTCATACCGGCGCAGCACTGGAGCGCCGAGACCGATCTGCCGGTCGCGGTCTCGCGCAGCAGCCGGTACGTGGGTGACTTCGAAACGGCCCGCCTCGCGGGCCGACATGATGCCGCCGAGCAGGCGGAACGCCTCCGCGAAGAACGCCTGCACGTAGTGCGGTTGGAGCTTTCGGGCGCGTGCCTCCTCCATCCGTAGCCGCAGCTGCTGCACGTCCGTCTCGGCGAGTGTGTCGTGATGCAGGGCCCGTTCGGCCATCAGCTTGTCCAGACCAGCGCTCACTTCCGCGTCGATGACCTGGTCGAGCTTCGCCCGGACCTCCGGACGGTCGCCGTAGCGAATCGCCTCGACCAGCAGGTCGCGCAGCGGCCGGCCGTCGAACGCTTCGCCGAGGACGTCGAAGACCTTTCCTTGGTATGCGCGCCGCTGCTCCTCGATCTTGTCGAGCAGTCGCAAGAAGACGGCGCCTTCCCGGGTGTCGTCAGCGACCAGGTTCCACAGCCGGCATACCTCGGTCTGCCCGATGCGGTGGATCCGGCCGAAGCGTTGCTCGATGCGGTTCGGGTTCCACGGCAGGTCGTAGTTGACCATCAGGTGTGCCCGTTGAAGGTTGAGGCCTTCACCGGCAGCGTCGGTTGCCACCAGAACCAGGGTGTCCTTGTCCTGGGTGAAGAGTTCCTGGGCTGACCGGCGGGCCTCGCGTCGGACGCCGCCGTGGATAGCCACGACAGGATCGTCGCGGCCGAGCAGGTCGCGAATCTGGTCGACCAGGTAGTTCAGGGTGTCCCGGTGCTCTGTGAAGATAATGATCTTCCGTCGGGCTCCGTCCGCCTCATACATCGACTCCTCGTCGAGCAGCAGGCCACGCAGCTCGGTCCACTTCTTGTCGGTGCCAGCCCGGTGAACCCGGCGGGCCAGCTCCTCCAGATCCGCGAGGACGGCGATCTCGGTGTCCAATTCGGCGATGGTGCGAGCGGCGGAGGCGGCGTCGACGACGTTCTCCTCAACCTCCTCGCGTTCCTCGCCCGTGAGGTCGTCGAGGTTGTCGTCGGTGATCTCGACGTTGCGGCCGAGCAGCTCCCCGAGGCGGTGCTGCAGGGTCGACTCGCCGACGCCGCGCAGCTCGATCATCTGCTGCCGACGTTGCTCCAGCCGGCGCCGCCGCCGCTCCAAGGAGCGCAGGATGGCCTCAGGGCTGGACGCCAGGCGGCGCTGCAGGACAGTCAGGGCGAACCCGACGGTGTTGCCGCGCCGGCCGTCCCCTTCGACCTTGAGCTGCTCGGCCCGGTTCATCTCCTCCCGGACATACTGGGTGACCGCCTCGTAGAGGTCGCGCTCGCCTGGCGACAGCTGATAGCGCAGGGTCTCGGCCACCCGTTCGGGGAACAGTGGTTTGCCCTCAAAGGTGAGCAGTTCCTCCTTCACCATGCGGCGCATCAGTCCGCCGCTGTCGATCGAGTGAACCGCGTCGCGGTATCGACCTTCGAACCGGTCCGCGTCAAGTAACGCCAGGAAGAGCTGGAAGTCCTCCTCCTTGCCGGCGTGCGGAGTGGCGGTCATCAGCAGGAGATGGCGGGTCACCCGACCAAGCAGCCTGCCCAGCTCGTACCGCTTGGTGGTCTTCAGTTCGGCGCCGAAGTAGTGGGCCGACATGCGGTGAGCCTCGTCCACCACGACCAGGTCCCAGTCGGAGCGCTCCAGCTTCTCCTTCAGGTCTTCGGCCCGGGACAGCTGGTCCATCCGAGCAATCAGCAGGGGCGTGCGCTCGAACACCGACCCGTCGATGGCGGCGTCAATCAACGTTCGGGTCAGCAGCTCGAAGCGGAGGTTGAACTTGTCGAGCAGCTCCTCCTGCCACTGCTCTACGAGGCTGCCGGGCGCGACGATCAAGCAGCGAGCGAGGTCACCGCGGAGAAGTAGCTCCTTAATGTAGAGGCCGGCCATGATGGTCTTGCCTGCGCCCGGGTCATCGGCGAGCAGGAACCGCAGCGGTGTCCGAGGCAGCAGTTCGCCGTAGACCGCGTTGATCTGGTGCGGCAGCGGATCGAGGTCACTGGTACTGATCGCGAGCATCGGGTCAAACTGGGCCGCCATCCGGATACGCAGACCCTCCGCGGCCAGCCGAAACAGCGCCGGATCGCCATCGAAGGCGTAGGCGCGAGACGGCTCCGCGAGCGATAGTGAGGGCTCGTGGTCCCGGTAGAGCAGGCGATGGTCAACCCGACCACTGCCGTCTTGATAGGTCAGGGTGAGCGCGTTCGAGCCGTGCCACTTGACATCGACGACGGTGACGACGCCGCCGGCAACACCGCCCACCCGCGCTCCTGGTGTCAGCTCCTCGAGCTTGACCCCAAGCTGATGGACGCCCGGAGCGACGCTGCGCCATTTCCCGGTGCTCAAATTCGCTTCCCTCGATCCGCCCGTGTTGAGCGACACTATGCCCGCACCCGACGAGCCGCGAGGTGATGCAAGACTGCTTGGTTCGCCTCCCAGCCGTCGGGGAACTTGACCGGGACGTTGAGGTGGACGGGTTCGGCTGACGGGTGGGCGTCGAGCAGCTCCGCGATCCCCGCCCGCGCCACCACGATGCAGGCCTGCCGGTGCCGGGACGTCAGCACGCAGAGCCGTCCCGACTCCAGGTGGAATGCGGTCGCGTCCCGCCGCCCCGACAGCGGGTGCAGCACGATCGTCACGTCGTACTCCCGGCCTTGGAGCCGGTTGGCGGTGTCGACGGTGATGCCCGCTCCGGCCGCGCCGAGCTGCGCGCGAATGGCCGCCACCTGGTCGCGGTGCGCGGCCCCGATGGCGATCCGGTCGGCAGTGACCTGCGCGCCACCCGGCACGTGTTCCGAGACCGCAACCGCTCCCCGCTCCAGCACCCGGCGTGCCAGGGCCGCGCATGCCGCAGCCGCCTCCGCATCGGTCCGCAGCGTGTGCCGGGCCGGCAGCTCATACAGCGCCCATCCAGTCGCCGCCGCCGTCTCCACGGCCGCATCGACCGGCCCGTACCCGAACCCAGACGTGGTGAACGACAGCGACCGCTCGCCAGCGGTCGTGCCGGCCTGGAACCCGGTGAAGGGGTAGAACGCCTGGGCCACCACCGGCGCCGCCGAGGGAGGCAGTCGCCACGACACCGGGAGCCGGTGCACCGGCAGGTCGGAGTTGTGCCGCAGCAGCGCCACCACCGCAGACTGCATCGGGTCCCAGGTCAGCCCAATCCACCGCTCGGTGTCAACGGTGGAGAACGGGTCGAGCTGACCGGGATCACCGACGAACAACGCCCGCTCGAACCGTCCGGCCACGCGCAGCAGTGCGTCCGACCGCATCTGGTACGCCTCGTCGACGATCGCCCACGGCCAGCAGCCCTCGGACACCACGGCCCACTTCGCGGCCGTACCGATGATGACGGACGGGCCACCGAGGTCGGCGACCTTGGCGGCGACCCGGACGGTGGCGTACTGCTTGATTCGGTCGGTCGCCGTGTAGTCGGTCGCCGAGAGCCGCCCGATGTGCAGCTCCGGCGCCTTCTGCGCCAGGCGGTCGATCAGGTCGTCGACCTGTTCGTTGGTCTGCGCGATGACGATCAGCGGCTCGCCGGCGCGGGCCAGCTCGACGGCGGCGCGGACGACGAGGGTCGATTTGCCGGCCCCGGGAGGCGAGTCGACCACGACGCCGCGGTGCAGGCCGGCGCGCAGGTCGGCCAGCACCTCGGTGATGACGCGCTCGGCCTGAACCGACGGCGGGTCCGCCGGCGCGTCCGGCAGGAGCAGGGTGGTCATGGTGCTCACCGCCGCGCCGCAGTGTCGAAGTCGAACTGCCGCAGTCGGTGCCGGGCGATGTCGAGCTCGTGGGGCGTGAAGAGCGACTCGTACTCGTCCTTGACCACCAGGGCCTCCACCGTGAGGTCGAGTCGCCCGCGCTCCCACAGCGCCGCGAACCCGTCGGACACGACCGGGCTGGCGAGCAGCTTCTTGGCGGTGGCGAGGCCACCGTGCTCGGCGATCATGCCGAGGAAGTAGGTGGCGTTGTAGCCGGCCTCGCGCCGCGCCGCCTCGTACACCCCGCGCATCGCTCGCTCGAAGTCCGGGACCGTCCCCTGGTCGCCCCCGGGCTGGGCCGGCACGACCGGCACATTCTCCGAACCGTTGGTCGTCTCGGCGTCGGCGTCCGGCTCCTCGACGAGCGGCTCAGCGTCGGCGAGTCCCGCCGCCTGCTCGTTGCGCCGGGCGACGTAACCGCGAAGGGCGTCGACCGAGGTGAAGACCTCGTAGCCGAGCTCCTCCATCCGGGCCAGCTCCGGGTTGGCGTCCAGCTCCAGCACGACCGGGTTACCCAGCCCCGGCTGGAGGCCGTCCGGCCAGTACGCCTCCGCGACGCCCAGCAATCGACCGGTGGCGGGGTCGGCGATCTCGCTGTCGAGGGCGGGCTCGGCGCAGCCCGCGGCGGTCAGCTCCTCGACGAGGGCCTTCACCTGTCCGGCGCGGACGTCGTCGACCTCCTCCTCGGTGACCACGACCACCGGTCGCAGCGGCTCGGCGGCCGGCTTCGTGCCGTCCCGGAGGCTGGCGAGGAACCCGTTGGCGGCGTTGGCCAGCAGCTCCCGGCGGGCGGCGAGGAAGTCCAGGTAGCGGTCGGGCCGCCAGAGCTGCGGGTCGGTCGGGATCCACTGGGATTCGAGCGCGCCCGGGTGCTTCTGCTGGGTCTCGGCGAAGTAGTCCTCCGGCGGCCGCTTGCCGATCGCGAGGTTGGTCTGCTGGGTCAGGAAGGAGAAGTTGGCGACGGCATTGACCTCCGACCGGCCGTAGCCGTGCTTGTACAGCAGCGCCTTGGGGAAGATGTGGTGCACCTGCAGCGAGGTGAGGTGGCCCAGCATCTCGCTCTTGAGTTCCAGGCCGGAGCCGAAGTCGCGGGCGCCGAGCACCCGGGTGAGCAGGTAGAGCAGCGGGTAGAAGCGGGAGCCGCGGCCGAAGCCCTCGAAGTCCTGGCCGTCGATCACCAGGTTGCCGCCGCGCCAGCGGGTCAGGCTGGTGATCAGGCCGTCGATGCCGCTGCGGGCAACGGTCTCGTAGTCCTGGGTCAGGATCGTCTCGGTGGAGCCGGCGAAGCGCCCCCACAGCGCGGCGTGGATGTACCAGAAGAGCATCCGGTCGCGCTGGGTGGCGTCGGCGAACGTGCCGCCGTTGAGGTGCAGGAAGCGGGAGACCACTGGGAAGGCGTAGCGGCCCATCAGCACCCGGTCGTGGTCCAGGCCGAGGCGACCGGAGACCACGTCGAGGAACCCGCTGAGGTAGTGCTCGCTCGAGGTCAGCGCCTGCGCGAACTCGGCCGAGCCGACCCCTTCCAGGAACTCGAACTGGGCCCGGCCCGTCGCTACCGCGTTGGCGTTCCGCAGCAGCCAGTCGAGGTTGAACTGGAACCCGGCGGCCGACCAGGTGCCGAGGTGCTTGCGCATCGTCGAGCGGGCCTCGGGCCAGTCGGCGCAGATCTTCGCCAGCGCCAGGTCACCCTTGGAGAGCTTGGTGCCGCCCGAGTTGACCCGGTTGAAGATGTCGACGACGACGTCGACGCCCTTGTCCGCGCCGGTGATCTTCTCCTGGTGGAACTCCCGTTCGAGGATGTTCCGCAGCCGGATGAGCCGACCCATGTAGGTCGCGAAGTGCGGCATGGTGTCCGGGTGCGACGTGAGGTTGCCGATCTGCGGTTCGATGCCGTCGATGAAGAGCTCGGTGACGTCGACCCAGGTGGGGTCGTCCCTCATCTTCGCCGGCGCGTAGAACTCGAAGGTCTCCTCCTCGACGTTGAACCGCAGGCCGGTGAAGGCGGCCGGGTCCCCCTCGAAGAACGCCGGCGGCTTGCCGCGGACCACCCCGTAGAGGGAGGTGATCCGCTGCTGCCCGTCGAGGAGCAGCTGCTTCACCCCGCCGCCGACGTGGTCGCTGCCCCGGACCGAGCCGTGGTCGGCTTCCGTCTCCCAGACCAGCAGCCCGCCGACGGGGAAGCCGAGGTAGAGCGAGCGCATCAGGCCGCGTACCTGATCCCGGTTCCATACGTAGCCGCGCTGGAACTCGGGCAACAGCACGGTGCCCGAGTCAATCTGGTCGAGGATGGTGCCCAACTTGCTCAACTCAGCTCCCCCACGGATCTGATTGATTGGTCGTTGACTAGCGGTGCTGCGGGCCGAAACGTCACGACCACTCTTCGTGGGCGTCCTCCGTGGTCGGTGCGCTGTCCTCGTACGGTGCCGGCGGGCCGCCGTGAGTCCACGGCGTCTCCTCCCGAGATGGGAAGGCGCCCGGCGGCATAAAGGAGTCACTGAGCGTGGTGTAGCAGATCCGCTTCCCCACCTCCGGCACAGTGCCCGGGGCCGGGGTGAGCGAGCGCCCCATCCCGCCGGTCAGCTCCAACACGACCGCGGTCGTCCCGTCGTCCTTCTGCGCCACCGACATCACCCGCGCCTTCTGCCCACTGGGTTGCTCGGGCGAGAACAGCGTCGTGCCCGGCGTGACCAGCACCGGGTCGGCGGTGGTCACCGCAATCCACGGCCGCAGCGCGCGCCGCTTCCCGCTGTCGTCAATCCGCGTCGGGTGGGCGGCGGTCACCTCACCCACGAACGCCTCCCCGGTGAGCCGGTAGTCGGCCATCACCATCGGGTCGTCGTAGGCCCGCTGCACGTCGTACGAGGTCAGCGCCCGCTCCATGCGGTGCAGCTTCCTGGCCGCGACGACAGCTCCGTCGCGGCGCGGCTGCGGGAACCCGCCCTCATCGAGGTACGCGGTGAAGCTGGTGAAGGCGTCCCGGTCCTCCGCCCAGCGTTTGGGCACGTGCGCCCCGGCTGGCAGCTCTCGCAGCAACGAGATCGCCTGCCACATCTGCCGCCAGGTCGGCTCGAGCTGCGAGCGCAGGATGCCCTCCAGCTCATCGCGACGCCGGGCCACCTGCGAGTCGGTGGCCACCGCCCGGTCGTACGCGGCCATGGCCGGGGTCAGCACCTCGTTGTCGAAGGTCGGGTCGGTAGCCGGACCGGCCGGCGGCCAGGTCACCGGATCCTCAGCGGCGGCGGCCGCTTCGGCGCCCGTCATGCCCTGCGGGGGCGTGATCCAGGCCAGGAGCGCGGCCAGTTGGGCGTCCTCGAGCGGGCTCTGACCGGTGGCCCAGTGCATCGTGAGCGCCTGGGTCATCGCCAGCAGCGTCGAGGAGCCAGGATGTTCGGCTTGCTCGGCGAAATAGGTTAGCCAGCGGCCGAGCAGCGGCACCGACGGATCCACCGGGTAGTCGCCGTCGGTGCGGCGGAATCGGGTGGACCGGCCGAAGAGCCGGGTAAAGCCGACTCCGCCGGGGTTGGGTACGAGGAGCTGTGGCGCGTCGGCGTAGCGGTGGCGAGTGTCCTTGCCCTTGTTTGTCGGCACCGCTTCCACGTCGCTGTAGAAGCTATGGACGTAGGGAACGAAAAGCCCAGCCAGCCCGGCGGCGAACGCGAACCGCTGGTCGCGGTTCCGGGGCTGCGGCACGATCAGCAGCTTCGGATCGTTCCGGTCGTCGCCCACCATGGCGGCGAGCGGCGCGTTGGCCTCGCCCGCCATGGTGAGCGGGATGAAGACCAGGGGCCGGTCGGCGATGTGCAGATGGCGCACGGTGGTGGTGCGCTGGGCGACGCCCTCGACCACGGCCTCGGCCCGCGCCAGGCTGGTCAGGGTGCTCATCCGGCCACCCCGCTCATCAACTCAGCCCGCAACCGCGCGGCGGCGCGTAGCAGCTCCGCGGCCTCCTGCTGGTCCTCGGCCGGCGCGAGCTGGTTGCGGGCGATGGCGAGCGCGGTTTCGACCCGCTCGATGCCGCCCATCTCGTCCCGCACGGACTTGCCCAGCGCCGCCGTGCAGCCGCGAGCCTCGTGCCGACAGAAGTACGCGAGCTCGCAGCTGGCCAGGCACTCCGGCGAGTATCGGGCCTCGACGGCGTCGAGGGCGGCGACCAGCGAGGCCGGCGAGCGGGTGGGCACCCCGTTGTCGTCGGGCGCGAAGTCGAAGCTGAGGGTGGCCGGCAGGTCGGCCAGCAGCGCGTCGATCCGGGTCATCCGGGACAGCTGCCGCCGCAGCACGGCAAGCTGCTTGCGGACGTCGACCCGGACCGCCATCGGCTGGTTGGAGAAGTCACGGGGGCAGACCAGCACGACGTCGTGCGAGACGATCTCCGGGTCGAATCCGGCCCCGCCGAGCAACTCGCGCATGGCCAGCACGTAGACGGCCGCCTGGATCGCCGCGCCCGCGACCTTGCCCGGGTCGGCCTGCCCGTCGATGACCGCGAACGACTTGATCTCCACGACGTGGAACTGGCCGTCGTGCTGGAACGCGATCAGGTCCGGCTCCAAGTAGGCCTGCTGGCCGGCGACCTCGAGCCGCAGCAGCGGGTGGTCGAAGAGCGTGCCGGCGCCGTCGGCGTGGGCCGCGGCCCGAGTCAGCAACGCGCGCGAGCGGGCGTACCGAAGATCCTGGCTCTCGTGGCCCGCGACCGACTCCAGGTCGTCGTACGAGACCTCGGGGATGTCGAGGTCGAGCCTCTCCCGCAGCAGCCGGAGCAACTCAGCGCAGCCGTTGGCCTTGACCTGCGCCTCGAAGGCGTTGCCGCGGGTGATGGCGAACTGCGACTGGCCGAACCGGGCCGGGTAGTCGACGTAGGCGGCCAACCGCTGCTTGTCGACACCGGCGCAGTCGAGCACCGCTCGACGGGCGCAGCCCGGGTTCGTGGTCAAAGCAGCGACGGTCCGGGCGTTGTGACGGCTGGCGACACCCCCACCCCGAATCGCGGCCAACCGCTGGCCAACGTTGGTCATGCTGTCCCCCTGAGTAGGCGCAGCTTGCTGCCGAAGAGCTGCTCGGCCTCGTCCATCTGCCGACGAGCACGCTCGGCCGCCGCTTCCCGCTGCGACTGGTCGGCCGCTGCGTGCACCTCAAGCTCGGCCTGCGCGGCCTTGGCCACGGTGGCCGGGTCTACCGCCCCATGCGGTTCGGCTGCTCCCGGGATGGTGGTGGCGAACCGCCAGAGCAGCCGGGTGACGCCCGAATCCTCCTCAGGCATCCTGGTCGCCCGTTCCGCCACCTTGATGGCGGCTGTCAGAAAGTCGACACGGAGGCTCAACGGCCCGATGATGCGACTCTCGAGTGGCCAGGTGGAGATGGCGAGCAGGCCCCGGGCTGGGGCAAGGTGTTCCGCGGTGAGGGCGGAACAGAGGTAGTACGGCCGGGAGTGCCGCGCCGTGCGGAAAGATCGCTCCTCGTCCCGACGCAGGTGGGTGAGCTTGTTCGCCGCGATTCCGGTGGCACCCGCACCGTAGAAAGCGGCGTGGACCTCGGCGATCAGCTTCGGTGCGGCCGGCACCGTCAGCAGGGTGAGCGCGTGGTGGACCTGCTCCCGCACCGGCACAAGCGGTGCTTGCGGCTTCGACGGCGCGGCGTCGAGCTCCACCTCGTCGGTGAGGTCGCTCAGGGCCTGCTCCCAATCCTTTTCCGCACTCCGCAACTCAGCCCGTAACGCCCGAGCCCGAGCCGCGTCGCGGGCCATCACCGCTCGGCGGACAGCTGCTCGGAGGTCTTCGATCCGGCGCTCGAGGTTCTCTATGGACTCGGCCACGAACAGCATGGTACAAGTTCCAGTGTCTTCCAGCAATCCCCTGGCAAGTGGGTTGTTTGTTGACGCAACAATACTTACCGTCATGCCTGGAAGGGAGACCCGTATGGCCCCGGACCAGCCCTTACTCGACCAGGTTTTCGACCGGTTGGCCGAGGACAACGTCGCTGACGACGTCGTAGACCTTGTGCTCGGTGCGTACGTCGGGGACGAACAGCTGGCCGCCGTCCTCGGCGGGCAGCCCGTCGACCTGCCGGAGCGGGCCCCGTCCACGCGACGGCGTCCACAGCCGCTCTACCTGGAATCCATCACCGTTGCGGGCTTTCGAGGCGTGGGTCCACAGCAGACCCTCCGGCTGCAGCCGCACGCCGGACTGACCCTCGTGATCGGACGAAACGGCTCCGGCAAGTCAAGCTATGCCGAGGCCGTCGAGCTCGCCCAGCCGTCGAAGTCGTAGCCGTACTTGCGGCCTTCCTGCGGGTCGGAGTACACGAAGACGTTCGGCGTCGAAGCGGAGGGCTGAATCCCACCCTGGAGCGAGCCGCCCCATCGGCGCTGGCGTTCGGCTCTGGTCAAGATGTCACCTGGACGAAGATCGATCGTTCCCACGGCTGTGGATGGTAGATCAACGGTCCGACGATTCAGGCGCCCGCGAGCAAGGTCAGGGCGCGTCTAGGGCGTCAGATGCCGACCGTCGATGACCAACAACGCCGATAGGTGGCTGGCAATACGAGCTAGCAGCCTTGATCGAGGCTGCGACCTGGTGGGCGACGGACGAGTCGACCTGTACGCCGGATACTGATGCACAGGCGGCAGGAAACTTAGCCGCGACGACCTGCTCGGCTCTAGCATGTCACCGCCTACGTGTCACACCTTACTCGGCGAACTTCCAGCAGCCGACCCTTCGCGGACCGCCACCACCGGCCAGCGTTATCCCGAAACTCCAACTGCACAAGCGGACTGACTTCCGTACTAGCTCCCGTGACTTGCAACTCGACCGTCTTCCCTGGGGGCAGCACCGGCACTGTTAGCGGAGGGCCGATATGATCTTCCTTCAGCGTCTCATGAGTGCGAAAGACTCGGCCCCGATGGGGTGTTGTCCATTCTGAGTCGCGTCTGTACAGAGTGGGAAGCACGTCGAAGGCCGGCAGTTCGGAGGCGTTGCGAATCCATACTCGCCACACCACCGCCGTCTCGCGGCTAGGCCCGGCGCTGAAGACTTCCTCTCGGCGCTCGACCGGTCGCTCCTCCGATCCGTACCAGGCCGCAATCTTCTCCGCCTGCTGTCGACGCCGGTCCTGATTACGCTCACCGTCGCGGTCCGCCTCTCTGCCATAGAGCAGCAGCGCCGCCACGAAGGCGCCAGTCGTGCCCAGGCCACCGACCCACGTGCCGGCGGTGTTGCCGCCATCCCAGCCACCCGAAATTGCAGCAACGGTGACGAAGGCGCCCACGGAGAGCAACGCGGCTACGAAGGACGCGATGGCAAGCACCCGGGTCTTGGGCCGGCTCACCGCGCGCTCCCCTCGATACGAAGCACCCAGAGGTGAACGGCATTTCGACCGGACGCGTGCGACTGCCACATCACCGCGGCCTCGGGCCGGGGGTCGCTGCGGCACAGGTCCCGAACCTGGCTGATCAGTAAATGCTGTGGGAGCACGGCATGAACCTAATACACCAACGCCATCGACTACCTTTCTCCGCTGGTCGAGCAACGAGGCCCCGCCCGGCCTCAGTCGAGCACCGGCGACACCACCTGCGAGACGCGTCCTACATCCGAGGCCGGTCGGTGGCTATCGCCCGACGCGGATGCGGTCGGCGGCGTAGAGCTCCCGGGAGCCGTCGGCGCGGAAGATTACGATTACCGGGATGCCCTCGCCCATCTCCAACTCGCGTCGCTCGACGGGTGTAGGCATCCGAGCGGTGGCGGTGTCGCCCTTCAGGAGGGTCACCGTTTCGGTCGGCTCGACGGCGCGGACGAACGTGCCGCGCGGCGGTTCCACGATCACGAGCCCTTCCGACCGGAGTAGTGCTACCGCTTGTCGGACGCTTGTGCGACTCAGCCCGTACTCCTGAGCCAACCGCAGCTCGCTGGGCGGTGAAGCCCCGGGCGCGAGATCGCCGGACGTGATCCGGTCTCGCAGGAGGTCTGCGAGCTGCCGGAACACGGCACGATCCGCACGGGGGTCGATCACGAACGTGACGCTACGTGCCCAACAGTTCTACATCTGAGTGTATATACAGTCCTACATAATTGCGGGGGCCTTAGCTTCGGCCTCACGCCGAGCGCCGGTCCGGAGCAAGTGCCCGCGACCATGGCACTCTGATCAAGAAGTTCGCCGACGACTCCGGGCACACGGCCCAGGAGTTCTACACCAACCGCACCCTCGTCCACATCATGACGATGATGCTCAAGCCTGAGCCGGGTGAGTCGGTGTACGACCCCACCTGCGGCACCGGCGGCATGCTGATCTCCACCGCCGCTGAACTCCGGCGCCAGGGCAAGGAATGGCGCAACCTGCGGCTGTACGGACAGGAACTCAACTACGGCAGTTCCGCGATCGCCCGCATGAACCTGTTCCTGCATGGCATCGCCGACGGCCACATCGCCCACGGCGACGTGCTTAACAACCCCAAGTTCCACGACGACCACGGACGACTCCGCATCTTCGACGCAGTCCTCGCCAATCCGCCCTACTCCATCAAGGCATGGAACCGCGACGCGTTCCGCAACGACGCTTACGGGCGCAACATGTGGGATGTCCCGCCACAGGGTCGCGCCGACTACGCCTTCTTCCCCTCGTCGCGTGGGGCGGACTGACGAACCCAGCCCGAGACGGTCCGAAGAACCAGCACCTGCGGGTGCGGGTGTGGGAGGCGGCCGACGTTGTCGACGCCGTGCTGCGCACCTACGACCGGCTTCCTGAGGAGCTCCGAGCCCAGTTGCCGCTGCGTCGCGTGTGGATGCTCTCCGACGGTGGCCTCTGCTGTCGCGGGTAGCCCCCGTCGATCGATGCCCGCCTCCGCTGAGCGTCGATCTTGTGGTTCATGCCCAGTAGCACGTAGCGGGCCTCAGGTGGCGATGGACAAAGCGCTGGACGGTCAGCGAAGATCACTTACGTGAGGGAGTCGGGGACATGGGATTACGAAGGTTTGATCCGGAAGGTTCACGTGTACTTCGCGCGGGCTCGAGAGCACCCGCGGGCGGACGGTGAGATCTTCGCGCTGTGGCTGCTACTCGGGCTCGAATTCCTGCTTCGTGCGCCGCTGGCTAGAGTAAGCCCGATGCTCCTAGCCGATCTCAACGGCGATGCGCTTATGCACGCGGCGGGCTTCCCAGGCAAACCCGGTGCAGAACCGAAGTCCGTTCCGCTGACAACGGTGATTCAGCGTCTTTCCAGGATTGTTGATGGCTTCGACCAAGACCGGCAGAATGACGCGGTGATCTTGGTTGGTTTGAGGAACAGAGAACTTCACAGCAGCGAAGCTGCGATGACGGTGAATGAATCAAAGTGGCTTCCGCGATTCATGCGCATCGTAGACGTTATCGGGCCACATCTCGGCCTTGACCCAGTCTTTCTGCTCGGTGAGCAGGTGGTTAAACAGGCTAGAGCCTTGGTTGATGCCGAGGACCGCAGGCTGGAAAGAGAGACTAAACAGCGGGTGGAAGCCCGCAGAGCGTTTTTTGCCGAACTGCACGAAGACGAAGTGGCGGCGCGGCGCGACATGGTGCCTCATATAGGTGATGCCCTACTCCCGTGGCCGGGAGAGGCGGCAAATTGTCCTTCGTGTGCCACCCTTATTGGCGTAGAGAGCGAGCCGGTGCGGACGACCGACGAACGTCTTCAAGGAGGGGGAATCTATCGCGATGTGATCTACGTGGTCACTGGCATGAGCTGTCCGGTCTGCGGGCTCGAACTGAAAAGTACTGCCGAGGTTTCATGTGCCGGTCTGCAGCAGCAGTACATGAAGCATGAGTACGAGAGCTTGGAGGACCGCTTCCTGCAAGATTACGAGCCCGACGAGGACGAAGATGAGGACGAGTAGCTCGGCCTAACGGTCTCCGTGGGAGGCTGGCCGGCGACCGGACGCGGCGTGAGTCGAGCGCCCGAAGGTGCGCGTCCAGCGGCTGATCTGACGCCAGCAGTACAGCAGCCAAGAACAGCAGCGAAGAACAGCAACCGTGCCAGCCGCACCAAGCCGGCAACGACGAAGACAGCCCGGATGACCTCGAACCACACCGCAGAAGGCCGGCTCGCCGGCAATCCATAGATCTAGGAACGTTAGCCCGTTCCGCAGCGGACGGATGATCTCACCCTAACGAGGGCCGCTGCAGCTGCTGACTCAGCGGGCGGAGCCTGTTAACAACCAGGGGGACAGCGCAACGGGACGCCTACTGGTTAGCTTTCCGGCGTGACGGATCTTGAGCGGGGCATCTACGAGCACCTCATCACCCAGGAGCTCGCCGGGCGTCTCCAGCACGTCGATCCCGCCCTGGTCCAGCATGACAAACTCGACCCGGCCGACGCGCACGACGTTCTCGCCAGGCACATCGCGACCCTCGCCCGGCGGGCGCTGCTCGCCGTTCCGGGCGGAGACGACAAGCTCGCCCGCCAAGTCGAGGTGGCCAACCGGATCGCCGAAAGCATCGCGGTGGTCAAGCCGCACGCGGTCGGCGCCGACGACCAGGTCGCCGACGCCGAGCACTTGCTGCACGCCATCGCGGCGCTGCCGACGCCGCCCGCCGTGCCCACCTTCCCGGTACGCCCCACCACCCCATTCTCCACTGGCGCGCTGCTGGTCAACGGCCGCCAACAGCCGCGGATCGGCCATGAGGTCACCCACGAGATGGCGTCGGCCGACAGCGTCGACCTGCTCTGCGCGTTCATCAAATGGCACGGCCTGCGCCTCGTCGAGCCGGCGATCCGTGAGCTGATCGACCGCGGAGGCCATATCCGCATCATCACCACCACCTACCTGGGCGCCACCGACCAGCGCGCCCTCGACCGGCTCACCGAGTTGGGCGCCGAGGTCAAGGTCTCCTACGAAACCAGAACCACCCGCCTACACGCCAAGGCGTGGCTATTCCGCCGCAACAACGGCACCACCACCGCGTACGTCGGCTCGTCGAACCTGTCGAAGTCGGCCCTGGTCGACGGCGTGGAGTGGAACGTGCGGGTCTCGAACCTAGAGCAGCCGCACGTCATTGACACCTTCACCGCGACGTTCGAGGACTACTGGAACGACCCGGCGTTCGAGGCGTACGACCCGGCGAAGGATGGCGAGCGGCTGGGCCACGCGTTGCGCGGCGAGCGCGCCGGCGAGGCGCCGACGGAGATCGCGAACCTCGAGGTCCGGCCGTACAGGTATCAGCGGGAGATCCTGGACGACCTCACCGCCGAGCGTGCGGTACACGGACGGTGGCGGAACCTGGTGGTGATGGCGACCGGCACCGGCAAGACGGTGGTCGCCGCCCTCGACTACCGGCGGCTGCACCGGGACAAGCGGGTGGACTCGCTGCTCTTCGTCGCCCACCAGGAGCAGATCCTGCGGCAGAGCCGGTCGACGTTCCGGCAGGTGATGGGGGACGGCAGCTTCGGCGAGACGCTAGTCGGGGGCGCGAAGCCGACACAGTGGCGGCACGTCTTCGCCTCCATCCAGTCGCTGCACCGGCAGGAGATCGACCCGGAGCGATTCGACATAGTGATCGTCGACGAGTTCCACCACGCCGAAGCGCCGACGTACGCGCGGCTGTTGGAGCGGCTGCGACCGCGCGTACTCCTGGGGCTGACAGCAACGCCCGATCGGGCCGACGGCGGCGACGTGCGCCGGTGGTTCGACGGCCACGCGGCCGTAGAGCTGCATCTGCGGGAGGCCCTGGAACGGCAGTTGTTGGTACCGTTCCACTACTTCGGGCTGCACGACGACGTGGACCTGTCCCAGTTGCAGTGGAAGCGCGGGCAGGGCTACAACCCGGCGGAGCTGGACGGCCTTTACACCGGCAACCACGCGCGGGCGCGGATGGTGCTGCGGGCCACTCGGGATCTGGTTGACCTGGGGAGGATGCGGGCGCTCGGGTTCTGCGTGAGCATCGGGCACGCCGAGTTCATGGCGGACTGGTTCACCCAGCAGGGCGTACCGTCGGCGGCGGTAACCTCGAAGGTCGACCCCGCGGGCCGGCAGGCACTGATCCGGGACTTCAAGGCCGGCGAGTTGCGGGTGCTCTTCACCGTGGACCTGTTCAACGAGGGCGTCGACCTGCCGATGGTCGACACGATCCTCATGCTGCGACCCACCGAAAGCGCGACGATCTTCCTCCAGCAGCTCGGCCGTGGGTTGCGCCTGGACGACGACAAGCCCTGCCTGACGGTGCTCGACTTCATCGGCGGGCAGCACGCCAACTTCCGATTCGACCTCCGCTGGCGGGCACTAACCGGGGTCAGCCGCCGGGAGGTGTACGACACGGTTGAGCAGGACTTCCCGTCGTTGCCGAGTGGGTGCCACGTCGAGCTGGACAGGGTGGCGAAGGAGGTGGTGCTCCGCAACCTGGAGAAGGCGGTGCCGTCTTCGAAGAACAGCATGGTGGCCGAGTTGCGGCAGGTCGGCGACGTGACGCTCGCCGAGTTCCTGCGGGAGACCGGTCTGGAGATCGAGGACGTGTACCGGTCGGCGACGCTCGGCGGGTGGACCGGGCTGCGGCGGCTCGCCCGGGTGGAGACGTCCGCGCCGGGGCCGGACGACCGGGAGTTGGGTCGGGCGATCGGCAGGATGCTGCACACCGACGACCCCGAGCGGCTGGCACTGTGGGAGCAGGTGGCGGCGGGCGGAACGGTGACCGGCGGGCGGTTGCTGGACATGCTGCACTTCAGCCTGTGGGGGCCCAACGTGCCGCTGTCGGAGCGGGACGAGCGGTTGGCGCGGCTCTGGGGTGAGCCGGCCCGTTGCGTCGAGCTGCGCCAGGTCGCTGAGGTGCTGCGGGAGCGTATTCACCGGGTCACCGAGCCGGTCGGCCTCGGCGGGGCGCCGCTGCGGGTGCACGCCCGGTACAGCCGCAACGAGGCGTGCGCGGCGTTCGGGATGCCGAACCCGGGGTCGCTGCGCGAGGGCGTGAAGTGGCTTGAGTCAGAACAGGCGGATCTGTTCTTCGTCACCCTCTTGAAGTCTGAACAGCACTACTCCCCCACAACCATGTACGCCGACCGGGCCATCACCGAGACGCTGTTCCAGTGGGAGTCGCAGAGCACCACGTCGTCGGCGTCAGCGACCGGACAGCGGTACATCCACCATGCGTCGCAGGGGTCGACCGTGCACCTGTTCGTACGGGAGACCAAGGTCGCGGAAGGTGCCTTGGGCGTGCCGGCGTACCTGTACGCCGGGCCGATGACGTACCGGCGGCACAGCGGGGATCGGCCCATGCGCATTGAATGGGAGTTGGCGCGCCCGCTCCCCGCTGACCTCTATGCCGCAGCCCGAGCCATCGCTGCGTGACCAGCAGGGAAAATCGCTAGGAGCAACGACAGATGCCGAGGACTGAAGGGCGTACGCCGCACGAGAGGCAGATGTCGGCAGGAGGCCGGGACGCCGCTCGCGGCGAAGGGCCGAGGCCCCCGCCGCTGGGCGGCCGGCCTTCGGAGTACCCGTACCGGTTGGCGGGTGGGGCCGAACCGCCGATATCCACGGCTGTCCCCGACCGCCTCGCGGCGATACGGTGCACGCACCGCCTCGGGCCGCGCCCCGCCGACAGGTCGCGACGCCGCCTTCCGCGTCCCCATCCGCACCACCGGATCGATCTCACGTCCGACGCCGGCGTAGTCGCCGGGAGAGAGGATCGACAAGGATGCTCCCGACACCCACCACCTCCTGGCGAACGGCGAGAGTCACCCTCGCAGCCGCCATCGCCCTGGTCACCCTCGGCGTTTTCAGCGCACCCGTCCACGCCGAAGGAAAATCCAAGGTCACCGTGATGACCCGGAACCTCTATCTGGGCGGCGATCTGACGCCATCCATCGGCGCGCCGACACCAGGGGCGTTCCTGGCCGCGAACTCCGCGCTGTTGAGCCACGTCGACCTGGTCGACTTTCCCGCCCGGGCGAAGCTGCTCGCCCGGGAGATCACCAAGAACAAGCCGGACCTGGTCGGACTGCAGGAGGTCGCTCTGTGGCGCACCGGCACGTTCGCTGACCCCGCACCAGCCACCGACATCCGCTACGACTACCTGGCACTGCTCATGGGCGAGCTGGGCCGCTCCGGTCACGCGTACGACGTCGCGGTCGTACAGGCCGAGGCCGACCTGGAGGCGCCGGCGGGCGCGCCGCACTTCCTCGACGTACGACTCACGATGCGCGACGTGATCCTGGTACGCCACGGCGGCCGGGTGAAGGTGACCGACTCCTCGTCCGGCACCTTCACCAACAACCTCACCTTCACGCTCGCGGCAACGAACGGGACCGTGACCAGCACCCGCGGTTGGACCGCGGTGGACGTGATGCACGGGCAACGCCCGTTCCGGTTCGTGAACACCCACCTGGAGGCCTTCCACGCCGGTGTCCGGGTGCTGCAGGCGCGCGAACTGCTGGCCGGCCCCCTCGCCACGGCACCGGGTGACGTCATCCTCGCCGGGGACCTCAACACGGGCCCCGACCTGCCCGTCGCCGAGAACCGGCTCGCCTACGCCGCCCTGGTGGCCGGCGGGATGCGGGACACGTGGCAGATCCTGCATCCGGGTGAACCCGGTTTCACCGCGGGTCTTGGCGACGACCTCAACCAACCGGCCGACGCCGTCGAGCACCGCATCGACATGGTCCTGTTCCGGGGGGCGGTCGTTCCCGTCTCGAGCCGCATCTTCGGCACCGAGCGGCAGACCCCCGACGGCCGGTGGGCCTCCGACCACCTCGGCTACCTGGCCGTGCTGGCGTTGCGGTAGCGCGAACGCTGCTCCGGGCTGGCGCCGACGCGCCAGCCCGGGGTTGCCACCGGCCCGCCGCGATGACCGCCCCGACGCGTCCGCCTCGGCCCGGCTGTCAGTAGGTCCCGCCCCGCCCCACCTGCGCGGCCACCCGCTCGTGCAGCGCGGCAGGGCCGGGCTGACGGCGGCGGTGAGCGGCTCCGGGTCCGCCAGCCGACGCGCTGGCTCCGGTAGCCAGGCGAGGTCCGCGTCGAACCGGCCGCGCGCGGCGCGTACCTCACAGGCCGGGTCGGCGGCGGCCAGGCGACGGCCGCCGCGCATGACCGGCACGAGCAGCGGCTCGCGGTCGCCCGGCCGATCAGACTGTCGAGGTCGCCGCGCCGCTACGAGGAGCGTGCTGCCTCCATCACCATGCCGCCGTCCGCCACTCGGCGCACCGCGTCGAGACCCTCCGCGTGGACAACTCCCGCTATCCCTTCGCCACGGTCGCCGGCTCTGGCGGGGCGTGCGGCCCGCCGGCCGGCCGCTCGTCGCCGTGCCCCGGCCACCACGCCTTGTGCCCGATCAGCGCGGTCAGCGCCGGAACGAAGAACATCGACATGACGAACGCCGACAGCACGATGCCGATCGCCACCGCGAAGCCCATCTGCTGCAGGAACGAGATCGGCGCGAGCAGCAGCACCGCGAACGTCCCGGCCAGGATCAGTCCGGCCGCCGCGACGGTCGGGCCCGCGTGTTCCACGCCGATGGCGGCAGCCTCGTGTGGCTCGTTGCCTTCCCGCGCCTCCTCGCGTAGTCGGGCGATCATCAGGATGTTGTAGTCGGTCCCGATCGCCACCACGAAGAGGTAGAGGATGATCGGCAGCTGGAAGGTGACACCGGGCTCGCCCTGCAGCCCTTGGAAGAGGTAGACCGTGGCGCCTAGCGTGGCGGCGAAGTTGAGCAGCACCGCGATCACGAGGTAGATCGGCGCGACCAGGCTGCGCAGCAGCAGCGCGAGGATGAGCGCGATCAGCCCGGCCGCGACCGGCAGGATCACCGACAGGTCTCGGTTGTTCGCCGAGTTGATGTCCGCGAAGATGGCGGTGGTCCCGCCGACCAGCGCCCGGGTGCCGGGCGGGGCCGCCGCGTGCACAGCATCGCGCAGGTCCTCGCGGACGAGGGTGATCGCCTCGTTGGAGACCGGGTTCTCGTTGAGCAGCAGGTTGACCCGGGCCACACTCGGGTCGGTGCTGCGCTCCGGGGGCTGTGCCTGGCCCACACCCGGAGCTTTCGCTACGGCCGCCGCGAAGTCGTTGACCTGCTGCTCGGTCAGCTGCGACCCGTTACTGGTGGTCAGGTAGACCTCGGTAGGGGCGAGCGCACCGGCGGCGAACCCGCGCTGCAGGTCCTGCGCGGCCTTCGCCGACTCGGTGTCCTGCGGGAAGCCGGCGCTGAAGTCGTAGTCGGCCTTGTAGCCCAGTACCCCTGCGGCAAGCGCGACCAGGAGGACGCCGGATGCCGCCGCGACGAGTGCCGGCCGGCGCCCGACGACCGTGCCGAGCCGGTGCGAGATGGTCGCCTTGGGCGCACGCTGCCACGCCTTCGACGGCCAGAAGACGTACCGGCCGAGCAGCGAGACGACCGCCGGGACGAGAGTGAGCGAGGTGACCAGCATGACGCCGACCGCGATCGCGAGCGCCGGGCCGAGCGAGCCGAAGAAGCCCAGAGAGGCGAGGAGCAGCACGAGGAACGCGACGATGACCGCTCCGGCGGCCGACGTGATGACCTCGCCGACCCGCTGGACGGAGACGATCATCGCGGTGCGCTTGTCGTCACCGGCGCGCAGCCGCTCCCGGTAGCGGAAGAGCAGGAACAGGATGTAGTCGGTGCCGATGCCGAACAACACGATCAGCAGGATCGTCTGCAGATCCTGACTGACACTGAGATCGAATGCCTTGCCCGCGGCGGCGACGAGACCCGTCGTGATGCTCAGAACGACGCCGACGACCACCACGGGCAGCAGCGCGGCGATGGGGCTGCGGAAGATGATCAGGATTAGTCCGATGATCAGGATGATCGTCGCGACGCCGACCACGGCGAAGGCATTGTTGAAGGTGTCCTCGTTGTCGACGAAGCTCGCCACGTCGCCGGCCACGCCCGCGGTCAACCCACTGTTCGCCAGCTCCGGGCCGATGTCCGCCCGCAGATCGCGTACGGCGTCGAGCAACGCCGGGTCGTCTGGGGCAGGGGCGTCGAGCCCGACGTTGATGATCTGCACCGACTTGTCCGGCGCGACCGCGGGCGGACCGGTCAGGTAGCCGGACGTGTGCGGGATGTTCTTGGCCTTGAGCGCCTGGGCGAGCTGGCCCACCTTCGCCTCGTCCGCCGGTGTGAGTTTCTGCCCGTCGGCGCGCTTGACCACGATGATCGCCGTCGCGGTGGCCTGCTGCGGAAACGCCTTCTGCCCAAGCTCGGTGGCCTGCACGGACTCGTAGGAGCGGGGCAGGAAGCTTTCCTGGTCGGCGGAGGTGATGTCGCTCAGCGACGGTGTGGTGGCGATGATGGCGGCTGCCGCGACCACCCACCCGGCAATCACCCACCACGCTCTGCCCACAACGAATCTGCCCAGCCGCTCGAACATGGTTTCCCCCGTGTGTTCGGCACCACCGACGTCTGGGCCCGGAGCGCCCAGGGCACCCGTCCGTCACTCAGGCGGGCTTCGCTACCCGCTGTGCAGACTACCTTCGCGTGGCACTCCTTTTCGGATGCTTCAGCTCCGGGGCTGCGTGAGTTGCCGCGGCAACAACGTCGAGGCCGTCTGCCACGTCCCCGAGTGATCACGCGTTAGGTTGGCGACATGGAGCAGCGGATCAGCCTGATCACCCTCGGCGTCACCGACGTGGCGCGGGCAAAGGCGTTCTACGAGCACCTTGGCTGGCACGGCCAGGAGGTCGAGGAGACCGTCTTCCTCCAGGCCGGCGGCCTGGCGGTGGTGCTGTGGGGCCGCGACAAGCTGGCCGACGACGCGGGCATCGGCGACCCCGGCTCGGACGGCTTCGGCGGCGTGGCCTTGGCGCAGAACGTCCGCTCGCAGGCGGAGGTCGACGAGGTGATCGCCGCGGCGGTGGCCGCCGGCGCCGAGGTGACCAAGCCTGCCCGGGAGACGTTCTACGGCGGCTACGCCGGCTACTTCACCGACCCCGACGGTCACGTGTGGGAGATCGCCTGGAATCCCGGCTTTCCCCTCGCCGAGGACGGCACCATCACCATCCCCGACTTCGGCGCCACCGGCTGAATCGGGCTGCGAGGAACCGGCCGAGCCACGCCACGAAGGCCGGCGAACCAGCGCGTCAGGGTTCGGTCGGTGGGCAGAGCAGCCGGTCCAGCAGGGGTAGCTGGAGGGGATCCAGGCAGAGCGTGATCAGGGCGGCGTCCGGCGACGGCGATGGACTCGGCGAGGCCGGAGCAGTGGGCGTCGCCGATGGGGTGGGCAGGACCGGGCGGCCCACCGGGGGCGGGTCGGTGGTCGGAGCCGGCCCGGGCGTCGGCCCCGAACTGGCGGACGGGGCCGGCGCGGTCGGCGGGTCCACAACGGTGGGCAGGGCCGGCAGATCCGCGACCGCCGGCCGGACCGGAGTAGTGCTCGACGGGCCGTACGGCGCGCTGCCTGTGGTGAGGGCCGGCACGGTCCGGCCGACCGACCCGGCCCTCCCCCGCTCCGGCGCCACCGGGCCGACGGGTGCGACCGGGCCGACGGGCAGGACCGGGACGAGGGCGTCGACAGTCGTCGGAGCGTCCGCGGTGGTGACCGTGGTGGCTTCTGCCCGCTGCACGGTGCCTGCCTGCCCGGGCCCGAGGGCGTCGGGGCCCAGTGTCGCGAACACCACCGTCGCGACGGCGGCGACGACGACCACCCGGTGATCGGGGCGCAGCGCCGTCAACGGAGCCGCTTCCGGATCGACGGGTGACGGCGGCGAAGGCCGCGCACCCTGGTGGGCCTTCAACAGGGCGTCGAGCTGGGCGGTGACTGCCGCACGCTCCCCGGCGGCGGCAGCGATGGCGAGGGTGAGGTAGAAGCGGAAGTTCACCACGGCGGCGGCCGAGACCAACAGCCCGAGAAGTCGACGGTGATCGGTGGTGTGCAGCAGGGTGAGCGGGACGTCGGGGTGGTGGGCGGGGGCGGCCAGGTCCGCGTACCGCCATTCACGCCGGTGCTCACGCCCGGCGAACGCCACCCGATGGGTGGTCACGACGGCCATGCCGGTGTCGACCACCCGCAGGCCCGCCGGCAGGGTGTTGTCGGGTGTGTCGGCGCAGGTGAGGGGGCCCGGCGTCGGCAGGCCGGCGACGTGCCGCGCCTCGGCCTCGACCAGCTGAGCGACGGGGACGACCCGGAAGACGAGCTCGTCGTCGGCGAGCTCCACCGGCAGGCCGGTGCGCGGCTGCGTACACCCGAGGAACCCGGCGGCTTCGATCCGCAGTCGAGTCAGGTGGTCCTTGCGACGGAGCCAGGCGTCGGTGTCGCGGCGGTACTCGCGCCGACGCCGTTCGTTCTCGCGCTCGGCCCAGGCGATCCGCCAGTGCGGCCCCGGAGCGGTGGGGCGTGAGGTCACGGTCACACGCGGTACAACCGCTCATGTACGAGACAGGGAACGGTGGCGGGATCGATGCTTCCCTTTGTTCCCGAAAGGAGAGAATTGACAGGCTAGAGCCTCTCAAGCCGTGCCGTCGCGTCGACAGGGACGAGCGCGAAGTGCACGGTCCGGCCGGTCCTGCGCCGCCCCAGACGGTGCATCAGTGGCACGAGCACCCCGTGCAGCAGCGGGTACTTGCGGCGCAGCGTGCGGGCGGCGGCGTCGTGCTCCGGGCCGGTCAGCCGGAGGGCGGTGGCCTGGACCGCCGGGCCGGTCGGCACGCCACGGGCGGTCGAGGGCGCCAGGGTGACTGTCGGGTTGTTGCCGATCCGCCGGGTCTTCCAGGCCCGCTCGAAGCTGCGCACGTACGCCCGGTCGCCGGCCACGGCGATGCTCACCGGCGTCGCGACCGGGCGGCCGTCGCGGCGGTACGTGGTCAGCAGGACCGTCTTCTGCCGACCGAACGGGGTCAGCTCCGGCACGCTGGTCGGTGACACCGCGCCGAGCACCCAGCCCCGCTCCTGCCACCGGTAGGCGAACGCCACTGCGGCCACCACCACGGCGCCGGCGATCGCGAGGGTCTGCCCGGTGGTGCCGCCGAGATTGCGGTCGGCGACGTGCACCACCGTGTGGGCCGTCCCGCCGACCGCGTAGCCGGCCAGCGCCACGGCGAGCGCGTCTGCCCAGATGGTGGCGAGCAGCAGGGTCACGCCGATGCCGAGTTGGAAGGCGCCGATGTCGTGCACGAAGTGCCGGTGCGGCGGGAAGTCGGCCCAGCTGCTGAACGAGGCCGGCGAGATTAGCGCCCACACCCCGACGACCGAGCTGGCCAGGCCGAGCAGGGCGGCGGCGGGTCGCACAATGGTTCTCATACCGACCTGACGAGGCGACGCTTCCGGGCGTGACAGACCAGCGGCGGCGCCGGACCGACGACCGGCCCGGCGCCGCCACCGCGCACTACGGGCGCAGCGAGGTGAAGAACTGCCTCAGCTCACCGGCGAGCAGGTCCGGCTCCTCCAGCGGCATGAAGTGCCCGCCCCGGCCCGGTTCGCTCCAGTGCCGGATGTCGGTGCAGGCCCGCTCGGCGATCGTCCGGGGGAAGTTGGCCTGCGACGGCTCGGTGCTCACCGTGAAGGCGGCGGGCACGGTGATGTCGGGTCGTGGGGTGTTGTGGTCGAAGTCGACGTACTGCCGGAACGACGAGCCGATCGTGCCGGTGGCCCAATACAGCGTGATGATGGTGAGCAGGGTGTCCCGGTCGAAGCTGTTCGCCAGGTCACCGTGGTTGTCGCTCCAGTCCCGGTACTTGTCGACGAGCCAGGCGGCCAGCCCGACCGGGGAGTCGACCAGCGCCGCCGCGAGGGTGTCCGGGCGGGTGCCCATGATCGCGCTGTAGCCACCGTCGGTCACGTCGTACGCGGCTTCGGCGTCCAGGTACGCCTGCTCGGCCGCCGACATCGGCCGGGCGTCGAAGCTGGCCGGGAACGGCGGGTGGATCATGTGGATGCCGGCCACCTGCTCCGGGTACCGGGCGCCGAGCCAGCCGGTGACCACCCCGCCGACGTCGCCGCCGAAGGCGCCGTAGCGCCGGTAGCCGAGCACGTCGGTCATGAGCGCGTGCAGCGTACGGGCCAGCACGGCCCGGGTCAGCGGCTCCGTCGGCAGTTCCGACCAGCCGAAGCCGGGCAGTGAGGGCACCACCACGTCGAACGCGTCGGCGGGGTCGCCGCCGTAGCGGGCGGGGTCGGTGAGCCGGTCGACCAGCGGCAGCATCTCGACGAAGCTGCTGGGCCAGCCGTGGCTGAGGATCAGCGGCAGCGGCGCGGGCGCGCCGGCCGGACGGGCCGCGCGGACGTGCAGGAAGTGCAGCTTCCGGCCGCCGACGAGGGCCAGGTGGTGCGGGTAGGCGTTGAGGTCCGCTTCGCGGGCCCGCCAGTCGAACCCGTCGCGCCAGTACGACACGAGGTCGCGCAGGTAGTCGGGGTCGGCGCCGCCCTGCCAGGGCTGGTCACCGCTGCGGCCGGTGAAGCGGGTACGGGCCAGTCGGGCCCGCAGGTCGTCGAGGACCGCATCGGACACGTCGATGCGGAACGGGGAGAAGGTCATTGATCCTCCGATAAGGAGGGCGCTCCCCGACGCGAGAGGTCAGCTGAGGGGGACGGCCGAGGGATGCGCCCAGGAATGACGATGGGTGGTCACCGGGCTCACCTCCTCTCGTGGCTGACGGACATCACCCTACCCGTGCCCGTTGCCGCCCGCGCCCGCCGGTTCGATCGGCTCGGTGAGGAAGTCGATGATGAGGCGGTTGCACAGGTCGGGCTTGTCGGCGAGCAGGCCGTGGATGGTGCCGGGCACCACGGCGAGCTGCGACTGCGACAGCCCGTCGCGCAGCGCCAGGGTGTGCTCGACGCGGACCTCGTCGTCGTCGGCGACCATCACCAGCGCTGGGCCGGGATAACCGGCCAGGTCGGCGACCGTCACTGTGGGCTCCTCGTGGTGCATCCGGTCCAGCTTGGCCTTGACGACCGGGAAGTGCTGCGGCCCGTCCGGCGACACTTCGCCGTGGAAGTAAGAGCCCGGCTTTCCAGCCTCGCGCGCTACTCCCGACACAGCTCCTGGCCTGCGGAAACGCCTTCCATCGGTTTCCGGCGTCTTTCGCCGTTACTCGCGCTCAGTTGTGCCGGATCTGTGCCCGGCCCTTAACCTGGGGGTTGCCGGCGAGTGCGAAAGTCACACGCACCGTCTGGCTGGCCTGAGTCGCCAGCGGTCGCGTCCGTTGCTGCAGTTTCGTGCAGTACGGCGATCAGGTCCGCGCGCCCTAGCCGTCTTCGGCAGCCTCTGGCACAGTCGCGGTCGTGATTGACTGGCCGAGGACCCGGGCTGCGCTGAGCTGGACGGTGTTGGCATACGCGTTCGCTGGTCTTGCCACTGCTCCGCTGGCGGCGGCGCCTATGCCCTCACATCCGGTGCCGTGCGAGGAACTCACCGGCGATCCGGCTTGGTTGGTATGGGTGTTCCGCGAGACCGTGTGGCTCTCGCTCGCGTTCTCGCTGCCCCTGGCCGCTGTGGTGACGGCCGTGTTCGTTTGGCGAACTGGGCTGTCCGTCAAAGGCGCGGCGGCCCTCGGCGTCGGTGTCGGCCTCGTGCTGGCGGCAGCCACCGTCGGCTATTCCGTCGCGGCCGCTACCTGCGGGTACAACCTGGAGCAGGTCCACCCGTGACAGCAGCCGGCCGTGCCTCCCGGATCTTGTTGACCAACTGCCTGGTCAACCTGACCTCTTCGTCCCGAACACCGTTGCGGCGCATCGGCTGCTGCCGCCGGCTTTATCCCGTGCCGCCCAGTGCGACCCCTACCCCGCCTGTTGCCGTCACGCGTCGCGCGCCGGCAAGAAGTTTGGTGCCTCCTCGCTGCCTCGGCGCGTTCGAGGGTAGGCACGCCGGGCCGCCCCGAGCCCATGGATTTGCCCGCGGGGCAAGGGATTGATAGCGGGTACTCGTTCCGGTCAACATGTAGCCGTGGCTGACATCGCGAGTCTGATCGTGCCCGCTGCATCCGCATTGCTGGGGGTCGTCGCGAGTCAGGCGTGGACGACATGGCATGAGAGATCCACTTGGCTGCGGCAGAGTCAGCAACGGCTCATCGACGAGCGGCGCCTCGCCCTAGCTCGCTTCCTGGTGGCCCTCAACAGGGCAATCGACGTCACTCGTCATCGTCCTCGCCTGGTAGAGGAGCAGCACGCCGGCGATGGGACCGAGTTGCGTGACTACCACCAACGCTGGAACGAGGCCTACGAGTGCCAGCTAGAGCTGGCACTTCTCATACCAGAAGAGGCGCGCTTCATGGTGAAGACGCATCTCGATCGCGCCTTCGCCTGGCGGAAGGAAGCCCCCGCTCACACCGCCTCCGACGGTGCTCCGGTTAACGAAGACCTGATCCAGCAGTTGCAACGCTGGATCGAGTTTCCCGGTTCGCGCCGTAGGACTCGAATCCTTGACCCTCTGATCCGGTCTGCCGCCGCTCGGCTGACATGGCCGCCGCCGTCGGTACAACCTCTCGCTTACAAGCTCTGTGCCCCGCGTCCGCCGATGTCCGTTCACGTTCGCTATCGCGGACAACCGTCCGTAGTCGCCGACCACGGCCGACCTCGTTCGGGTCGGTTGCTGTCAGCGTTGCTGTCGACAGGTTCATTACCTGCCCGGACTTCCCAGAGGTCTCAAGGAACGATCCAGCCCCCGGTCATGCTTGACCGGGGGCGGGAGACTGGCCTGCTAGTGCGAGTACTTCCGCTGGTGACCGTGCACACTCTGCTCCGTGCCCTTGTACCAACAGCCGCGAGCAGGGCATGAGACCCAGCTGCCCGCGCGCACGGCTTCGTCGATGACTGGCCGCCCGGGGCCACAGCCATGCTTGTGTAGCAGCTGGGGACCTGGCCGCCGTATTCAGCCGCTACTAGGGCGGCTTCGGCAACCTTGTCGTGCCCCTGATGGTGACCGATCGAGACGTTCGAGCGTGTGCGGGCCGTCCAGCCGGATCCGCAGCTCGCGCGCGTGTTGTCCTTCCCGGCCACGCAGGTACAGGTGCCAGGGCTGACCAGCGTCGGTCACGTTCGGAGTCTGACGCGACCCGGGCTGACGATTGGGCCGCGTCGCTGGATGATCGCGCCGCCCGCCAGGCGAGGTATCCGGCGCCCGCGCCCGCGATCGTGGCGACTGCAGACAGGCCTGCGAAGGTCAGGTTGTAGTCGACGTTCACCGCGGCAGTCTGCCGGTGGAGGGCGGCGCGTGTGTGCCGCCGATCAGGTTCGGTTGGGCGGCTGTTCGGGTCGCCGCTCCCCTGCATTCGGGGCGACGTCCGGCAGCTGGTCGGCGAGCAGCTGCACGAACTCGCCGATCGCCTCGGCCACCCGGCTCACCGCCTGGTAGGCGCCCGCGAGGTTGCCACGGGTTTGAATTCGACGCGAACGTCGCCCTATCAGCGGCCGGGATTGGAGCGGATTCGCCGCTTGCGTGGGCCCGGAAGTCGAAGGTCGTGGGGGCGGATTGCGACACCCTCCAGTCGGTCGCTGCCGTCCGTTGACCCAGTCTTTCGAACCTCGTACGCGGCCGAGAGCAGGAGGCTCAGCCGCTTGAACCGGTGCTTCCTGAAGTTGACTCGAGCGGTCCGGACCAAGAATAGCGCGAGAGCTATAACGACAAGAGCTACTACTGCTGATGCACATACTCCAAGCCAGATCTGCCCCGAGGACTTCGTGCCGGTTAGAATCGCGGCGACGGCAAGAGGTGTCGCATAGATAAATGCTACGGCCGTATTCATCTGAAACTCGAGGTAATGCCAGTAGCTTTCTTGAAGGAATGTGATCTTCTCAAGCTGTATTTCATTGATTAGAATGAATTCTAGGTCTGGCTGGAACCCGGATCCAGCCAAGTCAACGCTCCAATGTGGAGCCTTCAGGGACACGACTTCGTCCCTCAACTTAGCTTCGAGTGACCCAATGGCGGGATGCGCATGTGCGAATGGTTTGCGGATGAGATGATCCGTTGCCCATCCGAATACGAGCATATTGGAAACAATTCCAAACACGATACTTAGAGGAAGCCCTCCGGCAATAACTAGCGTTGCTGAGCGCTCCGACCAGCTATATACGGGTGTTCCGTGGCCAAGGTGAAATGCCACGATGTCGAAATATCCCGCAGAGGTCACTGATAGAAGTAGTCCCGGAATGACAGTCCTTATCAGCCGGGTGAACCCCAAGCTGTCCAGAGAGCCCATGCGGAGCCTCCTGAGACGGTCGCAGTCCTGGTATCCTCTATGAGCAGTGTCGATTTTGTCTAGCCCCGAAGGTCGATATCAATGTCAGCCGAACATCCGAGGCGAGGGCTTGCGCAGGAGCGGGTTGTCTACTCGGCGCAGGGCGCTGTTTCAGGTGTTTTCTGCTAGCTAGTCGGGGTGGCCGGATTTGAACCGACGACCTCTTCGTCCCGAACTCTTGGCGGTGGCTTCTGGTACGGCTGCATCCGAGGTCAAGCAGCTTGTACAGGTCGGGAGCGGTGGGGGCACCGCCTCTAGCCTTGCTGCACTCCCCTGCTGTCCACGGTGCACAGTCGTCGGCCTGCGGCCCCCTGGTCCTCTTGGACCGCCGACGAGGCGTTGGCGGAGGGCTGCGGCACCTGCGCCGGAGGGCCTGGTCGTAGTTGCCAGTCAGCGTCAGCAGGAGTGGTCCTAAGTGCTCAGGCATGGGCCGCTCAGTCGCTCCTTCCCGTCCGTCACTGCCGCGCACAACCCGTTTGCTGACTCGCTGCTGACTCCGCCTACCGGTGCGGCTTAGGTGCGCATGCCGTTGTCCGGGCGGTTGCTTTCAACCTTGCTGGGTTAGCTTGATGGCCGGCCTACCTTCAGCGACGCCTACGAACTCGAACGGTGCCTCGGCCATCAGTCCCAGCGCTACATCAACCGCTACACCAACCCGTCGGAGAACATCGCCGCCAGCTACGTTAAGAACCTTTAGGCAAGGGAACCGGAGGCCGTCAGCCGCCCCTCAGAGGGGCCATAAGTCCTGCCTATGGAGCTTTAGCGGGACTGAAGATGTCTTTGAGGCGATATCAATGGCTTCGGTATCGCTTGAAGTCGCGACGTCGTAGGCGCGGTGACACCTGGCCGGCTGAGCCGCGCAGTGCCTGGTCACGGCACGTTAGGCGTGCTGATCTCATGGACGCCCAGTGGGGGCGTTGATCGAGCCGTTCCAGCAGCGCTGGCACACCTGCCGACCGCCCCGGGGAAACGTGCACCGTAGCGAGGAGGGGTGACGCAAATGGCGGCGCTCGGGGCATTTACTAGCAGATCCGGACATCTCATTGTTCCGTGGCGCGGCGCGAATCGCACGCCGGTACGGACGAGCGGGCACCGGCTACACTCTCCGCTGCGGAGATCCCTTTTCGACAGGTGGGCACAGCATGGTCTTCAAGAGTGAAGAGGACGTCAAGAAGGCGCTTGATATCGACACCTGGCGGAATCTCTCCAAAGACAAGGTCTTCCAGCTCGTGGCCATGATGCCGGAGATGGAGAAGGAGGTTCAACTAAAGATCATCGAGCAGCTTCCCGAGATCACAAAACTCTCCGTCAAAGCGATGGCTACGCTGCGGAGGGTCCACGAGTCCACTCTCTCGTCCAACGAGAAGAGCCAGGAGTATGTTCATCGGGCCTACCAAGAGTCCAGAGCGGCGATCATCGCTCAACTCCAACGCGACGACCTGGACCTGGACCCAGAAACGCGGAGGTACCTGAACGGCTTGCTCGTGCAAACGGCCGACAAGGAATCCACAAAAGACTCCGAGAACAAGAACTTCCTGGACAGGTTGGTCAACAAGACAACACTGGGCGTCGCCGCCGCCGCCATTGTCCTGACCGCCGTCGCCGCCGGCGGCAAAGTAGCACTTCAAAACGGTAACGCACTACGGAAACCCTGACGGCTCCCGACTACGTCGGGCATCCTACGCAGCGCGGTTGACCGTAGCGGCCAAGGCGGCACGCTTCCCTTTTTCCTCGGGCCACTCGGTAGCCGGGTTGAAACCCGCCAGCCTGAGCCAGCGAGGATTCAAGTGCGACGTCTCGCTTACAAGCTGTGTGCTGCGCGTCCGTCCCCGTCTGGGGGCGGCCGTCAGCTCGGAGCAGCGTCCATCCTTGATACCGGTAGTGCGTTGGCGTCCGGGGCAGTTGCTGTCAGCGTTGCTGTCGACAGCGCCGCCCCTGGCACGTCCAGCTAAGCCTGACCCCCGCCGGGGGAGAATGGTCGGCGTTGTCGGCCAGCGTCGGCGGGAGTCATTCCCTGTGGTCCAGTCCTAGGTGTCACGCCGACTGTGGTCGTTGGTGTCGGTCGCGCATCACGCCATTCGCTGACTTTCCGCTGACTTGTGGGCTCGCGAGAACCGGCAGAGCCACGCGTCGTCCTAGCGGCTCGATGTCAAAAGGCTGTCCCGAACTTGATGCGTTCCATGACGTCGATGACGTAGTGAACAAGGTCGTCGACGGCGTTGGTGTAGGCAAAGATCCCGGGATGTACGCCGAGCCGGGGATCGAAGCCGGCCGCGGCGATGACTACGGGGAGGTGGATGCCTCGGCGTTCGAGGGCCTCAATGAGAGTGATACCCGCGGTCTCCGCCGGCTGCTCTGTGTCGCGGCGCATGTCGCTGAGAACTAGGTCGTAGGACCGCCTCTGGAGGTCAGCGAGCGCCTCATCTGTGGAGCGTGGTGTATCCACGATCATGCCAAGTTGCCGGAAGAGGCGGATCAGGGGCATGTTCCAACTCGGGTTGTCGTCCACCCAGAGGATGCGACCCTCTCTTAGGATCTCGCCCGCGTGTTGCAGTCGGGAAACGGCTGCGCGTCGCTCGCTAGCGGAGGGTGGCGTGCCCACCTCCGACTTGGCCGCCGCCTCATCGAGCAGCTGCTCGGCGAAGCCCAGCTCAAGCATTGGCGTCTTCACGCTGTTGAGACGAGCAAGCTGTGGGACGAGGGCGCTGCGCAGAGTGAAGTAAACCAAGGCGGCGAAGGCAACCCAAAGCATCGCAGGCACAGCTTTGATCACTTCCACTGCAACGGCCTGCGACATCGGTTCTCCGTCCGCCTCTGGGAGTAGACCGATCGAAGGGTACCGCTTGTTATCGATGCGAGCCTCATCGATGCCCGCACGTCCGTAGCTGTCCGATGCGGGTGGAGGCTTGAACCCTGAACCCCTCCGGCACTCGGTTGATCACCCCAGACTGGACGAATCGGCCCCGTGACCAGGGCGGATACTTTCGCTGCCTTGCAGCGGTTGACAGCCCTTGCCGGTGTCAGTTGTGCCGGATCTGTGCCCGATGATCATCCTCACGCCGCTCAGCTTCCCGGACCGCTGGCTCACCGCCCACGCCCTCAACAGGCCGGCTACTTCAGGTACGGGTTCGAGCTCTGGGGATTTGGCACACCCGAGCGATCGGTGAGCGACAACTCTCGCCCCGCATGGGTCTCGACAATCGCCAAGCCCTCGTCGCGATGGATCCAGCTGTGATCTGTGTACTCCCACACAGCCTGATCGGCGAGCACGTCAGGAAGCTGTCCGCAGGGAATCACCTCGTAGCTGCCGCTGCCGCTGCCGCTGCCGCTGGGGTCGACGTCGACGAACAGCCGGCGTACCTCGATGAGCCCATCATTGACCAGTGCGACTAGCGCAGCGGCAAGCACCGGCAGCAGGGTCAACTTGTCTTCCTGGCCGAGATCGGTCCGCCAGTCCCAGAGCACGCTCGGCAGGAGGTCATGCTCTTGCGCGTTGACCATGAGGCACTGCTCCTCATGGCTTAGGCCACCCCACGTACGCACGGGCCGATCGTGGCACACTATTTGCAGCCACACTCGACCTCTTCGTCCCGAACGCTGGTCGAGCGCCCGCACATCGAGCACCTCTGGGTCGTGGGCTGGTTGTACCGAATCTGGGGAGATCTGTCCGACATCGTTGACGTGTATCCCGTTGGCTACGGTCCTGACAGGGAAGCTATTGCGATTCGGGAGTACGGGCACGCCGCTCAGGACTGGCTACGCATGCCGCGCACCCTTGCCGTGCTGGAGAGCTACATCGAGCGGCAGAGGACCCGCCTCGCCTCGTTGTCGCCCCCGAGCCAAGGACGAAGTAGGCGTGCCGTCGCTGTTACAGCAGTCGGCTCGGGGCCTTCAGCGATAACCTGCCCGCGATCGTGTAGCCCATCGTCTAGCCGGATGTGTCACCCAGCCCGCTTCGGGTACGTCATCGGGCCGGGCAGGGGACCTCGGGCCGGAAACCGTGACGGCGCGCGTGGCGGGTACGCCTCGCAGTGCCCGACCCACTGTTCGGCGGCGACGGCGAGCGCGTCCGCGGAGACGGTGAGGATCAGCGGGTAGATCGCGGTGGAGGGCCGGCGCATCCATGGTGGCAGCGACTCGGCGGAGAACTCCACGACCAGCTCGAGCCGGCGACGGCGGAGCACCCGGGTACGCAGGGCCAGGTTGGGTTCGGTGAAGCGGACCGTCGCCGGTGGCGGGCTCGATCCGAGGGCCGCCTTCGCCTGCCCGCGCAGCCAGCCGCCGAGCGCGCGGGCCTCCTCGACCATCAGGCTCGGGTAGTGGTGCGACCAGGTCTGGCCGTCGGCGGTACGCGCGTCCACCTCGATGAGCAGCCAGTCGTGCCAACCGGGCGCGGCCCGGTCGGGGTCGTCGGGCGGGTCGATGCCGGGCTGGTAGCCGACCGGGCGGATCCTCACCCGGGCACCGTCGTCGGACCGGATCTCCACCCGGTTGATCTTATCGACCCAAGGCGACGCGCGGGCTCAAACAGGCATTAAACGGTCATTTGGTTACGGTCCGTCGCACGCCTCGGTGGTCGGCGCAGGCGTTCGACCGACCGCCGGTCAGGCTGACCGAGCCGTCACGGCACTGCACCAGGTACCCCCGGCCGGCCCAGAACTGCGGCACGCAGTCGAACCAGTCGCACACCTCGGCGGCCGGCCGACGGATGCGGGTGCCGCCGCAGAAGTCGTACCCGAGCGGGTTGGTTGGCGCGCCGCAGCGCGGATCGCGCGTCGTGGTGGGCGACGGGCGCGGCGCCTTCGTCGGCTTCGGCGATGTGCGGGGCGGCGGGGCCGCCGGGCGGACCAGCGCGGGCACCACGCTGGGGGTCGGCGCGGGGGTGGCCGCGACCGCGACCTCCGCGCCACCGGTCGGGTCGGACGGGTCCGACTCGATCAGCGCCGCCGGCACCAGCAGCGCGACGGCCGCGGCCACCGCGACGCTGCGCCGTCCACCCGGCACCAGCGCGGAGAGCCGGGCCTGCGCGGGCGTGGCCGCGGCCGGCCGGAACGGCTTGAGCTGGGCGTGCTCGGCGATCAGCTCGTCGAGCTGGGCGAGCACCGCGGGACGCTGCTCGATCGCGTCGGCGAAGGCCAGCGTGAGCTTGAACCGGAAGTCCGCCGCCGCGTCGGTGGGCAGCATCAGCCCGGAGGTACGCCGCCGGTCCAGCACCTGGATCAGAGTGACCGGCGCCGCCGGGTCGTGGGCAAGGCCGGTCATCCTGCCGTACGCCCAGTCGCGCCGGCCGCGCCCGCCGAGCAGCACCAGCCGACGGCTCGTGATCACCGCCATGCCGGCGTCGGTGACCCGGACGCCGTCCGGGCGGCGCGGGCGCAGCGGCGCGGACGGCGGGGCGATCGTGAGATCCGGCGCGGGCAGCACCGTGGTGTGCCGCACCTCGACCAGTTGCGCGGCCGGCAGTGCCCAGAGCACCACCTCGTCACCGGCCAGCTCCAGCGGCAGGCCGGCACCGGCCGCCGCGGAGCCCTCGAAGTCAGCGGCCAGGGCACGCAGCCGCCGCAACTCGTCGTCGCGTCGCCGCCAGGCCGCCTCCGCACCGCGGAACGTGCTGACCCGCCGAACGTTCTGCCGGCGCGCCCACCGGTACCGCCATGTGGAACCCGTCGAATCAGTCTTTGCCACGCCGACTCCTTCGCCGCGCAGGCCACCAACCGGGGTGTCACACGTGTTAACAGCGGCGGCGCGCCGCCCGGACACGCCAGAACTGGGCGAAGTAGCCGATCGGCGGAACAACCCACACGATAGGGCGATACTGCCGTCGCCGATTCACCTTTCCGTGTGCCCTGCGGGGGCGGTCGCTGTCTCGGTAACGTCAGCCGCAGCCGGGTGCGTCGCCGCGGCACGGCCGTACGGAGGGGGTGACGATCGTGCCGCAGGACACCCGGCCCGGGGTGGTGATCGGCGTCGACATCGGCACCACCAGCACCAAGACCGTCGCGTACGACACCGGTGGGCGGCAGCTCGCCAGCCACTCGATCGGCTACCCGCTCAACGATCCGCAGCCCGGGTACGCCGAGCAGGACCCGCAGCTCATCCTCGACGCGGTGCTGGAGTCGATCCGCGCCGTGGTGGCCGAGCTGGCCGTGCCGGTGGCCGGGCTGTCGTTCGGCTCCGCCATGCACAGCCTGATCGGTCTCGACTCGGCCGGCAGCCCGCTCACCCCCTCGGTGACCTGGGCCGACGCGCGGTCCACCCGGCAGGCCGAGCGCCTGCGGGCGGTGCCGTCCGGCCTGGCCCTGCACCGGCGGACCGGGACACCGATGCATCCCATGTCGCCGCTGCCCAAGCTGCTCTGGTTCTCCGAGCAGGAGCCGAAGCTCTTCGAACGGGTCGCCCACTGGGTCGGCATCAAGGACTGGGTGCTGCTGCGGCTCTGCGACACGCTGGTCACCGACCACTCCGTCGCCTCGTCCACCGGTCTCATGGACATCCACAAGCTGGAGTGGGACAGCGAGGCGCTGACCATCGCGGGCATCACCGGGGAGCAGCTCCCCCAACTGGTCTCCACCACCGCCGTGCTGCCCGGGCTCACCGCGCAGGCCGCGGCGGCGACCGGCCTGCCGCAACGCACCCCGGTGGTGGTCGGCGCCGGCGACGGGCCGCTGGCCAACCTGGGCCTCGGCGCGGTGCGCCCCGGCATGGTGGCCTGCACGATCGGCACCAGCGGCGCGATGCGGGTGATGGTCGAGCGGCCCGGCGTGGACCCGCTCGGCGGGGTGTTCTGCTACGCGCTGACCGAGGACCACTGGACGGTCGGCGGGGCGATCAACAACGGCGGCGTCGTGCTGCGCTGGGCCGGTGAGGCGCTCGCCCCGGACCTGGGCGAGCGCTCCGAGGCGGAGCTGGTCGCGCTGGCGGCCCGGGCGCCGGTCGGCTCCGGCGGGCTCATCATGCTGCCGTACCTGCACAGCGAGCGGGCACCACACTGGAGCGCGCTGCCGCGCGGCGCGTACGTGGGGCTGACCCACGCGCACCGCCGCGAGCACCTGATCCGGGCCGCGCTCGAGGGGGTCTGCCAGCAGCTCGCGCTGGTGCTCAGCTCCGTGCGAGCGGCCGGCAACGAGGTCCGCGAGATCCGGGCCGGCGGTGGATTCGCCCGCAGCGGCCTGTGGCGGCAGATGCTCGCCGACGTGCTCGGCCTGCCGGTGAGTTTCCCGGCCGGGCCGGAGGGGTCGGGCTTCGGCGCGGCCCTGCTCGGCATGCAGGCGCTCGGGTTGATCCCCACCATCGACGTGGCCGCCGATCTGGCGCGGATCGAGGAGACCGTCCGCCCCGACCCGGCCGCCGCCGCCACGTACGCCTCGCTGCTGCCACTCTTCGCCGAGCTCTATGACGCTCTGGTGCCCACCTTCTTCTCCATGCGCCGGCTGGCACCCGGCCTGCCCGCCGATCCCTTCCCCGCGACACCACCGACCTGACCGCTCGCACCGCCGTCGGGTCTGGTGGTGCTGATGAGGCTGATACCGCAGAGTCATATCTATACCTCTGAGGTATCGCGCTCATCGGCACTCGGCGGCCCGGACGGGTGACGGCAGTCCCGAGCGCCCCATCAGCCGCCCCAGCTCCATATCGTGCAAACGTGAGAGAAAGCGACAAGAACCGCTCATCTTCCCAGTCCGGCCTATTTGCTCGCGTACCCCTGAAGTGGCTGACCGCGGCGGTCGCGCTGGCCGTGCTCGCGACGACCGGGCCGGCCACCGCGGACGGCCCCGCACCCGAGCCGGGGTACGGAGCCGAGCCCGGGTCCGCGGCCGGCCCGGGGGACGCGGCCGGTCCGGGGGACGCGGCCGGTCCGGGCGACGCGGCAGGGCAGGGGGACGAGCCCGGTGTGGAGCCGACGCCGGAGCGGGCGCCGACCAGCGAGGTGTCGTGGCTGTCGTTCCCCGGCGGGGTGTTCGCGGTGGACTCGCTCGGGCACACCGTGCGGTACCGGGCCTGCGACGGTGACACCGGCCGGGTCGCCGACCCGGACATGCTCGTCGCCGCCGGGGTGGCCAGCGGCGAGGTCACCGTCGAGGGCCGGAGCTACCGGTACCGGGTGCCGCTGATCGGGCGCAGCCAGGGCACGCTCGAGGTGACCCGGCGCCACCACCCGCCGACCGAGCTGACCGGCGTGGTGGTCACCAGCCCCCAGCCGCCCACGGATCCGGTCGCGGGCGCCCGGCTGTTCCCGCTCAGCGGGCAGCTCGCCCGGGTGGTCGCCGACGCGAGCCTCAACCCGGCCGGGGTCACCGTGCGCGACCTGTCCGGCCGGTACGGCGATCAGCAGATCGCGGTCAACGGTTCTCTGCGCCCCAAGGCGGCCAGCGTCATCAAGCTGTGGATCCTGGTCGAGCTTCTCCGCCGCGTCGACTGTGGACAGGTCTCGCTCGACGACGGTGTGCTGGTCACCCCGGCCGACGTGGTCGGCGGCACCGGCCAGCTCCAGTTCGAGACGTTCCCACAGGTGGTCAGCCTGCACCGGCTCGCCCAGTACCTGATCAAGTACAGCGACAACATCGCCGCCAACGTGCTGATCACCTACCTGGGCGGGTTCGCCCCGGTCAACGCGCTGATCGACTCGATGAACCAGCGGTCCACCATCCTGGCCCGCCGGATGCTCGACAGCGCGGCCGCCCAGCGAGGCGAGGAGAACTACACCGGCCCCGACGACGTGGTGTCGCTGCTCGGCGCGGTCTGGGACGGCGAGATCCTCAGCCCCGCCTCCCGCGACCTGATGATCGGCTTCATGCGGGAGCAGACCCTCAACACCAAGATCCCGGCGGCGCTGCCGCCCGGGGTGCCGGTGGCACACAAGACCGGTGACCTGCCGGACGCCTCACACGACGTCGGGTACTACCTGATCCCCGGCTCGGAGACCGCCGTCGCGTTCCTCACCGCCGGCCCGATGGAGACCGGCGACGAGACGGTCCGCCGGATGGCCCGCACCGTCTACGACTTCCTGGTCACCCCGGTGGACGGGGTCTACGAGGAGTGAGCCCGGCTCAGGCGCCCGGGATGTTCGGCGGCGGGTCCGCACCGATGAGGTCCGCCGCCGGCGGTTCCGCCGTCACGGCAAGCCCGAAGTCCGAGTACGTCAGGTCCAGCCGCGCGGTCTGCGACTGCTCGCTGGCCAGCTCGATCCGGTACCGGACCAGCCGCCCCTGCTCGTCCACCGTGGCGGTGAACGGCACCGCCGCGGCCCGGTCGCCCAGCACGTTCCCGACCCCGCTGCCCAGCACCGCGCCGCTCTCGCGCAGGTCCAGCGTGCCGGCGTACTCCCGCACGCCGGTCTGCCGGACCTTGGCCGGCGCGGTCAACGTGCCGGCCAGCCGGGTGTTGTCCAGGCCCTGCTGCGCGGCGGGGGCGCCGGGAGCGCCGACGTGCCACCAGGTGCGGCCGTCCCAGACCGGCACCCGGCGGTCCGGGGCGGTGACCCGCACGTACACGTCCGGCCCGGTGGTCAACCGCTCGATCTTCACCTCGCCGGACGGCACCTTGAGCGAGGTGGTCTCCAGGCCCCGCCGCGCCTTCGGGTCCCACAGCACCACCGTGCCGTCGCCCGCCTCCCCGCCGGTGCCCAGGGTCAGCTTGTAGGTCTGCTGGTCGACCTTCGCGGCTGCGGCCACCAGCACGGTGACCGGGTCGGTCGCGGCCGGGTCGGGTGACGCGCCGGCCGCCGGGCGGCCCGCGTCGGGCTCGTCGCCTCCGGCGACCAGGGCCCACACCCCGACGGCGATCGCCACGGCCAGGACGGCGCCCGCGGCGACCAGCTTCGGCTTGTTCACGGTCATCTCCCCCGAGCGGCGCGCCCGCCGGCCGGCGGCCGATCGACGCTGACCGCGGTGCGGTCCGGCCAGAGTAGCCGGACCGCACCGGCCGCTGTCGCGGGTCGGCGCCCGGCCCGGTCAGGCGCGGCTGATCGCGTTGGCGTGGATCGCCTCGTGCAGGTACGCCGCCAGACCCGGGGCGATGTTCTCGTAGTGCGCGGTGAACCGCTCGTCGGCCAGGTACATGTCGGCCAGCCCGGTGTGCATCTCGTACGAGCACTCGTAGAACCAGCGGCTGATGATCTGCCGGTGCTCCTCGGCCAGGTCCATCGCCTCCGGGCTGTCCGCCGGCGCGCCCGAGGCCAGCACCGCGACGATCCGCCGACCCCAGTCCTCGTTCTCCGCCTTGATCCGCAGCCAGTCGTCCCTGCTGTAGCGGGAGGCCCGCCGGTTCGACTCCCGGTACGCGTCGGTGTCGCCCCACCGCTGCTCCGCCTCGGCCTCGTGCTCCTCGGGGTTGAAGTCGCCGAAGACCTCGAACCGCTCCTCGGGGGTGAGTTGGATGTTCAACTTGCTCGCCTCCATCGCGAACTCGATCGCCGTGACCATCTCCTGCAACCGCTTGATCCGTACCGTCAGCAGCTCGTGCTGCCGGCGCAGGTGCGCGGCCGGGTCGGCCGCCGGGTCGTCGATGATGGCGGCGATCTCCTCAAGCGGGAAACCCAGCTCCCGGTAGAACAGGACGAGCTGCAACCGCTCCAGGTCCGCGTCGTCGTAGCGGCGGTAACCCGCCGGGGTCCGCCCGCTCGGCGAGAGCAGCCCGATCTCGTCGTAGTGGTGCAGCGTCCGCACCGTCACGCCGGCCACCTTCGCCACCTGACCCACCGTGTACGCCATGGTTCCCCTCCCTTCCGGAAACCAGGCTCGCGCCTGCCGCTACGTCAGGGTCAAGGCCGATTCTGGCCCACCGTGTCGGGGCCGTCCGGCCGCCCGTACAGATAGCCCTGGCCCCGCGGGCAGCCGATCGCGGTGACCGCCGCGTGCTGGCACTCGGTCTCCACACCCTCGGCGACCACCGCCAGGTCGAACGCGCCAGCCAGTCGGGTGACCATCTCCACCGTGGCGTACGCCCGGTCGTCCGTCCCCAGCCGGGTCACGAACGAACGGTCGATCTTCAGCTCGGTGGCCGGGATGCGGTGCAGGTAGCTCAGCGACGAGTAACCGGTGCCGAAGTCGTCGATGGCGATCTCGATGCCCAGCTCCCGAAGCTGGCGCAGCCGCTCCAGCACGGCGTCGGTGCCCTCGATCAGCGCCGACTCGGTCAGCTCCAGGGTCAACGCGCGCGGCGCCAGCCCGGCGCCGGCGGTGGCCGCGGTGACCGTGGCGATCAGGTCCGGGCGGCGCAGGTGCGCCGCGGAGATGTTCACCGCGACCGTCGCCTCCGGTGCCCGGTCCCGCCAGGTCGCCGCGGCCCGGCACGCCTCGTGGATCACCCAGCGGTCGATCGGCAGGATCAGCCCGGTCTCCTCCGCGAGCGGCAGGAACCGGGCGGGCGGCAGCACCCCGAGCCGGGGGTGCCGCCAACGCACCAACGCCTCGGCGCTGCGGACCGCGCCGGTGGCCACGTCGACGATGGGCTGGAACTCCAGGTGCAGCTGCTCCTCGTCGACGGCCCGGCGCAGGTCGGCGATCAGCTCGGCCCGGGAGACGGCCGACTCGCGCAGCGCCGGGGTGCACGTCCGGTACGCGGACTTCCCGGCCGCCTTGGCGGCGTACATGGCGATGTCGGCGTCGCGCAGCAGGTCGGTGTGGGAGGCGTGCTGCGGGCCGTACTCGGCGATGCCGATGCTCGCCGACGGGTGCACGCCGACGTCCTCGTCCCCGTCGGAGGGTTGCAGGGCGTCCAGCAGCCGTTCGGCGAGCTGCTCCGGGGGCACCGGCCGATCGCCGTCGACCAGCACCGCGAACTCGTCACCGCCGAGCCGGGCGATGGTGCCGTCGCCGTTCACCGCGGCCCGCATCCGGGCCGCCAGGCCGGTGAGCAGGGTGTCGCCGGTGGCGTGCCCGAACCGGTCGTTGACCTGCTTGAACCCGTCGAGGTCGAGCAGCAGCACCGCCACCGGCCGGCCGTCGCGCAACGCCAGGCGCAGCCGCCGGTTGAAGAACAGCCGGTTGGGCAGCCCGGTGAGCTGATCGCCGTACGCGAGCCGGCGCAGCCGGGCCACCAGGCGCAGGTTCTCGTTGGCGGCCAGCCCCTGGCGTACGGCGAGGGCGGCGAGCAGCGCCATCATCGTCACGAAGACCAGCTGCGGGGTCTGTCCGGTGGGCCGGCGGGCCAGCACCACCGCGATGATCGCCCCGCCCACCGGCAGGTACGGCAGCGCCACCCGCCACCACGGCGGCGGTGACGACTCGGCGGTGTCGTCGGTGTCGTCGCAGTCCGGCGGCGGCGGATTCCGGGTGGCCAGGCCGATCAGCAGGTAGCTCAGCGGCCAGCACAGGTCGATCGGGTGACCGGGGGCGTAGTCGGCGCGCGCGACCAGCGAGACGTAGACGACGTCGGCGACGACCCGGATGGTGAGGCTGGCCGCGAGCACGCTCATCGGCCGCCACAGCGTTCGGGCCGGGCCGGCGACCGCGACCAGGATGGTGAGCTGCATCAGGTCGAACATCGGGTAGAGCAGCCCCAGCGTGCGCGCCGGGTCGGCCAGTTCGGCGGCGGCGACGCCACGGAACACCAGCACCCAGCCGATCGGCACCAGGGCCAGCGCGACGATCACCCCGTCCAGCAGCGTCCGGGCCCGCCCGACGGCGGTGCGGGGTGCGGAGGGCGAGCAGAGCAGCGCTGCGGTGCCGGTGAGGATGCCGGCGCTGAAGACCGCCCCGACCAGCGGGGTGTGCGGCAGGTCGCCGCCGCCGAGCCGTTGCACCGTCCAGGTCGCCCGGCCCAGCGCGGCGAGCGCCATGGTGACCGCGAGCAGCGTCCAGAACCGGCGCAGCGGGGAGGGGTGACGACGGGCCACCGAGGCGCAGGCGACGGTGGCCCAGCCGGCGACCAGCAACGCGCCCAGGTCGCTGACCAGCGCGGCGCCGGGCAGCGCGGCGACCAGCCAGAACGCCTCCACGAGCACGATCGCGCCCACGAGGCCGACGCGGTTCAGCCGGGCCGGCTTCCTGCCAGTCGCCTGACCGCCGCCCGCCCTCCCGGCGGCCGTCAGGCCCGCGGCCGGTGCCCCGGCGGCCGGCGTGGAACGGATCGGGTCGATGGGGGTTGGCGGCACGGCAATCGGCTCGGCCGGGGTCGGTTTCCCCGCAGCCTGCTTCACGTCCTGTCGCGACACGGTCGCTCCGGCTCTTCGTCGTGCGTGCACCCTCGGCGGACCGGTCCACGGCAAACCCCGAAAGCCTAGTCAGGGCTCGGGGTAGCCGCCAGGGTCCGGACGGCCGCGCACGTCGAGCCGGTCCGGCCAAGAGGAGGAACTGCCCGGGCGGCCTCCTCTGGTACGCGCTCCTGTCGAGCTGCCCCATCAGTGGGGCAAATGGGTGCCCTCGGGTGCCGCGGCTTCTTCGGTCCGGTTGGCCGGGTTGCTCCGGCTGGGCCTGCCGGTGGTCGTTCCCGGCCGGCTCGCGTGGCGGTGCCCGGCGCCTTACATACGGGACAGCTCGACAGGGCGCGAGGGTGACACCTGCCTCGGCCGGACCAGGCCGAGCACTCGCGCTGGCCAACGGGCTGGGCCGCACACGCCGTGGTCAGCGGCCAGCGGAGCGGTTCCAGGGTGAGCGGGGCAGCCTGGTGCCCGCCAGTGGACGGCGGGCACGACGATGCTTCCGCCGGACCGGGGTGCAGGGCGGGCGCGCGGCGGAGTGCACCGGAGGGCCGGACGACGGCGGTGGCCGGCGGATTAACCAGCAGAGGAAGCGGGCCATCGGCGGTTCAGCCGACCGTGAGGCGCTCGGCCTCGGCCTGGGAGATCTCGTACTGCGCCCCGCAGAACGTGCACTGCTGTGCGTACCGGGTGCGGATCGGGATGAGGGGGATGAAGAAGAGGGTGAACTTGGTCGACCGACGGGTGATCACCTGCGCGGCGTGGTTGCCGCAATTGCGGCAGACCTGCTGCGCGACACCCGAACGGTCGACCTTGGTACGGAGGCCGAAGATAAAGAACATCGCACGCGAGTACCCACTCCAGCCGGATAAGTCACCGAATCGGGCCAGCGGATCGCAACGGGCGCGTCTGCTGCCGGCAGCCCACCAGGTTTAGCAATTGCTATACTTCCTGAGTGCACCAGGAGGAGTGGCAGGTCTTCGTCGTCGACGAGGTTCGCGCCTGGATCGATAGCCTGGACCAGGCAACGTTCGCCCGGGTTGTGCAGGCGATCGACGCGCTCGCTGAAGCCGGACCAGGGCTCGGCCGTCCGTTGGTCGACACGATCACCGGGTCGTCGATAGCGAACCTGAAGGAGTTGCGGCCGGGCACGGTCCGCATCCTCTTCGTCTTCGACCCATGGCGGGCGAGCATTCTGCTCGTTGCCGGGGACAAGGCTGGCCAGTGGTCGAGCTGGTATCGACAGGCCATCCCGCTCGCCGAACAACGCTACGAGATCTACTTGAAGGAACGCGCACGGCAGGAGGGGGGACAGCGGTGACTGGTCATGTGCGGTGGACGGACATCCGGGCGGAGTACGTGCAGCGCGCCGGCGGCGAGGCGGCTGTCCAGGCGGGCAAGGAGGAGCTGCTCGCGCAGGTCGTCGGGCACCGCCTAGCGGAGGTGCGACGCGCCCGCGGTCTGACTCAGCAACAGGTCGCCGAGCGGATGGGTGTGACCAAGGGCCGGGTGTCCCAGATCGAGCAGGGTCGAATCTCCGGCCAGGACGTCGTGGCCCGGTACGCTGCCGCACTCGGCGGCCGGCTGCACCAGGCCATCTACTTCGATGACGGGGACATCGCCGCCATCGCCTGAGCCACCAGCGAATACCTGATCCGCAGGGGCCGGACGTGCGGCGAGCGCCGGCCCGTGGTGCGGTGGGCCGGCGCTCGCCGGGGGTGTTGCCGGGTCAGCTGGCCGCCGCGGTCGGCTCGGGCTCCAGGCCGGGCACGTCGGCGGGGAGCCAGATCGGCTGCCAGTCCGGCACCTCGTGGAAGCGGCGCAGCTCCGCCAGGCCGGCCACCGACCCGCTCCAGGCCGCGTACGGGGGGTTGCCCTCGTCGAAGCCGCTCTGCACGAAGGTCAGCGTGGTCCGGCCGCCGGACTCGGCGAGCTCCCAGCTCGTGACGCCGGTCGGTCCCCAGTCGACCGACATCTTCCGGCCCGGCTCCAGGTCGACGACCTTGGCGGCGTACCCGGCGTCGAAGCCGCCCATGGCGTACCGCCCGCCGACCCAGGGCTCGATGCCGATCGGGTAGCCGAACCAGGCGCTGGCCTGCTCGGACTCGGTCAGCGACTGCCACACCTTGTCGGCCGGGGCAGCGATGACCAGCTCGCCGCGCAGGTCGGCGGAGGTGAAGTCGGTCTTCGGCAGCAGCGGCCGGCCCTCCAGGTGGGAGGCCAGGTTGGCGATGGCCAGCGCCCAGTAGGTCTGGAGCACGCCACGGATGCTGGAGCCGCTCATCGCCTCGGCGAAGTCGAAGTGGCTCTGCGTCAACGTCAGCACGGTGCTGTCGGGGCCGTCGGCGGTCAGCTGGAACTCCGTGGTGGTCTCCACCCCGTCCAGCAGCCAGGTGAAGCGCAGCGTGTCGTCGTCGGCGTGCACCAGCCGCTGATGCGGCGCGTCGCCCTCGGGCGTGTACCGACCCCAGAACTCGTACCGGTGGGGAAGCTCGACCTCGGCGTGCTCGGCCAGCCAGAGACGCAGCTCGGCGGGGTCGGTCAGGGCCTCACGGACGCGCCCGACGGACGCGGAGAGACGGGCCTGCACCTTCAACGGTTCAGTCATGGTCGTTCCCTTTCGGATAGCAGGCCACGGCGAGCTTGAAGGCATCCCCTTCGCTGCCGCCGTAGCGGGTGAACAGCTCTTGAAGTGCGGTTTGCAGGTCGTGCAGGAACTGCTGGCGCTGCTCGGCCGGCACCCGGATCTCGCCGGAGACCCCGATCGAGGGCAGCTCGGGCGCCGCCCGGTCCAGGGCGGCGATGTCGGCCTGGACGTCTTCCATCAGGTCGAGCAGGTAGCCCAGGCTCAGCTCGTCACGGGCCCGACGCAGCCCGATCCGACCGACCAGGCGGGGCGAAAGCCAGTAGGAGCGGGCGGCGGCCTGGTAGATGCCCTCGGTGATGCCGCGGACCTTGCGCTCGTTGACCAGCTCGACCAGGCCGGCCGCGACGAGCTGCTTGACGTGGTAGTAGACGCGCTGTGGCGTCTGGTCGAGTCGGGCCGCGACCTCGGTGCAGGTGCGCGGTTCGGCCAGTTGCCGCAGCACCTCGACGCGCTGCGGCTTGAGCAGGACCTCGGCCTGCTCGATCTGCTCCAAGTACAGGACGTCTCTCATGGCAAAATCAGTTTGTACGTACAAAACTTGTTTGTCAATCGCTTCGCGAGAAGCCGCGCCGACTTTCTCGACGCGGCTTCAGGCGACGCTCAGCAGATGGTCAGGGCAACCAGTCGGGCCGCAACGGGTAGCCGCTCACACCGTTCGGGCCGTTGTGGGTGGCCAGCACCTGGTGCAGCTGGATGCCGTTGCGCTCGAACGCCATCCGCGACCCGGCCATGTACAGCCCCCACACCCGCGCGGTGCCCGCACCAACCTCCGAGACGCAGAAGTCCCAGTGCTCGACCAGGTTGCGGCACCAGGCGGCCAGCGTCAGCGCGTAGTGCTGGCGCAGGTTCTCCTCGTGGTGCACCTCCAGCCCGGCGTCGTGCACCTCGCTGATCAGCCGACCCGGGCCGGCCAGCTCGCCGTCCGGGAAGACGTACCGGTCGATGAAGGCGCCGGAGCGGTGCGGCGCCCGATTGTCCGCCCGCGTGATGCAGTGGTTGAGCAGCCGCCCGTCCGGCCGGAGCCGGTCGCGCAGAGCCCCGAAGTAGGCCGGGTAGTTGCGCACACCAATGTGCTCGGTCAGGCCGATGGAGGAGATGGCGTCGAACTGCTCCGCCGGCGCGTCCCGGTAGTCCAGGTGCCGCACCTCGGCCAGCTCGGTCAGCCCCTCCCGCTCGATCGCGGCCTGCGCCCACTGCGCCTGCGCCTTCGACAGGGTCACCCCGAGCGCCTTGACGCCGTACTCGCGCGCGGCGTGCCGGACCATGCCGCCCCAGCCGCAGCCCACGTCGAGCAGCCGCATCCCCGGCTTGAGCGCCAGCTTGCCGGCAACCAGGTCGTACTTCGCCGCCTGGGCCTGCTCCAGCGTGTCCTGCGGAGACCGGAACACCGCGCAGGTGTACGTCATCGACGGGCCGAGCACCCGCTCGTAGAAGGCGTTGGAGACGTCGTAGTGGTGCGAGATGGCCGTGCTGTCCCGGACGCGCGAGTGCCGCAGCCCGTTCATCACCCGCTTCCAGCGCGGCTGCGCCTCCTGCGGCGGTGCCGGCGGCGGCAGCAGCCGCTCCCAGCCCAGCCCGCGGACCAGCGCCAGCCCGTCGGTCAGCGACGGCGGGCGCAGCCGTAGCTCGTCCTTGAGCACCCGCAGCGCCTCGTACGGGTCGCCCGGGTGCACCCCCTGCAACGCCAGGTCACCACTGACGTAGGCCCGGGCCATGCCCAGGTCGCCGGGAGCGGTGAGCAGGTACGACAGGCCCCGCTCGGAACGGATCGCCAGGGTGATGCCCGCGTCGGACGGGCCGAGGGCGCTGCCGTCGTACCCGGTGATCCGCACCGGCAGCGGCCCGGCGGTGACCGCCCGGACGACGTCGGCCACGGTCGGACCCGTTCGCCGGCCCCCCGCCGGCGGGGTGGCGGGGACGCTGGCGGCCCCCTGATCTCGGTCGGTCAGGCTCATGCTCGTGCTACCGCCTTTTCGTACAGTCCCGTCAGCCGGTGGTCCGGGTCGTAGCGGTCCTTCACCGCGCGCCAGGTCTCGCCGCCGTAGAGGCGATCGAAGGCGTCCCGGTCGTAGTACGCGTCGGAGTAGAGCGACTTGTGCCCGCCCGACTCCGACACCCTGCGTTCGATCATGCGGTTGACGTCGCCGTCGGCGGCGCCCGACTCGATCGGCACGCTCCCCCAGAACCCAATGTTGACGTAGTCCTGCCCCGGCCGGAGGGGATACAACGGCCACGACCGCGCGGAACCGGGACCCGCCGGCTCGCGCAACCGCAATGGACAGAGCCACACGGGGTTCATCCCCACCGCGCCGGCGAACCAGCGCAGGAAGTCGGCTGTGTGTTCGAGCGGGATCTCCACGTCCTGCACCACCCGCTCCCGGGCCGGCTGGCCGCGCAGCCGATCGATGCGGGCCGCGACCTGGTGCCGGTGCTCGAGCCGGACCAGCCGGTGGTAGACGTCGCTGCGCCGGTAACGCGCCGGCCAGAGCCGGCGCACGACCGGGTGCTGGGCGCCGAAGGCCGCCGAGCACCAGAACCAGTCGGTGTCCCAGCGCCACAGGTAGTCGTACGCGGTGAGCACGTCACGGGTGCGCTGGCGCAGCGACCGGTAGTAGATCGCCTGACCGGTGTAGTCGCTGGGCGGCTCGGCCGCGTCGGTGAACGTGCCCAGCACCAGGTACGCCTCGCCGGGGCTGAACATCACTCCGTCCATCACGTCGACCGGTTCGCCGGCCCAGGACCGGGTCGCGGTCACCTCGGCGATCGCGTCGGTGAGCGCCTCCAGCCGGGTGAACCGGATGTTGCGCAGGGCCACGTACCGGCCGACCGGTTGCAGCTCGATGCGCAGCCGGGTGGCGTAGCCGAGGCTGCCCAGCGAGTTGGGGAACGCGGTGAACAGGTCCGCGTGCTCGCCCTCCGGCCGGGCGGTGATGATCTCGCCGGAGCCGGTGAGGATGTCCAGCTCGCGTACCGATTCGTGCGGCAGGCCGTTGCGGAAGGAGGTCGACTCGATCCCGAGGCCGGTGACCGCCCCACCCAGGGTGATGGTGCGCAACTGCGGCACCACCAGGGGCATCAGCCCGTGCGGCAGCGTCGCGTCGACCAGGTCCTCGTACGTGCACATGCCCTGCACGTCGGCGGTGCGCCCGGCCGGGTCGACCGACAGCACCCGGCCGAGGCCGCTCACGTCGAGGCCCGGGGTCCGGGGAGCGGACCGGGGGCGGAACAGGTTAGAGGTGCGTTTGGCGAGCCGGACAGGCTCACCCGTGGGCACCGCGGCGTACGACCGCCGCAGCGTGTCCACCGCTTGATCATGGTCAACCGAGTGATCCACACGCTCCGCGCGCATGTGATCACCTTACGCCCGTACCCCGAAAACGGTGGGATGTCGACGGTGGCCATTTCCCGTCCAATGGCAGGCCCGGCGGTTACGGTGGCGGGCATGCCGTCGCCCGCGATCACCGCCCTGGACTCAGCCGGTCTGCCCTACCGGCTGATCCCGCACGGCGCGGTCGGCAGCCTGGCGGAGGCCGCCGCCGTGCGGGGCGTGGCCATCCCGGACGTGGTCAAGACGATCGTGGTCCGTCGGAGCGCGGACGACCACCTCTTCGTGCTCACCCCCGGCGACCGGGTCATCTCCTGGCCCAAGCTGCGCGCCCTGCTCGGGGTGCACCGGCTCTCCATGCCGGACGCGGCGGGCGCCCTCGCCGCCACCGGGTACGAACGCGGCACCATCACCCCGTTCGGCGCGAGCACCGCCTGGCCGGTGATCGCGGACGAGCGGCTGCGCGGCCGGGAGATCACCCTCGGTGCCGGCGAGCGCGGCCTCGCCGTCGCGGTCGACGCCGACGCCGCCATCGCCGCGCTCGCGGCCACCGTGGCCGACGTCACCGATCCACAGCCGACCCGCTGAGCCGTCGCGACCGCTGTCTCCGCCGCAGGTTCGTGGTCGTCGACTGACGCCGGACTGGCACCGGCCCGCCGAGGTGGGTGAGGATGGCGCGTATGTCCGCGCCCGAGCAACGCCCCGACCCCGCCGGCACCGTCTACGGCGGCGGCCGGCGGGCGCCCCGCTCCGGCCCGCTGGCCGACCCGCTGCTGCGGGTGGCGCTGGCGGTCGGCCTGGTCGGCCTGCTCCTGGGGGTGGTGTTCGCCACCGGACTCTTCGGCGGTGACGACGAGCCGGTCGTGCCGGCGACGGTCGGCGCGCCGTCGAGCGCGGCGGAGCCCACCACCCCGGCGGCGGAGCCGAGCCCGACCACCCCGGCGGCCCAGCCGTCGCCGACACCGGCGGCCACCACCCCGGCCGCCCCGACCACCGGCCCCAAAGTGCTGCGCGCCGCCTCCGGGCTCTGCCTCGGGCTCGACGGCGACGGCGAGGAGGCGGAGGCGCAGCTCGCGGCCTGCACCGGCGGCCCGGAGCAGCAGTGGGTGGTCAACCCCGCCGGCGCGGACGTGGTGACGCTGACCAACGCCGCCTACGGGCAGTGCCTCGACGTCGAGGGCGGCAGCGGCGACGACGGCGCCAAGATGCTCCAGTTTCCCTGCCACGGCGGGGCCAACCAGCAGTGGCGGCTGACCGCCACGGGCACCGGCCCGGTGCTGCTGGTCGCCGCGCACAGCGGCAAGTGCGGTCAGGCCGACGACGACGGCGACGAGGCTGGCGACGAGGTCCGCCAGCGGCCCTGCGACGGCCGGCCGGCCCAGCAGTGGACCCTCGGCTGACCCGGCTGGCGGGCGCCGGTCGCGCCGCCCGGCCTCAGCCCCGGTAGCTCCAGGCCCGGGGCGCGGTCGCGGCGACCAGGACGGCCTCCGGCACCGGCCGACCCGGTCGACGGCGCAGCAGCAGCGACAGCCCGGCCGCGCCGATCGACAGCCCCCCAGCCACGTACCAGGCCATCGCGTAGTCGCCGAGCTGGTCGCGGACCAGCCCCGCGCCGGTCGCGGCGACCGCCGCGCCGAGCTGGTGGGCGGCGAACACCCAACCGAAAACGACCGGCCCGGCGGTGCCGAAGTACTCCCGGCACAGCGCCACGGTCGGCGGCACGGTCGCCACCCAGTCCAGGCCGTAGAAGATGATGAAGACCAGCATGCTGGGCCTGGCGGTGCCGGCGAACAGGCTCGGCAGGAGCAGCAGCGACGCCCCGCGCAGCGCGTAGTAGGCGCCGAGCAGCAGCCGGCTGTCCACCCGGTCGGTCAGCCAGCCGGAGGCGATCGTGCCGACGATGTCGAACAGCCCGACCAGGGCGAGCAGGCTGGCGGCCGTGGTCTCGGACATGCCGTGGTCGTGGGCGGCCGGCACGAAGTGCGTACCGACGAGGCCGTTGGTGGTCGCGCCGCAGATCGCGAACCCGCCGGCCAGCAGCCAGAACGGCCGGGTCCGGGCCGCGGTGGCGAGCGCGCCCAGCGCGCGGGTCGCCGCGCCGCCGGTCGGCGGCGGCGCCGCGACCACCTCGGTCGCGCCGTAGGCGGGCAGGTCGAGATCCGCCGGGTGCTCGCGCAGCAGCCACACCACCAGGGGTACGACCGCCAGCGCGGCTCCGGCCACGACGAGTGCCGCCGTACGCCAGCCGTGGTCGCGCACCAGCACCGCGATCAGCGGCAGGAAGACCAGCTGCCCCGCCGCCCCGCCCGCGGTCAGCACCCCGGTGACCAGGCCCCGCCGGCGGACGAACCAGCGTCCGGTGACGGTGGCCACGAAGGCCAACGCCATCGAGCCGGTGCCCAGCCCGACCAGCACGCCCCAGCAGAGCAGCAGCTGCCAGCTGGCGGTCATGAAGACCGTCAGCGCGCTGCCCGCGGCGACCAGAAGCAGCGCCACCGAGACCACCCGGCGGATGCCGAACCGGTCCATCAGCGCGGCGGCGAACGGGGCGGTGAGCCCGTAGAGCAGCAGGTTGACCGAGACCGCCGCGGAGATGGTGGCCAGCGGCCAGCCGAACTCCTCGTGCAGCGGGTGCAGCAGCACCGAGGGGGTGGCGCGGAAGCCGGCCGCGCCGACCAGCGCCACGAAGGCGACGGCGGCGACCAGCCAGGCGGGGTGCAGGCGGCGGTTCTTCGTCACGCGGACCAGTCTGGGCGGCGCCACCGGCACCGACGAGTGGCCGGAAAGCCATCATGCGCAATAATCGGGCCATGACCGTACGCCCGCACCGGATCGCCGTACTCGCCCTGGATCAGGTGGTCGGCCTCGACCTCGGCACCCCGTCCCAGGTCTTCAGCACCGCCCGCAGTGCCGCCGACGAGCACTTCTACGACGTCCGGGTCTGCACCCCGGGTGGCCAGCCGGTCCGCAGCACCGCCGGCTTCCAGGTGCTCCCCGACCACGGGCTGGAGCTGCTCGACACCGCCGACACGGTGATCGTCGCGGGCATCCACGACGGCAGCGCGCTGACCTCGGGCGTCGTCGAGCCGGAGGTGGCCGAGGCGCTGCGGGCGGCGTACGAGCGGGGAGCCCGGGTGATGTCGATCTGCACGGGGGCGTTCGTGCTGGCGGCCGCCGGGCTGCTCGACGGGCGCCGGGCCACCACCCACTGGGCGTACGCGGAGCGGTTCCGCCGGCTGTACGAGCGGGTGGACCTCGACCCGGGTGTGCTGTTCATCGGCGACGACCGGGTGCTCACCTCGGCGGGAGTGGCCGCCGGCATCGACCTCTGCCTGCACGTCATCCGCCTCGACCACGGCAGCGAGGTGGCCAACCGCGCGGCCCGCCGCTGCGTGATGCCGCCCTGGCGCGACGGCGGTCAGGCGCAGTACATCGAGCAGCCGGTACCGAAGGTCACCGACACCAGCACCGCCGGCGCCCGGGAGTGGGCCCGGCAGCGGCTGCACGAGCCGATCGCGCTGCGCGACCTCGCCGAACAGGTCCGGATGAGCGTGCGCACCTTCACTCGGCGCTTCCGCTCGGAGACCGGGCTGAGCCCGGCGCAGTGGCTGCTCCAGCAGCGCACCGACCACGCTCGACTGCTGCTGGAGACGACCGACCTCACCGTCGACCAGATCGCCCACCGCAGCGGTTTCGGCACCACCGCCGCCCTGCGCCAGCAACTCCACCAGCGCATCGGCGTGGCGCCCTCCGCCTACCGCCGCACCTTCCACCCCCGCCCCGAGCTGATCGGCAGCTGATCCGCCGTCTCTGCCACCGCTCAGCGCAGCCCAGGGCACCGGCCGGTCCGACGCATCACCGCCACACCGAACGGCTGCACCAGATCAGTGCGGCTCAGGTGCGGAGCAGGTGCAGTTGGGCCTGGTGCTTGGGCAGGTGGACGCGGGTGTGCAGGTCCAGCGTGCGCGACCAGGGCAGCGGCTCGTCGACGATGAGGTCGAAGCCCTCCCGCAGGTGCGTCTCGACCGGGGTGTCCGCCGCGAGGCCGAGTTGGTCGACCAGCGCGCAGAGCCGGTCGCTGGTGCCGTGCAGCAGCGCGGCCAGGCCCCGCACGCCACCCTGCTCGGCGATCAGCGCGTCGAGCTGCGGACGGTGGATGTCCTCCAGGTCGTAGTAGGCGAACGTCGACCCGGCCAGCAACGCCTCGGTGGCCTGGATCATCAGCTCGTCGTTGGCGACCAGGTGCGCCACGATCTGCTCGGCACTGAGCTGCCCCTCCGGCGGCGGCCCGAAGACCGCCCCGTCGATCTCGGCGAAAACACCGCCGTACGCCCGCCGCAGGCCCCCGCTATCCACCCCCCCAGTCAACCCCGCCGGGCGGGGGTTAGCGGCGGGATTGGCGGGAGCGGAGGTAGTCGCTGACCACGTACTCGCCCAGGTCGCCGGTGTCCGGGGTGAACATGCGGCCTCGGCTGCGTCGGGCCACCGCGTCGACGAAGCGGCGCAGGCCCGGATCGTCGCCGAGCATGAACAGGTTGAGCGTGGCGCCGTAGCGGCTGAGCCGGTCCACCTCGCGGACCGTCGCCTCGATCGTCTCCGGCAGCGGCGGCCAGTGGAACAGCGCCTCCCCGTCGTCCGGGTCCAGGTGGGCGGTCGGCTCGCCGTCGGTGACCACCAGCACCACCGGCTCGGCGTCCGGATGCCGGCGCAGGTGCCGACCGGCCAGTCGCAGCGCGTGCTGGAGGTTGGTGCCCTGCTCCATGTCCGGCTCCACGGCGGCCAGCTCCTGCTGGCTGAGCGTCATCGCCTCCCGACCGAAGCCGACGATCTGCAGGGCGTCCTGCGGAAAGCGCGTCTCCATGAGGTGCGCCAGCGCCAGGGCGGTCTGCTTCATCGGCCCCCAGCGACCCTGCGAGATCATCGAGTACGAGAGATCGACGCAGAGCACCACCGCCGCCGAGGCCCGCTTCTCGGTCTCCACCACCTCAAAGTCGTCCACCGCGAGCTGTACCGGCACGCTCGGGCCGGCCCGACTCACCGCGCGGGTCAGGGTGCGCACCACGTCCAACGGCTGCTCGTCGCCGTACTGCCAGGGCCGGGACCCGCCGCTGACCTCGCCGGCGGCGCCCGCGGACCGCAGATCGTGCTGGCCGCGCGGCCCGGCGGTCAGGTCGGCGAAGACCCGCCGCAGTGCCGTCCCGCCGAGCCGGCGCAGCGCCTTCGGGCTCAGCGTGAGCCCGTCGGCGTCCCGACTCACCCAGCCCTGCCGGCGTAGCTCCCGCTCCAGCTCCCGCAGCCGGCGGACGTCGTCGGCGGCGCTCCGGCCCAGCGTCCGGGCCACCGCCTCGACGTCCACGTCGTCCAGGGTGGCGCCGGGGTGTTCCTGGTCGAGCTGGTCCAGCAGGTCGTCCAGCTCGCCGATCTCGCCCAACGCGCCGGCCGCGTCGGCGTAGCCCAGCGGCTGCTCGCCCCGGACCCGCTCACCGCGCCCCCACCGCAGGTCGGGGCGCAACGCCCGCAGGTTCGCGTCGAGCGCGGAGAGCTCACCGGCGAGCCGGTCGCCGAGCGACTGCTGCATCAGCCCGGCCAGCTCGGCACGCTGCCGGTCGGAGAGCGAGTTCATCAGCCGTTCGCCGGCCGCCGAGCGCCGGGCCAGCACGTCGATCAACTCGTCGACGGTCTCCGGCCGCTCCGGGAAGAAGTCGCCGTGCCGGCGCATGAACTCGGCGAACGCGTCGGTGGTGTCCTCCGCGCGGCCGTGCCGGGCCAGCAGGTCGTTCAGGTCGCTCATCATCTCGGCGAGCCGCCGCTGCACGGCCGGGTCGGCGGAGGCGCGCACCGCGTCGCGCAGGCCGGCGAAACGCTGCCCGAGGACGTCGCCGCGAAGCTGGTCCAGGATCTCCTGGTACGACCGCCGGGCGTCCTCGCTGGCCCACTGGTAGCCGCCCAGCTCCTCCACCGCACGGGCCGTGGAGCGGGGCAGGTTGTCCAGCACCGACTCGGCGAACCGCGCGCCGTCGTCGTCACGGCCCCGCAGCTCGTCCCGCTCGGCGGCCAGCGCCTGGTCGAGCAACGCCCGTGCTCGGGTCACCGCGCCGTCCAGGTCACCCCGACGCAGGGCCTCCCGACGCAAGCGGCGGGCACGGGCAGCCAGATCGTCCAGCCCGCCACGCCCCTGCGGGCCACGGCGCAGCAGGTCGCGCAGTGCCTCCCGCAGGCTGCCGCCGGCCAGCACCTCGGCGCCGACCGCGTCCACCGCCTCGCGCACGTCGTACGGGGGCGCGAGCGGGTCGGGGCCGCCGCGCCACTGGCCGTACCGGAACCGGTTGCCGGCCACGGTCAGCCCCGGCCGCCGTAGACGGTGCGCCCGGAGTCGGTGACGTCCTTGCCGAGCCGGCGGGTCAGGTGCAGCCCTTCCAGCACGAACTCGACACCGGCGGCGGCCTCCTCCGGGGTGGGCGCGTCGCCCAGGCCGAGCCGGTCCAGCACCTTGGCCAGCCCGGGCACCGTGCCCACCTGGCGCAGCAGCTCGGCGGCGCTGACCAGCTCCCCGGTCTCGATCGCCGCGCCGTCCTCGACCAGGCCGGTGAACCCGGACAGGTCCAGCCCGGCCAGCCTGGCCCGGAACGTCTCGGCGGTCGCGGTCCGCAGCAGGTGGGCCAGGATCTCGATCTCCCGCCCCTCCTCGCCGCTCTCGAACTCGACCTTGCCGCGCAACGTGCTGGTCGTCGACACCGCGTCGCCGACCCGGGCCACGGCGGCCTCGGGGCGTCCCTCCGGGGTGCCGCCGGCGGCGAGCAGGCCGGCGCGGCGCAGCGCGGCACCGGCCACGGTCTCGGCGGCGGCGATGGCGAACCGGGCGGAGACACCCGAGCGCGGGTCCACCGACGGTGACTCGCGCACCGCGCGGGCGAACCGGGCCAGGACCTCCAGGACGTGCTCCGGCACCTCGGCGACGAGGTCGGCCTCCTGCCGGATCAGCTCCAGCTCCAACTCCAGGTCGACCGGGTAGTGGGTACGGATCTCCGCGCCGAACCGGTCCTTGAGCGGGGTGATGATCCGGCCCCGGTTGGTGTAGTCCTCCGGGTTGGCGCTGGCCACCAGGAGCAGGTCCAGCGGCAGCCGCAGCTGGTAGCCGCGCACCTGGATGTCGCGCTCCTCCAGCACGTTGAGCAGCGCCACCTGGATCCGCTCGGCCAGGTCGGGCAGCTCGTTGACGGCGAAGATGCCCCGGTTGGTACGCGGCACCAGCCCGAAGTGGATGGTCTCCGGGTCGCCGAGGGTACGGCCCTGGGCGATCCGGATCGGGTCCACGTCACCGATCAGGTCGCCGACGCTGGTGTCCGGGGTGGCCAACTTCTCGCCGTAGCGCATCGAGCGGTGCAGCCAGCCGACCGGCTGGTCGTCGCCGGCCTCGGCGACCTGCGCGCGCGACGCCGGGGTGAGCGGGTGCATCGGGTGCTCGTTGAGCACCGAGCCGGGGATGACCGGGGTCCACTCGTCGAGCAGCGCGCCGAGGGAGCGGATCAGCCGGGTCTTGCCCTGGCCACGCTCGCCGAGCAGCACCATGTCGTGCCCGGCGAGCAGGGCCCGCTCGACCTCGGGCAGCACGCTGTCGTCGTAGCCGACGATGCCGGGGAAGCGGGTCTCGCCGTTGCGCATCCGGGCCAGGAGGTTGGCGCGGAGTTCCTGCTTGACGGTGCGGTACTGGTGACCGGCCGCCCGTAGCGCGCCGAGCGTGCCGGGCAGGTCGGCCGGTGGAACCGGGATTACCGGGGAGGGCGCAGTCACCCGACCCACGCTAGCTCACATTCCCGGGAGCGCCCCGGCATCGGAGGGGCACCCCCGCTCCCACCCTCAGCCCCGACCACAGCGGCGGCAGGCGCCACGTCGGCGCAGGTGGTACGCGTACGTGGCGGCGCCGAGCGCCACGCCCCAGAACGGCCAGAGCAGCATCGGCGCCCCGGTCACGCTGAACCCGTGGGTGAGCTGCCAGAACTCGGGGTTGCTGAACAGACCCAGAGTGGCCGCCGTCACCGCGACGGCGACCAGCGTGGCCGGCACCACGGCCAGCTTCACCGGCACCCGACGGCCGGCCAGCCCGGGCATCCAGCGCGGAAACCGCTCGCCCCACCGCTGCACCAGCCCGAGGGTGAGGATCGCGCCGACGGTGGCGAAGGCTCCCAGCCCGAACCCGGCCCACACCAGCCCGGTGTCCTGCATCTCGGTCAGGAACTCCCGGGAGATGCCCAGCGGGATGCCGGCCGCCCACGCGAACCGGGTCAGCGCGTACGCGAACGGAATGGCGGCGGCGATGCCGGCGGCCCACCGGCCCCAGCGCGCGGCGGCGGCCGGGGTGGTCCAGCCCTGGTCGACGTGGTGGCGACCGCAGCCCACGCAGGCCCCGACGGTACGGCGCTGCCAGGCGAGCACCGCCCCGGCCAGCAGCAGCCCGCCGACGAGCGCGGCGAAGCGGGCGTACAGCGCCCAGGTGAACACCTCGGCGTAGTCGACCGGGGGCCAACCGAACGGCGCTCCGATGATCAGCATCGGCAGGTAGCCGAGGATGACGAGCACCCGGGCGTCCGGAACGACCACGGCGAGCACGAACGCCACCTCCAGCCGTAGCCGGCGAGCAGCACCCGCAGCGGGCCGGGCGGGCGTACGGCCGGGCGGCTCATCGCCAGCGCCGCCACCGCGGCGGTCAGCAGCACCCCGGCGAAGAGCGGGGTGGCCACCTCCACCGGCACCAGGCGCAGCAGGTTGGCGTCACCGCCGTGCGGGTCGTTCGCGCCGAACGGGTAGCCGGCGCCGGTGAGCGTGCCGAGCAGGGCTAGCACGCCCCACAGGCCGAGCCAGCCGGCGGCCAGCGGGGCCAGCCGGTCGGGCCATCGGGAGTCGGGTCGGGGTCGGGAGACAGTGATCGTCGTCATGTTTCCAGCCTCGGCCCACGCTCGGCCGAACCCCTCCCGGCCGCCGGTGAACCCGCTCCCCCGGGCGGGGGAAGGCCCTAGCCGGACGGGGTGACGAAGCCGGACTCGTAGGCGGCGATCACCGCCTGGGTGCGATCACGTACGCCCAGCTTGGCCAGCACGTTGCCGACGTGCGTCTTGACCGTCTCCACCCCCACCACCAGGTGCTCGGCGATCTCCGGGTTGGACCGCCCGGTGGTCATCAGCCGCAGTACCTCGGCCTCCCGCTCGGTGAGCCGGGCGCCGGCCAGCCGATCACCGCCGGTCGGCCCGTACGCCCCGGCCAGCCTGCGGATCGCGGCCGGAAAGAGCAGTGACTCCCCCGCCGCCACTACCCGGACCGCCTCGACCACCTCGGCCGGCCGGGCCCGTTTGAGCAGGAAACCGGCGGCGCCGGCGCGCAGCGCCTCGTAGACGTACTCGTCGTTGGCGAAGGTGGTGACCACCAGCACCCGGGGCGGATCGGCGGAGGTGGCGAGCAGGTGCCGGGTGGCCTGGATGCCGTCGATGCCGGGCATCCGCACGTCCATCAGCACCACGGCCGGCCGGTGCCGGGCGACCAGCGGCGGCACCTCGGCCCCGTCCGCGGCCTCGGCGAGCACCCGCAGGTCGGGTTGGGCGTCGATGATGGCCCGCAGCCCGACCCGGATCAGCTCGTCGTCGTCGACGATCAAAACGCCGGTGGTCATCGCGTCCCCTCGTACGGCAGGCGGGCCCGGATCAGCCAGCGGTCGCCGTCCGGGCCCACGGTGAGCCGGCCGCCGAGCAGCAGCACCCGCTCCCGCATCCCGTCCAGGCCACGGCCACCCCGGCCCGGGTCGGCGCGGGCGGGACGCCCCACCGCGTTGGCCAACTCCAGCTCCAGCGCGTCCGGGTGCAGGTCCAGCCGCAGCGTCACCGGCCCGTGGCCGTACCGGGCGGCGTTGGTCAGCCCTTCCTGGACGATCCGGTAGCCCTCGCGGGAGACCGCCGGGGGCACCCGCGCCGGGTCGCCGGCGCGCTGCGCGTGCACCGCCAGCCCGGTCGAGCGGGCGTCGGTGACCAGCCGGTCCAGGTCGGCGAGGGTACGCTGCGGCGCCACCGAACGCCGTCCGCCGCCGGTCTCCCGGAGCAGCCCGAGCACGTGGTCCAGTTCGTCCATCGCCGTCCGCCCGGCCTCCTCGATGGCGATGAGCGCCCGCCGGACGAACTCCGGGTCGGTGTCGAGCACCTCGCGGGCGGCCCCGGCCTGGAGGGTGGCCACCGTCAGCGCGTGGCCGACCGAGTCGTGCAGCTCCCGGGCCAGCCGGTTGCGTTCGGCGAGTCGGGTGGCCCGCGCCTCCAGGGCGGCGATCCGTTCCGCCTGAGCGGGGCCGAGCAGCACCGGTGCCATGGACGCGGCGAGCGCGCCGAGCCCGGCGACGGCGTAGCCGAGGCCAACCAGCAGGAGCACCCCGGTCAGGGTCAGCCAGCCGCTGTCCCGCCCGTCCAGCGGCCCGAACCGTTCCTGGCGGGTCAACTCGGCGCCGATGCCGAACTGCTGGGCGATGAACGCCAACGCCATCGGCAGGGCGCTGAACAGCGCGACCATCACCAGAGCGCCGACGATGAGGTGGGTGGCGATCCAGAGCGCGCTGCGCAGCCGGGTCTCCCGATCGCCCTGGTGCCCCGGTGCGGGTTCGGGCAGGTCGACACCGAGCAGAGCCCGTACGGCGGCGATCTCCAGCGCTCGGCTGCCGTCCAGCAGCAACGGCACCACGGCGATCAGCACCGCGACGACCAGCACGGCGTACACCAGCGGGCGGGGGATCGACGAGTCGGCGAGCAGTTGGGCGAAGGTCGCCGCGAGGACCCCGTACGGCAGCGCCAGCACCCCGCCGAGCAGCAGGAACACGCCGCGTCGCCAGGTGGTGCCGGCGACCAGCGGGGCCAGTGCCGCTCGGAGGGTCACCTCGTCATTCTGCTGCCGATACCGGCCGCGGCGACTCCCCCGTCCCGGGGAGATCTCAGCGGTGGTCGGCCACGTACCGCTGCGGGTCCTTGTCACGGAACGGCAGGTCACGCCCGTTCTTGTGCTCGCCGTAGAAGGTGAGCCAGCGGTGGCCCAGCTCGGCGCGCAGCTCGGCGCTGGCGTGCCGGCGGAAGTCGGGCAGCGCCTCGTCCTCCTCCTCGGCCAGGTGCTCGCTGTTCTCCCGGCGGGCCGTGCCGACCGCCGCCCACCAGCGTTCCGAGCCGACGGGGTGCAGCTTCGACTCGGCGATGGCGTCGCGGATCTTGTTGTGGTCGCCGATCGCGTCGGCGGTCTCGTCCTCGCCGTCGTCGCCGTGCTTGACCAGGTGCGGGTAGAGGATCGCCTCCTCGGCCTCGGCGTGGATGTCCAGGTGCAGGGCGAGTGCGTCCCAGATGGCCAGCAACTCCTGCTCGTCGCGGGCATCGTCGAGGCGGGCGAAGCCACGCCGGAAGGCGGCGTGGTCGTCCAGGATCATTGCGGTGATCTCGTCCACTGTGCTCACTTTCCTGTCGGGCCGGTGAACCGGGCGCGCAGCATCCGGGGCATCGCGGCGAGGCCGGTGACCGGGCGGAACCGTTCGGCGGCCTCGGCCAGCGCCGCGTACTCGCCGTCGGTGAGGTCGATGTCGGCGGCGGCGGCGTTGCGTTCCATCTGCTCCACACCGGACGCGCCGGGAATGGCCAGCACGTTCGGGTGGCGCAGCACGTACGCCAGTGCGATCTGGCTGGGGGTGGCGTCGTGCGCGTCGGCGACCTGGCGCAGCGTGTCGATGAGGGTGGCGCCCCGCTCCAGGTTCTCTGGCAGGAAGTACGGGTTGGCCCGCCGGACGGCGCCGGTCGGCGGGTTCTTCGCGTCGTAGCGGCCGGAGAGGAAGCCCTGGGCCAGCGGGCTGTACGCGATGACCACCCGGCCGGCCTCCCGCGCGTACGGAAGGAGATCCTGCTCGGGGGCGCGGTCCACCATGCTGTAGCGGACCTGGTTGCTGAGCACCCGCCGGCCCAGCGCCGCCTCGGCGACCTGCCAGCGGCGCAGCCCGTAGTTGCTCACCCCGACCTCGCCGACCAGCCCGACGTCCTGCAACGCCCGCATGCCGCGCATGGTGCTGTGGTCGGCGACCAGGGGGTGCGGCTGGTGCACCTGGTAGAGGTCGAGGGTGGTGACGCCAAGCCGGGCCGCCGAGGCCACCGCCCGCTGCTGCACCACCGCGGCCACCGGCAGCACGGGGAAGATCTTGGACGCGATCACCACCTTCGGCCGGTCGTCGCCGAGCGCCGCGCCGAGGATCCGTTCGCTGCGCCCGAAGCCGTAGATCTCCGCGGTGTCGAAGACCGTTACGCCCAACTCCAGGGCGCGCCGGACGATCTGCGCCGCCTGACGCTCGAAATCCGGGCCGTAGCCCCATTCCCGGGAACCGAACTGCCAGGTGCCCAACCCGATCCTGGACAGCGGTTTGGGGGTGTCGAGCGCGATGAGACGCATGGTCTCGAAACTACCCCCTTGTCCGGGTTCCCACGCCCGATCCCGTGTACCCGGAGCCGGAGCTAGGCTCATGATCGTGACCTACCTCGCCGCGGATGACCGCTACGACACCATGACCTACCGGCGCAGCGGACGCAGTGGCCTGCGGCTGCCCGCCGTCTCCCTCGGGCTGTGGCACAACTTCGGCCCGGACCGCCCGATGCAACGGCAGCGCGACATCGTCCTGCGCGCCTTCGACCTCGGTGTGACCCACTTCGACCTGGCCAACAACTACGGCCCGCCGCCCGGCGCCGCGGAGGAGAACTTCGGCCGGCTGCTCGCCACCGACCTGAAGCCGTACCGCGACGAGCTGGTCATCTCCAGCAAGGCCGGCTACCTGATGTGGCCCGGCCCGTACGGCGAGTGGGGCTCGCGCAAGTACCTGATCTCCTCGCTGGACCAGTCGCTGAGCCGGATGGGGCTGGACTACGTCGACGTCTTCTACTCGCACCGGTTCGACCCGGACACCCCGCTGGAGGAGACGATGGGCGCGCTGGACGCCGTCGTCCGCTCCGGCAAGGCGCTCTACGTCGGCATCTCGAACTACAACTCCGAGCAGACGGCCCGCGCCGCCGCGATCCTGCGCGAGCTGGGCACGCCGCTGCTGATCAACCAGCCGTCGTACTCGATGCTCAACCGCTGGACGGAGGCCGACGGCCTGCTCGACACGCTGGAGCAGGTGGGTGCCGGCTGCATCGCGTACAGCCCGCTGGCGCAGGGTCTGCTGACCGACCGCTACCTGGGCGGCATCCCGGCCGACTCCCGGGTGCGCACCAGCGTCTTCCTCAACGAGAGCGACCTCAGCGAGGAGAGGATGGCCACCATCCGGGGGCTGGGCGGTGTCGCCGAGCGGCGCGGCCAGTCACTGGCGCAGCTCGCGCTGGCCTGGGCGCTGCGTGACCCGCGGATGACCAGCCTGATCATCGGGGCGAGCAGCGTCGGCCAGCTGGAGACGAACATCGCCGCGCTGGACAATCTCGACTTCAGCGCCGAGGAGCTGGCCGAGATCGAGCGTCACCTGGGCTGAGCCCGCACCGGGTAGCCGGCGGGCCGGGTCACCAGATCCGGCGACGCCCGGCCCGGTGGTTGCGCACCTCGCACTGCCGGCCCACCGGCGCGGCACCGGTGCGGCGCAGCCGACCCGCGCCGACCAGCAGCGCGACGACCAGCACGGCGGCGGCCCCGGCCAGCACCGGCCACCGGCCGCTGAGGTCGGTCACCGACGCCACCGGCACGCCCGGGTCGGCCGCCGCCGCCACCGCCGGCTCGGTGGCGGCCGGCCGGCTCGCGGCGGTACGCGGCACCGCCGGCGCGCCCTTCGGCGAGGCGGCCGGTCGCCGGCCACCCGTGGCCGTGCCGCCGCCCGCCGGGCGGAACAGCACGTCGGAGCAGGAGTAGTAGGTGTCCGGGGTGTTGGAGTTCTGCCAGATCGTGTAGATCAGGTGCCGGCCGTCGCGGCCCGCCGGCAGCCGGCCCGGCAGCTGGTACGCCCCGGCCCGCACCGGCGGGTCGGTCACCGTCAGAAACGGGCGCGACTCCAGATCTCCCCAGGTCAGCGGCGCGCGGGGGTCGTACCCGGGCCGGGTGACGTAGAGCCGGAAGGTGCCCCGGTGCTCGATGGTGGTCCGGTAACGGAAGGTGAACCGGGCGCCGGGGGTCAGCTCGGTGGTCGGCCAGTCGGTCCGGGGCAGGTCGAGCCCCCGGTACGCGGAGAGCCCACCGCTGCACAGCTCCCCGTCCGGAATCCGCTCCCGGTCCCGGCCGTTGATCGCGGCGACCCGGACGTTGTCCCACTCGCGGACCGCCGCGCCCGCCTCGACCGCCGCACGGCAGGCGCTGGTGGCCGCGTACCGGCCCTCCGGTCCGCAGGCCGCGGCCCGGCTGACCGGGCTGGTCGGGGCGCCGTGCGCGATGGCGGGCGCGGCGCTGAACGGCACGGTCGCGACGGCGACCAGCACGGCGGCGAGCACTCGGCGCACCCTCATGGTCTGACCTCCCGCGCAGTGGTACGGGCGCGGGGCGGCAAAGGTTCGACGCCGGGGCGGCCGGGAATCGCGGGACCGGCCACGGCGTTCCGATGGACGGTACGGATCGAGGCCGAACCCCCAGGCCGAGGAGGCAGACATGAAGGTACGCACCTCGTTGCGCGCGCTCAAGCAGAAGCCCGGTTCGGTGGTGGTCCGCCGGCACGGCAAGGTGCTCGTGGTGAACCGCGCGAACCCGCAGTGGAAGAGCCGCCAGGGCTGATTCCGCCCCTGACAAGACATAGCGTCGAAACGCCCCGACCGGACAGCTCCGGCCGGGGCGTTTCGTGTTCGGCGGTCAGACCGGGCCGCCGCCGAATCCCATCTCGTTGCCGTCGGGGTCGCGGAAGATGGCCTTGCGGACGCCGTTGTCGTAGGTCTCGCGCTCGGCCGGCTCCAGGCCCCGCTCGGCGATCTGGGCGATCCGGGCGTCGAAGTCGCTGACGAAGACGGTGTGCATGGCGTGCCCGGCATGGTCGGGCCGCACCTCGATGAACACGTACCGGTGCTCTGCGAGCTCCCACACCGCCTCGATGTCGTTCGGCAGGAACGTCGGCGGGGCACCGAGGAGTCGCTCGTACCAGGCCGCCGCGGCGGCGTAGTCGCGGACGGGGATGCCCGCGAACAGATCTACGGTCATGAGGCCATGCTAGGAGCTCGGCCCCGCGAAGATCAGAGGCCGCGTCGGGGCAGCCCAGCACAGTTCAGTCGAGACAGAACTCGTCGCCCTCGACGTCCTGCATCACGATGCACGACTCGCGCTCGACCGCCGCTGATGTCCGAAACGACGCAGGGCGTCCGTCATGTCTGACGAACGCCCTGGTCGACAAGGGTGGAGCCGAGGGGACTCGAACCCCTGACCCCCACACTGCCAGTGTGGTGCGCTACCAGCTGCGCCACGGCCCCTTGCTGTTGTCCCGGTCGCCCGGGCACTGGGAAACTATACACATCCCGGCCGGCATGGTCATCTCGCGGGGTCCCCGCCGAGCCGGCTCAGTTGAGCGCCACGTCCGGCGGGAAATGGGCGACGGCGGCCATCATCCCGCCCTGCCGGCGCAGCACCATCGGCCACAGGTCGTCCGGCCGGTCGACGAAGGCGTCACCGGGCAGCGCGTCCAGCACGAACCAGGAGCCGTCGGCGATCTCCTGCTCCAACTGGCCGCTCCCCCAGCCGGAGTAGCCGGCGAAGACCCGGATGCCGCCGATGCTCTCCCGCAGCCGCTCGGGGTCGACCGAGAGGTCGATCGTGCCGACCGCCCCGGAGACCTGGTGGAAGCCCTTGACCCGACGCAGCGGCTGGCGCATCCGCGCCAGGCAGATGGCCGAGTCGGGCTGCACCGGGCCGCCCTCGAAGAGCACCGCCGGGTGGCGGGCCAGGTCACTCCAGTCGCCCAGCACCTCGGCGACCGGCACCTCGGTGGCCCGGTTCAGCACCACGCCGAGCGCGCCGCCCGGCTCGTGGGCGACCAGCAGCACCACCGTACGGTCGAAGTTCGGGTCCTTGAGGGCCGGAGTCGCGACCAGCAGCCGCCCGGTCATCGACTCCATCGCCCGTCCGCCGATCGCCTGGCCCTCTCCCTGCATCCCACACACCCGTCAACCGTGAACCCGCGCCGGGGATCCGACACCCACCGGACCCGCACGGTGCACCGGGATCATCCGTGCTGTCAACGCCATGCCTGGCACCATAGCCTGCGTCCCGGGTGCTGGCTAAGGTCTGACCGGCGGGTGATCGGACAGTTAAGACCGAGGGTCGATGGCACCGACGGCGGAACTCGCGGTGATCGGCCGATCCGTCGCCGAGGTGGCCGGACCGCGGGGTCAAGTTCCTGCCTCGGCACCGCCCCGACGCCTGGGAAACGCCCGAAATGCCCGCCCCATCCCGATAGATTCGGCTGGTCGGGAGGGCGAGGCTGGTCGTCCCTGCGCGCACCGCGACACGGGAGGCAGGTGGCGATGGCAACGGTCCGGGACGCGACGTACGACGTGCTCCGCACCCTCGGCATGACCACCATCTTCGGCAACCCCGGCTCCACCGAGGAGCCGTTCCTGCGGGACTTCCCGGCCGACTTCCACTACGTCCACGCCCTGCACGAGGCGACGGCGGTCGCGATGGCCGACGGCTACGCCCAGGCCACCGGCGCACCCGCGCACGTCAACCTGCACACCGCCCCGGGCACCGGCAACGGCATGGGCAACATGGTCACCGCCTGGCACAACAAGACCCCACTGATCGTCACCGCCGGCCAGCAGACCCGCGAGATGCTGCTGCTCGAACCCCGGCTGACCAACCGCCGGGCCGCCGAACTCCCCCAGCCGTACGTCAAGTGGGGCTACGAGCCGGTCCGGGCGCAGGACATCCCGGCGGCGCTGCTGCGCGCGTACGCGACCGCGGTGCAGCCGCCGGCCGGACCGGTCTTCCTCTCCCTGCCGATGGACGACTGGGCGCAACCGGCCGACCCACCGCCCGCGCCGCGCACGGTCGCCACCCGGTTCGGGCCGGACCCGCAGCGGTTGGACGAGTTCGCCCGGGTCCTGGCCGGCAGCCGCGACCCCGCCCTGGTGCTCGGGCCCGGCGTGGACCGGTCCGGGAGTTGGTCGACCGCGGTCGCCCTGGCCGAGCGGCTGGCCGCGCCGGTCTGGTCGGCCCCCGCGCCGGAACGCGCCGTGTTCCCCGAGGACCACCCGCAGTTTCGCGGGGTGCTGCCCTTCGCCATCGGGCCGCTGGCCGAGGCGCTACGCGGACACGACACCGTGCTGGTGGTCGGCGCCCCGGTGTTCCGCTACTACCCGTACGTGCCGGGCGACCACCTGCCCGACGGCACCCGGCTGCTGCACGTCACGGACGACCCGGACGAGGCCGCCCGTGCCCCGGTCGGGGACAGCCTGCTCGGCGACCCGGGGCTGACCCTGGCCGCGCTGCTCGAGCTGGTGCCGCCGACCGACCGGCCGCCACCGGCGCCCCGGGCCGCGCCGGCACCACCGGAGGTCACGGCGCCGCTGAGCGCCGACGCCCTGTTCGCCGCGCTGGCCGCGCACTGGCCGGCGGACGGGGTCCTGATCCAGGAGTCACCGTCCAACCTGGCCGCACTGCGCCGCCGGATGCGGATCGCGCGCCCGGCCTCGTACTTCACGATGGCCAGCGGCGGTCTCGGCTACGGCCTGCCGGCCGCGGTCGGGGTGGCGTTGGCCGAGCGGGACACCGGGCGTGGCCGCCCCGTGGTGGCGGTCGTCGGCGACGGCTCGTTCCACTACTCGGTGCAGGCGCTCTGGACCGCCGCGCGGCTGTCACTGCCGGTGGTGGTCGTCGTCCCGGTCAACCAGCAGTACGCGATCCTCAAGGCGTTCGCCGAGCTGAAGGAGACCCCCGGGGTGCCCGGACTGGACCTGCCAGGGTTGGACGTCACCGCCATCGCGGCCGGCTACGGCTGTGCCACCGAGGTCGTCGAGACACCCGACCAGCTCGGCTCGGCGCTCGCCGCCGGACTGCGCGCCGACCGCCCCACCGTGCTGCCGGTGCCGATCAGCACCGACGTGCCCAGCATCCTCTGACCGGCACTCTCCGCCCGCCTCACCGGGTCAACGCGGGGCGATCGACAGCGGGGCACCGGTGGAGACGTCCAGCACCGGCCGGGCGCCCAGCGGCGCGGCCAGGGTGACGGTGACCGGCTCCAGTTTGAGCAGATCGGGGCAGACGCCGGTGGACCTGGTGACGCCGCCGCCGACCACCACCACGTCCGGGCGCTCCTGCACGAGCGGAGTGATCCCGGTGTCGCAGGCGCCGACACCGAGCCGGACGGTCAGCCGCGCGCCGTCGACGGCCGTCACGTCCTGAGCGGAGACCAGTCCGTCCGGCAGCGGCCGCGCGGGGGCGGTGGGCTCGGGGACCGGGGTGACGGCAGCCGGCGCGACGGCGAGCCGCGCCACCGGAACGGCCAGCTCCTCGACGGTGAACAGCCAGGCCGGCACCTGCGCCTCGCCCCGGCTCGTGCGGACCGGCACGGTGCCGAGCGTGACGCCGGTGACGGTCAACGGAAGGCAGGCGGTCTCCGGTGCGCTGCTGACCCAGCCGTCCGGTCCGGGTTCGACGGTGGGGCCGGGGGTCGGCAGCCCGGGCCGCTTCGGCCGCCCGGGGCACGGCAGCGGGTCGCCCTGGTCGAGCTGCCGGTACGCCTCCGCCGCGCTGACCAACGGCACGGTGAGCGTGCCGTCCGGGAACCGGATCTCCCCGCCGACCCGGGTGGGCGGGATGGGCACCTGCTCCCGGTACCAGCCGGCCCGGAAGGCCGCCTCGGTGTCGGGGGTGAAGCGCGGGTCGCCGGTCAGCACGGTCGGGCCCTGCATCGGGACGTACCCGGTGCGCCACTCGGGGCCGGGCCGCCACGCCTCGGCGACCTCGGTGGCCCGCTGGTCGAACGCCTCCCACCGGTGCGCTGGGGCGGTGGACCCATCTGCGGCCGGGCCACCCGTCGGGGCGCAGCCGGCCGCGAGCACCAGCAGGGGCAGACCGAGGAGGAGAACCGATCGACGCATGCCGGTTCGACGCGTCCGCCGCCGCCCCGGTTCCCGCCCGCCGGAGGGGGCCGATGCTCAGGTCTCGCCACCCAGATCCGTCTGGTACGCCTGCCAGAGCAGGTCGGCGCCGCGCCGCCGGTGCCGGGCGAACGCCCGCAGCAGGTACGCCGCCTGGTCGCGCAGCTCGTCGGGGCTGGCCTCGGACTGCTCGGCGACCCGCTGCACGGCCAGGATCGCGGCGCCGATCGCGGTGTGCTCGCGGGTCAGCAGCCGGACACCGTGGCAGAGCCGGGGCGCGTGGGTGAGCAGTTCCCCGTAGAGCCCGGCCGGCCCCTCGGTGACCTGGACGTGCTCGGCGAAGCCCTGCCCGACCGGGTGCAGCCGCAGCAGCACGCGTTCGCGCCAGCGTGGCTCGGTCGTCGCCGCGGTGACGGCTCGGGCGAGCGCGTGCAGATCACCGGCGAGCCCCACCGGGCGCGGCGCACCGGGCAGACCGGTGCGGTGCGGCTCGGCGGGGGTCGGATGCGGGTGCGCGGCGCAGGGCCGGGCGACGAGTGACGGCTGCTGGACCGGACCGGTGACCATGGGCACCTCCCGCGCTTGCGCTGCTACCGCATACCGCGATGGTGAACCCGCCCCTCCCGCCCTGTCCAGGGCCCCGGACCGTCTCTTCTGCCCCAGTGGTCGCAGCAGCCCCGCAGACCCCACGGGTGTGCGGCTCAGCCGCTCAGCGGATGCTCCGCGAGGCGCCGCAGCGTTGCGGCGACGGCGTGCGCGTCGCCGTCACGGCCATCGGTGGGACGCCCGCCGGTGATCGCGTCGGCCAGCGCCCGCAGCTCGGACGGGGGCAGGGTGGGCAGCCCCATGCCGCGCAGGGGGATGGTGACCCGTCGTCCGCTGTCCCGGTCGGTGGCGACGATGACCGGCGACGCCCGGTGCCCGCGCGCCCGCGGGTGGTCGTCGTACGCCTCGCGGTACGGCATGATCCGGGCGGTGGCGAGGTCGACGCTGCGGCTGCCGAACGCGCCGCGTACCCGCGCCCGACTGCCGTCCAGCCAGGCGGCCGTCCGCAGCACCCGCAGCACCAGGTAGATGCCGAGCAGGGCGAACGGCAGCCCGCACAGCCCGGCGAGCCAGCCGGACCCGGACTGGTCCCACCCCGCACCGCCCCCGGAGTCCCGTAGGGCGGGCGGCAGCATCCCGGGCGGCAGGTCACGGGCCTCCTCGTAGGAGGCGAACCCGTCGCCCGGGCCGGTCAGTTGGCGCAGCAGCCCGTCAGCGACCAGGGGCAGCACCACGAACGCGGCACCGACCGCGGCGAAGAGGACGCCGGCCAGCACAGAGACGGTGCGCTGGCCGGGTGAGGCGCCGATCGACAGGCGCAGTTCCTCGTTCGCCACGTCCGGCAGCCTAGGTGAGCCAGGCGGTCGAGGCGGTCCTGGCACCCTCGGGTGCGGACAGCGGGGCCGTACGGACCCCGGATACGACGATGCGCCCCGGCCGGTGGGCCGGGGCGCATCACTTTCGAGGTGGTGGAGGTGCCGGGAATCGAACCCGGGTCCTTCGCCGGTTTGTCAGGGCTTCTCCGAGCGCAGCTCGCTGTGCCTCTACTCGGCCCCACCGCTCACGCGAGCAAGTTGGTGTGACGGGCCCAGTCGCTGATTGATCTCGCCGCACGGACCCCGCGACCGGGTCCGATTGGCCAGCCTTCTAGCTGATGCCGGCTACTGGGACGAAGGCGTTCCCAGGCCGACAGACTTAGCTACTCGCCTCAGGCGGCGAGAGCGAAGTCAGCGCGATTGTTATTGGCGCTTATAAGTTCCGACGACCGATTCTCGAGACGACGTCGGCTTCCTCGGCTCGCTTCCCCTGTCGCTGCGTACGAAGTCGAAACCAGTCACCCCCTCGACAGGCCACCGACGTGGTGGCACTGACAAGCCTAACGCCTGCCGCAACGGGTTTCATCCCGAGCCCCTGAGCCAACTCGCCGACCCGGATAAACGGGACAAACTAGTCGTCCATGCCCTTGCCGCGCCGACCACTGACCCGGGCGATCTCCCGGTCCGCGTCGCGCTTGGCGAGGTCCTGGCGCTTGTCGTACGACTTCTTGCCCTTGGCCAGGGCGATCTCCACCTTGGCCCAGCCGTCGGAGAAGTAGACCTGCAACGGGACCATGGTCAGGCCCCCCTCACGGGTCTTACCGATCAGCCGGTCGATCTCACCCCGGTTGAGCAACAGCTTGCGGGTCCGCCGGGGCTCGTGGTTGGTCCAGGTGCCCTGGGTGTACTCCGGGATGTGCATCGCGTGCAGGTACAACTCGCCGTTGCGCTCCTGCGCGAACGCGTCCACCAGCGACGCCCGCCCGGCCCGCAGCGACTTGACCTCGGTGCCGGTCAACGCCATGCCCGCCTCGTACGTGTCGAGGATCGAGTAGTCGTGGCGCGCCTTCTTGTTGGAGGCGACCACCTTGCGCCCCTTTTCCCGTGGCATCGGCGCCACCCCCTCTCCTGATCGTCCACCGCCGGGGTCACCCCGGCCGGACAACCGATCATGTTACCTGAATGACAAGGACCCTCCCGCGCCGTTTATTTCCGGCGCGGGAGGGTCCCCGGGAGACGACGGGACGACCCGTACGGTGCCTAGACCCGCAGGTAGAAGCGCAGCGTGACCCAGGCGGTCGCGGCGCTGATCAGGCCACCGACGCCGGCCATCAGCGGGAAGATGAACAGGATGTCACCCCAGCTGATCGGCGAGAGCAGGCCCTCCAACGCCTTGAGCGACCCGTCGAAGAGCAGATACTTCGCCGCTATCAGGGCCACCAGGCCGAGCAGCGAGCCGATCAGGCCGGCCACGACGGCCTCCAGCACGAACGGCGCCTGGATGAACCAGTTGGACGCGCCGACCAGCTTCATGACCGCCACCTCACGCCGCTTGCTGTAAGCGGCCACCTGAATGGTGTTGGCGACCAGCAGCAGGGCGGCGACCGCCATCACGATGGCGGCGGCCAGGGCGATGTTCTGGATCGCGGTGAGGATGTTGAAGACCTTGTCCAGTAGTCGGCTCTGGTCGACGATCTCGTCGACGCCCTCGGTGTCCTTGTACTGGTCATAGATGTTCTTGTACTGCTCCGGGTTGTTCAGTTTGATCCGGAACGACGGGGGAAGGCTGTCCTCCTTGACGGCGCTGATCAGATCCGGCGCGTCCTGGAACATCTCCTGGAACCGCTTGTACGCCTCGGCCTTGTCGACGTAGATGACCTCGCTGACCAGCGGGTCGGACTTGAGCTTCGCGTTCATCTGCTCGCGCTGCTCGTCGGTGACGTCGGTCTTGAGGAAGATCGAGACTTGGATGTTCTTGTAGTAGAGGTCCTTCATGTCGTCGACCTGGCGGTACATGAGACCGCTGGCGCCGAGCATGGTCAGCGAGACCGCCATCGTGATGATCATCGCGATGGTCATGGTCACGTTGCGCCACAGTCCGACCAGTACCTCGGACAGGACGTATTTCACGCGCATCGGGGGTTCCTCCGGGTCTCCGGCATGAAGTGTTCGTCGTCAGGCTGCGCAGGGGTGGAGCGCCGGCTCACCCGTAAACGCCGCGGGCCTGGTCACGGACGATGCGACCGCTCTCGATCTCTACGACGCGGCGACGCATCTGGTTCACGATGTTGGAGTCGTGGGTGACCATCACGACGGTCGTGCCGGTGCGGTTGATCCGGTCCAGCAGACGCATGATCTCGATCGAGGTGTCCGGGTCGAGGTTTCCCGTGGGCTCGTCCGCCAGCAGGATCAGCGGACGGTTCACGAACGCCCGGGCGACGGCGACCCGCTGCTGCTCACCACCGGAGAGCTCGTGCGGGTAGCGGTGCTCCTTGCCACCGAGCCCGACCAGCTCCAGCACCTCCGGCACGACCCGACGGGCAACCGCCTTGGTCTTGCCGATCACCTCAAGGGCGAACGCCACGTTCTCGTACGCGGTGCGGTTCGGCAGCAGCCGGAAGTCCTGGAAGACGCAGCCGATCGAGCGCCGGAAGTGGGGTCGCTTCCAGGAACGCATCGACGTGACGTCCTTGCCGTTGACGACGACGCGGCCCTTGTTGGGGGCCACCTCGTGCAGCAGCATTTTGATGATCGTGGACTTGCCGGAGCCGGATGGACCGATGAAGAAGACGAACTCGCCCTTCTCGATCGAGACGGACACGTTGTCGAGCGAAGGCCGGGACGCCTTCGGGTACGTCTTCGTCACTTGCTCAAGCTGAATCACGGGTGGTGAGTCTACGCGGTGTGACGACAGAGCCAAGCCCCACGCCCCGTACTGACGGCGCGCGTCCTCGATTTAGGGCTTAACCGGGAGATCGACGACGCGCTGCGCCCGCATGTGATCACGCACCGTCGCCGGCAAGCTGCCGCTGCTTGCGCCAGCGGATTCCCGCCTCGATGAAGCTGTCCAACTCACCGTCGAAGACCGCGCTCGGATTGCCGGTCTCCTGCTCGGTTCGGAGATCCTTCACCATCTGATACGGGTGCAGGACGTAGGAGCGCATCTGGTCGCCCCACGAGCCGGCGGCGTTCTCCTTGAGCCCCTCCAGCTTGGCCTGCTCCTCCTGGCGCTTACGCTCCAGCAGCCGGGCCTGGAGCACCCGCAGCGCGGAGGCCTTGTTCTGCAGCTGGGACTTCTCGTTCTGGCAGGTCACCACGATGCCGGTCGGAATGTGGGTGAGCCGGACCGCCGAGTCGGTGGTGTTGACGCTCTGCCCACCGGGGCCCGAGGAGCGGTAGACGTCGACCCGCACCTCGTTCTCCGGGATGTCGATGTGGTCGGTCTGCTCGGTGACCGGCAGGACCTCCACGCCCGCGAAGCTGGTCTGCCGGCGGCCCTGGTTGTCGAACGGGCTGATCCGGACCAGCCGGTGGGTGCCCGACTCGACGCTGAGCGTGCCGTACGCGTAGGGCACCTTGACCGCGAAGGTGGCCGACTTCAGACCCGCCTCCTCGGCGTACGAGGTCTCGTAGACCTCCGTCGGGTAGCCGTGCCGCTCCGCCCAGCGCAGGTACATCCGCAGCAGCATCTCGGCGAAGTCCGCCGCGTCCACGCCGCCCGCGCCGGCCCGGATGGCGATCAGCGCCTCCCGGGAGTCGTACTCGCCGGAGAGCAGGGTGCGGACCTCCATCTCCTGGATGGCCTTGGTCAGCCCGGTGATCTCCACCTCGACCTCGGTCAGCACGCCCGGGTCGGACTCGGCCTCGGCCAGCTCCAGAAGCACCTGGGCGTCGTCGAGTCGGGAGCGCAGGCTGCCCAGCTTGCTGATCTCGCCGTTGACGTACGACAGCTGCGAGGTCACCTGCTGAGCCTTGGCCTGGTCGTCCCACAGGTCGGGGGCGGAAGCCTGCTCCTCCAGCCGGGCCTTGTCCTCGTGCAGACGGTCAAGGTTGAGGACGGCCTCGATGTTGCGCAGGGTCGCGTCGAGTTCCTTGAGCTGTTCGGCATAATCGGCAGCGGTCACGACAGACAAGCGTACTGCGCGGGCGAGGAGTGAGCTTGCGAGCCCCGCAGGCCCGCGCAAAAGTGACACTGCGCGGGCGAGGAGTGAGCTTGCGAGCCCCGCAGGCCCGCGCAAAAGTGACACTGCGCCTTCGCGGGCGGAGCAGCTCGTTCCCTGTGCACGAACCCGCCGACGATCACCCGACGGGGGCGGACTTCAGCCACGACAGGGCCGCCCGATGGTAGGCGACGGCGAACTCCAGCGCGCTGGCGTCGTACGTCTCCCCGTCCCGTTTGGCGTTCTTGACCTGTTCCCGCACCTGGGCCAGGGCCTCGGTGTGGTACTCGTTGGCGGTGGCGTACAGGCTCTTGAGCTGGCTGGAGGAGTGCAACTCGCCGAAGGCCATCCGGAGCGCTATCGGGTTGCGGATGGTGTCCCGCCCCGGGCTCTCCGTCAGCCAGCGGGAAAATGTCCGTTTCCCGCTGGCGGTGAGCGAGTACGGCTGACTCATCCGCGGCCCCGGCTTGCCGAGCCGCACGAAACCCCGCTCGGCCAGCACCGGCAACTCGCGGTAGACCTGGCTGCGGGTCATCGACCAGTACGGCGCCAGCCGCCGCTCAGCGGCGGCCATCAACTGGCCGCCTGTCATGGGACCCTCGTGGAGCAGCCCGAGCAGGGCCGCCGCCGTGGGGTTGACTCCGGAATCCGCCATGGCCACTACGCTGCCACTTTGCGCTCGCGGCGTCCAGGATTTGGCAGTTTGCCACCCGACAGGACTTCCTATGTGCACTGTCGGCGGCAGACTGTCCGTTGAGGACTATCGATGGGTTGGGCCGAGGGGCCGACGACCCCGCTCAGAGGCGGCTGCGCAGCTCCCACAACTCCGGATAGAACCGCGTCTCCACCCGGGACCGGAGGTAGGCGCCGCCGGCCGAGCCGCCGGTGCCCGGCTTGGTGCCGATCTGCCGCTCGGCCATCAGCACGTGCCGGGCCCGCCACAGGGAGAACGCCTGATCGTGGGCGACCAGGGCCTCCGCGAGGTCCCAGAGTGGCCCGAACCGCTCCCGGTCCGCGGCGATCCTGGCGTACGCCGCGAAGCGGGCCTCGGCGTCGCCGACCGGGAAACCGGCCCGGGCGAGCACGGCCAGGAAGCCGTCCCAGAGGCTCGGCTCGGCCAGCCGGCGCTCCAGCCGGGCCCGTTCGGCCGGCGGCAACCGACGGAACCGGTGCAGGAAGTCCGGGTCCTTGAGCCCGGAGAGGAACTCGATCTCCCGGAACTGCACCGACTGGAACCCGCTGGCCGGGGCGAGCTTGGTGCGGAAGGCCAGGAAGTCCTGCGGCGTCATCGTGTCGATCACGTCCACCTGGCCGACCAGCACCCGCTCCACCACATGGCAGCGTTCCAGTCGCACCCGGGGCAGGTAGGTCTCGCCGGCGACCAGCATGCGGTCCCGGGCGTCGGACAGCTCGGCGAGCAGCAGCTTGAACCACAGCTCGTACACCTGGTGGATGGTGATGAAGAGCAGTTCGTCGTGGGAGGCCGGATCGGACTCCGGCACCTGCGCGGCGAGCAGGTCGGCCAACCGCAGGTAGTCGCTGTAGGTGAGCAGGCCGCCCTGCTCCCCGAAGCGAGGATCGGGCGCGGGGGTGATGTGCGTCACCCCGGCCAGGCTACCGCCGGCGACGCGCGTGCGCCGCCGGCGGTCGTCGCCGGGCAGTCAGGACATGTGGGGGTACGTGTGGTCGGTCGGCGGCACGAAGGTCTCCTTGATCGTCCGCGGCGACACCCAGCGGACCAGGTTGAGCCAGGAACCCGCCTTGTCGTTGGTGCCGCTGGCCCGCGCTCCGCCGAACGGCTGCTGGCCGACCACCGCGCCGGTGGGCTTGTCGTTGATGTAGAAGTTGCCGGCCGCGTACCGCATCCGCTCGCCGACCGCGTCGATCACCCGGCGGTCCGTGGCGAACACCGATCCGGTCAGCGCGTACGGGGCGATCGACTCGGCCTGCGCGACCACCTCGTCGAAGCGGGCGTCGTCGAACACGTGCACGCCCAGGATCGGCCCGAAGTACTCGGTGGTGAACGTCTCGTGGGCGGCGTCGCTGCACTCGAACAGCGTCGGCCGGACGAAGTACCCGACCGAGTCGTCGGCGGTGCCACCGGCCAGCACCCGGCAGGTGTCGTCGCCGGCGATCAGCTCCAGCGCCGCGGTGTGCCGGGCGAACGCCTTGTCGTCGATCACAGCGCCGCCGAAGTTGCTGAAGTCGGCGACGTCGCCGTAGGTGAGCGAGTCGGTGGTGGCGGCCAGCCGGTCCCGCAGGCCACCCTCCCAGAGCGAGCGCGGCACGTACGCCCGCGAGGCCGCCGAGCACTTCTGGCCCTGGTACTCGTAGGCGCCGCGGATCAGCGCGGTGTGCAGGGCGTCGACGTCCGCGCTGGTGTGCGCGACCACGAAGTCCTTGCCGCCGGTCTCGCCGACCAGCCGGGGGTAGCCCCGGTAGCGGGCGATGTTGTCGCCGACGGTCCGCCACAGTTGCTGGAAGACCTTGGTCGATCCGGTGAAGTGGATGCCGGCCAGGTCCGGGTCGGCGAGCACGACGTCGGAGACCTCCTCGCCCCGGCCGGTGACCATGTTGATCACACCGGGCGGCAGGCCGGCGGCCTCGAACAGCCGCATGGTGAAGTGCGCGGCGAACTGCTGGGTGGGGCCCGGCTTCCAGATCACCGTGTTGCCGAGCAGGGCCGGCGCCGAGGGCAGGTTGCCGGCGATGGCGGTGAAGTTGAACGGCGTGACCGCGTAGACGAAGCCCTCCAGCGGGCGGTGGTCGAAGCGGTTCCAGACCCCGGGCGAGGAGTTGGGCTGCTCCTCGAGCAGGCGCCGGGCGAAGTGCACGTTGAACCGCAGGAAGTCGATGAACTCGCAGGCCGCGTCGATCTCCGCCTGGATCGCGGTCTTGGACTGCCCGAGCATGGTGGCGGCGTTGAGCGTGTCCCGCCAGGGGCCGGCGAGCAGTTCGGCGGCGCGCAGGAAGATCGCGGCGCGCTCCTCGAACGGCAGCGCCCGCCACATCGGGGCGGCGTCCTTGGCAGCCTTGATCGCCGCGCGGGCGTCGTCGTGGGTGGCGTGCGCGGTCACGCCGAGCACGTGCGCGTGCTTGTGCGGCTGCACCACGTTGATCGGGTCACCGGCGGCCATCCGCTGCTCGCCGGCGATGGTCATCGGCAGATCGATGCGCTCGGCGGCGAGTTCGGTCAGCCGCCGCTGGAGCCGGTCCCGGTCGGGGTTGCCCGGCTCGTAGTTGCGAACCGGCTCGTTGCGCGGCTCGGGTACGGAGAACACGGCATCCATCAACGCTCCTGGCGATCTCGACTGCGGTGGCGAAACCGGACCCGCGGGCACCGACCGGACGGCCGGTCGCCGGACGCCGCGCGGGATTGCCGAGCAGCGGCGGGACCTCCCACGATTCTTCCATGCGGAGGTGTTCACCTCACCTCCACCATCAGCTCCCGCCAAGGACCGCCCCACCCCTCCTCTCCTTACCGATCAGGCGCGGGCAGGCGAGCCCGGCCGGTCGGCGGGCAGCCGTCGGCGCGAGCCGGGCCGGCCGTGCCGGTCGCCGCCGTCCCGTGGCGGCGGAAGGTCCACCCGGCCCGCGTACCCTGAATGGTCGGTGACCTGCCGCCTCGAAGGGGAGACGATGACCAAGCAGCCCGGCCGCGTCCCGGCCGCGGAGTCGGACGAGCCGGCGGTCGAGCCAGCCACCCCCAGCGGCCGCCCGGCGCCCGCGCCCGGTGCGGCGGTGCTGGCGCTGCTGGCGCTCGGTTGGCTGGCCGCCATGCTCTGGTCGACCCGGGAGGCGATCACCTCGGCAGCGGCCGGGATCACCGCGATCAGCCTCTCCGCGTTCGCCCTGCCCGGCGTGATCTCGGCCGCACTGGTGGCCGGGGCCGCCGTCGCGCTGGCCTGCGGCAACCTGCTGTCCCGCCGGTACGGCGACTGGGTCACCCTGCGCTTCGTCGGGGCGATCGGGGCGGGGATGGTGGTCGGTCTGGCCGCCGCGCTGGCGATCAACCTCACCTACTTCGACACGTCGACCACCAACGTGATCGCCGGCACCACGGCAGCCGCGGCGATCATCGGTGGCGCGGTCGCCGGTGCGCGGACGGCACCGGCGGTCGGTGCGGTGGCGACCGCCGCGCTGGGCACGCTGGTCTTCGTGGTCGCGTTCAGCCCCGCCCGGGACCCGCTGTTCGACCTCTTCGGCGCGGGCGACAGCCAGAAGTCGCTGGTGAACGCGGCGAAGTGGGTGTCGCGCACCGAGTCGCTCATCGCCGGCCTGTTGGCCGGGCTGCTCGCCTTCGGCTACCTGAGCTGGGCCCGGCGGCGGGCCGTCCGGCGGGACCCGGGGGCGCCGGCGCTGCGCTGGCCGGCCTACCTGCTCGCCGGCGCCGGGCCCGGGCTGCTCCTGCTGCTCGCCGAGGTGATCATCCGGATCGGTGGCCGGTCCCTGCTGGACCTGGCCGGCGCGCTGAGCGAGGCCGACGCCGTGGCGCAGACCTCGCTGGGCACCTCGCGGGTGGACAACGGCATCTGGGTGCTCTTCGTGGGGGCGCTGACCGCACTCATCGCGTTCGGCCGCACGCTCAGCCCGGCCCACTCCGACGACGACGAACCGGCCGTCGCCGACGACTCCGCCGCGCTGGACACGGACCAGCCGGATCCCGCCGACGCGGACCCGGCCGGGGCGGACCGGGCCCGCTGACCCCGGCCGGCGGCCCGGCTCAGTCGGTGGCGCGCAGCAGCAGATCCAACTCGGTCACGTCGTACCACTCCAGCTCGTGGTCCTCGGCGCCGTCGACGGTGAACTGGGCGTCCGGGTCGCCGGCGGCGGCCTCGGCCACCACGTCGGCGGCGGCGGCCACCTCCTCGACCGCGTCCGTGCCGTCCACGTGGATCGCCGCGACGGCGCCCACCGGCACCGCGTCGGCCAACGTCACCGTGCTGGAACCCAGCTCACCGTCACCCCGGCCGAGGGCTGCCCGCGGCAGGTCGGCCGAGACGACGACCCGGCGGCGGGGCGCGGCCGGATCGGCCCGGAGCAGGTGCAGCGCGTCCTGGGCGGCCCGGGTGAACGCGACGTACTCCAACTCCTCCTCGTCGCCCTCGGCGTACCACTCCCGCAGCGCCGGGGTCACCGCGTGCGCCTGGTCGACGGTCAGCCCCTGCTCACGCAGGCGGGCCAGCATCGGTACGGTCGCCGGCACGTACACCCGGACAAGCTCGTCGGTCACCGGTCGTCTCCCCGCTCGGTCCTCCACCGGCGGCCGCCGGCACGGGCGCAGATCATGCCGCACGCCGTGACCGTCATACACCTCGCCTCCGGCCGGCGGAAGTTCCCTGCCGGTGTGTCCGCCGCACCTGCTGCACCGCCGAGCCGTACGGATGCTGGGCGGCTCCCGCTGTCGATGGCAAACTGAGGCAAACGTCATCAACCCCGGGAGTTTCCGTGGAGCCGAGGTTCCTGCTGCTCTCCGACGTCGCCGCCGAGCTGAACGTGTCGGACTCGCAGGTCTACCACATGGTGCGCAGTGGGGAACTGCCGGCGATCAAGATCGGTGGCCGTGGCCAGTGGCGGGTCGAGCGCGCCCGCCTGGAGGAGTACATCGCGCACAAGTACGCCGAGACCGCCGACTGGGTCCGGGGCAACCCGCTCGTCGACCGCGACCCGGAGTAGTCGCTACTATCCGCTGAGCCATTGACCGGGGCCGCTCCCTCCCGCAGAATCGAGCTTGTCGAAGGCAAACGAAGGCAAACACAAGATCAAGGGGGCAGCGATGAGTGAGCGGCGACCCGGTTCGTCCCGGCCACCCGTGCGGCTACGCCCCGTTCCGCCGATCGACCCTCCGTACGCCGACGAGGCCGACGGGGCGTACTGGCCGGTGCCGACCCACGGCCAGCTCGCCCTCGACCTGTTCGCCTCGACGCGGCCTGATCCCATTCGGCCACCGGAGCGACGCGCCGCCCTCCGCCGAGTGCCCACCCGACCCGCCACCCATCCGGGCGCGCCGCTGCCCCCGTCGACCGCCCCGGAGGCGGCCCGGGCCGCGCACCGCTTCGTCGGCACCTGCCTGGAGGTGGTCAACGGCTACCGCTCGCCGGCGCAGGTGCGGCCACTGCTCGACCCGGCCCGCGCCGCCGAGCTGCTGACCGAGCTGGCCCGCGCGACCGGCCGGGCCGGGTCGCCCCGCCGCCGCGCCCCCCGGCCGGTGGTCCGGCTGCGCCGGCTGCGCGCCTGCGAGCCCCGGGAGGCCGCCGTGGAGGCGGCCGCGGTGCTCACCGGCGCGGGCGGACGCAGCTGGGCGATGGCCGTCCGCCTCGAGCACCGCCGAGGCCGCTGGCTCTGCACCGCCCTGCACGTCCTCTGAGCCAGGCCACGCCGACGGGCCCCGACCAGATCGGCCGGGGCCCGTCGGGGAGTGCTGTCGGTCAGCCGCCGTTGGGGGCGCCGTGGCAGCGCTTGTACTTGCGGCCGGAGCCACACGGGCACGGCGCGTTGCGGGACGGGCCGTTGCTCGCCTCCGCCTGGTCCGGCGCGGGGCGCCGGGCGGCGGCGGACGGGACCGCCGGGCCACGCAGCCCCGAGGTCGGCCGCTGCGGAGCGGACGGAGCGGTCCGTCCCGGTGCCGCCGGGGCACCCGGGGCCGGTCGGCCCACACCGAGCGCCGGAGCCTGCTGCTCGGCCTGCTCGACGGCGACCGCACCGGGGCTGGCCTCGCCGTCGATGGTGGGGGCGGAGTATTGCAGGCCCTGTCGCTGCGGCGCGCGGTTGAGACCCTTCGCCCGGATCTCCACCGGCTTGTCGAGCAGCGTGACCTCCTCCGACTCCGCGGCCGGCTCCGGCTCGGTCACCTGGACGTCCACGTTGTAGAGGAAGCCGACCGTCTCCTCCTTGATGCCGTCCATCATGGTGGCGAACATGTCGAAGCCCTCGCGCTGGTACTCCACCACCGGGTCGCGCTGGGCGTACGCCCGGAGGTTGATGCCCTCCTGGAGGTAGTCCATCTCGTAGAGGTGCTCGCGCCACTTGCGGTCGATCACCTGGAGCAGCACCATCCGCTCGAGCTGGCGCACCCCCTCGGTGCCGAGCTGCTCCTCGCGCCGGTCGTACGCGGCGTGCGCGTCCTCCTTGAGGCGGGCGACCAGGAAGTCGGCGTCCATGCCGGCGCGGGAACCGCCGGCCTCCTCCTCCAGCTCCTCGATCGTCACGCCGACCGGGTAGAGCTGCTTGAGGCTGGACCAGAGCTGCTCGAGGTCCCAGTCCTCGCCGTAGCCCTCGGAGGTGGCACCCCGCACGTACGCCTCGACGGTGTCGTCGATCATGTTGCGGACCTGGTCGGAGAGGTCCTCGCCGTTGAGCACCCGGAGCCGCTCGGCGTAGACGACCTGGCGCTGCTTGTTGAGCACCTCGTCGTACTTGAGCACGTTCTTGCGGATCTCGGCGTTCTGACCCTCGATCTGGGCCTGGGCACTCTTGATCTGCCGGGTGACCATCTTCGACTCGATGGGCACGTCCTCCGGGATGTTGAAGCGCTCCATCACCGCCTCGACCGCGCCGGCCCGGAAGCGCCGCATCAGCTCGTCCTGGAGCGACAGGTAGAAGCGGGACTCGCCCGGGTCACCCTGCCGGCCGGCGCGACCGCGCAGCTGGTTGTCGATCCGCCGGGACTCGTGCCGCTCGGTGCCCAGCACGTACAGGCCCCCGGCTGCGGCGACCTCGTCCGCCTCGGCGTCGCAGGCCTGCTTCCACGTGGGAAGGACCTCCTCCATCGCCTTGGCGTACTCCTCCTCGTTCTCCAGCGGGTCGAGGCCGCGCTGGCGCAGCTCGTTCGCGGCGAGGAACTCGGCGTTGCCGCCGAGCAGGATGTCGGTGCCACGGCCGGCCATGTTGGTGGCCACGGTGACCGCGCCCTTGCGCCCGGCCTGGGCGACGATCTCCGCCTCCCGGGCGTGGAACTTGGCGTTCAGCACGTTGTGCGGGATGCCCCGCCGGCGCAGCAGCTGGGAGAGGATCTCGGAGTTTTCCACCGAGACGGTGCCGACCAGGACGGGCTGACCCATCTGGTGCCGCTCGGCGATGTCCTCGATCACCGCGTTGAACTTGGCCTTCTCCGTCTTGTAGATGACGTCGGGCCGGTCCGCGCGGACCATCGGGCGGTGGGTGGGGATGCTCACCACGCCGACCTTGTAGACCTTGTTGAACTCGCCGGCCTCGGTCTGGGCCGTACCGGTCATCCCGGACAGCTTGTTGTAGAGGCGGAAGTAGTTCTGGAGGGTGATGGTGGCCAGGGTCTGGTTCTCCTGCTTGATCTCCACCCCCTCCTTGGCCTCGATCGCCTGGTGCATGCCCTCGTTGTAGCGGCGGCCGTGCAGGATGCGACCGGTGAACTCGTCGACGATCAGGACCTCACCGTCGCTGACGATGTAGTCCTTGTCGCGCTTGTAGAGCTCCTTGGCCTTGATGGCGTTGTTCAGGTAGCCGACCAGCGGAGTGTTCACCGACTCGTACAGGTTGTCGATGCCGAGCCGGTCCTCCACCTTGGCGACGCCGCGCTCGGTCACCGCGATGGTGCGCTTGGAGTGGTCGACCTCGTAGTCACCCTCGCCGTCGGTGCCGGGCTGGAGCCGGGCCACCACGCCGGCGAACTCGCCGTACCAGCGGGCCGAGTGCTCGGCCGGGCCGGAGATGATCAGCGGGGTACGCGCCTCGTCGATCAGGATGGAGTCGACCTCGTCGACCACGGCGAAGTTGTGCCCGCGCTGGACCAGCTCGTCCTTCGACCAGGCCATGTTGTCGCGCAGGTAGTCGAAGCCGAACTCGTTGTTGGTGCCGTAGGTGATGTCGCACTCGTACGCGGCCCGGTGCTCGCTGGCCGGCCGGTTGGGCAGCACCACGCCGACGGTCAGCCCGAGGAACTCGTGCACCCGGCCCATCCAGGCCGCGTCGCGCTGTGCGAGGTAGTCGTTGACGGTGACCACGTGCACGCCGTCGCCGGAGAGCGCGTTGAGGTAGACGGCCATGACCGAGGTCAGCGTCTTGCCCTCACCGGTCTTCATCTCGGCGATGTTGCCGAAGTGCAGCGCCGCGCCACCCATCACCTGGACGTCGTACGGCCGCTGCCCGAGCACCCGGGCGGACGCCTCGCGGGCCACCGCGAACGCCTCCGGCAGCAGGTCGTCGAGCGTCTCACCGTCGGCGAGCCGTTCCCGGAACTGCTCGGTCATGCCGCGCAGCTCCTCGTCGCTGAGGTTGACGTAGTCGTCCTCGATCGAGTTGACGGCGGCGGCGATGGCCTTGAGCCGGCGCACCATGCGGCCTTCGCCCGCGCGAAGGACCTTTTCCAGAATCGACACGGATCAACGCTCCCCTAGACGGTCTCGAACCATCGTAGGCGCTCCATCGGCGCGATGGTCACTGGTGGCGGGGGTCCACCCCGCCGAACCCGACATAACTCGCGCACCGGGTGCGTACCGCAGGTTATCCGGTTACGCCGTCGGCGAACGTTCCGGCACGATGCACGGGTGGAGCCTGTGGAGATCACCGAGGACGGCCTGCTGCTGCGGCCCTGGCGGAACGCCGACGCCGACGCGGTACACCGCGCGTGCCAGGACCCGGACATTCAACGCTGGACCACCGTACCGCGCCCATACCGACCGGAACACGCACTCGGATTCGTCACCGAGCTGAGCGGACGGGCCTGGAAGGAGGGCACGGGCGCACCGTTCGCGGTGTGCGACCCGGCCACCGGCGATCTTCTCGGCTCGTGCGGGCTGGTCTCGATCGACGGCGGCGGCACCGGCGAGATCGGCTACTGGACGGCCCCGTGGGCGCGCGGTCGGGGCGTGACCGTGCGGGCCGCCCGGGCGGTGGCCCGCTGGTCCTTCGAGACGCTCGGTCTGCGCCGGCTGATCTGGCAGGCCAAGGTGGGCAACCACGCCTCCCGGCTGGTCGCGCTCCGCGCCGGGTTCCGGATCGACGGCCGGCTCCGGTTGACCGACCCGGCGCCCGACGGCCTCGCCGACGGCTGGATCGGGTCGCTGCTGCCCGGCGAGGTGCCCGCCCCCGGGGAGACCGGGCCCGCCGGTCCGGGCACCCTGGCCGCCCGGCGGGCCGCCGTCTTCGGCCGCCCGCAACCCACCCTGTTCGCCACCGCCGGTGCCGGCGAGCTGCGGCTGCGGCCGATGGAGGAGCAGGACGAGGACGCGGTGGTGGAGACCTGCCGCGATCCGGAGACCATCCGCTGGACCACGGTGCCGGACCCGTACGAGCGCCCCGACGCGCAGTGGTACCGGGGCTTCAGCCGGGAGGTCTGGGCCCGGGGGGACGCCGCCTGCTACGTGATCGCCGACCCCGACGACCGGTACGCCGGCTCGATCGACCTGCGGCTCTCCCCCGCCGATCCGCTGCTGGCCGACGTGGGCTTCATGACCGCGCCGGCGGCCCGCGGCCGGGGCTACATGCCGGCCGCGCTGGCCGCACTGAGCGCCTGGGGCTTCACCACGCTGGGCCTGGCCCGGATCGAGTGGAAGGCGAACGTGGGCAACACGGCGTCCCGGCGGGTGGCGGAGAAGGCGGGCTTCGCCTTCGAGGGCACCGCCCGGGGCGGCGTGCAGCACCGGGGTGAGCGGGTGGACGCGTGGGTGGCCGCGCTGCTCGCCGAGGACCTGACGTGACGCCGCAGCAGCTCGTCGAGGCCCACGGGGTACGGCTGCGCCCGTTCCGCGCGGACGACGCCGCCGACGTGGTCGACGGCTGCGCGGACCCGGTCAGCCAGCGGTTCGTGCCGAACCTGCCGACGCCGTACACCGAGACCGACGCCCGCTGGTGGATCGAGTCGGGTGCGCCGGCGGCCTGGACCGGAGGCGGCGCCGCGTACGCGGTCGCGGACCCGGCCACCGACCGGCTGCTCGGCGGGATCGGGTTGAACAACCCGGCGCCCGACCGGGGTCAGTCCGAGATCGGCTACTGGGTGCGGCCGGGGGCACGCGGGCGTGGGGTGGCCTGCGCGGCCACCCGCGCGCTGAGCGAGCACGCGTTCGCCACCGGGACGGTCCGGCTGGAGCTGCTCACGGATCCGGAGAACGGGCCCAGCCAGCGGGTCGCACTGGCCGCCGGCTTCCGCTACGAGGGGGTACGCCGGGCGGCCGGCCCGAGTCGGGGCGGTGGCCGGCGGGACCTGCTGGCCTGGGTACGCCTCGCCGACGACCCGCCCGGCCCGACCGCCCGGCTGCTGCCCGACCTGCCCGGCGGGGTGCTCACCGATCAGGTGGTGGCGCTGCGCCGGCTCGCGCCGGACGACGCGGAGCTGATGTACCGGCTGCACAGCCGGCCCGAGGTGGTGGCGAACCAGGCGCCGCCGGTGCCGCCGGAACGGGCCGCGATCGAGCGGCGCTGCCGGCTCGCGGAGAGCGGGTGGCTGACCGGCGACATCGCCCGCCTGCTGATCACCGACCTGGCCACCGGCGAGCCGGCGGGCAGTTGCGGGTTGTCGTACACGGATGTGGCCAGCGGCGAGGCCTCGCTGGGCTACGCGTTGCTGCCCGACTGGCGGGGCCGGGGGTACGCGACCCGGGCCGTCCGGTTGCTCGCCGGCTGGGCGTTCGGACCGGTCGGTATCGCCCGCCTGGTCGCCGGGACCGTGCCGGAGAACAGAGCCTCGCACCGCGTGCTGGAGCGGGTCGGCTTCCACCGGGAGGCCCTGCAGCGTGCCCGGCTCCCCGGCCTGGCCGGCACCCGCCTCGACGACCTGACCTTCGCCCTGCTACCCGCCGACCTCCGCTGACAGATCATGGAGTCGTGGTGGGTGGCCGCACCGGTTCGCGGCGTCCGCACCCACCACAACTCCATGATCGAGCCGGGTCGAGGACCGGTCAGGTGGCGAGGGAGATGATGCCGTAGTCGTAGGCGTGGCGGCGGTAGACGACGCTGGGGCGGCCGGACTCCTTGTCCTGGAACAGGTAGAAGTCGTGGCCGACGAGTTCCATCTCGAACAGCGCGTCGTCGATGGTCATGGGTTCCGCCGGGTGCACCTTCTCCCGGGCGAGGTGCCACGGCTGCTCGTCGTACTCGTCCTCGACCCGCTCGGCGACAGCGGTGCCGGCGCGGGCGCCGTCACCCGGCGCGCTCAGCGGGGCGGCCACCAGGTCCGCGACCGGCAGGTCGGCGGTGGCGGCGGCGACGGAGATCGGCGCGTGCCGACCCCGGTGTACGCGGCGACGATCGGCCGCCCGGCGCAGGCGGGTGTCGAGCTTCGCGATGGCCGCGTCGAGCGCGCTGTAGAAGTCATTCGTGCACGCCTCGGCCCGGATCACCGGGCCCCGGGAAACGCAGGTGATCTCCACCCGCTGGCAGTGGTCGGCCTGGCGCGGATTGCGCTCATGAAACAGCTCGACATCGACACGAATGAGTTTGTGGTCGTAGCGTTCGATCTTTGCGAGTTTCTCGGCTACGTGCACCCGGTAATGGTCCGGCACTTCGACGTTACGGCCCTTGACCACGATGTCCACGTGACCTCCCTTGTTCGGACGGTCTTCGATCCGGTCACCCGGTCGCACGCCGTGGGGAGCCCCGCTGGCGTCGACCGGTCAGTACGGCTACGCCTCCTCTCACCGCCAGGGGCGGGTGGGAAGAACCTCCTACCCCCGACAGCGAAACGCTAACTCCTGTTTGCCCGGCAGTCACCCCAAGTTGCCGAGACCGCCCGGGATTTTTCGCAGCTCATACACCAACGGGTGAAACGGAAACACGAACGGTTACGAACGGCGTCTCTTCTCGGTCGCCGCGAGCACCGCGGCGACACTCGGTGCCTGCCCGGTCGCGGCCAGCACACGGGCCGACGCGGCCAGGGTGACCCCGGTGGTGACGATGTCGTCCAGCAACACCACGACGGGCGCCACGCCCGATCTGCCGGCCCCGGCCGGGGCTCGCAGACGAGGCTGGAAGGCCGCCTCGGCCGCCGCCGCCCGGCCGGCGCTGTCCAGCGTCAGCGAGTCGGGCCGGGGCAGCGCCCGCAGCGGCCGGTGCACGCGGACCGGCCAGCCGGCCCGGGTCAGCCGCGCCGCACAGTGCCGGGCCAGCCGGTCCAGGTGGTCGCCGTACCGGGCCCGGGCCGCCGCCGCGGTGTCCGGCACCGGCACCAGCGCCAGCGGACGGGCCTCGCCGACCGCCGCCGCGACGACCTCGGCGAGCAACGCGCCGAGCGGGCGGGCCAGCCCGTGCCGGCCGTGCTCCTTGTACGCCAGCAGGGTCTCACGCAGCGGGCCGGCGTACGGGCCGAGGGCGACGCAGGGCGGCAGGCCCGGCGGGACGGGGGTGGGGTGCACCGACCGAGGGCGCAGCGCGCCCAGCGCGGTCACGCAGTCGGGGCAGACCCCGTGCCGCAGACCGGACCGGCGCTCCCGGCAGCCCGCGCAGTCGGTGGGCAGCACCAGGTCGCCGAGGTCGGCCCAGAGCCCGCGCACGGCGTCAGTAGAGGAAGAACGGGGCCGACGGGTTGCTCGGGCGGATTCCGCTCGGCGGTGGGGTGATGTCCCGTACCTGTTCGACGTCGATCCGTTCGAACGGGCTGCTGCGATAGGCCACCCCGTTCGCCTCGTACATGTACCCCACGCTGGGCAGCGACACGTTGCGGTTGGTCGGGTACGCCGTCAGGTGGTTGACCTTGGCACCGACGTCGGTCTTCAGCGGCGTCTCCAGGGTCCCGTCGACGCTGATCTCGTAGATCGCCGGCTGGCCGGCCGACCCGGCCACCACCAGCCGGCCCTCACTGCTCCAGTCCACGGCGCTGAGACCGGTCAGCGAGGTGACCAGCGGCCGGGGCGGGCCGATGGAGACGCCGCCGCCGTCCAGGTTGACCGCCGCGACGTACAACCGGCCGCCGGCGATCAGGGCGACCCGCTGGCCGTCCAGCGACGCGGCCACCGCAGTGACCTCGGCGGTGGGCAGGTTGAGCGGCACCTGGAACATCTGGGCCGCCTCGTCGAAGCGGTAGAGCCGGCCGTCGGCCACCACCAGGCCCCGCCCAGGGCGGGGATCGACCGTACGCAGCCAGACCGGACGGCTGACGGAGCTGTACTCCAACGCGCTCCGGTTGAGCCCCGGGCCCGGTTCGCGGCCGGTGCCCACCGCGAGTCGCTGCCGGCCCTTGCCTCCGGTGACCACCAGCGCGGCGAGGACCCGGCCATCGGCCCGCGCCAGGTTGGCGGACACGATGTTGCGGTTGACCTCGGCCGCCAGCGGCACGGCGCCGCTGGGCTCGCCGACGAAGTCGAGCGGGCGGATCGCGCCCTCGTACACGCCGAACCGCTGCGGGCCCTCCGTGACCGGGTAGAGCGGCTCGGACAACCGGCGCTCGTTCAGATCCTGCACGGGCTGCGAGTTGTTGCGGATCTTCAGATCCAGCTTGCCCTGCAGGTCGCCGAGCGACCAGGCGAGCTGAGTCATCAGCTGGTCGACCCGGCTCTGGTCGTCACCGGACATGTCCAGGTTGACCTCCCACCGGCCGTTCGCGCCGGTGGCGTTGTTGATCAGCTCGGTGCCGTCGGGCAGCCCGACGACGCCGGGGCGCAGCCAGTCGGACGGGCCACCGACCAGCCACTTCACGACCTCGTTGACCCGACGTTCGTTCGGTACGGCCAGCGGCAGGTAACGCTGGTCGGGCACCAGCCGGCTGCCGTCGGAGCTCCAGAAGTAGATCGACTCGTCCTGGTAGTACTGCTGGAGCGCGTTGTCGCTGAGCAGCAGGACGTTCGGCGGGTCGAGGACGTACAGGCCGGCGCGCTCGTCGTCGCCGCCGAACGCCGCGCTGCGCACCTTGAACTCGTACCCCGTCTCGGTCGCCACGGGCGGGGCCAGGGTGCCGTTGGCTCGCAGCAGGCCAAGCTGTTGCACCTTGATCCGCACGGTGGTGGTCGAGTCGCTGTTGCCGGTGAAGACCGCCTCCTGCAGCCGGACGACGGTCAGCGCGACCTCGCTGCCCTTCTTCTCCTGCAGCCGGGACTGGTGCTCCGGGGCGACGAACAGCTTGACCCGCTCGTAGGCCCGGTCCGGCTCGCCAGCGGCGGCGGACAGGAAGTTGCGCACGAACGCCTCGGTGTCGCTGCCGCTGGCCGTACGCGTCGGCGGCTCGCTGCTGCCGCCGTTGACCGAGCCGGCCTCCGTCGCGGTCCCGGCCTTGCCGTCCACCCGCACGTCGGACGACGCCGGGATACCGCATCCCGCGCCTCCCAGCAGCAGCGCCGCGCCGAGTGCCCCGACCAGGGCCTGCCGCCTCACGATCGCACCTCCGCCCGCTCTCCGTCCCCGGCCGGCGCGGGGCCGATCGCCAGCGTGCCGCCGGCGCCGGGGCCGATGGCCAGCGGGCCGCCGTCGCGGGGGCCGCCGAACGGCAGCGCGGCGTCGGACGGCACCAGCCGCAGCGGGGAGGTGGTCAACCGGTCACCCGCGCGGGCCGGCAGGGTGAGCCGGAACTGTGCGCCCTGCCCGGGCGCACCCCACGCCTCCAGCCAGCCGCCGTGCAACCGGGCGTCCTCGAGGCTGATGGACAGGCCCAGCCCGGTGCCGCCGGTCTGCCGGGCCCGGGACGGGTCCGCCCGCCAGAACCGGTTGAACACCAACTTCTCCTCGCCCACCTTGAGCCCCACGCCGTGGTCCCGGACCGTGATCGCCACAGCGGTCTCGTCGATGCCGAGGGTGATCAGCACCGGACGGGCCTCACCGTGCTCGACGGCGTTGCCGACCAGGTTGCGCAGCACCCGCTCGACCCGACGCGGGTCGACCTCGGCGATCACCGGAGTGCCCGGCAGGTCCAGCTCGATCGGTACGCCCACCCGCTCGGCGAGGCCGGCGAGCCGGTCGACCACCCGGTGCACCACCGGCACCAGGTCGGTCGGCTCGGCGTCCAGCATGGCGAAGCCGGCGTCGAACCGGCTGATCTCCAACAGGTCGGTGAGCAGCTCCTCGAAGCGGTCCAGCTCGGCCTGGAGCAGCTCGGCGCTGCGGGCGACCGCCGGGTCGAACTCGTCGCGCTCGGCGAAGATCAGGTCGGCGGCCATCCGGACCGTGGTCAACGGGGTACGCAGCTCATGGGAGACGTCGGAGGTGAACCGGCGCTGCAACCGGGACATCTCCTCCAGGCGGAGGATCTGCCGTTGCAGGTTGGTCGCCATCTGGTTGAACGACGCGGCGAGCAGCGCCAGGTCGTCCTCGCCGTTGACCACCATCCGCTGGTCGAGCAGGCCGGCCGAGAGCCGCTGGGCCGTCCGTGCGGCGACCCGGACCGGGTTGACCACCAGCCGGGTGACCAGGGCCGCGAGCAGCCCGAGCAGGATCACCAGGGCGACGCCGGTGGCCACCACGGTGGCTCGGGCGTCGGCGGCGGTGGCGTCCTGCCGGGTCAACGGCACCAGGTAGTAGAGCTCGATCTGACCGAACCGGGTGGGCACCGGCGAGCCGTAGACCAGGTATTTCGTGGGCTCCCCGGTCAGTCGTCCGGTGCGGATCTGGCTGGCCACCTTGCCGCTGGCGACCGCGGCCCGCAGGTCCCGGCTGATCAACGGCTGGACGTTCGCCGCCGGCGCCGTCCGGGTCTGGATGACGTTCGGATAGCCGTCGGCGGTGATCGCCACCACCACGCCACTGATCTGCTCGGGGTCGCCGCCGGCCAGGTAGTTGACCGTGTCCTCGATCGTCTCCTGGAGCTGCGCCTCCTGCGGCTGGCCGTAGAGGGAGACCTGCTTGGCCGCGTAGCCGGCACCGCTGTTCACCCGCAACCGGACGTCGCTGCGGGCGTTGTCGAGCAGGATGGTCGTGATCTTGTCAGCGATCAGGTACGCGAAGCCGCCGACCAGCAGGCTGGAGGCGACCAGCGTGATGGTCACCACTCGGACCTGGAGTGAGCGACGCCAGGTCTGGTGCACCCGCGCCACCATCCGGGCTGCCCGCCCGCTCAGCGCACGCCAGAACTCCCAGCCGGCGTGGTGCTGGCGGGCAGCCGTCGTCTGGGGGTGCGGGGGCGGGGAGGTTGACACAGTGTGACCAGGCTATCCGGTCCCCGCCTTATAGCCCACGCCCCGCACGGTGAGGATGATTTCCGGCCGCTCCGGGTCGGGCTCGATCTTCGCGCGGAGCCGCTGCACGTGCACGTTGACCAGCCGGGTGTCGGCTGCGTGCCGGTAGCCCCAGACCTGCTCCAGCAGCACCTCGCGGGTGAAGACCTGGCGCGGCTTGCGGGCGAGCGCGACCAGCAGATCGAACTCCAGCGGGGTCAGCTTCACCTCCTCGCCGTTGCGGCTGACCGTGTGGGCGGGCACGTCGATGGTGATCTGGTTGCCGGGCGGCCCGATGGTCAGCATCTCCGGTGCCACGTCCTCGCCCCGGCGCAGCCGGGCCCGCATCCGGGCGACCAACTCCTTGGGCTTGAACGGCTTGACCACGTAGTCGTCGGCGCCGGACTCGAGGCCGAGCACCACGTCGACGGTGTCGCTCTTGGCGGTCAGCATGACGATGGGCACGCCGGACTCGGCTCGGATCGACCGGGCCACATCGATGCCGCTCATCCCGGGCAGCATCAGGTCGAGCAGGACGATATCGGGACGACTGTCGCGGAACGCCGCCAACGCCCGCTCACCATCGGCCACGAACGAGGGCATGAACCCCTCACTACGCAGCACGATGCCGAGCATCTCGGCGAGCGCGGGGTCGTCGTCGACCACCAGTACCCGGGCTCTCATGGGATTAATATTGCATCCCCGTTCAGTTCGGTGGGACCGGCGTCAGCCGGTAACGGATCACGCCGCCGGCAAGCGTGTCACCACGACCCGCGGCGGCGGCGCCACGTGGTGCGGGGCCCGGCGCGCAGATGAAGCCCGACCGGGCTACCCATGATCCCCCTTCGGTGCCGCCCTACGCCACCGCCGCTTCGGCCGGTCGCGATGTCGCCATCCGGACGGCCGTCAGCCGAAGAGTGCCCGGCCCCAGTGGTCGCCGCCGTCGCGTACGCCGGGCGGGCAGGCGAACAGGCCGCTGGAGACGTGCCGGAGGTACTCGTTCATCACGTCGTGCCGGGCCAACTGGGTCTGGATCGGCACGAACTGCCGGCGCGGATCCCGCTGGTAGGCGATGAAGAACAGGCCCGCGTCGAGCCGGCCGAGCCCGTCGGAGCCGTCGACGAAGTTGTAGCCGCGGCGCAGCAGGTGCGCGCCGTTGTTGCGGCTGGGGTGCGCCAGCGCCACGTGGGCGTGCTCGGCGATCACCGGCTGACCGTCGTCACCGCGCGCGGCGAAGTCCGGCTCGTCGAACTCGTCGGTGCGGCCCAGCGGGGCGCCGCTGCCCTTCGTCCGGCCGACGATCTCCTCCTGCTCGGCCAGCGACGTCCGGTCCCACGTCTCCACGAGCATCCGGATCTTGCGGGTGACCAGGTACGAGCCGCCGGTCATCCAGTCCGGCCCGTCGCCCGGCTGCACCCACAACTGGTCGCGCAGCAGGTCGGTCTCCTCGGCCTTGAGGTTGGCCGTGCCGTCCTTGAAACCGAACAGGTTGCGCGCCGTGGCCTGCTCCCGCGAGGTCGACGACGTACGGCCGAAGCCGAGCTGCGACCAGCGGACGCTCACCACACCCATGCCGAGCCGGGCCAGGTTGCGGATCGCGTGCACCGCCACCTGGGGGTCGTTGGCGCACGCCTGCACGCAGAGGTCACCGCCGGAGAGCTGCGGCTGCAACGCGTCGCCGGGGAACTTCGGCAGCTCGGCCAGGGCGGCCGGGCGCCGGTCGGCGATGCCGAACCGGTCCCGGCCGTCGGCGGCGCGGAACAGCGTCGGCCCGAAGCCGATGGTCAGGGTGAGCTGCGACGGGGGCAGGCCGAGCGCCTCACCCGTGTCGTCCGGCGGGGCCTCCGGCATACCGCCGACCGCGCCGAGCACCCCGGCGTCACGCCCGGCGGTCATCCGCGCCGCGGCGGCCGTCCACTCCTGGAGCAGCTCGACCAGCCGGGCGCGATCCTTCGTGATCACGTCGAAGGCGACGAAGTGCAGCCGGTCCTGGGCGGGAGTGACGATGCCGGCCTGGTGCTCGCCGTGGAACGGCACCTGCCCCGCCGGGTGGTCACTGGCCGCGGCGGGGTCACGGGAGCCGTTGATCAGCGCACCGGCACCGGCCGCGACGCCGGCGACTCCGGCCACGCCGGCCCCGGCGAGCGTGATCGCTCGCCGTCGGGTCAACCTGCTCCCGCTCATCGGTTCGACTCTCCCTGGCGTCCGGTTACTTGGCGACGACTGCGGCGACCTTGCTGATCGGCTCGGCGAGCGCGTTGATGCCGTCGGAGAGCTCCTTGAGCTCGGCCTTGCTCAACGCGGTGTGCAGCTTCCACCCGTCGCCGTCGCGGTGCTTGCCGAGCAGCGCCTCGACGTTGGTGAACTCGGTGTCCAGCTGCTTGACCAGCTCCGGCGAGCGCTGCTCCAGCGCTGGGCGGAGGGCGGACACGGCAGCCTTGGAACCTTCCAGGTTGGCGGCGAAGTCCCACAGGTCGGTGTGCGAATAGCGGTCCTCCTCGCCGGTGATCTTGCCGCTGGCCACCTCGTCGAGCAGTTCCTTCGCACCGTTGGCGAGCTGGAGCGGGGAGAGCTTCTCCGCGTTGGCCTTGGCCACGATCTCCTTGACGTCGACCAGCAGCCGGTCGGCGATCGGGCCGTCCTTGCTGATGTCGCCGGACTGCCAGAGGTCCTTCTCGATCCGGTGGAAGCCGGTGAACTCCATCCCCTCCTCGATGACCTCCTCGCGGCCGTCGATCTTGGGGTCGAGGTCACCGAAGATCTCGGCCACCGGCTCGATCCGCTCCCAGTAGGTGCGGGCGACCGGGAAGAGCGCCTTGGACTTCGCCACGTCGCCGGCCTTGACCGCGGTGACGAACTCCTCGGTCTTCTCCAGCAGTGCCGCGGTCTGGCTCTTGACGTAGCGCTGGTAGCTGTCGGTGGCGCCGGCCAGGGCGGCGTCGGCGGTCAGCGGCTGGGCCGACCCGCTGACCTTGAGCGCGCCCCGGATGCCCTTGCCGCTCATCCCCGGCTTGCAGGCCGTCTCGTACGTGCCGGCCGGCAGCTCCACGTGCAGCTCGCGGCTCAGCCCGGGGGCGATGTTCTCCACCTCGCCCATCACCCGGTCGCCGGAGGCGTACACGTAGAACTCTGTCACCTTCGCACCGGAGTTGGTGATCTTGAAGGTGGCGGTTCCGGCACCGAGGTCGGTGGTGCCGACATCGCAGGCCGTGTCGCTGGCCTTGACGACGATCGGGCCGCCGGCACCGGTCGCGTCACCCTTCTCCGAGTCGGAGCAGGCTGCGACGCCGGTCGTGGCCAGCACGCCGGCAGCGGCCAGCGCGAAGAATCGGGTGGTACGCATCTGAGCTGTCTCTCCTCGTGGTCAGGCGCGCTGCGGCGTGGACGCCGCCTCGGCCCCGGTGCCGGTGTCGGCCCCGCGCTCGGTGACGGTGGTGGTGGTCGCGGTGTCGCTGGCGCCGGTCGTCGGGGCCGCTTCGCCCCCCGGCGCGGTCGGCGCCGCGACGGGTGCCGGCGTACGGCGGGCCGGGCGCAGGAAGAGCAGGAGGACCGGCACGGCGTACCCGATCCAGGCGATCGTCTCCAGCACGGTGGGCGCGGGGGTCACGTTGAACATCCCGGCGAGCAGCGCGGCGTACCAGGTGCTGGGGTCGAGCGCGGTGGTGATGTCGAAGGCCAGATCGTTCAGGCCGGGCAGGACCCCGGCCTCCTGGAAGTCGTGCACGCCGTACTTGAGGATGCCGGCGGCGACGAGGATCAGCAGCGCGCCGGTCCAGGTGAAGAACTTGCTGAGGTTGATCCGCAGAGCGGTCGCGTAGAGCAGCACGCCGAGTGCCACGGCGGTGGCGATGCCGCCGACGAGCGCCAGTAGCGGCCCGCTGTCGCCGGCCGCACCCTGGGCAGCGGAGTAGAAGATCAGCGCGGTCTCCAGGCCCTCCCGGATCACCGCGAGGAAGGCCATCCCGGCGACCGCGAGGGACCCGACGGCCAGCGCCTCGGTGAGCTTGCCGCGCAGTTCGCCGGCGATGGTGCGGGCCGCCCGGCGCATCCAGAAGATCATCCAGGTGACGAAGACCACGGCGGCCACGGAGGTGATCGCCTCGAACAGCTCGCGGTCCTCGGAACGGGCTAGCAGCGAGGTCGAGGTGTACTCGATCAGCCAGCCGAAGAGCACCGAGAGCGCCACGGCCAGGCCGACGCCCGCCCAGACCTGGGGCAACCGGTCCCGGCGCTGCGACTTGACCAGGAAAGCGACCAGGATGCTGACCACCAGGGTCGCTTCCAGACCTTCCCGCAGGCCGATCAGGTAGGTGGCGAACATCCGAGCTCCGAGATTCGTTAGGTACGGCTCAGCTAACTTAGGGCAGCCATACCTTCCTCCAGTTCAGAGGCCTCGTCAAGTCGTTCTTGACACGCTCACCCGGCCCTGCGCCGGTCGACGATCGGCCGGCGCGATGCCCGCTGTGGAAGGATCTCCGCCGTGAAGGGATTCCTGCCATGGCTGACGGTCCTGGCGGTGGTGCTGCTTCTCAGCGCGCTGCGTCTGCGGCCACTGGCCACCGCCGTCTCGCTCGGCTGGCTGGCCTGGTGCGTCTGGACCTGGTTCCGACCCACCCGCCGCCGCTCGGGCTGACCCCGGCGGTCCGGCTCCGCCCGCCCACACCGGGTGCGGAGACGACGAACCGGGCCGGCCGCGAGAGCAGCCGACCCGGTACGGAAGCGTCGATCAGTAGCGGTAGTGGTCCGGCTTGAACGGGCCCTCGGGAGAGACGCCCAGGTAGGCGGCCTGCTCCTTGGTCAGCGTGCTCAGCTTGGCGCCGAGCGCGCCCAGGTGCAGCCGGGCCACCTTCTCGTCCAGGTGCTTGGGCAGCACGTAGACGCCGATCGGGTATTCCTCGGTCTTGGTGAACAGCTCGATCTGCGCGATCGTCTGGTTGGCGAACGAGTTCGACATCACGAAGCTCGGGTGCCCGGTGGCGTTGCCCAGGTTCAGCAGGCGACCCTCGGAGAGCACGATGATGGCGTGCCCGTCGGCGAACCGCCACAGGTCCACCTGGGGCTTGATGTTGACCCGCTCGACGTCGGAGCGCTTGGCCAGGCCGGCCATGTCGATCTCGTTGTCGAAGTGGCCGATGTTGCCCACGATGGCCTGGTGCTTCATCCGGGCCATGTGCTCGTTCGTGATGACGTTGAAGCAACCGGTGGCGGTGATGAAGATGTCCGCCTGCTCGACCACGTCGTCCAGAGTGGCCACCTGGTAGCCGTCCATCGCCGCCTGGAGCGCGCAGATCGGGTCGACCTCGGTCACCACGACCCGGGCGCCCTGGCCGCGCAGCGACTCGGCGCAGCCCTTGCCCACGTCGCCGTAGCCCATCACGACAGCCATCTTGCCGCCGATCAGCACGTCGGTGGCCCGGTTGATGCCGTCGATCAGGGAGTGCCGGCAGCCGTACTTGTTGTCGAACTTGCTCTTGGTCACCGAGTCGTTGACGTTGATGGCCGGGAAGAGCAGCGTGCCGGCCCGGTGCATCTCGTAGAGCCGGTGCACGCCGGTGGTGGTCTCCTCGGTGACGCCCTTGATGCCGGCGGCGATCCGCGTCCAGCGCTGGTTGTCCTCGCCGAGCGAGCGGTGCAGCAGCTCGAGGATGACCGCGTACTCCTCGGAGTCCGCGGACTCGACCGGCGGAACGACCCCGGCCTTCTCGAACTCGGCGCCCTTGTGCACCAGCAGGGTGGCGTCGCCGCCGTCGTCGAGGATCATGTTCGGGCCCTGCCCGTCCGGCCAGGCGAGCACCTGCTCGGTGCACCACCAGTACTCCGGGAGGGTCTCGCCCTTCCAGGCGTAGACCGGGACACCGGCGGGGGCGTCGGGGGTGCCGTTCGGGCCGACGACGATCGCGGCGGCGGCGTGGTCCTGCGTGGAGAAGATGTTGCAGGATGCCCAGCGCACCTGCGCCCCGAGGGCGACCAGCGTCTCGATCAGGACGGCGGTCTGGATGGTCATGTGCAGGGAGCCGGTGATCCGCGCGCCGGCGAGCGGCTGCGCCTCGGCGAACTCCCGGCGGATCGACATCAGGCCGGGCATCTCGTGCTCGGCGAGCTGGATCTCCTTACGCCCGAACTCGGCGAGCGACAGATCCGCCACCTTGAAGTCGCCCTCGGCGAGCGTGCTCGGCCGGGCCTCGGACGGCGTACCGCTGGCGGACGCCGGGAGGGTGCTGGTCATGAAAGCTCCTGTCGAACGATGTCTGCGCCGACCCTCCACCTTACGCGCGTCGGCGACGGGCACCCGGGGACGGTCGGCGGACAGCGCACGGGGCGGTCGGTGATGGACAGAGACTCCGTCCACTACCGCCCGCCCCGTGCATCCCCCCGGTTTGGTTCCCCGCACGTTCTCGGACCGTCGTCGCGATAACGCTGCGTACTCATAGACTCACACTCAGGCAGGGCAGCGTCAAGCTATTCCGGGAAAGTCGGACTTGTGCCGTGGTGGTGAGCGCGTCAGCCCAGTCCCGCCGTCGCCACGTACGCCTCACCGTCACCGCTGATCCGCAGCGGCTCTCCGGTCGCCATGCCGATCGCGGCCTGGCCCGACACGAGCGTCACCGCGCCGGCTCCGTCGTCCACGGTGACCGAGCCGGCCCCGCAGAGCACCACCCGGGGACCGGGCAGCGGCAGCGTGACCGAGGGCACGGCCGCGCCGACCCGCACCCGGTGCAGCGCGAAGTCGTCCACCGGCACCGGCCAGCAGTCCACCCCGGGGCCGACCGGCTGCGCGTTCCGTACCGGATCCTCCAGCACCTCGAAGCGCAGCACCCGCAGCAGTTCGTCGGCGTCGATCCGCTTCGGGGTCAGCCCGCCGCGCAGCACGTTGTCGCTGGCCGCCATGATCTCCACCCCGCAGCCCCTCAGGTAGGCGTGCAGATTGCCAGCGGGCATCCAGATCGCCTCCCCCGGCCCCAGGCGCACGTGGTGCAGCAGCAGCGCGACCAGCACCCCCGGATCCCCGGGGTAGGCCGTAGCCAGGCGGCGGGCCAGCTCCGCGTCCGGGCCGTCGGCCGGCGCCGCCAGCACCGAGCCCAGCAACTCGTCGCGCTCCGCCACCGGCCAGGCGAGCAGCGACTGCACCGCAGTGCGCAGCCCCACCGGCCCCGTCCGCAACGCGGCGACCACCGGCGCCAACGCCGGTACGCCGAACGCGGCCAGCGCCTCGGCCGACTCCGTCGGGTCCCGGAAGCCGCACAGCGCCTCGAACGGGGTGAGCGCCACCAGCAGCTCAGGCTTGTGGTGCGGGTCGGAGTAGTTGCGCTCCCCCGGCGGCCGCCCCGCCTCCGCCGCGTAGCCCACCCGGGCCTGTTCGGCGTCCGGGTGGGCCTGCAGGCTCAGCGGAGCGTCGGCGGCGAGCACCTTGAGCAGGAACGGCAGCCGGGTGCCGAACCGGTCGGACACCCGCTGGCCGAGCCACTTCCCCGGCTCGTCGCGCACCAGGTCGCAGAGGCTCACCCGCAGACCGGCCCGCTGCACGCTGGCCGGGGCGCCCGGGTGGGCGCCCAGCCACAGCTCAGCCTCCGGGCCGGCACTCGGCACCGGCCGCCCCTGCAGCATCGCGATGGCCGAGCGGGATCCCCAGGCGTAGTCCCGGATCGGTCCGTACAGCAGCTCCACCCGTCAGCCCCCGGGCCGCCCGGCCGCCTCGCCCGACGCGTCCTGCGGTTGGGGTACGGCGGTGTTGGCGGCGGCACCCGTGCCGGCCTCGGCGGCGGCGGCGCTGTAGATGTCCGGCTCCAGGTAGATCACCCGGGCGATCGGCACGGCCACACGGATCCGGGCCTCCACGGCGTTGATGCCCCGGGCCAACTCCTCGGCGCTCTCGCAGGCCGGCACCCCGATCTTCGCGGCCACCATCAGCTCCTCCGGGCCCAGGTAGAGCGTCTTCATGTGGATGATCCGCTCCACTTCGGGGCCGTCGGTGATCGCGCGCTCGATGGCGGCCACCTCGGTGGACTCGGCGCCCTCACCGAGCAGCAAACTCTTGGTCTCGATGGCCAGCACGATGGCGATGGTCACCAGCAGGATGCCGATCATGGCGGTGCCGGCCGCGTCCCAGCGGCCGTTGCCGGTGATCAGCGTCATGCCGACGCCGAACAGCGCGAACACCAGACCGACCAGCGCGCCGAAGTCCTCCAGCAGCACCACCGGCAGCTCGGGCGCCTTGGCCCGGCGGATGAAGTGCACCCAGGACTGGTTGCCCCGGATGTGGTTGGACTCCTTGATGGCGGTCCGGAAGGAGAACGACTCCATGATGATCGCTGCCACCAGCACGACCACCGGCAACCAGTGCCAGGACTTGATGCCCTCCTTGTGGTCCCACTTGTGGTACGCCTCGTAAAGGGCGAACAGGCCACCGACGCTGAACAGCACGATCGACACGATGAACGCGTAGATGTAGCGCTCCCGGCCGTACCCGAACGGGTGCTGCGGGGTCGCCTCCCGCTTGGCGCGCTTGCCACCGAGCAGCAGCAGGCCCTGGTTGCCGGAGTCGGCGACCGAGTGGATCGACTCGGCCAGCATCGACGACGAACCGGAGAGCAGGAACGCGATGAACTTGGTGACGGCGATGCCGATGTTGGCCAGCAGGGCGGCGACAATCGCCTTCGTCCCACCGTTGGCGCTCATGCCACCGCTCCGCTTCGCCGCACGAAGCCGACCGGTCCGCGCATGCCGCGCCGCCCCCTACGTCCGTTCACTGGTTCGACAGCTCCTTCATTTCGGTGATGGCGGGTACCGCCATCGGGTCCAGCCCGTGGGCCAGGGCAAGGTAGATCGAGGCGAAGTCCGGTACGGCGATCAGCGAGGCCAGCCGCTCCAGCGCCGACCCACCCTCGGCGGTCACCACGTCGCACCGCACACCGCGGCGCTCGGCGAGGGTCTGCACCGCGTCGGCGCGGCGCTCCTCGACGGCCAGCGGCTCGTCCGTGTCGTCCTCGGCGTTGAGCCCGCCGTCGCGCAGCAGCACCAGCCGCAGCCGGGTCCCCTCGCCGTCGTCCTCCGCCGGGTCGGCGAAGATGTCCCGCTCCCCCTCGGCCAGGCCGCCGAAGACACCGTCCAGCAGCCCGACCCGACCCCGGCCGGCCTCGCCGAGCGCCCCGGTGACCACCGGGTAGCGGGCGTTGGCCGACAGGGTGTCGCCGAACCGGCGGGCGGCCACGGTGGCCAGCGGGGACGAACCCCAGACGATCGGGACCGAGCCGGCCAGGCCCAGGGCCAGTGACTTCGCCGGGTTGACGAAGGACTCGGCGGTGGACCGGCAGCGGTCGGCGTCCGCGTCGAGCCGGGCCGCCGTCTCCGCCAGGTCCGCCTCGTTGACCTTCACCAGCCCGAGGGAACGGGCGGCGAGCAGGACCGGCACGGTGAGCGCCCACAGGCTGGCCCGGGCCGGGGCGCGCCGGGGCACCGGGATGAACGGCGCCCGGGCCCGCTCGGCGACCGACTGCAACTGCGAGTCGGGGGCACCCACCGCGACCAGCCGGGCACCACGCCGGTGTGCCGCCTCGGCGGCGCCCAGCGCCTCCGGGCTGCGACCGGACGCGCTCACCGCGATGACCACGTCGGCCGCGCCAACCCAACCGGGTACGCCGGCGCTGCGGTGCGCGATGACCGGGACCGGGCAGCGCGGCCCGGCGACCGTGGCGAGCACGTCCCCGGTACGCCCGGCGGTGCCGATGCCGGCGATCACCACGGCCCGGGGCCGCCCGTCGTCGGCGAGCACCGCGAGGTTCGCCTCGGCGGCCAGTGCGGCCGACTCACGGACCTGCGCGCCGGCCGAGGCGGTGTGCCGGAGCATGCCGCCCGGGTCGTGCTCGGCCAGTGCCTCGGGGCTGTCCAGCAGGGCCTCGTCAGCGTCGCGACGTCCGCTGACCCCGGCCGTACCGTCGATCATGACGGCTGCCCGGGGCCGCCGCGCGCCTCGTCGAGCAGCAGCACCGGCACGTCGTCGCGGACCTCGAAGATCCGGCCGCACTCCGTGCAGGTCAGCGTCTGCGCCTCGGCGTCGTAGGTGAGCGGGGCGTGGTGCGTGTCCGGACAGGCGAGGATCTCGAGCAACTGCGGATCCAGGGCCATGGCACGGCTCCTTCCACGTGTGCGGCTTGACCGGCGGCGGTGCCGACCGGCGCAGGCGATCTTATCGGCGAACCCGGCCCAGCACCTCGTCCCGGAGCGAGACCATCCGCTCACGGGTGGGCGCCTCGACGTTGAGCCGCAGCAGCGGCTCCGTGTTGGACGCTCGCAGGTTGAACCAGGCGCCGTCGGGGAAACGCAGGGTGAGACCGTCCATCTCGTCTGCCACGGCCTCGGGGTACGCGGCACGCACCTCGGCCACCGCCGCCGCCTGGTCGACCACCGTCGAGTTGATCTCACCGGAGGCGACGTAGCGCTCGTACTCGCCGGCCAGTACGGACAGCGGCAACGACTGCTCGCCGAGCGCGGCCAGCGTGTGCATCGCGGCGAGCATCCCCGTGTCGGCGAACCAGAAGTCCCGGAAGTAGTAGTGCGCGGAGTGTTCGCCACCGAAGACCGCGTTGGTGCGGGCCATCTCCGCCTTGATGAAGGAGTGCCCGACCCGGGCGACCACCGGCTCCCCACCGTGCTCCCGGATGATCTCCGGCACCGCCTTGGAGGTGATCACGCCGTGGATCACCGTGGAACCGGGGTGCTTGGCCAGCTCACGCGCCGCGACCAGGGCGGTGATCGCCGACGGAGAGACCGGCTCACCGCGCTCGTCCACCACGAAGCACCGGTCGGCGTCGCCGTCGAAGGCCAGCCCGATCTCGGCCCCGTGCTCGACCACGGCCCGCTGGAGGTCGACCAGGTTCGCCGGGTCCAGTGGGTTGGCCTCATGGTTGGGGAAGGTGCCGTCCAGCTCGAAGTAGAGCGGCACGATCTCCAGCGGCAGGGCCGCCAGGGCGGCGTCGCCGAGCACCGTCGGGACGGTGAACCCACCCATCCCGTTCCCGGCGTCGACGACCACCTTCAGTGGCCGGATGCCGGAGAGGTCGACCAGCTTGCGCAGGTAGTCGGCGTAGTCCGGCAGCAGGTCACGCCGCTCGGCCGGCCGGACCGGGTCGCCGACCGGGCGGGCCTCGCCGGAGGCCAGCAGGGCCTGGGCCCGGTCACGGATCTCCGCCAGACCGCTGTCCTGGCCGATCGGCCGGGCACCGGAGCGGCACATCTTGATGCCGTTGTACTGCGCCGGGTTGTGGCTGGCGGTGAACATCGCACCGGGCAGGTCGAGCGAGCCGGACGCGAAGTAGAGCAGGTCGGTGGAGGCGAGCCCGATCTCGATCACCGAGCGTCCCTCGGCACGGACACCGGCGGCGAAGGCGGCGGCCAGCCCGGGAGAGGTGGCCCGCATGTCGTACCCGATGACGACGGCGTCGCCCGGCTCGTCGGTGCTGTTGAGCAGCTGGGTGAATGCGGCTCCGAGGGCTTCGGCGACCCGTTCGTCCCACTGGTCCGGCACCGTCCCTCGGACGTCGTACGCCTTCACGATCTGGGACAGATCAGACACAGGTTCCGCTCCTTGGCCGCAGGTTCCACCGAACCTGAGCGTATCGGAGCGTCCAGGGCGGGCCCCGGTCAGCCGGGGAGCCGGGGCATGAACACGGTGTGGTCGCCGCCGGCGGCGGCGGGCGGGTCGTCGGGCCCAGGACGACCCCCCGGAGTACCCGGCATGGCCTGCGTCGCGTCGGGCGGCGATGCCGGCGCGGCCGGGGCACCGTAGACCCCGCCGGTCGTGGGCCGGGGGGTGGGCACCGCCCCGTAGCCGCCGGACGGCGGCTGCTGCCCGTACACCGGGCCAGGCTGACCGGGCGGCGCGGCCGGCGACCCACCCCCGGAGCGGTAGGTGGTGCCACCGGGGTTGCCCGGCAACGGCCCGGACAGCTCGTCGCTCGGCTTCCGGTCCTGACGGGAGCGACGGAACAGCAGCACGATGAGCAGCAGCCCGACCGCCACCATCGCGATGCCGAAGAACATGATCGGCGAACCGCCGGACGATTCCGCCGCGGTCGCCGTGGTGTCGGGTGCGGTGGACGCGTCGCCCAGCGCGGCCTCGTTCACCGGGACGGCCTCGGTGGTGACGCTCGGGGTGGGCGACGGCTTCTTCGACGGCGTCGGGGTGGGCGACGCGGAGACCCGGCTCGTCACCTTCGACGAGTCGGAACCCCGTCCCAACTCCTGACCGGCCGCGCTGAGGGCCACGCCGGTCACCGCGAGCCGACCGGCCGGCGCCCCAGCGGCGAATGCCACCCGGTACCGCACGGTGATGCCCTTGCCCTTGCACAGGGTCGGCTTCGCCGGGGAGGTCTGCCCGGTCACCACGCTGCCGTCACCGCCGGAGAGGGGCACCGGGAACCAGTGCCCGCCCGCGTTGACCTGCACCGTCACCTGGTCCGCCTGAACACCCGAAAGGCGCAGACCCAGGGCGGTACGCAGCAGGACACAGCCGTCGGAGCGCTTGCGCACGGCGATGTTCACCCCCTGCGGGGAGCCACCGGCGGCGAAGCTGCTGGCGGCACCGACCCGGACGGAGTCGCCGTCGGCCAGCGCCGGTGACGCACCGAGCATCACCAGGCCGCCCACCAGACCGCAGACCGTCGCGAGACGCGCCGCGCGCCGACGTACCGTCATGATCACCTCACCGTTCCTCCCCGGGTGGGGTCCGCGGGTCAGGCTACTACCGGGCCACCCCCACCACCTGTCATAGAGCGGCAGGCATGTGTGCGGCGTTACGGTTTGCGACCCCGGCCCGCCGACCTGCCGCGGGAGCCGCCCGCTGTCGGGGCCGCTGCCGGTCAGCCCGCCCCGGCGAGGGCGTCCCGGCAGAGCCGGTCGGCGGTCCGGGTCGTCTCCGGCAACCGGTAGCGGGGGCTCAGCGCGAGCACCTGGGCGGTGGCGTTGGCCAGGCTCATCCGGTGCCCGACGCTGACGAAGACCGGCTTCACCCCGGCCTGGGTCCGCAGCACCCGGCCGACGACGTCGTCCCCGTCGCGCAACGGCGACCAGGCACCCCGCTCGGCGGGCGGCGGAACCCACTCGCCGACCAGCGGGGTCTTCCCCACCCCGATCGTGGGCAGGCCGGTCACCACCCCGAGATGACAGGCGAGCCCGAACCGGCGCGGATGGGCCAGCCCGTGCCCGTCGCAGACCAGCAGGGCCGGTCGGGTGGTCAGCCGGTCCAGTGCGGCGAGGAGCGCGGGAAGCTCACGGAAGGCGAACAATCCCGGGACGTAGCCGAACGCGGGCCGGCCCACGCTGACCGCGGAGTCCACCACGGCCAGCGTCCGGGCGTCCAGCACGGTCACGGCCGCCGCGAGAAGGTCGCCGCTCTTCGCGTACGCGACGTCCAGGCCGGCCACCGTCGCGGGCGCGGTCGGCCCCGGCCCGACCAGATCGACCAGCGGCCGCAACTCCTCCTGTACGGCCACCGCGGCCTCCACCGCGGCCTCTCGCTGCACGGTCGGCGCCGCCTCGCGCGATGACCCACTCGACATCGGCGACATCGGGCTGTCCCACCGCCCCCGATGCCGCGATATCCCCGATCCGGCGTCGATCACGGTTGGCGCTGGCCGCCGGCGTCGTCCCCAGCGGCGTTGCCCTCCTGGTCACCGCCGGTGTGCCCCTCGGCAGGTTTCCTCGTCGCACCGAAGGCGATCGCGAAGGCGATGCCGATGGCAACGCCGAAGGCGACCCCGCCCGCCGAGCCGAACGAGGGGATGCCGATCACCAGGCCGAGCAGGATGCCGACCGGCCAGGCCCAGGCATTGGACCGGCCCTTCTCCGCCCCCGGGTCTGCTGCCATCCCCCGATGGTATTAGGAGACGGCGACACCCACGGCGAGCGGAACTCCGCTGCCGCTCACTGACCCACCCGGCCGTCGATCCGCTCGCGGAACAGGTCAGCGTGACCGTTGTGCCGCGCGTACTCCTCAATCATGTGCACCAGCAGCTCACGCAGCACGATGATGTTGCCCTTTCGCTGCCGCCCCTGCACCCCGAGATCCGCCGCCTCGACGAACCGCTCCGCGAACTCCACCTCGGCCCGCCAGGCATGCCACGCCTCCGCGACCACCTCCGGATCCGCCACCGCACCGTCGAAGTCACCGTCGGGATCGTCGTCCGAACAGTAGAGCCTGGGCGCGTCCTGGCCGGCCATCGTCCGCCGGAACCACCCGCGCTCCACCTCGGCCAGGTGCCGGATCAGACCGAGCAGCGACATCGTCGACGGGGGCACCGGCCGCCGGGCCAGCTGTTCGGCATCCAGACCGTCGCACTTCAGCTGAAACGTCAGACGCTGGTCGCGCAGGAACTCGACGAGGACGCTCCGCTCGTCGACCAGACTGCTGATGGAGCTGGGGTCGCCGTCCGGGCGGGCGAACCTGCCCAACCAGCTGGAGGTCCTGGTCGGCTCGGTATCGGCGGTGTTCGCTGCGGCGCCGGGGTCGGCGAGGGAGTCAGCCATACGGCGACCCTCGTCGATCCGCGACGGGAACCGCAACCTCGATTGCCTCGCCGTCGTCGAGGTTGAGCAAGGCAGTACGGCAACGACAAGTTGCCTAGCCCTCAGCCAGGTGTGGATCCGCGCCAGGATCGCCGGCGGCACGCAGCTGCTCCTCGAACATCACGAACGTCCGCTGCCGGATCCCTCGGATGAGAGCCTGCTCTTTAGCCGTCAGGTGACGCCCTTCCGCCTTCGCCACATCCTTGATCGCCTGCACCGTCTCGTAGAGGGCGAAGATCGGGCCTTCACCATCGAGATAGTGGGAACGGAAGCGCTCCACCTCCTGCACGAAGTCCTCGGGGGTGCGGCGGAAAATTTCTCCCCCGACGCCAAGTGTGATCTCCACAAAGAAATCGTTCCGCTCCTGCCAACCACCCGTCTCGATGGAGACCCGCCACACTCTGGCGCCGCCGTCAGGAGTTTGAACGATCTTCACAGGGGATTGGTAGTAGAGGTAGTAGGAGGGAAGTAGGAGCTCTCCGGACATCAGCCGGTCCCCTCGACGGTTGATTGCAGCGCCTGCCAGAACAGCCGTTGCTGCTGCCCGCGGATTCCGATCGCTATCGCCTGCTCACGCCACGTCAAGGGTCGGTCCGCCGCACGAGCGAGTGCTTCCAGGTCACGTCGCACCTCATAGAGCACATGTTCCCAAACAGCGACAGCGTCGAGGGCTGCCAGGTGCAGACGGAACTCAGCCAGATGCCCATTTCCCATCTGCAGCACGAGTTGGACGTCCCGGTAGCCACTGTTCATGGGCGAGATGAAGCGGTCGTCGCAGCCCACGATCACGACAGAAGGATGGTCCCGTACCCGAGCGAGCGCCGCGTAGAGATCGTCGAGGCAGCGAAACTCAACCTTCGCGGCGGCCAGATCGAGCAACTTGGACGCATCGCCCTGGTATTTGTCAACCTTGTCCTGGGCCCGGGTGCGGTCCTTGGGTTCGAGACGCCATCCGGGCTGCCCCACCGGACGACCATCAACGTGGGCAAGGGCTTCCGCCAACTGATTCAGCTCCGCCTGAGCGACCGCCGCTGCCGCGTAGAGGTTGTCGAGGTAGTGCTCCCGATAGGACATGTCGACCGCTCGACACCTGTCGAATCCCGCTTGCGTCGGAGGATCGTCTGGCAACTGGATGCTCGTGCTGACCTGCCGCTGCTGGTCCGTGAGAGGCGTCGGCTCGGGTTGGTTCACCTCGATGGCGGCTCTGCCCCCCGTTCCCGCCGCCTCCTGCCGGTCCACGTCGTCGAGCACCTCTGCCAGGACGTCAATCGCCTGCTGATTACCTGCCAGATGCTGAAGGGTCAGCGGGCGGGCCGTCAGCGAGTTCGCCAGTTCGGGTGTGGCCAGGACCATCCGCGCCAGACCGGGCTGCCGCACCAGCTGCCGGACCAGGGACTCGGCCAGCGGCGGCTCTAGTCCAGCGCGGTCGAGCATGTCGCGGACCCGGGCGTCGTTGAACAGCCGCGCCACGTCGCGGGCCGAGGCCTCGTCCAGCTCCGCCACCAACCGGCGGAGGGCCGGCGGGTCCACAGCTGCCGCGAACTCAGCGGGACTCACGCCGGCGGCAAACACCTCGTCCAGACTGCCGGCCAGCGAGACGGTCCGGGCGGGGCCGGCCCAGGTCGTCGATCCGTCCGGAACAGCTGCGGAGGAAGCATCGGCAGGTTCGCCGTCCGGTGACGGCAAGGTCGGATCAGCGGAGCCCGGGCCGTCCAGCAGCAGGTACATGCGGTTGATGTACGGGTCGCCGTGGCCGCCGTCGTCGCGCGCCGGCGGGTGGTCCGGCAGGTCGGGGCGCTCGCTGAACCGGCCCCGGGGCAGCCCGCCGAGCGGCATCGGCTGGCCGTCGCCGCCCAGCACCAGCGCGTCGATGCCGACCACGTCCGGGTACAACGGCCGGTCCCGAACGAGGCCGGTCTGGGGGTCGACGTAGAGCACCGTGCCGTTCTGGTTGAGCGCCACCCAGGCGTGCGAGCCGCCGTGCGCCCACTCGGTGACCAGGAACGCGTAGCTGCCGTGGCCTCCGAGCAGCAGTTGGTCGCGCAGGTTGGTGTAACCGCGTTCGGCGGTCCGTCGTGCCTGGTCCGGGTGTGGCCGTTGGCCGGTGGTCGGGGCGAGGAGCTGCTGGAAGCGGCCGCCGGTGACGTCCTCGACCCGGCCCGGGCCGCCCGCCTCACCCCGGATCGGGCGCCGGGTGTCACCGTCGAGGTAGCCGTCGAAGGTTCGCGGCGCCGACACCCGCGGTCGCCCGTGCACCCATGTCTCGAACAGCGACAGGGTGCAGTCCAGGCAGTTGATGCCCCGGGTGGCGTCGGCTCGGGGACCGCCGTCGTTCAGGAGCCGGAACCAGCCGCCCCGGCGGGGGTCGGCGGTGCGGGTGACGGTGCCGTCCGGATCGCGGGGCATCTGCCGTTCGACGTCGACCTGGTGCAGGGCCAGCGGCGGACGGAGCCCACCGGGCCGCCCGTACGGCCGGGAGTCGTCGATTGGCGGCGGCACGTCGTCACCGGTGAGCACCGACCGGTCGGCGGTCTCCACCGCACCGAGGGCGAGTGCGCCCACGTCCTCGTTGGCCTGCCGGAAGTGGGTCGCACCGATGTCCACGACCTGCGGTGCCGTGGTGCCGGCCAGCACCGCGTCGGCCAGGTCGTGGCACTCGGAGTACGCGCGCATCTCGTCGTACGCGGTCCGCTGCCAGCCGTCGGCCCAGCGCGGGTGCCCGGCGTGGCGCAACTGCCGGGCGTAGCTGGCGTACTCGGCGGCCCGACGGTCGTGCTCGGCGGCGCGGGTGCGCAGTCGATCGGCCTCGGCCTGCCGGCGGTTGTTCTCGAACCCGGTCCGCTGGGACTCGTAGTAGCCCTGGTAGCGCCGCCGCTCGACGGCGTCCGCCTCGGCGGCCCAGCGGGCCGCGTACCAGTCGCTGCTCTCCGGGTCGATCGGCGACGGATCGTCGGACGCCGCCACGTCGGCCGGGATCGACGCCCGACCGCGAGCGGGATGCGGGGGTACGCGGACCGGCGCGGACGCGTCCCGCGTCGGGAGGGCGGATCGACCCACCAACGGACGGGTGGCCGTTGTGCCCCAGGCGCCGGCCACCGGCGCACCTGGCGTGGTCACGACGCCGGGCGGCGCGCCGACCGCCGGGCCGGTCGACGTGACCAGCGGCGGAACGGGAGCGGTCGGCCCGACCGTGCCCGGGATGGTGGCGTGCGGGCTGGCCGGGGCGACACCGGCAGTCGGCCCGCTGGTCGGATCGAGGGTGCCGGCCACGGGCGCGGCGACCGAGGAGAGCGTGGGATCGGCCGCTGCGCCCGGTCGATCGGCCGGAGGCGGCCCGGCACGATTGCCCGGCTCCTCCGATGACGGCCCGGCCTCGGGTGGGGGCAGCGGATGGCCGGGCCCGTCCTCGACCTCGGACAGACCGACGACGGTCAGTGGCGACGACCCGTTCAGGTCCGACGCCGTCGATTGCGGCAGGTCGACTGCGTGCGGCGCACCGACGCCCGAGTACGGCGGCTCCCCACCGTGCGGCGACGGCCCGTGACCGGGCACCACCACCGGCGGCGGCGGCGGCGGCGGCGGCGGCGGCGGCGGCGGCGGCGGCGGCGGCGGCGGCGGCGGCGGCGGCGGCGGCGGCGGCGGCGGCGGCGGCCCATGATCGGGGACCACCGGCACCTGCGACGCGATCCCGTCCATCCCGGCGACCGCCGCCGAGGCCTGCGCCGGGACCACCGATGAGGGCACCACCCCACCCGAAGCCACCGCGGAAGAGGCCATCGCGGAAGAGACCACCTCGGCAGAAACGACCGGGGACGAAGCGGGCACGGACGGTCCGGCGAGCGAGGCACCCGCGAGGGCAGCGGCCTGCGCGTCGAGCCGGGCGTGCAACGCGCGGTCCGCCTGCCCCGTCGCCGAACCGGTGGCGCCGGAGGCGGCGGCGCGCACCGCGTCCTCCATCGAGGTCAGGCCCTGGCCGGTGGCGACGCTGGCGGCGCTCTCGGCGAGCACCTCGCCGGTCATCTCGCGACCCAGGTGCTCGCCCACCCGGGCCGCGCGTCCGGTCGCGTGCCGGCCCAGGCCGGCCAGCGGCGCGACCGCCCCACCGGCGAGCCCACCGACCGCCGACGCGCCGAGATCGGTCAGGTCCACGCCGTGGGCGCGCCCGGTGGAGTTCTGGTACGCCTGGGTGGCGAGGCTGACCCCGGCCTCCTCCCCTGCCTCCTCCAGCCCGCCACGGGCGGCTCGGGTGGCGAGCCCGCGCACGCCGCCCTTCGCGACCTCCTTGGCGGCCCGTTCGCCGGCCTCCTTGAGCCCGTGCCGGAGGGACTTGCTGGCCAGCTGGCCCATCAACCGTTTGACGATCTGCTGGATCAGCAGCCGGGTCGCCGTGATCGCCGCGCCCGCTGCCGGGGTGGCGGCACCGGCGGTGAGCAGCGCCGCCACCGCCACCGAGAGCAGCTCGATGACCAGGATGCCCAGCTCGATCCAGACTTCCAGCTTGGCGCCCTCGATGTCGCAGCCGCACTCCTCGACCAGCCGGCCCAGGTCGGAGGTGACGGCGAGCAGCACCGGCAGCGGTGCGTCGTCGCCCTCGGCGAGCCCCCGCCAGGCGGCCTCGAACGCCGCGTCGACCATGCCGACGCCGCCGTATCCGCCGCGTATCTCGGCGGCGGCCGCGGCGGCGTCGGTGTGCGGGCCGGCAAGCATGGCGGCGACGTCGTACCACCGGTCGGCGACGTCCCAGACGGCCCGCTCGTTCCCCTCGGGCCACTGCACGCCGATCGCCCAGTCGAGGGCCTCGTAGATCCAGCCGGGCACGTCCCAGGGTGCGTGGTCCAGTGGGTGCGGAATCGGGCTGGGCAGCACGCTCATCCGGATCGCCCCGCCGTCAGCCCTGGTCGGCGGCCCGGCCGAGCCGGGCAGCGCTCGCCCCGTCGGTCTGCACGCTCGCGTCGACCGCACTGACGACGTCGCTACCCAGCTCGGTGAGTCGGTGCCCGACGCCCGTCCAGGCCCGCAGCACGGTCTGCTCGATGTCGCGGTAGCTGCGCTCGAACGCGGCCCCGATGTCGTCGCGGCCCCACGGCCGGGCACCGCTGGCGGCCTCGATCTCGCCGCCCTCCGCCACACGACGGGCGGTCACCGCCGCACCGGCGAGGGCCAGGTCGGCGCCGCCCCAGCGGGCCCGGGCCGGATCGAGCCAGAGCTGCTCGTCGGTCATCGCGACCCCTCGCCCCGACCCAGCATGGCATCGGCGCGGCCGAGCAGGGCGCCGTAATCCCCGGTACGCAGGAACTCCGCCGACCCCGAGCCGGTCGGCATGCTGGCGGACACCAGCTCGCCGGTCGCTTCGGTGGCGGCGGCCGTGGCGGCGTGGACCGTCTCGGTGATCTTCCGGCTCAGCGCCTCGGCGTCCCGGTCCCGGTAGATGGCCGGGTCCAGCTCGATCGCGACCAGCTCGCCCCGGGCGCCGACGGTCGCGCTGACCTGCCCGTCGGCCGAACGCCGGGTCACCCGCAGCTCGGCGAGCCGCCTCCGCAGATCGTCCAGGTTGGACCTGAGCTGCTGGTACTGGCCGTACACGTCGTCGAATCGGGCCCGTAGCTCGCGATTGGCGTCCCGGTCCACGCGTTCGCTCACCGCCGTTCCTCCCGTCACCCTCGGTAGGGCGAACCATACCGGCCGCCACCGATCCGCGTAGTCCGGTAGTTTCGGTGCGTGATCGACCGTCAACAAGCCGAGCAGCTGGCGGCCGCCTGGGCCCACCGGGATTCGCTGCGCCTCGGGTACGAGTGCACGCCGACGGTCGACGAATTCGACCTCGGGTACGTCATCGTGTCCACTGTGGCCACCCGGGAGCGGGCGCTCCCCGGCGACCTGCCGACCACCGTGGTCGACAAAGTGACCGGCGAGGTGTCCACCTGGCCGCGGGTGCCGGCCCAGGTGGTGGCGGAGATGTACCGGCGCAGCCGGCCCGACGGTCCCACCGCTCCCCGCACCGTCGAGCCGGAGAGCCGGCTACTGCGGGAGATCCACCGGCTGCCGACCCCGGACACCGTCGCGCACCTGACCGTGGGGGGCCGGATCTGGACGGCCCAGGGCGCGAAGGGGGACGTACGGCCGCGTCACCATCCGCTGGTCCGGGCATACCTCGACGAGTTGCCGGCCGGCGCGCTGGTCCGCGGCGGCGACCGGCACGCCGAGCTGATCGTCGTCTCCGACGTGCTGCACGAGTACGACCACCGACGGGCCACCGACGGCATCGCCCCGATGGGCCCGGGCGAGGCGGCGACGCTGCTGGAGGACGCCCGGTTCGAGACCTTCCGGGTCCGTGAGCCGGGCGACCCGGCCGGCGGCCCGGCCGAACGCCCCTGCGATTCCTGCATCAACTTCCTGGTGCACGCCAACGTGTTGCCGATATCGCAGCGGGCCTTCTCGCAGCCCTGGCGCCCGGAGGCCGCCGCCGACCCCGACCCGGGCCGCTTCCCGCCGGAGGTCGCCAACGCGCTGGTGGCGGCCGGTTGGCGACCGCACATCGGGGACCAGATCATGGCCGCCGCGGCGGTGCGGGACGTCACCGCCGTGCCGGGGCGGGCCCACCGGCACGTGGTCTTTCCCGCCGCGGTGGAGGCGCTGACCGCGTTTCCCAGCCTGGTCGGCGCGCGGCGTGGCCCCGGCGAGCAGGTGTGGATCTCCCGCTTCGACATCCGCCCCCACGCCATCGCGCACACGGCCGACACGCTGGCCGACTTCGGCGCGGTGCTCGGCGTACGGCTCTTCCCGATCGGCACCGAGCAGCAGGACAGCATCCTGGCGGTGGACGAGCACGGCCGGGTCTTCGCTCTCGACCAGGCCGGCGAGTGGTTCCTCGGCGACACCATCGACGCCGCCCTGACCACCCTGCTGCTCGGCCGCGCCCCGGCCCGGGTGCGTGACGACGGGACCTGGCGGGCCGGTTAGAGCGCGAGGCCGGTCAGCACCATGACCCGCGGCTCGGTGTAGTCGTCCATGGCGCTGCGCAGCCCCTCCCGGCCGACACCGCTGCCCTTGACCCCGCCGTACGGCATCTGATCCGCCCGGTACGACGGCACGTCGCCGACGATCACCCCGCCCACCTCGAGTGACCGCGCGGCGGAGAAGGCCACGTCCAGGCGCCGGGTGAACACGCCCGCCTGCAACCCGTACAGCGAATCGTTGACCGCGGCGAACGCGGCCTGGTCGTCGGCGACCGGCGCGACCACGAGCACCGGGCCGAACACCTCCTCGGCGACGACCTTGGCGCCCGCCGGCACGCCGGTGAGCACGGTCGGGGGGTACGTCGCGCCGTCGCGCTCGCCGCCCACCTCGACGGTGGCGCCCGCCGCGACCGCCTCGGCCACCCACGTCTCGACCCTGCGGGCCGCGTCCTCGGACACCATCGGCCCCACGTCCGTCAGCTCGGAGGCGGGGTCGCCGGTGCGCAGCGCGCGCACGGCCGCCACCAGCCGGGGCAGGAAGTCGGTGAAGAGCGTGTGGTGCACGTAGACCCGCTGGACGGCTATGCACGACTGACCGGCCTGGTAGTTGGCGAAGGTCGCGATCCGCTGCGCGGCGAAGGTCAGGTCCTCGTCCGCCGTCCAGTCCGCGCAGATCACCGCCGCCGCGTTGCCGCCGAGCTCCAGGGTCACGTGCTTGTCCGGCGCCTGGCGGCGGATGGCCGCGCCGACCGGGCCGGACCCGGTGAACGACACGACCGGCAGTCGGGGGTCGGTGACCAGTTCGCCGGCACGGGAGTTCGGCAGTGGCAGGACCGAGAACATGCCCGCCGGCAGGTCCGTCTCAGCCAGCAACTCGCCGAGCAGCAGCGCGGACAGCGGCGTCGCCGGGGCCGGCTTGACGATGATCGGCGCGCCGACCGCGATGGCCGGCGCCACCTTGTGCGCGACCAGGTTGAGCGGGAAGTTGAACGGTGCGATGCCCAGCACCGGTCCCTTCGGCACTCGCCGCACCAGCGCGATCCGCCCAGTGGCGGCCGGGTCGGTGTCGAGGCGTTGCAGCTCCCCGGAGAAGCGCCGGGCCTCTTCCGCCGCCCACCGGAAGGTGGACACCGCCCGCCCGACCTCGGCGCGGGCCCACTTCACCGGCTTGCCGTTCTCGGCGGTGATCAGCGCGGCGACCTCCTCGGCGCGCTCGGCGAGCCGGCGGGACACGTGGTCCAGGGCGGCGGCGCGGGCGTGCGCGGGCAGGGCCGCGGCCTGCGCGGCCACCGCGGCCGCCGCGGCGACGGCGGCCTCGACCTGGTCGGCCGTGGCGAGGGTGGTACGCCCCGCCGGGCGGCCGTCGTACGGGTGGTGGACGGTCAGTTCGCCCTCGCCGTGGGCGGGGCGGGACGCGACGAAGAAGGCTGCGGGCTCCACGCCGAGCAGCGTAGACGAGGAAGCAGTCGACGGAAACAGTTGCCGTAGCCCTTGTCTGCCGCGAATTCAGTAGCCAAGATGGCAGACAGATTGCGATAACCGCCGCAGAACCGCACCCCCGGCCCCCTCGGAGAGATCCAGTCATGAGTGACCAGCAGCAGCTGCGCAACTTCGTCAACGGCTCCTACGTCGATCCGACCGACGGTGGGTACGCCGACCTGATCGACCCCTGCACGGGCGAGGTGTTCGCCCAGGCCCCGGTCTCCGGCGCGGCGGACGTGGACGCGGCGATGAGCGCCGCCGCCACCGCCTTCGAGAGCTGGAAGGAGGTCACCCCCGCCGAGCGGCAGAAGGCGCTGCTCAAGCTCGCCGACGCCGTGGAGGCCCGGGCGGCCGAACTGGTCGACGCCGAGGTCCGCAACACCGGCAAGCCGCGCCAGCTCACCGCCGAGGAGGAACTGCCGCCGGCGGTGGACCAGTTCCGCTTCTTCGCCGGCGCCGCCCGGCTGCTGGAGGGGCGGTCCGCCGGGGAGTACCTGGCCGGGCACACCTCGTACGTGCGACGCGAGCCGATCGGCGTCTGCGCCCAGGTCACCCCGTGGAACTACCCGCTGATGATGGCGGTCTGGAAGATCGCACCGGCACTCGCCGCCGGCAACACGGTGGTGCTCAAGCCGTCGGACACCACGCCGGTGTCGACCCTGCTGCTCGCCGAGATCGCCGCCGAGTTCTTCCCGCCGGGCGTGTTCAACGTGGTCTGCGGCGACCGGGACACCGGTCGTACCCTCGTCTCGCACCCGACCCCGCAGCTGGTGTCGATCACCGGCTCGACCCGCGCGGGCATGGAGGTCGCCGCCGCGGCGGCCCCCGACCTGAAGCGGACCCACCTGGAGCTGGGCGGCAAGGCCCCGGTGGTGCTCTTCGACGACGCGGACGTGGCGGCGGCGGCCGAGGCCATCGCGGTGGGCGGCTACTTCAACGCGGGGCAGGACTGCACGGCGGCCACCCGCGTGCTGGCCGGGCCGGGCATCCACGACGACTTCGTGGCGGCGCTCGCCGAGCAGGCCCGCGGCACGAAGACCGGCGCACCGGACGACGCCGACGTGCTCTACGGCCCGCTGAACAACGCCAACCAGCTCGCCCGGGTCAGCGGTTTCGTCGACCGGCTGCCGGACCACGCGGCGATCCAGGCCGGTGGGTCCCGGCAGGGCGAGCGCGGCTACTTCTACGCGCCGACGGTGGTCTCCGGGCTGCGCCAGGCCGACGAGATCATCCAGGACGAGGTGTTCGGGCCGGTGATCACCGTGCAGCGGTTCTCCGACGAGGACGAGGCGGTGCGCTGGGCCAACGGGGTCGACTACGGCCTGTCGGCGTCGGTCTGGACGAAGGACCACGGCCGGGCGATGCGGATGACCCGGCGGCTGGACTTCGGCTGCGTCTGGGTGAACACCCACATCCCGTTCGTCTCGGAGATGCCGCACGGCGGCTTCAAGCACTCCGGGCACGGCAAGGACCTCTCGGTCTACAGCCTGGAGGACTACACCCGGATCAAGCACGTCATGCACAACATCGAGGGCTGAGCCGTGGCGTCGAGCGAAGAGTTGCACAAGCGCCGGGGCGGGGCGGTCGCCCGGGGCGTCGGCAGCGTCATTTCATCCTATGTGGACCGGGCCGGCGGCGGGACCATCACCGACGTCGACGGCCGGGAGTGGATCGACTTCGCCGCCGGCATCGCGGTGACCAGCGTCGGCAACTCCGCCCCGAAGGTCGTCGAGGCGGTCCGGGCCCAGGTCGAGCGGTTCACCCACACCTGCTTCATGGTCGCGCCGTACGAGTCGTACGTGGCGGTGTGCGAGCAGCTCAACGCGCTGACGCCGGGCGGGTTCGAGAAGCGCTCGGCCCTGTTCAACTCCGGCGCCGAGGCGGTGGAGAACGCCGTCAAGATCGCCCGGCACGCCACCGGGCGGCCGGCGGTCGTGGTCTTCGATCACGCGTACCACGGCCGCACCAACCTGACCATGGCGTTGACCGCGAAGAACATGCCGTACAAGCACCGGTTCGGGCCGTTCGCCGGTGAGATCTACCGGGTGCCGATGTCGTACCCGCTGCGCGACGGCGGGCTGTCCGGCGCGGACGCGGCGGCGCGGGCGGTCGAGATGATCGAGAAGCAGGTCGGTGCGGAGAACGTCGCCGCGCTGCTGATCGAGCCGATCCAGGGCGAGGGCGGCTTCGTGGTGCCCGCGCCGGGCTTCCTGCCGGCGCTGCGGGACTGGGCGACGGCGGCCGGCGTGGTCTTCGTCGCCGACGAGATCCAGACCGGCTTCTGCCGCACCGGCGACTGGTTCGCCTGCCAGCACGAGGGTGTCGAGCCCGACCTGGTCACCCTGGCCAAGAGCATCGCCGGTGGACTGCCCCTCGCTGCGGTGACCGGCCGCGCCGAGCTGATGGACGCGGTGCACGTCGGCGGGCTCGGCGGCACGTACGGCGGCAACCCGATCGCCTGCGCCGCCGCGCTGGCCACCATCGAGACCATGCACGAGCTGGACCTGGCCGGCGCCGCCCGCCGGATCGAGGCCGTCCTGGCAACCCGGCTGCGGGCCATCGCCGAGCGGGACCCCCGGATCGCCGAGGTACGCGGGCGGGGCGCGATGCTCGCCGTCGAGCTGGTGCAGCCGGGCACGCTCATCCCCGACCCGGTCGCCACGGCGGCGGTCTCGGCCGCCTGTCACGCCGCCGGCCTGCTCACACTGACGTGCGGCACGTACGGCAACGTGCTGCGCTTCCTGCCCCCGCTGGTGATCTCCGACGCCCACCTGACCAGAGGCGCCGACATCCTCGACGCCGCCTTCGGCTGACCGAGGGAAGGGCCCCTTCCCGAGAAGGGGCCCTTCCGCACGGCAGGGTCAGCGAAGCACCTCGACGGTGTTGCGGCGGACCAGGTTCTTGCCCGGCTCGCGGATCTGCTCCATGGCGGCGCTGTTGAGCAGCACGCAGCTGCCCGACGGGCCGGTCACCGTGACCGTGGTGGCCTTGTTGTTGTCCAGGTTGGTCACCCGCAGCCGGGTGCCCACCGGAAACTGCCCGCTGGTCGCCGCCGGCGCGGCATTCTCGGCGAAGAAGGTGATCGCCCCCGAGCAGGCCGACCGGGGCGCCGGGCCGGGCGCTCCGGGAGACGCGGCGCCCGGTCGGACCGTGCCGGCGGCCGGCGGCGCGGCGGGCGGCGCGGCCTCGCCGTCGAGCCGTTGCACCACGTTGCGGCGGATCACGTTCTTGCCCGGCTCCCGCACCAGCTCCATCGCGGCGGCGTTGAGCAGCACGCAACTGCCCGACGGCCCGGTCACCGTCACCGTGGCCGCCCGGTTGTTGTCCAGATTGGTCACCCGCAGCCGGGTGCCCACCGGGAACCGGTCACTGGTCGCCGCCGGGGCCCCGCCCTCCGCCGAGAAGGTGACCGAGCCCGAGCAGACGGACTGCTGCGCGGGTGCGGTGCCGGCGAACCCGAAGCCGGTCCCCACCGCCACGCCCGCCGCGGCGAGCACCGCCACGGTCGCCGCCAGCACGTGCTTGCGCTGCACCCTCATCGCCGTCACTCCCGTCCTCGGTGTGTTCTTCACCGCGTGGTACGGACGGGAGCGCCCTACCGTTCAGCCGACACGGGCACCGATCGCCGTGGCGGCCAGATCGACGGGTCCGTACCGGGTGCGCGGCGCCCCGGTGATCAGCGCCCAGTAACGCGGTGCGGAGCAATGAACCGGTACGACGGGGACCCGGGCGGTTGGCGATCGAGGGTGAGCTGCGTCACGATGGGGGCCGAGGAGGTCGCCCCATGGCTGACCCGTGGCTCGCCCTGGAGTTCGGCGTCGATCCGGCCGAGCGGATCGCGCAGGTCGGCGCGGCCCACGAGGCGTTCCTCGCCGCCGGCGCCGCGCCGCACCGGGTGCGGGAGGTGGTACGCCGGTCGTGGGAACGGTCCGCCCGACTCGACCCGGAGGCCACCCCGCCGGTCGACCTGACCGACGACGCGCTGGCGAGCTACCGGGCCGCGCACCCGCTGGCCCGGGTGCTGCCGCTCTTCCGGGACCTGCTCGGCGGCATCGCCCAGGACGGCGCGCACCTGATGGCGGTCTGTGACGGGTACGGGCGGCTGCTCTGGGTGGAGGGCCACCCGGGGGTGCGCCGGCACGCGGAGCGGATGAACTTCGTGCCCGGCGCCCTGTGGGACGAGAGGCACGCCGGCACCAACGCCCCCGGCACCGCGCTGGCCGTCGACCACAGCGTGCAGATCTTCGCCACCGAGCACTTCAGCCGGCCGGTGCAGCGCTGGACTTGCGCGGCGGCACCGATCCACGACCCGGCCACCGGGCGGCTGCTCGGCGCGGTCGACATCACCGGCGGCGACCACCTGGCCAACCCGCACAGCCTGGCGCTGGTCCGGGCCACCGCCCGGGCCGCCGAGGCGCAGCTCGCGACCGACCGCTCGGTGGAGCCCGGCGTCGTCACCGTGACCGCGCTCGGCCGCGACGAGGCGGAGCTGCGGGTCGACGGGCGGCGCATCCGGCTGGGCCGCCGGCACAGCGAGCTGCTGGTGCTGCTGCTGCACCATCCCGAGGGGCGCACCGGCGAACAGCTCGGCCTCGACGTGTACGGAGACGACCGGCTCCAGCCGGTCACCCTGCGCGCGGAGCTGTCCCGGCTACGCCGGGTGCTCGGCCCCGAGCTGCTCGACTCCCGCCCGTACCGGCTGCACGGCACCGTCCGCGCCGACTTCACCACGGTCGCCGACCGGTTGGACCAGGGCGATCCGGCGGGCGCGCTCGACGCGTACTCCGGGCCGTTGCTGCCCGGCTCGGACGCGCCGGGAGTCACGCGACTGCGCCGGCTCATCGACGGCCAGCTCCGCGCGGCCGTGCTGGCCGCCGCGGACCCGGCGCTGCTCGCGGCGTGGACCGCGACGCCCGCGGGCGCCGACGACCTGACCGCGTGGCAGGCCCTGGCGCGGGCGTTGCCGGTGGGCGCGGCACGCCGGCCGCTCGCGCTCGCCCGCATCCACCAGCTCGCCACGGAGTACGACCTACCACGCGCAACGTCGCTGCAACGTCCCCGAAACTAGCCTCGCCGCCGACACCGCACCACGACGGCGGAGGTAACCATGACGCGCTACGACGCGCCCACCCACTGGCAGTCCCGTTACGACCACTTCATCGGCGGCGAGTACGTCAAGCCGCACGGTGGTGGCTACTTCGAGAACCCGACCCCGGTCACCGGGCAGACCTTCACCGAGGTGGCCCGGGGCACCGCCGCGGACGTGGAGAAGGCCCTGGACGCCGCGCACGGCGCCGCCGACGCCTGGGGGCGCACCTCGGTGGCCGAGCGGGCGCTGATCCTCAACCGCATCGCGGACCGGATGCAGGACAACCTGGAGTCGCTGGCCATCGCCGAGACCTGGGAGAACGGCAAACCGATCCGCGAGACGCTGGCCGCGGACATTCCGCTCGCCATCGACCACTTCCGCTACTTCGCCGGCGCGATCCGGGCGCAGGAGGGCTCGCTCGGTGAGCTCGACGACGACACCGTCGCGTACCACTTCCACGAGCCGCTCGGCGTGGTCGGGCAGATCATCCCGTGGAACTTCCCGATCCTGATGGCCACCTGGAAGCTGGCGCCCGCGCTGGCCGCCGGCAACGCCGTGGTGCTCAAGCCGGCCGAGCAGACCCCGGCCTCGATCCACTACTGGCTGTCGCTGGTGGCGGACCTGCTGCCGCCCGGCGTGCTCAACATCGTCAACGGCTTCGGCGTGGAGGCCGGCAAGCCGCTGGCGTCCTCGGCACGGGTGGCCAAGGTGGCGTTCACCGGTGAAACCACCACCGGGCGGCTGATCATGCAGTACGCCAGTGAGAACATCAAGCCGGTCAGCCTGGAGCTGGGCGGCAAGAGCCCGAACATCTTCTTCGACGACGTCAGCGCGTCCCGTGACGACTTCTTCGACAAGGCGCTCGAGGGCTTCACCATGTTCGCCCTCAACCAGGGCGAGGTCTGCACCTGCCCGTCGCGGGCGCTGATCCAGCAGGGCCACTACAGCGACTTCCTCGCCGCGGCCGTCGCGCGCACGGAGGCGATCGTCGCCGGGCACCCCCTCGACACCGACACGATGATCGGGGCGCAGGCGTCCAACGACCAGTTGGAGAAGATCCTGTCCTACCTGGACATCGGCCGGCAGGAGGGCGCCCGGGTGCTCACCGGCGGATCACGGGCCGACCTGGGCGGCGAGCTGTCCGGTGGGTACTACGTCCAGCCGACCATCTTCGAGGGCGACAACTCGATGCGGGTCTTCCAGGAGGAGATCTTCGGACCGGTGGTCTCGGTGACCTCCTTCGCCGACCTCGACGACGCCGTGAAGACCGCGAACGACACCCTGTACGGGTTGGGCGCGGGCGTCTGGACCCGGGACATGAACACCGCGTACCGGGCCGGGCGGGCGATCCAGGCCGGGCGGGTGTGGACCAACTGCTACCACGCGTACCCGGCGCACGCCGCGTTCGGCGGGTACAAGCAGTCCGGCATCGGCCGGGAGAACCACAAGATGATGCTGGAGCACTACCAGCAGACCAAGAACCTGCTGGTCAGCTACTCGACCCAGAAGCTCGGCTTCTTCTGATGTCCGTCGTCTCGGTGACCCCCGCGGCGGCCGACCTGATCCGGTCGCTGCGGGGGCGGCACGGGCCGCTGATGTTCCACCAGTCCGGCGGCTGCTGTGACGGCAGCGCCCCGATGTGCTACCCGGCGGGCGAGTTCCGCACCGGATCGTCCGACGTCCTGCTCGCCTCGCTCGCCGTGGACGGTGTGCCGGAGCCGGTCGAGTTCTGGATGTCCGCCGCCCAGTGGGAGCTGTGGAAACACACCCGGCTCACCGTCGACGTGGTCCCGGGCCGGGGCAGCGGCTTCTCCCTGGAGGCCCCCGACGGTCTCCGTTTCCTCATCCGCTCGCGCCTCGCCGCCTAGGTCAACCGCGACCGGTGCGTGTGGGCGGCGGAGGCAACCAGCACTGGTGAGCGGTATACCTGTGAGTCATGTTTATGACTCACAGGTATACCGCTCACCACCAAGTCCGCACCGGGCTCGGTGACGCGGTGTGACCGCAGGCCACGACGGGGGATCAGTCGCAGCGTCAATGCGCTGCTCAGCGGGCATCCAGGAGGGGTTGGTGGGGGTTCCACGGTGGCCCGCCGGCGGCGTCGCGGCGGCGTCGGGCGATCGCCGAGAGCGCCTCCAGGACCACCCGGTTGCCCAGGTACGCGGTGATGTCGGCGTGGTCGTACGGCGGGGCGACCTCGACGACGTCCACCCCGACGACGGGCAGCTCGTAGCAGACCCGGCGGACCGCGTCGAGCAGTTGCCGGGAGGTCAGGCCGCCCGGCTCCGGGGTGCCGGTGCCCGGTGCCATGCCGGGGTCGACCACGTCGACGTCGACGGAGAGGAACACCCCCTCGCACTCGTCGACCGCGATCGCGAACGCCTCGGTGAGGCACGGGTCGAGCCCGCGTGCGACCAGCTCGGTCATCTCGTACGACCGCATCCGCTGCTCCGCCATCCAGGACAGGACGTCCGGGCCCGGCCAGTAGCCGCGCAGCCCGATCTGGAGGAACCGGTCGCCGCGTACCGCGCCGGACTCGATGAGCCGGCGCATCGGCTGGCCGTGCCCGTGCAGGGAGCCGAACTCGATCTCACCGGTGTCGGCGTGCGCGTCGAAGTGCACCAGCGACACCCGGCCGTGCCCGTGCTGCCGGGCCACCCCGGTGGCGTCGGGCAGCGCGATGGAGTGGTCCCCGCCGAGCACGATCGGGATGGCGCCGGTGGACGACACGGCGTAGACCGCGGACTCCAGGGCGGCCAGCGAGCGTTCGATGTCGCCGGAGAACATCTCGACGTCACCGGCGTCGTACACCCGCAGGTCACGTAGCGCGTCGACGCGCAGCGCGAGCGACGGGCGGGAGCCGTCGTGGGCCAGGTAGCACGCCTGGCGGATCGCCGACGGCCCGAACCGGGTGCCGGGCCGGTGCGAGGTGCCACCGTCGAAGGGCGCCCCGATGATCACCACGTCGGCGTCCGCGTACGACGTGGGGTCGCCCAGCGTGCACCGGTCCACCCCGAGGAAGGTGACGTCCGGCCCGTACATGGCCCCGTAGCGGCTCATCGCTCCTCCATCCCCCAGGGCGACCCGTAGCCGGTCAGCAGGTCGAGGAACGGCCTCGCGGGCAGCGCCTCCGGACCCAGCACCCCGACGCCGGACCAGGCACCGGTGGCGAGCAGCTCCAACGCCACCACCGGGTTGACCGCCGTCTGCCAGACGACCGCCTGGTGGCCGTACTCCAGCATGGACCACTCGTTGTCGACCACGTGGTACAGGTAGACCTCCCGTGGCCGCCCGTCCGGGCCCAGGCCGCGCACCCACGTGCCGGCGCAGGTCTTGCCGCGCATCCGCTCGCCGAGGGTGGCCGGGTCGGGCAGGCAGGCCGCCACCACGTCCCGCGGCGACACCTGAACGCCGCGCACGCTGACCGGCGTCGTCGAGTCCAGGCCGAGCTTGTGCAGCGTCTTCAGCACCTCGATGAACTCGTCGCCGAGACCGTACTTGAAGGTGACCCGGCGGGCCTTGACCCAGCGCGGGATGAGCAGCACCTCCTCGTGCTCCACGTTGACGCACTCGACCGGCCCGATCCCCTCCGGAAAGTGGAAAACCTCCGGCTCACTGAACGGCTCGGTCGTGTACCAGCCCCGCTCCCGCTCCCACACCACCGGCGGGTTGAGGCACTCCTCGATCGTCGTCCAGATGGAGAACGAGGGTGCGAAGTCGTAGCCGTCGACGGTGAGGTTCGCGCCGTCCCGGACACCGATCTCGTCGATCTCGCTGAACAGCTCCTCGGCGGCGTACCGGGCGAACACGTCGGACAGGCCCGGCTCGACGCCGATGCCGCACAGGGCCAGCCGACCGGCCGCGGACCACGCGTCCGAGCGCGCGAACTGCTCGTCACCGAGCATCACCCCGGTCTCGGCGTACGGGCGGGACGGATGCGGGTGCGACAGCGACATCGCCATGTCCAGGTAGTCCGCGCCGGCCGCGAACGCGCCGTCGAAGATCGGCATGACGAAGCGTGGGTCGACGGCGTTGAGCACGTGGGTGATCCGGTGCTCCCGGCAGAGCGCGGCGACCGCGTCGGCCGACGAGGCGTCCACCTGGGCGGCGACGAAGCGGTCGCCGTGCCCGGCGACGGCGCGCTCGGCGCGGCCCGGATCGTGGTCGGCGACCACCATGGCCTCGAAGAAGGTCCGTCGGGCGGCGATGGCTACGGCGGCGGAGCCGACGCCACCGGCGCCGACGAGCAGGACACGCATCAGGAATCAAACCCCAAACCGAGACGATCGAGAGTACGGAGCCAAAGGTCGCGCCGGCCCTCGTGCGCGTCGGCACGGGCCAGTGACCAGCGGGTGAGATTGATGCCGACCGAGCGGACGGGTTCCGGCGGAAACGGCAGTGGCTTACTGCGGACCAGATCGAGCCGGGTCAACGGGGTGTCCCCGCCGGCCAGCAGGTCGAGCAGCACCCGGGCACCGAAGCGGGTGGCCCCGACGCCGAGGCCGGTGTAGCCGGCCGCGTACGCCAGCCGACCGCCGTACGCGGTGCCGAAGAACGGGCAGAACCGGGTGCAGGTGTCGATGACGCCGCCCCAGCGGTGGCTGAAGCGCACGTCGGCGAGCTGCGGGAACGTGGTGAAGAAGTGCCTCGCGAGCGCCGCGAAGGTGGCCGGACGCTGCTCCAGCTCCGGTGCCATGCGGTTGCCGTAGTGGTAGACCGCGTCGTAGCCGCCGAAGAGGATCCGCCCGTCGGCGGTGATCCGGTAGTAGTGGAACTGGTTGCCGGTGTCGGCCAGCCCCTGCCGGTTGCGCCAGCCGATCGCGTCCCGCTGGGCCGGGGTGAGCGGCTCGGTCATCAGCACGTGGTCGTACACCGGCACCAGGTACGCCCGCAGCCGGCGCAGCAGCGGCGGGAAGGCGTTGGTGGCCAGCACGATCCGCCGGGCCCGCACCGACCCGGGCGCGCCGTCCGACCCGCCGGCCGTCCGCGCGTGCAGCGCGGCGCCGTCGGCGCGCAGCCCGGTGACCCGGGTGTGCTCGTGCACCCGCACGCCGAGGTCGAGGCAGGCGCGACGCAGGCCCCACGCCAGCTTCGCCGGGTCGAGCATGGCCACCCGGTCGGCGTCGAACATCCCGCCCAGGTACGTCGGCGAGTGCACCTCGGCGCGTACCTCGTCGCGGTCCAGCAGCCGTACCCGGTGGCCGTACCGGCGGGCCAGCTCGGCGTCCTCGGCGAGCCCGGCCAGCTGATACGGCTCGACGGCGACGGCCAGCTCGCCGGTGCGCTCGAAGTCGCAGTCGATGCCGAACTCGGCGACGGTGGCGGCGATGGCGTCCAGGTTCTCCCGGCCGAGGCGTTCCAGCTCCCCGATCTCGTCGGGGAACCGGTCGACGCCGTTGGCCAGGCCGTGGGTCAGCGAGGCGGCGCAGAACCCGCCGTTGCGCCCGGACGCCGCCCAGCCGCACGTCCCCGCGTCGACCAGCAGCACGTCCCGGTCAGGGTCGGCCTGCTTGGCCAGCAGCGCTGCCCACAGCCCGCTGTACCCGCCGCCGATCACCAGCAGGTCGGCGTGCTGCGGGCCGGCGAGCGGTGGCAGCGGGTCGGGGCGGTCCGGGCGGTCCAGCCAGTACGGCACGGGCGCCGCGTCGGCCAGCGCCCGGCCGGTATGCGGGAGGGTCATGAACGGCCGCGCACCGGTCGGGCCTGCTCCGGCCCGACCAGCAGGTTGGCCCGGCGGGAACGCCGGCCGCGCAGCGAGCTGAGCCCGACCAGCAGCAGCGCGATCGCGAACATCGCGGTGCCGATGACGTTGACCTGCGGCGGGATGCCCCGCTGGGCAGCGCCCCAGACGTACATGGGGAACGTGACGGTGGTGCCGGCGTTGAAGTTCGTGATGATGAAGTCGTCGAAGCTGAGCGAGAACGCCAGCAGCGCGGCGGCCACGATGCCGGGCAGCACCAGCGGCAGGGTGATCCGCCGGAAGGTCTGCCACTCGCTGGCGTAGAGGTCCATGGCGGCCTCCTCCAGCCGCCGGTCCATCCCGGCCAGCCGCGCCTTGACGGTGACCACCACGAACGAGACGCAGAACATCACGTGCGCGATGACGATCGTCCAGAAGCCCTGCGGCACCCCGGCGGAGACGAAGAGCGCCAGCAGCGAGGTGCCCATCACCAGCTCCGGCGTGGCCATCGGCAGGAAGATCAGCACGTTGATGCCGGACCTGCCGCGGAAGCGGTGCCGCACCAGCGCGAACGCCATCAGGGTGCCGAGCACGGTGGCGACCACCGTGGCGATGAAGCCGATCTGCACGCTGCGGACCACCGCGTCGCACATGTCCGACGTGGCGCACGGCTGACGCCAGTTGTCCAGGGTGAACTCGTTGAAGTCGTACGACAGCCGGCTCGACGGGCGGTTGAACGACAGCCCGGCCACCACCAGGATCGGCAGCGCCAGGTAGCCGAGCACCAGCAGCGCCACGATCATCACCCAGCGGTCGGCCAGCCAACGCGAGAGCCTCACAGCACCTCCTCCGTGCCGGCCCTGCGCAGGTAGCCGAAGACCACCGCGAGGATCGCCGCCATCAGCAGGAACGACAGCGCGGCGCCCTGCGGGTAGTCCAGCCGGACCAGGAACGCCGAGTCGATGACGTTGCCGATCATGTATTGGTTCGGGGTGCCGAGCAGCTCGGCGTTGATGTAGTCGCCGCTGGCCGGGATGAAGAACAGCAGCGTGCCGGCGACCAGGCCCGGCATCGACAGCGGCAGGGTCACCCGGCGGAACGCCTGCACCGGGCTCGCGTAAAGGTCGCTGGCCGCCTCCAGCAGCCGGTGGTCCAGGCGCTCCAGGCTCGCGTACAGCGGCAGCACCAGGAACGGCAGGAAGTTGTACGTCAGGCCGAGCACCACCGCGAACGGGGTGGCCAGCAGCCGGCCGTCGGGGGCGAGCAGGTGCACGTCGCGCAGCACGCCGACCAGCGCACCGTTGTCCGACAGGATCGTCTTCCAGGCCAGTGTGCGCACCAGGAAGCTGGTGAACATCGGCGCGACCACGCAGACCAGCAGCAGGTTCTTCCAGCGGCCGGCCTTCTGCGCGATGGCGTACGCGAGCGGATAGCCCAGCAGCAGCGCCAGCACCAGGGCCACGCCCGCGTAGCCGAACGAGCGCAGGAACTGCGGCCAGTACGCCTGGAGCACGTCCGGGTAGTTGCCGAACGCCCAGGTCAGCGCGTAGCCCGTGGACAGCGAGCCGCTGGGGTCGTAGAGGCTGGCCGCGGCGAGCTGCACCAACGGCACGCCGAAGAACACCAGCAGCCAGGCCGCGCCGGGCAGCAACAGCAGGTACGGCAGCAGGCGGTGCCGCCCGGTCCGGGCGGCCGGTGGCACCGGCGCTGGCTGCCCCGATCCGGTGGGCACCTGGGCCAGGACGGTCACGACGACGCACCCACCGGCTCGTCGACAACCGGCGAGGTCCGGTCGGTGTCGGCGGCATCCCGGGGCAGCAGGAACGCGTGCCGTGGATCCCAGTACGCCACGGCCTCGCTGCCGACCGGCACCTGCGCCGCCGCACCGCTGTTGGCCGTGAAGACCGACAGCTCGGTGCCCCAGCCGGTGCGCAGCAGGTACTGCGTGCTGACCCCGACGTAGGAGGCGTCGGTGACCACCCCGGTGACGTGCTGGTGGCCGGCGGGCACCTGGTCGGCGGAGCCGACCAGATGCAACTTCTCCGGGCGTACCCCCAGGTGGACCGGGCCACGGTCGGCCCGGGCCCGGCCGGCGGGCACCGAGAAACGCGCGCCGTGCGCCGTCACCGCGACCTCGCCGGCACCGGTGCCGGCGGCGTCACCGGCGAGCAGGTTGGACTGGCCGAGGAAGTTCGCCACGAACGCGGTCGCCGGGAACTCGTAGATGTCGGCCGGGGCGCCGAGCTGCTCGATCCGGCCGGCGTTCATCACCGCGACGGTGTCGGCCATGGTCATGGCCTCCTCCTGGTCGTGAGTGACGTGCACGAAGGTGATGCCCACCTCGGTCTGGATCCGCTTCAGCTCGATCTGCATCTGTCGGCGCAGCTTCAGGTCGAGCGCGCCCAACGGCTCGTCGAGCAGCAGCACCTGCGGCCGGTTGATCAGCGCGCGGGCCAGCGCGACCCGCTGCTGCTGGCCACCGGAGAGCTGGGCCGGGCGGCGGTTGCCGTAGTCGTCGAGCTGCACCAGCGACAGCATCCGCAGGACCTCGTCGTCGACCGAGCGGATGCCGCGCCGGCGCAGCCCGAAGGCCACGTTCTCGAAGATGTTCAGGTGCGGGAAGAGCGCGTAGCTCTGGAACACGGTGTTGACCGGCCGCTTGTATGGCCGCAGCCGGGCGATGTCGCGGTCGCCGAGCAGCACCTGACCGCTGGTGGGCTCTTCCAGGCCGGCGATCATCCGCAGCGTGGTGGTCTTGCCGCAGCCGGACGCCCCGAGCAGGGCGAAGAACGAACCCTGCGGAATGGTCAGGCTGAGGTCGTCGACCGCGGTGAAGATGCCGAACCGCTTGGTGAGGTTGGCCAGGCGCAGGTCGCCGGCGGGTGTCTCGCGTGCCATCCCCGTCACGCCCCGATGACCTGCTGGAACTTACCCTCGTACTCCTTCTCCTGCTTCTCGTCCAGGGCCATGAACACCTTGGACTTCGACAGGAGGGCCTCGTCGGGGAAGATCAGCGGGTTGGCGGCCAGCTCGGGGTCGATCTTCTCCATCTCGGCCTGGGCGCCCTTGACCGGGCAGATGTAGTTGACGTACGCGGCGAGCGTCGCGGCGACGGCCGGCTCGTAGTAGTAGTTGATGAGCGCCTCGGCGTTGCCCTTGTGGGTGGCCTTGTTGGGGACCATCATGTTGTCGCTGAACAGCATCACGCCGGAGTCGGGCGCGACGAACTGCACCTTCTCGTTCTCGCTGGAGAGCTGGATGATGTCCCCGGACCAGCCGATGCACGCGGCGATGTCGCCCTTGGCCAGGTCGGGTGCGTAGTCGTTGCCGGTGAATTTGCGGATCTGCCCGGAGTCGACGGCCTTCTTGAGCTTGTTGAGCGCGTCGTCGTACTGGGCGGTGGTGAAGTTGGCGGGGTCGTGCCCGTTGGACTGGAGCAGCAGGCCCATCGTGTCGCGCATCTCGCTGAGCGCGGTCACCTTGCCCTTGAGGTCGGGTCGGGTGAGCAGCTCGTCGACGGTGCGCAGCTCCTTGGTGACGCTGCCGTTGTACGCCAGACCGGCGAGGCCGGACTGCCACGGGATGGAGATCCGGTTCTCCTGGTCGAAGGAGCGGTTGAGCAGCGACGGGAGCAGGTTAGCCTGCACATTCGGGATCTTCGCCGGGTCGAGCTTCTGGATCCAGCCGAGCCGGATCATCCGCGCCGCCATCCAGTCGGTCAGCACGATGATGTCCCGGTCGGTGCTCTGGCAGGCTGCGAGCTGGTTCTGCACCTTGCCGAAGAACTCGTTGTTGTCGTTGATGTCCTCCGTGTACGTGACCTGGATGCCGCTCTTGGCGATGAACTGGTCCAGGCTGGGCCGCTTGGACTCGTCCTTCTCATCCACGTCCATGTACTGCGGCCAGTTGGAGAAGGCAAGCTTCTTCTCAGTGCCGGACAGGTCATCGCTGACGCAGCCGGCCTCGGTCTGCTGCGCGCCCTTGGTGCCGCAGCCGGCGAGGCTGCCGCCCGTGACGAGGAGCGCGGCCGAACCGAGGGTGCCGGTGAGCAGTCCACGCCGGGTGAGGGGCCGGAGGGGAGTACGCATGACGACTCCTATGGGGTCATCGTCGGCGGGCGGGACGGGGGTGGCGCGCCGGCGGGAGGGTCAGGTGCGATGGACGACTGATCCTGACATGAGGTGACCTCCCTTACAAGGGATTCCGTTGCGGAGTTAGCGATGCACGACGAAATACGCCAGACTGCGCGGGGATATACGCGCGACATCACGATTCGGGACATGGGGAGCGCACGATGACGAACCGGCAGCACGAGAACGGCAACGGCGGTCGACGCGTCGCTGTCCGTGAAGGCGCCCATCACGCTCTGCTGGACGACGTGGCCAAGCAGATCATCGAACAGCTCCAGGAGGACGGCCGCCGGCCGTACGCCACCATCGGCAAGGCGGTCGGGCTCTCCGAGGCGGCGGTCCGCCAGCGGGTGCAGCGGCTGCTCGACTCCGGCGTGATGCAGATCGTCGCGGTGACCGATCCGCTCCAGCTCGGCTTCCCCCGCCAGGCGATGATCGGCCTGCGTACCGACGGCGACCTGGAGGCGGTGGCCGACCGGCTGGCCGAGCTGGAGGAGGTCGACTACGTGGTGATCACCGCGGGCTCGTTCGACCTGCTCACCGAGGTGGTCTGCCGCAACGACGACCACCTGCTAGAGATCCTGCAACGACTGCGCGCGGTGCCCGGGGTGCTCGCCACCGAGGCGTTCGTCTACCTCAAGCTGCGCAAGCAGACCTACACCTGGGGCACGGCCTGACGCTCAGCGGCCCGCCGGGTGCACACTGCGGCGCACGATAGCCACGCTGCGTGTCGGTGTCCGCTGCCTACCGGCGTGTTGCGGTGGACGTGTTGACGCGCATCCAGAACGCTCCGCACCTGCCCCCGAGGTGCCCCGCCCCCGTCCCGGCTGCTCGCCCCGTTGCTCCACTCGGGTGATCGACTCGCTTGATCCACCGGCAGGCCACCCGGCCAACGGCCACCCGGCCGGCAGTCCACCGCTCGCGTCCTTTGCTCTGCTTCAACCGGCGCAACACCCCGTGTCCGGACACCGGACATGCACTGTTGCGTCCGTTGAAGCAGAGCAAAGGAGGCGCGGAGAACGCCGTCAGCTACTCGTCCTGGTCGAACAGCGTGCCCGCCTCGGTGCACCTGGCCGCCCCGAGCGCGCCGACCAGGGGTCAGCGGGCAGTCCGGCGCGCCCGCCGGGCGACGACGAGCAGGCCAACGGCCTTGCGGATTCCGTCGCGACTAAGGCAATTTCTCGCCGAATCCGTCGCCCTGAGGCTCAGGCACTACCGATCACACTTGCTTTCCCTGGTCGTGCTGTGCGATAACCGTGGGCAGAGCGGCCGGCGTCACCCCTTTGACCGGCCCGACGACCGATGGGGCTGACATGGCCAACGCCACCGACCACCTCTGGATGCACTTCACCCGGATGGCGAGCTACTCCGCCGGCGAGGTGCCGACCATCGTGCGCGGCGAGGGCGCGTACGTGTGGGACGCGCAGGGCCGCCGCTACCTGGACGGGCTCGCCGGGCTCTTCGTCGTCAACGCCGGCCACGGCCGCACCGAGCTGGCCGAGGCCGCCGCCAAGCAGGCCGGCGAGCTGGCGTACTTCCCGCTCTGGTCGTACGCCCACCCCAAGGCCATCGAGCTGGCCGAGAAGATCGCCTCGCTCACCCCCGGCGACCTCAACCGGGTCTTCTTCACCACCGGCGGCTCGGAGGCCGTCGAGGCGGCGTGGAAGCTGGCCCGGGCCTACTTCAAGCGCACCGGCCAGCCCAACAAGTACAAGGTGGTCAGCCGGTACATCGCGTACCACGGCACCTCGATGGGCGCGCTGTCGATCACCGGCCTGCCCGGCATCAAGAGCGACTTCGAGCCGCTGGTGCCCGGCGGGATCAAGGTGCCGAACACCAACTTCTACCGGGCGCCGGAGCACGGCGACTCGCCCGAGGCGTTCGGCCGCTGGGCCGCCGACGAGATCGGCCGGGCGATCGAACGGGAGGGGCCGGACACCGTCGCCGCGGTCTTCCTGGAGCCGGTGCAGAACTCCGGCGGCTGCTTCCCACCCCCTCCCGGCTACTTCGAGCGGGTACGGGAGATCTGCGACGCGTACGACGTGCTGCTCGTCTCCGACGAGGTGATCTGTTCCTGGGGTCGGCTCGGCGAGTACTTCGGGGCGGTGCGCTACGGCTACCAGCCGGACATCATCACCACCGCGAAGGGCATCACCTCCGGGTACGCCCCGCTCGGCGCGATGATCGCCAGCGACCGGCTGATGGAGCCGTTCCTCACCGAGACCGGCATGTTCGCCCACGGGGTGACCTTCGGTGGCCACCCGGTGTCCTGCGCGGTCGCCCTGGCCAACCTGGAGGTCTTCGCCCGTGAGGACCTGGTCGGGCACGTGCGGGCCAACGAGGACGGGTTCCGGTCCACTCTGGAGAAGCTCAACGACCTGCCGATCGTCGGCGACGTCCGCGGCGACGGCTACTTCTACGGCATCGAGCTGGTCAAGGACAAGACGACCCGGGAGACCTTTGACGAGGCCGAGTCGGAGAGGCTGCTGCGGGGCTTCCTCTCCACCGCGCTGTTCCAGGCGGGGCTCTACTGCCGCGCCGACGACCGGGGTGACCCCGTCGTGCAGCTCGCCCCGCCGCTGATCGCCGAGCAGCAGCACTTCGACGAGATCGAACAGATCCTGCGTACGGTCCTCACCGAGGCATGGGCGCGACTCTGAGCGGCGACCCCGCCGGGCGCTACCGGGAGCTGTCGCACTGGCTGTCCACCCTGGACGAGCCGCTGACCCCGCGACCGGCGCTGCCCGGCGACGCGGACGCCGACGTGGTCATCGTGGGCGCCGGCTACACCGGGCTGTGGACGGCGTACCACCTGGCCCGGGCCGAGCCGGCGCTGCGGATCATCGTGCTGGAGAAGGAGATCGCCGGGTACGGCGCGTCCGGCCGCAACGGCGGCTGGTGCTCGGCGCTCTTCCCCACCTCGCTGACCGGGCTGGCCCGGCGGCACGGCCGGGACGCGGCGATCGCCATGCAACGGGCCCTGCACGAGACGGTGCGCGAGGTGGGCCGGGTGGTCGCGGCCGAGGGCATCGACTGCGACTGGGCGGACGGCGGCACGGTCACCCTGGCCCGCACCGGCCCCCAGCTCGCCCGCGCCCGGGCCGCCGTGGACGAGGCCCGCGCGTTCGGCTTCGGCGCCGAGCACCTGGCGCTGCTCGACACCGGCGAGGCCACCGCCCGCTGCGCCGCCGAGGGGGTACGCGGTGGGACGTACACCCCGCACTGCGCGGCCGTGCACCCGGCGAAGCTGGTCCGGGGTCTGGCCCGGGCGGTGGAACGGCTCGGGGTGACCATCCACGAGCGGACACCGGTCACCGCGATCCGGGCCGGGTCGGCAGTGACGGTGGCCGGCACGGTACGGGCGCCGGTGGTGGTCCGGGCCACCGAGGGGTACACGCCCGCGCTGCCCGGCCAGCGACGAACCGTGGCACCCGTGTACTCCCTGATGGTGGCCACCGAGCCGCTGCCGGCGGAGACGTGGGCGCGCATCGGGCTGGCCCAGCGCGAGACGTTCTCCGACCACCGGCACGTCATCATCTACGGCCAGCGCACCGCGGACGGCCGGCTGGCCTTCGGCGGGCGCGGTGCTCCGTACCATTTCGGCTCCCGGGTCTCCCCCGGCTACGACCGGGAGCCACGGGTCTTCGCCGCGCTGCGGCGGACGCTCGGGGAGCTCTTCCCGGTGCTCGGCCCGGACGTGCCGGTGACCCACACCTGGGGTGGCCCACTCGGGGTGGCCCGGGACTGGGCGGCCTCGGTGGGCTTCGACCGGGCCAGCGGGCTGGCCTGGGCGGGCGGCTACGTCGGGGACGGGGTGGGCTCCAGCAACCTCGCCGGGCGCACCCTGGCCGACCTGATCCGCGGCGAACGCACCGAGCTGACCACCCTGCCCTGGGTGAACCACCGCTCCCGCCGCTGGGAGCCGGAACCCCTACGGTGGCTGGCCGTCAACACCGCCCTCCGCGTGATGACCACCGCCGACACAACGGAGATGCGCACCAACCGCCCCTCCCGCCGCGCAAAAACCCTCTCCCGCCTCCTCGGCAACTAACCCCACCTCACCCAACCCCACCCCACCCACCAGCGCCGTTGATCATGAAGTTATTGCCATGACACGCCGAGGCGAGTGGCAATAACTTCATGATCAACCGGGGGGCACGGACGGCGCCGGCCCCTTGGGGTCAGTGGTTGGGGGGGATTACGCGGAGGTGGCCTCGGCGGCCGGTCGCGTGGTGGGGGTGGTCGGAGGGCTGGTCGGGCTCCGGAGGGCGGGGCGCCGGGCGGGCGGCCTCGCGGACGGCCTCGGCGAGCGCGACCAGGTCGTCGGTGGTCGGGGGCGGCGGCTCGAACTCGCCCTCGTGCCGGACCACGTCCCAGCCCCGGGGGGCGGTGAGGCTGCGGGCGTGCGGCTCACACAGGTCGTACGTGTGCGGCTCGGCGAAGGCCGCCAGTGGACCCACCACCGCCGTCGACTCGTTGTAGACATAGGTCAATGTGGCGACCGCTTGCCGGGGGCAGCCGTTACGGGAGCAGCGCCGTGGTGACCTCACGGCGGCAGGGTATCTCCATTACCGGGTCCGGCGCATCGCTTCGCGTTGCGACACGCCCGTCGTGGTGATCACAATCCACCCGTCCGGCGCACGGCGCGCCACGGGAGCGGCGCTGCCGCTGGCCAGCCCGACGCGGGGGCTACCCTTTGCCTCATGACGAGCCCGGAACACCGCCGCCCCGGTTCCGGCCGGCGCGCTCACCGCGACCGGCACGGGCGCGGGCTGCGTGGGCGGTTGGTGCCGGCGACCGTGCCGCTGGCGCGGACCAAGGCCGAGGTCTTCGACGACCTGGTCCTGGACACCGTCGAGACGCTGGAGCGACGGTTCGCCAAGGAACTGGCCGGCGTCGAGTTCGCGGTCGAGGACGTCCCGCCGGATCTGAACGTCTACGACTCCGACGTGCTGGAGGACGGCGAGGTCCCGCTGGCCCGACTGCTGCCGGGCCGTCCGGGCCGGCAGGAGGTGCCGCCGCGGATCGTGCTGTACCGGCGGCCCCTGGAGTTCCGGGCGATGGACCGCGAGGACCTCGCCGACCTGGTGCATGACGTGATCATCGAGCAGGTGGCGAACCTGCTCGGCGTCGATCCCGACGAGCTGGCCTGAGCCGTCCGCCCGCGCGCGAGTCGGGCGGCCCCCACCGCCCCGACCCGGCACCGCTCAGGCGGCCCGCCGCTTCAACTTGCGCCGCTCCCGCTCCGAGAGCCCACCCCAGATGCCGAACCGCTCGTCGTGACCGAGTGCGTATTCGAGGCATTCGGTCTTGACCTCGCAGCGCGAGCAGATTCGCTTCGCCTCGCGTGTCGAGCCGCCCTTCTCGGGAAAAAACGCCTCAGGGTCGGTCTGCGAGCACAGGGCCCGCTCCTGCCACTCCGGCGCGTTTCCGAGCAGGTCGGCCACTTCAAGCTGGCCGTCCATCAAATGCCTCCTTGTCGCGCACCGGCGTCATCGCCGCTGCAACCCCCCACGCGAAAGGCGTGCTTGTCCGTCCGGTCCCGTTTTGTTGCGTTCCGCGCGAACAACCCCATTCAAATTACACGCGTGTAATGCGTGCGCCGTCAAGCCAAACTTGATAATGGAGTCGCCCTCCCGACACCCCCGGCCGGCCACTCGGGCCGTCCAGCCTCGCAACCTGCCCTATCGATTCAGACCCCGGCCGAGTAACGCCCTCTCCGGCGAGTTGCCCGACTTTTCTGCCGTGGCGCTCTCCCGGCAGGTCGCCCCCGCGACGTCGCCAGGAACACCGGATCGCCCCTTTCCCCAAAGCTGATCTTGGTGGGGGACAGGTTAACGCGGCTCGGGCCAGACCGCCCGTCGAGTCGCGGACACCGGTCGCGCCCCGTCCACAGTGTGGACGGGGCGCGACCGGAAACGCTGCGGCGTGGGTCAGCCGGCGACCCCGAAACCGCTGCTCGGCCATACGAACTCGGCAATCGCTCCACCATGGACAAAAACCGTGCCGGCGGGCGTACGGTCGTCCCACCAGACGGTATAGATACCGGCCGGCAGATCGGGGTAGACCGCACTGTGGAACGAGCCGTCCCGCACTCGACGTTCCCGCACCGCCGAGTGGGTCCGCCGATCCTCGTCACGGCTGATCTCGATCTCCCGGCCGTGCAGATCCCGCCCGGTGTAGACGATCAGGGCACCGGTCTCGCCGCCCAGATCGAGAACGACGCTCCCGGTCTCCGACGGCCCGTACGCGTGCTCGTGCATCCGCGTCTCCTCCCCCACCCCGGTCAGGACGACGCCGGCGGGTTGTTGAACCCGTCGTACGGCGTACCCAGGTAGGGGAAGTTCCCGAGGAAGGGTGCGGTCACGTCGGCGGCGCTCAACCCCGGGGTGACCGCGGCGGCCGCCGCGTCCGGGCGGAACGTCTTGTCCACCAGCGGGACGGTCACCCCGGCGATCGCCCGCAGCGCGATGCTGACCACGTCGTCGCCGACGCGCCGGCCGTTCGGGAAGCCGGCCAGGTCACCGCCGAGCACGCCGAACCGGTCCGGACGCCGGCTGGGCGGGATGGCGGTGTTCAGTCGTAGCATGTCGGCCTGCACGTCGCCGGTGGTGTTGGTGAAGCCGTCGATCAGCCCGGCCGGCACGCCGGTGAGCAGGATCGCGACGAGGTCGGCCCGGGGCTTCTTCGCCTTGGTGAGCTTGTCCAGGTTGGGGAAGACGTCCGGGTAGAGCGCCGGCAGCAGCGCCGCCAGCTCGGGCTGCTCGACGAACTGCGCGAACCGCTTGTCCTCCGACGGCGGCAGGGAGTTCCACAGGTCCTTCTTGGACATCGGCACGATGACCTCGTTGAACAGTGGGTTGCCCAGCCGGGAGACCTGGGTGAACGGGCCGGCGGCGGTGTCCGCGGCCGCGCGGTCGCCCAGCACCCGGACCTGCCGGCGCGACGCCGACGTCCACACCCCGATCACCGACGCCCGGTCGGCCGCGCCGTACCGGTTGGCGCGCCGGCGCACCCGACTCAGCGGCACCTGCACGGCGATGCTGTGCACGTTCATCCGATCGGTGGCGTTGACCGGCTCCCCCTCGGCCTTGAAGACCTTCTTGCCGGCCACGTGCAGCTGCTGGAACGGCCGCAGCGTACCGAGGTCGAAGATCGCCCCCAGGTCCACGAAGAAGCCGTCCGCGCGCTGCCCCGCGAACACCCGCTCGCCGGTGGAGAGCGAGTAGGTCGCCTGCCGGACCAGCTCCGCGTACTTCGGGGTGGACAGCGGCCCGACGTTGCACGGCGGGCAGGGCAGCTTGTGCGCCAACCGGTGCTCCCGGCCGTCGGCCACCCGGGTCAGGCTGTAGAACTGCCGCCGGTTCCAGTTCTTGCTGTCCAGCGAATCGATCGGGCCGGTGTTGTAGAGAAAACTGTTCGGATTGGTGATCTCGGTGGTGAATTCGAACCGGTAGGTGACATCCGGGCGGCCGTCACCGTCGTTGTCGATATGGATCTCGTACCGCACGTCGTCGCCGAACTCGAAGAAGTTCGGGCCCCCGGAGGGGAGCTGCAACGGCACGTAGTTGGCGATCAGCGTGACCGAGTCGGGCTTGTCGGGGCTGACGAACGCGTACAGGTCGGAGCTGTCGGCGACCGGATCCTTGGCTATCTCCGGGGCCTCGCGGTGGGAAGACATGGCGGACCAACCTCACTGGGCGGGGACAGGATGGCGGGGCGGAGGGTCGGGTCAGCGCCGGGCGGCGCGCCGCAGCCGATCCGCCAGGCCACGGTCGCGTACCTCGATCCGGGAATCACCGACGAAGACGTCCATCGTTCCGGAGGCGGCGTCACGCAGGTGCACGACGATCGGGTCGTCGGCCCGGCCGGCCGCGCTCGGGGCGTTCTGCGCGGCCGACAGGCCCGGCACGGTGAGCGCGGCGGCGCCGAGGGTGGCGCTGGCCGCGGCGGTCAACGTCTGCCGGCGGGTCAGTCGCGGCCAGGGCCGCTTCCGCTGATCACTGGTCATGGGCAACCTTTCCGGCGGTGGCGCGAACGCGCCCGCGGGGACGGAAGGGTCCGGTGCCGCCTACCGACGCCGCCGGGCCCGAGGGGGACACCGGCGGCGGGCCTCGCCGCGACCGCCGCCGGCACCGCTTGGTACGGCCGGCGGCGGGAAAAGGTTCGACGTCAGGGCCGGACGTGACCGTACGCGGTCGTGCGCTTGCGGGCCGGTCGGCCGGCCGCCGTGGCGATCGCCCGCAACTGCTCCTCGGTCCGCGCCGAGCCGTTGCCCGAGCCGGCCATCCGGGAGATGGTCTCCTCCATCAGCGTGCCGCCCAGGTCGTTGCAGCCGCCCTGGAGCATCGCCACCGTGCCCTCGTCGCCCAGCTTCACCCAGGAGCACTGGATGTTGTCGATCCGGCCGTGCAACAGCAGCCGGGACATCGCGTGCACCACCCGGTTCTCGCGCCAGGTCGGCCCGGGGCGGGCGATGCCGGCCAGGTAGATCGGGGCGTTTGTGTGCACGAACGGCAGCGCGACGAACTCGGTGAAGCCGCCGGTGCGGTCCTGCACACCCGCCAGCACCCGGAAGTGCGCCAGCCACTGCCCGGGATGGTCGACGTGGCCGTACATCATCGTCGAGCTGGACCGGATGCCCAGCTCGTGGGCGGTGCTGACCACCTCGACCCAGGCGGCGGCCGGAAGTTTGCCCTTGGTCAACACCCAGCGCACGTCGTCGTCGAGGATCTCGGCGGCGGTGCCCGGGATGGTGTCCAGCCCGGCCTCGCGCAGCTGGGTCAGCCAGTCGCGCACCGGCACGCCCGCCTTCGCCGCGGCGGTGACGATCTCCATCGGGGAGAACGCGTGCACGTGCATCCCCGGCACCCGGGCCTTGATCGCCCGGACGATGTCGGCGTACCCGGTGACCGGCATCTTCGGGTCGATGCCGCCCTGGAGGCACACCTCGCTGGCACCGGCCGCCCACGCCTCCGCGGCCCGGTCGGCGACCTGCTCGACGGAGAGCCGGTACGCGTCGGCGTCCCGCTCGCGCTGGGCGAAGGCGCAGAACCGGCAGCCGACGTAGCAGACATTGCTGAAGTTGATGTTGCGGTTGACCACGTAGGTGACGTCGTCGCCGACCGCGTCGCGGCGCACGTCGTCGGCCAGCCGGCACAACTCGTCGAGCGCCGGCCCGTCCGCCGCGAACAACGCCAGCGCCGCGTCGGTGTTGCCGGGTTCCAGCAGCGCGGCCGGGTCGTCGGCGGCGAGCCGCAGCCCGGCCCGCAGGTCGTGGTCGCCGGCGAGGGCGGCCGGCCCGGCGGTCACCTTCGTGGCCACCTCCGCCCAGTCGCCGTAGACGCTGTCGAAGTCGCCGCGCCGGTCCTCCGTACGCCCGGTGGTGTCGATGGTGGTGTGCAGGTCGGTCCGCCCGCCGAACACCTCCTCCGGCTCCTGCCAGGGGCGGCCCTGCGGCCGGGCCGACTCGACCGCCAGCCCGGAGGTCGGGTCGGCCAGCGCGCCCACGTGCGGCAGCAGCCTCGGGTCGAGCCACGGGTCGCCCGCGCGCACGTACTCGGGGTAGATGGTCAGCCGCTCACGCAGGGTGAACCCGGCCAGCTCGGTGTGCCGGGCCAACTCCTCGATCTGCGGCCAGGGACGTTCCGGGTTGACGTGGTCCGGGGTGAGCGGGGAGACACCGCCCCAGTCGTCGATGCCGGCCCGCAGCAGCAGGTCGTACTCGCCGGCGATGAGGTTCGGCGGGGCCTGGATGCGGGCCTTCGGGCCGAGCAGCAGCCGGGCCACCGCCACCGTCGCGGCCAGGTCGTGCAGCTCCGCGTCCGGCATCCCCCGCATGGCGGTGTCCGGCTTGGCGCGGAAATTCTGCACGATCACCTCCTGGAGGTGCCCGTACTCCCGGTGCGCGCGGCGGATCGCGAAGAGCGCGTCCACCCGCTCGGCCGGGGTCTCCCCGATGCCGATGAGGATGCCGGTCGTGAACGGCACCCCGACCCGGCCCGCGTCGTCGAGCACCCGCAGCCGGACCGCCGGCTCCTTGTCCGGCGAGCCGAAGTGCGGGCCGCCCGGCTCGGACCAGAGCCGGGTCGCGGTGGTCTCCAGCATCATGCCCATGCTCGGCGCGACCGGCTTGAGCCGTTGCAGCTCCGACCAGGACAGCACTCCGGGGTTGAGGTGCGGCAGCAGCCCGGTCTCCTCGAGCACCGCGACGGCGCAGGCACGCAGATAGTCCAGAGTGGAGTCGTAGCCGCGCTCGTCCAGCCAGCTCCGGGCCGCCGGCCAGCGCTCCTCCGGCCGGTCGCCGAGGGTGAACAGGGCCTCCTTGCAGCCCTGTTCGGCGCCCGCCCGGGCGATGGCCAGCACCTCGTCGCGGTCCAGGAACGGCGCCGGCAGCCGGTGCGGCACGGTGGCGAACGTGCAGTAGTGACAGCGGTCCCGGCAGAGCCGGGTCAGCGGAATGAAGACCTTCTTGGAGTACATGACCACACCGGGCCGCCCGGCCTCGCGAAGCCCGGCGTCGCGGATTCCACCGGCCACCCGGAGCAGCTCGTCGAGCGCGTCACCGCGGGCGGAGAGCAGCGCGGTCGCCTCGTCGACGTCCAGCGCCCGCCCGGTCGCGGCCCGGCCCAGGGCCCGCCGCACGCTCGCCTCGCTCGGACCGGAGTGGGTGCGATCAACCATCCGCCCAGCCTATGCGCAACCCCACCGCCCCCACCGCTCCCCACCCAACGGCCCACCCCGCCGGCCCACCCCGTTGATCATGAAGTTGTTGCCTCGACACGCCGTGCCGACGGGCAACAACTTCATGATCGACGGAGGTGACCCGGCCGGTGCTGGGACGGGACGGTGGGTGGGGTGGGAGGTCAGCGGGGGTCAGCGGGGTGGTTGGGGGTGGTCGCCCGGGTTGATGCGCTGGGTGCGGTCGCTGTCCGGGTCGCCGGGACGGGGGATCGCCTCGGTCGCGTCGGCCGACTGGCGCGGAATCGCCTGCGTCGGGTCCGCCGACGGTGGCTGGCCGAACGGCGGGGCGGACTGCGGGGCCGGCGTGAACGGCGGGGCGGACTGCGGGGCGGGGTTGACCGGCGGCGGCGACTGCGGGGCGGACCCGAACGGCGGAGCCGACTGCGGCGCGGACCCGAACGGCGGAGCCGACTGCGGCGCGGACCCGAACGGCGGCGAGGGCTGGCCGTACTGGCCGGGGTGCTGTGCCGGCGGGTAGCCGCCCGGCTGACCGGGTGCGGGCCAACCGCCGCCCGGCTGGCTGCCGGGCTGCCCCGGCCAGCCGCCCTGCTGCTGCGGCCAGCCCGGCTGCGGCTGGCCGTAGACGCCCGGCTGGGGCTTCGGCCGCGGCACGTAGTACAGCTTCCGCCAGATCGTGTAGACCACCCAGGCGGCGGCCGCGAAGATCATCAGCCAGGCGAACCTGGTGAGCACGCCGAGCAGCGCGTCGAGCACCTCGGCCTCGGCCAGCCGGCCCACCGTCCAGATCAGCATGGTCAGCGTGCCGAGCAGCGCGCTGACCGCGTACTCGCCGAGGGCCACCTGTGTGATCAGCTTCGCCTTGGGCAGCACCGGCGACACGTGCGTGGCCAGGAGCACGGCCAGCAGCGGCAGGGCCACCGCCTCCAGCCCGACGAACGCGAAGAAGGCATTGCCCGCGCGGTCGGTGAAGGAGCTGTAGTCGTTCGGGCTGAGCAGCCGGAGCAGGCCCACGAAGAGGAACACCGCGTTGGCGCCGAGCAGCGCGAGCGCACCCAGTTCGCGTAGTGGCTTGGTCAGCTGGCGGGCCTGGGTCGCGTCGGTGGACGCGGGCTCGGCGGGGCTGGTCACGAGCTCCCCCTCGGGGCATGGACGGACAGGGCGCACGTGAGCCTAGTCTCCCGAGCCACCGGCGGACCGGAGGCGTCACGTGCGCGAGGATGGTCGACATGCGCATCGTGGTTCTGGCCGGCGGCATCGGTGGTGCCCGGTTCCTGCTCGGCGTCCGGGCGTACGCCCGAGAGGTCGGCGCCGAGGTGACCGCCGTCGTCAACGTCGGCGACGACCTGTGGCTGCACGGGTTGAAGATCTGTCCCGACCTGGACAGCGTCATGTACACGCTCGGTGGCGGCGCCGACCCGGAGCGGGGCTGGGGCCGGATCGGGGAGAGCTGGACGGTCAAGGAGGAGTTGGCCGCGTACGGGGCGGAGCCGACCTGGTTCGGCCTCGGCGACAAGGACATCGCCACGCACCTGGTGCGCAGCACCATGCTCAACGCCGGCTACCCGCTGCACGCGGTCACCGAGGCGCTGGCGACCCGCTGGAAGCCGGGCGTACGCCTGCTGCCGGCGACCGACGACCGGCTGGAGACCCACGCCATCGTGAGCGCGACGAGTGAGCTTGCGAGCCCCGCGGTCGCGAACAGCGGCGGCACGGCCGAGGACGACCGGGGCCAGCGGGCGATCCACTTCCAGGAGTGGTGGGTGCGGTACCGGGCCGACATCCCCACCCACCGCTTCGTCTTCGTGGGCGCGGAGACGGCGAAGCCGGCACCCGGGGTGCTGGACGCGATCGGCACGGCCGACCTGGTGCTGATCGCGCCGAGCAACCCCGTGGTGAGCGTCGCGCCGGTGCTGGCCGTGCCGGGGCTGCGCGAGGCGGTGGCCGACGGGCCGGCCCCGGTGGTGGGCGTCTCGCCGATCATCGGCGGCGCGCCGGTCCGCGGCATGGCCGACCGGTGCCTGGAGGTGCTCGGTGTCGAGTGCAGCGCGGCCGGGGTGGGCCGGCTGTACGGCGGCCGGGCGGCCGGCGGGCTGCTGGACGGCTGGCTGGTTGCCGAGGAGGACGCGGACACGCTCGTGCCGGAGGTGACGGTCCGCGCGGTGCCGTTGCGGATGACCGACGAGGCGGCGACGGCGGCGATGGTCCGCGCCGCGGTGGAGTTGACGTGAGGCTGGAGATCCTGCCGGTGCTGGGCATCGGCCACGTGTCCGAGGGCGACGACCTGGCGGCCATGATCGCCACCGCCGCGCCCTGGCTGCGCGACGGTGATGTGCTGGTGGTCACCAGCAAGATCGTCTCCAAGGCGGAGGGACGGTTGGTCGACGTCCCGGCGGACGGGCCCGAGCGGCTCGCGACGCGCGACGAGGTGCTCGCCGGGGAGACCGCCCGGGTGGTGGCGAGCCGGGGGCCCACCCGGATCGTGCAGACCCACCACGGCTTCGTGATGGCCTCCGCCGGCATCGACGCGTCGAACGTGGACAAGACCCGGCTGGTGCTGCTGCCGGTGGATCCGGACGCCTCGGCCCGGGCGCTGCGCACCGCGCTGCGGGAGCGCTACGACCTGGACGTCGCCGTGATCGTCAGCGACACCATGGGCCGACCGTGGCGCAACGGGCTGACCGACGTGGCGCTCGGGGTGGCCGGGATGCCGGCCATCCGCGACCACCGGGGCGAGGTCGACCCGTACGGCAACGAGCTCCAACTGACCCAGATGGCCGTGGTGGACGAGCTGGCGGGCGCCGGCGAACTGATCAAGGGCAAGTGTGACCAGGTGCCGGTGGCGGTGGTGCGGGGCTACCTCTCCGCCACCCGCCCGGACGACGCCGCTGGCGCACAGGCGCTGGTCCGCGATGCCACGCAGGACCTCTTCTCGCTCGGGACCGCCGAGGCCCGGACGGCCGGGCTGGCCGACGCCGCCGCCCTGACCGACGCTCCCAACTCGACGCCGGCCGACCCGGCCGCCGTGCGACGCGCGATCGACGCGGTCGCCGGGGTGGTCGCCGCGGGCACGGTCTTCACCCTGGTCGACGAGGCGGAGGTACGCGCCGGTCTGATCGCCAAGGTGCCCGGCTGGCCGGACGGCGCCACCGCCCTGGTGCTCGGCTCGCCACCGGCTCCGGTCGACCCGATGGACCTGGTCCGCTTCGGTGCCGACCTGCACCGGCTGCGCGCCGCCCTGGCCGCGGAGGGCGTCGGGTCGACCCTGCTCCCCCCGCCCGCCGGCAGCCCGGCCAGCGCCACGCTCGCCATCTGACGGACCGGCCGGGTCAGGCGTCCAGCATGGCCCGGCCGAGCGGGGTCAACGTGTGCAGCACCGTGTTGCGGTCCCGCTGGCTGACCAGCAGGCCGGCGTTGCGCAACACGGTGGCGTGCTGACTGGCCGCCGCCGCCGAGATGTTGAGCCGGCGGGCGACCTCGCCGGTGGTGCAGCCCTCGTCGCTGGCCTCCAGCACCGCCGCCCTGGTCCGGCCGAGCAGGGCGGCGAGCGAATCCCGGCCGGCGCCCGACACGGCCGGGCCGGCCCCGTCGGCCGACGCCAGCGCGCCCAGCCGGTCCACCCGGTAGACCAGTACCGGCGGCAGCGCCGGATCCAGCAGGGCGACCGGGGTGGGCGCGCAGAAGTAGGACGGCACCAGCAGCAGCCCCCGGCCGTCGAGGTGCAGCTCCCGGCTGTGCGGGTAGTCGCGGACCTCGAGCACCCCGCCGTCCCAGCGCATCGCCGGCCGGAGGCTGGTGAGCAGGCCCTCCATGCCGCCGTCGAGCAGCGCCCGGGCCCGGCGGGACCGGTCCGCCGCCACCGCGGACTGGATGCGGCTCCAGTACGGGCTGATCGCCAGCGACCGGTACTGCTCCATCGACTCGGCGAGATGACTCAGCGCCGCGACCTCGCCCCGGGCCAGTGCGCCGGCCGAGGACGGCAGGGAGTTTTCGGACGCCAACACGGTCAGGTCCCGGTGCAGCCGTTTGGCGGGGGTGCTGCGGACCGCGTCCAGCCCGGCCTCGAAGCCGTCGACGCTGGCGTACGGGGTGAGGAAGTCGGGGAAGTAGCCGCGCGGCGGACTCAGCGCGAAGAGCAGCCGGAGCTGGTCGGAGGCCGCGTCCTGGCGCAGCCCTCGGGACACCGTGCGCCGCCAGTTCTCCGTCAGCGGATCACGGCCGCGGCCCTGCAACAGGTGCAGGCTGAGGACCAACTCCCAGACCGGGTCCGCCGCCGGCGCCACCCGGGTCCGGAGAATGTCCTCGCCAGAAAAGTGGATCTTCAGCATGCAGCGCTCCTGTGCCGCCGGGCAGGGGGATGCCGGGTGACGCTTCGACTCTACCTGGCCGGCACTTATCTCCATCTTTAAGCCTGAGCTGAAAAACCTCGACGCCTCCGGGCACGGTTCGGCATGCTTCCAGTGCCCGAGCACGGCACCGACGCGTCACGCACGCGCACCGGCGCCGGGCACCGGGGCCGGGGGAGGACCGGTGATCGGGCGGCACCACGAGGGTCTGCGGCCCTTGCTCCGCAGAGGTGCCGTCCGGTCGCCGCCGTCGCGGCACATACCGCCCGGCTCAGCCGACCCAGAGCGCGACCCGGTGGTCCTCGTCGGTGACGTAGAAGCGCCGCCCATCCAGCTCGGCCAGCCCCTCGACGTGGTGAAACGGCGCCAGGTCCGCCACCAGTTCCCCGGCGAGCAGGTGCCGGTCCGGGGCCGCGACCCGCGGGTCGCCGGCCGGCAGCCGGAACCGGACGTGCCGGGAGCCCACGTCGCCCCCGCCGGGATGGTCATCGAGCAGCACCGAGCCCTTGCCCAGCGCGTCGATCGAGCCGATCACGGCGGCGTACCCGCCGTCCGAGGTCGGTGCGATCGCCCGGAACCCGGTCAACTCGCCCGGCGGGGTCACCCCGGTCACCGCGTACGTCCCCACCGCCCGGGGCCAGGCCGGCTCCGCAGCGAACATGCCCGGCACACCGGCCACCTCGACCAGGATCGGCTCGCCGGCCTCGGTGACCGGGAAGCGCAGCCCCAGCAGCACCGTGCCGGCCGGAGTGAAGGCCGCCGCCTCGACGTTCAGCGGCAGGTCGTCCGGGGCCAGACGGCTCACCCAACTCTTCTCCCCCGCGGTCCCCCGGGCCAGGGTCTCCACGATGAACCGGTCCCGCACCCGCTTCCCCGGCGGCAACGGGGTCAGCGGCGCCGCGACCAGCGCGTCGTTCACCGCCCGGTGCAGCCGGAAGCGGTTGCGCACCACGTGCACCGGCACCGACCCCGTAGCCGCGTCGTCCTCCCGGAACCGGGCCACGAACGCACGCCGGGGACGCAGCGGGCCGGCCTTCGAGCCGAAGTGGGAGCCGAAGACGTACACCCAGCCGTCGTGGTGGGCGAGCGCCTCGCCGTCCTCGGTCCGGCCGTTCTCCACGCCGGCGTCCGCCGCGACGTGCCGTGCGGTCCACTCGCCGTCGTCCAGCTCCAGCAGCAGCGCCAGGCAGCGCTCCACCGGCCCCTCGTCCAGCACCGTCCAGAAGCCCCGGCGGGCGCCGTACGCCCGCAGCAGCGCCGCCGACCGCACCGGCAGCAGATCGCTCGCCTCGTTGCCGGCCACCACGAATTCAAGGAGTCGCAGGGTCACCGCGCCAGCGTACGGAGCGTGCGCTCGTAGAGTGGCGGGGTGCCCGACACCGCGCTCACCGGACCCGCCACCCACCCGACCGACCCCGAGACGTACGCGGCGCTGCACGCCGACGCCACCGCGCTGCTCGAGGGCTGGCGGCCCACCAGCCCGGCCGCTGCCGCCGCCCGGGACCAGACCGTCCGCCTGCTCGCCGCCGGGCCGGTCGCGATGAGCCGGCCGCACCGCGCGGGGCACGTCACCGCCAGCGCGCTGGTGCTGGATGCCACCGGCTCGCGGGTGCTGCTCTGCCTGCACGGCAAGTTCGGGCGCTGGGTGCAGCTCGGCGGGCACTGCGAGCCGACCGACCAGACCCTGGTCGGCGCCGCGCTGCGCGAGGCCACCGAGGAATCCGGGATCGCCGGCCTCCGCATCGACCCGGTGCCGATCGACGTGGACATCCACCCGGTGGGCTGTCAGGGCGGCTCCCTGCACCACGACGTCCGGTTCGCCGTGCTCGCCCCGCCCGGTGCGGTGGAGCAGGTCAGCGACGAGGCGGAGGCACTGGGCTGGTTCCCGCCGGACCAACTCCCCGAGCCGCTGGCCGGCGGGACCGTGCAACTGGTCGCGCCGGCCCTCGCGGCCCTCAGACGTAGCCCTCTTCGCCCCGCTCCTTGAGCTCGTCGACCAGGACCTTGACGTCCTGGGCCCGGTCGCGCGGGCAGACCAGCACCGCGTCCGGGGTGTCCACCACGATCAGGTCACGCACCCCGAGGACGGCCACCAGGCGGCCGGACTGCGGCACGACCACCAGGTTGGAGCTGTCCCGCAGCAGCACACCCGGCTTGGCGTCGGTGCCGAGCACCACGTTGCCCGACGCGTCGGCCGGCAGCACGTCGCCGAGGGTGTGGAAGTCGCCGACATCGTTCCAGCCGAAGTCGCCCGGCACGGTGGCCACCCGACCCGCGGTGGCCGCGCCCTCCATCACCGCGTAGTCGACGGAGATCTTCGGCAGGGTCGGCCAGACCGTACCGAGCACGTCGTCCTGCTCGGGGGTGCCCCAGGCGGCGGCGATCGCGGTGACCCCGGCGTGCAGGGCCGGTTGCTGGCGGAGCAGTTCGGCGAGGAACACGTCCACCCGCCAGACGAACATGCTCGCGTTCCACAGGTGCCGGCCGGACCGGACGTACGCCTCGGCGACCTCGGCGGCCGGCTTCTCCTTGAACTCGGCCACCGGACGCCACGGGGAGCCGTCGGCCGGGTCGCCGGTCTCCAGGTAGCCGTAGCCGGTCTCCGGCCGCGTCGGGGTGATCCCGACGGTCATCAGCATGCCCTGCTCCGCGCCGCGGACCGCCTCCTGGACCGTCCGCACCCAGCTCTCCGGATCGCCGATCAGGTGGTCGGCCGCGAAGCTGCCCATTACCGCCTCCGGGTCGCGCAGCGCGATCACCGCGGCGGCCAGCGCGATCGCGGCGCAGGAGTCCCGGGGCGAGGGCTCGACGAGGATGTTCTCCTCGGGCAACCCGGTCAGCTGCCGGGCCACCGCCGCGACGTGCGCGGCGCCGGTGACCACGAGGATGTGGTCCGGTGTGGTCAGCGGCGCGAGCCGCGCCACGGTCGCCTGGAGCAGCGACGCGTTGGAGCCGGTCAGCGGGTGGAGGAACTTGGGGTGGCCGGCGCGGGACAACGGCCACAACCTCGTGCCGCTGCCACCTGCCGGGATGACCGCATAGAGCATCCGCACATCATGCACGACGGATTCCGGCCGGGTGGGCGGGTCGCCGCCCAGGGGCCCGGACGGTCACGAGCGGGCGCGGCTCCACGCGGCGATGTGCACCTCGGCGCTGGACTCCCAGGTGAACTCCTTGGCCCGGTCGAAACCGGCCTTCGCCAGCGACAACCGGCGCTGCTCGTCGTCCAGCAGGGCCGCCAGGTCGGTGCCGATCTGCTCCGCGTCCTCCGACGTGTACGCGACCGCGTCGCCGCCCACCTCGGGCAGCGAGAGCCGGGGCGTGGTCAGCACGGGGGCGGCGCAGGCCATCGCCTCCAGGATCGGCAGCCCGAACCCCTCGCCGTAGGAGGGATAGGCCGCGACCAGCGCGCCGCCGAGGAAGCCGGGCAGGTCGGCGTAGCGCAGGTAGCCGGGGCGCAGCAACCGCAGGTGGGACGGGACCTCGGCCACCGCCCGATCGATGTCGTCGTCGTGCCCCTGCCCGCCGGCGATCACCAGGGCCGGCGGATCGGCCCGATTGGCCACCGCCCGGGCCCAACCACGGATCAGGTTGGGAACGTTCTTACGCGGCTCCTTGGCCCCGAGGAAGGCGACGTAGCTGCTGTCGCCCAGCCCCAGCCGGGCGCGCACGCGGGCCTTCTCCTCCTCGCTGGGCGCGTGGAAGGCGGCCTGGTCGACCCCGTGGTAGGCCACGTCGATCCGGGTCGGGTCGGCGTCGAGCAGCCGGATCAGCTCGTCCCGGGTGGCCTTGCTGGGCACGATCACCCGGTCGGCCCGCCGCAACGAGGTCTTGATGGCGCTGCGGAAGAAGGTGCGGCGGGACTTGTCGTAGTGCTCCGGCTCGGTGAAGAACGTCGCGTCGTGCACGGTGACCGTAACGGGACACCCGGCCCGCAGCGGGCAGGTGTAGAAGGGCGAGTGCAGCACGTGCGCGCCCACCTGCTGGGCGAGCAGCGGCAGGCCGGTCTGCTCCCAGGCGAGCCGCGCCGGGCGGTGCGCCACGGCGGCCGGGGCGGGAATGATCTCCGCGCCGGGCAGCATCCGGGTGTACCGCTCGAGATCGGTGCGGAGGCTGACCACCGCCAGCTCCACCCCCGACCCACACACCTTGCCGAGGGCACCGAGCAGACCGTCAACGTATCGACCGACACCACCACGGTCGGCGGGGACACTCGTGGCGTCGATGAGCACGCGGGGCGGGCGACCGGCGGTCACGGGGCGACTCCTTGCACTGGCGGGTCTGTGGGGAACAACACTCCGGGGGCCAAGCCTACGCCGGAGCACGGGGCCGACGCTGACTGCGACCCGACGGTACGCCGACTTGTCATCGTCTTCGAGTACGGCCCACGGAGGCGTATCGTTCGCGCCGATGGCCGACAACATTGCCCGGGTGTTCGCCGACGCGATCGCGACCGACCCGACCCGACCGTTGCTGACCTGGTACGACGACGCCAGCGGTGACCGCACCGAACTCTCCGGCGCCACCCTGGCGAACTGGGTGGCGAAGACCGCCAACCTCCTCGTCGACGAGGTCGCCCTCGCACAGGGGGATCCGGCCGGCGTCCTCCTGCCGCCGCACTGGCAGACCGCGGCGGTGCTGCTGGGTTGCTGGTCGGCCAAGCTGAGCGTGGTCGACACGCCGGGCGACGTGGACGTGCTCTTCGCCGCCGCCGACCGCTTCGACGAGGCGCAGTCCTGGTCCGCCGGTGAGCGGTACGCCCTGGGGCTGTCGCCGCTCGCGGCCCCGCTGCGGCAGGTGCCGCCCGGGTTCGCCGACTACGTGGTCGAGGTGCGCCGGCACGGCGACCACTTCCGCCCGCAGCCCGGGCCGGGCCCCGCCGACGGTCACCTGCTGGCCCGCGCCGAGGCCCGCGCCGCGGAGCTGGGCATCACGCCCGGCGCCCGGATCATGGTCGACGCGGCGGCGTACCCCGACCCGGTGGACTGGCTGCTGGCGCCGCTGACGCAGGCCGCCACCGTCGTGCTCTGCGCCAACCTCGACCCCACCCGGCTGCCCGCCCGCCTGAGCACCGAACAGGTGACCCACCCGCTCCCGTGACCCCCGCCCGCGATCAGGCGGGGGTGTTGTCGGGGGCGCGGCGCTGGGCGAAGGCGGCGAAGGCCGTGAGGGACTCGGGATTGACCAGCGCGCCCTTCGCGGCCGCCGAGTCGACCGGGGTGCCGGTGAGGATCTTCTTGACCGGCACCTCCAGCTTCTTCGCCGAGAGCGTGCGCGGCACCGCGCGCACCTGGTGGATCTCGTCCGGCACGTGCCGGGGCGAGAGCGCGGTACGCAGCTCGCGGCAGATCTTCGCGCGCATCGGGTCGTCCAGCTCCAGGCCCTCGGCGAGCACCACGAAGAGCAGCAGCTCGCCGGCGCCGCCCTCGTCGTCCTCCAGGTGCACGACGACCGAGTCGACGACCTCGTCCAGCCCCTCGACCACCGAGTAGAACTCGGCGGTGCCCAGCCGCACTCCGCCGCGGTTGAGAGTGGCGTCCGACCGTCCGGTGATCACGCAGCCGCCCCGGTCGTTGATCGTGATCCAGTCGCCGTGCCGCCAGACGCCCGGGTAGACGTCGAAGTAGGCCTCCCGGTAGCGCGTGCCGTCCGGGTCGTTCCAGAAGCCCACCGGCATGCTCGGCATCGGCTCGGTGATCACCAGCTCGCCCAGCTCGCCGATCACCGGTGTGCCGTCGGCGGAGCGAGCCTCCACCTTGGCGCCCAACGCCCGGCAGGCGATCTCACCGGCGTACACCGGCAGCAGCGGCACCCCGCCGACGAAGCCGGTGCACACGTCGGTGCCGCCGGAGAGGGACTGGAGCTGGAGGTGGTCGCCGACGGTCTCGTACACCCAGGTGAAGCCCTCGGCGGGCAGCGGCGCGCCGGTGGAGCCGACGCCGCGCAGCGCGGACAGGTCGGCGACCTCCCGCGGCACCAGACCGGCCTTGCGGCAGGCCAGCAGGAACGGCGCCGAGGTGCCGAAGTACGTGGTGCCGGTCTCCGCCGCCAGCCGCCACAGCCCACCCAGGTCGGGGTGGCCCGGGTTGCCGTCGAAGAGCACGATGGTCGCGCCGACCGCCGGGCCGGAGACCAGGAAGTTCCACATCATCCAGCCGGTGGTGGTGAACCAGAAGAACCGGTCGGCCGGGCCCAGGTCGTGGTGCAGGGCGAGCATCTTCAGGTGCTCCAGCAGGATGCCACCGTGGCCGTGCACGATCGGCTTCGGCAGCCCGGTGGTGCCCGAGGAGTAGAGCACGTACAGCGGGTGGCCGAACGGCACCGGCGTGAACGCCAGCGGCTCGTCGGTGGGCCCGGCCAGGTCGGCCCAGCTCAGCGCGCCGTCGGGGAGGGCGCCCTCCGGGTCCAGGTACCCGATGCTGACGGTGTGCCGCACCGACGGCAGCGCGGCCCGGATGGCCTCGACCTCGGCGCGCCGGTCCACCGGCTTGTCGCCGTACCGGTAGCCGTCCACGGCGACCAGCACGGTCGGCTCGATCTGCTGCCAGCGGTCGGTGACGCTGCGGGTGCCGAACTCGGGCGCACACGACGAGAAGATCGCCCCCAGGCTGGCGGTGGCCAGCAGCAGGACGTACGTCTCACCGATGTTCGGGGCGTACGCCGCCACCCGGTCACCGGCGGTGACGCCGAGCCGGCGCAGCCCGGCCGACACCCGGCGGACCTGCTCGCGCAGCTCCCCGGCGGTCAGCGTGACCGGCGCCCGGGTCTGCCCGTGCGCGATCACCACCGGGTCGTCGTCGGCCCGCCCGGGCATCCGCAGCACGTTCTCGGCGTAGTTGAGGGTGGCCCCGGGGAACCAGCGGGCCCCGGGCATTCCCCGCTCGGCCAGGGTGGCCGTCGGCGGGGTGTGCGCCACCACCTCGAAGTGGTCCCAGATCGAGCGCCAGAACGCGTCCAGGTCGGTGACCGACCAGCGCCACAGCGCGTCGTAGTCGGCGAAGTCCAGCCCGCGGTGCTCCCGCAGCCAACGCAGATAGCCGCCGATGCGGGACCGCTCGCGCACGTCCGCCGGCGGCGTCCACAGCATGTCACCCACTGCTCCACCCTCCCCTGGCCCGACACGACACTGTGCGGGGGCCGTGCGGCCATCCTCCCCCACCTCGCTGCGCCATTCTCCACTCGTGGTGCCGGCGGGGGCGTGTGGAGGGCCCCCATGGCTGGGCTGCCGGCAGTGTGGGCGGGGTTGCGGTGTGGACGCGGAAGGCTGCAAGGGCCCAGGGGGGCAAATCGGACGATGTTCCCCTTAGGTACGATCCCGATCGGCTCGACCGTCAATGGGCGGACCGGGTCAACGGGGGAGCTACCATGGCAATTGGGCGCATCCTGGCGTTCATCGGCGGTAAGCGCGGGTGGGTCGCGGCGCTGCTGGCGGCGCTGGCCTTCGTGGGGCTCTGGGCGCTGGTCCGACCGGCGGTCAATCCGGTGAACGACTCCTACCGATACGCCAGGGCCACGCTGACCCTGCTCGGCGAGTCGCCGGCCAGAGCACAGCGCCAGGCCCTGGCCGCGGCCTGCACCGAGCAGGCCCACTGGCAGGCGCGACAAGCCTCCCTCGACCCGGTCGCCATGGCGACTCCGTTCTCGGTCAAGGATGCGTCCCGGCAGTGCGTCGCCAAGTATCCGGACGGGCTGACCCCGAACGAGCCGCGGTACGAGGCGATCTTCGCCGACCGGTTCGGCTACTCGGCGCTCTCCGCCCCGCTGGTGCGCGTGTTCGGGGTGAACCTGGGTCTGTCGGCGACCTCGGTGCTGTTCACCGCGCTCGGCGGCCTGTTGATCTTCTGGTTGCTGCGTGAGGTCGGTGTCCCGCCCGGCGTCGCGCTGGCCGGCCAGGTGTTCTACTACTTCTCGCCGCTCGGCTGGTGGGGCTCGTACCCCTTGACCGAGGGGCCGGTGCTGACGTGCATGACGGCGGCCCTGCTCGGCTCGTGGTGGCTGTTGCGGCGGCGAACGGTCGCCGGCGTCGCGCTGCTGACCGCGGCTCTGGCGCTCGGCACGACGGTGCGCTACCCGACCTTCCTGCTGGCCGCCGCCGGATTGGCCGCCGCCGCGCTGCTCTCCCTTCTCACGACCCCGGCCGGCCGGCACGCGGGAACGTGGCTGCTGACCGGGATCGGCGCGGCCGCGACCGTGGCCATTTTCGGGGTGGCGAACCTGCTGGGCTTCTCCGGCTCGGAGGAGACCCTGCAGGACAAGTTCACCAGCCACTTCACCCTGCCGGACGTCGACGATCCCTGGCAGCGGCTGATCGATCTCAACCTGAATTTCTGGCCCAGCTGGTTGCAGCACGAGCTGCGCGCGCCCTGGCTGCTGCTCGGGCTGGCCTTCGGAGCGTGGGCGCTCTTCCGCCGGCACGCCCCGTTGGCCTGGGTCACCCTGGGGCTGGCCGGGACCGGGCTGGCCACTCAGATCGCCCACCCGATCTGGACGGAGAGTGACCGCCTCTACGTCGCAGTCTGGCTGGTGCCGGTGCTCGGCCTGCCGCTGTTGCTCGACCGGCTGACGTCCACCCGCCGGCCGGAGTCGGCCGGCGCGACGGAGGCCGACGCCGTGACCGAGGTGGTGGAAACCGCCGGTCTCCGCTCCGGCCGGCAGTGACCCGGCCAGAGCGGATCGGTCAGCCCGCCCGGTGCGCCTGGATGGCGCGGCGGCGGGCGAGCCGGTGCGCACGACGGATCTCCGCCTCCCGGTAGCGGCGCTCGTCCTCCGGCGTCTCCGGGAGCACCGGGCGGACCATCCGCGGCGCCCCGCCCACGTCCACCCCCACGAAGACCAGGTACGCGGTGGCCACCCGGACCGGCGCGTCCTCGGCCGAGTCCCACCGTTCGGCGACCACCCGCACGCCCACCTCCATCGAGGTCTGCCCGGTCCAGTTCACCTGGGCGTGCGCGTGCACCAGGTCGCCGACGCGGACCGCCTCGGAGAAGACGATCTCGTCGATCGCCGCGGTCACCGCGGTCCCGCCGCTGTGCCGGGCGGCTGCGGCCCCCGCCACGTCGTCGACGAACTTCATCAGGACCCCGCCGTGCACGGTGCCGTACAGGTTCACGTCGACAGCGGTCATGATCTTGCTCAGGGTGACGCGCGAGTACGACGTCGGCTTGCCGGTCGGAGCGGCGGAGGGGTGCTCGGTCATGCCGGAAACGGTACGGTGCGCGGATGCGACATCTCTGGAGCTTCCTCGCCGGGTTGGTGGTGGTGCCCATCACCTGGGTGCTGGTCACACTCGGGCAGGACGGGTCGAGCCGGACGGTCGACCGCTGGGTGGAGATCGGCACCTTCAACACGGCCAACCTGATCGAGCCGGCCGTGTACCTCGGTGTCGGCGGTGTCCTGCTGGGCCTGCTCGGCACACTGCGCGTCTCGCCGTTGGGCCCGCTGGTGGCCGGGCTGCTGCTGGCCATCCCGTACGTCGGGATGTTCGTGGCGCCGTTCGAGGTGCGGGACGCGATCCCGCAGGGGTGGAAGGTGTTCGGCGATCCGCTGCCGCTGCGGCTTCCGGTGGAGAACGGCACCCTCTTCCTGATCGGCCTGCTGCTGCTCATGGCGGCGTTCAGCAGGCAACGCTGGCAGCAGTGGCCGCGTCCGGTGACCGAACCGGCCACCGCGCCAGCACCGGCGGGCGGCCCGCGCAGCGACGACTTCACCCTGACCGACTGGCCGCCGCCCGAGCCCGCCGAGCGCGACGCCGCCCCGCCCACCCTCGGTTACCCGGCCGATCCGACCCCGACCGACCCCCTGCCCCGCCGGGTGGGCGGCGAGTCGCCGTGGTCCGCGCCTCCGCGCGGCCAGCCGCACCCCGAGGACACCACCGAGATCCGTTGATCGTGGGGCGGGCCGGGTGACCGGCCCGCCCCCAGACCGGAGTCCAGCGTGCGCGGTGGACGGCCGGACTAGTGCACTGCGACGGCCAGGTCCGCATCGACGGTGCCGAGCTCGGCGCGGGGCACGACGAGGACCATGACCAGCGTCGCGGCGGCCATGCCGCCCGCGATGACGATCGCCATCGGCACGCTGCCGGTGCCGAACAGGCCCGCCAGCGGCGCCGACAGCGCACCGATGCCGAACTGCACGGCACCGAGCAGCGCCGCCGCGGTGCCAGCGGCCTCGCTGTGCCGGCTCATGGCCAGCGCCGGGGCGTTCGGCAGGGCCAGGCCGGCGGCGGCCAGGACGAGCCACAGCGACGCGAGCAGCGTGCCCAGGCCACCGAAACCGGTCGCGGCGAACACGATCAGCAGGAGCCCGGCCGCGGTCCCGGCGATCAGGGCGATGCTGAGGATCCGCTGCGGGGTGTAGCGGCGCAGCAGCCGGACGTTGAACTGGGTGGCGCCGATCAGGCCCACGGCACCGGCGCCGAAGGCCAGGCCGAACTGCTGCTCGTCGAGGCCGTACTCCTGCTGGAGCACGAACGACGACCCGGAGACGTACGCGAACAGGGCCGCCATCGCCAGCCCGGCGACCAGCACGAGGCCGACGAACGCCCGGTCGTTGAGCAGCCCCCGGTAGTCGCGCAGGGTCGCGCCCACCCCGCCGTGGCGCCGACGCGCCACCGGAAGGGTCTCCGGGAGCTGGAAATAGGCGACGACGATCAGGAGCGCCCCCAGCACCGCCAGCGCCGCGAAGACGCCCCGCCACTCGGTCCAGCGCAGCAGACCGCTGCCCAGGGTCGGCGCGAGAATCGGCGCCAGGCCCATGACGAGCATCAGGCGGGAGAAGATCCGGGCGAAGGAGGCGCCGCTGAACAGGTCCCGGACGACGGCCGTGGCGACCACGGTGGCGGCCGCGACGCCGAGCCCCTGGAGCACGCGCAGGGTGCCGAGCACGGCGATGTTGGGCGCGAAGACGCACAGCACGGACGCCACGATGTGCGCGGCCAGCCCGGCCAGCAGCGGCACGCGCCGGCCGACCACGTCGGAGAGCGGCCCGATCAGCAGCTGGCCCAGCGCGAGGCCGAGCAGCGTGCCGGTCAACGTCAGCTGCACCGCGGTCTCGGTGGTCTGCAGGCCGGCCGTGATGGCGGGCAGGGCCGGCAGGTACATGTCGATGGTCAGGGGGCCGATCGCGATCAGCGCGCCCAGCACGAGGACGAGTTGGGCCCGCTGACGGTTGGTCATCAGGTCGCCGGGCAGCACCTCCCGATCGGAGGCGGTATCGGGGGCGGTCTTCTCCACCAACTGCTTCATCATCTCGATTTCTCTGCGTGTGTTCAGACGTCGTTGGGCGTGCCCGACGTTGGGCAGCGAGTGGATGGCGAGGCAGGGTGGCGGCGGGCGTGCCGGCCCGGGGTGGGCAGATGCTCGGTCGATCAGGCTCTGATCCTCCCCTTCTGCCGACATCGTTGACTACCTCAACGACCTGGTGTGTGGGGACTCACGTACGAACGCCGACCGCCCCACCGCCGGATGGCGGTGGGGCGGTCGGACCGGACAGGGGCGGCGCGTCTAGACAGCGCCGCTGAGCAGTTGCCGCGCCATGACGATCCGCTGCACCTGGTTGGTGCCCTCGTAGATCTGGGTGATCTTGGCGTCCCGCATCATCCGCTCGACCGGGTAGTCCCGGGTGTAGCCGTAGCCGCCGAGCAGCTGCACCGCGTCGGTGGTGATCTCCATGGCGGCGTCGGAGGCGAAGCACTTGGCCGCCGCGCCGAAGTAGGTCAGGTCCGCGTCACCGCGCTCGGACTTGCCGGCCGCGGCGTAGGTGAGCTGCCGGGCCGCCTCCAGCTTCATGCCCATGTCGGCGAGCATGAACTGGACACCCTGGAACTCGGCGACCGCCTTGCCGAACTGCCGGCGCTCGGCCACGTACCCCTTGGCGTAGTCGAGCGCGCCCTGCGCGATCCCGATGGCCTGGGCGGCGATGGTGACCCGGGTGTGGTCGAGGGTCCGCATCGCGGTGGCGAAGCCGGTGCCCTCCGCGCCGATGATGCGGTCCGCCGGGATCCGCACGTTGTCCAGGTAGACCTCGCGGGTGGGCGAGCCCTTGATGCCCAGCTTCTTCTCCGGGGCGCCGAAGCTCACCCCCGAGTCGGACTTCTCGACCACGAAGGCCGAGATTCCCCGGGACCGGGCGGTCGGGTCGGTGACCGCGAAGACGGTGTAGAACTCGGACACGCCGGCGTTGGTGATCCAGCGCTTCACACCGTTGAGCACCCAGTGATCCCCGTCACGTACGGCACGGGTGGTCATCGAGGCCGCGTCGCTGCCCGCCTCCGGCTCGGAGAGGCAGTACGAGAACATCGCATCCCCCGCCGCCACCGGCGTGAGGTAGCGCCGCTTGAGGTCCTCGGAGCCGGACAGCAGCAGCGGCATGGTGCCGAGCTTGTTGACCGCCGGGATCAGGGACGAGGACGCGCAGGCCCGCGCCACCTCCTCGATCACGATGGCGGTGGCCAACGCGTCCGCGCCCGCCCCGCCGTACTCCTCGGGGATGTGCGGCGCGTGGAAGTCGGCGGCCCGCAGCGCGTCGTAGGACGCCTTCGGGAACTCACCGGTCTCGTCGGCCTCGGCGGCGTGTGGAGCCACCTTCGCCGTGCAGACCTCCCGGACCGCCTCCCGGATCGCCTCGTGCTCCTCCGGCAACCGGTAGACGTCGAACGACTCCCCTGCGGCCATCTCGGCCCTCCCCTTCACCGCTATCATGCGCAGTCTGTAGCCTCCCCTGACCGCCGACCGCGCAGACTGAAGGATAGCGACTGCAGTTCAGGTGGATGTTACCGGCGCGTAGGTAGAGGCTTGACGGAGTACCCACGCCGCTGAGCGATGATGGAAGACAGACAGTGAGCCACCCCTCCGGTGCCCGGCCAGGCGCCGCAGCAGAATGCGACGCGACGAAGCGCCGCCAGTGCGAGCGGAGAAGACAGGCGTGACGATCCCCTATCCCACCATCCAGCCGACCCCCGCCATCGCCACGGTGACGCCGCCCTCGGGCGCTCCTCGCCCGCGGGTGACCTTCCTGGGGACCGGCTACCTCGGTGCGACGTACGCCATCTGCTACGCGGAGCTGGGCTATGAGGTGCTCGGGTTCGACGTGGACGCCGACAAGATCGCGAAGCTCAACGCCGGTCAGGTGCCGATCCACGAGCCCGGCCTGGACGAGCTGCTCAAGCGCAACCTGGCCGCCGGCCGGCTGCGATTCAGCACCGACATCGCGGAGACCGCCGACTTCGGCGACGTCCACTTCATTTGCGTCGGCACCCCCCAGCGGGCCGACGGGATGGGTGCCGACCTGTCGTACGTCGAGGCGTCGGTGACCAGCCTGGCGCAGCACCTGACCCGCAAGTCGCTGATCGTCGGCAAGTCGACCGTGCCGGTGGGCACCGCCGAGTGGGTGGAGCAGCTGGTCGGCAAGCACAGCCCCAACGACCTGGGCGTCGAGGTGGCGTGGAGCCCCGAGTTCCTCCAGGAGGGCTTCGCCGTCGACGACGTGCTGCGCCCCAACCGGATCGTCGTCGGCGTGAAGAGCGAGTGGGCCAACGGCATGCTCTACGCCGCGCACAAGGGCGTCTTCGACCTGGCCGCCACCGAGGACCGCGAGGTGCCGCTGGTGGTCACCGACTTCGCGACCGCCGAGCTGGTCAAGGTCGCCGCGAACGCCTTCCTGGCCACCAAGATCTCCTTCATCAACGCGATGGCCGAGGTCTGCGAGGCCTCGGGCGGCGACGTCACCCAGCTGGCCCGGGCGATCGGCTACGACCCGCGGATCGGCAACCGGTTCCTCCAGGCCGGCCTCGGCTTCGGCGGCGCCTGCCTGCCGAAGGACATCCGGGCCTTCCAGGCCCGCGCGCAGGAGTTGGGCGCCGGCGAGGCGCTGCGCTTCCTGCACGAGGTCGACCTGATCAACCTGCGCCGCCGTACCCGGGTGCTCCAGCTCGCGGCGGACCTGCTCGGCCGCCGCTCCGGCCCTGCCGGCCCCGACTTCTCCGGCACCCGGATCGCCGTCCTCGGCGCCACCTTCAAGCCCAACACCGACGACGTCCGCGACGCCCCGGCGCTCGCCGTCGCCGCGCTGCTCCAGAAGGCCGGCGCCGACGTGCACGTGTACGACCCGCAGGGCACCGAGAACGCGCGCCGCGCCGTACCCGAGCTGACCTACGAGACCGGCATCAACGAGGCGGTCACCGGCGCCGACCTGGTCTGCGTCCTCACCGAGTGGGCCGACTTCCGCAACGCCGACCCGGTCGCCCTCGGCGAGCTGGTCGCCGGCCGCAAGGTGGTCGACGGCCGCAACTGCCTCGACTCGGCACTGTGGACCCAGGCCGGCTGGGAGTACCGGGGCATGGGCCGCCCCTGACGGATCCGACCTCACCGGCCGGTCGCGGAGCACCTCTCCGCGGCCGGCCGGTGTCGTTGTTTGCCCCGGACCCGCCGACAAGTGTCGAAATCCGCGCCAGCTTTGGGCATGCTGCGACAGTGGGAGTCCACAGTGCGGGCGGAGGGGTGTCGTGGCGACCTTTCAGTGCTCCTCGTGCGGCCGGGAGATCAAGCCGGCCGTCCGCTGCCCGCACTGCGGGGCCGATCAGGCCCAGTGGGTCGAGCACCTGGCGGACATCGAGCGTTCGATCGCGGAGATGAAGGCGCGCGACGCCGCCATCGCCCGCGAGCAGCGGCAGATCGCCGCCAAGATGCAGGCCGCGCTCTTCCAGCGGGACATCCTCGCCCACGCCGGTGAGGAACGGCTCAAGCAGGCCACCCGGCCGCGCCGGGTGCTGCGCCGCCGTCCCGGCCGTCGGCCGCCGACCGCCACCACCGGCGCCCCGCCCCGGGTGCCGCGTCAGGGCACCCCGCCCAGCGCGGAGGACCCACCGCCGCCCCCGCCCCCGCCGTCCTGGCTCGACGCGGACGACCCGGAGCACCCCCCGGAGGCGTCCTCCCGCGAGGTGCAGAACATCCCGCTCGGGCTGGGCGCGTTGCTGCTCGGGGTGGCCGCGGTGGTCTTCGCCGCGGTGGCGACCAGCTCGATGGACGCGCTGGCCCGCCTCGGCATCCTGCTGCTCGCCACGGTGCTGATGCTGCTCGCGCCGCCGGCACTGGCCCGCCGCGGGCTCACCTCGACCGCCGAGACGATCTCCGCGGTCGGCCTGCTGCTGGTGCCGCTGGCCGGCAACGCCCTGTGGGCGGTCGACCGGATCGGCAACGGGGGCTCGTCCGGCGCGGTCTTCGCCGGGGTGATCTTCGCGGTCACCGCCGTGGTCGCGTTCGGGTACGCCGGCTGGACCGGCCTGCGCACACCCCGGTTCGCCACCGTGCTCGCCGCGCAGCCGGTGCTGCCGCTGCTGGCGTACGACCGGATCACCGGGCCCGGCGGCTGGGCTCTGGTGCTCACCCTGGTCGCCCTCCTCGACCTCTGGCTGACCCGCTCCGGGGTCACGGTGGAACGACCCGTCCGGCAGGACCTGCCGGACCCGGGCACGCCGTCGGCGCCCCGGCAACGCAGCGCCGAGAGCCGACCCGAGGGCGACCCGGAGGAGGCCGCCGAGGTGGTCGACCCCGACGCGGGGGCCACCGACGCCCGGCCGGTCCGTCCGGTGCCGGGGCTGCGCGAGCTGATCTGGCTGCTCCACGGGGTGGCGGTCGCCGTCGCCCTGGCGTACGCGGTCACCGCCCTGCTCCGCGCGGAGACCGTGCCGACGGCGACCGGCGCCGGGATGGTGCTGCTGCTGGCCGCCGCCGCCGGGCTGGCCGGCGCGCTGGTGCTGCGCCGCCCGCCGCTGCCCGACGTGGCGGCCGGCATCCTCACCCTGGCCGTGATCGGGACGCTCAGCAGGATCGCCTCGGTGGCGCTGCCCGGCCGGGCGTTGCTGCTGATCGCGGCGGTCATCACGGTGACCGGGCTGGCGGTGCGCGCGGTCCCCGAGGCCGCCCGTCGGGGCCCGCAGGTCGCCTCGGCGGTGGCACTCACCGTCAGCGGGCTGGTGGTCGCCGGGGGCGCGTTGCGCGCCGGGGTCGCCCCGGTCCGGGCGGCGCTGCCCGCCTGGGGCGCCGACCTCGACCGGTACCCGGCCGAGCTGGCCGCCGCCGTCGGCCCGACCACCTGGCAGCTCGCCGGCGCCGCGTTCCTGCTCACCATCGCCGCGGTGCTGGCCCTGCCACCGGAGATCCGGCGCGAGTTCGCCGTCGCCGGGGCGGCGCTGACCGCGCTGGCCGTGCCGGCCTCGTTCGGTCTCGGCTGGGCGTCGGCACCCTGGCCGATGGTGCTCACCGCCGTCGGGATCGGGGTGATCGGCCTCTCCGCGCGCACCAGCCGCGCCGCGCTGGCGCACTCCGTCGCGGCCGCCGTGGTGGGCCTGTTCGGCGCGGGCGCCAGCCTGGCCGGTCCGACGCTCACCGCCGCCGTCCTGCTCACCCTCTTCGCGGCCGGGGCCCTGGTCGCGCTGGCACCCCGGATCCGGATCGCCTCGGTCGCCGCCGACACGGTGACCGCCTGGGCCGCCGGGGGCGCGGCGTTCGCGCTGCCCGGGGCGGTCGCCGCGTTCGTGGCCGCCACCGTGCCCACCGACCCGACCCCCACACCGGCCAGCCTGCGCGAGGTGACCGTCCCGGTGCTGGCGGCGAGCTTCCTCGCGGTCTGCGTGACCCTCGGCTACGCCGCCATGGTGCAGGTGTCCCAGCGGCGCATCCCGGCGCCCCTGTCCGTCGGCACCGGGCTGGGCGCGCTGGTGGTCACCGCCGCCGCCTTCGGCGCCCCCGGGGCGACCGTCGCCGACGCCTGGGTCGGCGCCCTGCTGCTGGTCGCCGCGGTGCTGCTCTTCCTGGCACCGTCGATCGACGCTGGCCGCCGCTCCGATCTCACCCTGGACGGCTCGGACCTGGCCGCTGCGGCCGTCACCACCGCCCTGATCGCCACACTGGTCCGGATCGCGGCTGTGCTGACCCCGGGCGGGCAGCTGGCGGTCGCCGCCGGCCTGGTGCTGGTGGTGGCCGTCGGGGCCCGCGCCATGCCCGAGGAGTGGCGTCGCGGGCCCATTCTCGGCATCACCATCGGCGGCCTGCTGATCGGCGTACTCGCCGGGTGGACGGCGCTGCGCGGTGGGCTGGGTGTGCTGGCGACCCCCGGCCCGATCTGGGACGGCGACCTGAGCGGCTGGCCGGCCGCGCCGACCGGCGGCTCCACCTGGCAGGCCCCGGTCGCTCTGGTCCTGCTGGCCCTCGCGGCCGGCATCCTGCTCCCCCCGCCGTGGCGGTGGGACGTGTCCGGCGCGGCGGTCGTGCTGGCCACGATCGGCGCGCCCACCGCGTTCGAGCTGCCCTGGTGGTCGCCGGTCCTGGTCGGCGGAATGGTCGCCACCGTCTACGGGATGGCCGCCGTGGCCACGGAGGAGGCCCGGGCTGGGCTGTCCCGGGCCACCGTGGCCGGGGTGGTCGCGCTGCACGCGGCCGGCGCCGGCCTGGTCCGACCGTGGACCACCGCGCTGGCGCTGGGCAGCATCGCGCTGATCGGCGTGGCGGTGGCCGCGCTGGCCCGCGTACTGGCCGGTCCACAGGTGACCGACCTCGAGACCGAGGGGATGCCACCGCACCTGGTGCAGATCGGCGGTGCGGCGGCCGGTGCCGCGCTGCTGGCTCTTCCCGGCTCGGTGGCCGCCCTGGCCGCCGAGTTCGAACACTCGGCACAGGTGGTGCTGACCGCCGCGCTGGCCGCGTCCAGCCTCGGCCTGGCCGCCGTGGCCGCGGTCCGCCGGCACGTCCCGCAGTACCTGCCCTGGGCCAGCGTGGCCATCGTCGGCGGGGCCACCATCAGTGCTCTCGCCGCCATCCCCACCGGCCTCGCCTCGGGCGTCTACGCGGCCGCCGCCGCGCTGCTCGGCGTGCTGGCCGAGTTGATCCGCGCGGCCACCGTGCCGCCGGCCGGCTCGGCCCAGCCGGTCCGGCGTTGGGCGGTCCTGCTCGACGGCGCACTGCGGCGGTTGCCGGACGACCCGGATCGGCGGCGGTGGCGGGTCAGCCCGTCGGCCGGCGCTCTGGCCGCGGCGGCCCTGCCGACCGCCCTGGCGCTCGCCTCGATCACACCCACCCTGGTCGCCGCCCTGGTCGACCCGCACCGCACGCTGACCCGCATCTGGCAGGGTCCGCCGCCGGAACTGCTCAGTCCGCCGCCGGACGTGGTCGACCCGACCCACGTGCTCACCGCGCTGCTGCTCACCGCGGCGGCGGCGCTGGCCGCCACCGGGTTCAGCGGCGGACGCCGGTCCCGGGCCGTGCCGGTGGTGCTGCCCGGTGCCGCCGTCACGCTGCTGATCGCGCCCATCGCGCTGGGCAGCGGTTGGCCGGCGAGCACCCTCGCCGCGCTCTCCGTCTTCACCATCGCGATGCTCGGCCTCGCGCTGACCCCGCCTCCGCCGCTGGTCGAGCCGGCCCGCTCGCTGCGGCTGGCCCGGGTGCTGGTGTTCGTCATCGGCCTGGCCGCCGGGGGCGCCGGGCTGGCCGGCAGCCTGGCCACCCGCGAGCTGACCCTGTTCACCCTCGGCGGCGCGGTCGGCGTCGGCACGGTGGCGGCCCTGTACGGCGCCACCCAGCGGGCCCGCATCCTCGGCTGGCTCTTCGCCTCGCTGATGGCGCAGCTCTTCGTGCTCACCGCCGGCCTCGTCGCCGGGCTGGCCGCGGTCTGGTCCGCGTTCGGGGTCCTCGCGGTCGGGGCCGCCCTGCTGGTGTTCTCGGCGACCCTGCCCCGGCTGCGCCGCCCCGAGGCGCAGCGCGAGGCCGCGACGGTGGAGTGGAGCGGGTACGCGGCGGCGCTGATCGCCCTCGCCCTCGCCTTCGACTCGCCCCGGCACATCGCCGCACTGCTGGCCGCCTGGGGCGCGGTCCTCGGGGTGGCGGCGACGCGTCCCGGTCGCCGGCCGGTGGAGCGCCGGATCCTGTTCTGGGCGGTGGTGGCCTGCGAGATCAGCGCCTGGTGGATCATGATGCGGGTCGCCAACGTGGCCCTGCCCGAGGCGTACACGCTGCCGTTCGCCGCGCTGGCACTGCTGGTCGGGGTGCTGGAGCTACGCCACCGGTCGGACATGAGCAGTTGGGTGGCGTACGGGCCGGCGCTGGTCGCCGCGTTCGTGCCCACTCTGGCGATCGTGCTGGCCACCGAGTCCAGCACCCTGCGGCAGATGCTGCTGCTGCTCGGGGCGGTAGCGGTGCTGATCTTCGGCTCGTCCAGCCGGCAGCAGGCGCCGGTGATCGTCGGCGCGTCGGTCACCGCCATCACCGCGATCCACGCGCTGTTCAGCCTCGGCCCGTGGCTCGCGTTGATCCCGGTTGGCATCCTGTTGCTCATCCTGGGCGCCAGCAACGAGCGCCGCCGCCGCGCCCAGGAACGCCTACAGACCGCGCTACGCGGCATGAGGTGAACCGGAGGGTCCCTGCGGCGTGGGTGGGTGGGGGCGGTGAGCGGGCCGGGTCCGTACGAGGTCGGGATCGGCGGGCCGGGTCCGTGCGAGGTCGGGATCAGCGTGCCGGGTCGGGGCGAGGTCGGGATGACCGCGACCGGGGTGGGTCAGCTCAGGGTGGCGTGGAGGGCGGCTTCCTTGGTGGCCACCAGCTTCTCCAGGTCCTGCTGGTAGGTCGCCATCCGGGCGCGCAGGTGCTCGTCGGCCGCTCCGAGGATCCGCACGGCGAGCAGGCCGGCGTTGCGGGCGTTGCCGATCGAGACGGTGGCCACCGGGATCCCGGCGGGCATCTGCACGATGGAGAGCAGCGAGTCCATGCCGTCGAGGTGCTTCAGCGGCACCGGCACGCCGATCACCGGCAGCGGGGTCACCGAGGCGACCATGCCCGGCAGCGCCGCAGCCCCACCGGCACCGGCGATGATCACCTTGAGGCCCCGGTCGGCGGCGTCACGGCCGTACTCGATCATCGCGACCGGGGTCCGGTGTGCCGAGATCACCCGGACCTCGTACGGCACCCCGAAGTCGTCCAGCACCTCGGCTGCGGCCCGCATGGTCGGCCAGTCCGAGTCACTGCCCATGATCAGCCCGACCGTGCTCACTGCGGCTCTCCTTCGTTCGCGGCTGCGGGGCTGACCGGCTCACGCCTCGCGCTCACTCGTGCCCCTCACGCAACCAGCGCGCGGCCCGCGCGGCCCGCGCCCGTACGTCGTCCAGGTCGTCCCCGAGCACCGTGACGTGCCCGATCTTGCGGCCGGGCCGCACCTGCTTGCCGTAGAGGTGCACCTTGGCCCCGGGCTCGGCGGCGAAGAGGTGGTGCAGTCGCTCGTCGATCGACATCCCGCCCGGCTCGCCGCCGAGCACGTTGGCCATCACGACCACCGGCGCGGCCAGCCCGGTGTCACCCATCGGGTAGTCCAGCACCGCCCGCAGGTGCTGCTCGAACTGCGAGGTCCGCGCTCCCTCGATGGTCCAGTGCCCGGAGTTGTGCGGACGCATCGCCAGCTCGTTGACCACGATCGCCGGTCGGCCGGCCGCGTCGCGCACCTCGAAGAGTTCCACCGCGAGCAGGCCGACCACGCCGAGCGCGGTGGCCAGGTCGATGGCCAACTGCTGGGCGGTGACCGCCAGCTCCTCGTCCAGGCCGGGCGCCGGGGCCAGCACCTCCACGCAGATGCCGTCCCGCTGCACCGTCTCGACGACCGGGTACGCGGCCACCTGGCCGAACGGCGAGCGGGCCACCTGCACGGCAAGCTCCCGGCGCAGCGGCACCCGCTCCTCGACGATCAGCCGCGTGCCGCCGGCGAGCAGGGTCCGCGCCAGCTCGGTGGCCTGGACGACGTCGTCGACCAGCCAGACCCCCCGGCCGTCGTAGCCACCCCGGGCCGCCTTGAGCACCACCGGCCAGCCGACCTGCTCGCCGAAGCCGACCAGGTCGGCGGGCTCCCCGACCGGCCGCCACGCCGGGTTGGGAGCGCCCAGCTCGGCCAGGCGCTCCCGCATGACCTGCTTGTCCTGGGCGTGCAGCAGCGCGTCCGCGGGTGGATGCAGGGTCACGCCTTCCGCGGCCAGCGTGCGGATGTGCTCGGTCGGCACGTGCTCGTGGTCGAAGGTGACCACGTCGCAGCCCTTGGCGAAGGTGCGCAGCGCGGCCAGGTCGGTGTGGTCGCCGTACTGGACGTCGGCGGCGACCAGCGCCGCGCCGTCGTCGGGAGCGACCGCGAGCACGCGCAGTGACTGGCCGAGGGCGATCGCGGCCTGGTGGGTCATCCGGGCCAGCTGGCCGCCACCCACCATGCCGACAACAGGCAGACCGGTACGGGAATCCATAGCGCGGCCAGCCTATCCGGGCCGCCGACACGGCCACCCGCAGGGCCGCCGCTCGCGCCGTCGATCCGTCCGGGTGCCGCCCGCCGCAGCCGGACGCGGGGCGCGGGCGGCCTCGCGGGCGCTACACGGGGCAACCATCGGGCGGGGCACGCTCAGCGGAGCTCGGCGACCAGCTCCTCGACCGTCGTGACCGGGCGCTGGCAGACGAAGCCCCGGCAGACGTACGCGGCGGACCGCCCGTCGACCAGCGCCCGGTCGGCCAGCAGCGGCACCCCGGGCTGGTCCGGCCGCCCGGCGACCACCACCGCGCCGGGCGGGGCGTGCCGGTGGGCCGCCGCCACCAGCGGGTCGTCGGTCGGGTCGTCGGTCGCCACGGCGATCTCGTACGGCCCGGACAGCAGCGCCTCGCCGACCGTTGCCGCGTACCCGGTGAACCGGGCGTGCTGCCCGACGATCGGCGCCACCGTGCCGAGCGCCACCTCGGCGGCCTCCCGGTAGCGGGTCTCACCGGTCAGCGCCGCGTACGCGACGAGCCCGGCGATCAGCGCCGACCGACCGGACGGGGTGGCGTTGTCGGTCGGGTCCGCCGGCCGGGCGACGAGCCGCTCCGCGTCGTCGGCGGTGTCGTAGAAGGCGCCACCGGGCGCGGCGAAGTGCTCCAGCGCGACGTCCAGCAGCCCACCGGCCAGGGTCAGCCACCGGCCCTCGCCGGTGAGCTGGTGCAGCGCGCAGAACGCCTCGGCCACGCAGCCGTAGTCCTCCAAAACGCCGGCCGGCTCACCGACCGCACCGCCCCGGGAGACCCGGCGCAGCCGGCCATCGACCAGGTGCACGGCGGCCAGGTGCTCGGCGGCGTCGCGCATCGCGCCGTCGGCGACGATGACCACACCCTCCATCAGGTTGGCGTCCTCGTCCTGCGGCGACGCGTACAGCGCGACGACCTGCTGGAACTCGACGATGGCGGTGATCGCCAGGCCGTTCCAGGCAGCCACCACCTTGTCGTCACGGGCCGGCTGTGGCCGGTCGTCCCGGGCCGCGAGCAGCCGCCCCACCACCTGCTGCCAGCGGGCCCGGATCTCGGGTGCGACATCGTCGACGTCCCGGGCGAGCCGGAGCACGCTCGTGCCGTGCTCGAACGTGCCCTGCTCGGTCACGGCGAACAGGTCGGCGGCCCACCGGCCGTCCTCCTCGCCCAGCACCTCGACGAGTTGGGCCGGCGTCCAGGAGTAGGTGAGCCCCTCGACGCCCTCGGTGTCGGCGTCCAGCGCGGACGCGAAGCCGTCGCCCGGCTGGTGCAGCTCGTCGGCGAGGAACCGGGCGGTGTCCCGGGCGATCCGGCGGGCCAGCGGGTCGCCGGTCAGCCGCCAGAGCTGGGTGTAGACGCGGAGCAGCAGCGCGTTGTCGTAGAGCATCTTCTCGAAGTGCGGCACCGTCCAGTGCGCGTCCACCGAGTACCGGGCGAAGCCTCCGGCGAGCTGGTCGTAGATGCCGCCCCGGGCCATCGCCTCGGCGGTGTGCCGGACGATCTCCAGGCTGCGCGGGTCGCCTGTGCGCTGGTGGTGGCGCAGCAGGAACAGCAGGTTCATGTGCGGCGGGAACTTCGGGGCGCCCCCGAAGCCGCCGTTGGTCGTGTCGTACTCGCCGGCCAGGGTCGCGGCGGCGGCGTCGAGCAGCGGGGCGTCCAGCGGCGCGGTGGACCCGCCCACGGCCTGTGCGCCGCCGATCGCCTCGACCACGGCGGCGCCCTGGCGCAGCACCTCCTCGCGCTGGTCCCGCCAGGCGGTGGCGACCGACTGGAGCAACCGGACGAAGTTGGCCCGCGGGAAGTAGGTGCCGCAGAAGAACGGGGTGCCGTCCGGGGTGGCGAAAACGGTCATCGGCCAACCGCCCTGCCCGGTCATCGCCTGGGTGGCGGTCATGTAGACCGCGTCGACGTCCGGGCGTTCCTCCCGGTCCACCTTGATCGACACGAAGTCGTCGTTCAGCAGGGCGGCCACGTGCTCGTTCTCGAACGACTCGTGCGCCATCACATGGCACCAGTGGCAGGCGGCGTAGCCCACCGAGATGAGCACCGGCACGTCCCGTCGCTTCGCCTCGGCGAACGCCTCGTCACACCAGGGCCACCAGTCGACCGGGTTGTCGGCGTGCTGGAGCAGGTACGGACTGGTGGCGCCGGCGAGTCGGTTCACCCGACGACCATAACCAGCCCCGGACGGATACGCCGGGCGGTCACCCGGCCCAGGCCGCGCGGGCCTGGGCCGGGCGCGGATCAGCCTCGCCCCAGGCTGACCGTCGCGGTGTCGGAGTCGCTGACGAAGATGTCGTACGTGGTGTCGTAGGAGCTGGCATTGGCGGTCACCTCGACGTCACCCCTGCGGAACGGGGTGGAGCTGAACGAGGGTGAACTCGCCGTCCAGGCGACCGGGGCGCCCGGGGTACAGGCCACCTCAGCCCGGACGATGCCTTCGACACGCGTGCCGTGCCATGTCTGGGTCATGCCACCGTCGACGTAGACGGTGGCCGGTGCGGTGCAGGTCACGGTGCCGTGCACCGTCACCTCGTCGGTCCGGGTGTCGATCGTGCCCGAGGCGGCCACCTGCACGCCGACGGCCAGCACCGGAGGTGCCGGCGGGTTGGCGACGTGCACCTCGCCGCGGGCCGAGCCGGTGCTGTAGTTGCAGCGCTGCTCGAACGTGGCGTCGAACCGCTCCAGGTAGCCGTGCGGGCCCCAGGAGATGTCGGTGACGGTAAACGAGCCGGTCTGCCCGTACGGGCAGATCCGGTCGTTGCCGCTCAGCGCGATGCCGGGCAGCGGGCTCTCGTAGGTGTTCTCGGTGGCGCCGGTGTAGGTGCCCACGGTCAGCGCCTGACCGACCGGCGCGCTCAGGTCGATCGTCCAGGGGCCGGCGGGCGGGTCGAAGACCTGGACGGTGAGGTGGTTCGCCGTGCCCCAGACGTTGAAGCCGTCCCCGGTCGCCGTGGCGAACGAGTAGCTCCGGCCCTCGCTGACCGGGTCATCCGGGTCGCCGGTGACGGTCAGCGAGCCGGACTGCGGCGCCTTCGCCTGCACGGGTGGGGCTGCGGCCAGCGCGCCGAGCGACGCGGCGGTCAGCGCGAGCGCCGCCGCGAGGATGGGACGTTTCCGGGAGAGTCGCATGGCTGTCCCTTCGACAGGTGGACGTGACGGCCGCGCAGATCAATGCATCTGCGTAGCTCGATCGACTCTAGAAGGTTGGCGGGCGGTTGGCCGCCCCGTCCGGAACCGATCAGTGGGAGGTGGCCGACGGTCAGGAGGCGCCGTCGGCGCGGAGCCGGAAGACGTTCGACTCCGCCGAGTCGCGCAGCGACCCGAGCACCGCGCTGATCTTGTCCGCCGGCATCGGCTTGAAGAAGTGGTAGCCCTGCGCCGAGGTGCAGCCCAGCTCGGCAAGGGCCAGCCGCTGCTCGGCGGTCTCCACCCCCTCGGCCACCACCCGCAGGCCCAACTCCTGGGCGAGGCCCACGGTGGTGCGTACGATCGCCGCCGCCTCCGGCGAGTCCGCCATCCGGATCACGAACGAACGGTCCACCTTCAACTCGTCCACCGCGATGCGGGTGAGGAAGGTCAGCGAGGAGAAGCCGGTACCGAAGTCGTCCACCGCGAGCTGCACGCCCATCGACCGGAGCGTGGCCAGCACCTCGTCGATGACCTCCAGCTCGCTCATCACCACCGTCTCGGTGATCTCCAGGACCAGCCGGCGCGGCGGCACCTGGTGCCGGCGCAGCGCGTCGGCGATCTCCGCCGGCAGCCGGGGGTCGAGCAGGCTGCGCGCCGACAGGTTCACCGAGATCGGGACGTCGAGCCCCTCCCGGGCCCACTCGGCCGCCACGCCGAGCGCCTTGTCCAGCACGTACCGGGTGAACGTGCCGAGCTGCTCGCTGTTCTCCACCGGCCGGATGAAGTCGGCCGGGCCCAGCCAGCCGCGCCGGGGATGCCGCCACCGGATCAGCGCCTCGACCCCGGTGGGGGCGCCGGTGGCCAGGTCGACCGCCGGCTGCAACGCCAGGACCAGCTGGTCGTCCACCTCCAGCGCCTCACGCAGCTCGGCCAGCAGGGCCAGCTGGTCGGTGCTGGCCGCGTCCCGGGCGCCGTCGTACGCGGCGACGTTGCCGCCGCCCTCCTTGGCCTGGTACATCGCGATGTCGGCCCGGCGCAGCAGCTCCGTCAGGTCGGCGGTGCCGGCGTCGGCCACGACCACCCCGACCGACACCTCGATCGACATCCGCACCCCGGCCACCTCGGTCGGTGCGGCAAGCCGCTCGGCGATCTCCCGCGCCTGCCGGAGCGCGTGCGCCATCGGGGCGGCCCGGTCGCCGAGCACCGGCACCGAGGTGAGCAGCAGAGCGAACTCGTCGCCACCGAGCCGGCCGAGCAGGTCACCGGGGCGGGCCAACGCGCTGAGCCGGTTCGCGGTCAGCCGCAGCAGCTGATCGCCCGCGGCGTGCCCGAGGGTGTCGTTGACTTCCTTGAACTGGTTGATGTCCAGCAGCAGCAGCGCCACGGGGTGATCGTGCGCGAGCTGCCGCAGCGACTGGTCGCCCTTCCCGAGCATCGCGGCCCGGTTGGCCAGCCCGGTGAGCGGGTCGTGCACCGCCTCGTACGACGACCGGGCGGTGACCAGCCGCAGCTCGCGGTGGGTCGCGGCGTCGTGCAGCGCGGCGGCGAGCGCGTCGCCGAACGCGGCCACCGCGTCGCGTTCCCGGGCGGTGGGCGGAGCGGACCGGGGGAACCGGACCCGCAGCCGACCGACCGGCGCGGCGCCCACCGACAGCGGTCGGATCAGCTCGTGCTCGTCGGGCTCCGACCGGTCCGGCGGGCTCACCTCCCGGTCGACCAACTGACCACCGGGGTCACCCCGGTACCGGCGCCACCGGCCATCGGCCCGGGCCACGTCCACGTCGACCAGCTCGGCGTTGAACAGCGCCAGCGCGCCGGTCACCGCCGCGCTGGCCACGCCCCGCTCGTCGAGCTGGTTGAGAGCCGCGGTCGCCTCGGCGAAGGCCCGCCACGTCCGGCGTTCCTGGTCGGAGCGCAGCCGGTACCGGTAGGTCTGCTGGAGCAGCCAGAGCAGGGGCGGGAGCAGCAGCAACCAGCGCGGGTCGAGCTCCAGCAGCGCGACCACCACCAGGCCGACCGCCACGTTGCCCACGAACATCAGCAGCTTGCCGCGCAGCGCGGCGAGCAGCGGCGGCCCGATCGGCAGCCCGTGCCGCAGGCCCAGCGTCACCCCGCCGAGCCAGGCGGTCACCAGGAGGTACGTCACCGAGCCGGCGATCACGGCCAGTGCCAGCATCGGGGTGGGCGGGGCGAGCAGTGGATGGCCCAACGCGGTGGCCACGGACACGGCCAGCGCCACCGCGGCGGACAGCGACGCGGCGATCCGGACGATCTCCAGCATCGGACGGCGGTCGTTGTGCAGCGAGAGCACCGTCCAGGCCAGCCCGGCGCCGAGCAGGGCGGCCGACGGCAGCCAGCCGGCGGGTGTCAGGTACAGGCAGACGATCAGCGCCGCCTCGCCCCAGGTGATGCTGACCATGCCGGCGGACGAGCGGAACCGCAGCCGCGCGAACTGGGCGACGGCGAAGACGGCGACGGCGATGCCGAAACGGGCCGGACCGCCGAGCGGATCGTCGGCCGGCAGCCGGTCCGGCAGGGTCAACCCGACCGCGGCGGCGACCAGGGCGGTCAACGTCACCGCGGCGGTGAGCACGAGCACCCGGGCAGGCGTGCCGCGCACGCCGAGCCGGTCGGTCGGGCCGGAGGTCATCGACCTCCCCCGTCAGCCGACCGACCGACGACGGTACGGCGGGCGGCCGGTGCTGTGACGGTCATCGGCGCCCCCTCCCGCGCACGGCTCGGGGACTTTTGGTCCCCCCGGCGGAAGGCTAAGCCAAACCGGGTGGTCGCAACAGGGGGCGACCACCCGGTTCGGCGTGAATCATGCGCGGACTACCCGTTCCGGTGCTGCTGGTGCCCATTGGGAGCGGGCGGGGAGGAATCACGCCCGTCGGCCCCGTCTGTCGGATCGGCGACTGACGCTTCGGCCTTGCTCGGGTCGGTCGGCCGCGTCTGCTGCGGGAACCGGTCGGGCAGCCGGCGCAGCCGGGCGTTCATGTTGCGGATCAGCAGGATGGTCGCGGTGGCCAGCAGCAGGATGAGGAAGAGGCCCATCGGACCGGCCAGGCCACCCGTGCGGGTGTCCCCGAAGTTGTTCTCCGCGAGCACCTGGGCAGTGGTCAGCATGGCGTTCCTCCGATGTGCGGTTGGTTACCAGGGTAGCCCCGCGCGGAATCAGCGCGCGTGCGCCGTCTCCCGCACCCCGGCGAAGAGATCGGACTCCGGCATCGGGCTGTCCACCACCGAACGGGCCAGCTCGTAGTCCTCCGTCGGCCAGGCGCGCTGCTGGAGCTCCATTGGCACGTGGAACCAGAAGCCGTCCGGGTCGACCTGGGTGGCGTGGGCGCGGAGCGCGTCGTCGCGGACCGGGAAGTATTCGGCGCACTCCACCCGGGTGGTGATCCGGGGACCCTTGTCCGGTCGATCCTCCCAGCGCTCGAGCCACTCCTTGTAGGGCGACTCCAGGCCGGCGGCGAGCATGCCCTCGTGCAGAGCCATGATCTTGGCCTTGGAGAAGCCGATGTCGTAGTAGAGCTTCAGGGGCTGCCACGGGGCGCCCAGCTCCGGGTAGCGCTCCGGGTCGCCGGCCGCCTCGAAGGCGGCAACGCTCACCTTGTGGCACATGATGTGGTCGGGGTGCGGGTAGCCGCCCTCTTCGTCGTACGTGGTGACCACGTGCGGACGGAACTCGCGCATCAGCCGCACCAGCGGGCCGGCGGCCACCTCGACGTCCTGGAGGGCGAAGCAGCCCTCGGGCAGCGGCGGCAGCGGGTCGCCCTCGGGCAGCCCGGAGTCGACGAAGCCGAGCCAGGCCTGCTCGACGCCGAGGATCGCCCGGGCGGCGTCCATCTCGCCGCGCCGGATCTCGGCGATGTTGGCCCACACGTCGGGCCGGTCGAGCTTGGGGTTGAGCACGCTGCCGCGCTCGCCGCCGGTGCACGTCACGACCAGCACGTCCACACCCTCGGCGACGTATTTCGCCGTGGTCGCCGCGCCCTTGCTCGACTCGTCATCCGGATGGGCATGAACGGCCATGAGACGCAGTTGCTCTGCCAACGTCGGCGCTCCTCGTCTGTGCCGGACGGTGGACCCGACCGGGCTCGACCGGCTGACCTGCCGGGAATCCTGCGCACCCGCTCGCCGAACGGCACCGCGGGGGGCCACCTGCCATTCCCGCCGCTGAGCCGGGCTGGGAGGATGGACCCTGTCATTCTTGCTGATGCCGCCGACAACAACGCCAGGAGATACCCGCCGGTGACCGAGACGCACGCCACAATTTCACCGGGCGCGCCGGTTTTCCCGGCCGGCCGCTACGGTCGCCGTCGCGCGACCGGCGGAGGGCGCCGCCGCACCCTGTCGGCCGCGCTGGTGCTGCTGGTGCTCCTGGGAGCGCTGACACTGATCTCGTTCCGTCTCTACCGGCAGTATGGCGATCCCGTCTACGACGCCCAGGTGATCACCTATACCGACATCACGGACAATCAGGTGCTGGTCGACTTCCGGGTGACCGTCCCGCCGGGCGGATCGGCGGTCTGCGTGCTGCGCGCCCGCGACCGCGCCGGCGCCGAGGTGGCCCGCGAGGAGGTCACCGTGACCGCCGGGAGCGGCGACCGGCACATCACCACGCGGCACCGGCTGGCCACCACCGCGCGGCCGTTCATCGGCGAGGTGGTGCGCTGCCGGGCCGCGGCCTGAGCAGCCGGGACAGCGACGCGGCGGGCAACCACCGCGGGCCCGTGGGGGCATCCACCCTTGGTGTCGGATACGGACACCAGCGGTGATCGCCGACACCCTGTGTCGTACCGCACTGGTAACTTGGTAGTTCACCTGTCAGCCAGCCACGCACATCTGAGGAGACCGCCTGTGTCCACTGGCAACGAGGCGCCCGCCACCTGGCTGTCCCAGGACGCGTACGACCGCCTCCAGGCCGAGCTCGACGAGCACATCGCCAACCGCCCGGCGATCGCCGCGGAGATCAACGCCCGCCGCGAGGAGGGCGACCTGCGGGAGAACGGCGGCTACCACGCCGCCCGCGAGGAGCAGGGCAAGGCCGAGGGCCGCATCCGCTACCTCCAGGAGCTCCTGCGCACCGCCAAGGTCGGCGAGGCGCCGACGACGGACGCGGTGTCGCCCGGCATGGTGGTGACGATCTACTTCGACGACGACACCGAGGACACCGAGACCTTCCTGCTCGGCTCCCGGGAGATCGCGTCCACCACCGACCTGACGGTCTACAGCCCCGAGTCGGCGCTCGGCAAGGCGATCCTGGGCGGTCGGCCCGGGCAGACCTGCACCTACACGGCGCCGAGCGGCGCCGACATCAAGGTGACAGTGGTCAGCTTCGAGCCGTTCTCCGGCTGATCGCCACCGGCCGCACCACCCGCTGAGGCGTAAGCCGGCGAGGCGTGGCACCCGCCGGTGTCACGCCTCGCCGGCGAAGACCACCTGGTAACCGCTGGCCCGCAGTGCGCTGATCAGCGTGTCCGAGTGCTCCACCCCCCGGGTCTCCACCGACAGCGCCACCTCCACCTCGCCGAGGCTCAGGTGCGGGTTGGCCCGCTGGTGCTCCACGTCGACCACGTTGGCCCGGTGCTCGGCGATCTGGCTGAGCAGCGACGCGAGCTGCCCGGGCCGGTCGGAGCAGCGCACCGTCACCCGCAGGTAGCGACCCGCGGCGGCCAGCCCGTGCTCGATCACCCGCAGCATCAGCAGCGGGTCGATGTTGCCGCCGGAGAGCACCGCGACCACCGGGGTCTCCACCTGCACCACACCGGCCAGCAGAGCGGCCACGCCCACCGCGCCGGCCGGCTCGACCACCTGCTTGCCCCGCTCCAGCAGCATCAGCAGGGCCCGGGAGATGTCCTCCTCGGAGACGGTGACGATCTCGTCGACCAGCTTGCGGACGTGGCTGAAGGTGATCTCTCCCGGCCGGCCGACCGCGATGCCGTCCGCGATGGTGGAGAAGGTGGGCAACCGGACCGGCTCCCCGGCCACCAGTGAGGGCGGGAAGGCCGCCGCGCCGGCCGCCTGGACACCGATGATGCGGACGTCGGGTCGCAGCGCCTTGGCGGCCACCGCCATGCCGGAGATGAGACCGCCGCCGCCCACCCCGGTGATGATGGTCCGCACGTCCGGGCACTGTTCCAGGATCTCCAGCGCCACCGTGCCCTGGCCGGCGATCACATCCGGGTGGTCGAACGGGTGGATCAGCACCGCGCCGGTGCGCTCGGCGTACGTGTGCGCGGCGACCAGCGCCTCGTCGACCGTGTTGCCGGCCAGTTCGACCTGCGCGCCGTACCCCTTGGTGGCGGCCACCTTCGGCAGCGGCGCGTTGACCGGCATGAAGACCGTGGCGTGCGTACCGACCAGGCCGGCGGCCAGCGCGACACCCTGCGCGTGGTTGCCGGCGCTCGCCGCGACCACGCCGCGCTCCCGTTCCGCCGCCGAGAGCCGGGAGATCCGCACGTACGCCCCGCGCACCTTGTACGAGCCGGCCCGCTGCACGTTCTCGCACTTCAGCCAGGTCGGCCCGCCCAGTGCCGCGCTCAACGGCCGGGAGGGCTCCAGCGGGGTCGTCCGGGTGACGCCGGCGAGCAGTTCGCGCGCGGCCCGCACGTCGTCGAGGCCGACCAGTTCCGTCATGCCCCGATCGTGCCACCCGACCCCGGCGCCTCCTGCGGCGACACCGGGGTCGTCGGGGACACGACGGCCGGCACGGGTCCGCCCGGCATCGGCACGCCGAGAGCCGGCGACACCGGCCAGCCCTGGGCGGCCGTCGGCCAGGCCGGCATCCCCCGGGCGATCCGCGCCTCCTGCATCGTGGAGATCCGCCGGACCAGCACGATCAGCGCCACGGCGGCGATCACACACGCCACCGCGGGCACGGCGTTGCGGAGCAGGGAGTCCGGGTAGTAGTCGACGTACGCCTGGTAGTCGGCGTCGGTGGAGGGGCTCACCGGCAGCTTGTCGTACGCCCGGCTGTCGAGGCGACCGGCCAGCCGCTCGCCGACGCTGAACACCAACCAGGCGGCCCACCAGACGTACACCAGGTCCGGCGTGAACCGCCGCCAGAGGCTGTCCCGGGCCACGTTGGCCACCACCCGGGCCGGCACCACGAAGTTCGCGAACGGCACCAGCCAGCCGGCGATCGCCCAGCCTGCCCCGAGCGTCGGCAGCGCACCGGGGAACGCCTCGATGTTCTTCCGCGCCCGCCACGTCCAGATGATCACCAGCACGGCGGCGGTGAGGTACGCGGCCACCATCGGCAGCGCCAACAGCGCCTCGATGAGCACCGCGGCGACCAGCAGATCCGGGTCGCCGTCGGCCCGGGCCTGCCGGGCCATCACCAACCCCACCAGCGGAGCGAGTGCCGCTACGAGGTACAGCACAGCGGTCGCGCCGACCGCGATGCCGGCGGCCAGGCCGATGCCGCGTACGGAGTAGGTGGGCAGCCCCGGAGTGACGGCGGGCTGGCCGAGCGGCGTGTGGCAGCGCTCGCACTCGTTGTGTTCGGGGGACGTGGCGTCCCCGCAGGTCTGGCAGCGCACTGGTGTCCCCCGGGTTCGCGCGACGATGCGCGCACACCGTAGACGATCATGCGGTGGTCGGTGACCCCGTTCCGACCCGGGGGTAGCCGGGGGCGTGGCGCGACCAGGGTGCGGCCATCTCGAACTGGCCGGCCACGCCGAGCAGCAGCAGCTCCGAGCCGGGCGGACCGACCAGCTGCACGGCGACCGGCAGGCCGTCCGGACGGCGGCCCACCGGCACCACGATCGCCGGCAGACCGGCGATGTTCCACGGCGCCGCGTACGGGGCGTACCGGATGTTCGCCGTCATGTTCGCCCGCCAGGACCGCTCGGACCAGCGGGCGGCCTCCGGCGGCGCGCTGGCCAGCGCCGGGGTGAGCAGCAGGTCGACCGAGTGGTCGGTGAAGAAGTCGATCGACCGCTGCCGCCAGGCGGCCCGGTCGGCCTCCCGGACGTAGCCGCGGCGCTGCGCCCACTCCCCCAGCGCGACGTGCCGTCGGCTGCGCCGTTGCAGGTCACGCCGGGCCAGCCCGGCGGCCCGGACGTCGGCGGCAGCGGCGGCGAACCAGGTGGCGATGCCCTGTAGCCCGAGCGCGGTGGGATAGACCGGGTCGGCCGGCACGGTGTCGTGCCCGGCTGCGGCGAGCAGCCGGCCGGCGGTGGCGACCGCGTCGCGGTTGGGCGCGTCCGGCGAGACGCCACGCACCGGGGAGCGCAGCGAGACGCCCACCCGCAGTCGCTGCGGCGGGACCAGCTTCTCCGGGCGCCGACCGGCGAGCACCGAGAAACCGACCGCCGCGTCGGCGACGGTGCTGGTCAGCATGCCGTGCTCGGTGAGGCCGAACCAGTCCTCCGCGCCGAGCTGGCAGGGGACCACGCCCCGGCCGGGCTTGAGCCCGACCAGGCCACAGCAGGCCGCCGGGATCCGGATCGAGCCGAGGCCGTCGTTGCCGTGCGCGATCGGCACCAGCCCGGCGGCCACCGCGGCGGCGGCGCCGCCGGAGGAGCCGCCGGGGGTACGCCCGCTGTCCCACGGATTGCGGGTCACCGCGCTGGAGTCGTCGGTCAGTGCCCACAGCCCCAGCTCGGGCATCCGGGTGACGCCGAGGATCACCGCGCCGGCGCCGCGCAGCCGGCGCACCACCTCGTGGTCGGCCTCCGCCACCTCGGTACGCACCGCCGCCGACCCGTTCCAGGTGGGCAGGCCGGCGACCGGAGTGTTCTCCTTGACCGCCACCGGCACCCCGGCCAGCGGCAGGTTGGCCAGGTCCTCCTGCTCGTCGACCTTCTCCGCCTCGGTGATCGCCTCGCCACCGCGCACGGCGCGGAACGCGGCCAGCTCGGCGTCGGCCCGCGCGATGTATTCGAGATGGTCGGCGACGACCTGGGTGGCCGAGACGTCGCCCCTGCGTACGCCCCGGGCGATCTGCTTGGCGGTCGCTCCGACCCAGGTCGCCATGATGTCCTGCACGGCCATCCTCCCCAGCGGTCAGCCCAGTGCCTGCTCCAGATCGGCGAGCAGGTCGTCGACCGTCTCGATGCCGACAGACAGTCGCACGAGATCGCCGGGAACTTCAAGCGGCGAGCCGGCAGCACTTGCGTGTGTCATCCGGCCCGGGTGCTCGATCAGGGATTCCACCCCGCCCAGCGACTCGGCGAGCACGAAGAGCTTGGCCCGGTTGCAGATCTCCACCGCGTGGTCCTCGCCGCCGGCCGCCCGGAAGGAGATCATGCCGCCGAACCGGCGCATCTGCTTGGCGGCAACCTCGTGACCGGGGTGCGAGGGCAGCCCGGGGTAGATCACCTGGGCCACCTTGGCGTGCCCGTCGAGGTATCCGGCGAGCCGCTCGGCGTTGTCGCAGTGCCGGTCCATCCGCACCCCGAGGGTCTTGATGCCCCGCAGGGTGAGCCAGGCGTCGAACGGCCCGTTGATCGCGCCCATCGCGTTCTGGTGGTAGCGCAGTTCCTCGCCGAGCGCGGCGTCGGCCACGACGAGCGCGCCACCCACCACATCGGAGTGCCCACCGATGTACTTGGTGGTGGAGTGCACCACCACGTCCGCGCCGTGGGCGATCGGCTGCTGCAGGTACGGCGAGGCGAACGTGTTGTCGACCACCAGCAGTGCGCCCGCGTCGTGCGCCACACCGGCCAGGGCGGCGATGTCGGCGATGCCGAGCAGCGGGTTGGTCGGCGTCTCCACCCAGACGATCTTCGTACGCCCCGGCTGCACGGCGGCCCGGACCGCGGCCGGGTCGGAGACCCTGGCCGGGGTGAACTCCAGACCCCACCGCTGGGCGACCCGGGCGAAGAGCCGGTACGTGCCGCCGTACGCGTCGTCCGGGATCACCACGTGGTCACCCGGCTGGCAGACCGCCCGCAGCAGGGTGTCCTCGGCCGCCAGGCCGCTGGCGAAGGCGAGCCCCACCGGCCCGCCCTCGAGCGCGGCCAGGCACTCCTGGAGCGCGTCGCGGGTCGGGTTGCCGGAGCGGCTGTACTCGTAGCCGAGCCGGGGCGCGCCGACGGCGTCCTGGGCGTACGTGCTGGTCTGGTAGATCGGTGGAATGACCGCGCCGGTGCGGGCCTCAGGGTCCTGACCGGCGTGAATGGCGAGAGTCTCGAAGCCGTGGTTCATTCTGGTGAGGCTAGTGCCCCGCCCGGCGCCGCGGGGCGGGGCCGGGCAGCCGCCATTAGCCTGGGCCGATGAGCGGGTGCGTGTTCTGCGGGATCGTGGCCGGCGAGGTGCCGGCGTTCCGGGTTGCCGACGAGCCGGACGGGGTGGCGTTCCTGGACACCCGGCCGGTCTTCGCCGGGCACGTGCTGGTGGTGCCCCGGGTCCACCTGGTGACCCTGGCCGAACTGCCCGCCGACCTGCTGCCGGGCTACTTCGCGCTGGTTCAGCGGCTCGCGGTTGCGGTGGAGACCGGTCTGGGGGCCGGTGGGACGTTCGTGGCGATGAACAACAAGGTGTCCCAGTCGGTGCCGCACCTGCACACCCACGTCGTTCCCCGGACCAGGGGGGACGGGCTGCGCGGGTTCTTCTGGCCGCGTACCCGCTACCCCAGCGACCAGGACGCCGAAGACATCGCGGCCCGGGTGTCCGCCGCGCTGCCGCGCCCGTCCCGACCGTCTGCCTGACTCCAGCCTGGGCGGGTAAGGAACCTGGGCCCGCCGGCGTTGCATGCGGCAGAGGTACGAGAGGAGTTCCACCGTGTTCCTTCGCCAGTCCAAGGCTGAGCTGCCCACCCCCGACCAGGCCCTGCCGGGCCGCCCGATCGCCATGCCGGTCGCCGACCGGCACGAGGTGCTGGGGACCCCGCTGAAGGGCCCGTTCCCGGAGGGCTTTCAGGTCGCCGTGTTCGGTATGGGCTGCTTCTGGGGCGCCGAGCGGCTGTTCTGGACGCTGCCCGGCGTGTACACCACGTCCGCCGGCTACGCGGGTGGCATCACCAAGAACCCGACGTACGAGGAGACGTGCACCGGCCGCACCGGGCACGCCGAGGTCGTCCAGGTGGTCTACGACCCGACCAAGATCACTTATGAGGACCTGCTGAAGGTCTTCTGGGAGAACCACGACCCGACCCAGGGCATGCGCCAGGGCAACGACGTGGGCACCCAGTACCGGTCGGCGATCTACACGACCACCGACGAGCAGCGGGCCATCGCGGAGTCGTCCCGGGACGCGTTCCAGCCGATCGTGACGCGGGCCGGCAAGGGTGAGATCACCACGGAGATCGCCCCGCTCGGCAGCTACTACTTCGCCGAGGACTACCACCAGCAGTACCTGGCGCCGACGAAGAACCCGAACGGGTACTGCAACCACGGGCCGAACGGGCTGAGCTGCCCGGTCGGTGTGGCGCGTACCTCCGGCTGACCGCCGCCGCCCCGTAGGACCACGATGCCCGGCCGCCGAGAGGCGGCCGGGCATTCCCGTCCGGCCCTGTGATCGAAATCCGTTGCCGAGCCCGGCGAGGACTCGATAGCGTGGCGGTACACGTGAAAGGAGGTGGTCCAGACTTGTATAGCAATCGGACTCGTGAGGTGGCTGTCAGCTAGCCGCTGTCCTCGACAGTGATCGGTCCGCCGCGAGGCGGGCACCAGCACCATCGTCGAGACCGTGTGGCAGCGGTGCGGCGAATCCACGACAGCCACCCGACCCCCGGGGTGCCGGCCAAGTCCAGCCGGCCCGCGCGCGAGCGCGGAGCGCCCCGGGGGTCGCTCCATATCCGCGGGAGTGGCGATGTCCATGCGCGAGCTGGTGGTGCTCGGTACGGCCAGCCAGGCCCCGACCCGCCAGCGCAACCACAACGGGTACGTGCTGCGCTGGGACGACGAGGTGATCCTCTTCGACCCGGGCGAGGGCAGCCAGCGCCAGCTCCTGCACACCACGGTCACCGCCACCGACCTGACCCGGATCTGCGTCACCCACTTCCACGGCGACCACTGCCTCGGCCTGCCCGGCACCATCCAGCGGCTCTCCCTGGACCGGGTGGCGCACCCGGTCGCCGTGCACTTCCCGGCCGGCGGCGCCGAATACTTCGCCCGGCTGCGGCACGCCACCTCCTTCCACGAGACCGCCGAGCTGCGCGTCGAGCCGATCGAGGCCGACGGCCAGCGGATCACCCTGGGCTGCGGCACGCTGGAGGCGCGCCGGCTGCGGCACCCCATCGAGACGTACGGCTACCGGCTGGTCGAGCCGGACGGCTGCCGGATGCTGCCGGAGAAGCTGGCCGCGTACGGCATCGCCGGGCCGGCCGTCGGCGAGCTGATCCGGGTCGGGCACCTGGACCTCGACGGGCGCCGCGTCACCCGGGACGAGGTGAGCGTGCCCCGGCCGGGGCAACGGTTCGCGTTCGTGATGGACACCGGCCTCTGCGACGGGGTCTACGCCCTCGCCGAGCACGCCGATCTGCTGGTGATCGAGTCGACCTTCCTGGAGTCGGAGGCCGCGCTCGCCGCCGAGGTCGGCCACCTGACCGCGGCGCAGGCCGCCCGGGTGGCGACCGAGTCCGAGGTACGCCGACTGGTGCTCACCCACTTCTCCCAGCGCTACCCGGACCCGCGCCGGTTCCACGACGAGGCGCGCGCGCACTTCGACGGCGATCTGATCATCGCCGAGGATCTGATCACCGTGCAGCTCCCACCACGCCGGGTAGCCTCGGCCGGGTGACCGTCACGCTCCGCCCCGCGACCGAAGGCGACCTGATGGCGGTGGGCGCCCTGCACCAGCGCTCCCGGGTCGCCACGTACTCCTCCTTCCTGCCGGCCGAGGCGCTGGCCGACCCGACGCCGGAGGCGATGGGTCGGTACTGGAGCGAGCGGTGGAGCTGGGAACGGGACACCCACCGGCTGACCGTGGCGGAGCGCGCCGGGACGCTGGTCGGGTTCAGCCACCTGGGCCCGGACGACGAGGACGACCCGGCGACCGGGCTGCTCAACGCGATCCACCTGGACCCGGCCGAGCAGGGCCGGGGCACCGGCCGGACGCTGATGGTGGACGCGCTGGACGCCATGCGGGCCCGGGGCTGGAGGCGGGCGGCGCTCTGGGTGCTGCGGGACAACACGCACGCCCGCGCCTTCTACGAGCGCGGCGGCTGGACCCCCACCGGCGCGGAACGCGAGGAGCACATCGGCACCGCCCTCACCCCCCAACTCCGCTACAGCCGCGCGCTGGCGGTGTAGCCCCCCCTTCCGACACGCCGCCGGTCGATGTTCGCTCTCGGCGGATCGGGGCATGCCGGGGCGTGCGGCGGCGTTGGGGCGGGCATGGACACCGATCACACCAGGTCCGACCCGGCCGAGGAGGCCGCGCTGGACGCGTACTCCCGGGTGGTCACGACCGTGGCGGCCCGGGTGCTGCCCAGCGTGGCCGCGCTGTCGGTGCGGACCGCGCGCGGTGCCGGCGCCGGCTCCGCGGTCACGGTGGGCAGCGACGGTCTGCTGCTGACCAGCGCACACGTGGTGCAGGGCGCCGCCGGCGGCTCGGCGGCGTTCGGCGACGGCACCGAAACCCCGTTCCGGGTGGTCGGCACCGATCCACTCTCCGACCTCGCCGTGCTGCGGGTCGAGGAGGCCACCGTGCCCCCGGTGGAGCTGGGCGACGCCGACGGGCTGCGGATCGGCCAGTTGGTGGTGGCCGTCGGCAACCCGATGGGCCTGGCCGGATCCGTCACCGCCGGCGTGGTCTCCGGACTGGGCCGTTCGCTACCCGCCCGCGACGGGCGGGTCACCCGCCTCATCGAGGACGTGATCCAGACCGACGCGGCGCTGAACCCCGGCAACTCCGGTGGCGCGCTCGCCGACTCGACCGGCCGGGTGGTCGGCGTGAACACGGCGGTCGCCGGCTACGGGTTGGGCCTCGCCGTGCCGATCAACGCGACCACCCGCCAGATCATCGCCGAGCTGACCACCGCCGGCCGCGTCCGCCGCGCCTGGCTCGGTGTGGCCGGCGTACCCGTGCCACTGCCACCGGAGGTGACGGCGCGTACCGGTCAGCGGCGCGGGCTGCGGGTGGTGGAGGTCGTACCGGGCAGCCCGGCCGGATTGGCCGGTCTCTACCTGGGCGACATCATCCTCAACGCCGGCGGACGAGCGGTGGCCGACGGTCAGGGGTTGCAACGGTTGATGCTCGGCCCGGCCATCGGCGCCCGGCTGCCGGTGACGGTGCTGCGCAAGGGCGCGTTCGTCGACGTCGTCGCGGTCCCGACCGAGCTGCGCGCCTGACACTTCCGGCCGTCGGGGCGCCCGACGGCCGGAAGCGTCAACGAGGGGGTGCTCAGCGGGCGCCGAGGTGGGCGAGGAGGTCCTGGCGGGTGAGGACGCCCTTGGGCTTGCCGTCGACGAGGACCAGCGCGGCGTCGGACTTCTCCAGCAGGCCGACGGCCTCGCTGACCGGCTGGCCACCACCGATCATCGGCAGCGGATCGCCCATGTGCCGCTCGATCGTGTCGTGCAGGTGGGCCTGGCCGGTGAAGAGCGCGTCGAGCAGGTCCCGCTCGGCGATGGAACCGGCCACCTCGCCGGTCACCACCGGCGGCTCGGCCTTGAGCACCGGCAGCTGCGAGACGCCGTACTCGCGCATGTAGTCGATCGCGTCGCGGACCGTCTCCGTCGGGTGGACGTGCACCAGCTCCGGCAGCCCGCCCGGCTTGCTCGCCAGCGCGTCGGCCACCGTCGGCTCGGTGCCGGAGTTGTCGAGGAAGCCGTACCGGGCCATCCACGAGTCGTTGAAGATCTTGGACAGGTAGCCCCGGCCGCCGTCCGGCAGCAGCACGACCACCACGTCGTCCGGGCCGGCCCGGCGGGCCACCTCCAGCGCGGCGACGACCGCCATCCCGCAGGAGCCGCCGACCAGCAGCCCCTCCTCGCGGGCCAGCCGCCGGGTCATCTCGAAGGACGCCTTGTCGGAGACCTCGACGATCTCGTCGGCGACGCCCCGGTCGTACGTCTCCGGCCAGAAGTCCTCGCCGACGCCCTCCACCAGGTACGGCCGTCCGGTGCCGCCGGAGTAGACCGAGCCCTCCGGGTCGGCCCCGACGATCCGCACCCGGCCCTCGGAGGCCTCCTTGAGGTAGCGGCCGATGCCGGAGATGGTGCCGCCGGTGCCGACGCCCGCCACGAAGTGGGTGAGCCGGCCGTCGGTCTGCTTCCACAGCTCCGGGCCGGTCGTCTCGTAGTGCGAGCGCGGGTTGGCCGGGTTGCTGTACTGGTTGGGCTTCCAGGCGCCGGGGATCTCCCGGGTCAGCCGGTCGGAGACGTTGTAGTACGAGCGCGGGTCCTCCGGGGCGACGGCGGTCGGGCAGACCACCACCTCGGCGCCGTACGCCCGGAGCACGTCCTGCTTGTCCTGGCTGACCTTGTCGGGGCAGACGAAGACGCAGCGGTAGCCCTTGAGCTGGGCCACCAGGGCCAGCCCGACGCCGGTGTTGCCGCTGGTCGGCTCGACGATGGTGCCGCCGGGCTTGAGCAGGCCGGCGGCCTCCGCGTCCTCCACCATCCGCAGCGCGATCCGGTCCTTCACCGAGCCGCCCGGGTTGACGTACTCGACCTTGGCGAGCACGGTGGCCTGGATGCCCTCGGTGACGTTACGCAGACGTACCAGCGGGGTGTTGCCGATCATGTCGACGACGTTGTCGTAGTACTGCACGGTGTGCCCTTCGTTGCGGCGCCGGCGACGGCGGCCCGGCAGACGTTTCCTCGCCGCCCAGGGTACGTGTCGTCAGGGCGCCAGGCCCCCGGGGATGACGGAGCTCCGACGGGCCTCCCACTCCAGGAAGCGGTCGGTCTCGGCGAGCACGCTCCCGGCCAGCCAGGTGATCATGACGGCGTCGTCGGCCAGCCCGAAGATCGCGAGTGGGATCTCCGGTAGCAGGTCGATCGGCGAGACGATGTACGCCGTCGCCGCGGTCATCAGGGCCAGCCGGAGGCCGCCGTCGTACTCCCCACGCGCGGTGGCCCGGATCATCCGCGGCAACGCCGCCAACCGGGCACCCAGCGACGGCCCGCCGCGCGCCCCGGCCGCCAGTGCCCGGGCCAGTGCCGTGAACGCCGCGCTTCGCTTCAGTGTCTTCCCCATCGTCGCGCTCCTCTCCGCCGGATCAGCGTGGCGGGTCGGCGCAAATCGGCCGGCCTCCCCCGGACAGGTACCCCGTCGCGTCGATTTCCAGGCACCCGTGAGCCGTCACGACGACAGCGGCGTGTCGGCCCGGCGAGATAATGTCGCGGTATGGGGGTGGCTGGTTCCGTCGTACCCGTTGATCCGCGCTGGCGGCAGGCCCGGCGTGTTGCCCGCCTTGCGGCCATCGGGACGGGCGCCACCGCGGCGGCCGCGATCGCCACCGGCGGGGTGCTGCTCGGCCAGGCCCGCCAGGCCCGGCGCACCATCCCGATGGCCGAGGCGCCGCCGCCACGCTGCGACGGAGTGTACGGCGCGAAGTTCCCCGGCACCCCGCTCACCATGGTCGTGCTCGGCGACTCGTCGGCGGCCGGCTACGGGGTGCACCGCCGCCGGGAGACGCCCGGCGCGCTGCTCGCCACCGGCCTGTCCCGACGGCTGCACCGGCCGGTGCGGCTGCACCGTTTCGCGGTGGTCGGGGCCATCTCGGCAGTGCTGCGGCACCAGGTGGAGGCGGCGCTGGAGCGCCAGCCCGACATCGCGGTGATCCTGATCGGCGGCAACGACATCACCAACCGCACACCGCGCGGCCTGGCCGTGCGCTACCTGGTCGAGGCGGTCCGCACCCTGCGCGACGCCGGTTGCGAGGTGGTCGTCGGCACCTGCCCCGACCTCGGCGCGATCCGCCCGATCCAGCCACCACTGCGCTGGCTGGCACACCGGTGGAGCCGGCAGCTCGCCGCCGCCCAGACGGTGGCGGTGGTCGAGGCGGGCGGTTGGACGGTCTCCCTCGGCGACCTGCTCGGCCCCCGCTTCGCCGCCGAACCGCACCGGATGTTCGCCTGGGACCGGTTCCACCCCTCCGCCGAGGGGTACGCGGTTGCCGCCGCCGCGCTGCTGCCGACGATGCTCTCCGCGCTCGGCGCGGGACAGGAACGACGGGTCGCACCGACACCGGGCGAGGGCGTACGGTCGCTGCCGGAGGCCGCACAGGAGGCGGCCCGGCACGCGGGCACCGAGGTCAGCGGCACACAGGTCCGGGGCCACGACCGTGGGCCGGCCGGCCGGTGGGCACAGCTGCGCCGCCGGGCGTTCTTCGGTGTCGGCGCGGTGCCGCAGCGCGGGTCCGCCGCGGACACCTCGACAGTGGAGGGACTGGCATGAACGAGCGCAGCGAGCGGGACGTGACAGCCGGTTTCCCGGGCCGCCTGGGTCGGGCGGCGGCGCTCTCGCTGCTCGCCGGCACCGTGGGCGGCGCCGCCGTCCTGGCCGGCGAGGCGTTCGTCGCCCGGCACCGGCGCTACGCCCAACCGGAGCTGGGGCTGGCGCTGCGGGCCACGATCGGCCGGGCCGGCGCACCGCCGCTGCGGCTGGTGCTGCTCGGCGACTCGTCGGCGTTGGGCGTGGGCGTCGACCGGCTCGACGACACCATTGGCGGGCAGTTGGCCAACCTGCTCGCCGAGGGCCCCACCGGCCGGCGGGTGCACCTGTCCAGCGTCGGCGTCTCCGGATCCCGCTCGACGGACCTGACGACCCAGGTGGCCCGTGCCCTGCTCGGCGAACGACCCGACGTGGCGCTGATCCTGATCGGGGCGAACGACGCCACCGGCCTGCGCCGGCCCGCCGACGCGGCGGCGTATCTCGGCGCGGCCGTGCACCGGCTGCGCGAGGCGCGCGTCGAGGTGGTGGTGGGCACGTGCCCCGACCTCGGCGCCGTACGGGCCATCGCGCCTCCGCTGCGTCAACTGGTCGGCTGGTCCGGGCGGCGGATGGCCCGCGCCCAGACCACGGCCGTGCTGGACGCCGGCGGCGCCGTGGTCGACCTGGCCACCGAGACCGGGCCGGTGTTCCGGGCCGACGCGGGGACGCTCTGCCATGACGGCTTCCATCCCTCCGCCGACGGCTACCGGGTGTGGGCGCACGCCCTGCTGCCCGCCGTCGCGGCCGCGGCGGCGGTGGCCACCCGACGCTAGATCGACCCCGGCGGGCGTGACATTTCCCGCCGGGCCGGCTTCTTCCGCGCCAAGTTACCGGCGGGTTAACGTGGGGCCATGCCGATTGAGTCGTCCCGCGACGCCGTCATCGTCGCCACCGCCCGCTCCCCCATCGGCCGGGCGCACAAGGGGTCCCTGCGCGACGTCCGCTCCGACGACCTCGCCGCGACCATCGTCCAGGCGGCCCTGGACAAGATCCCCCAGCTCGATCCGACCACCATCGACGACCTCTACCTCGGGTGCGGCCTGCCCGGCGGCGAACAGGGCTTCAACATGGCCCGGGTGGTGGCCACCCTGCTCGGGCTCGACACCGTGCCCGGCGCCACGCTGACCCGCTACTGCGCCTCCTCGTTGCAGACCACCCGGATGGCCATGCACGCGATCCGCGCCGGCGAGGGCGACGTCTTCGTCTCCGCCGGCGTCGAGATAGTCTCCCGGTACGCCCGGGGCAGCTCCGACGGGCTGCCCCCCGAGGCGCAGGCGCTGGTCGGCGGCGGCTGGGAGAATCCGCGCTTCGCGGCGGCGGGTGAGCGCTCGAAGCGCCGCGCGCAGGGCGGCGCCGACGTGTGGACCGACCCGCGCGAGTCCGGCGAGCTGCCGGACATCTACCTGACCATGGGGCAGACCGCGGAGAACCTGGCCCAGGTGTACGACGTCACCCGCGCCGACATGGACGCGTTCGGCGTCCGCAGCCAGAACCTCGCCGAGAAGGCCATCGCCGACGGCTTCTGGGCCCGGGAGATCACCCCGGTCACCACGCCCGACGGCACGGTGGTGAGCACCGACGACGGCCCGCGCGCCGGCGTCACCCTGGAGGGCGTGGCCGGCCTGAAGCCGGTGTTCCGCCCGGACGGCCGGATCACCGCCGGCAACTGCTGCCCGCTCAACGACGGCGCCGCCGCCGTGGTCATCATGAGCGCCCAGCGGGCCGAGGAGCTCGGGCTGACCCCGCTGGCCCGGATCGTCTCCACCGGTGTGACCGCGCTGTCGCCGGAGATCATGGGCCTCGGTCCGGTCGAGGCGTCCCGGCAGGCGCTGCGGCGGGCCGGCATGACCATCGACGACGTCGACCTGGTCGAGATCAACGAGGCGTTCGCCGCCCAGGTCATCCCCTCCTACCGGCAGCTGGGCATCCCGGAGGAGAAGCTGAACGTGATGGGCGGCGCCATCGCTGTCGGCCACCCGTTCGGCATGACCGGCGCTCGGATCACCGGCACCCTGCTCAACGCGCTCGAGTGGCACGACAAGACCATCGGTCTGGAGACCATGTGCGTCGGCGGCGGCCAGGGCATGGCCATGGTGCTCGAGCGGCTGAGCTGAGCTCAGAGCGCGCTGCGGGTCGCCGTCACCTCGGCGGCGGCCCGCGCCAGCACCTCGGCACCCGGGCCGGCGGCGACGAGGTCCGCCGCGACCACCCGTAGCTGGTCGGGCAGGGCCAGGTCGTTGTCCAGCCGCGGCACCACCCGGCGGGGTGCGCCCTCGGCGTCGGCGGCCAGGTTGGCGATCTCCTGCACCAGTCGGTGCATCAGGTCGGCGCGGGGCACGTTGCCGGTGGTCGCCACCGCCGCCCAGCGGGGCTGCTCCCAGTGCCCGACCTGACGGACCAGCAACTGCACGGCCTTGTCCAACTCCCCTGCGCTCATCGCCGCCGAGTCTACGGCCGGCGCCGGCCGGGTGGCGTCGGGCCGGTCAGCGGCGCAGGTAGCTGAGCAGCCGCAGCAGCTGCCAGTAGAGGAAGACCAACCCGGTGAGCAGGCCGAACGCGCTCAGCCACGCGTACCGGCGGGGTCGGCCGTCGCGCACCGAGCGCTCGACGAGGTCGAAGTCGAGGATGAAGCTGAACGCGCCGGCGATGATGGCCACGACCGAGAAGGCGTACGGCAGCCAGCCGACCTCGCCGCTGACGCTGTAGACCGCCAGCCCGGGCCGACCCGAGACCAGGTACGACACCAGGTTGACCACGCTGAGCACGGCGATCCCGAGCAGCGTGCCGATCACCAGGCGGGCCAGCCGGGGCGTCGCCCGGATGATCCGGGCCCGGTAGAGCGCCGCCATGCCGAGGAAGACGCCGAAGGTGCCGGCCACCGCCTGCACCACGATGCCCGGATAGATCGACTCGAAGGCGCGGCTGGCCACCCCCAGCAGCAACCCCTGGAGCACGGCGTACCCGACGATCGGCACCGGATTGGTGATCCCGCGCAACGAGATGACCAGGACCAGCGCGATCGAGGCGAGCGCGCTACCGGCCAGCGCGGCGGGCAGCCAGGCCGCCTGCGGCACCACCGCCCAGGAGACCGCCGCGGCAGCGCCGGTGATCAGCAGCAACCCGACGGTGCGGACCACCACGTCGTCGACGGTCATCGCCTCGACGTCGCGGGCACCGAGCACCCGGGCCTCCACGCGGCCGGTCTCGTCCAGCCGGTTCAGCACCGGGTTGTTGCTGCGCACCGCCGCCTCCTTCGCCCGCGTACCCCCTCGCAGTCACTCTGCCCCGGGCGGACCGGCGGCGGCGGGCAAACGGCACGGCCGGCGCGGACGACGGCGCCCGCCCCCGCGGGAGCGGGGGCGGGCACCGGTCAGCAGTGCGGACGAGGTCAGTCGTCGCCTTGGAAATAGCTCAGCAGTCGCAGGATCTCGATGTAGAGCCAGACCAGGCTGACCAGGATGCCGAAGGCGGCCGTCCAGGAGTAGCGCTGCGGCAGGCCCATCCGGACGCCGTCCTCGATCTCCTTGAAGCTGAGCACGAAGCTCAGCGAGGCGACCACGATGCACACCAGGCTGAAGCCGATGGCCAGCGGGCTGCCGTCGCGCAGGCCGGTGTTGACGCCGAACAGGGCCAGCACCAGGTTGATCAGCATGACCGCGAAGAGGCCGGTCATCACCGCGATCATGCCCTTGACGAAGGCCGGGGTGGCCCGGATGACCTTCGCCCGGTAGAGCATCGCCATCAGGAAGAAGATGCCGAAGCTTGCCGCGGCGGCCTGGAGCACGATGCCGTCGTACGCCGTCTCGAAGGCCTTGCTGACCATGCCGACGAAGACACCCTCGACGACCGCGTACGTGATGACCAGCGCCGGGTTGGCCATCCGGGAGAACGAGATGATCAGGCCGAGCACCAGGCCGACGACCGCGGCGCCGATCCAGGCGGCACCGACCAGCGCGTCGGGCACGAGCACCCAGGCGGCCGCGGCGGAGACGCCGAGGATGCCGAGCAGAGCGACCGTCTTGACGACGACGTCGTCGACGGTCATGGGCGCCACGGTCGGCGGCGCGGCCGGGTAGCCGGCTTGGGACGGGTACTGCTGCGGAATGCCGGGCTGTCCGTACGGCCCGGTCGGGGCGTACCCGGCGGAGCGCTCCCGCTCGGCCGCCTGGCCGAGCCGGGCGAGCACCGGGTTCGAGGTCTTCACTGTCTGGCCTCCCTCAGGGGGTCGTTTGCACGTGAACGTGCCCTCCAAGAGTAAACGGCCCGACCAACTCCTGGTGATCACGAATGAGAAAGCGTCGAGGCGGCTGGTGCCCGGGGCGGGGGTCGAACCCGCACGCCTTGCGGCAGCCGCTTTTAAGGCGGCCGTGTCTGCCGTTCCACCACCCGGGCGGGTGGCACCGGCGCGCCGACACGCACGGTGCAGTCTCACCGTAGCCGGTTCGCGGCGACCCGGCGTACCCCGCCGGGCTGGCCGCACTAGGGTCGATGCCGTGAGCAGCGCAGCCCCCACGGCCCCCGACGCCGCCCCTGAGCAGGCCTTCCTCCTCGCCGATCAGGTCAACCGCCAAGCCTGGGCCGTCCGGCTGCTGGCCGCCGTCCGCCGGCATCGGGCAGACCTGCTGGTCGCGTTGATCTGCACGGTGGTGGCCGCCTGGCTCACCCACGGGCTGTGGCCCGACCCGACCGGCCGGACGCTGGCGCTGAACCCCGAGGACCAGACCCTCTACGAGTGGTTCCTGGCGGTCGACGCGCGAGCGCTGCTCGGCGACTTCAGTCTGCTCACCGACCGGCTCAACGCCCCCGACGGGGTCAACCTGATGGCCAACACCACGGTCATCGCGCTCGGCATCGTCTGCGCGCCGATCACGCTGCTCCTCGGCGCGCCGGTCACCTTCGCGCTGCTCGCCGCCGCCAACCTGGCCGGCACCGCCGTCGCCTGGTACCTGCTGTTCCAGCGGACGATGCGCGCCCGCCGGCTCGCCGCCGCCCTGGGTGGGGGGCTGTGCGGGTTCGGCCCGGGAATGATCTCGCAGACCAACAGCCATCTGCACATGACCGCCCAGTGGCTGGTTCCGGTGATCGTCTGGCTGGTGGTCCGGCTGCTTCGGGCATCCGACCCGGGACCCGCCACCCCGCCCGGGCCCGACCGGCTTCCGTCCGCCGGACCGGACCGGCGGCGCATTTTCAGCTCGGCGGCCGGGCTGGCCACGGCGGTCACCGCGCAGGTCTTCATCGGCGAGGAGGTGCTCTTCCTCGCCGCCATCACCCTGCTGGTGATGGCGGTCAGCTACGCCGTGGTGGACCGGGACCTGGCCCGACGGGCGCTGCCCAACTTCGCCGCCGGGCTGGCGGTCGCCGCCGGGCTGGCCCTGCTGGTGCTCGGATATCCGCTGTGGTTCCAGTTCGCCGGACCGCAGGGGGTCGCCGACGGGATGTTCAGTCCCGCCTACTTCTCGGCCGACCTGAGCAGCTGGTGGACGCTCTCCCCGCTGTCGGTGGCCGGCAGCGACGAGTCCGCCCGGTTGACCACCGGCCCGGCCGAGTACAACACCTTCCTCGGCTGGCCGCTGCTGCTGGTCACCGCGGCCTGCGCGGTCTGGGTCTGGGTGGGGCGGCGCCGGCTGGTGCTCGCCTGCGTGGTCGCGGCGCTGGTGATGGGCGCGCTCTCGCTCGGCCCAGAGGTGGTGCTCGGCGGCACCAGGACCGCGCTGCCCGGCCCGTACGCCCTGCTGGCCGGGCTGCCGGTGGTGGACGGCGCGCTGCCGATGCGGTTCGGCCTGGCGCTGCTGCCGATCATCGCGACGCTGCTGGTGCTGGCGCTCGACCGGGCCCTGCGGAGCACCGGTCGGGCGCGGCGGCTGGTGCCGCTGGCCGTCGTGGCGGCGCTGCTGCCGGTCTTCCCCACCCCGCTGCCGACGGCCGAGCGGCCCGCCGTGCCGGAGTTCATCACCGGCGGGCACTGGCAGCAGTGCGTCCGCCCCGGCGGGGTGCTGGTCCCGGTGCCGCTGCCGACGCCCAAGGAACCGTGGCCGATGCGCTGGGCGGCCGCCGCCGACGCCGGCTTCGGGCTGCCCGAGGGGTTCTTCATCGGCCCGTACGGCCGGGGCGGCACCGCGGCGATGGGCACCTTCAAGCAGCCCACCTCGGCGCTGCTGGCGGACGTCGCGCGACGCGGCGACCAGCCAGCCATCGGCGACGAGCAGCGCCGCCAGGCCGCCCGGGACGTCGACTTCTGGAACGCATCCTGTGTGGCGCTGGCGGACGACGCCCCGCACGTGGAGAGCCTCCGCGCGACCCTGGAACAGCTCTACGGCCCGGCGACCCGGATCGCGGACGCCTGGATCTGGCGGGTCTGACGCCACCGGCCGCGCCGCCGCCGGGGCTCAGCGTCTCCCGGAGGGCACAAAAGAAGGGGCCCCTCCCCACCGGAAATGGCAGGAAGGGGCCCTTCGCACATCTCGGTCAGACGCGGGGGCCGACCGGCTGGGACGCCTCGACGAACTCCTCGCGCGGGTCGTGCAGCTGACCCAGGGCGACCACCTCGCGCTTGAGGAAGAACGCCAGCGACCAGTCCACCACCACCCGCACCTTGCGGTTGAACGACGGGATCCGGCTCATGTGGTACGTCCGGTGCATGACCCAGGCCGGCCAGCCGGTCATCTTGACGCCGTACACCTGGGCGACACCCTTGTGCAGGCCGAGGCTGGCCACGCTGCCGACGTGCTTGTGCTTGTAGTTGACCGGCTCGCGGCCCCGGATCACCGCCGCGATGTTGTCGGCCATCCGGGCGGCCTGACGTACCGCGTGCTGGGCACTGGGCGAGCAGAAGTTGCCCGGCTCCTTGGTCAGGTCGGGCACCGCCGCGCAGTCGCCGGCGCTCCACGCGCCCTCGACCACCCGGTCGCCGTCGACGACCTGGAGCGTGGGCAGGCAGGTGACCCGCCGGCGGTCGTCGCGCGGGAGGTCGGTGGCGTCCAGCATCGGCGACGGCTTCACGCCCGCCGTCCAGACGATCGTGTCGGAGCGGAAGCTGTCGCCGTCGGAGAGCTTGACCACCCCGTCGACGCAGGACTCCAGCCGGGTGTCCAGCCGGATGTCCATGTTCCGCTTGAGCAGCTGCTGCACCGTGTAGGCGCCCATGTCCCGATCGACCTCGGGCAGCACCCGCTGGGTGGCCTCGACCAGAACCCAGCGCATCTCCTCCGGCTTCAGCTCCGGGTAGTAGCGCATCGCGTCGCGGGCCATGTCCTCCATCTCGGCGAGCGCCTCGATGCCGGCGTAGCCACCACCCACGAAGGTGAAGGTCAACGCCGAGCGGCGGACGTCCGGGTCGGGAGTCACGGCCGCGACGTCCAGCCGGTCCAACACGTGGTTGCGGAGGTAGATCGCCTCACCGATGGTCTTGAACCCGATGCCCTGCTCGTGCAGGCCGGGGATCGGCAGCGTCCGGGACACCGAACCCGGGGCCACGATCACGTGGTCGTACGCGACCTCCCGGGCCGGGCCGACGATCGGCTGCACGGTGGCCACCTTGCGGTCGTGCTCGAGCCGGGTGACCGTGCCGGCCACCACGGTGCACCGCCGCAACTCTCGCCGCAGCGGCACCACGGAGTGCCGGGGGGAGATGTTGCCCGCCGCGGCCTCGGGCAGGAACGGCTGGTACGTCATGTGCGGCTGGGGGTCCACCACGATGACCTCAGCCTCACGGGAGCTGAGCTTCTTCGACAGGCGCAGGGCCGCATAGAGACCGACGTGCCCGGCACCCACCACAAGGATCCGCTTCGGATTCACGTCATCTATCTTTCCCCGGCCGGCTCAGGTAATCCCGTCCGCGCCCCCCATCTGTGACGGAGCACAACCCCTGTGACCTGGCTAACCCTCCCGAATCACCGCTTCACCTGCGTCTCAGGAGCCAGCCCAGCAACGCCGCGATCCCCACCGCCACGAGCAAACCGAGCACGGTGACCCACTGGTGGCCGTTCTCCCCACCCATGCCCCCCACCTGCAACAGCAGCACCCCCAGCACGGCGGTACCCAGCAGCACCGCGCCCGCCCGCAGCAGCCATCGGGTGACCAGCTCCGGGTCCACCACGGCGTCGTACGGCAGCAGCGCCGCCAGCGCGCAGAGGGTGTGCCCCAGGTAGAGCAGCGCAGCGAGGGCCAGCAGCCGCCAGAGCGCCACCGGCCGGCCATAACCGTCGGTGGCGAGCAGCCAGCCGCCGACCATGAGCAGCGCCGCGAAGGTCGGCCAGACCCGACGCGGACCCACCGCGGGCAGCAGCGCGGCCACCGCCAGGAAGGCCAGCGGGCGGCCGGACAGCACCTCGGCGGGGAACGCCAGCGCGAACCCGGCCAGCACGGTGACGAAGATCCCGGCCCGAACCATGAGCGGGGCGGGACTGATCCGGGCGAACGCGTCCTGGGCCGCCCGGACCCGCCCGGCCACGACGTCGATCATCTGAGCCCGCCCCCAGTCCTCATCGGGCACCCACCCTGGGGGCCATGGCCAGCCGCGCCACGTCCCGCAGCACCTGGTCGAGGCTGCCGGCACCCGCCCAGCGCACCACGGGCACGCCGTGCTCGCGGAGCTGCCCGATCATGATGTCCCGGTCCAGCCGCCACAGCCGGTACGCCACCTCGGCCCAGCCCCGATCCTTCGGCGGCGTCAGGTCGGTCGGCAGCGTGTCGACCGCCACCACGAACCGCCCGGCCCGGGCCAGCCGGGCCAGCATCTGCGCCGACCGCTCGTCCAGCAGCGGGGTGAGCACCACCACCAGCGCGTCCGAGGAGAGCAGCTGCGGGCCGAAAACCTGGTCGTACGGCTCGTGCTGGGAGGCTTGAGCACGTACGTCGAGCAGCCACTCCAGCACCGTCAGGTACTGCCGGCGACCGGCCGCCGGGCGCAACCGCCGGGCCGCCGGCCCGTACTCCAGCAACGAGACCCGGTCGCCCCGGTGCAGATAGTGCTCGGCGATCGCGGCGGTAGCCCGCACGGTGGTGTCCAGCACCGAGGCGGCACCACCCACCCCGCCCGAGCGGCCCGCCTCAGCGAGCACGTCGAGCAGCACCACCACCTCGGCGTCCCGGTCGGAGAGGGTGGCCGCCACGTGCAGTTGCCGGGCGCGCAGCGACACCCGCCAGTCGATGCGGCGCAACCGGTCACCGGGCGCGAAGATCCGGACGCCGGCCAGCTCGCCGCCCTCACCGGGCCGGCGGGAGTGGTGCGCGCCGACCAGGCCGGCGGCTCGGGGCATCGCCTCCACCGCCTCGAACGGCTCGGTTCGCGGGTAGACCCGGACCCGCACCGGCTCGGTGATCACCGCCCGGGAGACCAGGAGGCCACCGGCCGTGGCGACCCGCGCGCCGGCCGGACCGACCGGGTGCCGACCCCAGCGCAGGGCCTTACCGGCCAGCCCGAGGTCCACCGCCGTCGCCCTGGGCACCGACGTCACGAACGGCCGATCGGCGACCGACCGCCCCCCGCCGCCGGCCGGTGCCGCGCCACCGCTGGGCGGCACGTCCCCGAGCGCCCCGTCGAGGGCGAAACCGGCCCGCTCGATCCGCAACCACGGAGAGACCCGGGACCGCACCACCACCAGGTCGTAGTCGACCGTGTCCGGGTTGCCGACGCTCACCGCCGCCGTCATGTCGCCACCCTCGACCAGCGGCCCGTCGTCGCCGGAGGTGATCCACACCTGCGGCAGCGCGGAGGGCCGGCGGCGCAGCGCGTACGCGGTGCCGAGCGCGAACGGGGCCGCCAGCACGATCAGGTCGACCCGCCCCAGCAGCACACCTGCCACCAGCAACAGGCCGGCGAGCAGCACCGCCCGGCCGAGCGCCCAGGTGGGTGCCCAGCCGGCGGCCGGCTCCGGCTCGGCGGATCGGGGCAGGGTCGGTCCGGTCATCAGCGTCGGGGCCCGCCGGCGGCGTAGCTGGGCAGCGCGCCGCTCGCCGGCGCCGGAGTGCCCTCCAGCACCTCGCCGACCACGAAGGCCGGGTCGACGCGGCGCAGCCACATCTCCGGGCGCAGGGTGATCCGGTGGGCCAGCGCGGGCGCCGCGACCTCCTTGACGTCCTCCGGCACCACGTAGTCCCGGCCGCCGAACACCGCACGGACGCGGGCCAGCAGCAACAGGGCCAGCGAGCCGCGCGGCGACGCGCCGACCAGCACCGACGGGTGCTCCCGGGTGGCCGCGGTGAGCGCCACGATGTAGCGGCCGATGGAGTCCTCCACCACCACGTCCTCCAGGGCGGCCTGCATCGCCCGCAGGGTGGCCGCGTCGACCACCGGCTTGATGTCCGCCTCCTCGCGGCGGCGGCCCATCCGGCGGCGCAGCACCTCCCACTCCTCGTCGTGGTCCGGGTAGCCGAAGGAGACCCGGAGCAGGAACCGGTCCAGCTGCGCCTCGGGCAGCGGATAGGTGCCCTCGTACTCGATCGGGTTGGCGGTGGCCAGCACGTGGAACGGCTCGTCCAGCTTGTAGGTCACCCCCTCCACCGAGACCTGCTTCTCCTGCATCGCCTCCAGCAGCGCGGACTGCGTCTTCGGGGGCGTCCGGTTGATCTCGTCGGCGAGGAGCAGGTTGGTGAAGACCGGGCCGGCCCGGAAGGCGAAGTCACCGTTGCGCTGGTCGTACAGGAACGAGCCGGTGACGTCGGCGGGGAGCAGGTCAGGGGTGAACTGGAGCCGGCGGAAGTCCAGCCCGAGCGCCTGGGCGAAGGAGCGCGCGGTGAGCGTCTTGCCCAGACCCGGCAGGTCCTCCAGGAGGACGTGCCCACCGGCCAGGATGCCGGCGAGGACCAACTCCAATGCGTCCCGCTTGCCGACCACGACGGTGCCGACCGCGTCCAGCACCGCCCGGGCCAGACGGCCGACCTCGGCGGCGGGCATGCTCCGGTCGTTCATCAGATGTTCTCCAGTTCGGCGACGATCACCGCGAGGTCGCGCGGCGACGGGGGGCGGCGAGGCGGTTTTTCCAGGAACGTCCACAGCCGGTCGCCCAGCAGGACACGGGCGCGGCCCGGGTCCGACTCACGGGTGACGCCGTGCTTCAGGCGCATCCGCTCGTCGGCCAGTTCACCGATGCGGGGCAGGACAACGCTGGTGAAGCGTTCGGGGCGCGTCGTGGACCAGTCGAGCGGCCATTCCCAGCGGTTGATCGCGCCGCGCAACGCGTCCCGGGCGCCCCAGTTGTAGCTGCCGTCCTCCTCGCCCGTCGCGACCCGACCGCCCGCCGGCGGCGGGGGTGGCGGCGCGAGCAGGGCGGTGACCCGGCGGACCGCCAGCACGGCGAGCACCCCGGCGATCAGCACGGGCAGGGAGACCTTGAGGCCGACCGCGCGCAGACCGGCGACCAGCACCGCGACCAACGCGGCGGCGGTCGCGAGCGAGCGCAGCACCATGCGGGTCCGGCCGCCACGCGACTGCGGGTCGGCCGGAGCCGGTTCCTCCTCGAAGGCGAGCAGGTCGTCGATGCTGGTACTGCTCACGGTGCCACCTCTGTTCGCGACTGCGGGGCTCGCAAACCCGGCTCACTCCTCGCGCTCACGGTGCCACCTCTGCTCGCGACTGCCGGGCTCGCAAACCCGGCTCATTCCTCGCGCTCACGGTGCCACCTCCGCGCTGGGGGCCACCGTGGCCAACTCCTGGCGCAGCCGGCGCAGTGCGGCGCGGGCCTGGTCGCGGGTGCGTTCGTCGACCGGGCGGGTGGCGTACCGCGCCTCCCGGTAGACGTGCGCGAACTCGGCCAGCACGTCGGCGCTGACGATCGCCGGAACCCCGGCCGACGGGTCGCCGCGCAGCAGCCGGGTGACCAGGTCGGTGGGGGTGTCGCCGGGCCGGCGCGGAACGCCCGCCGTGGCGGCGGCCTCCTCCAGACGCACCCAGCAGGCGATCACCGCGACCCGGGGATCGGTGTCCCGGTCGTCCAGCTCCACCAGGCCGGCGTCGAGGGCGGCGACCACCTCGCGGGCGGTGCCCTCGGCCGTACGCCGGGCCCCCTGCGCCGGCAGTGCCCGGGTGGTGCGGCGCACGGCGCCCCGGATGAGGATCCAGGCGAGGTAGCCGAGCACGGCGACGATGGCCAGCCCGAGCAGCACCACCGCCACTGTGGCGATCCACTGCGGGATGTGCGCCTGGGTGGCCTCGCCGGCGTCCCGCGGCTCCACCGGGATGGACGGTGGCGGCTCGGCGGTCGGATACTCCGGAACCCACGGAACCTGTTCCACCGGCGGGATCCGGCTCGCCCCGATCGACGAGTGCGCGGAGGCCAGCGCGGCCCCGACGAGCAGGACGGCAACCACACCCACCGGCCACCATCGGCGGAGCAGACCGAGCACCTGACGCAGCACGCCGGGCTCGCCGTCCGGGTACGGCGTGTGCGGGCGCTTCACGTCCGTCATGGCCACCGCCCCACGCAGTCTCAGTCCACTCCGGCCAGCTGCTTAGCCCGGCCGAAGACATCGTCCAGCATCTCTGGTCTCAACCGTCCGGTGAAGGTGTTCTGCTGGCTGACGTGGTAGCAGCCGAGCAACTCCGGTGCGGCTGTGCCGGACCAGTGTGCCCCATGGCCGAACGCCGGTCGCGGGCTGGGCGGGCGCTGCCCGTACACCGCGTGCAGCACCGGCCACCACGCTGCCCAGGCGAACGCGCCCAGCGCGACCACGACGCGCAGGGTGGGCCGGATCAGCGCGACCTCGCGGTGCAGCCAGGGCGCGCAGGTGTCCCGCTCGCCGGGGGTGGGCTTGTTGTCCGGCGGCGCGCACCGGACGGCCGAGAAGATGCGGGTGTCCCGCAGGGTCAGCCCGTCGTCGGCGGCGACGCTGGTCGGCTGGTTGGCGAGCCCGGCCCGGTGCAGGGCGGCGAAGAGCACGTCACCCGAGCGGTCACCGGTGAAGATCCGGCCGGTGCGGTTTCCACCGTGCGCGGCGGGCGCCAGCCCGAGGATGGCGATCCGGGCGTCGCTGCTGCCGAAGCCCGGGACCGGACGGCCCCAGTACTCCTGGTCCCGGAAGGCGGCCCGGCGGGTGCGGGCCACCTCCTCCCGCCACCGGACGAGCCGCGGGCAGGCGAAACAGTCGCTGACCGCCGCGTCCAGGTCGGCCAGGTCGGTCGCCCGCGCGGCGCGGGCGACCACCTGCTCGGGGGTACGCGACTCAGCCAAGCTTGGCCCGGAAGAGTTCCAGGGTGCGGGCCCAGGCGCTGGCGGCGGCGCGCTGGTCGAACGCCTCCGGCCGGTCGTCGTTGAAGAAGGCGTGCGAGGTGCCCGGGTAGTCGTAGAGGTGGCAGGTGCCGCCGGCCTCCTCGATGGCACGGCGGGCGGTCTGCACGCCCTCGGCGGCGGAGGTGCCGTCCTCTTCGGAGCAGTGGATGACGGCGGACTTGCCGGCGTAGTCGACCCAGTCGGGGCGCATCGACTCCCAGGGCAGCACGGGGTAGAACCCCACGCTGGCGACGATGCGCTCGGAGAGCGTCGCCGACCAGAGAGCCAGGCTGCCGCCGGCGCAGAAGCCCACGGCCCCCACCTTGCCGGTGACCTCCGGCCGCCCGGCGAGGTAGTCGGCCGCGCCGGCGATGTCCTTCGCCGCCTCGTCCATCCGCATCGCCATCAGCAGCCGCTGCGCCTCGTCCGGCTCGCTGGTGGTCTGACCGTGGTAGAAGTCCGGGGCGAGGGCGACGAAGCCGGCCTCGGCGAACCGGTCCGCCACCGACCGGATGTGCGGGACCAGACCCCACCACTCCTGGATGACGATGACGGCGGGGCTGGCGACGCCGCTGGCAGGTATCGCGAGATACCCCTCGCTCGTCCCCCCGTTGCTGCGGTAGCTCACCATCTCGCCCATTGGCCCGTCCTCCTAGCGGTCAGTCATCGTTGGCTGGTCGCCCAGTGGTCCTACGTGCCGGTAGCCTGCCATGCCGCGCCGCCGCCGGGAAGACGCGCGAACAGTGGCATTCACCTCCCGTTCGCCGGGTGGTGACTCCGCGTACGCCGACGGCGGCGGGGGTAGGTTCCCCCGCCGCCGTCGGTGCTGGCGCCCGGCCTGCTGGCGCTCCGGTCAGGCCTTCTTGGTCACGCCTTCTTGGTCAGGCAGAGCAGATAGCCCGTCTTGCCCGGCTCGATGCTGTAGAAGACGTAACCCTCCTCGCCCTCCTTGAGGTACTGGTCGCAGGCGGTGTCGGCCTTGGCCTGCGCCTCGGTCTGCCCGTCGAGGCGACCGACCACGTTGTACGCCGCGTCGGTGGAGGTGCACTCGACGACCTTGGCGCCGTTTGCCTCCTCCGTCTCGGTGCCCGTGACCTCGGGCAGCTCGGCGATGCAGTCACCGGCCTTGGCGTCGGCGGTCTCGTCCTTGTTCAGGAAGTTGCCGATCGTGGTGGCGAGACCGAACTTCAGGCCGGCGATGACGACGAACACGAGGATCGCGCCGACGATGCCGAGGGCCTTCTTTGCACCGGACTTCTTCGCCTCCGGCTCGACCGGGGACGGCGTCTCGACGGCCGGCTGGGGCGGCGTGACGTCGGACGCGGGGGGCGGTGCGACCTGCTCTGACACGGGGGTTCCTTCCGAGGGGTTGATGAGCAGACGACACCGTAACGATCATTGATTTCCGGCGTCGTCCCGCTCGCCTCGTCCGTTCAGCTATTTCCCAGCTTCGTATGCATGATCCAGTTCACACCGTGGCTCAGCGCGTCGGGGTGGGGGTTGGCGTGTCGCTCGGCGTCGCGGTCGGGCCCGCCGAGGGCTCGCCGGGCGTCGCACTCGGCGTCGGCGTGCCGGTCGGCTCCGGCGTCGGCGTGGTGATCACGGCCGGCGCCGACGGTGGGGACACGCCCGGGCCTCGGGGCCCGAACGGCGCCCGGCCCACGCAGTACGGGTATGGCCGCAGCAGGGGGTTGCCGTACTCGTCGACACGGCCTTCGCAGTCCGGGTAGCCGAGCCGGATCGGATTGCCGTTCTGGTCGAAGAGCCGGGCGTTCTCCACCAGCCGGCCCTCGCTGTCGTAGACGAAGACGTCCCGGACCTGGTCGTACGGGCCGTTGATCGACGTCGGATCGATGCCGTAGTCGCCGTACCGCATCCGGTCCTCCGCCTGCATGAGGGCGGAGAGCGCGAAGACCACCAGCACCACGCTGCCGGCGTGCAGGGCCCAGCGGGGCCACCGGCTCAGCCGGGTGGAGCGACGACCCAGCCAGATCGAGACGAGCAGGAAGCCCACCAGCATGATCAGGCCGGCGAGCAGTTCGCCGCCGAACCGGGGCAGCAGACCGAAGCTGCCACCCGTGCTGATCACGGTGACCAGCATGGCTGCCAGGTAGCCGCGCAGCACCCACCAGCCGGGGCGCAGCAACCGGAGAAAGTCGCTGGCCGTCTCGTACCCGAGCGGTGGGCCGAGTCGGGTGTCGATCGCGCGCAGCCGGCCGCGGGCCCGTACCACCGCGGATGCCACCCGCTGGTCCAGGTTGCGGCCGCTGGCCGGTGCTCCGGCCGCGGCCCGCAGCTCGGCGGCGTACGTCTCGGGCTCGCCCAGCCGCTCGACGAGGGTGCCCTCGGACTCGGCGGCGACCTCGGCGAGGTGGTCGGCGAGGTCCTCGGTCAGCTCGTCGCGTTGCCCGGGCGGCAGGTCGGCCAGAGCGGCCCGGACCCGCGCCACGTAGTCGGTGATCTCCTGCTCCGTGACGGTCATGCCGCCAGCCCCCGATCGTCGAGCAGACTGTCCATGGTGGTGGCGAACGAGCGCCAGAGCTTGCCGGAGCGGGCCAACTGGTCGCGCCCCGCGGCGTTGAGTGAGTAGTACTTGCGGTGCGGCCCGGATTCGCTGGGCACGACGTAGGTGGTGAGCAGGCCGGCGGCGAAGAGACGGCGCAGCGTGCCGTAGACCGAGGCGTCGCCGACCTCCTCCAGCCCGGCCTCCCGGAGCCGTCGCAGGATGTCGTAGCCGTAGCCGTCCTCCTCCCGGAGCACGGCGAGGACGGCGAGGTCGAGCACGCCCTTCAGCAACTGTGTGGTGTCCACGCATTGCACACTAGTGTGCAATGCGAAGTAGCGTCAACGATTCAGCCTCGACACGCCCACGCACAGCCGCGATCCACCCGGCTTCCTGAAAAACGGACCACGACCCGTCCGGACACCCCACCCTCACGGAAGGCGAGTCGATCACGCACCCCGCGAGGGTCCTTCCAGACATTCCGAGCCGATCGGATCGGGAGCGGGCCCCCTGGCGGTCCAGCCCACGAACCTGGCGAACAGGTCAGCCGGGGACGGGGCGGGATTTGGATTGAGCTTGATCAGATCCGCGGTGGCCTCGAACAACAGGCCAGCCATGTAGACGCTCAGGCCAACCCGGTCCCGTCGATACTCCATCACCAGCAACAGACGCGCCGGCTGGCACGGCCACGGGGCAGCGCACACCCGACACAGCCACAGGGGCCGCATCGGCAGGTGCGGGCGCATCGCCCGGCGCTGACGGTCGTGACCTGGGGAGAAGTTCGACGTTGACATCCCCCGATCGTGCTATCGCTATTGCCGATCGTCAACCCCGATCGCTGTTACCGATCGTTGAACAATCGCCGGTGCCTACCGTCAACACATGGGCGAGTTCGTTGGGATCGCTGAAATACGAGACATGCTCGGAGGGGTTTCCCGCGCCCGGGCTTCCGTAGTTGCGTCCCGGCGCGATTTTCCAGCCCCGTACCAGGTGTTGCGGATGGGCCAGATCTGGCGGCGCACCGACGTCGAGAAGTGGATCCGGCAGCACCGGCCAGACCTGACGACGGACTGACGCAAAGCCCTGCCGGGCGGGTCGAGATCGAAACGGGTTCGCTGAATCGGGGTGTCCTGATGACTCGGATACCGCGATATCGGCGAAGGCGAGTCGACCACGCCCGTCAGCGCGAGGCTGGCTGGAGACTCCAGGCGATGCCGTCGAGGATGTCGTGCTCCGAGGCGACCACGGACGGCATACCGGCCCGCTCCATGATCACGCGGAGCACCAGGGCACCCGCGCCGATCACGTCGGCCCGGCCCGGGTGCATCACCGGGATCGCCAACCGCTGCGCGCTGGTCCGACCCAGCAGGTCCTCGGTCACCTGGGCCACCGCCTCGTACGACACCCGGGCGTGGTGGATGCGCTCCGGGTCGTACTCCTGAAGGCCCTGCGCGATGGCGACCACGGTGGTGACCGACCCGGCGAGGCCGACCAGGGTGGCGGCCTCGCGGCCGGGCACCACCGCGAGCGCCCGGTCCACCGCCGCCGCGATGTCGGCCCGCGCGGCGGCGACCTGCTCCGGCGTCGGCGGGTCACCGGGCAGGTGCCGCTCGGTCATCCGGACGCAGCCGATGTCCACCGAGATCGCCGCCCGCACCCCGCTGGCCCGGTCGCCGACCACGAACTCGGTCGAGCCGCCGCCGATGTCGACGACCAGGAACGGCTCCTTCGCGTCGGCCGGCAACCCGCGCACCGCGCCGGTGAACGACAGCCGGGCCTCCTCGTCGCCGGTGACCACCTCGGGCGCGACCCCGAGGGTGGCCTGCACCATCTCGGTGAAGTCGGCGGCGTTCGCCGCATCCCGGGAGGCCGAGGTGGCGCACATCCGCACCCGCTGGACGCCCAGCTTCTCGATGTCGGCGGCGTACGACGCCAACGCCACCCGGGTGCGTTCGATCGCCTCCGGGGCCAGCCGCCCGGTCCGGTCCACGCCCTGCCCCAGCCGCACGATCTCCATCCGCCGGGTCAGGTCGATCAGCGGTGCCTGCGGCCCGGCCGACGCCTCGGGCAGGTCGGCGACCAGCAGTCGGATCGAGTTGGTCCCGCAGTCGATGGCCGCCACACGCGTCGTCACCCCGCAACCCTACGACAGCCCATCGGCGGTACCCGGCGGCGATCCCGAGCGCACCGGCATCAGGGCTGGCGGCCCAGACATGCCCGGCTACAGGCGCAGCAGCATCCGGGTGTTGCCCAGCGTGTTCGGCTTGACCCGCTCCAGGTCCAGGAACTCGGCGACACCCTCGTCGTACGAGCGCAGCAACTGCTCGTAGACCGGCTGCGGCACCGGCGCGCCGTCGATAGCCCGGAACCCGAACGAGGCGAAGAACCGGGTCTCGAAGGTGAGCACGAAGATGCGCGCCACGCCCAACTCCCGGGCCGCGTCGATCAGCTCACCGACCAGCCGGTGCCCGATCCGCTGGCCCCGGCAGGACGGGTCCACCGCGACCGTACGGATCTCCGCCAGGTCCTCCCACATCACGTGCAGCGCGCCACAGCCCACCACGGCGCCGTCGTCCGCGCGGACCGCCACCCGGAACTCCTGCACGTCCTCGTAGAGGGTGACGGTGGCCTTGCTCAGCAAGCGCCGGTCGTCGGTGTAGGTGTCGACCAGCCGCCGGATGCCCCGCACATCCCCGGTGCGGGCCCGCCGCACCAGGATCTGGTCCTCGGCAACCGGTGTCGGGAAGCCTCCGTCCGCGCTCATTCGCCCGCCGGCACGTCCACGCACGGGCCGGCCGTCCACCAGGGCTCGACCAGCTCCAGCGTCTCGTCGCCGAACGGGTTCACCCCGGGGCCGGCACCGAGCGCGTGCCCCAGGTGCACGTGCAGGCACTTCACCCGGCCCGGCATCCCGCCCGCCGAGATGCCGGCGATCTCGGGTACCTCGCCGATCGCCTCGCGGCGGGTGAGGTAGTCCTCGTGCGCCGCCCGGTAGTGCGCGGCCAGCTCGGGATCCGCCGCCAGCCGGTCGGCCATCTCCTTCATCAACCCGGCCGACTCCAGCCGGCTGCACGCCGCCGTGGCCCGGGGGCAGGTCAGGTAGTAGAGCGTCGGGAACGGGGTGCCGTCGGCGAGGCGCGGCGTCGTCTCCACCACGTCCGGCAGGCCGCACGGGCAGCGGTGGGCGACCGCCCGGGTCCCACGGGGCGGGCGGCCGAGCTGCGCGGCCACCGCGGCCAGGTCGGCCTCGGTGGCCGGCTCGCGGTGCGGCAGGGGTACGGAATCCGCGGCCGACTCCGGCGGTGGTGCGACAGTCACGGTGCTTGTCTCTCCTGATGCGCTGGTCGGTGGTTCACTTGCCCGGCTGCTGGCTGTCCGCCGCCTGGACGCTCGACCAGAGTGTGTCGTACCAGGTCACCGGACCGGCTGGGGCGGCCGGTCCGGTCGACTTACCGGCGTCCCGGGCGGCGCCCTCCGGGTCGTGCAGCACCACCATCATCTTCTCGCCGGGCCGGCCCATGAAGAACCGCTCCCGGGCCTTGGTCTCGATGTACGCCGGGTCCTTCCAGTTGGCGGCCTCGGCGGCGAGCTTGGCTATCTCTTCTTCCTGCGCCGCCTGTGCCGCCTCCATCCGCTCGATGTCGGCCTGCTGGTCCAGGTAGACCCGGACCGGATAGGTGTAGGCCAACGCGAGCGCGATCAGCACCGCGAACAGCACGGTGGCCCGACCGGTGAAGCCACGGGGGTGGGGTGCGGCGAGACGCTTGACGGCGCCGCCGGCGGCGGTACGCCGGGCCGCTGCCGGACGGTTCGCGGAGCGGACCCCCTCGGCGCCCCGGGCCGCGCCCGGCGCCCGACCGGCGGCGCCCCGCGGCTCGGCGCGCACTCCGGCGTCCCGGACCGATCCCCGGGTGGCCCGGCCACCGCCCGGCCGGCCGGACTGACCCGGCCGGCGGGCGGGACGCTGACCACCCGGTGTGCGGCGCTGCTGCATCGTCACACCCCTCCCCCGAGGCTTCGCGTCTTACAGATGGTGTCGGGAAGCCCCGCGGTGGGGCTTCCCGACCACGTCTCAGGCCGAACGGTAGCGCGGGAACGCGCCCACGCCGGCGTAGCGCGCCGCGTCGGCCAGCTCCTCCTCGATCCGGAGCAGCTGGTTGTACTTGGCGACGCGGTCCGAGCGGGCCGGGGCACCGGTCTTGATCTGGCCGCAACCGGTGGCCACCGCCAGGTCGGCGATGGTGGTGTCCTCGGTCTCGCCGGAGCGGTGGCTCATCATGCACTTGAAGCCGGCCCGGTGGGCCAGGTCCACCGCGTCCAGGGTCTCGGTCAGCGAACCGATCTGGTTGACCTTGACCAGGACCGCGTTCGCCGCCTTCTCCGCGATGCCGCGGGCGATGCGCTGCGGGTTGGTCACGAACAGGTCGTCACCGACGATCTGCACCCGGTCGCCGATCGAGGCGGTCAGCGTCTGCCAGCCGGTCCAGTCGTCCTCCGCCAGCGGGTCCTCGATCGACACGATCGGGTACTCGTCGGCAAGCTTGGTGTAGTAGGTGCTCATCTCCTCGGCGGACTTCGGGGTGCCCTCGAAGGTGTACGTGCCGTTGTCGAAGAACTCCGTCGCGGCCACGTCGAGCGCGAACACGATGTCGGTGCCGAGCCGGTAGCCGGCCTTCTCGACCGCCTCGGCGATCAGGTCCAGCGCCGCGGCGTTGGTCGGCAGGTTCGGCGCGAAGCCGCCCTCGTCGCCGAGCCCGGTCGACAGGCCCTTCTTCTTCAGCACCGACTTCAGCGCGTGGTAGACCTCCGCGCCGGAGCGCAGCGCCTCACGGAAGGTGGGCGCTCCGATCGGCGCGATCATGAATTCCTGGATGTCGACGTTGGAGTCGGCGTGCGCGCCACCGTTGAGGATGTTCATCATCGGCACCGGCAGGAGGTGCGCGTTCGGGCCGCCCAGGTAGCGGAAGAGGCTCAGCTCGGCACTGCCGGCGGCGGCCTTCGCGACCGCGAGGGAGACGCCGAGGATGGCGTTCGCGCCCAGCTCCGACTTGCTGTCGGTGCCGTCGACGTCGAGCATCTTCTGGTCGATCAGGCGCTGCTCGCTGGCCTCGTACCCGATGATCTGGTCGACGATCTTGTCCTCGACGTTGGAGACCGCCTTCTCCACGCCCTTGCCCTGGTAGCGGTCGGCGTCACCGTCGCGCAGCTCGATCGCCTCGAAGGCGCCGGTGGAGGCGCCGGAGGGCACGGCGGCGCGGGCCACCGTGCCGTCGTCCAGGCCGACCTCGACCTCGACCGTGGGGTTGCCCCGCGAGTCGAGAATCTCCCGGGCGACGATTCCCTCGATGGTTGCCACTGAGTCGCTCCTCGTTGTTGTGATCCGGTCCGTGGGTGGGCCGCGACGGTGCGGCTGAGGCAGGTGTTGAACGCAGCGTATCGGGCCACGGGAACGGGCACGGCGTCGCCCGCGCACCCGAGTCGCCCCGCGGTGACGGACATTCCCGGATTTCCGGGCGTCAACCGGCAACGGGTTTGCGCTGCGCCGACCCGATCCACCAGTCTGGTCGCCATGCCCGCCGCCTCGACCACCCTCCGCATGCTCGCCGTGTCGGTCATCGCGTCGCTCACGGTCACCGGCTGTCAAACATTCGAGGACGCCGGACGAGCCATGGGCCGCTCCGAACTGGTCAACGACCTCGCCGCCCGGCTCGACCGGGCGCTGGAGCTGACCTACTCGGCCGAGTACCAGCTCCCCGGCGGACAGACCGCCGCCATCGCGCAGGCGCAGGATCCGGCCCGTTCCGCGTACAGCTACCCGGGTGGGCGACTCACCGTCACCCCGGACGCGGTCACCCGATGCACCGCGGCCGGCGGCCGCACGACGTGCACGCTGCTCACGCCGCCCACCCCGGGCAGCAAGCCCACCGTGGCGCTCTTCACCGAGGCGAACCAGCAGGGCCTGGTCACCCCGCCGGTGGTGGTCGGGCTGCTGACCGCCGCCGCGCTCGACCCGCAGGCGGTCATCAAGCAGAGCGACACCACGGTCGCCGGGCACCACGCCACCTGCGTCGAGGTGCAGCGGTCGGACGGAGGCTTCACGGCCTGCGTGACCACCGAGGGTGTGCTGGGCAGCTTCACCGGGCCGGTCGACGGCAAGCCGATGGAGTTGGCGCTGAGCAGGTACTCCGCGACGGTGGCGAAGGACGCGTTCGACCCGCCCGCCGACGCCAGCGTGGTCGACCGCCGACCGGGCGGCTCGTGACCGACCCGGCCGTCGGGGCCGTGGCCCCCGTGCGGCGCCCCGGATTCCAGCCGGGCTCCGACGCCGGCCGCCCACCCGCGCCGACCGACCTCGCCCTGCCGGTGATCGGCGCGAAGCTGCTGACCGCCGCCGACGGGACGATGGCCCGGGTCGCCGACCTGCCCGCCGACACCCGATGGGTGCCGCTGGGCACCCTCGACGGGGTGCCCGCGTGGGCCACCGAGCTGGCCACGGCCGACGGGACGCGCGGCCGGACGCGCGGCTGGGCGTCGCTGGCCGCCGAGGTGCCCGAGCCGCTCGCCACGCTGGCCGGGCGGGCGTTGGCCGTGATCACCTGGCGGCGTACCCACCGGTGGTGCGGCGCCTGCCGCGCCGAGCTGATCGACCAGCCCGGCGAGACCGCCCGGCGCTGCCCCGACTGCGGCCTGTACGTGCCGATGCAGCTCTCCGCCGCGGTGCTGGTCGCGATCACCCGACCCGGCCCGGCCGGACGCGTTGACGAGCTGCTGCTGGTGCGGCACGCCACCGGGCCGACCGGGCTGTGGGCACTGGTCGCCGGGTTCGTGGAGGCCGGCGAGACCCTCGAGGCTGCGGTGCACCGGGAGGTCGGCGAGGAGGTCGGGCTCGGCGTCGCCGAGCTGGCCTACTTCGGCAGCCAGCCCTGGGCGATCTCCGGCCCCGGGGTGCTGCTCGCCGGCTTCACCGCCCGTGCCGCCGACCCGCACGCCGAGCCGGTGGTCGACGGCCGGGAGCTGACCGAGGCCCGCTGGTTCGCCCTGGACGCGCTGCCGGCGGAACTGCCGCCCGCGTACTCCATCTCGCGCTGGCTGATCGACGCGACGGGGACCGCCGCGCAGCGCTGAGTCGCGCGGATCGGGTTCATGGTCTCCCACAGGTGCAGACCGCCGGCTTCCTCAGACGCCGAGCAGGGTCCGCAGGTGGCGCGGGGGCGGGCAGTCGTGGGCGAGCATCGCGTCGTGCCAGTCGCGCACCGACACGCCGTGCGGGCGGGCGGCGGCGATCTCGGCCACCTCGCTGTACCCCACGAAGTACGTGGAGAGCTGCGTGGACGTGAGCAGCGACCGACGCCACTTGCCGGCCGCCTCGCCCTCCTCCTGGAAGCCGCGCCCGGTCATCAGCGCCATCGCCTCGGCCTCGGGCAGGTCCTCGGCGTGCACCAACTGGTCGAGCAGCGCGTTGATGGTCATCCGCAACTGCATCTTGAGCTGCTGCAACCGCACCGGCAGGCCGCCGAAGCCGAGCCCGGCCATCAGCTCCTCGGCGTACACGGCCCAGCCCTCGATGAACGGGCCCGACTCGGCCAGCGCCCGCACCCGGGTGCCACCGACGTAGCGGCGGGCGTGGGCGAGCTGGAGGAAGTGCCCGGGCATCGCCTCGTGCACGGTCAGGTTGCGGATCATGTGGTCGTTGTACTCGCGGTAGAACGACTCGACCCGCTGGGCCGGCCAGTCCGTGGGTGTGGGCGCGATGCAGTAGAACGTCGGCAGGGCGGCGGTCTCCAGCGGGCCGGGCGAGTCGCAGTACGCCACCGCGACGCCCCGCGCGAACTCCGGCATCTCCTGGATCACGCACCGGTCGTCGACCAGGGTGACCAGGTCGTGTGCGCGGACGAAGTCGGTGGCCTCGTCCAGGGTCACCCCGGCCAGCTCCACGATGGTCCGGTTGTCCGGGTGCTCGGCGGCGAGCACGTCCAGCGCCCGTCGTACCGTCGTGTCGTCGGCCCGGCCGCCGACCAGCTCGACGGCCGCCTCGCGGATCTCCGCGGTGACCCGGTCCAGGTTGGCCCAGGCGCGGCGTTGGATCTCGGCGGCCCCCAGCTCGGTGTCCAGGGTGTGCCAGAGCCGGGCCTCCCAGCGGCGGCGGCCCAGGCGGGGGTCGCGGCCGGGGCCGCCGTCGGCGGCCAGGCCGGTGCGCAGCCAGGCGACAAACTCCTCCAGTGCGGCGATCGCCGCAGTGGCCGCCGGCTCCACCCGGTCGAGGCTGCCGGGCGCCTGGGCGAGCAGCGGGGGCAGCTCGTCGCGGATCAGCGCGGCCGTGCCGGTGAACTGCCCGACCGCCGTCTCGGCGTGGATCCGTGGCATGTCCCGCAGCGTCGCGCGGGCGGTGGCGAGGGCGTCCGGCACGGCGGCGAGCCGACCGGCCAGGTGGGTCAGCCGCACCTCGACCGGCGCGTACGGGCGGGTGAAGAGCGGGTGCAGCAGCGGGCCGGGGTTGTGGTGCAGCGGGTCCCACTCGTGCGACCGGATCTCGGTCAGCTCGAACAGCTCCCGATCCACGAACGAGGTGAGCAGCGCATGGTCCACCTGCTCCTCGACGTCGAGCGAGTCCGGGTCCAGTTCGGACAGCGCGTTCGCCGCGTCGGAGAGCATCGCCCGGTCGGTGGCCAGGGCGTCGGCGGACAGGTCCGGCAAGCGGTCGTCGTACCGGTGGTCCCCCGCCGCGGTGGCGACCCCAGGCCGACTCTCCAGCAACGCCTCGACGACCCGCTCCGCCAGAACCCCAAACGCTTCCACCCCCCGACCCTACCGACCGCCCCCGACGCGACCGGCGGTGATCATGAGGTTGGCGGGGCCGACAGGTCGTCGCAGGCCCGTCAACCTCATGATCAACCTGGTTCGGTGGGCGGGGTGATGCGCTCGGCGACGCGGACCGCTTCGGCGTAGGCCAGGGTGGTGCGGCGGAGGGCGGCCTCCGGGTCCAGGTCGGCCTGGCGGGCCGCCGCGACCGTGGTCAGCAGGCTCGCACCGAGCCTCGCCTCCTCGTCCACCTGCGAGTCGGCCAGCGGCGGTGGAACGGCCAGCCCGACCCGGGCGGCGCGGTCCAGGATCGTCGCGGCCAGGGCGAGGGCGGGCTGGCTCAGCGCCACACCGTCCAGCACCGAGCCACGCGCCTTCTCGGCCCGCTTGATCCGCTCCCAGTTGGCCGTGATCTCCTCCAGCGTGCCCGCCTCCGCACCGGCGAAGACGTGCGGATTGCGCCGGATCATCTTGTCGACCAGGCCACCGGCCACGTCGTCGACGTTCCACCGCTCACCCTCGGGCAGCTCCTCCGCGAGCCGGGCGTGCAGCACCACCTGGAGCAGCACGTCGCCCAACTCCTCGCGCAGCGCGTCGGTGTCGCCCGCGCTGATCGCGTCGTACGCCTCGTAGCTCTCCTCCAGCAGATAACCGGCGAGGCTGCGGTGCGTCTGCGCCCGCTTCCACGGGTCGCCGCCCGGCGAGGCCAACCGGTCCAGCACGGCCACCGCGTCCAGCAGCCGGGCGCCCGGCGGGTCCCACGAGCCGTACATCAGCTCCAGCTCCGCCAACCCCGGCTCCCGGGCCAGCCGCAGACCCAGCTCCCGGGCCAGCGACTCGTCGCCGGCCGGGCCGGCCAGCCAGACCGCGGCGCCGTGCGCCGCCACCGCGTCCAGCAACGGCTGCGTCGCCGGGCCGTCCACCACCGTGACCTCGGCGCCCGCCTGGCGCACGGCCGTGGCCAGCTCACTCTCCGCCCCGGTCAGCACCGGGTGCCGGCGTACGGCATCCCAGGCGGCGGAGGTCAGCAGACCGGCCGGCAGCCGGGGCGAGGTGACCAGCAGGACGATCCGTGCCGACATGCTCAGCTGGCCGTGCCCTCGGCCTCGGGCGCCGCGCTCGACGTCGCCGGCTCCGGGGTGGAGATGTCCGTGACCGGACCCTCCTCGTTGATGTACGGCAGCGAGTAGAAGACCAACGACTGACCGGTGCTCACCACCGACGGCACCCCGACCGCCCGGTAACGCGGGTTGATGGAGACGTCGGCCCGGCCCGCCTCATCCTCCAGCGCGGTGCTGAGCGCGGTGGCGGCGCGGACGAAGCCGCCGTCACCGAACGCCCGGCGGACGTCGGCCACCGACAGCCCACCCTGGATCGCCCCGGTCTTCGCGATGGCCTGGTACACGGCCATCATCGAGTCGTCGCTCAGCTCGGCCGGCGGAAGCTGCTGGTTGAGCACCTGGAGCAGATCGATCCACTCGCCCCAGAGCTTGGCGTACTCGGTGCTGGCCGGCACCCGCAGGTTCTGCTCCAACTGCTGCGGAGTGACCTCGTCGGGCACCTGGAGGTTCTTCGACGCCGCCACCCGCTTACCCAGCTCCAGGCTGACCAGCAGGTTCACCACGTCCTGCCGGGTGACGGCGGAACGCAGCTGCTCGGGCTCGGGCGTCGCCCCGGCCTGACCGGCCTCCTGCCGGACCGCCTCGCCGTACTTCGCCTGCAGGTCGTCGTAGATCGCGTCGACCCGGTCCACCGAATAGGTGGCGTCACCGACATAGGCGGCGACGTTCGGTGCGGACTTTCCGCAGGCAGCGAGGGAGAGGACACCCAGGGCCGCGACGCTGGCGGCGGCGATCAGACGGCGAGCACGCATGCCCGTCACTCTCTCATGCCCTTTCCCTCGCTGTGACGGCCCCCACCCTCAGCCGGCTGCGGCGACCAGCGGGGCGGGGGCGCCCAGCACGTCGGACAGCAGTTGGGCGCACCACTCCAGCAGCGCCTGGTCGCGCAGCGGCTCGCCGCCGACCCGACGGGTGCTCGGCCGGGGCACGCTGACCTGGTCGGTCGCCTGCTTGTAGACCGCGTCCGGGTGGTAACGCTTGAGCCGCAGCTGCTTCGAGTCGGGCAGCGGCAGCGGCCCGAACCGGACGTGCTTGCCCTGCATCGACACGTCGGCCAGGCCGTACCGGCGGGCCAGCAGGCGGAACCGGGCCACGGCCACCAGGTTCTGCACCGGGGCCGGCGGCTCGCCGTACCGGTCGGTCATCTCGGCGACCACCTCGCGCAGCCGCTCCTCGTCGCGCGCCTCGGCGAGCTTGCGGTACATCTCCAGCCGCAGCCGCTCCACGCTCACGTAGTCGTGCGGCAGGTGGGCGTCGACCGGCAGGTCGATCTTGACGTCGGCCTCCTCCTCCGGACGCTCACCCTTGAACGCGGAGACCGCCTCGCCGACCATCCGCACGTACAGGTCGAAGCCGACACCCTCGATGTGCCCGGACTGCTCGCCGCCGAGCAGGTTGCCGGCGCCCCGGATCTCCAGGTCCTTCATCGCCACGTACATGCCGGCGCCCAGCTCGGTGTGCTGGGCGATGGTGGCCAGCCGCTCGTGGGCGTGCTCGGTGAGCGGCTTCTCCGGCGGGTAGAGGAAGTAGGCGTACGCCCGCTCCCGGCCCCGGCCGACCCGGCCACGGATCTGGTGCAGCTGGGCCAGGCCGAGCAGGTCGGCCCGCTCCACGATCAGGGTGTTGGCGTTCGGGATGTCGATGCCGGACTCCACGATCGTGGTGCAGACCAGCACGTCGAACTCCTTCTCCCAGAAGCCGACCATGACCTTCTCCAGGGCCTCCTCGCCCATCTGGCCGTGCGCCACCGCCACCCGCGCCTCGGGCACCAGCTCACGCAGCCGCCGCGCCGCCCGGTCGATCGACTCGACCCGGTTGTGCAGGTAGAAGACCTGCCCGTCGCGGAGCAGCTCCCGGTGGATGGACGCGGCCACCTGCCGGTCGTCCTGCGCGCCCACGAAGGTGAGCACCGGGTGCCGCTCCTCCGGCGGAGTGGCGATGGTCGACATCTCCCGGATGCCGGTGATCGCCATCTCCAGGGTGCGCGGGATCGGGGTGGCCGACATGCTCAGCACGTCGACCGAGGCACGCAGCGTCTTCAGGTGCTCCTTGTGCTCGACGCCGAAGCGCTGCTCCTCATCGACGATCACCAGCCCCAGCTGCTTGAACCGGGTGGCGGTCTGGAGCAGCCGGTGGGTGCCGATGACGATGTCGACGGTGCCGTCGGCGACCATCTCCAGCGTCCGCTCGGTCTCCTTCGGCGTCTGGAACCGGGACAGCTGCCGGATCTGGACCGGGAACTGGCTCATCCGCTCGGCGAACGTGTTGTAGTGCTGCTGCACCAGCAGCGTGGTCGGCACCAGCACCGCCACCTGCTTGCCGTCCTGCACCGCCTTAAACGCCGCCCGGACCGCGATCTCGGTCTTGCCGTAGCCGACGTCACCGCAGATCAACCGGTCCATCGGGACGGTCTGCTCCATGTCCCGCTTGACCTCGTCGATAGCGGCGAGCTGATCCGGCGTCTCCTGCCACGGGAAGGCGTCCTCCAGCTCGCGCTGCCACGGGGTGTCCGGCCCGAACGAGTGGCCCTTGGACGCCTTCCGCGCGGCGTACAGCTGAATCAGCTGCGCGGCGATCTCCCGGACCGCCTTGCGGGCCCGGGCCTTGGACTTCTGCCAGTCCGAGCCGCCCATCTTGTGCAGGGTCGGCTGCTCGCCGCCCACGTAACGGGAGAGCTGGTCGAGCTGGTCGGTCGGCACGAAGAGCCGGTCGCCGGGCTGGCCGCGCTTGCTGGCCGCGTACTCGATGACCAGGTACTCCCGGCTGGCGCCGTTGACGGTGCGCTGCACCAGCTCGACGTACCGGCCGATGCCGTGCTGCTCGTGCACCACGTGGTCGCCGGCCTTCAGCTCCAGCGGGTCGATGGTGTTGCGCCGCCGGCTCGGCATCTTGCGCATGTCCCGCGTGGACGTGCCCCGACCGCCGGTGACGTCGTTGCCGGTGAGCAGCACGAAACGGGACGCCTCGTCGACGAACCCGCTGCTCAGCGCACCGCAGGTGACCACCAGCTCGCCGGGGACGGGAGCGGTCGGCACCTCCTCGGTGAGCCGGGCGCCGAGCCCGGCGTCGCGCAGCACCTCCACCGCCCGCTGGGCGGGGCCGTGCCCCTCGAAGACCAGCGCGATCGACCAGCCCTCGCCGGCCCAGCGCTTGAGGTCGTCGACCACCCGCGCGGTCTCACCGTGGTAGAGCGGGGCCGGCTGGGCGGAGAGGGTCACCGCGATGGCGTCGTCCGGGGTGACGGCGGCCTGCTCCGGCGCGTCCTCCCAGGGCTGCCGCGTCTCGGCGGTCTCCGCCTCCACCAGGCCGAACGGGGACAGCGTCCACCACGGCTGGCCGAGCTTGCCGGCGGCGGCACGCACCTCGGCCAGGGTGCGGAAGGCGGCGGCGCCGACATCCACCGGGGCCTGGCCACCGACCGCGGCGGCGGCCCAGCTGGCCTGGAGGAACTCCTCCGAGGTACGCACCAGGTCGTGCGCCCGGGTGCGGATCCGCTCCGGGTCGCAGAGCAGGACGTGGGTGCCGGCCGGCATGGCGTCCAGCAGCAGCTCCAGCGAGTCGGGGCCGACCAGCACCGGCGCCAGCGACTCCATCCCCTCGACCGGGATGCCCTCGGCCAGCTTGTCCAGGATCTCGGCCAGCTCCGGGTGCTGCTCGGCGAGCGCGGCGGCCCGCTCGCGGACCGACGGGGTGAGCAACAGCTCCCGGCACGGCGGCGCCCAGAGCAGCGGGACCTGCTCGATGGTCCGCTGGTCGGCGACGGCGAAGGTGCGGATCTCCTCCACCTCGTCGCCCCAGAACTCCACCCGGGACGGGTGCTCGTCGGTGGGCGGGAACACGTCCAGGATGCCGCCGCGCACCGCGAACTCGCCGCGCTTGGTGACCAGGTCGACCCGGGCGTACGCCATGTCGATCAGCCGGCGGGCGACCTCCTCCAGATCCGCCTCCTCGCCCGCGGCGAGCTGCACCGGCTCCAGGTCACCGAGCCCCTTGAGCTGTGGTTGGAGCAGCGAGCGGACCGGCGCCACGACCACCCGCAGCGGCCCGGTGCTGCCGTGCGCGTCGGCCGACTCCGGGTGCGCCAGCCGGCGCAGCACGGCCAGTCGCCGGCCGACGGTGTCCGAACGCGGGGAGAGCCGCTCGTGCGGCAGCGTCTCCCAGGAGGGGAAGACCACCACCTGCTCCGCCGGCAGCAGCCCACCCAGCGCGGCGGCCAGGTCGTCGGCCTCCCGGGTGGTGGCGGTCACCGCCAGCACCGGTCGCCCGGCCCCGCCACCGGTGCCGTCGGGGTCGGCCGCGACGGCGGCGACCGCGAACGGGCGCAGCGCCGGCGGGGCGGTGATGTCGAGGCCGTCGACCTGAGCGGCACCGGAGCGCGCCAGGTCACGCGCCCGGGCCAGCCCCGGGTCGGCCAGGGCGGCGGAGAACAGACCGGTGAGCATGTGAGATCACTTCCAGGGGAGTCGACGCACACGACGGCTGCCCCTCGTCCGGTCGGACGGGGGGTGCACGACAACCAGCCTATCCCCGTCCACCGACACCCACCCCCTTCCGCCCAGGTCCGCGCGCCCCGCGCCAAGATCGTGCTCGATCCTGGATGTAGTGGTGTCGACGCGCCGCGAGACCACTACATCCAGGATGTTGCGCGATCTTGCCGCCCTGCCCCGCTTGCGCGGACCGTTTCGGGCTGCCGCATCCGTTTGCGCCAGCCAGGCGGGCGGCCCGGAGACGGACCGCCGGGACGGGCATTGGATCTTGACGGTGACGGGGGGTCGTGGTCAGGGTTCTGACATGGGCGGACAGTGGCGGGCACAGTTTGACGCTGAGGTGAGCTTCGCGAACGGCGGTGGACTGCACACCGAGGGGTTCCGGCTGGACATCCCGGGTCGGGAGATCACCGACGAGGACCTGGCCGTGTTGTTCGTCCGGCACCTCGGGCTGCTGATCGTCGCCGAGGTCCGGATCAGCGCAAAGACGATCATCGAGGAGCCACACAAGGGTGGCCGGGGCGTCGCCGTCGACGCGCCCCGCGCCGGCCGTCGGCTGGTCGAGCTGAGCCACCTGATCAGCGATGGAATGACCACCCTGCCCGGCTGGCGCGGGCCGAAGATCGGCGACTGGCTGACGTTCGAGGCGTCCCGGGCGAACTACGCGCCGGGCACCGAGTTCCGGGTGGCCCAGATCGACATGATCGCCAACACCGGCACGTACCTGCACACCCCCACACACCGCTTCACGGCCGGCGACGACCTGGGCGGGGTACCGCTGGACCGGCTCGCCGACCTGCCCGGCGTGGTGGTCCGGGTGCCGGCCGGTACCCGGGCGGTGGACCGGTTGATGCTGGCTCCGTACGAGGTGGCCGGGCGCGCGGTACTGCTGCACACCGGGTGGGATGCGCACTTCGGCACCGAACGGTACGGCGCGCCGGAGGCGCCGCACCTGACCGGGGACGCCGCTCAGGCCCTGGTCGACGCCGGTGTGGCCCTGGTCGGCATCGACTCGATCAACATCGACGACATGAGCCCGGCCGCCGGTGGCGAACGCCCCGCGCACAGCACACTGCTCGCCGCCGGCATCCCGATCGTGGAGCACCTGACCGGCCTGGACGCCCTGCCCCCGCAGAACTTCCGGTTCACCGCCGCCCCGCCCCGGGTGGCCGGCATGGGCACCTTCCCGGTCCGCGCCTTCGCCGTCGTCGACAGCTGAGCGCACCCACCACCGCCACGGCCGTCCGGGGCTCGGCCAAGATCTAGTAGTCGCCTCCGCTGCGCCGCGCGGCAACACCTTCCCTGACGTTGCGAGACCCGCCGGCCGGCGCGGCGGCAGGGCCGGGTGGGTCAGTAGCGGACGGCGATGCGGCGGGCCTCGGCGTCGACCAGGATCTCTCCGCCGTACGGGATGATCAGCTGCGGGTCGGTGTGCCCGAGGTCGACGTCGAAGACCAGCACCGCGTCCGGGGCGTACTCGGCGCAGGCCCGGGTCACCCCGGCCCGCTGGGCCGCCGCGTACGCCCGGCGCTCGTCGAGGGTGTGCGGCCGGTCGAAGTCCCACGCCTTGGCCCGCCCGACAAGCACGGCGGGGAAGCCGGCGAGCAGGCCGCGCTCCCCCATGTTGCGCAGGATCCGGTACACCTCGGTGTCCGAGGGCAGCTCCTGGGAGGTCTCGATCAGCAGCACGGAGCCGGCCAGCGACGCGGCCGGGGCCACCCGGTCGGTGGCGAGCAGCCAGTGGAGCACCTCCAGGTTGCCACCCCAGGTGCGTCCGCGGACCACGCGCGCCGGGCCCTGCCAGTGCCAGCCCGCACCCGGCAGCATCACCGGCTCGTCGGCGAGCGTCGCCGGGTCACGCCAGTCGCGTGGCTCGTCGCCCCACTCGGTCGCCGGCGTGAGGTCGTACCAGTCGGTGCTGAAGAGCGCCGCGCGCAGCGAGTCGAAGGTCAGCGGGTGCGGCGCGCCCGGCCGGCCGAGGTGCACCAGCACGGACCCGCCGTGGTACGCCACGATCCCCAGCCGGTGCAGGTGGTTGAGAACGTTGGTGTTGTCGGAGTAGCCGAAGTAGGGCTTCGGGTTGGCCCGCAGCACGTCGTCGTCGAGGTGCGGGGTGACCGTGACCAGGTCGTCGCCGCCGACGGTGGCGAGCACCGCGGTGATCGTCGGGTCGGCGAAGGCGGCGGTCAGGTCGCGGGCCCGGTCGCGGGGGTCGGCTCCCATCACCCGGGTGGTCGGGTATTCCACCGGCTCCAGGCCGAACTCCTCGCGCAGCCGGCGCAGCCCCAGCTCGTACACGTGCGGGAAGAGGCCCGGCAGACCGGCGGAGGGCGAGACGACCGCGACCCGGTCGCCCGGCCTGGGCTTGGCGGGATAGTTCGGGGACTCCATGATCGAACGGTAACGGTCGGCACCAGCGGATTTCCGCCCGGCGAAACGCCGCAAGTCGGGTCCGTGGCCGCCGGGCGAAACCCCGCGCGGGCGGCTGACGTGATCTCCGAGGTGTTCCGCGTCACGGCCCAGCATGCGGAGAGCCCTCCTGCCATCCGGCCCGGCGCGGATACCATCCAGGGAGTCGGACAGCGCTGTCCTTCGTACTCACGTAAGGAGCGCATCGTGACCGACCAGCACGACCACGACGGCCCGGACGCCGCGCTGCGCGCCGACATCCGCCGGCTCGGCACCCTTCTCGGGCAGACCCTCGCCCGCCAGGAGGGGCGACCACTGCTCGACCTGGTGGAGGAGATCCGCGCCCAGGTCCGCACCGACCCCCCGACGGCCGCCCAGCGGCTCGGCGGGCTGGACGTGACCACCGGCACCAAGCTGGCGCGCGCCTTCTCCACCTACTTCCACCTGGCCAACATCACCGAGCAGGTGCACCGCGCCCGGGACCTGCGCCGTCGCCGCGCCGTGCAGGGCGGCTGGCTGGACCAGGCGGCCAAGATGATCGCCGAGCGCGGGGTGCCGGCCGAGGAGATCGCCGCCGCGGCCCGCCGGCTCGCGGTCCGGCCGGTCTTCACCGCACACCCGACCGAGGCGGCCCGCCGCTCGATCCTGTCCAAGCTGCGGGCCATCGCCGACGAGCTGGACACCGAGACCGCCAACGCGATCCTGTACGGCGCCAGCGACGAGGGCCCGGCGAACCGCCGGCTGGCCGAGCTGCTGGACCTGATGTGGCAGACCGACGAGCTGCGGCTGGACCGGCCGGACCCGACCGACGAGGCCCGCAACGCGATCTACTACCTGCGTGACCTGTACGCCGAGGCCGCACCGCAGGTGCTCGACGACCTGGCCGACACGCTGCGCACGCTGGGTGTGGAGACCTCGCCGACGGCCCGTCCGCTGAGCTTCGGCACCTGGATCGGCGGTGACCGGGACGGCAACCCCTTCGTCACCCCGGCGGTCACCCGCGAGGTGCTGACCATCCAGCACGAGCACGGCATCGCGGCCACCGAGAAGGCCATGGACCACCTGATCAACGAGGTCTCGGTCTCCCGCCGGCTGCGCGGGGTGTCGCTGGACCTCTCCGCCAGCCTCGCCGCCGACCTGGACGCGCTGCCCGAGGTGGCGCCCCGGTTCCGCCGGGTCAACGCCGAGGAGCCGTACCGGCTCAAGGCGCGCTGCGTGAAGGCGAAGCTGGCCAACACCCGGCAGCGGTTGCGCCAGGGCACCGCCCACGTGCCGGGCCGGGACTACCTGGGCTCCGCCGAGCTGATCGCGGACCTGGAGCTGCTGCGCGCGTCGCTGGCCCGCAACTCCGGGCAGCTCACCGCCGTCGGCCGGCTGGCCTCCGCCATCCGGACGGTCTCGGCCTTCGGCCTGCACCTGGCCACCATGGACGTCCGGGAGCACGCCGAGGCGCACCATGCGGTGCTCGCCCAGCTGTACGCGGCGGTCGGCGAGGTGTCCGACTATCCGGCGCTGTCCCGGCTGGAGCGCACCAAGCTGCTCGCCGACGAGCTGACCGGCCGCCGGCCGCTGTCCACGCTGGACACTCCGCTGTCCGAGCCGGCCCGCAAGACGTTCGACGTGTTCGGCACCATCCGGGAGGCGCAGGACCGGTTCGGCGCCGAGGTGATCGAGTCGTACATCATCTCGATGACCCTGGGCGTCGACGACGTGCTGGCCGCGGTGGTGCTGGCCCGCGAGGCCGGGCTCGTCGACGTGCACAGCGGGCGGGCCCGGATCGGGTTCGTGCCGCTGCTGGAGACGCCGGCCGAGCTGAACGCCGGCGGCGAACTCCTCGACGAGCTGCTGTCGCTGCCCGCGTACCGGGCGCTGGTGGCGGCCCGCGGCGACGTGCAGGAGGTCATGCTCGGCTACTCGGACTCCAACAAGGAGGCCGGGATCACCACCAGCCAGTGGTCGATCCACCGGGCGCAGCGCGCCCTGCGCGACGTGGCCGCCCGGCACGGGGTGCACCTGCGGCTGTTCCACGGCCGGGGCGGCACGGTGGGGCGCGGCGGTGGGCCGACGCACGAGGCGATCCTGGCCCAGCCGTACGGCACGCTGGACGGCGCGATCAAGGTGACCGAGCAGGGCGAGGTGATCTCCGACAAGTACAGCCTGCCCTCGCTGGCCCGGGAGAACCTGGAACTCACCCTCGCCGCGGTGCTCCAGGCGACGCTACTGCACACCGGCCCCCGGCAGCCGGCGGAGATGCTCGAACGCTGGGACGCCGCGATGGACGTGGTCTCCGAGTCGGCGTACCGGTCGTACCGGTCGCTGGTCGAGGACCCGGACCTGCCGGCGTACTTCTGGGCGTCCACCCCCACCGAGCTGCTCGGCGCGCTGAACATCGGCTCCCGGCCCGCGAAGCGCCCGAACACCGGCGCCGGGCTGTCCGGGCTGCGGGCCATCCCGTGGGTGTTCGGCTGGACGCAGACCCGGCAGATCGTGCCGGGCTGGTTCGGCGTCGGCTCCGGGCTGGCCGCCGCCCGCGAGGCCGGGCTGGCGGACGTGCTGGCCGAGATGCACCGCAACTGGCACTTCTTCCGCACGTTCCTGTCCAACGTCGAGATGATGCTGACCAAGACCGACCTGAGCATCGCCCGCCGGTATGTCGAGACGCTGGTGCCGAAGAAGCTGCACCCGATCTTCGAGCAGATCGAGCAGGAGTACGAGCTGACCAAGCGGGAGGTGCTGGCGGTGACCGCCTCGCCCGCCCTGCTGGAGAACTCGCCGGTGCTCCAGCGCACCCTGGCGGTGCGGGACACCTACCTGGAGCCGCTGCACCATCTCCAGGTGGCGCTGCTGCGGCAGTACCGGGAGTCCGGTGCCGCCGGGCGGGCGGTGGCGACCGCGCCGGGCGGCCGACGCGCCCCGAGCGACGGCACGGCCCTGGAGCGGGCGCTGCTCACCACGGTGAACGGCATCGCCGCCGGTATGCGCAACACCGGCTGACCTGCGACGGAAAGGCCCCGGTCACCTCGACCGGGGCCTTTCGCATGCCGTTCAGCCGGCGCTCACCAGTCGCCGCCGCCGAAGTCCCCGCCCCCGAAGTCCCCGCCGCCGAAGCCGCCGCCGCCGAAGTCCCCGCCCGCGTAGTCCCCGCCGCCGACGTCGCCGCCCTGGTCCCCACCGTCGAAGCCCTGGTCGCCGCCCTGGTCACCGGCGTCCGCGCCGCCCTGGTCGACGCCGTCGCCGAAGCCCTCCTGGTAACCCTCGTCGTAGCCGTAACCGGGGTCGGCGAAGGCGGGCGAGAACAGCGCGTCGGCGATCAGGATGCCGCCGAGCACGCCGGCGCCGGCGCCCAGCGCCGTCTTCCACCACGGGGTCGAATACCAGCCCGCCGGCACCGGCCGGCCCTGGTAACGGCCACCGGGGTAGTAGTAGGGCGTCTCCCGACCCGGCTGCGGGCCGGCCCGGAAGGTCTGCCCCTGCACGTCGACCGCACGCTCCTTGGTGAGCTGCCCGACGCCCCGCGCGGCGGCCAGCGCCGGCACCTCAGGCCCCGGGTCGATCCCCAGCGCGGTCCGCGCCGCCCGGATGTACGCCAGCCCCTCCAGCGCGGTCTCCCGGGCCAGCGCGAACTGGTGCGGCGTACGCGCCTGCTCCAGCTGGGAGCCGGCCGCGTTGTACCGCTCACCGGCGTCGGAGAGGGCCTGCCGGACCGCCGGCTCGTCGCCGTGCAGGTTCATCAACTGACCGCCGAGGCGCTCGTACCAACGCTGCGCCTCCGCGCGGGCGTCGCCGAGCTCGGTGCGCTGACGGGCGGTGGCCTGGGCACGGATGAGCGCCGCTGCGGCCACCGCGCCGATTACCACGATGGCGAGACACAGCACAGGTTCCATGTCATCGAACGTACCCCCGGGTGTCACGTCGTACCCGTCTGGCAAGCTCCGGTGATGGACGTCTCGACGCTGCTCCTGGTGATCGTGTGCCTCGGCGCCGGCGGGGCGGTGGGCTGGCTCGCGGCGCGGTCCCGGTCGGCGGCCGACATCGCCCGGCTGGACGCCACGCTCACCGCGACCCGGGAGGGCGAGGGGCGCCTGGAGCAGTCCATGCGGGCGCTGAGCTACGAGGCCACCGCCCAGTCCCAGGAGGCGGTGGCCCGTGCGGTGGCGCCGCTGCACGACACCCTGCGCCGCTACGAGCAGCGGGTCGCCGAGCTGGAGCACGACCGGGTCGACGCGTACGCCGAGCTGCGCGAGCAGGTCCGCTCGATGAGCGCGGTCTCCGGCGAGCTGCGCACCGAGACCAAGCAGCTGGTGGCGGCGCTGCGGGCACCCCAGGTGCGGGGCCGCTGGGGCGAGCACCAGCTGCGCCGCATCGTCGAGGCGGCCGGCATGCTGGAGCACTGCGACTTCTCCGAGCAGGTCACCGCCGCCACCGACCAGCAGGTCGTCCGACCGGATCTGGTCGTCCGGCTGCACGGCGGCCGTTCGGTGGTGGTGGACGCCAAGGCGCCGTTCGACGCGTACCTCACCGCGATGGAGGCCCGCGACGAGCGCGGTCGGGACACCCACCTCGACGCGCACGCCCGGCACCTGCGGGGGCACGTCGACGCTCTGGCCGCCAAATCCTACTGGGCCGCGTTCGACAGCTCACCGGAGTTCGTGGTGCTGTTCGTTCCCGCCGACCCGTTCCTGGACGTCGCGCTCCAGCGTGACCCGACGCTGCTGGAGCACGCCTTCGCCCGCAACGTGGTGCTGGCGACGCCGGCCACCCTGGTCGCCCTGCTCCGCACGGTGGCCTACTCGTGGCGGCAGGAGGCACTGGCCCGCAACGCGCTCGCGGTGCACACGCTGGCACGGGAGCTGTACAGCCGGCTCGCCACCCTCGGCGACCACGTGGGCAAGCTCGGCTCGTCGCTGGCCGGCGCGGTGACCGCGTACAACCGGGCGGTCGGCTCGCTGGAGGCCCGGGTGCTGGTCAGCGCCCGCAAGCTCGCCGAGCTGGGCGTCTCGGACGAGGAGCTGGCCAGCCCGGCCCAGGTCGAGCTGACTCCCCGACAGCCCCAGGCGCCCGAGCTGCTGGACGACGTCCTCCCCACCGACCGCGACCGCTGAGCGGTTCGCCAGGCGGCGGGTCGGCCGCTGGCCCAGCGGGCCGGCTCAGCTACGGCGTGCGCCCTCCACGACGAACGGCGTGCCCTGCTGGCAGGTGGTCATCATGTCGGGCTCGACCCGGCCGGTGACGGTCACCGTGGCGCCGGCGGTCAGCACGTCCCGGGGGCCGCCGATCAACAGGTAGCCGTCGAGCAGCACGCAGTTCGGCTCGACGCCGCGGATGATCGTGCCGGTGAGTTCGATGGCTCCGACCGGCGGTGGCACGGTCGGGCCGCCGGGCGACTTGGGCGGCCTCGGCGTCGACCCGGGGGCGGTGGGTGTGGCGGGTGCGCCCGTCGGCGGGGTCGCCGCTGGCGGGGTGGGCTGCCCGGTCGCCGGTGACGATCCGCTCGGGGTGGGGGTGGCGGGGCCGTCCGTCTCGCCGCAGGCGCTCAGCGCCGCGCAGACCACCAGGGCGGAAACGACGAGCCGAAATCTCCTCATGCCGGTTTCGACGTGCCGGAGCGCCGGGGCGTTCCCACCGGGGCCGGCGGCACCACTCAACCCCGGGCCGCCGCGGCCTTCATGTCCCGCTTCAGCTCCTGCGGGAGCGAGAAGGTGAGCCGCTCGTTGGCGGTGGTGATCTCCTCGACGTCGGCGAAACCGCGCGCGGCCAGGTGCGCCAGCACGTCCCGGACCAGATCCTCGGGCACACTCGCCCCGGAGGTCACGCCGACGGTGCGGGCGTCGGCCAGCCAGGCATCGTCGATCTCGTGGGCGAAGTCCACCAGGTGACCGGCGCGGGCACCGGCGTCCAGTGCCACCTCGACCAGCCGGACGGAGTTGGAGGAGTTCCGCGAGCCGACGACGATCACCACGTCGCAGTCCGGCGCGATCTCCTTGACCACGTGCTGCCGGTTGGAGGTGGCGTAGCAGATGTCGTCGCTGGGCGGGGACTGGAGGAGCGGCAGCCGCTGCTTGAGCCGGGCGACCGTCTCCAACGTCTCGTCCACCGAGAGCGTGGTCTGGGAGAGCCAGACGACCTTCTCCGGGTCGCGGACGGTGATCTTGTCAACACCGTCCGGGCCGTCCACCAGCTGGATGTGGGCGGGAGCCTCGCCGGCGGTGCCGACGACCTCCTCGTGCCCCTCGTGACCGATGAGCAGGATGTCGTAGTCCTCGGCGGCGAACCGCTTCGCCTCCTGGTGCACCTTGGTGACCAGCGGGCAGGTCGCGTCGATCGCCTTCAGCGAACGCTCCCTCGCCTGCTCGTAGACCTCGGGGGCCACGCCGTGCGCGGAGAAGATGACGGTGGCGCCCTCCGGCACCTCCTCGTTCTCCTCCACGAAGATCGCGCCCTGGGCCTCCAGGGTCTGCACCACGTGCTTGTTGTGCACGATCTGCTTGCGGACGTAGATCGGGGCACCGTAGAGCTTCAGCGCCTCCTCGACGGTCTGCACCGCGCGGTCGACACCAGCGCAGTAGCCGCGGGGCTTGGCCAGGAGCACGCGCTTGCCGGTCTGGGGGGTCGCCTGAGCCTCGGTCACCCGCCCATCGTACGTGTCCGGTTTCCCGACAGCAGCGGCTGCGACCCGCACCACACCCGACCTCACTGATCAAGGGGTTGCGTCCGGAACTCGCCCAGAGCTGACGCAAACTTCTTGGCCACCGGGAGGGTCCGTAGGGTTGGGCGGGTGAGTGACGGGGCGCGGAGCAGCGCGGAGGAGCCGTGGCCGGTTCGGGTCGTCAGCCAGAAGGTGGGCGCCTGGATCGCGAAGCTCGGCTGGGTGTGGGTGGACGGGCAGGTCGCGCAGATCAGCCGCCGACCCGGGGCGAGCACCGTCTTCCTCACCCTGCGTGACCCGTCGGCCGACCTGAGCCTGACCGTCACCACCAACCGGGACGTGCTGGACGCCGGCGCGCCGGAGCTGCGTGAGGGTGCCCGGGTGGTGCTGCACGCCAAGCCGGAGTTCTACGCCGCCCGGGGCACGCTGAGCCTGCGAGCCGACGAGATCCGCCAGGTGGGGCTGGGTGAGCTGCTGGCCAGGCTGGAGAAGCTCAAGAAGCTGCTCGCCGCCGAGGGGCTGTTCGACCGGGCCCGCAAGCGCCGGCTGCCGTTCCTGCCGGGCCGGATCGGGCTGATCACCGGTCGGGCGTCGGCCGCCGAGCGGGACGTGCTGACCAACGCGCGGCGGCGCTGGCCGGCGGTGGAGTTCCGTACGGTGAACGTGGCCGTGCAGGGCCCGTCCGCGGTGCCGCAGATCATCGACGCGCTCAAGGTGCTGGACGCCGACCCGAGCATCGACGTGATCATCATCGCCCGGGGTGGTGGCGGCATCGAGGACCTGCTGCCCTTCTCCGACGAGGCGCTCTGCCGCGCGGTGTTCGGCTGCCGTACCCCGGTGGTCAGCGCGATCGGTCACGAGACGGACGCCCCGCTGATCGACTACGTCGCCGACGTCCGTGCCTCCACCCCGACCGACGCGGCCAAGCGGGTGGTGCCCGACCTCACCGAGGAGGTACGCCTCATCGGCCAGGCCCGGCACCGCCTCGAGCGGGCCGTGCGCAACCTGGTCGATCGGGAGTCCCACCGACTCGACGGGCTGCGTTCCCGGCCGGTGCTGGCCCGGCCCCAGGTGATGGTGGAGCAGCGGGCGACCGACCTGGCCGCGCTGCGTCAGCGTGCCGGACGGTGCCTGGACCACCGGCTCGCCGCGGCCGACGACGAGCTGCGGCACACCCTGGCCCGGCTCCGCGCCCTCTCGCCCGCCGCCACCCTCGACCGGGGGTACGCGATCGTGCAGCGCGCGGACGGCCACGTGGTGCGCGCGGCGGCCGAGGTCGGCAAGGGCGACCCGCTGCGGGTCCGGCTGGCCGACGGTGAGCTGACCGCCACGGTGGACGGATGAGTGGCGGGGCGCGGCGGCCGGGAAGTGGTGTGCTGAGATGGACGCGATGACTGACGACACGAAGGCCGGGCCGGACGAGCGGCTCAGCTACGAGCAGGCCCGCGCCGAGCTGGCCTCGGTGGTGGAGCGGCTGGAGGCCGGCGGCACGTCCCTGGAGGAGTCGCTGGCGCTGTGGGAGCGCGGCGAGGCGCTGGCGGTGATCTGCCAGCGCTGGCTGGACGGCGCCCGGGCGCGGATCGAAGCCGCCCGGCAGGAGCCCGCCTCCTGACCGCCGGTGGGGCGACCGGAGCCGCCCCACCCGCGTACGACCGTCAGTTGAAGAGGCTGTACAGCTCGGCCGGCGCCTCGACGACCTGGGCCGCCGGCGGCTTCTGCGCGGCGGTGGCGGCACCGTAGTCCGAGTACGTCATCTTGATCTCCTGGGCGGCGGTCTGCCCGGCGGCCGGGAGTTGCAGCACCAGCTCGTTGAGCCGGCCCTGCGGGTCCACCTTCGCGGTGAACGGGACGGTCTTCGCCTGCGTGCCCAGCGCGGCGATCGTGGCGGCGTTCAGCGAGCCGGCCTCGGCCGCCTTGGTGACGTCGATGGTGCCGGCGTACGTGCCGGTGCCGGTGCTGCGGACCTCGGTGATGCCCTGGGTCAGCACCGCGCTGCCGGCCGGGTCGACCTTCTCGAAGTCGAAGCCGAGGCTGCGGTTGCCCTTGATCCGGGTCTGGTCCAGGTGCTGGTACTTGCCGAGGTTGAGCTGCTTGATGGCGGGCAGGCTCTGGGCGGTGGGGCCGGTCAACTCCAGCTTGACCCAGCTGTCCGGCTTGAAGTGGATCACGTCCAGCTTCATGGCCAGGTCGGACGAGGGCCCGCCGATGGCGATCTTCATGGCGGCACTCTGGCTCGGCTGGTGCACCTGGCCCTCCGCCGTCGAGCCGGCGCCGGCCAGGGTGAAGCGGAAGTTCCCGTTGCTGATTTCCTTGGTGGAGTCGAGCAGCGCCTGCTTGGCGTCGCCCGCCACGGGCGAGCCGGACGGGCTGGGCGCGCCGGACGTGCTCACCGTCGGGGAAGCGGTCGATCCGGCGGTGGACGTGCCGCCGCCGGCGCAGGCGGCCAGGGTGGGCGTGAACAGAGCGGCGGCTACCAGGCCGGCGCTGAGTCGTCGAACAGTCATGCGTGTCTCCCAAGGGGGTCACCCGACGACCTGGACGGCGCCGGAAACCGGGCGGCGCAGCAGCACGGTCGGCTGCGCCGCGCGACCCGGGCCGTGCAGGGCGCCCGGATCACTCCCTCTCTGTTCCCTGTCGACCCGTCGGACAATCACCCTTCTGTCCGGTTGCCGATGATGGTCGACTCCGGGAAGACCGGACCGGGGTGGCACGGGGCCACCCGCCGGTCAGCGCAGCGAGCCGGCCAGTTGCCGCAGTTCGTTGTCCCGGGCATCGCCGACGACCAGCACCGTCCGGGTCGGCTCCAGCAGGATCAGCGCCTGCTGGTTGCCCCGGGCCGTGTAGCGCTGCCAGGTGCGCCCGGCCAGCTCGGTCGGGCCCTGCGGCTGGCCCTGGTCGGTCAGCTCGGCGGGGAGCAGCCGCTCGGCCGGCACACTGCTCTGCAGCAACTGGACGCCGCGCCCCTCGGGGGTGAGGTACCCGATTCGCAGATTCGCGCCGCCCTCGACGGCCTGGTAGCGAGCGCTGACCGTGCGCCAGCCGGAGCTGAGCCCCTGCGGCTGGCTCACCGGGAAGGTGTTCGCCGACCGGGCCTGCTCGATGGCCGGCCCCGGATCGACCGTGGTGGGCTCGTCACCACCGAGGAAACCCCGGTAGAACGCCAGCAGCAGCGCGATCGGGATCAGCAGCACCAGCAGCGAGATCGCCATGTCCTTCGGCGACCGCTCGGATCGGGCGGCCTCCACCCGTGGCGGCGGTGCCGGCCGGTCCCCGGCATCCGGGGCGACGTCCGGGCCACTGCGGCCCGGCTCGACCGCCGGGGCGGACTCGACCAGGGCCGGCTCGCCGGTCGGTGGAGTCTCCGGGTCGGTCTCGGCAGGCTCGAGACCCGAGCCGGCGGGAGGGTCGGCCGGCGGCTGGCCGCCGGGCGGCGTGCGGTCGGCGGGTACGCGGTCGGCTGGCTGTGCGGGATCCACCCTGCCATCTTCGCAGCCTCCCGACCGGCGGTATCCGGCCCATCACCGCCCCGCGCCGACGCCGGGTCAGCCATCGTGTGAGGATCAGCGACAAAGCCGGCAGCGGGGACGCGCCCCTGCCGCCGGTCGTCCCCGCACCGTCGCGAGGAGGAGCAGCCGTCATGACGAACACCAGGACGCGGATCCCACAGGATCTCGACCGTAACCTTGCCCTCGACCTGGTCCGGGTCACCGAGGCCGCGGCGATGGCCGCTGGCCGCTGGGTCGGCCGGGGCGACAAGGAGGGCGGCGACGGGGCCGCCGTCGACGCCATGCGCAAGCTGATCAACTCGATCCAGATGCGCGGCGTCGTGGTGATCGGCGAGGGCGAGAAGGACAACGCCCCGATGCTCTTCAACGGGGAACACGTCGGCGACGGCACCGGCCCGGAGGTGGACGTCGCGGTCGACCCCGTCGACGGCACCACGCTGATGAGCAAGGGCATGCCGAACGCGCTGGCGGTGCTCGCCGTCTCCGAGCGGGGCGCGATGTTCGACCCGAGCGCCGTCTTCTACATGGAGAAGCTCGCGGTCGGGCCGGCGTACGCCGACGTGGTGGACATCAACGCCGGCGTGGCCGACAACCTGCGCCGGATCGCCAAGGTCAAGGGCACCGACGTCTCCGAGGTGACGGTCTGCGTGCTGGACCGCAGCCGCCACGACGACCTGGTCTCGCAGATCCGCCGGACCGGGGCGGGCATCCGGTTCATCTCCGACGGGGACATCGCCGGCTCCATCGCGGCGGCCCGGGGCGAGTCGGACGTCGACGTGCTGATGGGCATCGGCGGCACCCCCGAGGGCATCATCTCCGCCTGCGCGCTGAAGTGCATGGGCGGGGCGATGCAGGCCAAGCTCTGGCCGCGCGACGCCGAGGAGCGGGAGAAGGCGCTGGCCGCCGGGCACGACCTGGACCGGGTGCTGAGCACCGACGACCTGGTCACCGGGGACAACTGCTTCTTCGTGGCGACCGGTGTCACCTCCGGCGACCTGCTGCGCGGGGTGCGCTACCGGGCCGGCGGCGCGTACACCCAGTCGATCGTGATGCGGTCGAAGAGCGGCACCATCCGGGTGATCGACTCGTACCACCGGCTGGAGAAGCTGGCGCTCTACTCCGCTGTCGACTTCGACGGTCGTCCCCTGGCCGAGCAGGAGTGAGCGACACCGACACGGCGACGCCGCCGGTCCTGTCAGCCACCCGCCGGATCACCGGTGTCGCGCTGGCGTCGGTCTCCGGGGTCGCGGTGGCGGTGCAGTCTCGGATCAACGGTGAGCTGGGGGTACGCCTGGCCGACGGGTTCGCCGCCGCGGTGATCTCGTTCGGTGTCGGCCTGGTGGTGCTGCTGGTTCTGGTGCCCGCCACCCCCGGCGGTCGGCGGGGGCTGGTCGCGGTGCGGGCCGCCCTCGCCGCGGGCACGCTGCGGCCATGGCAGTGCCTCGGCGGGGTGTGCGGGGCGTTCCTGGTCGCCACCCAGGGGCTGACCATCGGCACCCTGGGCGTGGCGGTCTTCACCGTGGCGGTGGTCGCCGGGCAGACCGGCAGCAGCCTCGCGGTGGACCGGGCGGGGATCGGGCCGACCGGCCGGCAGCCGGTCACCCGGCAGCGGCTGGCCAGCGCGGTGCTCACCGTGCTGGCGGTCGGCCTGGCCGTCGGCGACCGGTTCGGTGACCCGGGCACGTTGGCGTTGGCCCTGCTGCCCCTGCTCGCCGGGGTTGGCATCGCCTGGCAGCAGGCGGTCAATGGTCGGGTCCGGGCGGCGGCCGACAGTGCGCTGACCGCCACCCTGGTCAACTTCAGCGTGGGCACGATCGCCCTACTCGTCGCGTTCGCGGTCGACGCCGCGGTTCGCGGCTGGCCGATCGGCCACCTGCCGACCGAGCCGTGGCTGTACCTGGGTGGCCCGATCGGCATCGTGTTCATCGCGATCGCCGCGGCGGTCGTGCGCTTCACCGGTGTGCTGCTGCTCGGCCTGGCCACCATCGCCGGGCAGATCGTGGGGGCGGTCCTGCTGGACCTGGTGCTGCCCACGGCGGCCTCGCACCCGAGCCTGAACACCCTGCTCGGGGCCGCGCTGACCATGGTGGCCGTGCTGATCGCCGCGCTCGGACCGCCCACCCGCCGCTGAGCCGGACCGGTCTCACGACGTCCTCGGCGGCGGGTACGCCGGCTCGGCCGAGACGCGAACCTGGTCCGGCAACCGGGCCGTCCACCACGCCAGCAGCAGGCCGGGCACGGTGGCCAACCCGGCCAACAGCAGCGCCACCCGGCCTCGTTCCGGAGCGCCGAACAACCAGCCGGTCAGCGGCAGGCCGACGAGGAGCAGGGTGAGCAGGAACCCGCCGGCCACCCGGGCCGTCCACCGACGGGTCGCACCCGCGTACCACGCGGAGCCGAGCATGACGATCGCCGTCAGCGCACCCAACGGCAGCACGGCCGTCAGCACCGCCAGCACGGTGCCGAGGTCGTCGCCGCGGGGCCAGACCGCCGCCAGCACCGCCACGACGACGAACAGCGACACCGCACCGCAGAGGCCGGGCCAGAAGGGGCCGCCGCGGCGACGGACGCTCAGGTGGGCGGAGACGACGGTGACCAGGAACCCGAGGGTGAGCGCCACCGCGACGACGAGCAGCACGTCGGTCTGCCGCTGACCGGGCCCACCGTCGTCCAGCGCGGGCAGGCGACTCCAGTACGTGCCGTGTGGACCCTCCTGGCCGAGGAAGCCGTCGCGCCGCCACTCGCCGTCCGGCAGGCGACGCAGGAAGCCGTCCCGGCCGTTGGCCACCAGCACCCCGTGGCCACCGTCGACCGTGGAATAGACGATCAACTCCCGGGAGGCGAAGTGTCGGTGAATGTCACCCGGGTTCGGGAACCGGCGGGCCAGTTCCTCGCGCCGCCCGTCCGACACCTCCCAGTCCACCCGCCAGCTCGCACCGGCGTCGTCGCTCCGCTCCACCCGTAGCTGACCCGGGACCACCCGGTAGCACCGCCGCGGCTCGGCCGGCACGCACGCCTGCCGGTGCGGATTCTCCGGGTCGTACATTCGCCGCTGCTCGGCCTCGGTCGCGAGCCGCCAGGTGGTGGCGCCATCGTCGCTGATCGCCCACTGCCCGTCCGCCGGCCGCTGCGGCCAGGAGGTGTCACTGCCACCCGAACCGACCGAGATCGCCGGACGGTCGTCGAGCAGGGTCACGCCGAGGGCGTACGGAAAGTAGGCCGGGCTGGTGGCGGTCACCGCGACCAACGCCAGCGGCAGCACCACCAGCAGCCGTACCAGCCGGGCCAGCCGGTACCGCACCGGCCGCTCACGGGCTCGCGTCCAGCTCCACCAGGCCAGCGCGAGCGCCGGCAGCGCGAGCAGGTCGGTGCGGTCGGCCCGGATGAGCGACGGCCCGGCCAGCGCGGTCCAGGCCGAGGAGGCGACCTCCGCGGCGTACCCGCTGGACTTGACGACCGCGAACCCCGCGCCCACCGCGACCAGCCCGGCCAGGACGGCGGCCCGGGCCGGCAGTCGCGGCACCAGGAGGGTCAGCAGCACGGCGACCAGCGGCGGCGCGAGCACCAGGCCCGCGACGTCGCTCAGCTTGCCGGTCAGCGGGCCGGGGAAGGCCGGCTTCAGCAGATGGTCGTTGAGCAGCAGCAGGACCAGGGAGAGCAGGGTGACGGGGTGGCACAGCCAGGCCAGCGTCGAGGGCGCGCCGTCCCGTGGAGCCCGCGGATCGCTCATCCACCCAGGCTTCCCGGCTCCAGTCTCGGCGCGAACACGGGCCGGTGTGCATCCGGCATCGGCGGATGTCAGTCGGTCGTCGGTGTCAGCCGGCGTCGGAGGAGTGCCCGGGGAACAGGTGGGCGCTCGGGTCGATCGCCACCGCGGCGTTGTTGACCGCCGTCGCGGCCTCCCCGAAGCCGGTCGCGATCAGCCGGACCTTGCCCGGGTACTCGGTGATGTCGCCGGCTGCGAAGACCCGGGGCAGGTTCGTCGCCATGGCGCTGTCCACCAGGATGTGCCGGCGGTCCAGCCGCAGCCCCCACTCGGCGAGCGGACCCAGGTCGGCGGTGAACCCGAGCGCGGCCACCACGGTGTCCACCGGCAGCGTCTCGGTCGCGCCACCACGCAGGGTCACCTCGGCGCCGGTCACCGTGCCCTCGCCGAACAGCCGCGTGACCTCGGCGTTGACCACCACCCGCACCGGCAGCGCCAGCACCCGGGCGACCGTGGAGGCGTGCGCCCGGAACTTCTCCCGCCGGTGCACCAGGGTCACCGAGCGGGCCAGCGGTTGCAGGGTCAACGCCCAGTCGAAGGCGGAGTCGCCCCCACCCACGATCAGCACGTCCCGGTCGGCCAACTCGGCCGGCTCGGGTACGAAGTAGACGATCCCGGTGCCGGGCGCGCTGTCGGCGCACGGCAGCGGCCGCGGGCTGAAGCTGCCCAACCCGCCGGTGATCACCACCGCGCCGCAGGCCAGCTGCTCCCCACCGGCCAGGCCGAGCACCGGCCGGTCATCGGCGTACGAGAGCTTCTCGGCCCGGGTGCCGAGCAGGTAGTGCGGGCCGAACGGGGCGGCCTGAGCCACCAGGTTGGCGACCAGATCGCGGCCCTTGACGGCGGGGAAACCGGCCACGTCGAGGATCAGCTTCTCCGGGTACATCGCGGTGACCTGACCGCCCGGCTCCGGCAGCGCGTCGATCACCGCCACCGACAGCCCTCGAAACCCGGCGTAGTACGCGGCGAAGAGGCCGGCCGGACCGGCCCCGATCACGGCAACATCGACCTCACGCATGGCGTACCGTCGCTTTCCGCTCACGGATCAACGCTTGCTGATCACGACGGTAGGCGGGTGGCAGCGGTCGGGCAAGCACGTCCCAGAGGCGCGCCGGGGGGAACGGGTCAGGGCAGGCTGAGCGTGGAACCGGAGTAGTCCGAGCCGCCGGCGACCGGGCGGCGACGACGGAACAGGATCGCGGCCACCACCCCGCCCAGCAGCCCGAACAGGTGCCCCTGCCAGGAGATCCGCTCGTCGGTGGGGAGGATGCCCACCAGCTGCCAGCCGTAGAGCAGCCCGACCAGCAGGAAGACCGCGAAGTTCCACCAGCTGCGCTCGAAGATGCCCCGGGTGAGCAGGATGCCCAGGTAACCGAAGATGACCCCGCTGGCGCCGACCACCACCGAGTTGGGCGAGCCGGTGAACCAGACGCCGAGCCCGCTGACCAGGATGATGATCAGGGTCGACCAGAGGAACCGGCGGGCGCCGGCGGCCAGCACGAAGGTGCCCAGCAGGATCAGCGGGATGCTGTTGCTGTAGAGGTGGTCGAAGCCGTGGTGCAGGAACGGGGAGAAGAAGACCCCGTCCAGCCCGTCGATGCGCTGCGGGATGATGCCGGCGGTGGCGTCCAGGCCGAACTCGAGCCCCTGGTCGACGGCCTCGATGAGAAAGAGGAACGGGACCACCGCGCACATCGCGACGAAGGCCCGGCCCAGGGCGGCGTAGAACGCCTCGGTGCCGAACTGGTGGGGGTCGCCGCTTCCAGGGTGCAGGGTCACCCCCCAACTGCTATCAGCAAAAGGGGCTGGCCGCCACTCGCGTCCCGTCCGCACCGATCCGGTACGGACGGCGGCGGGGCGGATGCTCGCCCACCCGCCCCGCCGCCGACACCGTCAGTAGTGGCCGTTGTCCTGGAAGTAGCCCCAGGCACCGCAGGGCGTGTCGTACCTGCCCTTGATGTAGCCCAGACCCCACTTGATCTGCGTGGCCGGGTTCGTCCGCCAGTCGTCGGCGACGGTGCCCATCTTGCTGCCCGGCAGAGCCTGCGGGATCCCGTACGCACCGGACGAGGAGTTGCTGGCCTTGTGGTTCCAGCCGCTCTCCTTGGTCCAGAGCTTCTCCAGGCACGGGAACTCGGCGATGCCGAACCCCGCGTCGATCATCATGGCGCAGCCGACCTTGCGGTTGCCGCTGTACTCGGCGCAGGAGGCCGGGATCGGCCCGTCGTACGGCTTGGGCTTCTCCGCCGCCGCCCGCTCTGCCGCCTCGCGCTCGGCCTTGCGGGACGCCGCGGCGGCCTCGGCCTTGCGGGCCCGCTCGGCGGCCTCCTTGGCGGCCTGCGCCGCCCGCAGCTTGGCCTGGTACTCGGCCGCCCGCTGCTTGGCGAACTTCACCTGGTGCGCGGCCTGCCGTTCCCGCTGGTAGGCGAAATCGGCGCGGTCGACCTCGACGCCAACCTGCGCGGTCAGGCCCTGTTGCTGGGTTTCGCGGTCTTCGCCCAGGTAGAAGCCACCGGCAACGCCCACGGAGAGCAGCGCGACAGCAGCCGTACGGGCGCCCAACCGGCTCCACAGCCGACTCACGAAGTGGTCCCTTCGTCGGGGGCAAGGACGCGGCGCGGTGCCGGGCCACACGGGGGCCGTCAGCCGTGCCGCGAGCGCCCCGACCGGTGCCGGTCGCGCCGACACACCGGCCTTCGCCGATGTCGCCCATCTCGGGACGAACGATCACCAACGATTCCTCTGGTACGTGGGCGCTCGTTGGACACCATCGCGCACAGTGAGGCTGATGGGAAACCAACCGCCTCCTTTGTGATCTGCACCACAACAAAAATGCGGACGAAGGCTGACAAAGACCCCGGTCAGAGTGGGATGTCCTCCAGCAGGTCCGTCACCATGGCGGCGATCGGCGACCGCTCCGAACGGCTGAGCGTGACATGTGCGAAGAGCGGATGGCCCTTGAGCGCCTCGATGACCGCGGTCACGCCGTCGTGCCGGCCGACCCGCAGATTGTCCCGCTGGGCCACGTCGTGGGTGAGCACCACCCGGGAGCCCTGCCCGATCCGGGACAGCACGGTCAGCAGCACGCCGCGCTCCAGCGACTGGGCCTCGTCCACGATCACGAAGGCGTCGTGCAGGCTGCGCCCACGGATGTGGGTCAGCGGCAGCACCTCGAGGATGCCGCGTGAGGTGACCTCCTCCAGGACGTTCTCGTGCACCACCGCGCCGAGCGTGTCGAAGACCGCCTGGGCCCACGGCGACATCTTCTCCGACTCCGACCCGGGCAGGTAGCCCAGCTCCTGGCCGCCGACGGCGTACAGCGGACGGAACACGATCACCTTCTTGTGCCGGCGGCGTTCCATCACCGCCTCCAGCCCCGCGCAGAGGGCCAACGCCGACTTGCCGGTGCCGGCCCGGCCACCCAGCGAGACGATCCCGATCGACTCGTCCAGCAGCAGGTCGAGGGCGACCCGCTGCTCGGCCGAGCGGCCGTGCAGGCCGAACGCCTCCCGGTCACCCCGGACCAGCCGGACCGACTTGTCCGGCAGGACCCGGCCGAGCGCCGAACCGCGCGCCGAGTGCAGCACCAGGCCGGTGTGGCAGGGCAGCCCGGCCGCCTCGTCCACGTCGAGCGTCTCGCCCGCGTACAGCCGACCGATCTGCTCCTCGCCCAGCTCCAGCTCGGACATGCCCGTCCAGGTCGGGTCGCTGGCCTGACCGTGCCGGTACTCGTCGGCCCGCAGGCCCACCGAGGCGGCCTTGACCCGCAGCGGCATGTCCTTGCTGACCAGGGTGACCTCCCGCCCCTCGGCGGCGAGGTTGAGCGCCACGGAGAGGATCCGGGCGTCGTTGCTCTCGGTGCGGAACCCGGGCGGCAGCACCCCGTCGTCGGTGTGGTTGAGCTCCACCCGCAACGTGCCGCCGTGATCGTTGGCGGGCACCGGGTGGTCGAGTCGCCCGTGCGTGATGCGCAGCTCGTCGAGCATCCGCAGCGACTGCCGGGCGAACCAGCCCAGCTCCGGATGGTGCCGCTTGCCCTCCAGTTCGGTGATGACCACGAGGGGCAGGACCACCTCGTGCTCGGCGAACCGGTGGAAGGCCGCCGGGTCGGACAGCAGCACGCTGGTGTCCAGGACGAATGCCTGGCCGGCTGGTCGCGGCTCCTTCGGGTCGGCCGGCGCGGCCGCCGCCGTACGGCGGCTCCTGGTGGCGCGGCGGGTCGTGGCAGTCGCGGCCGGGGTCTGATCGGCACCGGCGGTCGAACGGCGAGTCGTCACAGGCCTGCTCCGACGGATGGGCACCCGCCACCCGTGTTCCGCCTCCTCCGGTGCCCGGGGACACGGGGTCGGATGCGGAACCCCGTGCGCGAGGTCGCAGATCCGGGCGGACCGGCTGGCCCGGGAGAACCCCGTGCCATGCCTAGACGCTAGCGGCGGCGGACCGTCCGGGCTAGAGGGCGATCGTGGATCTCTGGAGACCGCCGTGTGAACACACCCGCCCGCCGGACGCCGGCCGGGTCGGTGCCGGCGGGCGCGGCGGAGCCGGCCGGGATGCATGCCCCCTGCGCGCATCCCGGCCGGTGGGGCCACCGTCACCGGTCTGACGTGGCCCCGACGGTGCGTGTCCGCCGCGGACGACGCACCGCGCTCGTGGCACCGGACGGCGGAACCGCGCCCGGCGGCCCGCCGACCGGCCTCAACCGGTCCGCCGGACGAGCGTGCCGGTCGGGTGCCGCCCGGTGATCGGGGCGGCCGGCGCGGTGAACGACGAGCCGGTATAGGTGGTGCCGGGGCGGGCGACGGTGCCCGCGGAGCGGACGGCGCCCGCCGGCGAGACCGACAGTGCGGAGGCGATGGCGGCCTGGGCGTCACGTCGCCGCCGGTTCCAGGCGCCCCGGTCGCCGTCGAAGTAGCCCTGCCGGTAGCCGAAGCGGTAGCCGATGCGGTAGCTGAGCTGCCCGTGCAGCCGGCCGGCCGCGTAGCTGGTGGCGCCGAGCACCAGGACGAGGAAGACGGCGAGGAACGGGCTCATCGGGCGGCTCCAGCCCGGCCCGACCGCCGGGTCATCGCTCCTCCGGCTCGACCGCGGTGGGATCCGCGACGAGCAGCCGGTCCAGATCGTCGGTGCTGACCTCCTCGACCAGCTCGACGCTGATCCGGCAGCCGTCCAGCACGACCTCGGCCACGGAGGATCGGCGGATCTCTCCACCAGCGTCGTAGACCCGGACGCTCAGCTCGGGGCAGCCGAGATGGGTACGCCAGGCGTTCCACTCGGTGCGATCGCCGACGCTCAGCGACAGGTAGCGGCAGCCTCGGGCGAGGTAGAGGCGCCATGGGGCGCTCAGCCCCGCGGCCACTCCCTCGGCAATCAGCCCGAAGGCCTGGGCTCGGGTGGCGAGCTCGGTCACCACACCCCCCTCGCGCCGGGGGCGTGACGCATGTGAGCACCAGTCGTCTCATGCACGTGACACACCGTAGATTGTCCCACGAGCGTGACAGTATCAGCTTTTCGTCCGTTTACCGCCGCACCTAAGGGCATCTATTCTGCCCGGGTGACACCCCTCAACAGTGGCACTGAATCGTTTACCGGAAATCCGAGGACCCCGTCACGTCCGCGTGACGATGGCGCGCCCGGTCGCGCGCCGACGGCGGACTGGCCGTACCGTCACGGGGTGACCGAGACGGCCAATGCGCGGAAGATCGCCTTCGCCACCTTCGTCCGGCGCGCGCTCGACGAGGCCCGTGCGACCCGGGCCTGGAGCGGCACCGAGGTGTCCCGGCGCACCGGCGTTTCCCGGCAGACCATCAACCGGTGGGTCCGGGGCGACTGGGCCAGCGACCCGGAGGCCGAACGGGTGGTCGCCTTCTGCGAGGGCCTGGGGCTCAACCCCGCCGCGGCCTTCGCCGCCCTCGGCTGGGACCGCACCGCCGCCGGCCCACGCGCCGGCCAGCCAGCGCCGCCGATGGACCCCGACGTCGAGGCGCTGCTGCGCCGGCTGGTCGACCCGAACGTGTCGGACGCGGAGAAGTTCCACATCCGGGAAACCATTCGATACCTCGCATACCGCCCCACCCTGCCGGTCGACGTCCGAAAAAGAGGTAATCAGGCCGGCTAGTTCCTCAGATGGCGAAAGAACGCCTGGTCAGGTTCATTCGTTTGGCTCCGGGGCCGGAACGGGCACGCTAGCGTCCCTATTCGTACTGCTTGGGCTCGTCGTCGGCGGGGGGACGGGACAAGGCCGAACCCAGCCCTGCGGGACAGAAGGAGGGGTCTGTCCATGACCCTGAAGTGGTTGGCAGTCGTGGCCGCCACGGTGTCGATGACACTGTGGGCGACCGGCAACGTGGTGACCCTCGTGGTCAACGGCGGGCAGCTTCCGATGCTCGTCAACCTTTTCGTGCTCACCACCGCCGGCACCTCGGTCGTCCTGGCCGTCGTCGCCGAGCTGCACGAGCGGCTGAACGATCGGATCAGCGCACTCACCGAGTTCCTGGTGGCACGGCTCAACGAGATCGAGAACCACACCGGCGATCGCAACACCGGGTTCGTGGAGGGCTATCTGTTGAGCCACGGCCAGGAGGCCGCGGTGGTGCCGTTCGGCCGTCGCGGACGGGGAGCCGCCGAACGCTGACCGCGCGCCGCCGAGCGGGTCCGCTCGGCCAGGAATGAGCCTTCTTCGCCGGGGTACGCTGACGCGCGTGCCGCCGTTGAATCTGGGCAATCAGCAGCCGAGGACCCCGTTGAACGCCGACCAGGCGTGGCAGATCACTGCCGGCCGGGCCGCCGGGACCGTGTTCTTCTTCGACTTCGACGGCACGCTCGCGCCCGTCGACGACGATCCGACCGCGGTACGCCCCGCTCCCACGGCGCTGGCCGCGATCGAGGCGCTGGCGCCGGTGGTGCAGCGGGTCGCGATCGTCTCTGCCCGACCGGTGGAGTTCCTCCGGGACCAGCTCGGCGGGCTCGCCGGCGTGGACCTCTACGGCCTGTACGGGCTGGAGCACAGCCACTCCGGCGGCGAGACCGTGACCGAGCCGGCCGCGCTGCCCTGGGTGCCGACCATGGCCGAGCTGGCCGACCTGGCCCGGGCGGAGCTGCCGCCCGGCACGCTCGTCGAGTACAAGCGGCTCTCCGTCGCGCTGCACTGGCGTACCGCGCCGCAGCTCGGCTCGACCGTGCAGCAGTGGGGGCAGGCACAGGCCGACCGGTTGGGGCTGCGGGTGCAGGCCGGGCGGATGGTGCTGGAGCTCAAGCCCCCGGTCGACCGGGACAAGGGCATGGTGATCGGCGAGGTGATCCGGGAGGCCACCGGCGCCTGGTACTTCGGCGACGACGTGTCGGACATCAAGGCGTTCGCCGCGCTGCGCGCCCGAGCCGCCGCCGACCCGGACTTCTTCGGCGTTTGCGTGGCGGTGGCCAACCCGGAGACCGGCCACGAGGTGGCGAACGCCGCCGATCTGACCATCGAGTCCCCGGCCGCCCTGGGCGACTTCCTCACCCGGGCACTGACCCACCTGCCCTGACCGGGCCGGCCGGGGCCCCGGCGCCGTCAGGCGCCGTAGCGTCGCTGCCGCGTGGCGTACGAGCGCAGCGCGCGCAGGAAGTCGATGTGCCGGAAATCCGGCCAGTTGAGCTCGCAGAAGTAGAACTCGGAGTGCGCGGACTGCCAGAGCATGAAACCGGACAGCCGCTGCTCGCCGCTGGTGCGGATGACCAGGTCGGGGTCGGGCTGGCCACGGGTGTAGAGGTGCTCGGCGATGTGCTCGACGTCCAGCACCTCGGCCAGCTCCTCGATGGTGCCGCCGGAGGCGGCGTGCTCCAGCAGCAGCGAGCGCACGGCGTCGGTGATCTCCCGCCGGCCGCCGTACCCGACCGCGATGTTGACCTCGGCGCCACCGCTGCGCTCCCGGGTGCGCTCCTCGGCGCCCTTGAGCGCCGCCGCGGTCTGCGCCGGCAGCAGGTCGAGCGCTCCGACGATGCGCAACCGCCAGGGATTGCCCTCCTCGGCCAGCTCCACCACCAGATCCTCGATGATCTTGAGGAGTGGATCCAGCTCGCTGGCCGGCCGGCGCAGGTTGTCGGTGGCCAGCAGGTAGAGGGTGACGTGCCCGATGCCGGCCTGGTCACACCAGCCGAGGACATGCTTGATCTTCGCGGCGCCGACCCGGTGCCCGTCGTTCGGGTCGACGAAGCCCATCTCCCTCGCCCACCGGCGGTTGCCGTCGCACATCACCCCGACGTGTCGGGGCACCGGCTTACCCGCGAGCTTCGCCGTGAGCCGGCGCTCGTACACGGAGTAGATAAGGTTCCGCAGCGTCATCACCTAGCAGCGTAGCGACCCACCGGGCGGATCACCGCCTCGGAGCCCGATCCCCGGCGGGGAGCCCGATACCGATCATGGCCAGGGTACGGGCAGTGAGCCGCCCGTCGCCCAGCCCCAGCTCGACCACGTCGTCGAACACCCGGTCGTCCCGACGGGCCGCGCGCACCGCCGCGTCGACCACCCGCCGGCGCCGCGCCAACCAGGCCGCGACCGAGCTGTGCCGCAGATGGGTGCCGAGTCGGCGACGGAGCCCGTCGGCGTAGCGGCGGGCCGCGGCCTCGGGCGCGCGGGCCGCCGCCGCTCCGGCGAGCGCACCGGACAGCAGCGCGTAGAAGATGCCCTCCCCCGTGAACGGATTGATCAGCGACAGCGCGTCCCCGGCGAGCAGGGTGCGGCCCCGCCCCGGTGCCGGCCGGTGGGTCGACAGCGGCAGGTGGTGGGCACGCAGCGCGGTCACCGTCGCGGGGTCGGTGCCGGGCAGCAGCGCGGCCAGCCGGTCCAGCAGGTACGACCGGCTCAGCGGCTCACCGCGCAGCACCTCCCCGTACCCGACGTTCGCCCGCCCGTCGCCGATCGGGAACGACCAGGCGTACGCCGGCCAGCGTGCCTGTGAGGTGACGATGAGCTGCTCGGACGGGCCCGGCGGCGCCGGCGCGTACCCCCGGATGGCCAGCGCCAGGTGTCGGTCGGGGTTCACCGGGTGGCCGAGTGCCCGGCGCACCACCGACCCGGCGCCGTCCGCGCCCACCACGACCCGGCCGGACAGCTCCCCGTCGAGCACCACCCGGTCGGCGCGCGGCTCCACCCGCCGGACGGTGTGCCGACGCAGCTGGGCCCCGGCGGCCACCGCGGCCGCCACCAGCCGCGCGTCGAAGACCTCCCGGGGGACGGTGTACGCCGGGCGGGGCAGAGCCCGCGCCACGGCGCCACCGCCCGGGGCGATCATGCGCAGCGCGGGGAGCGGCGCGTAGCCCGCCACCGCCTGGGTCACCCCCAGCTCGGCGAGCACGTCCACCGAGTGCGCGGCGATCCCGTCACCGCACGCCTTGTCCCGGGGAAAGTCGGCCCGGTCCAGCAGCAGCACGCTGGCGCCCGCCCGGCGCGCCGTCAGCGCGGCGGCCGCTCCGGCCGGCCCCGCTCCCACCACCACCACGTCGAACTCGTCGCTCACCGCGAAGCCTCCCTCCGGCCGGTGCGGCGCGGCTCTTCCCGCCCCCGTCGGCGATCTGCCCGCGCCGCCGACACCGGTCGCTGTGACCGACGCCACCCGCCATCCTGCCTCGTCCCCGCTCACGTCGACCCGCCACGAAGGGCGCGCCGCCGCCGGGTTCAGGCCGGGGCACCCTCCGCGCGGGCCGCTCGGCGCAGGCCGTAGAGCGTCAGGGCGGCGGCTGCCACGAGCGGGCCGCCGTCGCGGACCAGGCCGTCCACCCCCAGCAGCCACCAGCACAGCGGCAGGTCCACGGCGAGTACGGCCCCCGTGACGACGACCAGCAGGCCGCGCGCCCAGTGCTTGCCGCGCATCAGGAACGCGGTGCAGAACAGCACCGCGTAGCTGGCCGTGATCCCGGCGCCGAACCAGAACAGCACGGCCGGCACGGCGGTCAGGCGACCGTCCAGGATGGATCCGCCGGCCACCAGTGCCGGCACCAGCATCAGCGGGCTGTAGGTAAACGCCGCCACCCGGCTGGTCAGCAGCCAGCCACTGGCCTCGGGTCGGCGCGGCGGGGTCTCCCGCCAGGAGATGCCGGCCCGGTCGATCACCAGCCGAGGCCGGTGCCGGACGAGGTGCCCGGCCAGCGCCGGCGAACGGTAGAGCAGCCAGACCACCGCCGTGCAGAGCGCGGTGAGGGCGGCGAAGCCGAGCAATCCGGGCAGTGGCGGCACGCCCTGCCGGGGCACGATCAGCCGGCCGACGGCGAAGATCGTGGTGACCGCGAGGATCAGCCCGAACGGGCGGGCCACCGTCCTCCCCCGTCGGACGTGCCCGATCAGCAGCAGGAACCCGAACGAGCGCAGCATCGCCCAGCCGGTCCGCACCGCCAGCCCGAAGCCCTGCTCCGGGGCGTACCACCAGTTGAGCAGCTCGACCACGACGGTGGCCGCCGCGGTCGTCGCGAGCAGGACAGTGAGCACCCGGACGGCGGACGGCCGCCGGACCTCGGTCTCGGCGGCCGTCCTCATGGGATCCGATGATGCCCGGGTGGGGCGATGTTCACACCTGGCGTTGCGGCTGCACGGCGTCCAGGCGGGCCCGCAGCGCGTCCAGCTCGGCCCAGAGCACGCCGGGCAGCTTGTCACCGAACTTCTCGAACCACTCGGTGACCAGCGGCAGCTCGTTGCGCCACTCCTCCGGGTCGACCTTCAGCGCGATCCGGACGTCCTCCGGGGTCATGTCCAGACCCTCGACGTCCAGGGCGTCCGGGGCCGGAACCATGCCGACCGGGGTCTCCACGGCGTCGGCCCGACCCTCGATGCGCTCGACGATCCACTTCAGCACGCGGGAGTTCTCGCCGAAGCCCGGCCAGAGGAAGGAGCCCTCCGGGTCCTTGCGGAACCAGTTGACGTAGTAGATCTTGGGCAGCTTGGCCTCGTCGCCGTCGGCGCCCTTGCCCATCTCGATCCAGTGCCGGAAGTAGTCACCGGCGTGGTAGCCGATGAACGGCAGCATCGCCATCGGGTCGCGGCGGACCACGCCGACCGCGCCGGAGGCGGCGGCCGTGGTCTCGGACGACAGCGTCGCCCCCATGTAGACGCCGTGCACCCAGTCCCGCGCCTCGGTGACCAGCGGAATGGTGTCCTTCCGGCGGCCACCGAAGAGGATCGCGTCGATCGGCACGCCGTTCGGGTCGTAGTACTCCTCCGCGAGGATCGGGCACTGGGTGATCGGGGTGCAGAACCGGCTGTTCGCGTGGGAGGAGAGGCTGTCGCTGTCCGGCGTCCAGTCGTTGCCCTTCCAGTCGATCAGGTGCGCCGGGGGCTCGCCCATGCCCTCCCACCAGACGTCCCCGTCGTCGGTGAGACCCACGTTGGTGAAGACGGAGTTGCCCCGGTCCAGCGTCCGCATCGCGTTGGCGTTGGTCTTCCAGTCGGTGCCCGGCGCGACGCCGAAGAGGCCGTACTCCGGGTTGACCGCGTAGAGGCGGCCGTCCTCACCGAACCGCATCCAGGCGATGTCGTCGCCGATGGTCTCGACCTTCCAACCCGGGATGGTCGGCTCCACCATGGCCAGGTTGGTCTTGCCGCAGGCCGACGGGAACGCGCCGGCGATGTGGTGGACCTTGCCCTCCGGCGAGGTGATCTTGAGGATCAGCATGTGCTCGGCGAGCCAGCCCTCGTCACGCCCCATGACGCTGGCGATCCGCAGCGAGTAGCACTTCTTGCCGAGCAGCGAGTTGCCGCCGTAACCCGAGCCGTACGACCAGATCTCGCGGGTCTCCGGGAAGTGCGAGATGTACTTCGTCTCGTTGCACGGCCACGCGACGTCCTGCTGGCCCGGCGCGAGCGGTGCGCCGATCGAGTGCAGCGCGTGCACGAAGTCCGCGTCGTTCCCCATCGCCTCGAGGACCTTGGCGCCCATCCGGGTCATGATGCGCATCGAGGCGACCACGTACGCGCTGTCGGTGATCTCGACACCGAACATCGGGCTCTCGGCCTCGACCGGACCCATGACGAACGGGATGACGTACATGGTGCGGCCGCGCATCGACCCGCGGTACAGGTCGGTCATCGTCCGCTTCATCTCGGCCGGCGCCATCCAGTTGTTGGTGGGCCCGGCGTCCGCCTCGTCGACGGAGCAGATGAAGGTGCGCTCCTCGACCCGGGCGACGTCCGTCGGGTCGGTGCGCGCGTAGAACGAGTTGGGCTTCTTCTCCGGGTTCAGCCGGATCAGGGTGCCGGCCTCGACCAGCTCATCGGTGAGGCGGCGCCACTCCTCGTCGGACCCGTCCACCCAGACGACCCGGTCGGGGGTGGTCAGTTCCGCGACCTCACGGACCCAGGCGAGCAGTTTCGGATGGGACGTCGGGGCCTGATCGATACCCCGCACAACAGCCGGAGCAACCATGACACATCTCCTTGTGGTCGACGCTGACCGATCTATGGGATGCACGAGTCTCAGCGGCGCGATGCGTCGCCTTCGTGGAAACCTGGGATTGGGCTCAGCGTAAACCGGGCAGCCTTCCGAGTCAGTGGGACTGGTTGTGAAGAACTGCACAAGGTACGGCGACGCTGCGGCATTACGAGCTGATACCCGCTTTCCCGCGCAGTTTCACGCAAATCTTGTTGTGCACCCCAGTCGACATGAGTTGCGGTCGGGCGGCGAACCGGCCCCGCCGACCGGTCCGTGGATTCCCGTTCCGGGCCGCGTCAGTCCTCCCAGTTGGTTACGCTGCGTGCAAGAGCAGCGCACCCGGCGGAGGCCCGGCACAAGGGACCACGCCTGCTCGCCGTTGCTACCCCGCTGACTGGTCGCCAGCCGGTAGGCTCGGCCCGTGGCCGCCACGATGACCGGGGAGCAACCGGGTCCCCGGCAGACCCGGCCGGGTCTGGTCCGGGCACTGCTCGACCGTTTCGGTCACCTCGTCCGCGAGTTGAGCAAGTTCGCGACCGTCGGCGGGATCGCCTTCCTCATCGACTTCGCGCTGTTCAACTACCTGACGACCGCCCGTGGCGTCGAGCAGGTGACGGCGAAGACCATCTCCACCATCATCGCGGCCAGCTTCGCCTTCCTCGGCAACCGGTTCTGGACCTGGCGGCACCGCCAGCGCAACAACCCGGCCCGGGAGTACGCGCTCTTCTTCTTCTTCAACGCCGTCGGCCTCGGCATCGCGGTGGCCTGCCTCGCGATCAGCCGGTACGGGCTGGGCAGCATCTGGCCGGCCGTGTTCCAGACGCCGCTGGCCGACAACATCGCCAGCTTCGTCGTCGGCACGGGCCTCGGCACGCTCTTCCGATTCTGGTCCTACCGGCGGTTCGTCTTCGTCGAAGCGGGAACCCGCACCGTTCCGCAGGTGAGGCACGACCGAGACCACGGGGCGTGACCTGCCGCCCACCTCGTCCGGCCGGTGATCGCCGGCTTCACCGACTGCCCTAAGGTGTTTCGCATGCGTCTTGTCCGTCTGCTGCCTGAGCGCTGGCAGAAGTTCATCCGCGAGGCGCTCAAATTCGGCATCGTCGGCGGCATCAACACCGTCATCAATTACGCGGTGTTCAATGTCCTTGCACTCACCGTCTTTGCCGATGGTCAGTTGAAGGCCACCGTGATCGCGACCGTCGTGGCCACGATCACGTCGTATCTTATGAATCGCCACTGGACGTACCGGGATCGCCCGAAATCGGCGCTCCGGCGGGAGTACGTCCTGTTTTTCCTCTTCAACGCGACCGGCCTGCTCATTGAGCTGGGCGTGCTGGCCGCCGCCAAGTACGGCCTCGGCGTCCACGGCCTGCTGGCGCTGAACGTGGCGAAGACCGGCGGCGTGCTGCTGGCCACGCTGTTCCGGTTCTGGTCGTACCGGACCTTCGTCTTCCAGCCCGTCGTCCCGGCCGAGCCCGAGGCCAAGGACGAACCCACCTGGCACAGCATCCCGCGTGACCAGTGGGACACCATGGCCGAAATGGACCCGGTCGCCGAGCTGGCCGAATCCGTCTCCGAGCTGGAGGAGGCGCAGTCCGACGATCGCACGGCAGCCTCACCCGGCCCGCTCGGCGCCCCCACCCAGGGGAGGCCCGCACCGCTGACCGCTGGTTTCTCCGCCGACCTGGACGCGGAACTCGCCGCGGAGCTGCACGCCGGCACCCGCCGCGCGCCCCGCCGGTGACGCCACCCGCCGCCCGTTCCGGCACCGGGGCACCCGCCGAGCTGTTCTTCGAGGACCTCGTCCCCGGCCTCACCGTCGACCTCGGCGTGGTCACCGTGGATGGCGACGAGATGGTGGCCTTCGCCCGCCGCTTCGACCCGCAGTGGTACCACGTCGACCCCGAGCTGGCCGGAGCGAGCCGGCACGGCGGGCTCATCGCCAGCGGCTTCTACACGGTCAGCCTGTTCATGCGGGCGTACGTCGACCACCTGCTGTCCCGCGCGGCGGCGGACGCCTCCCCCGGCCTGGAGGAGCTGCGCTGGCTCGCCCCGGTGCGCGCCGGGGACCGGCTCGCCGTCCGGGTCGACGTGATGGGCGCCCGGCCGTCCACCGCCCGCCCGGGCCTCGGCACGGCCAGCCTCACCGGCACCATGCTCCGTCTCGGCCCCGACGACCGGCCGGAGCAGGAGGTGCTGCGGACCCGCTTCCGTGGCTGGTTCGCCCTGCGCCCGGCCGAACCCCCGCCTGCGCCCGACATGTCCGACAGGGATCCGTCCGGGGCCGAACCGCCCCGCTGACCCGCCCCGGCGCGGTGGCCGGGACGGTCACGGGAGTCGGATTCAGCCCGAGGTGTCGCGCAACGGCTTGCCCTCACGCATGTCGGCGAGGATGTCGCGCATCTCCCCGTCGCCCAGCGAGTGCTTGTCGTGCTGCGCCTCGACCAGCTCGTACAGGGTGGTCTGCACCTGGCCGACCCCCGGCACGTCGGCGAGCACCGACTGGCCGCGCTCGCCGGCGGACTCGATGGTGAGCGTGCCGCAGCCGAGCAGCCGCTCGACGAAGCGCTGGTTCATCGAGTGGTCGTTGATCCGGGTGAGCGGGAGGTCCCGCCGGTCCCGGGAGAAGACACCCTGCTGGAGCAGCACCCGCTCGTTGGTGAACAGGTAGTGCGTGGTGCGCCAGACCAGGAACGGCCACAGCCCGAGCCAGAGCACGGCGACCAGGGCCACCACCCCGATCACGGCCAGCGCGATCGAGCCACCGCCGCTCTCCGGCAGCAGGAGCACGCCAGCGACTACCGCCGCAACGGCCAGCACCAGCACCGCGATCGGCCGGATCAGCGCCTTCCAGTGCGGGTGCAGGTGCAGCACGACGTGCTCGTCCTCGGTGAGCACGTCTTCGGGGAACGCCACGGTAACCTCCATCGCCATTTTTCCGACGCGCAGACCGTAACCGGTCCAACCGCCCGGACGGATCAGCCGCACGGGGTGGGTTGTGTTAACGGCAGACCGTTCCTGTCACCGGAGGTGGAGGACGTCACCGGCGGCCAGGACGCGGTCGCCCGTGGCGGTGGTGATCAGGAGCTGACCGTCGGGGTCCACACCGGTGGCGGTGCCGGTCAGGTCGTCGCCGCCGGGGAGCAGGACCCGCACCTCGCGGCCCACCGTGGCACAGGCCGCCAGGTAGGCGTCGCGCAGGCCGCTGGCCACCGCGTCCCCACCGGCGGAGCGCCAGCGGTCGTACCAGTCGGCGACCGCGCGCAGCAACGCCCGCAGCAGCGGGTCCCGGTCGGTGGCCGCCGCGCCGGCCAGTTGCAGCGAGGTGGCCGGCAGGCCGGTCGGGTTCACCGGCAGCTCGTCGGCGCGCAGCGTCACGTTGAGTCCGATACCGAGCACGATCGCCGGCGGCTGGTCCGGCGAGCGCGCCGGCACCCCCTCGGCCAGCACCCCGGCGCACTTCGCGTCGCCGATCAGCAGGTCGTTGGGCCACTTCAGGGTGGCCTCCAGCTCGGCCAGCCGGGCCACCGCCTCGACCAGCGCCACGCCGGCCAGCAGCGGCAGCCAGCCGTACCCGGTGGGTGGCGCGGCCTGCCAACCGCGGTCCGGCACGGCCTCGCCGGGCCGCAGCAGCATGCTGGTGGTGATTCCGGCCCGCGCCGGCGACTGCCACATCCGACCGCGCCGGCCGCGCCCGGCGGTCTGCCGCTCGGCGACCACGACCAGGCCCTCCGGCTCACCGGCCCGGGCCGCCTCGGCCACGTCGGCGTTGGTGGAGCCGGTCTCGGTGCGCAGCTCCAGGCGGGCCCACGGGCCGTGCGGCGCGACCAGGGCACGCCGCAGCCGGGCCGCCGACAGCGGCGGGCGATCCAGATCGGTGTACGGGGAGCCCGGCATCCCGTCAGCCTACGGCGGTGGCCCGGCGGCACTGAGGCGTACTGCACAGCGGCGCCGGCCTGAACCATCGTTATATTCCCTGGGTGACTACCGAGACCGGGACCAACATCCACAGCACCGCGGGCAAGCTGGCGGACCTGGAGCGCCGGGTCGACGAGGCGGTGCACGCCGGATCGGCGCGTGCGGTCGAGAAGCAGCACGCGCGGGGCAAGAAGACCGCCCGTGAGCGCATCGAGATGCTGCTCGACGAGGGCTCCTTCGTCGAACTGGACGAGCTGGCCCGGCACCGGTCCACGGCCTTCGGGCTGGAGAAGAACCGCCCGTACGGCGACGGCGTGGTCACCGGCTACGGCACGGTGGACGGCCGGCAGGTCTGCGTCTTCGCGCAGGACTTCACGGTCTTCGGTGGCTCGCTGGGCGAGGTCTTCGGCGAGAAGATCGTCAAGGTGATGGACCTGGCCATGAAGATCGGCTGCCCGGTGGTCGGCATCAACGACTCCGGTGGGGCGCGCATCCAGGAGGGCGTGGTCTCGCTCGGCCTCTACGGCGAGATCTTCTTCCGCAACGTCCGGGCCTCCGGCGTCATCCCGCAGATCTCGCTGGTGATGGGGCCGTGCGCCGGCGGCGCGGTCTACTCCCCGGCCGTCACCGACTTCACCGTCATGGTCGACCAGACCTCACACATGTTCATCACCGGCCCGGACGTGATCAAGACGGTGACCGGCGAGGACGTCGGCATGGAGGAGCTGGGCGGCGCCCGTACGCACAACTCGCGCAGCGGCAACGCGCACTACCTCGCCACCGACGAGGAGGACGCGGTCGACTACGTGAAGGCGCTGCTGTCGTACCTGCCGTCGAACAACCTCGACGAGCCGGTCGTCCACCCCGCCGAGGCGGATCTCGCCATCAGCGACGAGGACCGGGAGCTCGACACGCTGATCCCGGACTCGGCCAACCAGCCGTACGACATCCACCGGGTGATCGAGCACGTCCTCGACGACGGGGAGTTCCTCGAGGTCCAGCCGCTCTACGCGCAGAACATCGTGGTCGGCTACGGCCGCGTCGAGGGGCGCCCGGTCGGCGTGGTGGCCAACCAGCCGATGCATTTCGCCGGCACCCTGGACATCGCCGCCTCGGAGAAGGCCGCCCGGTTCGTCCGCACCTGCGACGCGTTCAACATCCCGGTGCTGACCTTCGTGGACGTGCCGGGCTTCCTCCCCGGCACCGGTCAGGAGTGGGACGGCATCATCCGCCGGGGCGCCAAACTCATCTACGCGTACGCCGAGGCGACCGTCCCCAAGGTCACCGTCATCACCCGCAAGGCGTACGGCGGGGCGTACGACGTGATGGGCTCCAAGCACCTCGGCGCCGACCTGAACTTCGCGTGGCCGACCGCGCAGATCGCGGTGATGGGCGCGCAGGGCGCCGTGAACATCCTCTACCGCTCCGAGCTGGCCGGCGCCGACGACCCGGCGGCCGTTCGGGCCGAGAAGATCGCCGAGTACGAGGACACCCTCGCCAACCCGTACGTGGCCGCCGAGCGCGGATACGTCGACTCGGTGATCCCGCCGCACGAGACGCGGACCCAGATCGTCCGTGCACTGCGCGTCCTGCGCACCAAGCGCGAGACCCTCCCGCCGAAGAAGCACGGCAACATCCCGCTCTGACCGCGTTTCTGCTGCACGCCTGTTCCTGGTTGTCGTGGCCTCCTGACCACAGTGGAGGGCACGACAACCAGGAAAGAGTGGTGTGCCGTCAGCAGGGTGGGTTGGCGGCGACGCACATCCGGTAGGCGGCCGTTCGGCCCAGGGCCTCCAGGTCGGCGTAGCTGAATCCGGTGCCGTCCACCCGGTCCGCGACGGCATCGGGGCCCGGCACCAGCACCGTCACCAGGTCGCCGACCCGGACCACGACGGTGACCTCGACCAGCTCGGCCGGAACCAGCTCCCTTCCATCGGGCCGGCCGCGTGGAGCGAGCGACACGTGGCGCACCAGCATCGACTCGTCGCCGGCGAAATCGCTCGCCGGCGTCTCCCACCGGTGCAGGGTCTCGCTCGGCGTCGGCTCGCCGGCCACCACGGTGGACCCGACGAGACGCCACTCGCGGCAGGCGTCGAGCAGCATCCGCAACGAACCGAACAGCCGCCCGCCCACCCTCGGGTCAAGCCGGTAGACGTCCTGGCTGAGCACCGTCCGCACCGGCGAGCGGCCGTCCGTCCGCGACAGCAGGGTGAGCGACCGCGAGTAGCGGGAGGCAGCGTCGACCGCTGGCAGGTTCTGCTCGCCACCGCAGCGCTCCAGCAGCGGATCCAGCCGCACCAGCTCGCCGAGGCCCGCGTCGCCGAGCTGCACGCCGGTCGGGACGGGAACCTCGGCCGACGACAGCAGGGAGTACGGCGGGATCTCGGTCCTGCCGGCTGTCTCGGCCGGTCCCGCCGTGTCCGTGGGCGGAACCGGTGGTCGTCCCGCGCTGGCGTACGCCGTCCCCGTTGCCATGGCGAGCACCACGACCGCCGCCAGCACGACCCTCCGTCGGCTGCGCCGCCGGGCCACGGCCCGGATCTCCTGCGGCTCCGGCCACCGCACGTCCCCCAGATCCCGGTGGACCCGCTCGATGAATGCCAGGTCCTCACGCATCGGTAGCCTCCTCGAGGTCAGAGACGGCGAGTAGCCCGGCGAGCGCGGTGCGCCCCCGGGAGAGTCGGGCCTTGACCGTGCCCACCGGGGCCGCGGTCTCCCGCGCCACCTCCGCGACCGGCATGCCCATCAGGTAGTACAGAGCGATGGCCGTGCGCTGCTCCTCGGGCAGCCGACGCAGCGCGGCGACCACCTCGACGGTGTCGGTGCCCGGGCCGGGGACGGCCTCGGTGGCCCCGTGCCGCAGGTACGCGCGGGCGCGACTGCGCAGGCTGCGCCACCGGCTCACGGCGATCCGGCTGGCCACCACCCGCACCCACGCCTCCGGGTCGTCGTACCGGCTGACCGTCGACCAGCGCTGCCACGCCCGGATGTACGCCTCCTGCACGGCGTCCTGCGCCTCGACCCGATCACCCGTGAGCGCGTAGACGAAACCGAGCAGCCGTTGCCGGCTCCCCCGGTAGAACTCGTCGAACCCGTCGACGTCCGGCACCCGCTACCTCCCCGTGTCGGTCGCAGGGAACACGCGCCGGGCGGGGCCGTCGGTTGCCCCGGTCAGGCGATCATCTTCTCCAGCTCGGCGAGTGGGAACGCGCCGGCCCCGATCCCCTCCCGGGCCGCCCGGCGCACCGCGCGCTGCACGGCCACGTTGGCCGGCGTCGGTACGCCGTGCAACCGGCCGAGCAACACGATCTCACCGTTGAGGTGGTCGACCTCGGTCGAGCCGGTGCCTCGGGCCAGGCTCTGCCAGGTGGAGCCGCCGGAACGGCCCGCGCCGTCGACCGGGCGCTGCTGAACCAGGTCGCCGCGTTCGGCCCGCTCCTCTTCGGGGGAGGTGTGCGGGATGCGCGCGGCGGCGAGCGCGGCGACGCCCTCGGCGCGTACCCGCTCGGCCAGGGCGTCCGGGATGTCCTGCCCGAGCAGCGCCTGCAGGCCGTTGCCGAGGTTGTTGAGCAGCTTGCCGTACTTCCAGCGCAGCACGTCCGGCCGGACCGGGGCGACGAACCCGGCGGCGGTCAGATCGGCGGCGATCGCCTGATCGGTGTCGTCCGCGCCGGCCGGGTACCGCCCGACGTGCAGCATTCCCGGGTGCGGGTGGCCGTTGGCCACCACCACGCCCGGGTCCAGGTGGGTGGCCGGCAGCCAGACGCACACGGGGTGCACCGCGGCGAAGAGCCGCAGCGCGGCTCGCTCGTTGGCCACCCCGTTCTGCGCGGTGACCAGCGGCAGCCGCTCACCCGCCGTGCCGCCGCCGGCCACCGGCGCGTCCACCCAGGCGGCCAGCGCGCCCGCGGTGTCCTGCGACTTGACGGTCAGGACCAGCACCGTGTCTGCCGGTAGCGGCCGGTCACCGGGGCGGTCCACGGCGGCGAGCCGGGCGGTGACCTCGCCGTCGGGCTGGCGCAGGGTCAGGCCCCGCTCGCGGATCGCGTCAAGGTGCGCGCCCCGGGCCACCAGGGTCACGTCCCGGCCGGCCTCCGCCAGCCGTACGCCGATGGTCCCGCCGACCGCGCCCGCCCCGATGATCACGTATCGCATGGCCTCATTCTGCCCGCCGGCGCCACCTCGGGCGGGCGCGAGGTCAGACCGTCAGACCGGCGTCGGTGAGGATCGGGCCGGCGAGCAGCAGCGCGCCGGCGACCAGTGCGACCAGGTTGACCAGGGCGAAGACGAGCACCCAGAAGAACGCCGGGAACGGGGTGAGCCCGGCGAGCTGGTCGGCGTCGGAGGCGGGCATCCGGCCGCGGGAGCGCAGCTGTTGCAGCTCCACCACCGGCCGCACCCCACCGAGCAGCAGGAACCACACCCCCGTGTACGCGAATGCGGCCTGCACCTGCGGGGTGGCGTACCAGGAGACGGCGAGCACCACGGCACCGGTGACCAGCAGCGACACCACGCCGAAGGCGTTACGGATCATGACCAGCATGGCGAGCAGCAGCGCCACCGCGACCCAGAGCAGCAGGGTGATCCGGTTGCCGCCGAGCAGCCAGGCCCCGGCCAGGCCGACCAGCGGTGGGGCGACGTAGCCGGCCAGCAGGGTGAGGATCATGCCCGGCCCGCTGGGCCGGCCGGCCGAGAGCGTCAGCCCGGAGGTGTCCGAGTGCAACCGGATGCCGCGCAGCTTACGGCCGGTGAGCAGGGCGACCAGGGCGTGCCCGCCCTCGTGGGCGATGGTGATGGCGTTGCGGGCGACCCGCCACGGCAGTCGGGTGCTGACCACCACCAGCGCGACGGCCGCGGTGATCAGCACCAGCAGCGGGGGCGGGTCCGGCTGCGCGCCGAACAGCGTGTCCCACAGGTCGCCCAGCCCGTCGATCGACATCATGGGGCGCGAGCCTACCGGCGGCGTTCCGGTGTCGGTCCCCGGCCACCGGCCCGCCGCCCTGCGCTGACCCGTTCCGCTCCGGCCACGGGAGCAACTGACACCGTCGATGAAAGTTTCTTCAGCAACTCTTGTGATCTAGGGCAGTTATCTCCAAAGATGGGCGTCAATAGAACGACATCCCTGGAGGCAGCCATGGCCCGTACCAGATCAGCGCTGCGCCGCGTGCTCGCGGCCGGCCTCACCCTCCTCGCCACCGCGGCGGCGACCCTGGTCGCTACCGCCGGACCGGCAGCCGCCGCCACCACGGCCGGCGTCGACGTCTCCCGCTACCAGGGCACCATCAACTGGACGAGCGTGCGCAACGCCGGCATCGAGTTCGCCTTCATCAAGGCCACCGAGGGCACCAGCTACAAGGACCCGAACTTCAACGCCAACTACGTCAACGCGTACAACGCCGGGGTGATCCGCGGGGCGTACCACTTCGCCCGGCCCAACATCTCCGCCGGCTCGACCCAGGCCAACTACCTGGCCTCCAACGGCGGCGCCTGGTCGGCGGACAGCCGCACCCTCCCCGCCGCGCTGGACCTGGAGGCCAACCCGTACGCCGGCGGCTACTGCTACGGCCTCAGCACCACCGGGATGCGCAACTGGGTCCAGGACTTCCTGAACACGTACCGCTCCCGCACCGGCCGCTACGCGGTCATCTACACCACGACCAGCTTCTGGAACCAGTGCACCGGCAGTTGGACCGGCCCGTGGGCGAACCACCCGCTCTGGCTGGCCCGCTGGGCGAGCACCCCCGGCGCCCTGCCGGCCGGCGCGCCGGTGTGGAGCTTCTGGCAGTACACCAGCACCGGCGCCGTCTCCGGGATCAGCGGCAACGTGGACCGCAACTACTGGAACGGTGACCGCAGCCGACTGATCGCGTTGGCCAACAACACCTGATCGGGCCGGTCCGCCCGATCCGCCTGGGGAGGCGGTTGGCGGCAGCGGGATCGGCTGTCACCTCACGGTCGACAATCGGTCCGGCTGCCGCCACGCCACCGGTACGGGTCAGGCTCGCCGTCGGCTCATGGCCGGCACCACGACCGGAACGTCCTCACCGGCCAGAGCGCCCCGCCGGGTCAACCGCCAGGCAGCCACCCCGCAGACGGCAACGGTCACGACGCTGAGCAGTGCGATGAGCGCCCAGATTCCCGCGCTGACCAGCAGCAGGGCGGCGTCGCCGAGCGCGACGAGCATCCACAGCGCCAGCCGGGGCCGGGCATCCCTCCGTCGGTGACTCATGTCGTACCTCCTTCCGTCGTCGGAGATCAGATACCCCGAACGACGCAAGGTCATGCGAACGGATTTCGCGCCGGCGATCAGTCCCTGCGGTCGGGCACGAAGCCCTTGGCGATCCGGTCGAAGTTCGGCAGGTTGGCCTGCCAGTCCTTCTCCGCGATCTCCCACCGCAGCGCGTAGCCCCGGTTGCTGGCCGTCACGAACCCACGGTTACGAACGTGGATCCGCGTCCCGTCCCGGGTCTCCAGCCACTCCCAGTCCCCGCAGGTCTTCCAGAAGTTGCACGGCTTGATGCTGAGGTACTGGTAGTTGTTGACGCGACTCTTGCGGTTCGGCTCCTGCTCCTGCCAGTCCTTGACCGCGTCCTTCGCCGGCGTGGGGGTCCACTGCACCAGCAGCTCACCCGGCCCGTTGTTCTGGCTGAAGACGACCGTGCTGCCGTCGACCTGCCGGCGCGACCAGCCGTCCGGCAGTGGCAGGGCGAAGCCGGCCGGGTCCCGGTGCAGCTTCCAACCCGCCGGCAGGACGTTCGGGTCGACCGACGGGGTGGCCGACGGCGTCGGGCTGGGGGCGCCGCTGGTGGGCGGGGGCACCGCCGGCGCCGTCGTCTGGGCCGGAGCCGAGGTCGCGCCAACGCCGGTCGTCGGATCGGCCTGCGGTGTCTCGTCCTCACCCTTGGTGAGCAGCGGCACGATCACCACGAGGCCGATCAGCAGCAGGGCCACCACGGCCCCGATCAGCAGGTTGCGCCGGGTGTTGTTCGGCTTCGTACCGTCCGACAGCGGCACCGCCGCGCGCCCGGCGGGGCTGACCGGGGGCATGACCGACGTCGGGGCCGGCGGCCTGCGCTGTTCCGGCGCCACGGGCGGGCCGTCGACTGCGGTCGGCTCGTCGTCGGCGTCCGTCGTACCGTCGGCCGGTGCCTCGGGCGCGGCCGCCACCTTCGCGGTCGGCTCAGCCTCGGACGTGGCCGGTTGGTCGATGGTGGCGGTCGGCTCGGCCGGCACGGGCGCGGTCGGGTCGGCGTCGGGCGCGGAGGGCACGACGGCCGTCGGTGTGGCGTCACTCGTGGAGGTCGCGGCCGCGGCGGCCGGCGGGGTGCCCGGCGCGGGCGGCGACACCGGGTGGTCGGCCCGCTCCTCGGCGGGTCGCGGCGCCGGCACCAGCGGCGGGCGCGGCTCGCGCGGACCGTTCGGCCCGGGCCGGCGTACGCCATCGAGCAGCGAGATGCCGCGCGCCCGCTTGCCCCCGGCGCGACGCAGCAGCCGCTCCGCCACCTCGGCGTTGATCCGCTCGTTCGGGTCCTTGCGTAGCAGCCCGTTGAGCACCGGCTTGAGCGGGCCGGCGTTCTTCGGCGGCGGCATCGGCTCGGTGGCCAGCGCGGCAAGCGTGGCGATCGCCGACGGCCGCGCGTACGGCGACTTGCCCTCGACCGCCGCGTAGAGCGTCGCGCCCAGCGACCACAGGTCGGCCTCCGGCCCCGCGGTGCCCTCCCGCGCACGCTCCGGCGAGATGTACGCCGGCGAACCGAGGACCATGCCGGTGCGGGTGACGTTCGGGTCACCCGGGATGGTGGCCAGACCAAAATCGGTCAGCACCACCCGGCCGTCGTCGCCGAGCAGCACGTTGCCCGGCTTGACGTCGCGGTGCATGACGCCCGCCTTGTGCGCGGCGTTGAGGGCACCCAGCACACCGAGGCCGATCTCGACCGCGCGGGCCGGCGACACCGGCCCGTCCTCGGCGAGAGTGTCCTGCAACGACCTGGACGCCACGTACTCCATGACGATCCACGGATCCCCGTCGGTGCGGAGCACGTCGAAGATGCGGACCACGTTGATGTGGTTGAGGCGGGCGATGGCCCGCGCCTCGCGCAGCGACCGCTCCCGCATCTCGCGGCGTTCCTCGTCGGTGAGACCGGGCGGCGGCACCAACTCCTTGATGGCGACGTCCCGGTGCAACACCTCGTCGCGCGCCTTCCACACCCGACCCATGCCACCCTGGCCGAGCGGCGACAGAAGCCGGTATCGGTCAGCGACGAGTTGGGGAAGCGCGTTCGACATCGGTGAGACGGTACCCGGACCCGCTGATCGTCACACCGCCGGCACGCCACTCTGCGTTCCCCGTAACTTCGCGACGCGTACCCTGGCGTCATGTCTGCCGAAGAGCCGCTGTTCCGGGTCGTCCGCGGCGTGCCCACCGCCGAGGAACTGGCCGCCCTGGTGGGGGCGATCGTCGTCCGTTCCCGCCCGGCCGCCGCCCCCGAACCGGTGGCGACGTCCGCCTGGGCGCGCAGCGGTCGCCCTGCCGGCACGGCATCCACGGCCGGCCCGGGCGGATGGCGCTCCGCCGGCCTGCCCCGCTGACCCGACCTGCCGCGCGGGGGCTGCCAGGTGCGCTCCCAGCCGTTAACCTCACTCAGGGAAACGGTGCCGTGACGGGTAGGGAGGATCGATGATCCCCGAAGAGGACGGGCCAGCGCCCTGGCTGCGCAACTACGGCGGCATCGAGGCCGACATCCGACAGCTCCGGGAGTTCGCCGACCGGCTCGCCGCCGAGGTCGAAGGCAACTACGCGCCACACCTGTCGTACATCGCCGACGACATGTCCGCCCAACTGCCCAACCCGTGCGACGCCTTCATCGAGCTGGTCACCTTCCTGCACGCCCACCACGAGACACAGCAGGCCACCGCCGACATGGTCTACGCCGTCCGAGGTGCCACCGGCCACCTGGCCGCCGTCGCCGACCGCGTCGCCACCCAGTACTCGGACGCCGACGCCTTCTCCGCCGCCCGCCTGGTGGACGTCCAGCGGGCACTCGCCGACCCGGGCACCGTCCTGCCCGGCAGCCGGACACCGATGCTGCCCGACCCGACCGGCCCCGACGGCGGACGGCCGGTGGTGCTGCCGTGATCGAACGGGGCAACAGCCGCACCTCCGGCGTCACCGACTGGCAACTGATGGACGTCAACAGCATGTGGGCGTGCCTACAGGACCACGACACCACCAACCACTGGAAGCAGGTCGGCGGCTGGCGCAAGGTCTGCGACCTGGCCCAGATCCACCTCGGCCGGCTCCAGGAGTACCGGCGCGGGCTCGCCGAGGCGTGGCCACCCGAGACCAGCGCCGCCTCCCGCACGTACCTCGCCCAGCTCGACGAGCTGATCGACAAGGTGCGGCACACCCACGACGCCGCCGCGGCCAACTACACCGCTCTCTCCGCCGCCACCCAGGCCATCGGCACCACCCGCGCCGAACTGCGCAAGGTCTATGAGGAGTACGCGACCAAGCTCCAGCAGAAGCAGGCGTACGAGGCGACGGCCGCCGACCCGAAAGCGGTCATGGGCAGCCGGGTCACGCAGTCACCGGTGACCGACGCCGAACTGGAACGGCTGAACGCGCAGGCGCGGGGCATGATGTTCAACCTCAGCGGCGAACTCCAACAAGCCCAAGCCACCCTCCAAAAACCACCCCCACCGCCAAGGGTCAAACCAGTCGCCGACCAGGCGAACTCAGATGTGTACGGCGGAGTTGCCGCCCCTATCATTCCTCCAATCGTGCCGGTGCCTGCGCCGACATCTCCCGCAGCCCGGCCGCGGGCAACTATTCAACCCGTGCCGCCGCCGAATGTCCCGGGCTCCGGGCCCGTGCTCGGCGCAGCGGGCAGCGGGCTAGCAGCCGCGCCCGCAAACACCGGTCCAGGTCTTGGCCCCACGGCACCAACGCCAGCGGGCCCAACCCCCAGCCTCGGGGCGCCACCCCTATCGCCCGGCATCCCACCACTTACCCGTCCCTCTGGGGTCCTTGACTCCCAGCCCTATCCCGTCAACCGCTCGGGCGGAGGCAATGCAACGCCGCCCCACGCAACACCACCTGTACAACCACGTCCAATGCCTCCAGGCGGCCTCATTGGAGGGGTCCCGGGAACCGGGATTGGCCAACCAGGCGGAAGCACCCCACCTCGTCGTATCAACCCAGTCGGCGGCGTAATAGGCGGCGGAGGCGCCGGCACTGGGCCTACAGGCGGAGCGGGATCCCGACCCGGTAGTGGCCGCGGTCCCGGTTTGCCACACGGGTTTACGCCCTTCGGCGGTGCTCCGAACATCAACCCCTCAGGTAATGGCGTGTCTCGTCCGAACACTCGGGAAACCCAGCGCGATGAGCGACATCCTTGGGATCCTGACCATCCATGGGAGACCACCAAGGGTGTCGACCCTGTGGTCCGGCCGAGTGATAAACAGGACCCAATCGATCCTGGCCCCGCCATTGGCCGGTAAACCCCATGCCGCGTGGACGGTCCTGACCAGTCTGAGCGTCCTCCTGCTGCCACTCCCATTGCGTGCGCCTGCCACGCCTGATCCGCAGGGTGTGGAGTTAATCCGCAGCGACCAGTGGCATCTTGGTTATCTTCATACCGTTGAAGCCCAGAAAATTAGTCGAGGCAAGGGCGTTACTGTGGCTCTGCCAGACACAGGTGTGGAGAAACATCCTGACCTGCAGAACAATCTGAGGCCGGGTACTGACATCATCTCCGACGGCACCGGCGACGGTCGAGCGGATGCGAGCAGCCACGGGACTGGCATGGCAGGACTAATTGCTGCTCATGGACGTAGCAACACCACAGGAGCCCTTGGCCTCGCCCCTGAAGCCAGCATCCTCCCTATCCGCATCCAAATTTCCGACACAGAGGGCGACAGCGATAATCTTGCCGACGGGATACAATATGCCATCACACGTGGTGCCGAAGTCGTCAGCGTCTCTTCTGTTGCTGGACCGAACCCCAATTTACGACGAGCCGTCGAGGCCGCAATCCGGGCGGATATCCTCATCGTGGCAGCGGCAGGTAATAGGCCACGCGATCAATCCGTCAGCTTTCCCGCGGCCTATCCGGGCGTTATCGCTGTCGGCGGCGTCGACCGGAACGGGAACCATGCTGCTGTCTCGGTGACCGGTCCCGAGATCGACGTGGTTGCGCCGGCGGTAGACATCTACAGCACGAGCCTCAACGGCAAGTACCGCAAAGGCACTGGCACCTCCGACGCGACGGCGATCGTGGCGGGGGCGGCGGCGTTGATCAGGTCCAAGTACCCCTACCTGCCCGCGCAGGAGGTGGCACACCGCCTGACGGCGACCGCCATCGACAAGGGTCCGCCCGGGCGTGACGACGAGTACGGCTATGGCGTGATCGACCTGGTGGCGGCGCTGACGGCGGACGTACCCCCACTGGGGTTCGAGTCGGCGAGCGCGCCGACCGGTGGTGGCCCAACCACGACAGCCGGGGCTCGGCCGGGCAGCGACGACAACGGGGCGACCGTGCGCGGCCTGGCCACGCTCGGGGTGATCATGGCCGCTGGTGTCGGGTGGGCGCTGGTTGTGCGGCGAAGGCGCCGCGACGATCCGCCGCCCCGCATCAGTCGCTGACCGGTCGACGGCCCGTGATCCACTCGGGATCAGTGGTGTCGCGGGCCCGACGCCCTGGGCCGCCGCGCCTACAGGGCGGGTCGGGTGGTCGTGGTGGGGGCGGTGAGCCGGTAACGTCGGTCGGGTGTCTGCATCCCTGCCGCTCCGTCTCGTGCTCGCCTCGGCGAGCCCTGCCCGTCGCAAGTCGCTCCAGGCCGCCGGCATCGAGCCGGACGTGCTGGTCAGTGGGGTGGACGAGTCTCTGGTGGTGACCGATCGGGCCGAGGAGCTGTGCCTGGAGCTGGCACGGCGCAAGGCTCAGGCCGTGTTGACCCGGCTGAGCCCGGCCACCGACCAGCGGACGTTGGTGATCGGCTGTGACTCGGTGCTCGCGTTCGACGGGGAGATCCTCGGCAAGCCGGCGGATCCGGCGGACGCCACCCGGCGTTGGCAGCGGATGCGGGGGCGCAGCGGCGTCCTGCACAGCGGGCACTGCCTGATCGACGTTGTCTCCGGGCGGCGCGCTGAGGCCGTCGCCTCGACCATCGTCCATTTCGCCGACATCAGCGACGACGAGATCGCCGCGTACGTGGCCACCGGCGAGCCGTTGGCGGTGGCCGGCGCGTTCACCATCGACGGGCTGGGCGGCCCGTTCGTGGAGCGGATCGAGGGTGACCCGGGGACGGTGGTCGGGCTGTCGATGCCGCTGCTGCGTCGTCTCCTCGCCGAGCTGGGCCTGCGGATCACGGATCTGTGGACGAAGGTCGCGCCGGGCGGCCAGTCGGTCGAGCCGCTCGGTAACGTCCGTTCATGACCACCAAATCGATCCCGCTCACCGACGAGCTGCACGCGTACCTGGTAGCGCACGGCAGCCCGCCGGACGAGATCATCCGGGACCTGGCCGAGGAGACCCGGTCGGTGCTGCCGGAGCACGCCACGATGCAGGTGGCTCCGGAACAGGCCGCGTTCCTGACCTTCCTCACCCGGCTGCTCGACGTACGGCAGGCCGTCGAGGTCGGCACGTTCACCGGGCTCTCGTCGCTGGCGATCGCCCGTGGGCTGCCCGACGGTGGGCGGCTGACCTGCTTCGACATCTCCGAGGAGTTCACCGGCATCGCCCGGCGCTACTGGGCTCGCGCCGGCGTGCAGGACCGGATCGACCTGCGGATCGGCCCGGCCGGGGACCGGCTGCGGGAGCTGCCGCACGAGCGGTACCTGGACTTCGCGTTCATTGACGCGGACAAGACCGGCTACCCGGTCTACTGGTCGGAGTTGGTGCCGCGGATGCGGCCGGGCGGGGTGATCGCCGTCGACAACGTGCTGCGCGGCGGCAGGGTGATCGCGCCGCGGGACGCCAACGACCGGGCCATCGCCGCGTTCAACGACGAGGTCCTCGCCGACGTACGGGTCGACCCGGTGATGCTGCCGATCGCGGACGGCCTGACCCTCGCCCGGGTGCGCTGAGGACCGCTGAACGGGGAAATCGGGGCGCCCTCCTGCGGGAGGGAACCCCGATTTCCGGGAAGAACGAGGAACGTCAGCGGACGCTGCGGGCGAACTGGCGTGCCGCCCAGACGACCCCCGCTGCGGCGAGCACCGCGGTGATGGTCAGGCCCTGCCAGACCTTGTCGCTGCCCAGGTCACCGGCGAACAGCGCCCGGGTGCCGTCGACCGCCCAGGAGAACGGGTTCCAGTCGGCGATGGCCTGCAACCAGCCGGGGGCGAAGGTCAGGGGCAGCAGGATGCCGGAGAGCAGCAGCACCGGCTGCGCCACCGTGTTCATCAGCGGGGCCAGCGCGTCCTCGCTCTTGACCTTGAGCGCGACGCCGTACGAGACGGCCGAGGTCATCAGCGCGATCAGGGCGAGCATCAGGTACGCCAGCAGCAGGTCACCGATGAACACCCGCAGGTCGAACAGGAGCGCCAGCAGGGTGATGATGACCGCCTGCACGATGAGCGAGAGCACGTCGCGCAGCGAGCGGCCGAGCAGCAGGGCGAGCCGGCTGATCGGGGTGACCCGGGAGCGTTCGATGACCCCGGCGCGCAGCTCGGCGATCAGGCCGAAGCCCTGGAACAGGCCGCCGAAGATGGCCAGCAGCACCAGCAGACCGGGTACGAAGATCTTGTAGGCGGCGGCCTGGGTGGGCGCGTTCAGCGCCGGCTTGAGCAGCGGGGCGAAGAGCAGCAGGTACATCACCGGCTGGAACACGCCGACGAAGACCCAGACCGGGTTGCGCAGCAGCAGCTGGGTCTGCCGCTGGAAGATCAGCCACGTGTCACGGGCGAATTTCATGAGTCGTCTCCGGGTGGTCAGGACTCGCGCAGCGAGCGGCCGGTCTTGGTCAGGAAGACGTCGTCCAGGCTGGGCCGGTGCAGCTCGATCGAGCGCAGGTCCAGCCCGGCCTGGTCGAGTCTGCGCAGCACCTGCGGGATGGCGGTGGCACCCTCGTCGACGTAGAGGCGCAGACCGCCCTCGTCGACGGTCTCCAGCTTGTTGACGTACGGCTCGCCGTCGAGCGACTGGGCGGCCTGCGGGGTCGCGGCCAGGTCGAGGCCGACCAGCACGACGTCGCCGGAGATCTCCCGCTTGAGCTCGGCCGGGGTGCCCTCCGCGACCACCTCGCCGTTGTCCATGATCGCGATCCGGTCGCAGAGCGCGTCGGCCTCGTCGAGGTAGTGGGTGGTGATGAAGACGGTCATCCCGTCGCGGCGCAGCCGCCGGATCTCGTCCCACATGTGCGCGCGGCTCTGCGGGTCGAGGCCGGTGGTCGGCTCGTCGAGGAAGACGATCTTCGGCTCGTGGATGATGCCGAGGGCGATCTCCACCCGCCGGCGCTGGCCGCCGGAGTAGGTCTTGCACTTGCGGTCGGCGTACTCGGTGAGCTGGAAGGCGTCCAGCGCGCGGGCGGCGCGGCGCTGTGCGTCGGCCTTGCTGATGCCGTACATCCGGGCATGCAGCACCAGCTCCTCGCGGGCGGTCGACTCGTCCCACGTGCTGCCGCCCTGCGGGACGTAGCCGATCCGGCGGCGCACCTCGGCCGGGGCCTTGCGCAGGTCGGCGCCGGCGATGGTGGCCTCGCCGCCGTCCGGCTCGATCAGCGTGGCGAGCATCCGCAGCGTGGTGGTCTTGCCGGCGCCGTTGGGGCCGAGGAAGCCGAAGATCTCACCCTCGGCGACCTCGAGGTTGACGCCCCGCACGGCGTCCACCGTCTTCGTCTCTCGACCCGCGCGGGAGCGGAACGACTTCCGCAGCCCCCTGGTCTCGATCATCTCTGCTCCTGGTCGTCCGGGCCGGCCGGGCCGGCCGTCGAAGGGGACGACGCCGGACGGCGCACTCCCCCGCTGTGCCGTCAGCAGGCTAACGCGATATAACTCTTATGGTCAACGTTGATTATTTCGCGTCGGCAGTCCCGTCGGGAGCCCCGTCCCTCCACTGCGGCCAGCCCTCGGCGTTCTCCAGCTCAGCAGGCAGGTACGACACTCCGGAATCGATTTTCTCGGCGACCCGCTCGCACCAGGCCATCTCCGCCTCCGCCCGGGCCGACCAGAGCTCGAACATCCACCCGACGTGCACCGGCTTGGTGTTGCGCACCCAGTCCGACTCCAGCGAGGCGCGCATCGACTCGATGCCGGCGCGCAGCAGGTTGGCGCGGTTGCGCAGGGCCGCCGATGCCTCGGACCGCGGCATCGCGGGCAGGAAGGAGAACGCGGCCGTGAACGGGTCCACTGGCTCGGTGAAGTTCCACCAGAGGCTGCGCAGCAGCGTCTCGAACTCGTCCTCGCCCTTGGGGGTCACCTCGTAGGTGGTGCGCGCGGGGCGGGAGCCGACCTGCTCGGTGGCGACGGCGCGGAGGAGGCCCTCCTCGGTGAGTTTGCGCAGCGCGTGATAGATCGAGCCGGGCTGCACGTTCGCCCACTTGTCGGCGCTCCAGCTCAGCAGCTCGCGGCGCACGTCGTAGCCGTGCACGGGCTGCATCCACCGCACCAGGCCGAGGATCATCATCCGAGTCGCAGACACCGGACAAGCGTAATAGGCAAGTTTGATTAGAGCGCTTCGGTACAGTGCGGCATCCCACACTGAGCGATCGTTAGGGCCACCAGGGTGGCCGATACACTCCCGGTCAGTAACCTGCCGGGAGGAGCCACGAAGGTGCGCAAGGTACTCATCGCCAACCGCGGCGAGATCGCCGTCCGGGTGATTCGCGCCTGCCGCGACGCCGGCCTGGGCAGTGTCGCCGTGTACGCGGACTCCGACCGCGACGCCCTGCACGCCACGCTCGCGGACGAGGCGTACGCGCTCGGCGGGGACAGCGCGACCGAGACGTACCTGCGCATCGACAAGCTGCTCGACGTGGCCGCCCGGGCGGGCGCCGACGCCGTGCACCCCGGCTACGGCTTCCTCTCCGAGAACGCCGACTTCGCCCAGGCGGTCATCGACGCCGGGCTGACCTGGATCGGCCCCACCCCGCAGGCGATCCGCGACCTGGGTGACAAGGTCACCGCCCGGCACATCGCCCAGCGCGCCGGCGCGCCGCTCGTCCCCGGCACCCCCGACCCGGTGGCCAACCCGGACGAGGTGATGGCGTTCGCCGTGGACCACGGCCTGCCGGTCGCCATCAAGGCCGCCTTCGGTGGCGGCGGGCGCGGGCTCAAGGTGGCCCGGACCATGGAGGAGATCCCCCAGCTGTTCGAGTCGGCCACCCGGGAGGCGGTCGCGGCGTTCGGCCGGGGCGAGTGCTTCGTGGAGCGGTACCTGGACCAGCCGCGGCACGTCGAGGCGCAGGTCCTCGCCGACCAGCACGGCAACGTGATCGTGGTGGGCACCCGGGACTGCTCGTTGCAGCGGCGACACCAGAAGCTGGTCGAGGAGGCTCCCGCGCCGTTCCTCACCGACGCCCAGCGGGCCCAGATCCACGACAGCGCCAAGGCGATCTGCCGCGAGGCCGGCTACCACGGCGCCGGCACCGTGGAGTACCTGGTCGGCGTGGACGGCACCATCTCCTTCCTGGAGGTCAACACGCGGCTCCAGGTCGAACACCCGGTCACCGAGGAGACCGCCGGCATCGACCTGGTCCGCGAGCAGTTCCGGATCGCCGACGGCGAGAAGCTGCGGATCACCGAGGACCCGACGCCGCGCGGGCACTCCATCGAGTTCCGGATCAACGGCGAGGACCCGGGCCGCAACTTCCTGCCCGCCCCGGGCACCGTCACCGCGCTGCGGCTGCCCACCGGCCCCGGCGTCCGGGTCGACACCGGCATCTCGGCCGGCGACGTGATCGGCGGAAACTTCGATTCCCTGCTGGCCAAGGTCATCATCACCGGTGAGACGCGGGCCGAGGCGCTGGAGCGGGCCCGCCGGGCACTGGACGAGATGGTGGTCGACGGGATGGCCACCGCGCTGCCGTTCCACCGCCTGGTGGTGCGGGACGACGCGTTCACCGCCGAACCGTTCACCGTGCACACCCGGTGGATCGAGACCGAGTTCCACAACACCGTGCCGCCGTTCGCCGCCGCCGCCGGCGCCACCGAGGCGCCGGCCGAGCGCGAGACCGTCGTGGTCGAGGTGGGCGGCAAGCGGCTGGAGGTCAGCCTCCCCGCCGGCTTCGGCGGGGGTACGACCACCGCCGCGCCGGCCGCCCGCAAGCCGACCCGGCGCGGTGGTGGCACCAGGGCCGGCGCCCAGGTCAGCGGCGACACGCTCACCTCGCCGATGCAGGGCACGATCGTCAAGATCGCGGTGGCGGACGGCGACACCGTTGCCGAGGGCGACCTGGTGGTCGTGCTGGAGGCGATGAAGATGGAGCAGCCGCTGCACGCGCACAAGGCCGGCACGGTCAGCGGGCTCACCGCCGAGGTCGGTGCCGTGATCACCGCGGGGGCGAGCATCTGCACCATCGCCTGAGCTGTCCGGCGGTCAGCGGAGGGTCTCCGCGGCGACCGCGCGGACGGCGGCGGTCAGGGCGTTCAGTACGTCCGACTCCAGCCGCCAGTGCTGCCAGTAGAGCGGGACGTCCAGGTGCCGGCCCGGCGCGAGGTCCACACAGCGATCGGCGGCCAGGTCGGCCTCGGCGATCTGTTCCGGCACCAGGCTCCAGCCCAGCCCGAGCCGGATGGTCTCGCTGAAGGCCGGCACCGACGGCACGTAGTGCACCGGCGGGTCGAGCGGGCGGCCCGCCAGCGCGCGGATGAAGCGGTGTTGCACCCGGTCCTTGCGGTCGAACACGACCAGCGGCGCACCCGCCACCGCGGACGGGGTGAACCCGTCGGCGAAGTGGGACGCCGCGAACTCCGCCGTGGCCAGCGGGCGGTAGCGCATGGCGCCAAGTCGCAGCACCCGGCAGCCCTGCACCGCCTCCCGCTGGGCGGTCACCGCCGCCGTCACCGAACCGTCCCGGAGCAGCTCGGCGGTGTGGTCCTGATCGTCCTGCCGCAGGTCGAAGGAGAGCCCGGCCCGCTGCGGCAGTCGGGCCAGCGCGGCGGGGAACCAGGTGGCCAGCGAGTCCGCGTTGACCACCACGGCGACCCGGATGCGGCCGCCGCCGGCCAGCGGACCTCGGGCGTCGGCCAGCGCTTCCCGTTCCAGCAGCGTGAGCTGGCCGGCCAGGCGCAGCAGCGGGCGGCCCGCCTCGGTCGCCACGCACGGTCGGGTCCGGCGGACCAGCACCTGGCCGACCGTCTCCTCCAGCGCCTTGATCCGCTGGCTCACCGCCGACGGCGTGACGTGCAGCAGCCGGGCCGCCGCCTCGAAGCTGCCCTCCGCGACCACCGCGGCGAGCGTCCGCAGCTGCGCCGAGTCGAGACCTTCCATAAGCAGAGCTTAGGTTGCCGCAGAATCTTTAGTTGGACTGGTGCTCGTCACCGGCCCTAACGTCGTCCCCGTGCTCACCTCCGCCGTCGCCGGCTTCTCGATCTCCATCGCCCTCATCGTCGCCATCGGCGCCCAGAACGCCTTCGTCCTGCGTCAGGGCCTGCGCCGCGAGCACGTCGTACCCGTGGTGCTCACCTGCGCCGCGTCGGACGCCCTGCTGATCACCGCGGGCGTCGCCGGGGTCGGCACGTTGGTGACGGGCCGGCCGGAGCTGTTGACGGCGATCCGGTGGGGCGGGGCGGCGTTCCTCCTCTGCTACGCGGCGCTCGCCGCCCGCCGCGCCCTGCGTCCCGGAGCCCTGCTGCCCACCGAGCGGCCGCCGGCCACGTTGGGGGCGACCCTGCTCGCCTGCGCCGCCTTCACCTACCTGAACCCCCACGTCTACCTGGACACCGTGCTGCTCCTCGGCGGGGTGGCCCAGCAGCACCCGCACCGCTGGATCTTCGGCGCCGGTGCCGCCCTGGCCAGCGTGGTGTGGTTCACCGCGCTCGGCGCCGGCGCGCACCGCCTCGCGCCGCTGCTCGCCCGTACCGCCGCCTGGCGCGTGCTGGACGCGGTCATCGCCGTCGTGATGGCCGGGCTCGCCGCGGCGCTCCTGTTGGGTTGACCGGGCGCGGGCCGGCGGCGGCGGGAGTGTTTTCCATGACCACTGGCGGCTGGATGAGCCACGAGCGGGAATGATGGCCGGGTGCAGTTCCTTCACGGCGCGGCCCCCGCGCACGACCTGACCTACACCGACGTCTTCATGGCGCCGGCCCGCTCCGACCTCGGCTCCCGGCTCGATGTCGACCTGTCCACCGGCGACGGCACCGGCACCACCATCCCGTTGGTGGTGTCGAACATGACCGCGGTCGCCGGCCGGCGGATGGCCGAGACGGTGGCCCGGCGGGGCGCGATCGCGGTGATCCCGCAGGACATCCCGATCGAGGTGGTGGCGAACGTCGTCGCCTGGGTGAAGCAGCGGCACCTGGTCTACGACACGCCGATCACCCTGGGCCCGACCGAGACCGTGGGTGACGCCATCCACCTGCTGCCGAAGCGCTCGCACGGCGCGGTCATCGTGGTCGACGAGGCCAGCCGCCCGCTGGGCGTGGTCACCGAGGCGGACACCGTCGGCGTGGACCGGTTCGCCCAGCTGCGGCACGTGATGTCCACCGAGCTGCACACCGTCCCGGCGGACGCGGACCCGCGTACCGGTTTCGACCGGCTCTCCGCGGGCCGGCGCCGGCTCGCTCCGGTGGTGGACGCCGACGGCCGGCTGGTCGGGGTGCTGACCCGGCAGGGCGCCCTGCGGGCCACCCTCTACACGCCCGCCGTGGACGGCCAGGGTCGACTGCGCATCGCGGCCGCGGTCGGGATCAACGGCGACGTCACCGGCAAGGCCGCCGCCCTGCTGGAGGCGGGGGTGGACACGCTGGTCGTGGACACCGCGCACGGCCACCAGGCGCGGATGATCTCCGCGCTGCAGGCGGTCCGCAAGCTGGACCCGGGGGTGCCGGTGGCGGCCGGCAACGTGGTCACCGCCGAGGGGGTACGCGACCTGGTCGAGGCGGGCGCCGACATCATCAAGGTCGGCGTCGGCCCGGGGGCGATGTGCACCACCCGGATGATGACCGGCGTGGGTCGACCGCAGTTCTCCGCCGTGCTCGACTGCTCGGCGGCGGCCCGCGAGCTCGGCCGGCACGTCTGGGCCGACGGCGGTGTGCGGCACCCGCGCGACGTGGCGCTCGCGCTCGCCGCCGGCGCCTCGAACGTGATGATCGGTTCGTGGTTCGCCGGCACCTACGAGTCCCCCGGCGACCTGTACACCGACGCGGACGGCCGGCGGTACAAGGAGAGCTTCGGGATGGCCTCGGCGCGGGCGGTCAGCGCCCGCACCGCCGACGACAGCCCGTACGACCGGGCCCGCAAGGCGGTGTTCGAGGAGGGCATCTCCTCGGCGCGGATGTACCTGGACCCGGCCCGGCCCGGCGTCGAGGACCTGATCGACGAGATCATCGCCGGGGTGCGCAGCGCCTTCACCTACGCGGGTGCGCGGGACCTGACGCAGTTCCACGAGCGGGCGATCGTCGGCGTGCAGAGCGCCGCCGGTTTCACCGAGGGGATGCCGCTGCCCACCAGTTGGTGAGCTTCGGGTACGGCCAGCCCCCGCGGCGCAGTCGGGGCGGCGCTGGCGTACCCCTGCTCTTTGCCTTTGCTCTGCTTCACCGGACGCAACAGGCACTGTCCGGACAGCGGACGACGGCTGTTGCGCGGATTGAAGCAGAGCAAAGGCTGCGGTGCGGGCGGGTGCCACCGCCCGCCCTTCGCCCGTCGCTCGTCGCCGAGGACCGACTGCTCAGTTGAAGAGCCGGCTGACCACCACGCGGGCGGCCTCGCGTGGGTCGTCGCCGACCCGGGGCGGCAGCGCGCCGGCGAGCCACAGGGTGGCGAAGCCGTGCACGATCGACCAGGCCGCGAGCGCGTCCCGCTCGGGGTCGGCGCCGGGGTCGTCGGACCGTAGCCCGCCCACGCCGGAGCGGAGCGCGGCGCCGGAGCGCTCCCGGGCGGCGACCAGCTCGGCGTCGTCGGCCCGGTAGAGCTCCGGCCGGAACATCACCTCGAAGTGCGCGCGGTGCCGCACGGCGAAGTCGACGTACGCGACACCGGCGGCCAGCAGGTCGCCGCCCGCCCCGTTCAGCGTCTGCGCCAACAGGTCGAAGCCCTGGGCTGCCAGCGCGGTGAGCAGGCCCGCCTTGTCGCCGAAGTGGTGGGCGGGCGCGGCGTGCGAGACGCCGGCCCGGCGCGCCAGGTCGCGCAGGCTCAGCGCTGCCGGCCCGACCTCCTCGATCGCCTCGACCGCGGCGGCGAGCAGGGCACGGCGTAGGTCGCCGTGGTGGTACGCGCGGGTTCCGGTCATGCGCCCATCCTATCTTGCCATTGACAAGATGCCGTCCCACGCGGCAATCTTGCCAGTGACAAGTTTCCCGAAGGAGGATCCCGATGGCACCCCTGATCGCCCTGCTGGCCGGCACCGCTCTCGCCCGCCTGGCCGGCCTCGCCGGCGTCACCGCGCTGGACGGCTGGCACCCCGCGCTGCGGGTCGGGCTGGCCCTGATGTTCACGCTGACCGCCGTGGCGCACTTCGCGGGCCGGCGCCGCACCGACCTGATCGCGATGGTCCCGCCCGGCCTGCCCCGGCCGGATCTGCTGGTCACCGTCACCGGCGTGCTCGAACTGGCCGGCGCGGTCGGCCTGCTGGTGCCCGCGACCGCACGCCTGGCCGCCGTCGGGCTCGGCCTGCTGATGCTCGCGATGTTCCCGGCCAACGTCTCGGCCGCCCGCCGGCGACTGACCCTGGCGGGGCAACCGGTCACCCCGCTCGGCCAGCGCACCGCTCTGCAGATCGTGTTCGTGGCCACCGCGGCGGCAATTTCGTTTGGCCCCTGACTATCAGGGAGCTAATCTGCTCCCGTGGAACTCGTCACTCTCCAGGACGTGCCGCTCGGCCGGCTCCTGGTCGTGGCCGGGCACCTCGTCGGGCAGCGGTGGAACCGCTACCTCGCCGAGGAGCACGGCCTCACCCAGGCCGGCATGGTGACCCTGATGACGCTCGCCCGGCACGGCGAGCTGCCCCACCGCAAGGTCGCCGAGAAGGGCTTCGTACGCCCGGCGACCCTGACCGGCATCGTGGACACCCTGGCCCGCGACGGGCTGGTCGAGCGGCAGCGCGACGACAGCGACCGGCGCAGCATCCGGCTCGCCATCACTCCCGCCGGGCGGGAGCGGGTGGCCGCCCTCACCGCGCTGATGCACTCCGGACGTCCGCTCACGTCGGTCGACGCCGACCCGGCGAAGGCGCAGATCATCCGGGAGTTCCTGCTCGAGGTCATCGGCAGCGGGGACGACCCGCGGATGACCGGACGCCCCACCGAACCAGAGGACCCGGCGTGCTGATTCGACTGTTGCGCAACCAGTTGCGCACCTACCAACGACCGTTGACGGCGGTGGTGCTGCTCCAGTTCGTGGGCACCATGGCGTCGCTCTACCTGCCCAGCCTCAACGCCGACATCATCGACCGGGGCGTGGCCCGGGGCGACACCGACTACATCATGCGCATCGGCGGCTGGATGCTGCTGGTCAGCCTGGTCCAGATCATCTGCTCGATCGCCGCGGTCTACCTGGGCGCGCGGGTCGCGATGGGCTTCGGCCGGGACGTCCGCGCGACGCTGTTCGGGCACGTCAACCGCTTCTCCGCCCGCGAGGTGGCCCGGTTCGGCGCACCGTCGCTGATCACCCGCAACACGAACGACGTGCAGCAGGTGCAGATGCTCGTCCTGATGAGCTGCACCATGCTGGTCGCCGCGCCGATCATGAGCGTTGGCGGCGTGTTCATGGCGCTGCGCGAGGACATCGGGCTCTCCTGGCTGATGCTGGTCAGCGTGCCGGTGCTGGCCATCACGCTCAGCATGATCATCCGCCGGATGGTGCCGGGTTTCCGGCTGATGCAGACCCGGATCGACACGGTCAACCGGGTGCTGCGCGAGCAGATCACCGGCATCCGGGTGGTCCGAGCCTTCGTTCGGGAGCCCTACGAGACGGACCGCTTCGCCGTCGCCAACGCCGACCTGACCGCCACCGCGCTGCGTACCGGCCGGCTGCTGGCACTGATCTTCCCGGTGGTCATGCTGGTGCTGAACGTCTCCAGCGTGGCGGTGCTCTGGTTCGGCGCGCAGCGGGTGGACGCGAACGCGATCCAGGTCGGCGCGCTCACCGCCTTCCTCCAGTACCTGATGCAGATCCTGATGGCCGTGATGATGGCCACCTTCATGCTGATGATGGTGCCGCGGGCCGCGGTCTGCGCCGAGCGGATCGTCGAGGTGTTGGACACCGACTCCTCGGTGGTTCCCGCCGCCGACGCGGTGGCGGAGCTGTCGACCAGGGCCGAGTTGGAGCTGCGCGGGGTGGGCTTCCAGTACCCGGGCGCGGTCGAACCGGTGCTGCGGGACATCTCCTTCCGGGCCTCCCCGGGCACCACCACGGCGATCATCGGCAGCACCGGCGCGGGCAAGACGACCCTGCTGTCGCTCATTCCCCGCCTGGTCGACGTCACCGCCGGCGCGGTGCTGGTCGACGGGGTGGACGTACGGGAGCTGGCACCCGACGAGCTGTGGCGGCGCATCGGCCTGGTGCCGCAGCGGCCGTACCTGTTCACCGGCACGGTCGCCAGCAACCTGCGCTACGGCAACCCGGACGCCACCGACGACGAGCTGTGGGCGGCGCTGGAGATCGCCCAGGCCCGGGACTTCGTGGCCCAGATGCCCGGTGGGCTGGACGCTCCGATCGCCCAGGGCGGCAGCACGGTCTCCGGCGGGCAGCGGCAACGTCTGGCCATCGCCCGGGCCCTGGTCCGGCAACCGGAGATCTACCTGTTCGACGACTCGTTCTCCGCGCTCGACCTTGGCACCGACGCGCGGCTGCGGGCGGCACTGCGCCCGGTCACCGCACAGTCCGCAGTGGTGATCGTGGCCCAGCGGGTCTCCACGATCGTGGACGCCGACCAGATCATCGTGCTCGAGGACGGGGGGGTCGTCGGAGTGGGACGACACCAGGAGTTGTTGGAGAGCTGCCCGACGTACGCCGAGATCGTGGCCTCCCAGCAGACGGCGGAGGTGCCGGCATGAGCGAGCCCGACGAGCCGCGGACCGCGGCCGTACCCCCGCAGAAGCCGGCCGGCGACGCGCGGACGCCCGGGGGCGACACGCAGCAGCCCGGCGGTGACACGCCGACGCCGAAGCGGTTGCCGCCGGGTCGCCAGGGCGGCGGCCCGCCGTGGGCGGGCGCCGGGATGCCCGCCGAGAAGTCGATGACCTTCGGGCCGTCGGCCCGGCGGTTGCTCGGCCGGCTGCGCCCCCACCGGTTGCACCTCGCCGCGATCATCACCCTCGCCCTGGTGAGCGTCGGGTTCAGCGTGGCCGGGCCGAAGATCCTCGGTCACGCCACCGACCTGATCTTCAACGGGGTGATCGGCCGGCAGTTGTCGGCGGGCACCACCACCGAACAGGCGGTCGCGGCGGCCCGGGCCAGCGGCAACGACGGCTTCGCCGACATGCTGGCCCGGATGGACGTGATCCCCGGCGTCGGCATCGACTTCAGCGCCCTGAGCCGGGTGCTGCTGCTGGCCCTCGGGCTCTACCTGGCCGCGAGCGTGTTGTCGTGGTGGCAGGGCTGGCTGCTCAACGGGGTGGTCCAGCGGACCGTGCTGCGGCTGCGCGCCGAGGTCGAGGAGAAGCTCAACCGGCTGCCGCTGCCGTACTTCGACCGGCAGCCCCGCGGCGAGCTGCTCAGCCGGGTCACCAACGACATCGACAACATCTCCACCAGCCTCCAGCAGACCCTCAGCCAGCTGCTCACCTCGCTGCTGACCGTGGTCGGCGTGCTGGGCGTGATGTTCTGGATCTCGCCGCTGCTGGCCCTGGTGGCCCTGGTCGCGGTGCCGCTGTCGGTGCTGGTCACCCAGCGCATCGCCAAGCGCTCGCAGAAGCAGTTCATCGCCCAGTGGAAGCACACCGGCGAGCTGAACGGCCAGATCGAGGAGGCCTACACCGGTCACGAGCTGGTGAAGGTCTTCGGCCGGCAGCGCGAGGTGGAGGCCGCGTTCAACGCGAAGAACGAGGAGCTGTTCCGGGCCAGCTTCGGCGCCCAGTTCATCTCCGGGATCATCATGCCGTCGATGATGTTCATCGGAAACCTCAGCTACGTGGCGATCGCGGTGGTCGGCGGGCTGCGGGTGGCGTCCGGCGCGATGAGCCTGGGTGACGTGCAGGCGTTCATCCAGTACTCCCGCCAGTTCACCCAGCCGCTCACCCAGCTCGCCTCGATGGCCAACCTGCTCCAGTCCGGTGTGGCCTCGGCCGAGCGGGTCTTCGCGGTCCTCGACGCTGACGAGCAGACCGTCGACCCCGCCGTGCCGGCCCGGGTCGCCGACCCGCACGGCCGCGTCGAGTTCGAGCACGTCTCGTTCCGGTACGAGCCGGACAAGCCGCTGATCGACGACCTGTCGCTGGTCGCCGAGCCAGGGCACACGGTGGCCATCGTCGGCCCGACCGGCGCCGGCAAGACCACCCTGGTCAACCTGGTGATGCGGTTCTACGAGCTGGACGCCGGCCGGATCACCCTGGACGGGGTGGACATCACCACCATGCGCCGCGACGACCTGCGGAGTCGGATCGGCATGGTGCTCCAGGACACCTGGCTCTTCGGCGGCACCATCCGGGACAACATCGCGTACGGCCGGCCGGACGCGACCGAGGAGGAGATCCTCGCCGCGGCCCGGGCCACCTTCGTCGACCGGTTCGTGCGCAGCCTGCCCGACGGCTACGACACGGTCATCGACGAGGAGGGCAGCAACGTCAGCGCCGGCGAGAAGCAGCTCATCACCATCGCGCGGGCGTTCCTCGCCGAGCCGTCCCTGCTGATCCTGGACGAGGCGACCAGCTCGGTGGACACCCGTACCGAGGTGCTGCTCCAGCGGGCGATGGCCGCCCTGCGCTCGGACCGGACCAGCTTCGTCATCGCGCACCGGCTCTCCACCATCCGCGACGCCGACCTGATCCTGATGATGGAGAACGGCCGCATCGTCGAGCAGGGCACCCACGAGCAGCTGCTCGCCGCCCGTGGCGCGTACCACCGCCTCTACCAGTCCCAGTTCACGGCAGCCGTCGTGGACGAGGAGCCCGCCGACCCGGGCGTTCCCCAGCCCGCGCCGGTCTAGGGCGGATCACCGTGCGCACAGTTCGTTCGACGACGATCCACCCCCGACCGGCGGGTGGGTCAGTCCGGCGGGAGCAGGTCGACCGCGCGGGCGGCGACCTGCCGGCTGATCAGGGCGAGCGCGGCGTCGGCGGGCATCGGGTCCAGGGCGCGGCCACCGCGCAGCCGCAGCGCGAGACGCCCGTCGGCCGCCTCTCGGGAACCCAGCACCCCGAGGTACGGGACGCGGCGGCGGGCCGCGTCCCGGATCCGGGCGCCCAGCGAGCCGGCGACGTCGACCTCGACCCGCAGCCCGGCGGCGACGGCGCGGCGGGCCTGCTCGGCTGCCGCGCCGGCCTGCTCGTCGTCCACCGGCAGCAGCACCAGCTGGACCGGCGCGTACCAGGCCGGAAAGGCGCCCTGATGCACCTCGATGAGGTACGCGAACAGCCGCTCCATGCTGCCGACCAGACTGCGGTGCACCATCACCGGCCGCCGCCGGCCGCCGTCGGAGTCGGTGTACGACAGGTCGAACCGTTCCGGCTTGTCGAAATCCAGCTGGATGGTGGAGATGGTCGACTCCCGACCGGCCGCGTCGACGATTTGGATGTCGATCTTCGGGCCGTAGAACGCGGCCTCCCCCGGCGCCTCGACGTACGGCACCCCGGCCAGCGCGTCCCGCAGCAGCTCCTCGGCCCGGGCCCACTGCCCGTCGTCGCCGACGTACTTCTCGCCCGGCCCGCGCAGCGACAGCCGGAAGCCGGCGGGGCGGACACCGAGCGCGGCGTGCGCGGCGCGGATCAGCCCGAGGATCTCCACGACCTCCGCGCCCACCTGCTCCGGGGCGCAGAAGGTGTGCGCGTCGTTCAGCGAGATGGCGCGCACCCGGGACAGCCCACCGAGCACCCCGGAACGCTCCGAACGGTACATCCCGCCCAGCTCCGCGATCCGCAACGGCAGCTCCCGGTAGGAGCGGCCCCGGGCGCGGAAGACCAGCGCGTGGTGCGGGCAGAGCGCCGGCCGGAGCACGAACTCGTCGTCGGCGCTGAGGCGCATCGGCGGAAACATGTCGTCGGCGAAGTAGCCGAGGTGCCCGGAGAGTTCGAAGAGTTCGCGCTTGCCCAGCGGCGGCGAGTAGACGTGCTGGTGGCCCGAGCGGCGCTCCAGCTCCCGGACGTACTCCTCGACGGCGTGCCGGGCGGCCGCGCCGGCCGGCAGCCAGATCGGCAGGCCGGCGCCGGCCAGCGGGTCGGACACGAAGAGGTCCAGCTCCCGGCCGAGTCTGCGGTGGTCGATCATGTCGTGCTCCTGGATCGGGTACGACCCGGAGGCGACCTGGACTCCGAACGCCGCGCGGCCCTCGGGGGCGGATCGCCCCGGGGCCTGGTCGACGGTGGTTACGTCAGAGCGGCGCGCCGGGGACACCCGGCGTCGTGGTCACCACTACCGCGCTGCGCATGCGGCGACGGTACCCGTCGGGCGATCGGGGACGCACCCGGATTTGGCGTGGCGGAGGGAGGGGCGGGCCGCCGGCGCGGGACCCGCCGGCGGCCCGGGGCGGCCCGAGTCGTCAGGAACGGGGGACCCGACGGGCGGGGCCGCGCGGACAACGGTACGCCGACGGACGCCGATCCGCCGACCCCGCGTGGGCCCGGTGGGACGCTCCCCGAACCGTCACCCGAGGACGGTTCGAGCCGTTGTACCTGGGTGGCCCGGTCGTGTCGATGGTCACGGCGGGGTGGGGCTGTCCACGGTGACGCCGGACACGCCGTCAGGCTCGAGACACCCAATCGGCCGCATCCGGCGAGGTGGCACGCGTGCCCGAACTACTGACTGACGTCGCATCGCCGACCTGGGCGTACCTCGTGCTGCTCGGCCTGCTGATCGCGGACGCCTTCGTCCCGGTGATTCCCACCCAGATCGTCATGATCACCAGCGGCGCACTCACCGTCTACGGCGGGCTCAGCCTGCCGGTCACCATAGCCGTCGGCGCGCTCGGTGTCTTCGCCGGCGATCTGGCGTGCTACCTGCTCGGTCGCGGCGCACCGGACCGGCGGGCCCCCCGGCACGCCGAGCCGAGCCGGGCGCGGCGGGTCGCCAGCCGGGTCACCCAGGGGCTGCGACAGCCCGGGCCGCTGGTCATCCTGCTCTGCCGGTTCGTGCCCGGAGGTCGGATGGCCGCCTGCTTCTCCGCCGGCCGCAGCCGCTACCCGTACCGCCTGTTCGTGCTCTACGAGGCGGTGGCCGCGCTGGGCTGGGCCACCTACGGCGCGCTGGTCGGGCACCTCGGCGGCACCGCGCTCACCGAATCGGCCTGGCGGCTGGCCATCATCGCCACCGCGGCGGCGGCCGGTTTCGCCGCCGCCGGATGGGCGATGACCCTGGTCAGCGCACGGCATGCCCGGGCCGCCGCCGGAGCCGACATCCCCATCGACTGAGCGCCGCCCGGCGCCCCCCGGGTGCCTCTAGGGGTGGTCCCCCGGGACGATTTCGGTGGCCGTCCCGGATCCGGCTCGGGTCCCCTCGGCGACAGGCTGAGGCATGCCTGGAACCCGGAGCACCGGCCTGCTGGCCCTCGGCGGGATCGCCCTGGCGGCGCTGCTCACCGTGATCGGCCATCTCGAAGTCAACGACGACCTCAACCCGTGGGCGCTGACCGTCAGCGACTTCGCCGTCTCCGACCGGGGCGGCGTCATCGACGTCGCCATGGTGGTGCTCGCGCTCGCCACCGTGGCGCTGCTGTACGGCCTGCGCCGCACCGGGCCACCACGGCCGCGCTCCGGCCGGCCGGTCGAGCTGCTGCTCGGCGCGTGGGTGGCCGGCCTGCTGCTGGCCGCGGTGGTGCCGACGAACGAGCCGGGCACGGTCATGACCGCCGCCGCCTATGTGCACCGGTACGCCTCGGTGGTCGCCTTCCTGGCGCTGCCGGCCGGGGGTTGGCTGCTCGCCCGCCGCCCCGACCTGGCCCCCGCTGCCCGGGCCCTCCGCGCCCTCGTCGTGCTGAGCCTGGCCCTGGCGGCAGCGATGATCTGGTCCGCCTACCCCGGAGACCGCCTGCTGATCGGCCTGGCCGAACGCCTCCTCATCCTCACCGAGGTCGCGGTGCTCGGTACCGTCGCGGTGGCTCTGACCCGGACGCCCGTCGCCAGGTGGGTCGTCACTCCAGCTCGTGGAGCATGAGCTGGCGGGCCGCCTCGGTGATCGAGCCGGAGAGGCTCGGGTAGATGGTGATGGTCTGGGCCAGCTCGTTGACGGTGAGGTTGTTCTCGACCGCCATGGTGATCGGCAGGATCAGCTCGCTGGCCTTCGGGGCGACCACCACCCCGCCGACGACCTGACCACTGGCCGGTCGGCAGAACAGCTTCACGAAGCCGTCGGAGAGGTCGTCCATCTTGGCCCGGGCGTTGCCCGACAGCGGCAGCATCACCTGCCGGGCCGGCACCTTGCCGGCGTCCACCTCGTCCTGGGAGACACCCACGGTGGCCAGCTCCGGGTCGGTGAAGACGTTCGCCGCGACGGTCCGCAGACGCAGCGGGCGGACCGCCTCGCCGAGGGCGTGCCACATCGCGATCCGGCCCTGCATGGCGGCGACGCTGGCCAGCAGCAGGACCCCGGTGCAGTCGCCGGCCGCGTAGATGCCGGGCACGTTGGTGCGCGACACCCGGTCGACCGTGACGTAGCCGCCCCGGCCCAGCTCCACGCCGTACTCGGCGAGGCCCAGTTCGGCGGTGTTCGGGATGGAACCGACCGCGATCAGGGCGTGCGAGCCGGTCACCTTGCGGCCGTCGGACAGCTCCACCTCGACACCGTCCGCCGTACGCCGAACCGCGTCGGCCCGCGAGTTGTTGAGGATGCTCATCCCCCGGTTGCGGAACACCCGCTCGATGGCCGACGCGGCGTCGGCGTCCTCGTGCGGCATCACCCGGTCGCGACTGGAGACCAGGGTGACCTGGACCCCCATCGCCAGGTACGCGCTGGCGAACTCGGCGCCGGTCACGCCGGAGCCGACCACGATCAGGTGCTCGGGCAGCTCGGGCAGGTCGTACACCTGGCGCCAGGTCAGGATGCGCTCGCCGTCCGGGACGGCGGTGGGCAGCTGGCGGGGCGTCGAGCCGGTGGCCACCAGCACGGTGGACGCGGCGATCGAGTATTCCTCGGCGCCGTCGGCGGGGGTGACGATGACGCGGTGGGTGTGGCCCAGGGTGTCCTCGCCCAGGCGGGCCGTACCGGCCACGAAGGTGACCCCGGCCTTGAGCAGCTTGGCGTGGATGTCGGCCGACTGGGCCAGCGCCAGCCGCTTGACCCGCTCGTGCACGGCCCGCGCGTCGACGGTGACCGCCTCCAGGCCGTCCGAGTGCACCCCGAACTCCTCGGTGTCCCGGTACCCGGTGACCACCTCCGAGCTGGCGATGAAGGTCTTCGACGGGACGCAGTCGGAGAGCACGCAGGCCCCGCCCGCGCCGTCGGCCTCCACCACGGTGACATCGGCGTCGAGCTGGGCGGCGACCAGCGCCGCCTCGTACCCGGCCGGCCCCCCGCCGATGATCACGATCCGGCTCACAGCGTCTGCCCTTCGTCGATGCTCACAGTGACTTTCTTCTCCCGAACGCATCCGACACGCACAGTCGTATTCTCCCCCACCCGCATACCCGGCTATCGTCATCGCCGTGCGTCTTCACGCCGCCTACGGCTCAAACCTGGATCCCGCCCGGATGCGCGCCTACTGCCCGCACTCGCCGATGGTGGGTATCGGCTGGCTGGAGGGGTGGCGGCTGACCTTCGCCGGGGCCGACGTGATCGGCTGGGAGGGCGCGGTGAGCACCGTGGTCGAGTCCCCGGGCGACCGGGTCTTCGTGGCGCTCTACGACATCCACCCGTACGACGCGGCCCAGCTCGACGAGATCGAGGGGGTGACCGCCGGCACGTACCGCAAACTGCACGTCCGGGTCTCCACCCTCGACGGCGACGTGACCGCGTGGGTCTACGTCTTCGACGGGTACGAGGGTGGCCTGCCGACGTCGTGGTATCTCTCCGAGATCGCGAACGCCGCCGAGAAGGCGGGCGCGCCGGACGACTACGTCACCGAGCTGCGGTCCCGCCCCACCGGCACCGCGTCGGCCTAGAGGCTGTCGCACGCTGCCAGTCTGCTACCGACGCCGGCCGGACCGCCCGGCGGGCCGGCCCGGGGTCGTCAATCACACACCGGCTGCCGGGACGACCAACTGGTACATGTCGGTCCACCGCGTCTCCCGCAGGCCCACGGACCGGTAGAGCGACAGCGGGGCGGTCGGGTTGGTGAGGTCCACCCCCAGGCCGGCCGCCTGCCGGCCCTTCTCGGCGTAGCGGGCGAAGGCGCGGCGCAGCAGCGCCGCGCCCACCCCCCGCCGTCGGTACGCGGGCAGCACCGCCAGGCTCCGCACGAAGCCCTCCTGCTGGTCGAGCGCCTGATCCGAGGACTGCAAGGCGCCCGCCACCACCCCGTCGACCTCGGCGACGAACCATTCGTCCCAGGCGGTCACGTCACCGATCCGGGCCCGCCACCGCTCGTACGACAGCGGCTCGTGGTCCGGGGTGTCGCGGAAGGCGGTGTCCTGGATCCGGTGGAACTCCCGCAGGTCGGTGTCGTCGTCCGGGCGGACCGGCCGCACCGTGACCCCGGGCGGCGGAGCGGGCTCGGCGGGCAGATCGGCAAGCGGGCGGCGCATCCGGACGTACCTCTTGGCCAGGGTGAACCCGACCGCACGCAGGTCCCGTTCCCAGTCGCGTTCCGGCGCGAAGACCGCGCAGCGGACGGTGAGCGCGGGCAGCCCCCGCTCGGCGGCCCGCTCGGCGACCCGGTCCAGTTGCCGGGCCAGCAGCGGCGCCCGGACCGCGGCGCCCCGCTGCGGGTCGACGTAGACCTCGACGAACTCCCGGCCGACGCCGGTCGGGTTGTCGACGGTCGCCCAACCCACCACGGTGTCGTCCGGGTCCACGGCCAGCCAGGAGTCGCGAGCCGGGTCGACGAAGGGGGCGGTCAGGGACTCCGCGACGTCCTCGGCGTCGAAGTCGGGATGACCGATGGCGAAGGTGTCGGCGGCGTGCACCACCGCGAGGATCGCCGGCACGTCGTCGAGGGTGGGCCGGCGCGTGGTCCAGCCAGCGGGAAGGGTCACGGCAGGTGATCCTGGCAGCCGAGGGCCGGCCGCGCCGCCCATTTTCCGCGCACCCTTCCGCTCACTCGGGGGCGAGGTCGGCGCGGGTGCGGTGCAGCAGCTCCACCAGCTCGATGCCGTCGGCGGCACCGAGCGCCGCGAACGCCGGTGCGGCCAGCCGGTTGGTGACCGCCTCCGCCCACAGCCGTCGACGCACCAGCGGCCCGACCGGCGGGTACGGCGGCGGCCAGCCACAGGCCACCGCACCGGCCTCTCCCTCCGGCCCGGCGAGCACCGCCTCCAGCGGCGTCATCCCGGCGGCGCGTACCGCCAGCAGGTAGGCGCCGGTGAAGTGTTCGCGGAGCAGCCGCAGCCCGGCGGCGCTGCGGGCGCCCGGGGAGAGATCCGGCAACGGCATGGCCCGCCAGGCGGCGAAGAGCGGCATGCCGCTGGCGTCCGCCGCCGCCACCGCCCGTTCGACCAGCGCGGCCAGGCGCTGCACGGCGGGCAGCCCGCCCAACCGTTGCGCCCCCCACCGGCAGCACTCGGCAAGGCTCGCGGCGGCGACCTCGGCCGGGCGGAGGACCCGGGCCGCCGCGTCCCAGCCGTCGGCGACCGCGTCGGGGGCGATGAAACCCAGGGACGCGGCGGCCGTCTCGGCGCGTACGTCGCCGAGGGCACCGGCGCGCCCACTGATGTAGAAGGCCCAACCGGAGATGCCGAGCAGCCGTGCCCGGCGCAGTGTGGTCGGGCAGCGGCTGAATCTGTCGCCCAGGTCGAGCGTGACGGGCTTGCTGGCGGCGGCGACCTGCTCCGGCGTCATCCGTACGCCAACCTCGGGCGCCCCGGCCCGGTCAGCACCGGCAGCCGGGACACCGGCCCGCCGGCCGCAGGGGCCTCCCGATCCGGGATCACCGGCCAGGGACGGCCCGACCACTCGTCGTCGTCCATCGATGGTCAGTCTGCCCGGCCACCGCCCGGGTCCGCATCCCCCTCTTCGGCCGCCAACGCCTCGACCGCCGCCTCGACCTCGCCCGCGCGACGCCGGGCGACGGTGACGGCCCGTTCGGCCGCACGCCGGGCCAGCTTGGCCCGGCTGAGATCCTGCTCCGCCACCGCCCGCCGCCGCTCCAGCTCGGCCAGCTCGGCCTCTATCCCGTCGAGCACGGCGGCGCCGTCCCGCTCCTGCCCGGCCGCGTCGGTCAACTCGGCCTCGGCCCGCTCCTGGTCGCTCCGGGCCCTGGCCAGTTCCCGGTCCAGGGCCCGGCGCTGCCGCGCCCGCTCGGCCCGGGCCGCCCGCTCCGCGGCCCGTTCGGCGCGTTCCGCCGCCCGGTCGGTACGCGGGGCCGCCTCGGGGGCCGCGCGTTGGGCGCCGGGTCGGCGGGACGGGCGTTCCTCGGCCCGCTCCTCGTCGTCGCCGGTGACCAGCCGCAGCTGCGGACGGGGCACCTCGCCGAAGCCGGCGTAGCTGGCGGAGCGGAGCAGCCGCCCGGACCGGACCTGCTCGGCGACCTCGGTGTCGGAGAGCGCCGCGTTCAGGGTCGCCTCCACCTCGGCCAACGGCAGCTTGCCGGCCGACGGCGCGTCCGGCTCCGCCGCGGCGAGCTTGCGGACCTCGGCGACCAGTGCGCCGACCACCGCCCGGCGCTGCGCGGACAGCTCCCGTAGCCGGGGCCCGCGCAGGTCCCGCTGGGCGGCCCGCAGCGCGTCGGCGAGCTGGACCAGATCGGCGACCAGCTCCGGCCGGTGGATGGCGAGCAGGTTCACCAGCCAGGCGGCCACCGTGGGGCGGCGCAGCCGGGCCAGCTGCCGGGCGGTGGCAGGGTCTCCGGCGCGGCGGGCCTCGGCCACGGCGGCGTCCCGGGCGGCCACGAACCGCTCCGGCGGGGTGCGGTAGAGCTGCTGCACCAGCTCCGGGGAGGGGCCGGGCATGGCCTCAGACGTCCACCCGGCTACCGGGCTCCAAGCGCTGGTACTCGGTGCCGGACAGCGCGGAGTACTGCCGGTTGAGCACGCCCAGCCCGTTGTCGTTGAGCAGCGCGTCGTGCAGCGCGTACGCGCGGCGCGGGGCGACCGCCCGGATGAAGTCGAGCACCTCGGAGAACTTCGACCAGGGCGCGTGGATCGGCGCGAAGAGCGTGTCGACCGGCGTCTCGTCCGGCACCACCAGGGCGTCGCCCGGGTGGTACACCACGTCGTTGATCAGGAAACCGAGGTTGTCCACCACCGGGATGTCCGGGTGGATCACCGCGTGCTTCCCGCCGTAGGCGCGGACGGCCACCCCGGCGGCGGTGAACGACTCACCGGCCGTCACCGGGTGCAGCGCGTCAGCGGCGTCGCCCAGGGCGCCGGCGAGCGAGGCGGGCCCGTGGATCGGGAACGGTCGCCGGTCGAGTTGCAGGCGCACCGCCGCCACGTCGAGGTGGTCGGGATGTTCGTGGGTGATCAGCACCGCGTCCGCACCGTCCAACGCCGCGGGGTCGCTGAACACGCCGGGGTCGACGACGAGGACTCCCCCGTCGTGTTCCACCCGTATGCAGGAGTGGGCGTACTTGGTGAGCCGCATCGTGACTCCTCGATTATCGAATCGTGACGTCCTCAGCGCAGTCTGCCGGAACCAGCCGACGAGCGCGCCGCGTCCGAGGTATCGCCACACAGGCTGACGACGATGGGAGCGGGGATGGACGAACGGGCGGGACGGCGCCGCGGCGCACTGCTGGCGGCATCGACACTGGCGGCGGTGCTCGCGTTGACGGGGTGCGGCGCCGGCGACAGCGGGGCGCGGGACACGGCGGCGGGCTCGGCGGCCGAGGCACCGCAGGCGAACGGCGGCGCGGCGGACCGGGACAGCGCCGCCGGGGCACCGGAGGCGGCCGGGGCCGGCGCTCCGGACCTGCGGGTCGACCAGCGGGCCATCATCTACACCGGAACGATGCGCGTGCAGGTGGACGATGTGGACGCCGCCGCCCGTGAGGTGACCGCCGCGGTCACCCGCGCGGGTGGTTTCATCGGCGGCGACCAGCGGCGCAGCGCCGAAGCGGACGCGGTCGCCGAGTTGCAGCTACGGGTGCCGGCGGCGAAGTTCGCCGGCGTGGTCGAGGAGGTCGCGAAGCTCGGCAAGCAGGAGAGCCGGGAGATCAGCACCCAGGACGTCACGGAGGAGACCGTCGACCTGGACGCCCGGATCACCAGTCAGCGGGCCCGGGTGGACAGCGCCCGCCGGCTGCTCGCCCGAGCCACCTCGATCACCGACCTGGTGTCGCTGGAGAACGAGCTGGGCCGCCGCGAGGCCGACCTGGCCTCGCTGGAGGCCAAGAAGCGGCGACTGGCCGACCTGACCGCCCTCTCCACGATCACCGTGTCGCTGGCCGGGCCGGCGGCGAAGGTGACCGAGGAGAAGACCGAGACCGGCTTCCTGGCCGGGCTGAAGGGCGGTTGGAAGGCGTTCGTCGCCTCGTTGACCGTCCTGCTCACCGTGCTGGGCGCGCTACTGCCCTGGCTGGTGGCGCTCGGCGTGCCGCTGGCGGTGCTGCTGCTGGTGCTGCGCAGACGTCGAAAGAACCCGGCGCTGGTCGCTCCGGTCAGCGCACCGCCGCCAGTGCCCGCAGCGCGGTCTGCACCATGACGCGTATGCCGGCCGGGATCGCTCCCTCGTCCACGTCGAACGAGGCGCGGTGCAGGTCGACGTTGGGGCCGGCACGGCCCACGCCGAGCCGGGCGAGGGCGCCGGGGACGTACTCCAGGTACCAGGAGAAGTCCTCGCCGCCCATGCTCTGCGGCGTCTCGGCGATCCCGTCCGGGCCGAGCGCGGCGGCGGTGGCGGCGGTCAGCACCTGGATGGCCCGCGCGTCGTTGCACACCGGCGGCCGGCCGCGCAGGTACTCCAGGTCGACCGTCGCGCCGGTCGGCGCGATGACGTCCCGGACCACCTGAGCCACGATCTTGGGTGCCTGCTCCCAGGTGTCGCGGTCCATCACCCGCAGGGTGCCGGAGGCGGACGCCTCGGAGGGGATGACGTTGTAGCGGGTGCCGGCCGAGGCGTGGCCGAAGACCAGCAGCAGCCCGCTGTTGGCCGGCACCCGGCGGCTGACCAGGGCGGGCACCTCGGTGATCAGCCGGCCGAGCGCGTCGACCAGGTCGACGGTCAGGTGCGGGCGGGCGGTGTGCCCGCCCGGGCCGGAGAGCCGGACGGTGACGTTGTCGGCCGCCGCGGTGATCGGGCCGACCCGCAGGCCGACCTGACCCACCGGCAGGTTCGGGTCGCAGTGCAGCGCGAAGATCTGCACCACGTCGTCCAGGCCACCGGCCTCGATGACCTCCAGCGAACCGCAGGGCAGGATCTCCTCGGCCGGCTGGAAGATGAGCCGGACCCGACCGTCCAGCTCGCCCAGGTCAGCGAGCTGGGCCAGCAGCATGCCGACGCCCAGCAGGATCGACGTGTGCACGTCGTGGCCGCAGGCGTGGCAGACGCCCGCCACCGTGGACCGGTACGGCACGTCCTTGGGGTCGTCCAGCGGCAGGGCGTCGATGTCGGCGCGCAGCGCGACGATCGGGCCGTCCGGGCGGCCGTTGACGTCACAGATCACGCCGTTGCCCTTGGGCAGCAGTCGCGGGTTCAACCCGGCCAGCGAGAGCTCCCGGGCGATCAGGGCGGCCGTCTCGAACTCGGTGCCGGAGAGCTCGGGGTGCGAGTGGATGTGACGGCGGGTGGCGATCAGCCCGGGTACCCGGAGCGCGAGGAGGTGGTCCAGGTCGCGGGGCAGGGGCTGGGACCCGGGCGGCAGCTCCGGCCAGGACGACGCCAGCTGGCTGCCGATGGGCAGCGTCAACGCACTCGTCACGTCGAATTCTCGATCACTAGAGATGGATGGATCATCGGGGACAGCAGACAGCCTAGACCTCCGGCGGTGACGCTGCGCAACCTCGTTACGGTGATGATCAGACCGCACAGCGTCACGTATGCCCTGCTGAGGGCGCTCGGAGATGCGTGGGACAGCAGGTAGATCACGGTCGAACGCCGTCATCTGCCCCTCACCTCCTACAACGCGTAACCGATCTCGGCGGTCACGAATCGGCGCCCCTCGCGGGCCCACGTTGCGAATTGTCGCATTAGTCGGGGTGATGAACTGACACTCCGACAATAAGCCGACCACGCTCCGCAACGAGCCGGAAAAAGACGCTCACACGCGCTCGTCCGCCATGACCGCACACGTTGTGCGTCCCCGTTCACCCGGTCGGGGTACCCCCAAACCTGATGGACACACCCCGGGCGCGGTCGGGGGCCACGCCGCCCTCGGCCCGGCCGGTGGAGGATCCGCTTCCGACTGTAGCTCTGCCGGACCCGAACAAACCCGCCCTGAACTGGGAGAACAGCCGGCCAGACGGTCAGAACCGATCGGTGGGCCGGTACAGCCCCCACGCCTCCCGCAGCGTCCCGCAGACCTCACCCACCGTGGCGCGGGCCCGCAGCGCCTCCTTCATCGGGTACAGCACGTTCTCCGTGCCGTCGGCGGCGGCCCGCAGGTCGGCCAGGGCCCGGGCCACCGCGTCGCCGTCCCGCTCGGCGCGCAGCCGGGCCAGCCGGTCGGCCTGGGCCGCCTCGATCGCCGGGTCGACCCGCAGCGGCTCGTACGGCTCCTCCTCGTCGACCGTGAACCGGTTGAGACCGACCACCACCCGCTCACCCGAGTCGATCTCCTGGGCGATCCGGTACGCGGACTGCTCGATCTCGCGCTTCTGGAACCCGGCCTCGATGGCGTCCACCGCCGAGCCGTGGTCGGCCACCCGCTCCATCAACTCGACCGCGGCGGCCTCGATCTCGGCGGTCATCGCCTCCACCACGTACGAGCCGGCGAACGGGTCGACGGTGGCGGTCAGGTCCGTCTCGTACGCCAGCACCTGCTGGGTACGCAGCGCGAGCCGGGCGGCCTTCTCGGTGGGCAGCGCGATCGCCTCGTCGAAGCTGTTGGTGTGCAGCGACTGCGTGCCGCCGAGCACCGCGCCGAGCCCCTGCACCGCGACCCGGACCAGGTTGACCTCCGGCTGCTGGGCGGTTAGCTGCACGCCGGCGGTCTGGGTGTGGAAGCGCAGCATCATCGACTTCGGATCCTTGGCGCCGAACTGGTCACGCATCAGCCGGGCCCAGATCGTGCGGGCGGCGCGGAACTTCGCCACCTCCTCCAGCAGCGTCGTGCGGGCCACGAAGAAGAACGACAGCCGGGGCGCGAAGTCGTCCACCGCGAGCCCGGCGGCCAGCGCGGCCCGGACGTACTCCACGCCGTTGGCCAGGGTGAACGCGATCTCCTGCGCGGGGGTCGCGCCGGCCTCGGCCATGTGGTAGCCGGAGATGGAGATCGTGTTCCACTTCGGCACCTCCTTGCGGCAGTACGCGAACGTGTCGGCCACCAGGCGCAGCGAGGGCTTCGGCGGGAAGATGTACGTCCCCCGGGCGATGTACTCCTTGAGGATGTCGTTCTGGATGGTGCCGTTGAGCGCCGCTCCGGGCACCCCGTTCTCCTCGGCGACGAGCTGGTAGAGCAGCAGCAGCACCGACCCGGGAGCGTTGATGGTCATCGAGGTGGAGACCTTGTCCAGCGGGATGTCGGCGAAGAGCAGCCGCATGTCCTCGATGGAGTCGATGGCCACGCCCACCTTGCCGACCTCGCCGTGCGCGATCGGCTCGTCCGAGTCGTAGCCCATCTGGGTCGGCAGGTCGAACGCGACGGAGAGGCCCATCGTGCCGGCCCGCAACAGTTGGTGGTACCGCGCGTTGGACTCGGTGGCGGTGCCGAAGCCGGCGTACTGGCGCATGGTCCACGGACGGGAGGTGTACATCGTCGGGTAGACGCCCCGGGTGTACGGGAACTCGCCGGGGCCACCCGTCCGGGAGTCCAGATCCTCCGGAAGGTCGGCCGCCGTGTAGACGCCCTTGATCGGGAAACCGGACTCGCTTGACCGCCGTTCGTTCATCCCCGGATGGTAGGACGGGTGGGCGTGTCGCCGGGTGAGGGATACCGCACAGTGCGTCTCCGTTGGTCGACGGGAGGTGAACGGTTGCGCACGTTCAGTCGACTTCGACAAACGTCCGTCGCGTCGGCTTTCGCATCGGGCGTCGGAACCAGCAAGATAGGGGGGTTGTGTCCCAGCCCCCCTCGATTTCCCCCGGTGGCTTTTCTGTGACTCAGATCCCGACGTGGAGCGGCGGACAGGTAAGTCCCGCCAGCGGACGAGCGGCGCCCGGCACCACCATCGGTGGCCGGTACGCGCTGCGGTCCTCGGTGGGCAACGGCGGCATGGGTACGGTGTGGCGCGCCACAGACACCCTGCTGCGCCGGGACGTGGCGGTGAAGGAGGTCGTCCTGCCCCCGGGGCTGGCCCCCAGCGACCGCGACGCCATGTACGAACGCACACTGCGCGAGGCCCGGGCCGCCGCCGCCATCCAGCACCCCGCGGTCGTGCAGGTGTACGACGTGGTCACCGAGGCCGGCCGACCCTGGATCGTGATGGAGCTGCTGGACGCCCGCAGCCTCGCCGACATGGTGATCGAGGACGGGCCGGTCGCGCCCCGCGCCGTCGCCAAGATCGGCATCGCGCTGCTCGGCGCGTTGGAGGTCGCGCACGCGATCGGCGTTCTGCACCGCGACGTCAAGCCGGCCAACGTGCTGATCTGCACCGACGGGCGGTGCGTGCTGACCGACTTCGGCGTCGCCCGGATGCCCACCGACGTGCAGCTCACCACCCCCGGCATGGTGCTCGGCTCGCCGCACTTCATCTCGCCCGAGCGGGCCATGGGCCAGGAGTTCGGCCCACCGAGCGACCTCTTCTCGCTGGGTGTGACGCTCTACACGGCGGTCGAGGGGCGGCCCCCGTTCGACAAGGGCGACCCGATCGAGACCATGCACGCCGTGGTCGAGGACCCGCCAGCCCCGCCACAGCGCAGCGGCCCGCTGACCCGGGTGCTGATGGGCCTGCTCGAGAAGGACCCGGCCCGCCGGCTGGACGTGCACACCTCCCGGGCCATGCTGCGCGAACTGCTCGCCGGCCCGCTGGGCAGCACCGCGACCGCCGTGCACTCGGTGACCGACCCGTACGCCGTGGTGCCGGTGCAGCAGCGCCCGGCGCCGGTCGCACCGCCGGCCCGGCCGGAGCCGAAGCCGGACGCCCAGATCGGCGGCCGGGCGATGCTGGCCCCGGGCGAGTCCCTGACCGACCGCCTGGCGTCGCTGCGCCGGGGCGAGCGCCCCCAGCCGGCCGCCGCGGCCGGCGCCACGGGGCTCGACGACACCAGCGCCGACGCGCTGGCCGGTCCGCTGCACACGCCCACCGGCGCGATGCCCGTCCCCGGCCGGCCCACCACCGGGCGCACGTACGGCGGCAGCGCCGACGCCACCCAACGGGTGGACGCCGGCGGGCACCCGGACGCCACCCAGCGGGTCAGCTACGGCAGCCGGCCCGACGCCACCCAGCAGGTCGGGTACGGCGGCGCACCGGAGGCCACCCAGCGCATCGGCGGCACCTACGGCGGCGGCAACCAGTGGTCGGTGCCCGGTACCGGCCAGCCCTGGGCCACGCCCGCGACGTCCGGTGGCGGTGGCGGTGGCGGTGGCGGGGCACTGGACAAGGTCCGCGCCACCGGAGGTCAACTGGTCACCACGGTCAAGGGCTGGCCGCGCAAGGTGCAGCTCGCCGCGGCCGGCGGCCTGGCGCTGGTGCTGCTGATCAGCGTGGTGGCGCTCTCCGGCGGCGACGACACCCCGCCGAGCACGCCGGCGGCGCAGCCCACCGCGTCCGCCCCGGCGGCTCCCACGGTCGAGATGCAGGAGCACGCGGCCCGCGGGATCCAGGTATCGGTCCCCCAAGGCTGGACGAAGGCCACCGGCGCCAGTTACTTCGACTATGTCGACCCGGGGAACGACGGCCGCAAGATTCGGATCCTGACCGAGAAATGGAGTGGAAGTCCGACCCGGTGGGCGGAAAGCGCCCAGAACTTCCTCAGGACGAAGAGCACGACCTGCAAGAAGCCATACAAGCAGATTTCCATCAGCGAGAAAGATTCGGCAGGCAACCCGGGCGTTGAATTCGAATACACCTGCGGCAACGGTGGCGACATGCGCCACGGCATATGGCATGCGGTGGTCAGCGGCGGCAAGGCCTACTCGTTCTACCTCACGGCGGATGAGGCCGCGTTCGCCGGGAGCAAGCCGATCTTCGAGGAAATGGTAAAGACCTTCCAGCTCACCGGAAATGGTTAGGTCCACCTGCTGTCAAGCCGCTTTTGCTAGCCATGCCGAGAGGGCTACGGGTTGACCCGTAGCCCTCTCGGCTGCGCTCAGCAGTGGGTGTTGGCACCTCCACCCGAAAGGTACGCGTCGGAGACCCAGCCTTCAGGATCACCGTGCGCCGCCAGACTGACCCAGGACCACGTAGACCACGTAGTCCCGTTTCGAGTGACCCGGTCCCCCTCGATGTAGCAATGCGGATACATGTAGTCGCCGGTGTCCCATCGCGTGATGAGTCCACAACTAGTGTGCGGACCCGTCCTCATAGCCACGGCTTCCCCAGTGATCTGAATGTATCCATTCGAGGAGAGGTCGGAATGCACATGTGAGCACGAGGCGGCGGCCGGACCCGCAGGCATAAGCACGGCACCTCCCAACGCTCCCGCGAGAACCATGGACGAGAACAGCGAGACTCGTGCCCGTGAACTACGGTTCATACCCAACCCCCGATGGATTTGATTCAGGCGTGTACATATGTCAATGTATTCGCCGTCTTCAGGCACAGTCAAGAGCGAAGAGTCAGGATTCGCTAAGACGCATGCCGGGGCACTGGCAGGAGCAAGCCATACGGCACGTGAGATCCCGTGTGCTATCAAGGGGCATGGCGGCGGACACCACTGACATCGACGACATTCACGAGCAAGCTCGGCGCTGGCTCGCCGACGACCCCGACCCGACGAGCCGGGACGAGCTGACGGCGGTGCTGGACCGGCTGCCGGCGAGCGCGCCGGAGCTGGCCGACCGGTTCGCCGGGCCGCTGACCTTCGGCACCGCGGGCCTGCGCGGCCCGCTGCGCGCCGGCCCGAACGGGATGAACCTCGCCGTGGTCACCCAGGCCGCCGCCGGCCTGGTCGGCTGGCTCGCCGCCCAGGGCGGCACCGGCCCCCTGGTGATCGGGTACGACGCCCGGCACGGCTCCCGCCAGTTCGCCGAGCGGACCGCCCAGGTGGCCACCGGTGCCGGCCGGCCGGCGCTGCTGCTGCCCCGCCCGCTGCCCACCCCGGTGCTGGCGTACGCGGTGCGTCAACTCGGCGCCGTGGCCGGAGTGATGGTCACGGCCAGCCACAACCCGCCGCAGGACAACGGCTACAAGGTCTACCTCGGTGCGGAGCTGGGCGGGGAGCTGGGCGCCGGGGCGCAGATCGTGCCGCCGGCCGACGCCGGCATCGAGGCCGCCATCCGGGCGGTGGGACCGCTGACCGAGGTGCCGCTGGGCCGGCCCGGTGACGTGCTCGGTGACGACCTGGTCGCCTCGTACGTCGAGCGGGCCACCGCCGTGATCGCGCCGGACGGCCCGCGCGACCTGACGGTGGCGTACACCCCGCTGCACGGCGTGGGCGCCGCGGTGCTCACGGCCGCCTTCGCCCGGGCCGGTTTCCCGGTCCCCGGCGTGGTGCCCGAGCAGGCCGAGCCGGACCCGGCGTTCCCGACCGTGTCGTTCCCCAACCCGGAGGAGCCGGGGGCGGTGGACCTGCTGATCGCGCTGGCCGACTCCACCGGCGCGGACCTCGCCATCGCCAACGACCCCGACGCGGACCGCTGCGCGGTGGTGGCCCGCGACGGCGCCACCGGCTGGCGGATGCTGCGCGGCGACGAGGTGGGCGCGCTGCTCGCCGACCACCTGATGCGCCGCGGGGTGACCGGGCTCTACGCCACCACCATCGTCTCGTCGTCACTGCTGCGAGCCATGTGCGCGGCCCGGGGCCTGCCCTACGACGAGACGCTGACCGGGTTCAAGTGGATCGTCCGGGCGGGCGGCGGGAGCGCGCCGCTGGTCTACGGCTACGAGGAGGCGCTCGGCTACTGCGTCGCCCCGGACCACGTCCGGGACAAGGACGGCATCACCGCCGCACTGACGGTGGCGGAGCTGGCCGCCGGCCTCAAGGCGCAGGGCCGCAGCCTGACCGACCGGCTGGACGAGCTGGCCGCCGAGTTCGGCGTGCACCACACCGATCAGCTCTCCGTCCGGGTGGACGACCTGCGGGAGATCGCCGACGCGATGGCCCGGATCCGGGCGGCCACCCCGACCACACTGCTGGGGCAACCGGTCGACACCACCCAGGATCTGCTCCCCGAGGCGGACGTGGTGATCCTGCGTACCGGGTCGGTCCGGGTGGTGATCCGCCCGTCCGGGACCGAGCCGAAGCTCAAGGCGTACCTGGAGGTGGTCGAGCCGGTGCCCGACGGCGATGTCGCCGCCGCCCGCGCCCGCGCCGCCGGGGCGATCGCGCAGCTCCGCACCGAGATCGCCACCGCCCTCGGCCTGTAGTGCACCGAAGGGCCCCTCAATGGCGAGGGGCCCTTCGGACCGGTCAGTGGCGTTTGCCGAGGGCCTGGTCGACGGCCTTCGCCAGCGCGGCGACGACCAGGCCGACCGATGGGCGGACCACCGAGTCGTCGACGCTCACCTCGCCGGAGAACCCGGCGCCGCTGGCGATCTCCTCGAGGCGGCGGCGGGCGCCGGCGGCCGTCTCACCCGTCACCCCGAGCGCGGATTCCATCCGCAGCACCACGACGAGGGTGGCCAGCGCGGCGGTCCGCTCGTCCGGCGCCGCCGCGCCGGTCAGCGCCTCGGCCAGCCGCCGCCGGGTGTCCGCCTCCACCGAGCTGTCGACCACCGGGTAGCGGTGCACGTGGATGAAGCCCAGCTCGGTCTCGTCGATGTCCCGGACCACGCCCTGCTGGCACAGGTCACCCAGGATCCGGTCGCGCAGTCCGTGCCGCAGGCGCTGCACCCACGAGGCCGGAGTGTGCGGGGTGTCCGCGGCGATCCGGCCGAGCACCTCGTCGGTGACCGGCTCGCCGGTGGGCGTCGGGTCGACCACCGTCAGGGAACCGTCGGCGTACGCGATCCGGCCGGCCAGGGCCAGCTCGACCAGCACCGCGGCGGCCATGCCCAGGTCCAGGCTGATCCGCGGCATGGTCGCCTTGCCGGTCGTGTCGTCGTAGGCGAGGAGCAACAGCTCCTCGGCGAGCGCAACACCAGTCATGGCCGGAGACGGTAGCGGGTCCGCGCCCCACCGCGCGCGGACCCGCCGGACCCCGCACCGACCGGGGTAACGACTCAGAACCGGGGCATGCCGCCGAACTGGCGGTCGCCGGCGTCGCCGAGCCCGGGAACGATGAACATCCGCTCGTTGAGCCCCTCGTCGATCGAGGCGGTGACCAGGCGCAACGGCAGGCCGGAGCGTTCCAGCCGCTCGATGCCGACCGGCGCGGCGAGCACGCAGAGCACGGTGATGTCGGTGCAGCCCCGGTCGGCCAGCAGACGGCAGCAGTGCTCCAGCGAACCGCCGGTGGCAAGCATCGGGTCGAGCACCAGCACCGGCAGGCCGGCCAGCTCCCGGGGCAGCGACTCCATGTACGCGCGCGGCTCGTACGTCGCCTCGTCCCGGGCCAGGCCGACGAAGCCCATCGAGGACTCGGGCAGCAGGCCGAGCGCGGCGTCCGCCATGCCCAGGCCGGCCCGCAGCACCGGCACCAGCAGCGGCGGGTTGGCCAGCCGGGTGCCGACGGTGGCGGTGACCGGCGTCTGCACCGGGTACCGCTCGACGGGGAAGGAACGCGCCGCCTCGTACACCAACATGGTGGTCAGTTCGTGCAGCGCCGCCCGGAACGTCGACGAATCGGTGCGCGCGTCCCGCATGGCGGTCAGCCGAGACTGGGCCAGCGGGTGGTCAATGACGTGTACATCCACGATCGCTCAACCTACCGGTCCCGCTGGTCGGGCGGTGCGGGTGCGGTCGGACCAGCGACGCCGCTCACGCGGACCGGTCCCACCGGGCCGGCGTGAGCAAGATCACTCAGCGGTCCGGTGCGTAGACTTCGGGGCATGACGGCGACAACGACGTCGGCCCGGTCGGAGCTCTCCGAGCTGGGACGATCCGAGACCGCTCTGCGGACCTTCCTGCACGGCCTGCCCGGCGTGGACCAGGTCGGCGCGGAGCAGCGGGCGGCGCAGCTCGGCACCCGCTCCATCAAGACCACCGCCAAGGCACAGGCGATCGACCTGGCGATCCGGATGGTCGACCTGACCACCCTGGAGGGGGCCGACACCCCCGGCAAGGTGCGCGCGCTGGCCGCGAAGGCGCTGCGCCCCGACCCGGCGGACCCGTCCTGCCCGCACGTCGGCGCCGTCTGCGTCTACCCCGCGATGGTCCCGTACGTGGCGGAGGTGCTGCGCGGAAGCGGCGTGCACCTGGCCAGCGTGGCGACGGCCTTCCCGTCGGGGCAGGCGCCGCTGGAGATCAAGCTCGCCGACACCCGGGCCGCCGTCGCGGCCGGCGCCGACGAGATCGACATGGTGATCAACCGGGGTGCGTTCCTGGCCGGCCGCTACAAGGAGGTCTACGACGAAATCGTGGCCACCAAGGAAGCCTCCGGCGACGCCCACCTCAAGGTGATCCTGGAGACCGGCGAGCTGGCCACCTACGACAACGTGCGCCGCGCCTCCTGGCTGGCCATGCTGGCCGGCGGCGACTTCATCAAGACCTCCACCGGCAAGGTCCCGGTCGCCGCGACCCTGCCGGTGACCCTGGTGATGCTGGAGGCGGTCCGCGACTTCCGGGCCGCCACCGGGCGGCAGGTCGGCGTGAAGCCCGCCGGTGGCATCAAGACCACCAAGGACGCGATCAAGTACCTGGTGATGGTCAACGAGACCGTCGGCGCGGACTGGCTCGACCCGGACTGGTTCCGCTTCGGCGCGTCCAGCCTGCTCAACGACCTGCTGATGCAGCGCACCAAGCTGACGACCGGCACCTACTCCGGTCCCGACTACTTCACCCTGGACTGAGAGCCGATGTTCGAATACGCACCCGCCCCCGAGTCCCGCTCGGTGGTGGACCTCAAGCCCACGTACGGGCTGTTCATCGACGGCGCGTTCGTCGACCCGACCGACGGCGGCAACTTCAAGTCGATCAACCCCGCCTCCGAGGAGGTGCTGGCCGAGGTCGCCGAGGCCGGCGCACAGGACGTCGAACGCGCGGTACGCGCCGCCCGGAAGGCGTACGAGAAGGTCTGGGGCCCGATGCCGGGCCGGGACCGGGCCAAGTACCTGTACCGGATCGCCCGGATCCTCCAGGAGCGCTCCCGCGAGCTGGCCGTGCTGGAGTCACTGGACAACGGCAAGCCGATCAAGGAGTCCCGCGACGTCGACCTGCCGCTGGTCGCCGCGTACTTCTTCTACTACGCCGGCTGGGCCGACAAGCTCGAGCACGCGGGCTTCGGCGCCGACCCGAAGCCCATCGGGGTCGCCGCGCAGGTCATCCCGTGGAACTTCCCGCTGCTGATGCTGGCCTGGAAGATCGCTCCGGCGCTGGCCGCCGGCAACACGGTGGTGCTGAAGCCGGCCGAGACCACCCCGCTGACCGCGCTGCTCTTCGCCGAGATCTGCCAGCAGGCCGAGCTGCCCGCCGGCGTCGTCAACATCATCACCGGCGCCGGTGACACCGGCCGGACGCTGGTCGAGCACCCCGGCGTGGACAAGGTCGCCTTCACCGGCTCCACCGACGTCGGACGGGCCATCGCCCGGTCGATCGCCGGCACCCGCAAGAAGCTCACGCTGGAGCTGGGTGGCAAGGCCGCCAACATCGTGTTCGACGACGCCCCGATCGACCAGGCGGTCGAGGGGATCGTCAACGGCATCTTCTTCAACCAGGGGCACGTCTGCTGCGCCGGCTCCCGCCTGCTGGTCCAGGAGAACGTGGCCGACCGGGTGCTGGAGTCCCTGAAGCGGCGGATGGCACAGCTCCGCGTCGGCGACCCGCTGGACAAGAACACCGACATCGGCGCGATCAACTCCGCCGCACAGTTGGAGCGGATCCGCGAGCTGTCCGACGCCGGCGCGGCCGAGGGCGCCGAGCGCTGGTCGCCGCCCTGCGAGCTGCCCGAGCGCGGCTTCTGGTTCGCGCCGACCATCTTCACCGGGGTCACCCAGGCACACCGGATCGCCCGCGAGGAGATCTTCGGCCCGGTGCTGTCGGTGCTCACCTTCCGCACCCCGGCCGAGGCCGTGGAGAAGGCCAACAACACGCCGTACGGGCTGTCGGCGGGGATCTGGACCGACAAGGGCTCCCGGATCCTGTGGATGGCCGACCGGCTGCGCGCCGGGGTCGTCTGGGCCAACACGTTCAACAAGTTCGACCCCACCTCGCCGTTCGGCGGCTACAAGGAGTCGGGCTACGGTCGCGAGGGCGGCCGGCACGGGCTGGAGGGGTACCTCAATGTCTGAGCGGGTCGCGGTACGCAAGACGTACAAGCTCTTCATCGGCGGGAAGTTCCCGCGCAGCGAGTCGGGACGGTCGTATCTCGTGCAGTCCTCGAATGTGTCACTGGCCTCCCGCAAGGACGCCCGGGACGCGGTGGTCGCCGCCCGCGCCGCCGTGAAGGGCTGGGCCGGGGCGACCGCGTACAACCGGGGTCAGATCCTCTACCGGGCCGCCGAGATGCTGGAGGGCCGCCGCGAGCAGTTCGTCGCCCTCGGCGTGCCGGGTGACGAGGTGGACGCCGCGGTGGACCGCTGGGTCTGGTACGCCGGCTGGTCCGACAAGCTCTCCCAGGTGTACGGCGGCGCCAACCCGGTCGCCGGGCCGTACTTCAACCTGTCCGCGCCGGAGCCGACCGGGGTGGTCGCCGTGGTCGCCCCGGAGCGCCCGGCGCTGCTCGGCCTGGTCAGCGTGATCGCACCGGCGATCGTGACCGGCAACACGGTGGTGGTGGCGGCCTCCCCGACCGAGCCGCTGGCGGCGGTGACGCTGGCCGAGGTGCTGGCCACCTCCGACCTGCCCGGCGGGGTGGTGAACATCCTCACCGGCAGGATCACCGAGACCGCGCCGACGCTGGCCGCGCACATGGACGTCAACGCGATCGACCTCAGTGGGGTGACCGACGCCGACCTGGCGGCCGACCTGGAGGTGAAGGCGGCGGAGAACCTCAAGCGGGTGCTCCGGCCCGCCCCGGCCGACCACGACTGGTCCGCGACCCCGGGGCTGGCCCGGATGACGAGCCTGCTGGAGACGAAGACGGTCTGGCACCCCAAGGGGGTGTGAGGTTGTCGGTTCCCGGCCTTGGGGTCCACGCAGCCCTTCGCGCGCAACTTCGGTGAAGTTGCTGCCTCCGGAGCGCCGGAGGCAGCAACTTCCTCGTTCTTGTGCGGATCTTGGCCGGCCCGCCCGCCCCTCCCCGACGATCATGGGTTTGGCGGGGGGTTTGATCTTGCCGGGGCTCGTCAACCTCATGATCAGTCCGGTGGGGTCCGGCGGGGGTGGGGTGGGGGTCTACTACCGGGGGTAGGATTGCGGGGTGACTCGGTTGGGCGATCTTGAGCGTGCGGTGATGGACGTGCTGTGGGACGTGGTCCCGGGCACGTCGGACGGGGTGACCGTGCGCGAGGTGGCCGACGCTCTCGACGGCCGCGAGCTGGCGTACACCACGGTGATGACCGTGCTGGACCGGCTCGCCGGCAAGGGCATGGTGCAGCGGGAGCGGGAGGGCCGGGCCTGGCGTTACCGGCCGGCGGCAAGCCGCGAGGCGCACATCGCCCAGCTCATGCTCGACGCCCTCGACCTGGGCGGCAGCCGCGACGCCGCGCTGGTGCGCTTCGCCCACTCGGTGACCGGCACCGAGGCCGAGGTGCTGCGTGCGGCCCTGGGGAGCGAGGCCGGGCTGACCCGGCCCGCCCCGACCGAGGCCGGCGCCGAGTTGACCGACCGGGTGGACGGGCCGGCGGCGGCGCGGCGGCCGGCCGACGAGGCAGCGGAGCGGTAGGGCGCGCCATGGCCTACGCCGTGCACTTCGCCGCCACCATGCTGGCCTGCTATCTGACCGCGCAGGTGCTGGCCAACAGCACCTGGCCGTGGCGCAGCCCCCGGGTGGCGATCGTCTGCTGGCAGGCGGTCGGGTTGGCCCTGGGCCTCTCCGCGATGGGCCTGCCCATGGCGTTCGGGTTGGCCGCCTACGACCTGCCGACCGGGAGCGCCCTGCTCGCCCTGGCCACCGACCTCGCCCACGGCGCCCTTCCGGTCGGGGTGACCGCCTTCCACCTGGCCGGCGTGGGTGTCGGCTTCGGCATCGGCGCGGTGCTGGTCACCACGACCGTGCGCAGCATCCACGGCACCGTACGCGCTCAGCGCCGGCATCGGGACCTGCTCACCCTGGTCGCCCGGAACGACCCGGCCGCGCCCGGCGCGCTGGTCCTGGACCATCCGAGCGCCGCCGCGTACTGCCTGCCCGGGGTGAAGCCGCAGGTGGTGGTCAGCGCGGGCACGCTGAGCCTGCTGGACCGGGCCGAGCTGGCCGCGGTTCTCAGTCACGAGCGTGCGCACGCGCACGAGCGGCACGACCTGGTGCTGTTGCCGTTCACCGCGCTCTGCCGCGCGTTGCCGTGGTTCCGGTGGGTCCGCGACGCGCACGAGCGGGTCGCGCTGCTGGTCGAGATGCGCGCCGACGACAAGGCACGCGAGCTGCACGCCGATGCGCCGCTGGCGGGCGCGCTGCGCCGGTTCGCCGCCGCCGGCCACCGGATCACCCCGGCCGGCGCGCTGGGCATGGGCGACCGCGACCTGGACGTACGCGTCCAGCGGCTGCTGGTCAGCGACCGGCCGCCCCGGGTGCTCGGCGCCACCGCGCTCGCGGTCGCCACCACGCTGGTCGCCCTTCCGATCACCCTCTTCCTGAGCTGACCCGCAGCAGTCCGCTGACACGAAGCCCGCGCCGGGTCCGGCGCGGGTGCTGCGCGCTCTCCTGATCCCAGGATCACGTCGAGGCTCACCCCCCACAACTACTACATCCTGTCGTAGAGTCGCCTACGACAGGATGTAGTAGCTAACATGTAGCCTAGCTACGTGTAGGGTGGCTACGACAAGGGAGCCAACGCTACGGAGACCCGGTCATGGACACGCTGCTCCTCGCCCGCCTGCAGTTCGCCACCACCACCTCGATCCACTTTCTGTTCGTGGTCGTCACGCTCGGGCTGGTCACCCTGCTGGTCGGGATGCAGACCGCCTGGGTGCTCACCGGGAACCCGAAGTGGGAGCGGCTCACCCGCTACTGGGGCCAGCTCTACGTGATCAACTACGTGCTCGGCATCGCCACCGGCATCGTGATGGAGTTCCAGTTCGGGCTGAACTGGAGCGGCCTGTCGCGCTACGTGGGCAACGTCTTCGGCGCGCCGCTGGCCATCGAGACGCTGGTGGCGTTCTTCCTGGAGTCCACGTTCCTCGGGATGTGGATCTTCGGTTGGCACCGGCTCCGCAAGGGCGTCCACCTCGCGCTGCTCTGGGGCGTGGCGCTCACCGCGTACGCCTCGGCGTTCTGGATCATGGTGGCCAACTCCTGGCTCCAGCACCCGGTCGGGTACGAGGTGCGCGACGGCATCGCCCACCTCACCGACTTCGGCGCGCTGCTCACCAATCCCAGCCTCGGCATGGCGTTCGGGCACGTGGTCTCAGCGGCGCTGCTGGTCGGCGGGATGCTGATGGCGGCCATCAGCGCCTGGCACCTGATCCGGCGTACCACCGACTTCGCGCTCTTCCGCACCTCGCTGCGGGTCGGCCTGGTCACCGCGGCACTGGCGATCACCCTGGTGCAGGGCTTCGGCTTCGCCCAGTTCGGCCCGGTCGGCGAGGTGCAGCCGACCAAGTTCGGCCAGGGCCCGGAGGCCCAGGCGCTGATCACCGACTGGACGACGCGGTTCGGCCCGGGCGACTACACCCCGCCGGCGCTGGCCAGCGTCGGACTGGGCTTCATGATCCTCATCGGTTTCACCCTCGGCTGCGTCTGGCTGCTGCTCCCGCTGCTCTTCCGGGACTGGATCATCCGGCTGCGCTTCCCGCTCTGGCTGGTCCTGCTCGCCCTGCCGCTGCCGTTCGTCGCGGTGATCCTCGGCTGGATCGCCCGGGAGGTCGGCCGCCAGCCCTGGGTGGCGTACGGGCTGCTCCCCACCGAGCAGGCGGTCTCCCCGGTCGGCGCACCGGTGATGCTCGCCTCACTGGTCGGCTTCAGCCTGCTGCTGGGCACCCTCGCCGTCACCAACTGGGTGCTGCTCGCCCGGCACGCGGCCCGCGGCGCGGGCGACCCGCCGCTCGGCCGTCCGCCGGCGCCGCCGAACGAGCCGACGCACCCCGAACCCGCCCTCGTGTGAGGAGATCATCGTGGACCTCGCCTGGTACGCCCTGCTCGGCCTGTTCTTCGGCGCCTACCTGGTGCTCGCCGGCTACGACTACGGCGTCGGGATGCTGCTCGCCCGTGGCGGCGGCCCGGCCGGGCGACGGGCCGCGCTGACCGCGCTCGGCCCGTTCTTCCTCGGCAACGAGGTCTGGCTGGTGGCCGCCGTGGGCATCCTCTTCGGAGCCTTCCCGGTGCTGGAGGGCGAACTGCTCTCCGGGTGCTATCCGGCGGTCGCCGGCGCGCTGGCCGGTGTGGTCCTGGTGACCGCGGGCGTACAGCTGCGCAGCCGGCCGACCGACGAACGGATCCGGGCCCGCTGGGACCGGGTGGTGGTGGTCGGCAGCGTGCTCGCCGCGCTGGGCTGGGGCGTGCTGCTGGCCGCGCTGCTGCAGGGCGTGCCCCGCGGGGCCGACGGCCACGTCGCCGGGGTGTCGCATCTGGCCACGCCGTTCACGGCCGCCGCCGGGCTGGCCATGGTCGCCCTGGTCGCCCTGCACGGTGCGACGTTCCTCACCCTGCGACTGCCGACCGCCGACGCCGCCCTGGTCGGCCGGACGGCCGGTCGGCTGGTGCCGGTGGCGCTCACCGCGGTCGCCCTGGCCACCGTCGTGGGCCTGCTCTCCGATCGGGTACGCGACGCCGTCCAGCGACCGGCGGTGGCCGTACTGCTGCCGGTGCTGCTGGCGGCGGCGCTGCTGGCGGCCCGCGCGGCGCTGGCCCGGCGGCGGCCGGGGTGGGCCCTGGTCGCGACCGGCGCGGCCCTGGCGCTGCCGGTGGCGCTGGTCGGCGCGGCCCTCTGGCCCTACGTGCTGGTGTCCACGACGGACCCGGGCGCCTCGCTGACGGTGGCCGACGCCGCTGCCAGCGCGCCGACGCTGCGGCTACTCGGCTGGGTGGCGCTGCCGCTGCTGCCGGCCCTACTAGGCTTCCAGGCGATGTGCTGGTGGGTTTTCCGGGGACGGACCGACGGCAGGGCACCGGTGTACTGGTGAACCGCCGTCCCTTCGACCCGCGTCTGCTGCGCCGGGTCCCCGCGGCCCGGCGCGATCTTGCCGTGCTCGCGCTGCTCGGCGTACTCGCCGCCGGACTGATCGTGGCGCAGGCCACCGCACTGGCGGCGGTGCTGGCCACCGCCGTCGACGGCCGACTGGACCGGCCGGCGCTGGCCGGCTTCGCGGTGGCCGTCGCCGCCCGTTCGGTGCTGGTCTGGGCGCAGGGCACGGTCTCGGCGCGGGTCGCCGCCACGGTCAAGGCCGCGCTGCGGGCCGACCTGCTCGGCGCGGTCGGCCGGCACGGGCCGGGGTGGGTCGCCGGGCAACGGGCCGGCCAGCTCGCCACGCTGGCCGGGCGCGGCCTGGACGCGTTGGACGCGTACTTCACCGGGTACCTGCCGCAGCTGGTGCTCAGCGTGACGGTGCCGCTGGCCGTGCTGGCCCGGGTCGTCTTCGCCGACTGGGGCTCGGCGGTGATCATCGCGCTGACCCTGCCGCTGATCCCGGTCTTCGGCGCGCTGCTCGGCTGGCAGGCGCAGGCCGCCACGGAACGGCAGTGGCGCCGGCTCTCCCTGCTGGGCGGGCACTTCCTGGACATGGTCGCCGGGCTGCCCACGCTGCGCGCGTTCGGTCGGGCCCGGGCGCAGACCGAGGTGGTCCGCCGGATGGCCGACGGGCACCGGGTCGCCACCATGAAGACACTGCGGATCGCGTTCCTCTCCGCGCTGGTGCTGGAGCTGGTCGCCACCCTCTCGGTGGCCCTGGTCGCGGTGCCGGTCGGCATCCGGCTGCTCGGCGGCGGCCTGGCCCTGCAGACCGCGTTGCTGGTGCTGCTGCTCACCCCGGAGGCGTACCTGCCGCTGCGGGCCGCCGGCAGCCGCTTCCACGCCAGCATGGAGGGGCTCACCGCGCTGGACGAGGCGCTCACCGTCTCCGCCACCCCCGCCACACCCCGGGCCGCCGAGGGCGCGGCCACGCCCGACGGGCGCGGCGAGATCCGCTTCGAGTCGGTGACCGTGGAGTACGAGCGGACCACCGCACTGCGCGACGTGACCCTGACCGTCCGGCCCGGTGAGCGGATCGCCATCATCGGGCCCAGCGGCGCCGGCAAGAGCACCCTGCTCGGTCTGCTGCTCGGCTTCGTGACCCCGACCAGTGGCCGGGTCACCGTGGACGGGGTCGACCTCGCCGCCGCCGACCCGGACGCCTGGCGCCGCCAGGTCGCCTGGGTGCCGCAACGCGCCCATCTCTTCGCCGCCTCGCTGGCCGACAACATCCGGCTCGGCGCGCCGGACACCCCACCCGGGACGCTCGCCGCCGCGGTGCACGACGCGGCGCTGGACGACGTGGTGGCCGGCCTGCCGGACGGGCTGGAGACGCTGCTCGGCGAGCGCGGGCACGGGCTGTCCAGCGGGCAGCGGCAACGGGTGGCCCTGGCACGGGCGTTCCTCCGCGACGCCCCGGTGGTGCTGCTCGACGAGCCCACCGCCCGACTGGACACCGCGGCCGAGGCGGTGGTGCTCGACGCCACCCGCCGGCTGGTCGCCGGGCGGACCGCGCTGCTGGTGGCGCACCGGCCGGCACTGCTGGCCGACGCCGACCGGATCCTGCGGATCGAGGACGGCCGGGTGACCGAGCTGACGCCCGAGCCGACCGGGAAGGTGACCCGATGAGCGCCGCACCGGAGCCGCCGCCCGCCGGGCCCCGCCCGGCCACCGGCGCGACCGCAGCCGGACGGGCGACCGCCGAGCGGAGGGTGCTGCGCCTGGCGCGGCCGTACCTCAGCCGGCTGGTGGGCGCGGGTCTGCTCGCCGCCGCCACCGAGTTCGCCGGGCTCGCCCTGATGGCCACCGCGACCTGGCTGTTGATGAGCGCCGCCGGCCGGCCGCCGCTGGACCGGCTCACCGTGGCGATCGTCGCGGTCCGGGCGCTGGCGATCAGCCGGGGCGTCTTCCGCTACACGGAACGGCTCGCCGGGCACGACGCGGTTCTTCGCATGATCACCGACGTCCGGGCCCGGGTCTTCGCCACCCTCGCCGCCCGTCGCACCGCCGCGCACCGCTCCGGGGACGTGCTGAGCCGGCTGGTCTCCGACGTCGAGGCCGTGCAGGACCTCCTGCTGCGGGTGCTGGTGCCGGGCTCGGCGGCGGCACTGGTCGGGGTGCTGGCGGTGGCCGGTGCGGCGCTGATCTCGCCACCGGCCGCCGGCGCGCTCGCCGCCGGGCTGCTGGTCGCCGGGGGGGCGCTGCCCGCGCTGGCCACCGCGGTCACCCGGCGCAGCGCGGCGGAGGTGGCCCCACTGCGCGGCGCACTGGCCACCGACGCCGTCGACCTCACCCACGGCGCCGCCGACCTGGCCGCGTTCGGCGCGACCGGTGCCGCCCTGCGCACCGCCGAACAGCGGGCCGGCCGACTGGCGCGGCTGGAGCGCCGCCTGGCCGCCACCGGGTTCGCGGTGGACGCGGCCGGAGTGCTGGTCGCCGGGCTGACCGCCGCCGCGGTGGTGCTGGCCGCGTTGGCCGCGGACGTGCCGGGGGTGCTGGTCGGCGTGCTGGCCGTGGGCAGCCTGGCCGCCGTCGAGGTGGCGCTGGCCCTGGTCTCGGCGGCCCGGCAGTGGACCCAGCTGCGGCCCGGCCTGACCCGGGTGGCCGCCCTGCTCGACACGGACCTGCCCACTACCCCGGCCGGCAGCCCCAGCGCCGGCGACGACGGCCTGGCCGGCCCGCACGAGCTGCGCTTCGACGAGGTGACCGTGCGGTACCGGGCCGGCGCCGCGCCCGCGCTGGACCGGGTGAGCCTGGACCTGCCCGCCGGGCGGCGGATCGCGGTGGTCGGCCCGAGCGGCGCCGGCAAGAGCACCCTGGCCGCCGTGCTGACCGGCGCGGTCCAGCCCACGTCCGGCCGGGTCAGCCTGGACGGTCGCGACCTCTCGGCGTACGCCGAGGAGGAGCTGCCCCGCGCGGTCGGCGGGCTGCTCGCCGAGGCGTACGTCTTCCACGCCACCGTCCGGGAGAACCTGCTGCTCGGCCGCGCCGGGGCGGGCGAGGAGGAGCTGATCGCGGCGACCGCCGCCGCCGGCCTGCTGGAGTGGGTACGCGCCCAGCCGGCGGGGTGGGACACCCTGGTCGGCGAGGAGGGCGGCCAGCTCTCCGGCGGCCAGCGGCAACGGCTCGCGCTCGCCCGCGCCCTGCTCGCCGCACCGCCGGTGCTGGTGCTCGACGAGCCCACCGAGGGGCTGGACCCGGCCGCCGCGGACGCCGTGCTCGCCTCGGCCCTCGCCGCCACCCCCGCCGGGCACTCGGTGCTGCTGATCACGCACCGGCTCAGCGGGCTGGCCGAGCTGGACGAGATCGTCGTCCTCGACGGCGGCCGGGTGATCCAGCGCGGCCGGCACGCCGACCTCGTCGCCGCCCCCGGGTGGTACCGGGACCAGTGGCTGCTCCAGGCGGCGGCCGAACGCGGGTACCTGGCTCTCACCCCCTGACCGGGCTCCGGGGCGGACCAGGGTTCTCCCGGACGTCGGCGCACCGGCGTCCGTGGCAGGGTGGTGCCATGCCGCGCTGTGAGGACGTGTTGGTGGAGGAGCACCTGCGGGAGCTCGCCGCCCGGTTGCGGGGGCCGGCCCGACTGAAGTCCGACCTGCTGACCGAGGCACGCCACGGTCTGCTGGACGCCGTCGAGGCGTACCGCGAGGGTGGCGTGCCACCCACCGAGGCCGAGCGGCGTGCGGTGGCCGAGTTCGGCTCGCCGGCGCAGTTGCTCCCCTCCTGGCAGGCCGAGCTGGCGGTGGGCGCGCTGCGCGGGCTCTCCCTGCGGATGCTGGCGACCGCCGCGGTGGGGGTCATCGCCGGCGACCTCACCTGGCAGGGGTCGAGCTGGAGCGGCGGCTCGCGGCCGCCTGCCGTCTACCTGCTGCTCTCCACCTCGGTCGACTGGATCTGGGCCGGCTCGCTGCTGCTCGCGGTGGCCGGGCTGCTGGTGGTGGCGGCGAGCGCCCGTTCGCCGCGACCGGGGCTGGCGGCGGCGCAGCGGGCGGTGGGCGCCGGCCTGACCGGCACCCTGGTCCTTGGCATGGTGGCCGGCGGCGCCCTCTTTGTCTGGTCGATAGGGCTCTGGGAAGCGGCGCTGACCTGGCCGCCGATGATCATCGGGATGGTGGTGGCGGGCGGCGCCTACTTCTCGCTGGTCCGCGCGGCGCGCGGCTGGCTGTTGGCCACCGTCCGCTGATCCCGGAACGCCCGCGGCCGGGCACACCACGGCCGAGCCGGCGGAGCACGTTCCGGCGCTCGGCCACCGGGTGCGTCAGGCCGTCGTGCCGGACGGGGTGCCCGGGTCGAGGAACCGGCCGACCGTCACGCGGAACTCGTGCCAACCCGCCCGCTCCCCCGCCAGCGCCCGCCGGCCGGAGTCGGTGAGCTGGTACGTCCGCCGCTCCCGGCCGTTGACCGTGCTCCAGGTGCTCGCCACGTGGCCGGCGCGCTCCAGCCGGCGCAGCGCCGGATAGATGGTGCCGGTGGGCAGGTCGAGGCTGCCGTCGCTGCGTGACCGCAGCGCCTCGATGATGGCGTACCCGTGCAGCGCGCCCTGTTCGAGCACGGCGAGCAGCAGTGCGTCGAGGTGGCCGTGCAACTCCTGGGCCTTCATGCGTAGCTACGCTACTTGTCGAACGGCCGGTCCGCCACCGGCAACCACCAGCGCCGACGCGCAGGCCCGAGCCGGTGCGCCGCCCGGCCACCGGGGTGCGGGCACCGGCCGCCCAGGACCGCCGACTAGGGTATGTGCCCAGAGTCACTCGCCGGTCGGAGACGCCGGTGGGTGGGCAACCCGAAGCACACGGAGGTCAGCGTGGCCCGCCAGTCGCCTCAACGGCCCGACGCCGACGAGCCAGAGCTCGACGACACCACCGGCCCGGCCGAGCCAGACGAGGCCGAGGAGACCGGCCGCGCGGCGGCGCCGGTCGACCGGTCGCTCTGGGACGAGCTGCGGATCGACCCGGTGGAGATCGCCCTGCCCGCCGGCACCGGCTTCACGCTGCGGGCGTACCGCCCGGCCGGAGAGCTGACCCCGACCGACGTGACCGAACGCGACCAGGACGACCCGTTCCTCGCCCGCCGTCAGGTGATCGAGGAGGAGGACGACGAGACCGTCGTCATCCTCGACGAGGACCTGGCGGAGGAGTTCGCCGAGGGCGACCAGGAGACGCCGTCGCGCCGTCGCCGGGACGGCGACGAGGCCGCCGAGGAGGCCGAGGACGAGGCCGCCACGGACGAGGCGGACGACGAGGAGGTCCCGGTCTTCCTCAGCCACCGGGGCAAGCTGCTGCTCTTCAAGACGCCCGAGTCGTTGGTCAGTTTCATCCGGTCCGGGGCGCCAAATGATCTGTCCCAACTGGACAGCTGGAATGAATTGTCCGAACGGGTGGAGCCGGCCGACATCGCGCCGCTCGACGAGGACACCTACGAGCTCGACCTCGTCGTGGAGAACCTGCGCGGCGGGCACGACACCTGGGATTCGACCCTGCTGATCGAGGCCGGCGAGGTCGCACGTGACCTGTCGTACGCGTTGCGCCTGCCTGCGGTACTTGACATGCTCTCCGCCGGCTCCAGCCTCGACGACCTCGACGAGGCGCTGCGCGCCACCGTCAACGGCGGGATCGGCGGTTTCATGGGCCGGCGGCGGCTGAAGAAAATCGGGGCACAAACCGCAAGTCTGGGTTGGCGCACCATTGTCGGCAAGATCTCTGCGGTCGTGGACTGGCGCGACTGACCCGTACCGGGGAGCATCAGTTGCTGGCAGAGGAAAGACCTGTCCCGGGAGGAGGACGACGCCGTGGCGCTCGTGCGCGTGTACTGCGGTCTGGCCTCGGCGGATCCGGCTGACCGACCGGCCTCGGCCGGTTCGACGCTGACGTCCGCTGTGGTCGACGACGCAGGCCGTCTGCTGCATGTCTGCGAGATCGGCGACGACGCCGCTGGCTACGCCCAGCTCGTCGCGCTGCTCGTGGAGCGGTCGGGCGGGCCGAGCGGTGCGGCCATCGCCGCCGACAGCGACGACCACACGGTCACCTCGCTGCTGAGCGCGGCGGGTCGGCCCCTGGCGATCGCGGACGACGACTCGGTGGACGACTTCGCCGAGCGGTTCGCCGACGACGACTCCCTGGAGGAGATGCAGTCGCCGCCAGCCGAACGGCGGGCGGTCGGTCTGGCCCGCGCGTTGCAGGCGGGCGCACTTTCCGCGGTCACCCTGCCGGCTCCCCGCGACCTCGCCGGCTACAAGCAGGTGCTCTCCGCGCACGCCGCGCTGGCCAGTGGTCGGCACTCCGCCGCCGTGGCGCTGCGCGAGGTGCTCCGTGAGCTCTACCCGGCGGCGCTGCGGGCGTACCCGGACCCGGCCGAGCCGGTCTCCCTGGCTGTGCTGGACGCGCTGCCCGAGCCGGGCATGCTCGGCGGCACCGTGGCCCGGGGCCGCGAGGTCTCGGTGGCGGCGGACGCCATCGCCGCGCACCTCGCCGCCGACGGCGTGGCCGACGCCGACGAAATCAACGAAGCGGTCACCGCGCTGCGGGTCGCCATCTCCGAGACGCCCCGCCGCGCCGCGGTGAACCGGGCGCTCACCTCCGCGGTGGCCGAGACGGTCCGGCAGGCGGTCGCCTCCGTACGGGCCTGCGACGCCGGGTGCGAGGCGCTGGTCAGCGCCCTCAGCGCGCGGGCCAGCACGCCGGCGCAGGCACCCGGCCGCCGCGCCGCCGCCCGCCGTGGCGAGTCGGTCGGCGAGCTGACCGGCCTGTCCAACACCGGCACCGGCCTGCGTGCCGTCCGGCCGACCCCGCCCGCCGCCGAGCCGGCACCCACCGGGGGCCGGCGCAGCCGCCCCGAACCGGTCCCGGGCGGCGCCCCGTTGGCGTCGCCACGTCCGCTCGGGCCGCCGCCGGTCGCCCCGGCTCCGATCACCCCGCCGCCGGTCGCACCCGCGCCGGTCGCCCCCGCAGCAGTCGCCGGCCCGCCGGTGTCCGCCCCGCCGGGGCGCGGCGAGTCTCTCCCGAGCCGGATCGACGGTCCGACCAACCGGCCGGTCTCCGCACCGCCGCCCCCGCCGCCCGGGATCACCCCGATCGCACCGGCGCAGCGCGGCACGGTGCCGCCGGCCGAGGCGGGCGAGCCGTTCCGGCCGACGTTGACGACCGCCGCGATCAACAACGCGCGGGCCGAGCGGCAGCGCACGGTCATCCCGCCCCGCCCCAAGACCAACGGCCAGCCCCTGCCGAGCCACCAGCGTCCGGTCGACGAGCCCCCCACCGGCGGGTTCAGCGCCACCGACCTCAGCATCCCGGTGCCGACGCCCCGGCCGGGCCAGGAGTCGGCACCGCCGGGCTCCCGGGCCAACTGGCCGCTTGTCAACAACCCGGAGGACCCGGCCGACAGCTCGGCGAACAACCCGGCCCCGTACTCGTACGGCGGCAGCCGTGGCATCGACGCCCCGACCGACCCGGGCCGGGCCGACGGCCGCGTCACCCCGCCGTGGCTGGCGGACGACCTGCCCCAGGAGCCACCCATGCTGCGGCTGGTGGAGCCGCCGCCGCTGGCCGACCGGGCACTGCGCGAGGCTTCGCTCAACCCGCCGACCGACCCGCGACTCGAGACACCGCCGCTGCGGCTGGTCGATCGGGAGCAGGCAGCCCGCAACGGCCGCCCCGCGCCCCGCGCGGAGCGCCCCGTCGAGCACCGGCCGTCCCCTCCGGTCGAGCACCGGCCGCCGCCGGTGGCGGACGAGGGCGACGGGGACCTGCTGATCTTCGCGCAGGCCAAGTCGGCCTGGTTCGTCGGCCAGACCGAGGAGTCCGACCTGGACTGGTCGACCACGGCCGACACCGGGTGGCAGGCTGCCGAGCAGGCCGCCCGTCCCGCAGTGGGGGCCGAGACGACCGCTGGCCTGCCCAAGCGCGTCCCGCAGGCCAACCTGGTCCCCGGTTCCCCGCTGCGCGAGGAGCGTCCACTGCGGATAGTGCGGGACGCAGCGAGCCTCGCGGAGAACACCACCGGCTACTTCCGTGGCTGGCGTCGGGGACAGGAGATCGGCGGGTTCGCCGTGGGTGGCCGGCCGGGTCGCGAGGCCGCCGGCGGCTGGGACTTCAGCCGTGACCACGGGGACCGCGACGACGACCGGGAGTACGAGTACCGTTCCGCCGGCTACCAGTCCTGACGACGACCGCCCACGCGGGTGCACGCCCTGACGGGCGGCACCCGCGTTCGCGTCGATGGCGACCGCCCATGGACACCGTCAGCTGGGCCGCCTCATCGCCGCGCAGCGACTGCGGAGGCGGCGCGGCTACCGCGTCACCGGGGTTACGCGGCGACAGCGGCGTACGGGCCACCTGAGGCGCGCGCTGAGCGGTGCCGTGAGCTGGCCGGTGCCCAGCCGCCACGGACCGACCGACAGAGCCAGGCGCCGGACGCGTGCCGGTGCGGGTGAGGTCGACCGGGGCGCGTGCCGGGCCACCGGATGCCCGCGGAGGCGGCTCCGGACAGCACTCAGCGCCCGGTGGCGGCCGGAGCCACCACCGGGCGCGGATCGCCCGGTCAGGCCGGGGCGACGGCGCGCGTACGCCGCATGGTGAGCACGTACTCGACCAGCGAGATCAGCACGTGCTTCGTCGACTCCCGGTTACGGGCGTCGCAGGCCACCACCGGCACGTCGCTCGAGATCGCCAGCGCGTCCCGAACGTCCTGCGGGTCGTGGTACTGCATCCCGTCGAAGCAGTTGATGGCCACCAGGTACGGCAGCCGCCGGTGCTCGAAGAAGTCGATCGCCGCGAAACAGTCGGCCAGCCGGCGGGTGTCCACCAGCACGACCGCGCCGATCGCGCCCCGAACCAGTTCGTCCCACATGAACCAGAATCGGGTCTGGCCCGGCGTACCGAACAGGTACAGGATCAGGTCACGGTCGATCGAGATCCGGCCGAAGTCCATGGCCACCGTGGTCGTCGTCTTGCCCGGCACCTGCCGGGTGTCGTCGACGCCCACGCCAGCCGAGGTCATGATGGCCTCGGTGGTCAGCGGCGTGATCTCCGAGACCGAGCCGACCAGCGTCGTCTTACCGACGCCGAATCCACCGGCGATAACGATCTTCGCCGACGTCACGCGCCCACTCGGGTTCGGCGGGCGGTGCGACATGTCAGAGCCTGCGAAGTCCACTCAGCACCCTCTCCAGCAGTTCAGTGCCCACCGCGTCGTCGGAGTCGTCCAAAATGGTCGGCTCGTGGACTGCGACCAGGCCGTCCGTCGCCATGTCGGCGATGAGCACCCGGGCCACACCGAGCGGGAGCTGCATCCGCGCCGCGATCTCGGCGAGCGATTGCACGCGTCCGTCACACAGCGCGGCGATGTACTGGTGTTCGCGGCCACCGTTGCCATTGGCAGCGGCCCGACCGCGCACCGTCGTCTCGACGAGCGCCTCCAGCGCGATGTCGAGCCGGGGACGGGTACGACCGCGGGTCACGGCGTATGGACGGACCAACGCTCCGGTCGGTTCGTCACGATCGGCCATGTCGCCGCTCACCTCCTTCGTACCCGGCACCGGCTCCCACCGGTGAAACCCGTCGTTGTCGTCGTTGCAGTAGCGCCGACCTCACGATCGGCGATGCGTCAGCCCAGCATGCCCGCGGCCGCACGCGGCTGCGGGGTCAGTGCGTCGCCGACGCGGTCGACCAGCAACGCCATTTCGTAGCCGACCTGCCCCACGTCGGAGCTGCGGGCGGCCAACACGGCGAAGGACGAGCCGTCCGAGATGGACATCAGGAACAGGAAGCCATTGTCCATCTCCACGACGGTCTGCAGCACCGCGCCTCCCTCGAAGCAGCGGGCCGCCCCCTGCGTGAGGCTGACCAGACCGGACGCGATCGCGGCGAGCTGGTCGGCCCGGTCCCGCGGCAGATCCCGTGACGACGCGAGGAGCAGGCCGTCCGCCGAGACGGCGACCGCATGCGCGACACCGGGTACCCGGTCGGCGAAGTTGGCCAGCAGCCAACCAAGATCCTGCGTAGTTGTCATCCTTCTTGCTCCTTCTGCCCGCTCCCGGCCGCTGGGCCTGAGCCAGACTGCGAGGATTGCTGCCCTCCCGGAGTCGCCTCCGGGTTGGTCGGGTTGTCCGAGGTGCTACGCCCTCGCTGCACGCCCCGGTGGTAGGCGGAGAGCAGGCCACGGACCGCCTCCGGGGAACGCCGCTGGACCGAGGTGGTGGGCTTCTCCACCGCGCCCGGGACCAGCTGCGCCATCGGCTTACGCTTCGGCAGACCGGTCGTCGTGGTCTCGCTCACCGGGACCGCGCTGGCCGCTGCCGAGGCGGCACGCCAGCCGTCGTCGGCGGCGGTCTGCCAGCCGTTGGTCTGCTGTTGGGGCCGGCGGTTCGGCAGGCTCTCGGCGAGGCTGGGGCGGGCGGCCCCGTTCGCTGTCGACCCGTTGTCCCGCGGCGCTCCTCCGGCCGTCGGAGTGTCTGCCATCGGTGTGTTACCCGTCGTCCCGGATGGTGTCTGCTGGACTGCCCGACCGCCGGCCTCGACCGTCGCGAACTGCTGGGTCGCGGTGCCGCCGTTCGCCGCGGGCTGCGCGGCGGGTGCGGCCGCCTGGGCCGCCGCCTCCTCCGGACCCGGTCGACGGGTACGGAACCAGGCCGACTCGAGCTCCCGGAAGATCGGCAGCTCCATGGTCTCGTCCGCGTACCGCTGCCGGTTCTGGGCCTGCGGCTGCTGCGGCGCCGGCCGGCTCTGGGCCGGTGCCGGTGCCGGTGAGGTCGGCGCCGGCGGCTGGGCCGCGGCGGCCGGCTGTTCGGCGGGCCGCTGCACCCGTGGCAGCTCCGTCGTCATGTCCAGAGCGGCGGCGAGCCGCTCGGGCACCGGCGGGGTTGCCGCGTCCCGCTCGCCACCGGACACCGGCGGCCAGGCTGGCGGCGCGGGTGCGCTGGGCGCCTGCGCGGGCGGAGCCGATCGGGGCGCGAAGCCGCTGAACGACTGGCCGGAGGCCGGAGGCGCCGAGTACGGCTGACTCGACGCCGGCGGGGCCGAATAGGGCTGACCAGCGGGCGGGGCCGAATAGGGCTGGCCGGCGGGCGGGGCCGAGTACGGGTGCCCGGCCGGCGGTGCCGAGTACGGCGCCGCGGAGGTCGGGGCGGCCGACACCGGCGGACCGGCGTACGGCGCACCCGAGTAGGGCTGCGCGGAGTACGGCTGACCGGAGGCCGGCGAGGCCGAGACCGGGGCACCGGAGTAGGGCTGCGCGGAGACCGGCGGCGCCGAGTACGGATGCGCCTCGGGGCTGCTCGGCAGCTGCCGCGGGATGGCCGGCTGCTGACCCGTTTCCGCGGAGTCGTCGCCGGAGCGGCGCTGCGGCAGCGGGTCGATGGGCTGACCGTTGGCCGTCCGTGGGGTGAACCCGTCACCGCCGTTGGTGCCGGCGGCACCGGTCAGGTCCGACCAGGCCGGCATCGAGCGGTACCCACCGGTGTTGGCGGGGGTGCCGGCGCCGTTGCGCGACGCGGGGTCGAACGGGCGGCCGCCCAGGGTGACCTGGTTGCCGGACTCGCTTGGGCGGGGCCCGTTGCCCAGCGCGGGCAGCGCGCCGAAGACCGGCACCGGGCCGCCCGCCTGCGGGCCACCGGCCGCGGGCAGCGCCGCCGGTTGCTGCACCCGGCCGGAGAGCGCCCGGGGCACCAGCACCGAGGTCGGCAGGGTCACGTCGGCGACCGTGCCACGGTCACCGCCGGGGCGCAGCTCAACCCGGACCCCGTGCCGGGACGCCAGCCGGGCGACCACGACCAGGCCCATCATCCGCGACACGGCCACGTCCACCTGCGGTGGCGTCGCCAGGCGCTCGTTGAGCTCGTTCAACTGGTCGTTGCTGATGCCGATGCCGCGGTCCTCGACGTAGAGCGAGGCGCGGTCGCCGACCCGACGGGCCTCGACCATCACCTGCGAGTCCGGCGGCGAGAACGCGGTGGCGTTGTCGAACAGCTCGGCGACGAGGTGCACCAGGTCGTTGACCGCGTGCGCGGCGACCTCGATGTCCCGGTCGATGACCCCGAACTCGATCCGGGTGTAGTGCTCGACCTCGGACTGCGCGGCGCGCAGCACGTCGATGAGCGCGGCCGGCTCGCGCTGCACGCGGGTGGAGTCCGCGCCGGCGAGCACGAGCAGGTTCTCGTCGTTGCGGCGCATCCGGGTGGCCAGGTGGTCGAGCTGGAACAGCTCGGCCAACCGGTCCGGGTCCTCCTCGCCGCGCTCCAGCCGGTCGAGGTGCCCGATGAGGCGGTCGACCAGGATCTGCGAACGGCGGGCGAGGTTGACGAACATGGTCGCGACGGAGGCACGCAGCGCGGCCTGCTCGGCGGCCGTCCGGACGGCTTCCAGGTGGACGGCGTTGAACGCCTCGGTCACCTGACCGAACTCGTCCTTGCTGCGGACCGGGAGCGGCTCGGCGATCTGGTTGGCCAGCTGCACCGGGGAGAGCTGCCCGACGACCTGCGGGTCACGAAGTCGGGCCACCGCCTGCGGGAGGCCGTACTGGGCGACGGAGAGAGCACCCTGCCGCAGGTCACGCAGCGAGCGGGCCATCGAGCGGGCGACCAGGTAGGCGAAGAGGATGGCCAGCAGCAGCATGCTGAGCAGCAGGCCGGTCTCCAGGAACACCTGACGCTGGACGGCCGAGCGCAGGTTGTCGGCCTCGGCGACCACGTCACGGTCGAGCTTCGTCTCGACGGTGCGGATCAGCTTGGCGTTGGCCGTCATGGCCGAGTCCCACTGGTCCGGGCCGAACGGAGCGCCGCGCATGTCACCGGTGGTGTTGCCGTCGATCCAGCCGGTGTAGTTCTGCGCCTCGCGGCGGTCGCCACCGGCGACCGTCTGGTCGTGGAACTTCGCCTCGTCGGGGCTGGCGACGGCCTTGAAGCTCTGCAACGCCTGTTGCTGACCGGTGCCGCTGGCGATGTAGTCGGTGCGCAGCACCGGGGTCATCCGCTGCTGCGCGCCGAGCGCGCGGTGGACGACGACCCGGCGTGCGGAGAGGAACTCCTTCTCCCGGGCGACCGCCGCGGCGGCCCGCATCCGGTCGCTCAGGTCGTTATCACCGGCGAGCTGCGTGGCCGAGTCGCGGATGGCCAGCAGATCACTGATCAGACCCTCGTAGGCCTGAATGGTCTCGGTGAGCTTGAGCTTGCCGTTGAACACCTGGCTGCGAACGCCCGGCAGATCCTTCAGGGTCTGGTCGATCCCATCGAGCAGACCCTCCAGGCTGCTCGGCAGGTCCTCGATCTCGGCCCGCTGCTGCAGGTAGGGGCCCTTCGCCTGGTCGACCCGGGAGTTGACCCGGTTGTAGGCCTCCTGGTACTGCGCCGCCGGCTGCGTCCCCCTGGCCCCCAGCAGCAGCACGGCGGTGGTCCGCTCGTCCTGGAGCGTGTCGACCAGGTCACCTGAATAGCTCGACAGGTTGGCCAGGTCGCCGGCACGGTTGGCATTGTTGAGCGTCTCCAGGTGGTCGACCAGACCACTGGTGCCCACCACGACCGTGGCGATGGTCGGCACGATCATGATGAGACCGAGCTTGGACCAGATCGGCATGTCCCGGAGCCGGCTGGCCGGCCGGCGCAGCCGCGACAGGAAGGAGCCCGCCGTCTTTGGCCGTTTGCTCACGTCACCGCCCTCGCGATTACAGCTTGAACGCGTTGCCCCGGGCAACGCCCAGCGTCCGACCCGGCGGGTCGGACCCCCGAGATTCCATCACGCCGCCCGGCAAGAAGAAAGCCCAGGTTGTCACCCGCCGAAGGTGTGATGAGATGTTGATGCGATTTGATAGCAGTCCGTCTGGCCGGAGTAACTGAAGGTAATGGAACATCCGCACCGCGTTGTCCTGCTCGCCGGCCCTTCTGGCTCCGGAAAGTCGTACATAGCGCAGCAAACCGGGTTGCCGGTGCTCTGCTTGGACGACTTCTACAAAGATGGCGATGACCCTACGTTGCCGCACCGAAACGGCCAGGTCGATTGGGAATCACCCGAGTCGTGGGACGCCCACACGGCGGTGGAAACGATTGCCCGACTGGCTCGGGAGGGTCGCGCCGATGTGCCGGTTTATGCGATCGGCGCGGATCGAAGGGTGGCCACCCGGCCATTTGACGTCGACGGATCGCCACTTTTCGTCGCCGAAGGGATCTTCGCCGCCGAGATCGTCGAGGAGTGCCGCCGTCGCGGGCTGCTCGCCGGGGCGTACGCGCTGCGCCGACCACGCGGGGCGACCTTCCTGCGCCGGTTGGCCCGGGACCTGTCCGAGCAGCGCAAGGCGCCCCGGGTGCTGGTCCGGCGCGGGGTGGCGTTGCTGCGTGCCGAGCCCGCGGTGCTGCGCCGGCAGACCGGGCTGGGCGCGGAGGCGGCCCGGGCACGGGAGGTGCTGCGCCGGGTGGCCGGCCTGCTCGCCGGCCACCACCCGCACGGCTGACGGTCAGGCCAGCAGCTTCGCGTACGCCGGCTTGATCACCTCATCGATGATCCGCAGCCGCTCGTCGAACGGGATGAAGGCGCTCTTCATCGCGTTGATGGTGAACCACTGCAACTCCCGCCAGCCGTAGCCGAACGTCTCCACCAGCAGGGCCATCTCCCGCGACATCGAGGTGCCGCTCATCAGCCGGTTGTCGGTGTTCACGGTGACCCGGAACCGCAGGTCGCGCAGCAGGCCGATCGGGTGGTCGGCGATCGAGTCCACCGCGCCGGTCTGCACGTTCGACGACGGGCACAGCTCCAGCGGGATCCGCTTGTCCCGGACGTACGCGGCGAGCCGACCGAGCACCGGCACACCGCCGGGTGTGATGTCGTCCACGATCCGCACCCCGTGGCCGAGCCGGTCCGCGCCGCACCACTGGATCGCCTGCCAGATCGACGGCAGGCCGAACGCCTCGCCGGCGTGGATGGTGAAGTGGAAGTTCTCCCGCTGGAGGTATTCGAAGGCGTCCAGGTGCCGGGTGGGCGGGAAGCCCGCCTCGGCGCCGGCGATGTCGAAGCCGACCACCCCGGCGTCCCGGTGCCGCACGGCCAGTTCGGCGATCTCCTGCGAGCGGGCCGCGTGCCGCATGGCGGTGAGCAGGGTGCCCACCCGGATGCTCAGCCCCGCCTCGACGGCCTGGGCGGTGCCCTCGGCGAAACCGGCCAGCACCGCCTCGACCACCTCGTCCAGACTCAGGTCGTGTTCCAGGTGCTGCTCCGGGGCGAAGCGCACCTCGGCGTAGACCACCCCGTCGGCGGCCAGGTCCAACGCGCACTCACGCGCCACCCGGCGCAACGCCGGCGCGGTCTGCATGACCGCCACGGTGTGCGCGAACGTCTCCAGGTAGCGCTCCAGCGAGCCGGAGTCGGCCGCGTCGACGAACCAGCGCCCCAGCGCCTCCGCGTCGGTGGTGGGCAGTTCGTGGCCCACCTCCGCGGCCAGCTCGACGATCGTCGCCGGCCGCAGACCGCCGTCGAGGTGGTCGTGCAGCAGCGCCTTCGGAACCTTGACGATGTCCTCGTACCGGATTGTTGCGACCATGCTCAGACCCTAGTCAGCGACCCCGGCGGACCGGGACGGGACCGGCGGGGTGTCACGGCCGCCAGCCGTACACCCGGTGCACGTCGAGGCGGATCACGAGCCGCCCGTCGGCGACCATGGCGGCGCGGTAGTCCGCCCAGTCCGGGTGCTCGCCGCGGATCCGCCGGTAGACCTCGACCAGCTCGTCGACCGTGGCGTCGGCGATGGTGGCGGCCGGCTCGGTGAGGGTCACGGTCCCCTCGGCGACCGCGTACGCGCCGCCGTCCGGCGTGGTCACGTGGAAGCTGGCCCGGGGATCGCGGCGCAGGTTGCGCACCTTCGCCCGGTCACCGGTGGTGGAGCAGCGGATCAGCCCCGGCTCGGCCAGGTAGTCGAGGTTGGACAGCTGCGGTCGGCCGTCCCGGCGCAGGGTGACCAGCGCCCCGCGCCCCCGCTCGCCGAACAGCTCCCACAGTCGGTCGCTCACGCCGGCACCCGTAGCGGCGCGAACGCGGTGGCCAGCCGGCCGAGGTGCGGCGGGGTCACCCTGGAGGGATCTGGTTGACATGTCATCGAATTTACCGGCAGATTGATGACGTGTCAACAAACGGCTAGACTGGCCGCATGGACGCGACCCGGTGGCTGGACGAACGGGAGGACCGCGCCTGGCGTGGCTACCGCCGGATGCGTCGACTGCTCGACCTGGAGCTGGCCCGGGAGCTGACCCAGGACGCCGGCCTGTCCGAACCGGACTACGACGTGCTCTCCGACCTCTCCGAGACGCCCCAGGGGCGCCTGCGCCTCAGCGAGCTGGCGGACAGGATGCTGTGGTCGCGCAGCCGACTCTCCCACCACCTGAGCCGGATGCAGCAGCGCGGCCTGGTGACCCGCGAGGAGTGCGCCGACGACGCCCGAGGCTCGATCGTCGTGCTCACCGCGGCCGGCCGGCAGGCCATCGAGTCCGCCGCCCCGGGCCACGTTGCCGCCGTCCGCCGGCATCTGATCGACCTGCTCACCCCGGCGGAGATCGAGGCGCTCGGCGCGCTCACGCACCGGGTGGTCGACCACCTCGCCGGCCCCGACCTCCGGGCCGCCCGGCCGCAGTCCCCACGGGAGGCCTGACGTGGACCCGCGCATCCTGGGGCGGTTGCGCTGCCCGGTCTGCGGCGAGCCGCTGGCCGAGGCGACCGCCGGGACGGCCAGGGCGCTGCGCTGCCCGCGCCGGCACAGCTTCGACATCGCCCGGCAGGGGTACGTCAACCTGCTCGCCGGCCGCGCCCCGCATGCCGGCGACAGCGCCGAGATGGTGGCCGCCCGGGCGGACTTCCTCGCCGCCGGGCACTACGACGTCATCTCGGCCGCCCTCGCCGCTGCCGCCACGGACGCCGTCGGCCGGCTCCGCGCGACGGCCACCACGCATCCCCGACCCACTACCCCGCCCGCCCTTTGCTCTGCTTCAACCGACGCAACGGTTTCCGGCCAGAACCGTTGCGCGGAGGTAAGCAGAGCAAAGGACACAACAGCAGAGGTACGGGTTGAGCCGACGCCCGACTTCGAGGCGTACCCCCTGGTGGTGGATGCCGGCGCCGGCACCGGCCGGTACCTGGGCGCGGTGCTGGCGGCGCTGCCGGACGCGGTGGGTCTGGCCCTGGACGTCTCCAAGCCGGCGCTGCGCCGCGCCGCGCGGGCGCATCCCCGGGCGGCCGCGGCGCTCGCCGACACCTGGCAGCGGCTGCCGCTCGCCGACGCCTCGACCTCCGTGCTGCTGAACGTCTTCGCCCCGCGCAACGGCCCGGAGTTCCACCGGGTGCTCGACCCGGACGGCACGCTGCTGGTGGTCACCCCCGCCGCCGACCACCTCGCCGAACTGGTGGACGCCCTCGACCTGCTGCGGGTGGACCCGGACAAGGCCGACCGGGTGGCCGGCAGCCTCGGCGGGCAGTTCACCCCGGTCAGCTCGGCCGAACACCGGGCGGAGCTGGCGCTGACCCGGCCGGAGGTCGCCACCCTGGTCGGGATGGGCCCCAGCGCCTGGCACACCGACCCGGCCGCTCTCGCCACCCGGCTGGCCGCGCTGCCCGAACCGGTCCGGGTCACCGTGGCCGTCCGGCTCGACGTCCAGCGACCCCGCTAGCTCAGGTGGAGAGGTCGACCTCTTCCCAGCCGGGCGGCTCGTCGTGGTACGGCCCGCGCAGGACCACCGCCCACTCCAGCGCCCAGCGTCGCTGACCGATCGCGTTGGCGTCGACCAGCCCGGGCAGCGACCGCCCGCCGCGCTCCGTCTCCAGGTACGCCCAGTCCAGGCAGTAGTGCAGGTCGAGCAGCGCGGCCGCGTCGGCGGGGTGCTGCGGCGCGGTGAGGATCCGGGAGCGCCAGCGCGGAAACGTCTCCCCCTCGGCGATGTGCGGCAGCCGCTCGACCAGCCGCTCGTCCACGGCCAGGGTCGGGTCGAGCTGCTTGCTCAGCCCGAGCACCCAGGCCAGCGCGAAGAGCGCGTCGTGGTGCAGCACGAACGAGCGGTGGTCGCCCTTGCCGCCGATCACGAACTGCCACTCCGGCGGAGTCACCATCTCGACCAGGTGCGAGCCGAGCAGCCAGCTCATCGCCGCCTGCGGGGGCATCCCGAAACAGCGGGCCAGGATCAGGTGCAGCACGGCGATCCGTGCCTCGATCTCCGCCGTGGGGCGCAGCTCGATCACGTCACCCGGCTCCCAGACGAGCGGGAACTGGGCCGGCGGCAGCGGCAGGCCGAGCCGGGACAACTCGTCCAGGCTCGCCTCGCGCACCTCGCGTGGGTCGGGGGCAGGTACGGTCACGGCGGATCTTCCTGTCTGCTCGCGACGGCTCAAGGCCGGCTATCCCCCCTTGGCCTGGGAGAATAGCGGTCCCAGGTGACCGGCACCACGCCGCCCCGACCCCTCGCCGAGTCAGCCGATCCGCTCGATGACCAGCGGCGTCGACACCGGCGCGGTCGACGCGATCCGCACCGCTCGGGCGGCCTCCGCCAACGCCGCCGGGATCCGCGCCGGGTCCTCGGCGCGCAGCTCGTAGAGGGCGTCACCGGCCCGGACCGGATCGCCGGGCCGCTTGTGCAGCACCACCCCCGCCGGCACGCTGACCGGGTCCTCCTTGCGGGCGCGGCCCGCGCCGAGCCGCCAGGCCGCAACCCCCATGGCGTACGCGTCGACGGCCGCCACGTACCCGTCCTGCTCCGCGCGGACCACCTCGATCTCCGGGGCGGTCGGCATCGGCGCGTCCGGGTCGCCGCCCTGCGCACGGATCATCGCCCGCCAGGAGTCCATCGCCCGGCCGTCCCGCAGCGCCGCCGCCGGATCGGCGTCCGGCAGACCGGCGGCGTCGAGCATCTCCCGGGCCAGGGCCAGCGTCAGCTCCACCACGTCGGCCGGGCCACCGCCGGCCAGCACCTCGACCGACTCGGTCACCTCGACCGCGTTGCCGATCGCCAGGCCGAGCGGGGTGGACATGTCGGTGAGCAGGGCGACGGTCCGCACGCCGTGCGCGCCACCCAGCTCGACCATGGTGCGGGCCAGCTCGCGGGCCTGGTCGACGGACTTCATGAAGGCGCCCGAGCCGACCTTGACGTCGAGGACCAGCGCGCCGGTGCCCTCGGCGATCTTCTTGCTCATGATCGAGCTGGCGATCAGGGGGATCGCCTCCACGGTGCCGGTCACGTCGCGCAGCGCGTACAGCTTGCGGTCGGCCGGAGCGAGCCCGGCGCCGGCCGCGCAGATCACCGCGCCGACGTCGCCGAGCTGCGTGATGAACTCGTCGTTGCTCAGCGCGGCCCGCCAGCCGGGAATGGACTCCAACTTGTCCAGAGTGCCGCCGGTGTGCCCGAGGCCACGCCCGCTCAGCTGCGGAACGGCCGCGCCGCACGCCGCCACCAGCGGGGTGAGCGGCAGAGTGATCTTGTCGCCGACGCCGCCGGTGGAGTGCTTGTCGACCGTCGGGCGGCGCACCGCGGAGAGGTCCAGGCGCTCACCGCTGGCGATCATCGCGGCGGTCCAGCGGGCGATCTCCGGACCGGTCATGCCGTTGAGCAGGATCGCCATGGCCAGCGCGGACATCTGCTCGTCCGCGACCACCCCCCGGGTGTACGCGTCCATCACCCAGTCGATCTGCGCGTCGGACAGCACACCCCCGTCCCGCTTCACCCGAATGACGTCAACGGCAGCAAAACCACTACTCATCAAAAGTTCTCTCTAGTCGTGTGGCGGAACCAGCCCACGCGGAATCAGGACCAGCGAACCGGAATCTCCGCCGGCGGCTCACCCTCGCCGGCCCAGAAGATGGTGCCGGTCGCGTCCACCACCACGACCCGGGGCGTCCGCGCCATCCCCCAGGTGATCGCCTCCGCCGGGTCGTCCCAGCTCGGGGCCTCCTCCAGCACGCCGGTCTCGGCGCCCGCGTCGTCCCCGGCCGACCGCTCCCAGTACGCCGTCCAGACCTGCTGACCGGCGGACATGTCCGGGTGCACGAAGACCGTGCCGCGCCCGCGCCAGGCGGCCAGCCGCTCCGGGACCACCGGGACCGGCGTCTCACCGGTCACCGCCTCCAGGTCCTCCACGCCGAAGGCGTGCGGCAGCAGCTCGGCCATCCGCAGCGGGCGGCCCTTGGTCTCGATCAGGCACTCCGGCCCGCCGTGCTCCCAGAGCAGCTGCCGGCACCGGCCACACGGCATCAACGGCTCACCGGTGGCGTCGACGCAGGAGAACGCGACGAGTCGACCGCCGCCGGTGGCGTGCAGGCTGGAGACCACCCCGCACTCGGCGCAGAGCGTCACCCCGTACGCGGCGTTCTCCACGTTGCAGCCGACCACCACCCGGCCGTCGTCGACCAGCGCGGCCGCACCGACCGGGAACGTCGAGTACGGCGCGTACGCGTGCCGCATCGCGTCCGTCGCGGCGGCGCGCAACCGCGCCCAGTCGATGTCAGTCATCCCATCATTCTGCCGCACCGCCGTCGTGGTCTGCGGCGGGACCACCTCGGCCCCGCCGCGTCCGCACCCGGGCGTCAGCCCTTGATGTACGGCTTGCCGTCGGCCGCCGGTGCCCGGACCCGGCCGACCAGGCCGGCGACCGCCAGGATCGTCGCCAGGTAGGGCAGCATGGCCAGGAACTGGCTGGGGATCACGCTGTTGATCGCACCCAGATAGGTGGCGAGCTGGTCGGCGAAACCGAAGAAGAGCGCGGCGAGCAGCGCCCCGGTCGGGTTCCACCGGCCGAAGATCAGCGCGGCCAGCGCGATGAAGCCCTTGCCGCCGATCATGTTCTTGGTGAACGAGTAGAGCGCCAGCGTGTACGACGCGCCGCCGATGCCGGCGACCACGCCGGCCAGCAGCACGTTGCGGTAGCGCACCCGCAGCACCTTGACGCCGAGCGTGTCGGCGGCGGTCGGGTGCTCACCGACCGAGCGGGTCCGCAGCCCCCAGCGGGTACGGAACAGCCCGATGTGGATCACCAGCACCAGGAGCAGGCCGACGTAGAGGAAGATGTTGCCGCGGAACAGCGCCGGGCCGAGCACCGGGATGTCCTCGAGCAGCGGGATGTTCCAGTTGCCGAAGCGGGGCGAGCTGTTGTACTTCTCCGCGTCGGTCTGCATCAGCCGCTCGTAGAGGAAGCCGGTGACGCCGACCGCCAGCAGGTTGAGCACGATGCCGATGACCACCTGGTCGACCAGGTAGCGGATGGCGAAGACGGCCAGCAGCAGCGAGATGAACGCGCCGCCGATGGCGGCGGCGACCAGGCCCACCCAGACGCTGCCGGAGAGGCTGCCGAACAGCGCGCCGCTGAACGCGCCCATCAGCAACTGCCCCTCGATGGCCACGTTGACCACGCCGGACCGCTCGCAGAGCACCCCGGCCAGCGCGCCGAAGATCAGCGGCAGGGCCAGGATGAAGGTGCCCCGGATGATGTTGACCAGCGGCATGAAGTTCTGCCCGGTGGGCGCGGCGGAGACCTGCCAGCAGAGGAAGGACAGCACGAAGCCGACCAGCCCGACACCGAGCACGGGCAGGAACCACCGCTTCGGCACCCCGGCGAGCAGCGCCGCACCGGCGGCGATCGCGATGATCCCGAACAGGATCGCGCCGATCGTGCCGTTGATCTCCAGCGCGGCACCGGCCGCGTCATCGCTGAGCGTGAACCGGGCCTGCTGGTCGGTGGCGAGCGCACCGAAGAGCACCGCCGAGAGCAGGCCGAGCGCCAGCAGCACGAGGCCGACCTTGCGGTTCCGCGTCCAGAAGCCCTCGTCGACCGCGGCGACCGCGACGTCGGGCACAGCCATGGTGGACATGAGTTACCAGCCCTTCGCCAGGCTCGTCTGCAACCGGGCGGCCCGTGCGGCCCGGAGCTGGAAGATCGCTTTCACCAGGGCGGGTGCGGCGATGAAGATGACGATCAGCGCCTGGAGCACGGTGACCAGCTCCAGCGAGATCCCCGAGTACGACTGCATCCGGTTGCCGCCGGCCTGGAGCGCCCCGAACAGCAGCGCGGCCAGCAGCACGCCCCACGGCTTCACCCGGCCGAGCAGCGCCACCAGGATGCCGTCGAAGCCGATCTGCGCGACCACCAGCGGCGTCAGCGCGTTGGCGGTGGAGCCGAGGACCATGTTCGAGCCGCCGAGGCCGGCCAGGATCCCGGAGAAGACCATGATCAGGGTGTACGTCCGGGTGACGCTGATGCCCGCGGTGCGGGCGGCGTCCGGGTTGGCGCCCACCGCGCGCAGCTCGAAGCCGAGCGTGGAGCGGTTGAGCAGCCAGGCGACAGCCCACGTGGCCAGCACCGCGAGCAGGATGCCGGCGTGCACCCGCAGGTTGTCGCCGAGCAGTCGGGGCAGCTGGGCGGACGTGTCCACCGCCTTGCTGATCGCGTCCGTACGGGTCGGGTCCTGCACCCCGTTCTGCACGATCAACCAGGTCAGGAAGTACGTGGCGACGTAGTTGAGCATGATCGTGTTGATCACCTCGTGCGCGCCGGTGCGGGCCTTGAGGATGCCCGGGATGAAACCCCAGATCGCCCCGCCCAGGGCGCCGGCCAGCACCGCCACCAGCAGGTGCAGGCCGGGCGGCAGCGGCAGCAGGAAGCCGGCCAGCGCGGCCAGGATCACGCCGATGGTGGCCTGGCCCTGCGCGCCGATGTTGAACAGGCCGCCGCGGAAGGCCAGCGCCACCGCCAGACCGGTGAAGACCAGCGGGGCGGTGTAGGTGAGCGTCTCGGAGATCGGCGCGAGCACCGCCTGCCAGCCGTTGTCGCCGTTCAGCCAGCCGGAGAACGTCTCCGGGTCGAAGATCGCGCCCTTGAACAGGTTCGCGTACGCCTCGCTCACCAGCGTCCAGCTGGCGCTGAACGCGTCCGACGGGCGGGCGGTGATGTACGAGTAGGTGGACAGCACCGCCGGATCAGAAATGATCATCAGCACCCCGCCGACCACGATCGCCAGCACGAGCGACAGCAGGGTCACCGTGAAGGTGTTGGCCGCCCAGAGGTTGTTCAGGAACAGCCTGCCCAGGCTGGGCTTCGGCTCCGCCTCCGGCGCCGACCGGCCCGGCGTCGCCGCCTCGGCCTTCTCGGTGTTGCCGAGAGCGGTCTGCGCGGCCTGCGCCTCGCTCGCCGGCTCCTTGTCCGGCGAGCCGGGCTGCGGGTTGGGGTCGCTCATGCCGTCACTCCGCTTCGCTGCGTGACGCCATGAGGCACCAACGCCCGGTAACGATGATTCGCTCGCTGGCGCTCGCTCATGCCTCGTCCTCATTTGCGGGGCGTGCGTCGGTCGATGCGGCCTCGGCGCCCCGCTCGGAGGCCGTGTCCGGGCTGATGCCGGCCATCAACAGGCCGATCTCCTCACGCGGGGTGTCCGGGCCGACGATGCCGATGATCCGGCCGCGGTACATCACCGCGATCCGGTCGGCCAGCCCGATCACCTCGTCCAGTTCGCTGGAGACCACCATGACGGCGGTGCCGATGTCCCGCTCGCGGATGATCCGGCTGTGGATGAACTCGATCGACCCGACATCGACGCCACGGGTCGGCTGGGCGGCGATGAAGAGCTTCAGCGGCCGGGACAGCTCCCGGGCCACGATCACCTTCTGCTGGTTGCCACCGGAGAGGGTGCCCACCGGCGCGTCCGCTGATGAGGTACGGACGTCGAACTGCTCGATCCGCTCCTTCGCCGACGCCGCGATCGCCTCCGGCTTGAGCGCGAGCCCGGACCCGAACGGTGGCCGGTCGTAGATGTCCAGCACCAGGTTCTCCGCGACGCTGAACTCCTTGACCAGGCCGTCCACGCTGCGGTCCTCGGGCACGTAGCCGACGCCGGCGCGGAGCACCTTCTTGGTCGTCCAGCCGTCGATCCGGTCGCCGCCCAGGCTGACCGTGCCGGCGAGCACCGGGCGCAGGCCCATGATCGCCTCGATCAGCTCGGTCTGGCCGTTGCCCTGCACGCCCGCCACGCCGAGCACCTCGCCCGCGCGTACGGTCAGGTCCACGCCGTCGACCGCCCGGACCTGCCGGTCGTCGTCGACGACCAGCCCGGCCACCTCGAGCATCGGCTCGCCCGGCGTGGCCGGGGCCTTCTCGACGGTGAGCCGCACGCTGCGCCCGACCATCAGCGCGGCCAGCTCGTCCCGGCTGGCCTCCGGGGAGGCGGTGCCGACGGTCTTTCCACGCCGGATCACGGTGATCCGGTCGGCGATCGCCTTGACCTCGCCCAGCTTGTGGGTGATGAAGACGATCGACTTGCCGGCCGCCTTCAGTGACCGCATGACCGTCAGCAGTTCCTCGGTCTCCTGTGGGGTGAGCACCGCGGTCGGCTCGTCCAGGATGAGCAGGTCGACATCGCGGGTGAGCGCCTTGACGATCTCGACGCGCTGCTGGATGCCGACCGGCAGGTCCTCGATCACGGCGTCCGGGTCGACCCGCAGGTTGTACCGCTCGGACACCTCGGTGACCTCGCGCCGGGCACGCCGCCGGTCCAGGAAACCGGCGATGCCGCCCCGGACCTGCTCGGCGCCGAGCATGATGTTCTCGGCGACGGTGAAGACCGGCACCAGCATGAAGTGCTGGTGCACCATGCCGATCCCGGCGGCGATCGCGTCGGACGGGCCCTTCAGCTTCAGCGGCTTGCCGTCGACCAGGATCTCGCCCTCGTCGGGCTGGTAGAGCCCGTAGAGCACGTTCATCAGGGTCGACTTGCCCGCGCCGTTCTCGCCGAGCAGGGCGTGAATCTCTCCAGGCTCCACCGTCAGATCGATGTGGTCGTTGGCGACCAGATCACCGAACCGCTTGGTGATGCCGCGCAGTTCGAGTCTCAGCGCAACCTCCTGGAGTGCGAGCGATGGTGCAGCGTAGCTGCCGTTGACCGGGCCGGGCCGGTCACCGTGGCGCGCGATCGGCCGCTCCGGCCCCACGGGTGGTCACCCGCGGCGCCGGAGCGGCCGGATCGGTCGTACCTGTCCCCCGCCGACCCTCCGATGATCTCATCGGAGGGACCGGCCGGTCGTCACTTGGTCGGCTGGGCCTTCGAGGTGACGGTGATGGTGCCGGCGGCGATGTCCGCCTTGATCTTGTCGACCTCGGTCTTCAGCTCGGCCGGAACCTTGCTGTCGAAGTCGTGGTACGGGGCGATCGAGACGCCGTTGTTGGCCAGGGTGCCGACGAAGCCGGGCTTGGCCTGGAGCTTCTCGCCACCGGCGGCCTTGAGCACGGCCTCCTTGACGGCCTCCGGGATGTTCTTGACCACGGTGGTCACGATCGCGGAGCAGTCCGGGGTGCTCTCGCAGCCGTCGACGTCCACCCAGATGGTGTTGTACTTGCCGCCCGAGGCCTTCGCCGCGGAGGTGGTGCCGAGGCCGGAGCCGCCGGCGACCGGCATGATGATGTCCGCGCCCTGGGCGACCAGCGCGTCGGAGACCTTCTTGCCCTCGTCCTGCTTGGCGAAGTCGTTGGTGAAGGAGCCCTTCTGGGTCTCCTTGTTCCAGCCCAGCGCCTGGACGTTCTTCTTCTTGGTGGTGTTGTAGTACGCCACGCCGTCGACGAAGCCGTCCATGAAGATGGTCACCGGCGGGATCGGCAGGCCACCGTAGGTGCCCACCTTGCCGCTCTTGGACAGCCCGGCGGCCAGGTAGCCGGCCTGGAAGGCGGCCTGGGCGGTGTCGAACTGCATCGGGTACACGTTGGCGTCGCCCGGGTTGGCGTCGACGATGCCGAACGTCTGGTTCGGGTTGGCCTTGGCGATCTTCGAGGTGGCGTTGGCCATCAGGCCACCGACCGCCAGGATGAAGTCGCACTTCTGGTTGACGTACTGCGTCAGGTTCGGCTCGTAGTCGGCCTCGGCCTTCGACGCGACGTACTTGATGTCGATGTTGTCGTTGGCGGCCTTGGCCTCCTGCAGGCCCTTCCAGGCCGAGGTGTTGAACGACTTGTCGTCGATGCCACCGACGTCGGTCACCATGCAGGCGCTGAACTTCTTGGCGCCGCTGCCGGCGTTGTTGTCATCCTTGGGGGCCTCGCCACACGCGGCGGCGCTGAGCACGAGCCCACCCACCGCGAAGATCGAGGCGATCCGCATCCCACGCACCGAGCGCAAGACGTCTCCTTCCCATTGCACACCGCGCCTAGTGCGGTGGCAGCCCATCAGCCGACCTGCGGTGTGCCGCCGGCTGTCCCACGTTACGGACGGGAGCGTACGCCCGCGCCCACCCACCGGCCGACAATCGTGCACGACTGTTGAGCGCCTGTTACCCGGGTGTAACCCTTGGGTGGGGCAAGTCACTCTTCGTGCTGGTATCGAGCGTCCAGGGCGTCACCGAACGTCCGTTTTACGGGGGCGGCCGCCTCCTCGGACGTTACCGCCAAAAGACGGCGACCGCCGCGTTGACCAGGGTCAGGCCGACGATCGCGAGGAAGTGGCCGCGATTGACCACGTCCCGCTTCCGGGAGAAGAAGACCATGACGAAGATCAGCAGCGCGAGCACCAGCTTCGTCACAAGTTTCGCCGGTGCCGGCTCGTCGCCGTCGCGCAGCGGCGCGGCCAGGCCGAGCCCGGTCAGCAGACCGATCACCGACCCCCAGAGCATGGCGGGGTTGATCCGCAGCCGGCCACTGATGTATTGGGCGATCGAGCCGCCGAGCAGCAGGGCGAAACCGATCAGATGGACATAGAGGAGGATCAGTCGCAGTGCTTCCACGCCGCCCATCCTCCCCTATCAACGACAGTTTGTAGTAGGGGGTCCTGCGATCGGCGCGTCGCGACGGCCCCGGCGCGGTCAGCACAGCCGCCAGACCTGGAAGGTGGGGCCGTCACCGGGCAGGGCCACCGAGCCGTCCGGGCCGGGCCGGAGCGCCGACGCGCCCCCGTACAGGTTCTCGGCGGCCGGCAGGCCGGCCAGGCGTACCGGCACACCGGCCGCCCGCCGGGCCAGCACCAGCACCGTCCCGGTCGGCGCCTCGCGCAGAAAGACGAGCGTGTCCGGGTCGTGGTGCAGCCGGCGCAGGCCGCCGTGTCGCAGCGCCGGCTCGCCGCGCCGCAGCGCGATCAGCGCCTGGTACGCGGCGAGCGTGCCGGCGTCCCAGCTCTGCGGGCGGTGCCACGGCATCGGGGTACGCGAGGACTCACCGTTCGTGCCGGTCAGGCCCAGCTCGTCCCCCGCGAAGATCATCGGAATGCCGGGCAAGGTGGCGAGCAGGCCGGCGGCGACCTCTTGTCTGGCCGCGTCGCCGACCACCGTCCGGATCCGGGCCGAGTCGTGCGAGCCGAGCAGTTGCCACGAGTGCGCGTACGAGCGCCAGGAGATCAGTGACCGGTAGGCGTCCATGGTGGCCAGCACGGCGTCCGCGTCCCGCCGGGACACCCCGCCGGGGGTGCCGAGGAAGTTCGGTACCGGCTGGTCGCCGTGGCGCAGCCAGGACCAGACCGGGTCGGTGAAGCCGACGTAGTTCATGGTGCCGTGCCAGCCGTCGCGGTCCAGGTCGCCGGTGTGGTCATGGCCGTGCTCGGCCATCAGCAGGCCGTCCGGCCGGTCCCGGGCGACGACCGAGCGCAGCAGAGCCGCCACCTCGTGGGTGTACGCGTCGGCGCCCCGGCGGCCGGTCATGTTCGCCACGTCCACCCGCCACCCGTCCAGCCCGTACGGCGGGCGCAGCCAGCGGCGCAGCACCGCGTCCTCGGCGGTGGCGAAGCGGCGGCGCAGCTCGCCGCTTCCCCAGTTCAGCTTCGGCAGCGACTTCACGCCGTTCCAGGACTCGTAGTCCCCGGTGGTCTCGTCGAAGTAGTACAGGTCCCGCTCGGGCGCGTGCACCCGCGAGGAGGCGGCGGTGAACCAGTCGTGCGCGTCGCCGGTGTGGTTGCTGGTGATGTCGCCGAGCAGCCGCCAGCCCCGGGCCCGTACCGCGTCCGCGAGGCGGGCCAGCGCGGCGTCCCCGCCGAGCAGCGGATCGACCCGGTCGAAGCTGGCGGCGTCGTAGCGGTGGTTGGAGCGGGCCGGGAAGATCGGCGTCAGGTAGACCGTGTTCACCCCGAGCCGGTCCAGGTGGTCCAGCCGCTCGGTGACCCCGTCCAGGTCGCCGCCGTACAGCTGGTGCGGGGTCTCCGGGCCACGTCCGATCACCGGGGTGTCCCAGTCGCACGGTATCGCCCAGTCCGGCAGCCGCCGGCCGTCGGCGGCGGCGGAGCGGGCGAACCGGTCCGGGAAGATCTGGTAGATCACGGCATCCCGCGCCCAGGACGGCGGCGGCGCGTGGGTGACCAGCTTGAAGTCGCCGTGGTCGGGCACATCGTGGTCGACCAGCCCGGCGGCCGTCAGCCACCGGGTACGCCGCCCGGAGAGCAGGAAGCGGTAGTTGCTCACCGGGTTGCGGGCCGGCACCTCGGCCCGCCACCAGACGTCCCCGCCCTCGGTGCGGTCCACGGTGGCCTCGCGGAAGCGCGGCTCGCCGTCGCCGGTGGTGCGCACGTGCACCTGACTCACGTCGGCGCCGGCTGGCACCCGGACGAAGACGTCGACGACCTCCCCCAACGTGGGCTCCTGCTGGGGGACGTATCGCGGGGATCCGTCGTGGTGCGGCTGCACGGCAGTTCTTCCTCTCGGACGTACCCGGCGGGGGCCGGCCGCGCCTGGGCGGCCTGCCTGTCGTGCCGCCTTTGCTCTGCTTACGCCCACGCAACGGGCGCTGTCCGGATAGCGGACGCCGGCTGTTGCGCGGGTTGAAGCAGAGCAAAGGCGGCAGAGCAAGCTGTGGGGACGCCCCGACCCTTGGTCGGACCCGGCTGGCTATCCCTTGACCGCGCCGGCGGTCAGCCCGGAGACGATGTAGCGCTGGAGCACCTGGAAGACCAGCACGGTGGGGATCGCGGTGAGCAGCGTGCCGGCGGCGAAGATGCCGAAGTTGTTGTTGCGCTCGTTGCCCTGCAACATGCCGTACATGCCGACCGCGAGGGTCTTCGAGTCGGTGCTGGTGAGGAACACGTTGGCCATCAGGAACTCGTTGATGGTGCCGATGAACGCCAGCAGCCCGGTCACCGCCAGGATCGGCGCCACCAGCGGCAGCATGATCCGGAAGAAGACCTGTGCGTGCGACGCCCCGTCCATGGTCGCCGACTCGTCCAGCTCCCGGGGCAGGGTGTCGAAGAAGCCCTTCATCAGCCAGGTGTTCACGCCGAGCGCGCCACCCATGTAGAGCAGCAACAGCCCCCACGGGGTGTTGAAGCCGATCGACGGCCACAGGTCGGTGATCGTGCCGAAGATCAGGTAGATCGCCACGATCGCCAGGAACTGCGGGAACATCTGGATCAACAGCAGGGCCAGCAACCCCACCCGGCGGCCCCGGAACCGCATCCGGGAGAAGGCGTACGCCGCCAGCGCGGAGAGGAACACCGACGCGAACGAGGCCACCCCGGCGATCAGCAGCGAGTTGAGGAACCACCGCCCGAAGGCGGTCCGTTCGAACAACCCGCCGAAGTTGCCGAGTGACACCCCGCCGGTCGGCACCAGCTCGGAGGTGGAGAGCGTGCCGAGCGGGTTGAGCGCGGCGGAGAGCACGAACACGATCGGGAAGAGGCTGAACAGCACGCCCAGTACGGCGACCAGGTGCCGCCAGCCGACCTGCGCGAACCAGCGGTTGCGACGGGGGGTCACGAGTACACCTCCTCCTGCTTACGGGTCCGCCGGAAGCTGACCGCCGAGACCACCGCGACGATGGCGAAGATGAACAGCGAGATCGCGGCGGCGAAACCGAACTCCGCGCCCTGCCCGCCGAAGGCCAGCCGGTAGGTGTACGTGATCAGCAGGTCCGTCGCCCCGTTGGTCGGGTTGTCCGCCGGGAACGGCGCACCCTCGGTGGTCAGGTAGATCGCGTTGAAGTTGTTGAAGTTGTACGCGAACGACGAGATCAGCAGCGGGGAGAGCGCGACCAGCAGCAGCGGCAGGGTGACCGCGCGGAAGGACTGCCAGGGCGAGGCTCCGTCCACCGAGGTCGCCTCGGTCAGCTCCCGCGGGATGGCCTGCAACGCACCGGTGGCCACCAGGAACATGTACGGGTAGCCGAGCCAGAGCTGCACCAGGATGACCGCGAAACGCGCCGTCCAGGAGTGGCCGAACCAGTCCACGTCCAGGCCGAACAGGCTGTTGATCAGGCCGAAGTCGGCGTTGAACATGTCCCGCCAGGCCAGCAGCATCGCGAACGACGGCATGGCGTACGGCAGGACCAGCAGCACCCGGTAGAGGTTGGTGCCCCGCATCCGGGGCGAGTGCAGCACGAGCGCGATCAGCATGCCGAGCAGGAACGTCCCGCCGGTGGAGCAGATGGCGAAGGTGAAGTTCCAGATCAGGGTGCCGAGGAACGGGCCGGAGATGTTCCTGTCGGTGAGCACCCGCGTGAAGTTGCTCAGGCCGACGTTGACCTTCCAGCCCTGGGCGAGTCGCTCGCCGTCGGCGGCGACGAAGGCGCCCACCTCCTCGTCGGCGGCCCAGGTCTGCCCGGTCCCGGTGTCCCGGATGCAGTCGCAGCCGGACTCGTACGCCCGCACCGCCTTGCCCTCGTACGCGCGGGACAGTCCGCTGGAGCGCAACGCGCCGCCGGCGGTGGGCACCACCAGGTCGGTGATCTCCTTGCTGCGGGCGCTGGCCTGGCCGAAGTTCAGCACGGTGTAGCCGTCGGCGGCGGTGACCTTGCCACCCGTGCCGACGGTGACGTCGGCGGCGTCGAGCTGGCGCAGCCCGCCGGTGTCGCCGGCGGAGACGGTGCCGGTGGCCGGGTCGGTGACCAGGAACACCAGCGGTCCGGTGGCCGGGTCGCCCTTGGTGGCGATCGACAGCGCGTACTCGGCGGAGCCGGGCACCTGGGTGACCGAGGACGTCTGGATCGCGACGATCGCCTCGTCCTTGCTGCCCCGGTGCCCGTCCCCGAAGTTGGTGAAGGCGGTGCTGGCGGTGTACAGCACCGGGAAGACCTGGAAGGCGATCAGGAACAGGGTGCCCGGGACCAGGTACTTGGCCGGGATGTGCCGGGGGGTGAGGTAGAGGTAGAACAGTCCGGCGGTGGTCGCCGCCAGCAGGGCCAGGCCGGCCCACTTCCCGCCGTCGATGAGCGGGAAGGCAGCCCAGACCGCGATACCGGCGGTGAGGCCGAGCAGGAGCACCTTGCCGGCGAGGCCGGTCAGGGTGATCGGCGCGTGGTCACGCGCGGCACGGGAGCGCGGGGGCCGGGAGCCGACGGGCCCCCGGCCCGGGGTCCGCGTGGCGGACCCCGGGCCGGACAGCGGCGTACTCATTACTTGATCTGGCCGGCGATCGTCTTGCCCGCCGCGGTGATGGTGCTGGTCGGGTCGGCACCACCGACGACGGCGGCCTCGGCCTTGCCGAACGGGTCCCAGATCGCGGCCATCGCCGGGATGGCCGGGAGCACCTGGCCGTTCCTGCCGGCCTCCTGGAACTTGGCCAGGTCCGGGTCGCTGCCCTTGACCTGGTCGAGGGCGGCGGTCAGCGCCGGCGGCCGGGGCTCGGCGTTGTACAGCGCGACGGCCAGCTCGGGGGTCGTGGTGTAGTTGGCCACGAACTCCTGGGCCAGCGCCTTGTTCTTGCCCTTGGTGGCGACGTAGAACGCCTGCACACCCACGAACGGCTGGGCCTCCTTGCCGCCCGCGAAGCCGGGGATGGCGGAGATGTCGTACTTGATGTTGGCCTTCTTGACGTCGGCCACCGCCCACGGGCCGGAGACCAGGTACGCGCACTTCTTGCTGGTGAAGGTGGCGATCGAGTTGGTGTCCGCGATGGAGCGCTTGAGCACGCCCTCGCCCTTCTCGCCCAGCGCACCGATCTTCTTGAACGCCTCGATCGAGGCGGGCTTGCCGACGCCCAGGTCCTTCGGGTCGTAGTCGCCGTTGGCGGCGGTGCCGAAGAGGTAGCCGCCGGCCGAGCTGTACAGCGGGTAGATGTGGTACGCGTCGCCGTTCTGGCCGACCTGGAGGCAGAGCGTCTCGGTGGCCTTCTTCGCCGTCTTGAGCTGCTTGCCCGTGGCGACCAGGTCCTCAATGGTCTTCGGCGCCTCGGGGGCCAGTTCGGTGTTGCGGATCAGCGCCAGGTTCTCCTGCGCGTACGGCACGCCGTAGAGCTGGCCGTTGAAGGTGACCGCCTTGATGGCGGTCTCGTTGAACGCGCTCTTCTGCTCGGCGGCGAGCTGCACGGGGTCGATGGCGCCGTTCTGCACCAGGTTGCCGATCCAGTCGTGCGCGCCGACCACCACGTCGGGGCCGCTGCCCTGCTGCGAGGCGGTGACGAAGTTGGTCTGCAGGTCCTTGCTGACGGCCTGGACCTCGACGGTCACGCCGTTCTCCTGGCCGAACTTCTCGGCGAACGGCTTGAGGGCCGCGGTCCGCTTGTCGTCGGCCCAGATCACCAGTTTGCCGCCGGCGGCCTTGGGGGATTCCTTCGCGGCCGGCTCGTCGCTGTCGCCACCACAGCCGGAGGCGGCGAGCGCCAGGGCGAAGAGGGCGACCACACCCGCGGTACGGATGCGCATCGGTACTCCTGTCGTCATGGCGGGCCCGCCGGGGGAAGGGCGGCCCGCCAGTGGAAACCTCTGGAAGTTCTTGCCAACCGGCGCATCGATGCTGCGCCGCTGCTCTCGCATGTTGCGGGGACGTTAGCAAGAGGTTGCAGATAATGGAAGGGCTTGCAGAGCGCCCCGCAAGAACTTGCCGGTGGGCTAAAGTGCCGCCATGCGCGCTCGACTGTCCGACATCGCCCAGCAGGCCGAAGTCAGCGAGGCCACGGTGTCGCGGGTGCTCAACGACCGCCCCGGCGTGGCCCCGGAGACCCGGCAGGCCGTCCTCACCGCCCTCGACGTGCTCGGCTACGAGCGCCCGGCCCGGCTGCGCAAGCGCAGCGCCGGCCTGGTCGGTCTGGTGGTGCCGGAGCTGGACAACCCGATCTTCCCCGCCTTCGCCCAGGTCATCGAGTCGACGCTGGCACAGAGCGGGTTCACTCCGGTGCTCTGCACGCAGACCGCCGGCGGCGTCACCGAGGACGAGTACGTCGAGATGCTGCTGGACCGGCAGGTCTCCGGGATCGTCTTCGTCTCCGGCCTGCACGCCGACACCGCCGCCAACCACGACCGCTACCGGGCGCTGATCGCCCGGCCGTTGCCGGTCGTGATGATCAACGGGTACGTGCCCGGCATCGGCGCCCCCTTCGTCTCCTGCGACGACCGGGAGGCCGCCGAGCTGGCCGTGGCCCACCTCGTCGCACTCGGACACCGCCGGATCGGCCTGATCACCGGCCCCGACCGGTTCGTTCCGGTGCAGCGCAAGGTGGCCGGCTGGCGCTCCGCGATGACCCGGCTGGCCGGCGTCGCCGAGGCCGACCTCGGCCCACTGGCCGAGCTGTCGCTGTTCGGTGTGGAGGGTGGCGAGGCCGCGGCCGGCCGGCTGCTGGACCGCGGCGTGACCGGCGTGGTGTGCGGCTCGGACCTGATGGCGCTCGGCGCGATCCGGGCGGCCCGCCAGCGCGGCCTCACCGTCCCCGGCGACCTCTCCGTCGTCGGCTACGACGACTCGCCGTTGATGGCCTTCACCGACCCGCCGCTGACCACCATGCGGCAGCCGGTCATCGCGATGGCGGTGGCTGCCGTCCGGGCCCTGGTGGACGAGATCAACGGGCACGGCGCTCCGCACTCGGAGTACCTGTTCCGCCCGGAGCTGGTCGTACGCGGCTCCACCGCGGTCGCCCCGGCCGGCACCGGCGCGGGAGGCTCCAACCGGCACCGGCCCGGCTCCTCCGCGCTGGCGGTGTCCGCCTGACCGGCGCCACCCCTGCCGGTCAGCCACCCGCCCGCAGCAACCACGGCATCACCTTGCGCAAGAACTGCTTGACTCTTGCAGCGCTCGGCCGGCATATTGCTCAGACATCCGGCGGGCGACACGCCACACCCGCCGCGTGTCACCTCACCGAGCCCGAGACAGACGGGGAACACCACCGATGACCGCCAGCACCGCCACCCCGCACCGCACCGCCGACGACGACTGGTGGCGCTCCGCGGTCGTCTACCAGGTCTACGTCCGCAGCTTCGCCGACAGCGACGGCGACGGCACCGGCGACCTCCAGGGCATCCGGCAGCGCCTGCCGTACCTGCGCGACCTCGGGGTGGACGCGCTCTGGCTGACCCCCTTCTACACCTCCCCCATGGTCGACGGCGGGTACGACGTCGCCGACTACCGGGACGTCGACCCGATGTTCGGCACCCTCGCCGACTTCGACGCGATGATCACCGACGCGCACGCCCTCGGCCTGGGGATCATCGTCGACCTGGTGCCCAACCACACCTCCAGCGCGCACCGCTGGTTCACCGCCGCCCTCGCCGCCGGCCCCGGCTCGCCCGAGCGGGCCCGCTACCTCTTCGCCGAGGGCCGGGGCGCGCACGGCGAGCTGCCGCCGAACGACTGGGAGAGCATCTTCGGCGGCCCGGCCTGGACCCGCCTCGCGGACGGCGAGTGGTACCTGCACCTGTTCGACCCCGCCCAGCCGGACCTGAACTGGCGCCACCCCGAGGTCCGTGCCGAGTTCGAGGACGTGCTGCGGTTCTGGCTGGACCGGGGCGTCGACGGCTTCCGGGTCGACGTGGCGCACGGCATGATCAAGGCCGAGGGGTTGCCGGACGTCGGCTTCAGCACGCTGACCACCGGCCAGCGCCAGGTGGAACTGCTCGGCAAGGGCCGGCTGCCCTACTTCGACCAGGACGAGGTGCACGAGATCTACCGCGCCTGGCGGCCCATCCTGGACAGCTACCCCGGAGGCCGGATGGCCGTCGCCGAGGCGTGGGCCGAGACCCCGCAGCGGCTGGCCCGCTACATCGGCCCGGACGAGCTGCACCAGGCGTTCAGCTTCGACTTCCTCGACGCCACCTGGTCGGCCGACTCGTTCCGCAAGGTGATCGACACGGCGCTGGCCGAGTCGACCGTGGTCGGCGCGCCCACGACCTGGGTGCTGTCCAACCACGACAAGCAGCGGCACGTCACCCGCTACGGCGACGGCGCCGAGGGACTGCGACGGGCCCGCGCCGCCAGCCTGCTGATGCTCGCCCTGCCCGGTTGCGCCTACCTCTACCAGGGCGAGGAGCTGGGCCTGCCCGAGGTGCTCGACCTCCCCGACGAGCTGCGCCAGGACCCGGCGTTCCTGCGTACCGGCGAGAGCCGGGACGGCTGCCGGGTGCCGATCCCGTGGAGCGGCGAGTTGGCCCCGTACGGCTTCGGGCCGGCCGGCAGCGAGCTGAGCTGGCTGCCCACGCCGGCGACCTGGCAGGCCCTCTCGGTCGCCGCGCAGACCGGCGTGCCCGGCTCGACGCTGGAGCTGTACCGGGCCGCGCTGCAAATCCGGCACGACCACCCGGCGCTGGCCGCCGACGCCGACGGGGTGACCTGGCTGGAGAGCGGGCCGGGCGTGCTGGCGTTCTCCCGCACCGCCGGCGCGACCGTGCTGACCTGCGTGGTCAACCTCAGCGGCGCGCCGGTCCAGATCGACGGGTACGGCGAGCCGCTCGTCGCCAGCGAGGCGCTCACCGGGCCGGGCTCCGGCCATCTGCTGCCGGTCGACGCTGCCGCCTGGTTGGAACGGCGCTGAGCGGGTAACCCGTCATCGACCTGGTCGTCCGTCGTGCCCCGCGCCAACGGGCGACTGGGCTACCGGCCCCTTGTGGTGGGGGGTGAGGTGCACCGGCGCCACGCGGAGTCCGCTCCGCGTGGCGCCGGTGTCCGTCTGCGCCGCGTTCCGTCCCGACCCGTGTCACTTCGCCGTGAGCAGCGCCGCGATCCGGGTGAAGCCGGCGCGCACCTCGGCCTCGTTCGGCGGCTCGGTGGGCTCGCCACGGCCCGCCTCGTCGGCGGCGGCGTCCAACTCCTCGTCGATCACGTCCTCGAAGTCGCCGTACAGATCCGCCCCCTCGACCTGCCGGGCCTCGTCCTCGGCGGCGACCTGCGCGGCGGCGATCTCGCTGCGGATCTCGTCGGCCGACAGCGCCGGCAGCAGCGGCTCCACCACGGCCATCAGCTGCTCCTCAGCCACCACCGCCTCGGCCAGTGCCAACGCGTGCGGCCGCTCGTACGGCCCGCAGACCACCGGCTCCCACTCGTCGAGGTCGCCGAGCGGGCCGAAGGTGATGATCCACGGCAGGCCGAGCATCGGCGAGTCGGCCGGCAGGTCCAGTGTCATGAGTGCGCCCACGGGCTCATCATGGTCCGCGAACGCGAGCGCGCGACCCCGTTCGCCTCGGTTGTCGCCCGTCCGGCACCCGATCCGGCCCGGTCAGCCGGGGCGGGCGGCGTCCAGGGCGGCGCGGACCAGGGCGAGCGCGGTGGCGGGCGGCACGCCGAGCCGCCGTGCCTCGGCGGCGTACTCGACGGCAACCCGGTGCAGCCGGTCGACGGCGTCGTCCCGGCCGGGGGCCACGAAGGTGCCGTTGCGCCCCCGGGTCTCCAGCAGCCCGGCCGCCTCCAGCTCCCGGTACGCCCGGGCCACCGTGTTCGCGGCCAGCCGCAGGTCGGCGGCGAGCTGCCGGACGGTGGGAAGTCGGCTGCCCACCGGCAACCGTCCGTCGCCGATCAGCTCGGCGAGCTGCCCGCGCACCTGCTCGTACGGCGGCACCGACGAGTCCGGGTCGACCGATATCAGCACCTGCGCACCTTCCGCCATCAGCCCGCGCCGCCCGGTGTACCGGGATCGGTGTCCTCGTCGAGATTCGCCGGCGGGGCGCCCTCCGCCAGGTCCACCACCCGCCCGCGGTTGCTGGTGGCGACGAGCGCCGCGCCGAACAGCACCAGCTGGTTGAGCAGGTAGAGGTAGAGCAGCAGGCCGACGGCGCCGGCCACCACGGTGTACGCCGGGTTCCGCTCGGTGCGCACCACGTAGTACCGCCCGACCGTGTTGAGCAGCGTGATGCCGACCGCGACCAGCACCACCACCGGGCGCAGCCGGGACCGGCTCACCCGCAGCCGGGGCACCGCGACCAGCAGCGCGGTGGCGAGCACCGCGTTGATGAGCACGCTGAGCACCGCGCTGATCGTGGTCAGACCTACCGAGCCGGTGCTTCGCAGCAGGAAACGCAGCAGCGACTCCAGCGCGTCCACCGCCGCCACCGACACGCCGAGCAGCACGAAGACGCCGATCATCACCCCGAGGTCGACCAGCCGCCGGATCACGAGGTTGCCGGGCTGCTGGTTGAGCCGGTACATCAGCCGCTGGGACGAGCGGATCGCCTCCACCCAGCCGATCCCGGTGAAGACCAGGATGACCAGGCCGACGACGCCGACGGTGCCGCTGGAGTTGGCGATCTGCTCCGCGTCCAGAAACGGCAGGTTCTCCTTCAGGAACCCGGCCGCCGCCGCGCTGACCTCGTCGTTGTCCTCCAGGATCGCGCCGAAGACGGAGTACGCGACCAGCGCGAGGGCGAACACGGCGAAGAAGCCGTAGTAGGCGATCGCCGCCGCCAGCCGCCCGGCCAGCACCTCGGCGTAGAGCGCGCCGGCCCGCCACACGTGGTCGAAGAGCGCCGACCGGCAGCGCGCGGCGCTCACCCAGCGGTCGATGCCCGCCTCGACCCGGCCGATCACGTTCACGCGGTCATCCTCGCCGATCTCCCGCCGCCGTGGTGGCACCCGCCGTACCGTGCTCGCCGAGCGGCGCGTCGCCGGTCGGTCAGCCGCCGAGGCGGAAGTCCCGACGCGGCCGCCACCGGGCCTGCCCGCTGTGCGAGAAGAGGGTGAACGCGTCGACCTCGAACATGGCGGAGAAGTCGGCCAGATCCTCGTACGCCTTGTCCAGCGCCTCCGGTGCCACGTCCTGCGCCACGGTGACGTGCGGATGGTACGGGAACCGGGCCTGGCGACGTAGGCCCGGCGCCGCGGCGATGGCGGCGGCCAGCAGTTCGCATTCGCTGATCCCGGCGGCCACCGCGACGAACACCACCTGGGTCACCGGACGGAACGTGCCGGTGCCCCGCAGGTGCAGCGTGAACGGCAGGTGCGCGGCGGCGACGTTGGCGAGGTGCGCCTCGACGGTCGGCAGGGTGGCTGTCGGGATCTCGGTGGGCCCGAGCAGCGTCACGTGCGCGGGCACCGCCAGCGGGTCGCCGGCCTCGACCCGCCGCCGGGTGAGCTGGGCCCCCCACGGCTCCGGGATGTCCACCGCGATGCCGATCTCGATGGTGTCACCGGTCGGCGGCACCCCACCACTGCGATCCACGCTCCGCGTCGCCCCTTCGGCCACCGACCCGCCCACCTGTCCCGGGGCGCTATTCGCCGCGCACCGGCGGGAAGAACCCGACCCGCTCGTACGCGGACCGCAGGGTCGCCCCGGCCACCGTCCGGGCCTTCTCCGCGCCGGCGGCGAGCAGCTTGTCCAGCTGGGCCGGGTCGTCGAGGTAGGTGCTGGTGCGCTGCTGGATCGGGCGGACGAACTCCGCCACCACCTCGGCCAGCTCCTTCTTGAGGTCGCCGTAGCCCCGCCCGGCGAACGCGGCCACCAGGTCGTCGATGCTGCGCCCGCTGAGTGCCGAGTGGATCGTCAGCAGGTTGGACACGCCCGGCTTGGTCTCCGCGTCGAAGACGATTTCCCGGCCGGTGTCGGTCACCGCCGACCGGATCTTCTTCGCCGAGCGGGCCGGGTCCTCCAGCAGGTCGATGATGCCGGCCGGTGAGGACGACGACTTGGACATCTTCGCGGTCGGGTCCTGCAGGTCGGTGATCTTTGCGGTGTCCTTGACGATGTGCGGCGCGGGCACCGTGAACGTCGGGCCGAACAGCGAGTTGAACCGCTGGGCCAGGTCGCGGGACAGCTCCAGGTGCTGACGCTGGTCCTCGCCGACCGGCACGGCGTTGGCCTGGTAGAGCAGGATGTCGGCGGCCTGCAGGATGGGGTAGGTGAAGAGGCCGACGCTGGCCCGCTCGTTGCCCTGCTTCTGCGACTTGTCCTTGAACTGGGTCATCCGGCTGGCCTCGCCGAAGCCGGTGATGCAGCCGAGCACCCAGGCCAGCTGCGGGTGCTCGGGCACCTGCGACTGCACGAACAGGGTGCTGCGCTCCGGGTCCAGACCGACCGCGAAGAGCTGGGCGGCGGCCACCCTGGTGCGCTGGCGCAGCAGGGCCGGGTCGTGCCCCGCCGTGATGGCGTGCAGGTCCACCACGCAGTAGAACGCGTCGTGGGTCTCCTGCAGGGCCACCCAGTGCCGCACCGCGCCCAGGTAGTTGCCGAGGTGGAACGAGTCGGCCGTCGGCTGGATGCCGGAGAAGACGCGGGGGCGGGCGGGAACGTCGGACATGCCGATAATTGTGTCAGCAAGCGACGGGGTCCGTCATGACGGGCCGGCGGGTCGGCCGCGGCCCGCCGGTGTCGGGCCGTTGACCTCGCGCGCTTCCCGCGCGCCGACGCGGTGGGCCGGCGCGACAACGGGACCGCGCTGCTGCCCTGCCACGACCTCCCACGCGTGCGCCGCCCCGGCGTCCCGCGCCGACCCCGCGCCGGACTCCCGGCGTTGCTCCGGCACCCGCACGGCGGAGACCGCGAGCCGGGCCACCCGGCGTCCGTCGAGGGCCAGCACCCGCAGCAGCCAACCGCCCGACGCGTCGGCCGGGTCGGGTCCGCCGGCCTCGGCCGGCTCACCGGGCACGGACACCTCGTCACCGGTGACCGGCAGCCGGCCCAGCGCCGCCATCACGAACCCGCCGACCGTCTCGTACGGCCCCTCGGGCAGCACCACCCCCGTCCGCTCGGCGAAGTCGGCCAGGTTGAGCCGACCGTCCACGACGGCGGGCAGGCCGGCGTGCACCGGGTCCGGCGCGGCGTCGTACTCGTCGTGGATCTCGCCGATCAGCTCCTCGATCAGGTCCTCCAGGGTGACGATCCCGGCGGTGCCGCCGTACTCGTCGACCACCACCGCGAGGTGCTGACCCTCCCGGCGCATCTCGGTCAGCGCGGGCAGCACCCGTTTGCTGCCGGGCAGGCGCTTCACCTCGCGGGTGAGCTCGCCGACGGTGGCGCACGCGTCGGCGTCCGGCCGCAGCAGCACGTCGCGGAGGTGCACGAAGCCGACCACGTCGTCGTGGGTGCCGTCGGTGACCGGGTAGCGGGTGTGCGTCTCGGCGCGGACCAGCCGGGCGGCCTCGGCGATGGTCAGCCGGGCCGGCAGGAAGACCACCTCGGTGCGGGGCATCATCACCTCGCGGACCAGGCTGGCGCCGGCCACCAGAACCTCGTCGATGATCTGCCGTTCGTCCGGGTCGAGCAGCGTGTTCGCCGCGACCAGGTCCCGCAGATCGGCCTCGGTGATGCGCTCCCGGCCGGCTGCCGGGCCGGCCCCCAGCAGGTCGGTGACGAGGCGGGTGGCGCCGTCGGCGACGCGGACCACCACCCGGGCGACGGCCCGGGCGAGCGGGCCAGGGTCGCGGCGGGGCCTCCCCCGCGCGCCTCGCCGGAGCCCGGTACGGGCCGCTTCCCGCATGACAGAGATGGTAGACACCGTCGGCCCGCCGCACCGGGGTTCATCGACAGCAGGGCCGAATGTTCGGCTCTGTTTAATCGTGAGAGATTATGATGGAATAGGGATGGCGGCAGGATCGGCCGGGCAGCACACGCCGCCGTAGGGTGATCACCAAAGGGCCACGTCCCGGGCGGGCCAGGCAGGAGGCAACAACGTGAAACTGCTCGTCACCGGGGGCGCCGGCTTCATCGGGAGCGTAGTGACCCGGATGCTGCTCGACGCGGGTCACCAGGTGGTGGTCCTGGACGATCTGCGTACCGGTCACCGCGAGGCGCTCGCTCCGGAGGCGACCCACGTCGAGGCGTCCATCCAGGACGCCGTCCGGGTCATCACCCCCGACGCCGGCTTCGACGGGGTGCTGCACTTCGCCGCCCTGATCGCCGCCGGCGAGTCGATGGTCAAGCCGGAGCTGTACTGGCAGACCAACACCGTCGGCACCCTCGCCCTGATCGACGCCGTCCGGGCCGCCGGGGTGCCCCGGATGGTCTTCTCCTCCACCGCCGCCGTCTACGGCAACCCCACCGAGCTGCCCATCCCGGAGACCGCGGTCAAGGCGCCCACCAACACGTACGGCGCCACCAAGCTCGCCGTCGACATGGCGCTCACCTCCGAGGCGATCGCCCACGGGCTGGCCGCCGTGTCGCTGCGCTACTTCAACGTGGCCGGCGCGCACCTCGCCGGCGACGTGGCGCTGGGCGAGCGGCACGACCCCGAGACGCACCTGATCCCGATCGCGTTGGAGGTCGCCGCCGGCCGGCGGGAGAAGCTCCAGCTCTTCGGCGACGACTACCCCACCGTGGACGGCACCTGCGTCCGCGACTACATCCACGTCGCCGACCTGGCCCGCGCCCACCTGCTGGCGCTGGACGCGGCCACCGCGGGCCAGCACCGGATCTACAACCTGGGCAACGGCAACGGCTTCACCAACCGGCAGGTGGTCGACGTCGTCCGCGAGGTCACCGGGCACGCCCTGCCCGTCGAGGTGGCGCCCCGCCGCGAGGGCGACCCGGCCGAGCTGGTCGCCTCCTCCGCGTTGGCCCGCGACGAGCTGGGCTGGGTGCCGCAGAAGCCGACCCTGCACGACATGGTGGGGGACGCCTGGGCCTTCTACCGCACGCACATCCTGGAGCAGTCATGACCCACCCCTCCGGTGACGTCGCCGAGCGGGCCGCCGCCGGCTTCACCATGCAGTACGGCGACCGCGCCGCCGGCCGCTGGGCGGCTCCCGGCCGGGTCAACCTGATCGGCGAGCACACCGACTACAACGACGGGTTCGTGCTGCCCTTCGCGCTCCCACTGCGGACCGTCGTCGCCGCCGACCGGCAGGACGACGAGCGGTGGACGGTCTGGTCCGAGCTCTCCGACGAGACGATCACCTTCGGCGCGGACGACGTCGCCGAGCCGGGCCGGGTCACCGGCTGGGGCGCGTACGTGGCCGGTGTGGTGTGGGCGCTGCGCGAGGCCGGTCACCCGGTGCCCGGCGCCCGGCTGGCGATCGCCTCCGACGTGCCGCTGGGCTCCGGTCTCTCGTCCTCGGCCGCGCTGGAGTCGGCCGTGCTCGCCGCGCTGCTCGACCTCGGGGGGCTGGAGCTGCCCGCCGAGCGGCAGCCCCGGCTGGCGCAGCGGGCGGAGAACCTCTACGTCGGCGCGCCGACCGGGATCATGGACCAGTCCGCCGTGATCCGCTGCCGTGCCGGGCACGCCCTCTTCCTCGACTGCCGCGACGAGTCCGTCGAGCACATCCCGTTCGACCTGGACGCCGCCGGGCTGGCCGTGCTGGTCATCGACAGCCGCGCGCCGCACCGGCACGCCGACGGTGAGTACGCCGCCCGCCGCCGGTCCTGCGAGGCGGGCGCCAAGGCGCTCGGCGTCCCCGCGCTGCGGGACGTGGGCGTCGACCAGCTCGACGCCGCCCTGGCCCGGCTCGACGACGAGGAGACCCGGCGGCGGGTCCGGCACGTGGTCACCGAGGACCAGCGGGTGCTGGACACGGTCGCGCTGCTGCGCGCCGGCCGGGTCCGGGACATCGGCCCGCTGCTCACCGCCTCGCACGTCTCGATGCGCGACGACTTCGAGATCACCGTTCCGGAGATCGACACCGCGGTCGAGGCAGCGCTCGCGGCCGGCGCGCTGGGCGCCCGGATGACCGGCGGCGGCTTCGGCGGGTGCGTCCTCGCCCTGGTCGACGCGGACCGGGCCGACGCGGTCGCCGCCGCCGTAACGGCCGCGTACGCCGAACGCGGCTTCACCGCACCCAACACCGTCCCGGTCCTCCCGGCCCCCGGCGCCACCCGCCTCACCTAGCCCACCCCGCCTCAGCCCGGTGATCAAGAGGTTCGCGTCGGTCCGAGCCCGGACTCTGCCGCAGACCTCTTGATCACCGGTCAGGGTGAGGTGTGTGGAGGCGGGGTCAGCTGGCTTCGACGATCATGCCGGCGCCCACCGTGCGGTTGGTGGCCTCGTCGATGATGACGAAACCGCCGGTGGTCCGGTTGCGCCGGTACTCGTCGGCCAGCAGCGGCACGGTGGTGCGCAGTCGCACCCGGCCGATCTCGTTGAGTCGCAGCGCGTCGGCCGACTCGTCGCGGTGCAGCGAGTTGACGTCCAGCCGGTAGTGCAGCCCGCGCACGATCGCCCGGGCCGACCGGGTGGTGTGCTTGATCGCGTACCGGCCGCCGACCTGCAACGGGCGGGTCTCGTCCATCCAGCAGACCATCGCCTCGATGTCCTGGGCGACCGCCGGCGCGTTGTTCGGCCGGCAGATCATGTCGCCCCGGGAGATGTCGATCTCGTCGGCCAGCCGTACCGTCACCGACATCGGCGGGAACGCCTCCGCGACCGGCCCGTCGGCGGTCTCCACCGCGGCGATCCGGCTGGTGAAGCCGGACGGCAGCACCATCACCTCGTCGCCCGGCTTCAGCACGCCGGAGGCGACCTGACCGGCGTAGCCGCGGTAGTCGGTGACCGTGGTGGACTGCGGCCGGATCACGTACTGCACCGGGAACCGGACGTCGACGAGGTTGCGGTCGCTGGCGATGTGCACCCGCTCCAGGTGGTGCAGCAACGACGGGCCCTCGTACCACGGCATGTTCTCCGACCGGGCGACGATGTTGTCGCCGCGCAGCGCGGAGATGGGCACCACGGTCAGGTCCGGTACGTCGAGCTTCGCGGCGAACGCCGTGAACTCGTCGGCGATCCGCTCGTAGACCTCCTGCGACCAGTCCACCAGGTCCATCTTGTTCACGCAGAGGACCAGGTGCGGCACCCGCAGCAGGGAGCAGAGGAACGCGTGCCGGCGGGACTGCTCGACCAGGCCCTTGCGCGCGTCCACCAGGATCAGCGCCAGGTCGGCGGTGGACGCCCCGGTGACCATGTTGCGGGTGTACTGGATGTGCCCCGGGGTGTCGGCGATGATGAACTTGCGCCGCGGCGTGGCGAAGTACCGGTACGCCACGTCGATGGTGATGCCCTGCTCCCGCTCGGCGCGCAGGCCGTCGGTGAGCAGCGCCAGGTTGGTGTACTCGTCCCCACGCGCCGCGCTGACCGCCTCCACCGCGGCCAACTGGTCGGTGAAGAGGGACTTGGTGTCGTAGAGCAGCCGGCCGATCAGGGTCGACTTGCCGTCGTCCACACTGCCGGCGGTGGCGAACCGCAGCAGGTCCATCGGTCGGGCCTCCGGCCCGGTGCTGGTGGCGGCCGGGGCCACGATCTCGGTGGTCATCAGAAGTAGCCCTCCCGCTTGCGGTCCTCCATGGCGGCCTCGCTGACCCGGTCGTCACCACGGGTCGCGCCGCGCTCGGTGATCCGGGTGGCCGCCACCTCCTCGATGACCTTCTCCACGGTGTCGGCGTCCGAGCGGACCGCCGCCGTGCAGGAGGCGTCGCCGACGGTGCGGTAGCGCACCTGCGCCTTGAAGCGCTCCTCACCGGCCCGGGGACGGAAGAACTCGTTGACCGCGTAGAGCATCCCGTCCCGTTCGATCACCTCACGCTCGTGCGCGTAGTAGATCGACGGCAGCGGGATCCGCTCCCGAGCGATGTAGTGCCAGACGTCCAGCTCGGTCCAGTTGGACAGCGGGAAGACCCGGATCGACTCGCCCGGGTGGTGCCGGCCGTTGTACAGCGACCACAGCTCCGGCCGCTGGTTCTTCGGGTCCCACTGGCCGAACTCGTCGCGGAAGCTGAACACGCGCTCCTTGGCCCGGGCCTTCTCCTCGTCGCGGCGGGCGCCACCGAACAGCGCGTCGAAGCGGTGCTTCTCCACCGCGTCGAGCAGCACCGGCGTCTGGATCCGGTTGCGCATACCGTCGCCGGACTCCCGGACCAGCCCGCTGGCCAGCGCCTCCGGCACGCTCGCCAGGACGAGCTGCAACCCCAGCTCGGCGACCCGCTGGTCGCGGTATTCCAGGACCTCGGGGAAGTTGTGCCCGGTGTCGACATGCATGACCGGGAAGGGGATGTTGGCCGGGGCGAAGGCCTTCTGCGCCAGCCGCAGCATGACGATCGAGTCCTTGCCGCCGGAGAAGAGCAGCACCGGGCGCTCCATCTCGGCGACCACCTCGCGCATCACGAAGACGCTCTCCGCCTCCAGTGCGTCCAGGTGGGAGACCCGGTAGGCCGCCGGCGTGGTCATGACACCGGCTCGATTCGCTCGCTCATCCGATTTCCAGACCTTTCCGGTCGGGCATGTCAAGAAGGGCCTCAGGCTACCCGGAATGTCTCTGCAGCGCTGCAAGCAACCGGGTGGCGAGATCCTTGCGGCAGACCAGCAGGTCGGGCAGGCGCGGATCCGCCTCGTTGTATCTCAGCGCAGAACCGTCGATCCGGGAAGCGTGGAGTCCGGTGGCCGTCGCCACAGCCACCGGAGCCGCCGAGTCCCACTCGTACTGCCCACCGGCGTGGATGTAGGCATCCACCTCGCCGGTGACCACCGCGGCGATCTTCGCCCCGGCCGATCCCATCGGCACCAGCTTCGCCCCCACGTCCTCGGCCAGGTCGCTGAGGAACACCGGCGGTCGGCTCCGGCTCGCCGCCAACCGGATCACCCGCGTGCCGGCCGTCGCCGCCTCCACCGTCATCGGCGGGTACGCCGGCGGGTAGTCCGTGCCGAGCACCCGGTGCTGCGCCGGCAGTCCCACCGCCCCGGCGACCAGCCCGTGCGGGCTCGGCGCGCTGCGGGCCCAGAGCGCCACGTGCACCGCCCAGTCCGAGCGGCCCTCCTCGGCGAACTCCCGGGTGCCGTCCAACGGGTCGATGATCCACACCCGGTCCGCGGCCAACCGGGACACCGCCTCGGCGTTCACCTCGGCCGCCCAGGCCAGCCGCGACCCCTCGTCCTCCTCGGAGAGCACCGCGTCACCCGGGCGCCACTTCGCCAGCTCCGTACGGATCAGGTCGTGCGACACCTTGTCCCCGGCCGACTTCAGCGCGCCGGTGTCCGCGAAACCCAACTCGGCCCGCAGGTCGAGCAGCGCCTGACCGGCCCGGGCCGCCAACCACCGGGCGAACGCGCCGTCGATCATCGGAGGACTGCTCACTGCCCGCTCCCGTCGCCTCGCCGCCACCCGTGTCCATCCGGGTCGCTACGCCGCGACCCGCGTCGGCGGTCGCGGCACGCCGAAAGGCGCAGACTACCGGCCCGCCAACCCCGATCCGGTACGCCCCGCCCGGCTCTCAAGCACCGTGGTAGAGGTTCTGTGTCGGTTCGACACCCTTGACGATCACCGACTCCACCACGTCGGCGGCCCGGTCCACCAGGAAATCCAGTTCCTTGCGCTCCGCCGCGCCGAAATCCGACAGCACGTAGTCCGCCGGGTCCTGCCGCCCCGGCGGCCGGCCGACGCCGAACCGCACCCGGATGTAGTCCTTGGTGCCCAACGACTTCGACATCGAGCGCAGGCCGTTGTGCCCACCCTCGCCGCCACCGCACTTGACCCGCACCTGGCCGTACCCGATGTCCAGCTCGTCGTGCACCGCGATCACCTGCGCCGGCGGCACCTTGTAGAACTGCGCCAGCGCCGCCACCGGCCCGCCGGACAGGTTCATGTACGTCAGTGGCTTCACCAGCACCAGCTTCGGCCCGCCGAAGCCCAGTCGCCCCTCGGCCACCTCGGCGACCGCCCGCTTGTGCCTGCCGAACCGCGCCCCGATCCGCCCGGCCAGCAGGTCAGCCACCATGAAGCCGACGTTGTGCCGGTTCCCGGCGTACTCCCGGCCCGGGTTTCCCAGGCCGACCACCAGCCACGGCCCCGCCTCGTCCGTCACGACCCACCCCTCCCGACGTCCGTCCCACCGACTCCCGATACGACGACAGGCGCCCCCGAACGCTCGGGGACGCCTGCCGCACAGTACGAACGGATCAGGCCTCGGTGCGCGCCTCGGTGTTCTCCCCGCCCTCGGCGGTCGGGGCGGCGTCCGCACCCTCGGAACCCTCGGTGACCTCGCCGACCTCGGCCTCGGCCTCCTCGGTGGCCTCCTCGACCTCGGGCAGCGTCGCCTCGAGCTGCTCGGCGGTCGGGGCGGCGGTCACCGCGGCGACCGACAGCTCCGGGTCGACGGCCAGCTCGACGCCGGCCGGCAGCTGGACGTCGCCGGCGGTCACCTGGGAGCCCGCCTCCAGGCCCTCGATCGACGCCTCGAGGTGGTCCGGCACCTTGGTGGCGTCGGCGGTCACCGAGAGGGTGTCGTGGTCGTGCACGATCAGGGTGTCCTTGGCGGCGTCGCCGGTCAGCTGGACCGGGACGTCGACGGTGACCTTCTCGCCCCGGCGGACCAGGAGGAGGTCGACGTGCTCGAAGGTGTCCTTGATCGGGTCACGCTGGATCGCCTTCGGCAGCGCCAGCACCTGGGTGCCGTCGGTGATGTCGATCGCGAAGAGCTGGTTGGCGCCACCCTTGCGGATCGCGGCGGCGAACTCGCGGGACGGCAGCGCGATGTGCTTGGGCTTCTCGCCGTGGCCGTACAGCACGGCAGGCACCTTGCCGGCCCGGCGGGTACGACGGGCACCACCCTTGCCGAACTCGGTACGGGGCTCGGCGCTGATCTTTACCTCGGACACGGGGAAACTCCTGATGCTTTCGCTACGGCGGCTTGTCGTCTTGCGGTGCTGGGGCGAGGGGCTCGCTGGGGCTCATGCGTCATGAACGACTGCCCGGAGCACCGCGTCGATGACGGTGCCTCCGTGCGGCGCTTTTCAGCGGCCCGCCGGGCACCCTCGCCGTGGCAACCGCACCAGTCTACCCGAGCTGATTCCGGGGTTTCCGGCAGTCCCCGGGTCACCGCTCACGTCGGCGCGCGGGCCGACCGCCCGGGGTCAGTGCGGGGGCGTTCCCGCCGGCGCGCAGCCGGCGGGAACGGCCCTCACGGCAGCGCGACGCTCAGCTCAGGCCACCGAAGAGGGTGGTCACCGAGCCGTCGTCGAAGACCTCGCGGATCGCCCGCGCCAGCAGCGGCGCGATCGACAGGACGGTCAGCTTGTCGAGCTGCTTCTCCGGGGTGAGCGGCAGGGTGTTGGTCACGACGATCTCGCTGATCGGGCTGTTCTTCAGCCGCTCGGTCGCCGGGTCCGACATCAGCGCGTGGGTGGACGCGACCACGATCTCCGCAGCGCCCGACTCCTTGAGGATGTCGGCGGCGCCGGTGATCGTGCCACCGGTGTCGATCATGTCGTCGACGATCAGGCAGACCCGACCCTCGACCTCGCCGACCACCCGGTTGGCCACCACCTGGTTGGGCTTCATCGGGTCGCGGGTCTTGTGGATGAACGCCAGCGGGCAGCCACCCAGCCGGTCGGTCCACCGCTCGGCCACCCGCACGCGACCCGAGTCCGGGGCCACCACGGTCATCGGCCGGCCCGCGTACTTGTGCTCCACGTACTCGGCGAGGATGTCCATCGCGAAGAGGTGGTCCACCGGACCGTCGAAGAAGCCCTGGATCTGGGCGGTGTGCAGATCGACGGTGAGGATCCGGTTGGCGCCGGCCGTCTTCAGCAGGTCCGCCACCAGACGGGCCGAGATCGGCTCGCGACCGCGGTGCTTCTTGTCCTGCCGCGCGTACGGGTAGAACGGCAGCACCACGGTGATCCGCTTGGCCGACCCCCGCTTCAGCGCGTCCACCATGATCAGGGTCTCCATGACCCAGGTGTTCACCCCGTGCGTCACGGACTGCACCACGAAGGCGTCCGACCCACGCACCGAGTCCTTGAACCGTACGAAGATCTCGCCGTTGGCGAACTCGTACGCGTCGGCCGGCGTCGGCGCCACGCCGAGCACCTCACCGATCTCCTTGGCCAGCTCCGGAAAGCCACGTCCGGAAAAGAGCATCAGGCTCTTGCGGTTTTCGGCGACGATGCTGCCCATGGGCCCGTCTGCTCCCGTTTGTCGGTGGTACCCGGCCCGGTGGTGGTGGGTCGGCGGGGACTATTCGGTTGCAGTATCTCCCGTGGCGGAGGCGCCGCCCACCGTCTCGGCCTGCCCGTGCATTGCCTCACTGTCGCTTGCGGCGCCGGCCCCACCCGGCGCACCCTCAGCGCCGCGGGCGCGCTGCGCGGCCTCGGCCGCTGCCGTTCCGGCCCGCCGCTTCACCACCCAGCCCTCGATGTTGCGCTGGCGTGCCCGGGCGACACCCATCGCACCCGGCGGGACGTCGTCCACGATCACCGAGCCGGCCGCCGTGTACGCGCCGTCGCCCACCTCGACCGGCGCCACGAACATGTTGTCCGCCCCCGTCCGGACGTGGCTGCCGATGACCGTGTGGTGCTTGTTCACCCCGTCGTAGTTCACGAAGACCGACGCCGCGCCGATGTTGCTCTGCTCGCCGATCGTCGCGTCACCCACGTACGTCAGGTGCGGCACCTTCGAGCCGGCGCCGATCTGCGCATTCTTCACCTCGACGAACGTGCCGACCTTCGCCTTGTCGGCCAGCCGCGCGGCCGGCCGCAGGTACGCGTACGGCCCGACGCTGGCGCCCGCGCCGACCTCCGCGCTCACCGCGTGGCTGCGCACCACCGAAGCGCCGGGGCCGACGATCGTGTCGACCAGCGTGACGTCCGGGCCGATCTGCGCGCCCGCGCCGACCACCGTGCCGCCACGCAGCTGGGTGTTCTGGTCGACCACCGCGTCGCGGTCCAGCGCGACCGTCACGTCGATCCAGGTGGTCGCCGGGTCCAGCAGGCTCACACCGGTACGCATCCAGGCCTCGTTGACCCGGTCGCGGAGCAGCCGGCGCAGCGTCGCCAGCTCCACCCGGTCGTTGCAGCCCAGCGTCTCGACGTGGTCGACGGCCACGTGCACCGCCACCGGCTCGCCGGCCGAGCGGAGCAGGCCGAAGACGTCGGTCAGGTACTCCTCGCCCTGGTCGTTGTCGGTGGAGAGCTTGCCCAGCGCGTGGCGCAGCCGCACCGCGTCGAACGCGTAGATGCCGGCGTTGATCTCCCGGATCGCGCGCTGCGTCGCGTCGGCGTCGCGCTCCTCGACGATCTGCTCCAGCCGGCCGTCGGCGTCCCGCACGATCCGCCCGAGCCCGGTCGGGTCGGGCACTTCGGCGGCCAGCACGGTGGCCGCGGCGGCGGCCTCCTCGTGCGCGGCCACGAGCGCGCCCACCGTCTCCGGCCGCAGCAGCGGCACGTCCCCGTTGATCACAACGACCGTGCCGGCGCCCTCCGGCACGGCGTCCAGCGCGATGCGCACGGCGTGCCCGGTGCCGAGCTGCTCGGCCTGGAGCACGGGCGTGGCGTCCGGGGCGACCTCGGTCAGGTGACCCCGGACCTGGTCGGCGCCGTGCCCCACCACCACGACGGTGCGGTCCGCGGCCAGCGGCGCGGCCGCGCTCAGCACGTGGCCGAGCAGGGTCCGGCCGAGCAGGGGATGCAGCACCTTGGGCAGTGTCGACTTCATCCGCTTGCCCTCACCGGCGGCGAGCACGACGACGGTACGAAGGTGGGGCTGGGGCACGATGTGGCTCCCGTCGGGACGGCGGACACTCTCGCGGTCATGCTAACCGCGGCGCCCGGCACGTCTCCGCCTTACCCCCACTGGAACCTAAACCGGACTTAGGGGGCAGCTCGGCCGCCAGGGTTCGAACCTGAAATACGGGTACCAAAGACCCGGGTGTTGCCAATTACACCACGGCCGATCAGCGACGCAACCGCGTCACATCCGGGGATGGGGATCCCGCCGCTACACCTTAGCGCCCCGGCCGCCGGACGCCACCGCTCATTCCGCTCGCTCGGACGGCCCGAGGCCCGCCCGGGTGGCACCAGGGCGGGCCGGATAGACAGAAGCTCTCCCAACCCACCGACGTGACCGGTGTCGGCGTACCGCCGAGCGTCGATGCCACCCGGCCGCACAGCGCGACCCGCAGCGCCGCGCCGACCCTGCCCGGACGGGCCGACCGAGCCACCGACCGAAGCGGAAATCAGGGCTCTGACCTGCGTTTCAGCAGGACGGTGCAGGGGCGTTCGGAAACTTCCCCGTGCGATCTACGGTGCCGTAAGTTACGGTGACGTAGGCGTAGCTTCGTGATCGCTTCCGTCCCCTCTGCGAGGTGCCATGTCCACCGCTCTGCTCGAACCCAACGCCGCCGGACCCGGCCCGAAACCCCTTACCGACGGCAGCCAGTCCCCCGGGATCCTGGTCGCCCTCTGGGCCTTCGTGGTGATCCCCTTCGTGGCCCTGCTGGTCGCCGTGCCGGTGGCCTGGGGTGGCTGGCTGGGCTGGACCGACGTGGTCATCGGCCTGGTCTGGTACGTGGTCTCCGGGCTCGGCATCACGGTCGGCTTCCACCGCTACTTCACCCACGGCTCGTTCAAGGCCAAGCGGTGGCTGCGTGTGACGCTGGCGGTCGCGGGTTCGCTGGCGGTGCAGGGCGAGATCATCCAGTGGGTGGCCGACCACCGGCGGCACCACGCCTTCTCCGACCTGGAGGGCGACCCGCACTCGCCGTGGCGCTTCGGCACCAGCCTCTGGGCGCTGACCCGCGGCCTGTTCCACGCGCACGTCGGCTGGCTGTTCCGCCGCGAGCTGTCCAACCGCGAGCGGTTCGCCCCCGACCTGCTCGCCGACAACGACATCCGCCGGGTGGACCGTCTGTTCCCGATGCTGGTGGCCATCTCGCTGCTCGGTCCGGCGCTGATCGGCGGCCTGGTGACCTGGTCCTGGCAGGGCGCGCTGACCGCGTTCTTCTGGGCCGGGCTGGTCCGCATCGGCCTGCTGCACCACGTCACCTGGGCGATCAACTCGGTCTGCCACGTCTACGGCGAGCGTCCGTTCGCCATGCGCCAGGGCGACCGGGCGTCGAACTTCTGGCCGCTGGCGATCCTGTCGTTCGGCGAGAGCTGGCACAACCTGCACCACGCCGACCCGACCAGCGCCCGGCACGGCGTACTGCGTGGTCAGGTGGACATCTCCGCCCGCGTGATCTGGCTGTTCGAGAAGATCGGCGCGGCGTCGCAGGTGCGCTGGCCGAAGCCGGAGCGCCTCGCGGCCAAGCTCGTGAAGCCGGTCGCACCCCGGTAAAAGCGGGCGGTGCTCCGGGAGGCCGCCTGGCAGGATGGCCGGGTGGCCGAGCGACGCGGGGAGACCGGACGGCTCGGTGGACGGGGAGCCGGGCCCGATCCGGGTACGGTCGGACAGCGCGGCTGGGCGATCTGTTCGCCCGCCAGTGAGGCGACGACGTGAACGGGCACAACGGAGGCACCATCCCACGGCAGGGCGTCACCGAGCGCCAGCGAGGCGGCGACATGCCTGAGGCCACCGACGGAGCCGGCGGCCGGCGTGCCGCGCCGGCCCCGGCACCCAAATCCACCTCCCGGGTCCGCATGTCCGCGGCCCAGCGGCGGGAGCAGTTGATCGCGATCGGCCGGCAGCTCTTCGCCGAGCGCGGTTTCGACGCCACCTCCATCGAGGAGGTGGCGGCCCGCGCCAAGGTCTCCAAGCCCGTCGTGTACGAGCACTTCGGCGGCAAGGAGGGGCTCTACGCCGTGGTGGTGGACCGGGAGGTCCGGGCGCTGCTGGACCGGATCACCACGGCGTTGACCGCCGGGCACCCGCGGGAGCTGCTCGAGCAGGCGGCGATGGCCCTGCTGGGCTACATCGAGGAGGAGACCAGCGGCTTCCGGGTGCTGGTCCGCGAGTCGCCGGTGCTGTCCGGGACGGGCAACTTCATCAGCGTGATGAACGACGTGGCACACCAGGTCGAGCACATCCTGGGCGCCGAGTTCAAGAGTCGCGGGTACGACCCGAAGCTGGCCGAGCTGTACTCGCAGGCGCTGGTGGGCATGGTGGCGCTGACCGGCCGCTGGTGGCTGGAGGTGCGCAAGCCGCGCAAGGAGACGGTGGCGGCGCACCTGGTCAACCTGGCCTGGAACGGGTTGTCCCACCTGGAGGCGAAGCCGACGCTGATCACCGCGCGCCGCCGCTGACCACGGTCAGCGGCGAAGGTGCACGTCGGCCACCGGGTGGCTGCGGTTGCGCCGCTCCTCCTCGGCGTGCTCCTCGGGGCCGACCTTGTCGTAGAGGCCGGTGCCGAGCAGGACCAGGCCGAACAGCATCGACACGATCACGGTCGACATCGAGAAGTTGAGGAAGTTCGCCTCGGTCTGCAGCACGGACATCATCAGGATGCTGGTCGCCAGGAACACGACCCCGGCGGTGAGGTTCATGTAGTGGCCGAGGTTGCTCCGCCGGGACGCCCCGATGATCAGAACGACTCCGAAGGCCACCGAGGCGAGCGAGAACGCCAGGTTGGTGCGCAGCCCGAGCACCCAGTGGCTGCCCCGGTCGAAGAGCGGATCGCCGATCGTCTGGGCGACGCCCCAGACGCCGAAGACGAGGATGTAGACGCCGATCAGGCCGGCGAGGACCCGGTAGAGCGGCCGTGCCGGATGGTTCACCGGAAAATGCGGCATGCCCTGGTCTCCCGTCCGAGTATCACCTTCGCGGTGATTGTCACCCGGACCAACAGGACATGTCCGACGAATCCCAAAGGCCGCCGGGTCAGTGAGCGGGCTGGACCAGCACAGGTTTTCGCCGGAGCCCGAGCTGCGCAGGGATCAAGCCTGACCGCCCGGAGCAGCTCGGGCCCGGCGAAAAACCACCACCGCGACCAGGGCTCAGAGCACCAGGCGAGCCTTCTCGAAGGCCTCCGCCTCCTCGTCCGAGCCGACCTTGCCGTACATGCCGACCATGAGCAGAACCAGCGCCGCCAGCATCACGCCGATCACCGTGGCGATGCTGAAGTTGAAGAAGTTGGCGTCGGTCTGGATGAACGCGAGGCCGGCCAGGCTGATCACCATCAGGGCGTACGCCAGCCACTGGTTGATCGCCACGTCGATGTTGCGGCCGAGCGCGGTGCCGGCCAGCACGAGGAGCCCGAGCAGCACGCAGAGCAGCGAGAAACCGAGGTTGGTGCCCTGGCCGAGGATCTTGGTGTCGTCCTGCGCGAGGATCTCGTTGCCGGCGCTCGCGATGATGCCGAGCACACCGAAGACCACCAGGTACAGACCGGTCAGCCCGCCGATCGCCCGGTAGATCGGCCGCGCGGGGTGGTTGACGGGGGTGTGGGCCATGTCTGAGTCTCCAACGCCGTGGGGTGAGGTGTCGCGGACGATTGTCCCGCATGTGGAGGTGTGACGCCGCACACGGCCCCCGGGCTGGCGCGCCCGGCCCGGTCAGCCCTCGGGCAGGTCCTCGGCGAGCGTCATCCAGGTCTCCTCGATCCGCTCGCGCTCGGCGCGCAGATCCTTGAGCTGGGTGTCCAACTCGGCCACCCGTGCGTAGTCGGTGGCGTCGGCGGCGAGCTGGTCGAGCAGCGTGGCCTCGCGCTGGTCGAGCTTGCCGAGCTGGCGTTCCAGCCGGGTCAGCTCCTTGCGGGCCTGTCGGACCTCGGCGGCGGACATGCCGGTCGTGGTGGTGCCGGTCGGCGCGGCGGCCGAGGTGGCGCCAGCCCGGGAAGGGCCGGCCCGCTCGGCGGTCCGGGCGAGGTATTCGTCGACGCCGCCGGGCAGGTGCACCAGCCGGCCGTCACCGAACATCCCGTACGCCGTGTCGGTGACCCGCTCGATGAGATATCGGTCGTGGCTGGCCACGATGATCGTGCCGGGCCAGGAGTCGAGCAGGTCCTCCAGCGCGGCGAGCGTGTCGGTGTCCAGGTCGTTGGTGGGCTCGTCGAAGAGCAGCACGTTGGGCTCACCGGCGAGCAGCCGCAGCATCTGCAACCGGCGGCGCTCCCCGCCGGAGAGGTCGCTGACCGGGGTCCAGAGCCGTCGGTCGTCGAAGCCGAAGACCTCGGCGAGCTGGGCGGCGGACACCTCGCGGTCGCCGAGCTGCACCCGGCGGGCGACCTCCTCGACGGCTTCGAGCACACGCAGGTGCCCGGGCAGCTCGGCGAGCTCCTGGGACAGGAACGCCGGCCGCACGGTGGAGCCGGTGTTGAGGCGGCCACCGCCGGGGCGGGTGATGCCGGCGAGCATCCGCAGCAGCGTGGTCTTGCCGGCGCCGTTGGCACCGAGGATGGCGATCCGGTCGCCGGGCCCGACCAGCCAGGTGACGTCCCGCAGGATCTCCTTGGGGCCGGCGTGCAGCTCGACGTTCTCCAGGTCGTACACCTGCTTGCCGAGCCGGGAGGTGGCCATCCGTTGCAGCGACATGGTGTCGCGCGCCGGCGGCACGTCGGCGATCAGGGCGTTCGCGGCGTCGATGCGGAACTGGGGCTTGGAGGTGCGCGCCGGCGGACCCCGCCGCAGCCAGGCGATCTCCTTGCGGAGCAGGTTCTGCCGGCGGGCCTCGGTGGCGGCGGCGACCCGCTCGCGCTCGGCGCGGGCCAGGGTCCAGGCGGCGAAGCCACCCTCGTAGGCGCGGACGGTCTGGTCGGCGACCTCCCAGGTGGTGGTGCAGACCGCGTCCAGGAACCACCGGTCGTGGGTGACCACGACCAGGGCGCCCTTGCGGCCGACCAGGTGCCGGGCCAGCCAGTCGACACCGCCGACGTCGAGGTGGTTCGTGGGCTCGTCGAGGATGAGCAGGTCGGAGTCGCGGACCAGCAGCGCGGCGAGCGCGACCCGGCGCCGTTCGCCACCGGACATCGGGCCGACCGGCTGGTCGAGGCCGAGGTGCGGCATGCCGAGGCCGTCGAGGATGGCACGCACCCCGGCGTCGCCGGCCCACTCGTGCTCGGCGCCCATGCCCTCGTTGAGCCAGGCGGTGCCGAGCACCACGTCCCGGACGGTGGCCTCGGGGGCGAGGGTGAGCTGCTGCGGCAGCCAGAGCACGCGCAGGTCGCGGCGGTGGGTCACCCGACCGTCGTCGGGGTCCTCCTGCTTGGTGAGCAGCCGCAGCAGGGTGGACTTGCCGGCGCCGTTGAGGCCGACCACGCCGATCCGGTCGGCGTCGTCCAGGCCGAGCGAGACGTCCGTGAGGAGCCGCCCGGTGGCGCCGTACCCCTTGGACACCCGGTCCAGATTGACGATGTTCGCCACGTTCCACCCTTCATGATCAAGGCGTCCCGGTGCCGGCGGGCACCTGGACGCCTCTCCCAAGGGTACGCGGACGCTCCGGACGCCCGCGCCGCGTGCCGACAGCCCCGGTGGGACGCGTCGTCAGCCGACGCGGGCACCGGCGACCGGACCGTGCGCGACCCGCGCCTCCCGGCAGACGCCCGCCGCGGTCAGCTCGGCGGCGATCCGCTCGGCGTCGGCCGCGTCGGAGGCGAGGAAGACGCAGGTCGGGCCGGAGCCGGAGACGATGCCGGTGAGCGCGCCGGCCGCCTCACCGGCCTTGAGCGTGTCGGCCAGCGCCGGGCGCATGGCCAGCGCGGCGTCCTGGAGGTCGTTGCCGAGCGTGCGGGCGAGCACCCGGGGGTCGCGCTGCCGCAGCGCGCCCAGCAGCGCGTCGGTGCTGCCCAGCGGAGCGCCGGCGGTGCCGGCGTCGCGGAGCCGGTCCAACTCCCGGTAGGCGGCCGGGGTGGACAGGCCACCATCGGCGATGGCCACCACCCAGTGCCAGGAGGTGGGGCGGGCCAGCACGGGGCTGATCGCCTCCCCCCGGCCGGTGCCCAGCGCGGTGCCGCCGTAGATCAGGAACGGCACGTCGGAGCCGAGGTCGGCGGCGATGCCGGCCAGTTCGTCGCGGGACAGCCCGGTGCCCCAGAGCGCGTCGCAGGCCACCAGCGTGGCGGCCGCGTCGGCGCTGCCGCCGGCCAGTCCGCCGGCGAGCGGGATCTGCTTGCGCAGGTGCAGCCGGGCGTGCGGCAGCACCCCGGCGTACCCGGCCAGGGCGTGCGCGGCGCGGATCACCAGGTTGGTGTCGTCCAGGGCCAGCTCGCCCGTGCCCTCGCCCTCCATGGTCAGGGCGAGCGTGTCGCCCCGGCGGGCCGTCAGCTCGTCGTAGATCGAGATGGCGTGGTAGACGGTGTTCAGCTCGTGATAGCCGTCACGGCGCAGCGGGCCCACCCCGAGGTGCAGGTTGACCTTCGCGGGCACCCGGACCTTCACCGGCCCGCTGGCTCCGCGCCGCTCGTCCTCGTCGTCCGGTCGCCAGGCCTCGGTCACCGGGCGATGTCCCGCACGGCCAGGCGGATGTCGAACGACTTGGTCACGGTCAGCTCCTCGGCATGGTCACGCGCCCGTACGCCTCCTCGGCGGGCACCGCGCCAGCCTACTGGGCGGCCGGCGCGGGGGTCGGAGCCGACGCGGCGATGGCGGCGAACTGCTTGACGGTGAGGGACTCCCCCCGGGCGCCGGGGTCGACGCCGGCGGCGGTGAGCGCGGCGGCCGCCCGGTCCGCGCCGCCGGCCCAGCCGGCCAGCGCGGCGCGCAGGGTCTTTCGGCGCTGCGCGAACGCCGCGTCCACCACCGCGAAGACCCGTTTCCGGGGTACGTCGGCTCGGGGTGGTTCGCGGCGGGTGAAGGCGACCAGGCCGGAGTCGACGTTCGGCACCGGCCAGAACACGTTCGGCGGCACCCGCCCGACGGCCCGGGCCTGGGCGTACCAGGCGAGCTTGACCGACGGGATTCCGTACACCTTGGAGCCGGGACCGGCGACCAGCCGGTCGGCGACCTCCTTCTGCACCATCACCAGGCCCTTTCGGAGGCTGGGCAGCTCGGCGAGCAGGTGCAGCACCACGGGCACGGCCACGTTGTAGGGCAGGTTGGCCACCAGCGCGGTCGGCGGCGGGTCGGCCAGCTCGGCGGCGTCGATGCGCAGCGCGTCGGCGCGGTGCACGGTGAGCCGGCCGGCGTCCGCACCGGCGTGCCGGGTGGCGGTCTCCGGCAGCGCGCCGGCGAGCACCGGGTCGATCTCCACGGCGTGCACGTGCCCGGCGACCGGCAACAGCCCGAGGGTGAGCGAGCCGAGCCCGGGGCCGACCTCCAGAGCCACGTCGTCGGGGGTCAGGCCGGCGGCCGTGACGATCCGACGCACGGTGTTCGGGTCGTGCACGAAGTTCTGGCCCAGCTTCTTGGTGGGCGCGACGCCCAGGCGGGCGGCGAGTTCCCGGATCTCCGCCGGGCCGAGGAGACCGGTCATGCCTGGCAGCGTAGCGGCGGCATGGGGACCGACCGTCGGGCCGGGTTCACCACGGGCCGAAGGCGCGGTCGCCGGTGGCCGAGATGGCCGCGCACAGCTCGTCCAGGTCGGCGCCGGTGGTCGCGGCGAGCGAGCGGACGGTGAGCGGGATCAGGTACGAGGCGTTCGGCCGGCCGCGGTGCGGCGTCGGGGTGAGGTACGGGGCGTCGGTCTCCACCAGGATCTGGTCCACGGGGGTGAGCGCCGCGGCCTCACGCAACGCCGTGGCGCTGCCGAACGTGACGGTGCCGGCGAAGCTGAGCAGGTAGCCGCGGCGGACGCACTCGCGGGCGAAGTCGGCGTCACCGGAGAAGCAGTGCAGCACCACCGTGGCCGGGGCCCCCTCGTCGTCGAGGATCCGCAGCACGTCGGCGTGCGCGTCCCGGTCGTGGATCACCAGCGCCTTGCCGTACCGCTTGGCGATGGCGATGTGCGCCCGGAAGCTCTCCTCCTGCGCGGCGCGCCCCTCGTCGCCGGTACGGAAGAAGTCCATCCCGGTCTCGCCGATCCCCCGGACCCGGTCACGCGCGGCGAGTGACTCGATCTCCCGCAGCGCCTCGTCGAGGTCGGACAGCCGGGGTGCCTCGTTCGGGTGCAGCGCCACCGTGGCCAGCACGGCGGGATGCCGGTCGGCGGTGTCCGCGCCCCACCGGGAGGAGGCGACGTCCACACCCACCTGGACCAGCCGGTCCACGCCGACCTTGGTGGCCAGGTCGATCGCCACGGCGACCGGGTCGTCGGCCGGCCCGCCGCCGGGTACGCCGGCCTCGCTGACGGTGATGTCCAGGTGCGTGTGGCTGTCCAGCACCGGCCGGGGCAGCGGCTCGGGGGCGGGCGGAAACTCTCCGGCCCGCCGCGCGGCACGCTCTCGGCGGGTTTCAGTGGGTTCGCTCATCAGCGACAGCATCACACACCGGGGCTGTCCATCCGCCCGCCACCCGACGTTCACCTCGACTACGCCGCGCGACTCTACCGTCGCCAACGAGCGAGCGCAGCGAGCGAACCGGCGGGCACAGCAGCGTGCCGCGAAGCGACGGCACGGAGCGAAGCGGAGTGCTGGCAGTGAGCCGACTGAGTGCGCCACCGGGCCGAGGCGACAGCGTGACGGCCCGCATCTCACCGAGTAGAGGGAGGTGACGGCATGAGCGTCACCCCCCAGGCCAGCGGCTCCGCCAGCGAACGCACCGGGTTGCGCGTGGCGTTCGGCGGCGGCGTCTACCCGGCCGAGGAGATCGCCCGGGGCGCCGCGTACGAGCTGTTCAGCGCCGACGAGGTGCCCGGTTTCGAGTGGGCGCCCCGACCGGGCAGCGCCCTGCCGTGGCGGCGGTTCGTGCACGTCACCGAGGTGACGGCGGTGCACGGGGCGGCGGAGCCGGCCGAGGAGCCGGAGACGCCGCTGATGCTGCCGGCGCACCGGGAGCGGGGGTGGGCCCAGCTGCACCAGCTCAGCCAGCAGCCGTCCGCGGCCGGTGACCCGATGCTGGCCGCGTCGCGCGCGTCGGCGGTGGTCCGGCGGGGCACCCGGATGGTGAAGATGCTCTCCCCCCGGCAGCTCGCGGGGTACGTGCGCGGGTGGTTGCCGCACGGCTTCTGCTACCGGGAGCACGACGTGGCGCACCTGCGTTCGCCGGCCGCGACCACCGTGCTGCGCACCGACGGCGAGGTCGGCCGGGACGGCCTGGAGGTGGCGTACGCGCTGCGCTGGCGGGCCGCCGACCCGGGCGACTACGACGTGCCGGTCGGCGAGGCGCACCGCGGCCTGACCGCGCTGGCCCCCCGGGACCGGCTGGGCCCACCGGTGCTGGGTACGGGTTTCGTGCCGAGCAACGGTCAGCTCATCCCGGAGTTCATCACCCGCGACTTCGCCGACCTGCCGATGCCGGCGAACGCCGCCCTGCTCGCCTATCCGGCGGAGGGGGTGGAGGTGGTGCTCTACACCTACCAGGCCGAGCAGCGCGGGTGGCTGCGGATGGTGGGCCCGCAGTGGCGGCACCTGCTGGCCGCGGTGCCGGGTCTCTCCCCCGATCAGGAGTACGTGCCGACCGGGGACGCTCCGCGCTCCACCCAGCTCGTGGGCGTGCACGGCGACAGCGAGTACGAGGCGGTGGCGGACCTGCCCGGCGGGTTCCGGGTGCTGGCGATGACCCGGGCGGCCCGCTACCCGGTGGAGGCGGTGGCCCGCCGGCTCAGGTTCGCGCAGTGGCGGGGCGTGCCCTGCCTGGTGCTGCGGGAGGAGGCCGGTTGGCTGCGGCTGCGGCTGCGCTACCCGGATCCGGACACGGTGCTGGCGACCGGGGCGCAGTGCCACGACCGCGGCGTCTACGAGACCTGGGCGCCCGGCGCCGAGGTGACCGACGACCAGGTGATGGACACCCGGTACGCGATGTGACGCGGCGGCGGCCGTCGCCCGGGTCTGGGCGACGGCCGCCGCACGGCGGCGTTCCTCAGCCGGCCAGCCGGGCCAGCTCCTCGTCGACGATCGACGGGTCGAGCTTGCGGAACACCGGCTTCGGCGCGGCCAGCGCACGGCCCGCCTCCAGCGGCACCGACTCCCAGCGCGCGCCGACCGTGTAGTCGCCGGTCAGCACCGGGTACGCCGGCCCGCCGTCCAGGTCGTCGACCTGCTCGATCACCGGCATCGGCGCGTGCACACCGGTGCCGCCGAGCAGTTCGTGCACCTGCTGCGCGGAGTGCGGCAGGAACGGCGTGAGCAGCGTGTTGGCGTCGCTGACCACCTGGAGGGCGACGTGCAGGATGGTGCCCATCCGCGGCTTGTCCGCCTCGTCCTTGAGCTTCCACGGCGCCTGCTCGGAGAGGTACCTGTTGGCCTCGGCGACCACCTTCATGGCCTCGCCGATCGCCTGCTTCTGCCGGTGCCGGCCGATCAGGTCGCCGACTCCTGCGAAGCCGGCACGGGCTGTAGCGAGCAGCGCCTCGTCGGCCTCGGTGAGCCCGGCCGGGTCGATCGGCGGGATGGCGCCGAAGTTCTTCGCCGCCATCGAGACGGACCGGTTGACCAGGTTGCCCCAGCCGGCGACCAGCTCGTCGTTGTTGCGGCGGAGGAACTCCGCCCAGGTGAAGTCGGTGTCGTTGCTCTCCGGGCCGGCGGCGGCGATGAAGTAGCGCAGCGCGTCGGCGTCGTAGCGCTCCAGGAAGTCGCGGACGTAGATGACCACCTTGCGGGACGAGGAGAACTTGCGCCCCTCCATGGTCAGGTACTCGCTGGAGACCACCTCGGTGGGCAGGTTGAGCTGACCCAGCTCGCCCGGCTCACCGTCGCGGGAGCCCTCACCGGAGTACCCGGAGAGCAGCGCCGGCCAGATCACCGAGTGGAAGACGATGTTGTCCTTGCCCATGAAGTAGTAGGAGCGGGCGTCCTTGCCCTCCCCGTCGGCGGACCACCACTTCCGCCACGCCTCCGGGTCGCCGGTGCGGCGAGCCCACTCGATGGAGGCGGAGAGGTAGCCGATCACCGCGTCGAACCAGACGTAGATCCGCTTGTCCGGCCGGTCCCGCCAGCCGTCGAGCGGGATCGGTACGCCCCACTCCAGGTCCCGGGTGATCGCCCGGGGCTGGAGGTCGTCGAGCAGGTTGCGGGAGAACCGCAGCACGTTGGGCCGCCACCCCTCCCGGGTGTCCAGCCACTGCCGCAGCACGTCGGCCAGGGCGGGCAGGTCCAGGAAGAAGTGCTCGGTCTCGACGAACTTCGGGGTCTCCCCGTTGATCCGCGACTTCGGGTTGATCAGGTCGATCGGGTCGAGCTGGTTGCCGCAGTTGTCGCACTGGTCGCCGCGGGCGCTGTCGTACCCACAGATCGGGCAGGTGCCCTCGATGTACCGGTCGGGCAGGGTGCGCCCGGTGGACGGGGAGATCGCGCCCATGGTGGTCTTCGGCACGATGTAGCCGTTGCGGTACATCCCCTCGAACAGCTCCTGCACCACCGCGTAGTGGTTGCGGGTGGTGGTGCGGGTGAACAGGTCGTAGGAGAGCCCGAGGCCGTGCAGGTCCTCGACGATCACCCGGTTGTACCGGTCGGCCAGCTCGCGCGGGGTGACCCCGTCGGCGTCGGCCTGCACCTGGATGGGGGTGCCGTGCTCGTCGGTGCCCGAGACCATGAGCACGTCGTGGCCGGCCATCCGCATGTACCGGGCGAAGACGTCGGAGGGAACGCCGAAACCGGAAACGTGGCCGATGTGGCGGGGGCCGTTGGCGTACGGCCAGGCCACTGCCGCGAGAACGTGACTCATGAGCAGCAAGCCTAGTGACCTCTCCGGGACGCCCGCGAACCAATGGGGGGTGGCGGGCCGACGGGCCGGACGAACCACCTCGCCTTTTGGTCCGATTTGTTCCCGACACGCGCTCAAGCTGCCCGATCCGGCCGCGATACCGGTGTGCAATGAACGCCGTGACTGGCAGACGAGCGGCCCGGGACCACGACGACCGTCCCACCGGGCCGGCGGTCGGCGACGACGCCAGCCCCGAGCCCGGCGGGGCCCGTGGCGGAGCGGTCGCGCCCCAGCCCCGGCTGGTGCCCGGCGCCGATCCCACCCGCACACCGGACGACCCGGCCCCCCGACCGGGCGGCACCCCGCAGCTTGGCCCCAGCCCTCGATCGGGCGGCACTGCGCGGACCGGCCCGACGCCACGCCCGGCCGCCGCCCCGACATCGGCACCCGCGGTCGGACGGCCGGGCCGGCAGCGGCCCACTCCGTCGGGGCGGGTGGCCGGGCCGAAGCCGGACGGCCCAGGGCTCGCCGCCACTCCGGTTCGCCCCGCTCCGGCCGCGCCGACACCGACGCCTGCCCGTCCCGCTCCGGCGGCGCCGGCACCCACCCCGGCCCGTCCCACTCCGCCGGGCTCGGCGGGTGGCACACCGCCGGCCACCGAGGAGCACGCGCCGGCCAGCGAGGAGCCCGCGCCGGCCGCCGAGCTGGAGCCGACCACCGGGGCGCCGGTGGACGCGGTGCCGCGCCGGGTGCCGGTCCGGCAGCACAGCCGCTGGCACCGGGGCGCCCGCCGGACCGACGGCGACACGCCGCCGGGCGATGACGACGGCACCTACTGGGCACCGATCGAGCAGGTGCACTGGGACGGCACCCCGGTGCGGGAGGACCCCGCACCGGAGCGGGACCGCGACGCCGGCAGGGCCCGCCGGAAGCCGGCCCGCGCCACCCCGCCGCCCGACCCGCTGCCCGGGCTCGCGGTGCTGGTGCTGCTGAGCCTGCTCGCGGCCTTCTTCGGGTGGGTCAGCGCCGGTCCGTTCTGGCTGGCCGTGGGGCATGCCCGGGTCGGCACGGTGGTGATCGACGACTGCACCGGCGGCGGGCTCACCCAGCGGTGCCGGGGGATCTTCACGGCCGACGACGGTCGGTTCCTGGCGCACGGGGTACGGGTCAGCGGCGTACCCGCCGGCCGGGACGCCCCCGGAACGGCGCTACCCGCGCGAATGGCCGGCCCGGACGGCGACACCGCGTACGCCGACACGGGCCTGGGCCGGCACCTGCGCTGGGTGCCCGGCCTGCTGGCGGTGCTCGGCTGCGCCGCCGGCATCGCCCGGTGGACCGGGTCGACGCGGCTGCCCGGACGGCGGAACCGCCGCTGGGCGGTGGCCGTCGCCGTCGCCGGCCCGGTGCTGATCACCCTCGGCTTCCTCGTCGCCGCCTGGTGAGCGGTCCGCCCGCCGGGAAACGCCTGTCAGCTGTGCACGATCGTGTAGACGTCGCGGCGGCGCAGGGCGTACTCGGTGGCGACGTCGGTGATGGCGTCGCGGCGGGACCGGCCGGCGGCCTCCCGCTCGGCGACAGCCGCGCGCAGGGTGTCGTCGTCGGGGCGTTCCGCGGCGGTCACCGGCGCTCCGGACACCACCAGGGTGATCTCCCCGCGCGGGTCCCCCTCGGCGGCCCACCGGGCCAGTTCGCCGAGGGGGCGGCGGAGCACCTCCTCGTAGGTCTTGGTGAGCTCCCGGCAGAGCGCCGCCGGCCGGTCCGCGCCGAACGTCTCGGCCAGGTCGGCGAGCGCCGCGCCGATCCGGTGCGGCGCCTCGAAGAAGACCAGCGTGCGCTCCTCGGCGGCGAGGGCGCGCAGCCGGGACCGGCGGGCGCCGGGCGTGCGGGGCAGGAAGCCCTCGAAGCAGAACCGGTCGCACGGCAGCCCGGAGATCGCCAGCGCGGTGGTCACCGCGCTCGGCCCGGGGGCGACGCTGACCGGCGCCCCGACCTCCAGTGCGGCCCGGACGAGCCGGTAGCCGGGGTCGGAGACGCTCGGCATCCCGCCGTCGGTCACGAGCGCCACCACGTACCCACCGAGGATGACCTCGACCAGCTCGGGGGTGCGCCGCTCCTCGTTGCCCTCGAAGTACGAGACGATCCGACCGCCGACGGTGATGTCGAGGTCGCGGGCCAGCCGGGTGAGCCGGCGGGTGTCCTCGGCGGCCACCACGTCGGCGCTGGCCAGCACCTCCCGGAACCGGGCCGAGGCGTCGGCGGGGTTGCCGAGCGGGGCGCCGAGCAGGATCAGGCGCCCAGCTTCGGACATTTCACCCACAGGATCGTCTCCTTCGTTGACGGTGGATACCGGTATCAGGGACGACGGGCGCCACCGGACACCTTGGCAGCCTACGATCGCCGGGTGACGAGTGCGTCGACAGCGCAGAGCCCGAGCGCCGAGCCGGCAAAGATGGTCGAGGTGATGGCGGGCGACAACCGCCCCGACCAGGAATCCGCGGTGCCCCGCGCCGGCGGCGGGGTGTCCGGCGTGGTGCGCCGACGGTTCACCACCGTCGATGCCCGACTGGACCGCTTCTCGTGGCTCGCCACCGCCGTGGTGGTGGCCATCGCGGCGATCCTGCGCTTCGTCGGCCTGTCCAGCCCGAAGGGCAAGATCTTCGACGAGACGTACTACGCCAAGGACGCCTACGGGCTGATCAGCCGCGGCGTCGAGTGGAACTACAAGGACAACGCCCCGTCGTACGTGGTGCACCCGCCGCTGGGCAAGTGGCTGATCGGCCTCGGCGAGTGGGCCTTCGGCTACCAGGACGCCGACTCCAAGGTCTCCGTCCCCGGGCACCTGATCACCACGGCGCCGGAGTTCGGCTGGCGGTTCTCGGCAGCCGTGGTCGGCACCCTGTCGGTGCTGCTGCTGGTCCGCATCGGGCGGCGGATGTTCCGCTCGACGGTGCTGGGCTGCGCGGCCGGCCTGCTGCTCGCCCTGGACGGCTTCCACCTGGTGCTGTCCCGCGCGGCGCTGCTCGACATCTTCCTGCTCTTCTTCGTGCTGGCCGCGTTCGGCGCGCTGGTGCTCGACCGGGACGCCCGCCGTCGGCGCTGGGCGCGGGCGCTGGACGACGGGCTCGATCCGAGCCTGCCTGGCCGCGCCGGCCGACCGCCGACCGGCTGGCGCACCTGGCCGTGGTGGCGGCTCGCCGCCGGGGTGCTGCTCGGGTGCGCCTGCGCCGTGAAGTGGAGTGCCCTCTACTTCGTGCCGGCCTTCGCGCTGCTGGTGCTCCTCTGGGAGGTCGGCGTCCGCCGCTCGGCCGGGGTCCGCCGGCCCTGGCGGGACACCCTGCTCGACGAGCTGCCCTGGCTGGTGCTGGCCGGCGTGCTGATGGTGGGCACCTACCTCGCGACCTGGACGGGCTGGCTGCTCAGCGACGACGGCTACTACCGGCTCGCGTCGTCCTACCCGACCGCCCCGCTCAGTGACACCCCGGTGATCGGCCCGCTGATCAACCTCTTCGAGTACCACCGGGCCGCGTACGGCTTCCACACCGGGCTGGACGACCCGCACAAGTACCAGTCGTGGCCGTGGCAGTGGCTTCTGCTCGGCCGTCCGGTGGCGTTCCACTGGTCCGGCGACGGGGCCTGCGGCGCGCCGTCCTGCGCCTCGGAGATCCTGCTGCTCGGCACCCCGCTGCTCTGGTGGTCGTTCCTGCCCGCCCTGGTGGCGCTGGTCTGGCTGGGCGTGGCTCGCCGGGACTGGCGGGCCGGCGCAATCCTGCTCAGCGTGGCGGCCGGGCTGCTGCCCTGGTTCGTGTTCGCCCTCGAGGGCCGGACGATGTTCTCGTTCTACGCCGCACCCGCACTGCCCTTCCTGGTGCTGGCCGTCGTCTACGTGCTGGGTGCGCTGATCGCCCCGGCCGGGGGTGAGGTCGGCGAGGTGACGCCGCTGGTGCCCGGCGACCCGGGCTACGAACGCCGGTTGGTGGGCAGCATCGCGGCCGGTGCGTACGTGCTGCTGGTGGCGCTCTGCTTCGCGTACTTCTATCCGATCTTCGTGGGCACGCTGCTGCCCTACTCGGACTGGCTGTCCCGGATGTGGCTGGACGGGCGCTGGATATAAGCATCGACGACGAAAACGGGCCCGCACGCTTCGGCGTGCGGGCCCGTTCTACAAAGACGCGCGCCCCGATCGCCTGCCACGGGGGAAGCGGGCGATTGGGGCGCGCATGAAGAGCTTAACCACCGCGCACCACCGGCACAACGGGTCGACTTGGGTCAGATTTCCGACGGATGCGGACCGGGCCGACACCTCCCCTCCGACCGTTGACCGAGGGTGACCCGGCGTGGACGCAGCGCCCCGAACGGGCAGGTCCGAGGCCGCGTGACCCCGCCTGCCGCGCCCACCACTCGCGTCTGCGGCCCGGCATCGAGCAGTCGCCGCGGCCACCGCCGAACCGGGTGCGACGATCTCCAACCCGCCACCCAAATGATCATCCAAAGTGGATCTCACTACACTGCGGGCCGTGATCAACTTCAGACGATCGGCGGCCGTCCTTCTCGGACTGCTGGCGACCACCGCGCTGACCGGGCCGGTCCCGGCGGCGGCCGACGAGGAGCCGGCGCCCGAGCCGCCCCGGGTCGAGCTGGTGCTCGACGTCAGCGGCTCGATGCGGGCCGCGGACATCGACGGGCGGAGCCGGATCTCGGTCGCCCAGCAGGCGTTCAACGAGGTGGTGGACGCGCTGCCGGCCGAGACCCAGCTCGGCATCCGGGTGCTCGGCGCGACCTACCGGGGCAAGGACAAGAAGGTCGGCTGCCAGGACACCCAGCAGATCGTGCCGGTCGGGCCGGTGGACCGGGCCCGGGCCAAGGCGGCGGTGGCGACGCTGCGGCCAACCGGGTTCACGCCCGTCGGGCTCGCGCTGCGCTCCGCCGCGCAGGACCTGGGCACCGGGGCCACCACCCGCCGGATCGTGCTGATCACCGACGGGGAGGACACCTGCGCCCCACCGGACCCGTGCGAGGTGGCCCGGGAGTTGGCCGCCCAGGGCACCAGCCTGGTGGTCGACACGCTCGGCCTGGCCCCCGACGAGAAGGTCCGCCGGCAGCTGCTCTGCATCGCCGGGGCGACCGGCGGCACCTACACCGCGGCGCAGAGCGCCGAGGAGCTGACCGACCGGATCAAGCAGCTCGTCGAGCGGGCCGGCGACACGCACACCCTGGCTCCGACCGTCGTCGGCGGCGCGAACGCCTGCGATTCGGCGCCGCTGCTGGCCCCCGGCGTGTACGCGGACCGGGAGTCGTTCTCCGAGCACCGGTACTACCGGGTGCCGGTACGCCCCGGGCAGGAGCTGCGCGCCTCGGTGAGCATGGGTCTGGACCGGCCGGTGAACCGCGACTACGGCGTGCTGCTGCGGGCCACTGCGGCGGACGGCCGGGAACTGGTCCGTGGCGCGGACGCCGGCAGCGGACGGGCCGACGTGCTCTCCGCCGGGCTGCGCTGGTCGGCCAGCGCTGACGACGAGGACGCCACTGAGGTCGAGGAGACCGCCCCGGCGGTCGTCGCGCCCACCACCGTCTGCCTGGTCGTGAGCAACTCCTTCGCCCCGCGCCCCGGCACCGCGGCGACGCCGGGGATGCCGGTGGAGCTGACCATCGACGTGGTCGCCGCCGCGCCCGCGCCGGACGGGCCCGACCTCGGCCGGGGCTGGGCGCTGCTCGCCCTGCTCACCGTGGCGGGCCTGCTCACCGGACTGCTCGCCGGCCTGCTCACCCGCTGGTGGGTCGCCACCTGGAGGACCAACTGATGCGTACCGCACTGTTCCGGTCGCTGGCGGCGGTGCTCGCCGCCGGCGGTTCCGCGCTGCTGCCCGTGGCGGCCGTCGCGGCCCCCACCCCCTCGCCGGGTGCCACGCCGGTGAACCGGGCCGGCACGTCGTTCCTGACCGCCACGCCGATCACCGCCGGGCAACCGGTACGGGTGGACGGCTCCGTCGGCGACCACCTCTACTGGTCCTTCCCGGCGACGGCCGGGCAGGTGCAGGAGATCAGCGCAACGGTCACCTTCCCGAAGGCGCGCAGTGGTGCCTCCACCTGGACCGTCGACGTCTTCGACGGGCTGCGCCGGCGGCAGGCGTGCACCGCCGGGGCGCAGACCCCGACGGTGGACGCGCAGGCGCCGAGCGTGGCGCTGGGCTGCACGCTGCGCGAGGTGCGGCCCTGGGCGGAGCCGTGGTCGGCCGACCCGCTGCCCGGCACGTACGTCATCCGGCTGTCCGTGGTGGACCTGCCGGAGCCGGACCTGGGCGCGCCGATCGACGTGGACCTGCTGGTCGGCACCCTCGCCGACCGGGGCGCCTCGGCCGACGACGGCGAGCTGGCCGCGCCGCTCGTGCCGAACACCAGGGCGGGCAGCGTGCTCAACGCCGTACCGGCGGCCGACGCGGAGGCCGACGACGAGGGTGACTCGCTGGCGGACTGGCTGCCGGATCTCGGCTCGCGCTGGGTCTGGACCAGCATCGGCGGTGTGCTCGCCGCGGCGGCCGGGGTCGTCGGCTTCGCCCTGACCCGGCGACCCGGACGCGGCTGAACGAGCCCCGACCCCCGGTGGCCCCGCCCGGCGGCGGGGCCACCGGCGGGCTCAGCGGCGTCGCGAGCCGCGCGGCAGCCAGCCGATGAACCGGTCCTGGAGGGACATCACCGGTGCGGTGCGCAGATCCTCCGTGGCGGCGGCGAGGCAGGAGCCCAGGTAGACGCTGAGCATCGCCCGGTCACCCCCGTACTCCGCCAGCAGCCGGCTGCGCTTCGTCGCACACGGCCACTCGTCGCCGCAGGAGCCGCAGCTCCAGCCGGGGGTTGTCGGCGCGTGGTCATCCGCCCGTCCCCCCGACCGTTCCGCACCATCGGTCATCGCGCGTCCTCTCCAGATGTCCGCGGGACCAGCGTTGCCGTGCCCGGTCAATGTGATGGTGGTCCCCCCGGTGCCATCAGGGCGAGCGCTGTGCGTCCCTCCGGTGTTACATCTTTCCGGTACGTTCTCCCCTCGTGACAGTCGGAAAGTTGACGGTCGACCCGGAGCCGGTGCGGCGCATCGGCCCCTACCGACGGGTAGCCGGCGATGCGTGACCTGCTGCCGGCAACGGTGGCGGTGGCGGTCGCCGGAGCGGACGACTGGGCCGGGGAGCTGCTCGCCGCCGAGCAGGCATGCCTCGGCGAGCGGGCGGTGCAGACCCGTCGGCGGGACTTCACGGCCGGGCGGGTCTGCGCCCGCCGGGCGATGGCCGATCTCGGCCTGCCACCGGCCGCCGTACCGGCCGCCGCCGACCGCGCGCCCGTCTGGCCGGCCGGCGTGGTCGGCAGCATCACCCACACCACCGGCTACTGCGCCGCCGCCGCGGCACGCAGCACGGACCTCCGGTCCGTCGGCATAGACGCCGAGCAGCACCGCGAGGTCAACGCGGGAGTACGCCGCCTCGTGCTGCTGCCCGAGGAGGAGGAGATGTGCGCCCGGCTGCCCCGCGGCACCTCCTGGCCGGTCGTGCTCTTCAGCGCCAAGGAGACCGTCTACAAGGTCTGGCACCCGGTGGTCGGGAGCTGGCTGGACTTCCACGACGCCCGGCTCGACCTCGACCCGGACGCGGGGACGTTCACCGCTCGCATCGCGTCGGCCCGGGTGGACGCTGCCACGGTCGCCGACCCGCCGGCCACGCTCACCGGCCGGTTCGTGGTCGCGGACGGCCTGGTGCGCACCGCCGCCGTGCTTCCGCTCCGCTGACACCCGGGTCCGGCACCGTCCACGCTGGCCGGTCCACGATGTCCGCCGCTCCGTTCCGGGCACCCACCGGCGGGTGGGACGGATTCCGGCGCGGCGACCGGGCGGTCGATGACACACGGTAGCGTCGGCGGGTTCCCGAACCGCACGTACCGAGGCGTCAAGGAGTACGGTGACCCACCCCCAGCCCCCCGTCGGGCCGCAGGACCCCCAGCAGCCGAACCCGGAGCCGCCGACGCAGCCGTTCCCGGCGACACCGCAGCAGTCCGCCAGCGAGCCGACGGTCCCGCAGGCACCCGCGCCGCCCAACCCCTGGTCGGCAGGGGGGAACGCGCCGCAGCCGCCGTACGCCAGCGCGCCCGACCAGACCTGGCCGCAGCCGCCGTTCTCCGGCGGCGCGTACCCGGCGGCTGGCTCCGGCGGGTACCCGCCGCCCACCGGGCCGGGCTACCCGCTCACCATGCCGCCACCCGTGCCGACGAAGAACTCCAAGAAGACCGTTGTGGTCATCGCGGTCACGGCGGCGGTGCTGACGCTGCTCTGCTGCGCCGGCGGCATCGTGGCGGTGGTCATCGGCGCGAACCGGGCGGCGAACGAGGTGACCGAGGCCCTGCCGACCCCGGACGTGACCCGAGGCGTCGGACAACCCCGCAATGCCTCCCCCGCACCGGCCCCGTCGTCGGGCGACACCCGCAACATGGCCGCCGGGGACACCCTGGTCATCGACGGCGACGACGGCACCATCGAGATCACGGTGACGAAGTTCAGCAGCGCCACCAAGCCGTGCACGTCGTACGGCCTCAAGCCCGACGAGGGCATGTACGTGATCGCCGACGTGACCGTGACGGTGACCAGCGGCACCGGTTCGGTGAACCCGCTCTTCTTCCAGTGGGTCGCCGCCGACGGCACCGAGACGAACGCGATCGCCGGGGCCTTCTCCGGCTGCGGCAAGCCGATGCCGGCCGGCAACGACCTGACCGCCGGCACCAGGCGCACCGGCAGCGTGGTGTTCGACGTCCCCGACACCAACGGCGTGCTGGAGTACCAGCACGAGTTCGAGACCGCCGGCTCCTGGAAGCCGTGACGCTCGGGGTTTTCCGCACGTGAGGGGGGGACGCGGGCTCAGGAGAGGCGTCCTGCACGTGCGCGCGGGGCGAGCACCGCGTTCGGTGCTCGCCCCGCGCTTCCCTCAGCGGCGAGGTGTCAGCAGCCCGTCCAGCGCACCGGGGTGACCCGGTCGGCGTTGCGGAAGCCGACGATGGTGCCCGTGGCAGAGACGGACCGTGCACCGATGGTCACGCGCTCGCCGCCGCCCGGCAGGACGCGGGAGGTGGTCCCGCGCACGACCCGGTCGCCGCCCACGACCACACCCCGGTCGTTGACGTCCTCCAGCCATTCCAGGCGCTGGTCGAGCGCCGTGTGCGAGCCGTCCCGAAGGTCCCACCGCACCTTGAGCGAACTGGTGTCGCCCAGGTCGACCTGGCCGATCGCCCAGTGGCCCTCCGCCGCGTAGACCGACGTCGTCCGGGCACCCGGTGCGGTGAGGGCGTCGATCCGGCCGTCCGGCCGGCGGACCCAGCCGGTCCAGTTGCCCCAGTCCCCGGCGGTGCCCACGATGGTGCCGTCCTGGGTGATGCCCTGCGGCGTGGCGTTGGCCGGGGCGTCGAGCACCTCCACCGTTCCCGGCCGAGCGGCCGGCCAGCGCAGCCCGAAGTTCTGCCCGGTGTCGGCGTCCGAGCCGTGGCCGACGATGTCGCCGGCCCTGTTGACGGCCGTGACGAAGATGCCGCCGGACGGCACCACCGGTAGCTGCTCGATCCGGCCGTCGCGGTACCTCCACGGCCGGCCGATGCCGTCCGTCCACCCGTTGCCGACGACGACACCGCGGGCGTTGACGTCGACGACGTCGGCGACGATCGACGACTCGATGCTGGTGAGCCTCTCCCGGTCCCAGACCAGCAGCAGGGACTGGTTGCCGCTGTCACCGACCCGCAGTGCGGCGCCAGCGACGAACCGGCCCGTGGGGTCGATGGCGTTCGCCTCGGCCCGGTAGGTGTCGGCCGGGAACGGCAACGTGCCGATCGTGCAGGCGCGGAGGGCCGCACCCCCGGCTGCGGCGGTGGCCGGTCCGGAGACGGCGGCGCCGACCGCGGTGGCGAGCAGTCCGGCGGCTACGCCAGCGATCATCCTGCGTCGAGCGATGTGGGTCATCAGTACTCCCCGTGTCAGCCCGGGTACGCCGGGCGTCGATGATGACCGTTGCACAACCGGCGGGAGCTTCCGGTTGCGGAATGTCGGATGAGAGACATCCCTGCCGACGTCCTGGGCTACCGCGCCCACGCCTCCGTGGCGGTGACGACCGGCCGGCCGGTGCGTACCGATTCCTCGATGGCGAGGCTGATGAGGTGGTCCTGGCACGCCTCCGCCAGGGGGTACGGCGCCGCGCCTTCGTCCCGCGCCCAGGCGCCGGCACGAGCCAGGATGTCGGCTACGGCGATGTCGTCGTCGGACATTCCGCTGCCGACGAACGGATTCCGGTAGACCACGCGGCCGTCGAAGCTGATGTGCTTCAGGTCGAGCCCTTCCAGGTTCAGGTCGACGCCGGTCTGCCGCCGCACCAGGGACGACTCCACCGGTGTGGTCGGGTCGGCCAGGCGGACAACCCGGTCGTCCACCAACTCACCGAGCGACCCCCGCACCACCAACCGACGGGTACGCAGCGGGTTCCACCACTGGTTGTCGGTGAAGTCGTACAAGCCCATCCGCCCGCCGAAGTCGATGGTCGCGAGCGTGGTGGACAGCTGCTGCGGGGTCGCGTCCCCACTCCAGCCGGCGGGTGACAACGGGTTGGCCAGCGGCGCGACGAAGGACCGCCCGCTGACCTCGGCAACGTCGTACCCGACGCCGAGCAGACCACGGATCAGCGACACCGCGTGGTACAGGTGCGTCGAGGAGACCTGGACCGAGGTCGGATCGCCGAGCAGCCCGGCGCGGACCAGCTCCAGCCGGGCCGCGTGCCCGGGCATCAGCAGGTACTGCTCGGCGACCTGCACCAGGCCGGTGTCGCCGACGTCCGCCCAGAGTGACCGCAGCCCCGCCAGGTCGGGCGCGGGCGGCGTCTCGGCGAGCACCGGCACACCGGCCGCGACCAGCTCGCGGGTCGCATCGGGCGTCGCCGACCAGGGCACCGACACGATGACGAAGTCCGGCCGCTCGTGGGCGAGCAGCTCGGCCGTCGTGCGGAAGGTCCGCACGCCCCACTCGGCCGTCACCGCGTCACCCCGCGATCCGGTACGCGTGACCACCCCGGTCGCCCGGAACCGCTCCGGCAGCAGTCGAGCCAGGCGGAGGAAGAACTCACCCCGCCAACCACTGCCGACGAGGCCGAACCGGGTCTGGGCCGTGGATGTCATGTGGGCTCCTCACGTCGACACCGGATGCTAGCCGCCCTGTGGGCCGCTCTCCTTCGCTACGGTTGCCCGGGATCCCCGACTGACGGAGGACGTCGCTGATGACCGCCGGCCCACTTCGCGCAGACCCCGGGACGCTGCTCGTCGAGGCGGCTGGGCCGCGACCTCCGCTCGACTACTACCTCGTCCTGGCGGAGCCGAACCCGGCCGCCGAGGTGGAGGGCATCGTCGTCGAGGAGTTCGCCCGGCACGCTAATTTCTCGACGGCGGGGCTGGACAGCGCGGGCTGGACGCCGTCCGGTGACGGCTGGTGGAGTTCCGCTTCGTTCAGCCGCAGCATGCGTACCGATCGGGAGCTGCTGGCGCGCGTGGTTCCTACCTCGCGCGGCGGTGCCGAGCGCGTCCACCGCCAGCTCGGCGGAGGGCAGTTGCCGGTCGAAGCGGTCCTGCGCACGTACTTCCGCGACCACCAACCGTTCACGACCGCTCCACCGCTGCGGCTCGGTCCCGCGCAGCCACCCAGCGGATTCCACGACCGGCGCGTCTACCGCGTCCTCTTCGCGAAGGACCTGCGGGAGGATCAGCTGGCGAACCTCAGGACACTCTGGCAGCCCGCGGTCGACGGCGCGCCACGGTCCCCGGGGTCGGTCGTCGCCGGTCACCGGGATCAGGGCGGCGACCGGTTCGCCTGGGACGTGCGCAGGGTTGGCCGCGGACTTGCCTGGTGCCTCGACGTGACCGTCCTCTTGAGAACCACCGCCACCGGCACATTGGGCGCGACCCTGTACGAACTGACGAATGTCATGCGCCGGCACGGCCTGATACCCGTGACGACCGAGCGGTTCGCCTGACCAGCGTGAGTGCCTGCGTGCGCACCGGACGCACCGGCGAGGGTCAGGCGACCGGGTCGGTTGACGCCTCACGGATGGGCTGCGTCGGGCGGAGGCCGCGATAAGGCAGCCGCCAAGGCCCGCGAACATGATGTTCACAAGCCACATCGGCGCTGACTAGCCTCGACGTGTGCAGATTGGTGTGAACGTACCGAACTTCGCCCCAGGCACCGACCCCGAGGTGCTGCGACGGTGGGCGCAGACGGTCGAGGGCCTCGGCTTCGACCTGCTGATGGTCTCCGACCACATCGCGGTGACCCCGGACGTCGCCGAGCAGTACCCCGCCCCGTTCTACGAGCCGTTCACCACGCTGTCCTGGCTCGCCGGGGTGACCCACCGCGTCCGGCTCGGCACCACCGTGCTCATCGTCCCGTACCGGCACCCGCTGCTCACCGCCCGGATGGCGGCGAACCTCAACCGGCTCAGCGGCGGCCGTCTCGTCCTCGGCGTCGGCGTCGGCTGGGCACAGCAGGAGTTCGAGGCGCTCGGCGTGCCGTACCGGCGGCGCGGCGCACTGACCGACGAGTACCTGGACGCGATGCGTGACGCCTGGCGCAACACCGCCGACTACGACACCGAAGCGATCCCGATCTGGGTCGGCGGCAACAGCGACGCCGGCATGCGCCGGGCGGTACGACTTGGAGAGGCGTGGCACCCGCTACGGGTCACGCCCGGATGGCTGGCCGAGGCGGCCGGGCGACTCAAGGCCATCGCCGACGAACTGTCTCGCCCGGTGCCCGCGCTGACACCGCGCATCGCCCTCCGCGAGACCCGTGAACCGGTCACCGCCCCCGACCGGCCCGCCGGTGTCGGCACCATCGAGCAGATCACCGCCGACATCGACCAGCTCCGTCTGCTCGGCGCGGACACGGTCGTGCTCGACCCGTTCAACGGCGACCTGACCGAGATCCGCCAGCCCGAACGCGCCTGGCAGACCCTCGCGGCCGTGGCCGCGTACCACAAGACCCAGGAGGACGGATGACGCCCGACGACGAGAAGTTTCTCCGCCGCGCCGTGGACATTGCCAACCAGGCCGGAGCATCCGGCGAACGGCCGTTCGGCTCGTTGCTGGTCGCCGCCGACGGCACGATCCTGGTCGAGGACCACAACACCGTGGTCTCCGACTCGGACATCACCGCCCACCCGGAACTGAAGCTGGCCCGCTGGGCCGCCCGGGAACTCGCCCCGGACGTGGCGGCCGGCACGACCATGTTCACCAGTTGCCAACCCTGCCCGATGTGCGCCACCGCGATCGACCGGTCGGGCCTCGGCCGGGTGGTGTACGCCCTGTCCAGCGAACAGTTCGAGGAGGTCAAGCCGCCGACCCCGCCGCTGCCCCCGGTGCGGTACGAGGGGCCGGCGCTGTTCGACGAGGCGCGCCGGCCGATCGACAACCACTACTAGTCCGGGAGTCACCGAGCTGGGGCGGAGTGGTGGCGAGTTGCGGGCCCGCGCATTGCTTCGCAAGATCGAAAGAGGCCGTTCCCCCACACGGGGAACGGCCTCAGGATCATCCTGGTTGTCTGCCCGTCCGGCGAGGACAATTGTTCTTGCTGCTGAGACTCGCAAGCCCCGTTTGGTCGCCGCGTCAGCGACGGTCGCGCGGGTGCTGCGGCGGCTCTAGAACGTCCGACGGTGGTGGCGGCTTCTTTGGGCCGAACCCGTACCGCACCGCCCAGATGGCGACGCCCGCCACGATGACGGCGACCAAGAAGAAGCAAGCTATGCCCCCGGTGATGCCCATTTCGCAAAATTATCGTGTTGCGCACAGCGTGGGACTCGGTTTCTAGACATACCTGACCACTCAGGTGGCCCGGGCTTCGTCGTATGGCGCGCCGACGGCGGGCCGCAACCGACGCGCTGGCGGACGAAGGCCAGTGGCGCGGCGGCGGGCCATCGGCCCGGCCCAGGTTCGGCGGCGCGAGCGGCCCGGACGCGGACCAGCGGCACGCTCCGCGACGCGAGCGCCCAAACGAAGACGAGGCCCGAAGGCCCCGGATCATCGCTGATTTGCGCCCGATCTGTGCCCGCCGATCTTGGTCGGCAGGTTTCCCAGGTCGTACGTATTGCTGGTGGAGCTGAGGGGATTTGAACCCCTGACCCCCTCGATGCGAACGAGGTGCGCTACCAGTCTGCGCCACAGCCCCTCCGCCGGCGAACCGGCTTCGGTCCCACCCGGCTTACACCGGGCGGGCCGGCAGCAAGGCTAACAGGTCGCCGGCCCCCACCGCGAATCCGCCCCCGGCGCGGCGCTCACCCCCGCCGAAAGATCCACTCGACGTCCCGGAAACCGGGGCATCCGGGGCGCCGCGACACCCCCACATCCAGGAAACCGAGTCGATCAAGCGCCGGCACCGCGCCCGGTCAGGCGCCTCGGCCGGCCTCGTAGGGGCGTCCGCGCAGCCCACCCGATCGCCGGTAGGAGACCGAGCCTCCGTTGACCGCCGCCGGCAGGTCGCCCGGGCGGTCCAAGCCCATCGCGGCGCGGCGTACCCCCTCGCGCTGGGCTGCGAGCCGGCGCTGCGCCTCCCGGCGGGCCGCCGCTCGGCGGGCCTGCTCGCGGCGCACCTCGGCCTGTCGGGCCGCCAGCCAGGCCGCCTCGCGGGCCCGGGCCCGGCGGCGACGACGCCCGGCCAGGGCGCGACCACGCAGGTGGATGACGTACACGGCCAGCAGCATGAAGGTGACCGAGAAGCCGATCCAGAAGCCGGGGCTGACGAACAGCACGCCGATCAACTCGACGACGTTGAGCAGCAGCAGTGCGGCGAGCACCCGGCGACGCCGGTACACGGCGGGGGTGTGCTGCCGGCGGGGTGGCGGGCGGCGGCGGGACCGCTTGGATGCGGGCGGCACGGCGCGTAGCCGGCCGGAGCGGCGGGCCGGGGGCGCGGAGACCGGCGCCGTCAACGCACCGGTAGCGGCATCTTCGCTGAGCGTGACGACCAGCGAGCGCGGCGGGTGCACGGGGCGCCGCCCCGGCACAGTGCGGCGCCGTCGGCGGCGCTGGAGCACCCGCGCCGTCGACTGCGCCCGCTCCGCCACCAGCCGCTCGGTGGCGTCGTACCGGCGGACCAGCGCCGGGGCCAGGGCGAGCAGGCCGGCGGCGGCGAGGACGGCGAGGAGCACCGAGGTCGGCACCCTCACCCCTCCCGTCACCGAATTCGGAGCAACCACCACCCGACCGCAGGATCTTCCACCGATCGCGCCTGGGTGCGTAGATCGTCCGGATGGGCAGCGCTTGCCGAAGCTTGCAGTTACTTGAGGTTACGGCGCACCGACCGGGATGCCGCCGCGCCGCGCCGATCCCGTCCGTGGGACGACTGGGAGGATGTCGGGAAATCCCGCCATCCTCCTCCTACCGCGCATTGGCGCGTACCCGGTGCCAGCGGGCCAGCAGGCCACCCTCGGCGGCGATCTCCTCACTGGTCATCGCGTATCCGATGTGGTCCCGCCAGGCGCCGTCGATGTGCATGTAGCGCACGTGGTACGACTCCTCGCGGAAGCCCAGCTTCTCCACGACCCGCCGGGAGGGCCGGTTCTCCGGGCGGATGTTGATTTCCACCCGGTGCAGCCCGCCCGGGCCGAACGCGTGGTCCACGGCCAGCGCGAGCGCGGTCGGGATCACGCCCTGGCCGGCCACGCGGGCGTCCACCCAGTAGCCGACGTACCCGGAGCAGAGCGCCCGCCGCACGATGCTGCCCACGTTGAGGTGCCCGACCAGCCGGTCCCGGTCGGCTTCGCGCAGGCACACCGCGAACGGCATGCCCTCGCCCTCGCGGGCGGAACGCCGCTGGTCACGATGCACCCAGCGGAACGCGGCCGGGGAGTTCAACTCGTCCCAGCTGCCGGGCAGTGACGACTCCCAGGGCGCCAGCCAGGCCTGGTTGGCGCGGCGCACCTCCGACCACGCCGCCGCGTCGGAGCGCCGGTAGGGCCTCAGCAGGACCGGGCCGTCGACCAGCACCGCCGGCCAGCCGGGCGCCCGCGGGGGTCCGAAGAGGCTCACCCGCACAGTCTCCCGCGCGGGACCGTGCCACGCGCAAGTGGACCCACCGCGCTCACCGCACAGGGCCTCATGATCGCGGGGTCGGAACCGTGGCCGCCGACCGCCCGGACGCGCCGCCACGTCTGCGGGCGGGTCGACCGGGACATCGTCACCGGCGACGGTCCAGCAGCAGGACGTCCACGGTGGAGCCGGCGGCGGCGGTGGTGACCCGTTCGCCGAGCACCAGCAGCCCGTTCGCCTCGGCAAGGCCGGAGAGGGTGAACGGCCCGCCGCTGAGCGGCTGCACGGTGTATCCACCGCCACGTCGCTCCGCGACGTGCGCGGGACGGAACTCGCGCAGCCCACCGGGGGACGACACGGTCTCCAGCAGGTGCGCCCGGACACTGGGGCGGAACACCGGCTCGGCGCCGGCGAGCAGTTGGATGGCGGGGCGGGCCAGCACCTCGAAGCCGATCAGCGCGGCACCGGGGTCGCCGGGCAGGCAGACCACCGGCACCTCCTCGGCACCGACCGTGCCGAAGCCGAGCGCGGTGCCGGGATAGAGCGCCACGTCGGTGAAGGTCACCGGCCCGGCCCGGCCGCCCTCCCGGCGGGACAGGATCCGGCGCACCATGTCGCCGGGGCCGGTGCCGGTCCCGCCGGTGGTGATGATCAGGTCGGCGCGCAGGGTCTGGTCCTCCAGCAGCCCGCGCAGCCCCTCCGGGTCGTCGTCGCAGATGCCCACCCGGTACGCCAGCGCGCCCACCTCGGCCGCGGCGGCGGTCAGCGCGTGTGAGTTCGCGTCCACCACCTGCCCCGGCTGGCTGCCCCGGCCCACGTCGACCAGCTCGTCACCGGTGGCCACGATGACCACCCGGGGGCTGGGCCGGACCACCACGTGCCCGATGCCGGTGGCGGCGAAGACCGCGACCAGCGCCGGGGAGACGTACGTGCCGGCGCGGGCGAGCAGGGTGCCCGCGGGCAGTTCCTCACCGGCGCGGCGTACCCCGTACCCCCGCTTGGGGGTGCGGAAGATCTCCACGGCGGCCATGCCCTGGTCGGTCCACTCCACCGGGACCACCACGTCGGCGGCGACCGGCAGCGGCGCCCCGGCGGCCACCGAGAAGCACGAGCCGGGGGTGAGCCGGACCGGGCGCCAGCTCGCCGCGCCGAGGTCGCCGACCACGTTGAGCCGGATGGTCCGGCCGCCGGGCGTGCCGGAGGGGGCCGGGACGTAGCTCGGGCCCCGGCCCCCGCCGGAGATGTCCTCCCAGCGCGCCGCGTACCCGTCCACGGCCGCCTGGTCGAAGGCCGGGAAGGCGTGCGGCGCGACGACGTCCTCGGCGAGGACGTTGCCGTACGCCTGGGTGAGGTCGAGGTCGAGTGGCGGCAGCGCTCGTAACCTGCGCAGCACGCTGCCCAGGTAGTCGGCGAGCGGCGTCAACTCGTTCGCGGCCGCCTCGGCGTCGGCCGTCGCGGTCATGTACCAGATCCGCCTGCCGCGTCGGCCTTGACGAACTCGGCCAGCCAGGAGCGGAACTCGGAGCCCAGGTCGTCGCGCTCGGCGGCGATCTGCACCACCGTCTGGAGGTAGCCCAGCGGCATCCCGGTGTCGTAGCGGGTGCCCCGGTAGACGATCGCGTGCACCGGGGTGCCCTCGGTGCGCAGCAGCTCCATCGCGTCGGTCAGCTGGATCTCGCCACCGCTGCCCGGCTTGGTCCGCCGGATCGCGTCGAAGATCGTGCCGGGCAGCACGTACCGGCCGAGCACCGCGAGGTTGCTCGGCGCGTCCTCCGGCTGCGGCTTCTCCACCATGCCGGTCACCTTGACGACCTCGCCGATGTCGCCCAGCTCCGACTCGGCCGGCTCGACGGAGGCGATGCCGTACCGCTTGGTGTCGGCCGGGTCGACCTCGAAGAAGGCGAGCACCACGCCGCCGGTGCGGGCCTGCAGCTCCAACATGGCCGGCAGCAGCGGCTCGGACTGCTTGACGAACTCGTCGCCGAGCAGCACCGCGAAGGGCTGGTCGCCGACGTGCGACTCGGCGTACCCGACGGCGTGGCCGAGCCCGAGCTGCTCCGGCTGCCGGACGGTGTAGATCTCGGCCAGCTCGCTGGGCCGGCGCACGGCGGCGAGCCGCTCGGCGTCGCCCTTCTCCTCCAGCCTGGCCTCCAGGTCGGGGCGACGGTCGAAGTGATCCACCATCGATGTCTTACCCCGACCGGTGATCAGCAACACGTCACCGATGCCGGCCTGGGTGGCCTCCTCGACGATGTACTGCAGCACCGGCCGGTCCACCACCGGCAGCAGCTCCTTGGGCACCGCCTTGGTGGCGGGCAGGAACCGGGTGGCAAGTCCGGCGGCCGGGATGACGGCCTTGACCGCCAGGGGACGGCCGGTTGCGGCGACCGTCGATGATGGGTTCGCTGAGTGCTCCGACATGCCGCGAGACTATCGGCCACGGCTCTGCCGCGGCGGGTGTGGCCCAGAAGACGCGCCGCCACCCGACCCCGGCCGCGCGGCGTCCGGGCCGGGCCGCCCCGCGTCCGCGGCGCTGTCCGCCGGGCCGTCGGCCGGTTCCGGCCCGGCGTGCGCCCCCGCGGGCGACGATTCGGGTACGCCCGCGGCCGGCTCCGACCGGGCGGGCCCGCCCGGCTCCCGGAGGACCTGCACGGGCCGGCCTGCGCGTGGCAGCCCGTCGGATGGACTCAGCGCGCCCGCCGGTACCGGAATCTCCTGGGTCGGCACGTCCGGGCACACCTCGGCGATCCGGTAGGTGTCCCGGCCGGCGGCCTTCGCCGCGTAGAGCGCGTCGTCGGCGGCCTCCAGCACCTGCCGACCGGTGCTGCCGTGGTCCGGGTAGACGGCGATGCCCACCGACACGGTCACCACGACCGGCCCCGCGTACGCCTCGACGGCGATCGGCGTCTCCCGGACCGCCGCGCCCAGCCGCTCCGCCACGATCGCCGCGCCCCGGGCGTCGGTCTCCGGCAGCAGCAGCACGAACTCCTCACCGCCCTGCCGGAAAGCGAGGTCGACCTCGCGGATCTCGCCGCGCACCCGCCGGGCGAACTCGGCCAGCACGGTGTCCCCCGCCGCGTGCCCGTACGTGTCGTTGACGTCCTTGAACCGGTCCAGGTCCAGGGCGAGGACGCTGAGCATCCGGCCGAACCGGCTGGCCCGCTCCACCTCCCGCCGGATCGACTCACGCAGGTAGCGGTAGTTCCACAGCCCGGTGAGCGGGTCGGTGAGCGAGAGCCGCTGCGCCTCCTCGTGCACCCGGACGTTGTCCACCGCCACGGCCGCGTGCCCGGCGAAGGTGCGCAGCGTGACCAGGTCGTCGTCGTCGAACTCGTCCGCGCCCAGCCGGTCGTAGAGGGCCAGCACGCCCAGCGCCGCCGCCGGCGCGCTGGCCTCGTCGCCCCCGGCCGGCGCCGCCGGCCCGCCCAGGGTGGCCGTGGTGCTGCCCGGCATGGCCGGGGTGCCGCCCGGGGTGGCCGGGGTGCCGCCCGGGGTGGCCGTGGTGCCGCCCGGGGTGGCGAAGGGGACCGCGACGTACGTGCGGCAGCGCGGCTCACCCGCCGGGGCCTCGGTCGGCTCCACCCGCCCCCGCTGCGGCTCACCGGTGGCGGCCACCGCGCCGACCACGCCGACGCCCACCGGCACCCGCAGCGTCTGCGGCCCGTCCCCCTCGGGCCAGCGCCCGTCCAGGCCCTCGGTGCACTGCGCGACCAGCACCCCACCGGCCTCCACCAGCAGCACCGCGCCGGCCCGTGCCCCGGTGGCCGCGATGGCGCTGTGCAGGATCACCCGCAGGATGCGTTGCAGGTCGTGCGTGCTGGCCAGGGTGTCCCCGAGGACGGCGAGGTGCCCGCGCAACTGGTCCCGGCTGCTGGTCAGCGCCGCGACGTACGACCCGGTCTCCCGGGTCATCCGGTTGAACGCGGCGGCCAGCCGGCCCAGCTCATCGCGGGCACGCACCGGCACCCGGGCGGTCAGGTCGCCGTGCGCCACCCGGTCCACCGCGCCGGCCAGCTCGACCAGCGGCCGGGTGGTCACCCGGGCCAGCCGCAGGGCGGTCAGCACGGCGAGGAGCGCGGCCAGGACGACCACGCCGACCAGCGTGGCGTACAGCCCGGGCGGGCGCTCGCTCGGCACGGAGAGGACCAGCGGCAGGGGCTGCCCGGTGGACGGTCCGATCCGTCGCACGTACCGGCCCTCGGTGGTCTCGCTGACCCGCTCGCCGTCGATGGTGCTGGCGGCGGCCAGCACCGCGTCGCGTACCTCGCGGGACTCGGTCGTGTGGGTGACCCGCGCGGCGCTGGCACCCCCGTCGAGCAGCGTGACCGCCACGCCGGTCACCGCCGCCAGCCGGGCCACGAACGCCGGGTCGACGAGCTGCGCGGCGGCCACCGTGCCCAGCAGGGTGCCGGCCCGGTCACGCAGGTCGACCCGGGCGGCCAGGGCGCGGACCGGCCCGGCCGGCGTGGCTGGCCCGGAGCAGTCCCGCCAGGGCGTCGACGGCGCGCCGGGCGAGGTGTACGTGACCTGGCCGGTCACGTCGGTGATCAGCACTCCGGCGGCCAGCCCTCGGCCGACCAGCTGGGCGGCGGCGACGGCCGGGTCGCCGGTGAGGGCCACCGCGTCGGCGGTGGCGCGTAGCTGCTGGCAGAGCGCGTCGACCGAGGTACGCACGGTGGACGCGGCCACGGCGAGGCGCTCCGTGGACCGGCTGCGGTCGACGGCGGTGACGGTGGAGGCGACGAAGAACGCGCCGAGCAGGACCGGCCCGAGCACCACCACGAGGAAGGCTGCTGTCAACCGCCCGCGTAGCGTCACTCGGTCCCCCCGGACGTTCCGCTTCCGTTGCTTGCGATGCTGACATAGAGCGACCGTGGCAGAGGCGTTGCGTCAGGAGTGTTGCGTGCCGGAATTTTCTGATGAAGCGGAAGTGACCCGTGTGGCGAAGCGGGAGACCCGCGCCGAGCTGCTCGCCCGCCGTCGGGCGCTGAGCGGTCCGGCGCGGTCCGCCGCCGCCGGGCGCGTCCAGGCCGAGCTGGTGGCACTGGTACGCCGGCTACGCCCGCACCGGATGACGGCGTACGTGCCGGTCGGCTCCGAGCCGGGCGGGGCCGACCTGCCGGAGGTGCTGCGGGCGGCGCTGCCGGCCGACGCCGAGCTGCTGCTGCCGGTGCTCCGCGCCGACCTCGACCTGGACTGGGCGGCGTACACCGGGCCCGGTGCTTTGAGAGCGGCCGGGCGGGGTATCCGTGAGCCGGTCGGACCCCGACTCGGGGTGGAGGCGGTGACCGGCGCGGACCTGGTGGTCGTACCGGCGCTGGCGGTCGATCGGCGCGGCCGGCGGCTGGGCCGCGGCGGCGGCTCGTACGACCGGGCGCTGGCGCGGGTGCCCGCGGCGACGCTGACCGTGGTCCCGCTGCACGACGGCGAGCTGGTCGAGGCCCTGCCCGCAGAGCCGCACGACCGCCCGGTCCGCGCGGTCGTCACCCCCGCCGACGGGGTGCGTACGCTTGACGCCGGCCCGGGTGCGGCGCATGGTGTCGCGCCCCACACGTCCGCTGGACGAACCCGGGCCGAATGACGCACCATTGGCACTCGAATACGTCGAGTGCCAACTGGCTGAGCCCAGATCCGGAGGAGAACGTGCCCACGTACCAGTACGCCTGCACCGCGTGCGGTCACCAGCTCGAGGCGGTCCAGTCCTTCTCTGACGAGCCGCTGACCGAGTGCCCGGCGTGTGAGGGGCGACTGCGCAAGGTCTTCAACTCGGTCGGCATCGTCTTCAAGGGCTCCGGCTTCTACCGCACCGACTCCCGGGCGTCCGGCTCCGAGACGTCGGCCGGTGGCGCCGCGGGCAAGCCGGCCAAGTCCGAGTCGTCCTCGCCCTCCTCGGGTGGCGACTCCGGGTCGTCGTCGAGCTCCTCGAACGGGTCGTCGTCCTCGTCGTCCGGATCGTCCTCGTCCGGATCGTCCTCGACCGGGTCGTCCTCGTCGTCCGGGTCGAGCGGCGGCAAGGCCCCGGCGGCCAGCTCCGCATCCTGACCGCCCTGCCCGCCGCCCTCGTCTGACCGGCCTGGTCTGATCGAGGCCGGCCGGCCACCCTCGGCTCCCGGGTGCGAGTCCTAGCAGATTCGGCCGGTCGGTGGACGTTGTCCACAGGCCGGCCGGTTGTCCACAGACGCCCCCGGACGGTCAGCTGAGCAGGCCCGCTCCGGCCTATCGTGCCGCCCACGGGGTGCCCGCTGCGGCACCGGGACGGGAGGCGGCAGATGGCGACCGGCGATCCAGACTCCGCGCGGGCATTGCGGCCGCTGCGGCGGCTCGCGCTGCCCGGCGGGCGCACCCTGCTCCGGGCCGGCCTGGTCGCCGCGCTGCTCGGCCTGGCCGCCGCCGTCCTGCACACCCCGACCGGCTGCCCGCCCACCGACGCCACGCCAACCGCCGTGCCCCGCGCCGGGGCACCGGTCGACGCGAGCGGGCCGACCAACCCGACCGGCACGGTCCGCGGGAGTGGGCCGACCGACACGAGCGAAACCACAGCCGGGGCCGGAGGGCCGCCCGGTCCGTTACCGCTGCCCAGCGGCGCGGTCGGGGTGCCGGTCCGGCTGGCCGAGCCGGCCGCGCTGGCGGTGGTCCGGCCCGGGGCCCGGGTCGACCTGCTCGCGGCGCCGCCGGGCGGGGCGGGCACCGAGGCGGCCCTGCTCGCCCCCCGAGCGCTGGTGCTGGACGTGCTGGGCGCGGGCGCGACCGACGGGTCAGCGGCGCTCTATCTGGCGCTCCGCCCCGACCAGGCGCAACGCGCGGTCGGGCTGCCCGAGGGAAGCCGGTTCGCCATCGTCGTCCGCGGTTGACCTCGGGCATCACCCGCGCGGCTCGCTACGAGGGGAGCAGGGTCAGTCCCAGTGCGGAGGGCGTTCGGCGAGCAGCCAGTCGTCGTTGCCGCCGGGGCGCTCGCCCCAGCCGCGGTCGGTGTCGTCGGCGGTCTGCTCGGGCAGCACCACGAAGTCTTCGCTCAGGTCGACGGTGCGGTCGTCGTCGCCGCGCGCGCCCTGCGTGCCGGGGTCCTGGGTGCTCACGAGCGGCAAGACTAGCGCAGCGGACGGCAGCGGAGCGGTGGCGCACGGTGGCGCGCCGGCCAGAAGCGACCGAGCCGCCGGCCGCGTTGGTAGCGTCGGACGGCGTGACGACCCCCAGCGGTGGCAGCACCCCGGACGACTACTGGCGGCGGCCCGGGACCGGCGGCGAGGGAGCAGCCGACCAGGCCGCGCCCGCGACCGCGCCAGCGAGCGGGTACGCCGGCCCGCCGCCGAGCGTGCCACCGCCGGCGGGCTGGCGTCCGCCCGTACACCTGGAGCCGGCGCCGCCCCGGCGGCTGCCGCCGCAGGACATGGCCAGCCTCGACGTGGCCGAGCAGCGCGCGCAGCGGGTCACCTACGGCTTCGGCGCGGCGGTCGGCGTGGTGCTGGTGGTCCTGGTCTGCCTGCTCTGCTCGCGGCTCCTCTTCTGATCCGCGTCGTGACCGGCGGTCAGAGGGTGGTGCCCCAGACGGCCTGGGCGCCGGAGTGGCCGGTCAGGTACACGTAGACCAGGGCGGCGATGGACAGCGCGACGACCGCCACCGCCAGCACCGGGGTCACCAGCGCCGGCAGCCGCGGCACCCGGGGGTGTCCGCTGGTCGCCACCAGCAGCAGGATGGCCGCGATTCCGAGCGGCACCACGATCCGGAACAGGATGTCGCCGTAGCGGGAGTGCTCGAAGATCTGGTCGAGGATCGGGCCCTGGAAACCCCGGGCGACCAGCGCGTCGGTGAACGCCTCACCCGACTCGATCGCCACGAAGGCGGTCAGCGGGGCGGCCACGGCGAGGACGCCCACCGCCCAGTCCAGCCGGTGCCGCCAGCGCGGCAGCCCCACGTACGCGACGGCCAGCACCGCCAGCAGCGGCACGAACAGGACCACCGCATGGACCACCAGGACGTGTACCGGTAGACCCTGGATCTCCTCGAACATCGACACCCTCCAGGTGGATCACGATCACGGGGCGGCCACGTACGGCTCGCCGCCGTCCCCAGGCTCTCGACCGGAGACACGCACGGCGTCCCCTTCGGGTTCAGCGCGTCCCGATCCGGCCACCGCCGGCTGTGTCCGTGGCCACCCGGAACGGACGTCGGTTGTCGGCCCTGGTCACACGTGCTGTCATTGGCGCATGTCCGGTGCCGAGGAACTGCTGCGATCACGGGGCCTGCGAGTCACCCGGCCGCGCCTCGCGGTGCTCGAGGTGCTGGCCGGTGGCGGCCACCTGGAGGTCGACGAGATCACCCGACAGGTCCGCGAACGCCTCGACTCGGTCTCCACCCAGGCGGTCTACGACGTGCTGGGGGCGCTGTCCCGGGCCGGGCTGTCCCGCCGGATCGAGCCGGCCGGCAGTCCCGCCCGCTACGAGGCGCGCGCCGGCGACAACCACCACCACGTGGTCTGCCGGGGCTGCGGCGAGATCGCCGACATCGACTGCGCGGTGGGCAGCGCCCCCTGCCTGGCGCCGGGCGTCGCGCACGGCTTCGAGGTGGACGAGGCGGAGGTGACCTTCTGGGGTCTCTGCCCGGGCTGCCAGGCCCGCCGCTCCGCCGACAGCTGACGGGGGCTCCCGCCCGCAAAGGTGACCGGCGAGGCCGGCCGGGCCGTGGCACTCTTGGGCGGTGGACTCCGATGACCTCGGTCTCTTCGGTCCGGGTTCGGTCACGTGGAAGGTGCACGAGGAGCCGATCCTGATCGTCGCCGGCCTGCGCTCGCTCTACCTCCAGGCGTTGCACCCGCGGGCGATGGCCGGGGTCGCACAGAACAGCAACTACCGCACCGACGCCTGGGGCCGCCTGGTCCGCACCGCCACCTACGTGGCGACCACCGTCTACGGGACCACCGCCGAGGCGGAGGCGGCCGGGGCACGGCTGCGCCGGCTGCACGCCCGGCTGCGGGCCACCGACCCGACCAGCGGCGAGGAGTTCCGGATCGACGAGCCCGACCTGCTGCGCTGGGTGCACGTCACCGAGGTCGAGTCGTTCCTCAGCACGGCCCGCCGGGCCGGCCTGCCGCTCACCGACGACGAGGTGGACGGCTACTACACCGAGCAGCGCCGCTCCGCCGCCCTGGTCGGCCTCGACCCGGCCACCGTCCCGGCCACCGCCGAGGAGGTGGCGGCGTACTACCGCGCGGTACGGCCGGAGTTGCGGATGACCCGGGAGGCCGCGGAGACCGCGGTCTTCCTCACCGCCCCGCCGCTGCCGTGGAAGCTCAGCCTGCCGGCCCGGTTGGGGCTGACCCTCGGGCCACCGCGCTGGGCGTACCTCGGGATCGCCGGCACCGCGCTCGCGCTGCTGCCGGCGTGGGCCCGCCGGATGTACGGCGGGCTCGGACTGCCCACCACCGCGCTGTCGGCGGACCTGACCGTGCGCGCCCTGCGGCTGGCACTGGGCACGGTGCCCCGGCGCTACCTGGAGGGGCCGATCCTGCAGGCCGCCAAGCAGCGGGCCGAACGGCTCACCGCCACCCCGCTGGCCGGTTGACCCGACGTCATCAGCGGACTCAGCCGTCGGTGGGCCGGTCCACGGCTGCCCACGGCTCCTTGCCCGGCGTCTGCGCGCCGGTGGGGCAGTGCCGCCGGTAGTCGCACCAGCCGCAGCGCGGGCCGGGCGCCACCGGGAACGCCTCATCCGCGTCCCCACCGTCGGCGACCGCCCGCTCGGCCGCCATGATGTCGCGGGCCGTCTCCTCGGCGCGGGTCAACTGCCGGGCCAGCGACTCGACGGTGTGGTCATGGCCGGCCACCGTGCCGGTCGGCAGGTGGTGCAGCTCGACCCGACGGCACGGGCGACGGAAGACGCGCTCGGCCGCGTACGCGTAGAGCGCCAGCGCCTGCGAGCCTCGGGCGTCATCGGTGTCCAGCCCCGTGCGGCCGGTCTTGTAGTCGACGATGACCAGCTCCTGGCCCTCCGGCCCGGGGCGGGAGTCGATCCGGTCGGCTCGGCCGTTGAACGCCAGCACGGCGGTCTTGACGGCCACCACCCGCTCCACGCCGAGCGGGTCGGCCTCCGGCTCCAGCGTCTCGACGTACGCCTCCAGCCAGCCCAGCGCCCGCCGGTAGGCGGCCCGCTCCTGCTCGTCGTCGCGGTAGCCCTCGCGGACCCAGGTGCCCTTGAGCAGCGTGGCCAGCGCCTCGGGGCGGCGCCGGTCGCCAGGCAGCGCATACCAGTTCTTCAGGGCGGTGTGGACGCTGGCGCCGAGCGAGTTGTGCGCCCACGGCGGGCCCTTCGGCGGGGCCGGCCGGTCGACGTAGGAGTAGCGGTAGCGGCGCGGGCAGTCCGCGTACGCGCCGAGCTTGCTCGGGGTGCAGACGAAGAGCCGCTCCGGCATGCCCTCGAAGCCGAGCTGCTCGGCGCCGCCGGCGCGCTGCTGGGGGGCCCGGCCACCGGCGGCGGGGCGCCCGGCTGAGGAGGATCGTCGCACGCCTGCGATCCTGCCACCCACCCCCGACATCACCGGTATGCCGGGTCAGGTCATGTTCACATACTGCGTGACGAAGGCGGCCACCGCGTCCGCGATGAGCTGCACGGCGATCGCGGCCAGCAGCAGACCGGCGATCCGGGTCAGCACCTCGATCCCGCCGGGACGCAGGACCTTCACGATGCCGCCGGAGAAGCGCAGCACGATCCAGACCGCGACCATCACGGCGACGATCGCCGCGGCGATGGCGGTGAAGTCCCCCATCCCGTCGCCCTGCTGCACGAAGAGCATGGTGGCGACGATGGCGCCGGGGCCGGCCAGCAGCGGGGTGCCCAGGGGCACCAGCGCGATGTTCGAGGTGGTCTGCTGGCTGGGGTCGTCGGCCTTGCCGGTCAGCAGTTCGAGGGCGACCAGCACCAGCAGCAGGCCGCCGGCGGCCTGCAGCGCGGGCAGGTCCACGTGCAGGTAGTCGAGCAGGGTCTGCCCTGCCACCGCGAAGATCACGATCACGCCGAGTGCCAGCGCGACCGCCTGCCAGGCCGCCCGGTTACGGTCCCGGGCGGACAGTGGGCCGGTCAGCGCGACGAAGATCGGCATCATGCCCGGCGGGTCGGTGATCACCAGCAGGGTCACGAAAACCTCGCCGAACAGCTTCAGGTCCACGTGATCAACCTAGCCGCGCGGTTGTGGGCTGAAACGCGGATCAGCCCGAAGCGACCTCGGTCACCCCTGCGGCGACGATCCGCTCGTACGCCTCGACACTCGTGCCGAACGCGCCGAGCTGGACGGTCTTGTGCGTGCCGTGGAAGTCCGAGGAGCCGGTGACCAGCAGACCCAGCTCGGCGGCGAGAGCCCGGACGTGCGCCTGCTCGGCCGGGCTGTGGTCCTCGTGGTCGGCCTCCAGCCCGGCCAGCCCTGCCGCGGCCAGCTCGGCGATCAGCTCGTCGGGCACCACCCGGCCGCGTCGGGTGGCCCGCGGATGGGCGAAGACCGGCACCCCGCCGGCCGCCCGGACCAGCCGGACCGCCCGGAACACGTCGATGTCCTCCTTGGGCAGCCGGTACCGCTCACCCAACCAGTCCGGACCGAACGCCTCCCGGGTGGTGCCGACCAGGCCGGCCCGGATCAGCGCCTGCGCGATGTGCGGCCGGCCCACCGTGCCGCCTCCCGCGCCGGCCAGGATGTGCGGCCAGCTCACGTCGATGCCGTCGGCGCGCAGCAACGCGACCATTCGTTCGCCCCGCTCCTCGCGGGCGGCGCGCACCCGGGCCAGCTCGGCGACCAGCTCCGGGTGCTCCGGGTCGAACAGGTACGCCAGCAGGTGCAGCGGCACCGCGGGCTGCGCGCCGGACCAGCGGCAGGACAGCTCCGCACCCCGGACGAGGCGCAGCCCGGGTGGCAGCGCCCGTACGGCCGGCGCCCAGCCGGAGGTGGTGTCGTGGTCGGTGATCGCCAGCACGTCCAGCCCCGCGTCGGCGGCCGCGCGGACCAGTTCGCCCGGGCTCAGCGTGCCGTCGCTGGCCGTCGAGTGGGCGTGCAGGTCGATCCGCGGGGCGGGGCCGGTACGCGAGGTCACCACTCGACGCTACCGAGCGCCACCGACCCGGGCGCGGCGAGGTTCGTTCGCTCCTGACCGGTCAGGAGCCGGTCACCAGGACCGGCCGGTCCCCGGGCTGCACGCCGGGCACCGGTGCCGGGTCGGCCGGCTTGCCGGCCCGCACCCGGTCGACGTCGACCCGGACCAGCTTGCCGGCCTCGTCGACGTAGGTGGCGTCCGAGTCGGTCGTCCAGGCGATGGCGCCCGTCGCCGGCGGCCCGGCCGGTACCGCCGTCATGCCCGGCCCGAGCCGGTGCAGGTCGACCAGCAGTGCCCGGGCGGCCTTGCCGAGCCAGCCGTTCACCAGCAGCCACCGGCCGTCCGTGGAGATACCGCCGGCTCCGTCCTGGCTCAGTTGGAGGCCGCAGCCGGTGCCGACCTGCTTCAGGTCATGCTCCGGCTCCAGCACGGCCAGGCAGCTCTGCGGCGGGTCTCCGGCGGAGAGCCGGCCGACCAGCCGTCCGTCGGGCAACGCCCCGTAGACGCTCAGGGTGCTCCGGTCGGCCCCCGCGCTGAACTCCCCGGCGCCCGGCCGCCACAGAGCGTGGCCCGCGCCGTCCGGGTGGAGCCGGACCAGCAGGCGGTCGCCGACGAACCGGACCGGTTTCGCGTCGGCGGGTACGGGAGTGCGCACCGGCCCGATGAGCTGGGTGCCGATGACCCCCGCCACCAGCAGGCCGGTGCCGTCGCGCCAGGCGACCTGGCGGCCGTCCGGTGCCACGACGATCGCGTCGGCCCCGGCCAGCAGCACCTGCACCAGCCCGTCGCGCTGCGCCACCCAGAGGGAACGGCCAGCGGTGGTCGGCGCGCCGACCACCAGCCAGCCACCGCCGCCGGGCAGCAGGTGGACGGCCTCGGCCGGCCCCACACCGGGCAGCTCCAACCGCTCCCCGCTCGCGCTGATCAGCGTCCCACCGACGAGCAGGTCGACGGACGTCCCGGGCGACGGCGCGGGGGCGGCAACGGCGGGCGAGGGAATCGGCCGGCCCGACGGGTTCGGATCACCGATCACGACGATGGGCGTGCCCTGCCCGCCGGAGTCGTCGCCGAGCTGCGCCATTCCGGTGCTGACCACCACCGTGGCGACCGCCGCGAGAGCGAGGCCGCTCGCGGTACGACGGCGCCGGATGCGGTTCGCCCGGCGGATGGCCTGACCGGCCGGGTCGGCGCCCAGAGGGCGGGCCATAGCGACCTGGTGCGAGAGGCTCTCCCGCACCGCACCTTCCAGCTCGTCAGGTCGCACCTGATATGGACGCGGCGGGCGGCCCGTCAGGTTGCCGGACCGGCCCGGGAATGCGCTCACCGCTGCTCTCCGGTGCCGACGGGGACGGCCGCCGTGGGCAGCTCGACGGGCAGTTCGACCGCGCGGGGCGTGGCCGGGCGGGGCACGGTCGGGCCGGCCGCCGTCCGGGACCGGCCGGCCGCGGCGTCGCCGGTGGCCGTGACCTGCCCGGTCGTGTTGGTCGCGCCGCCGGCCCGGGCGGCGCTCGCACCCCCGGTCCGGTCGGTGCTCGCAGCGGCGGTGCGGGCGCCGGCGGCGGTGGCCTCGGCGACCAGCTCCGGTGCGGCGGCGCCCATCCGACGGCGCAGCGTGGACAGGGCCCGGGACGCCTGGCTCTTCACCGTGCCCGGGGAGATGTCCAGCATCGCGGCGGTCTGCGCCTCCGACATGTCCTCGTAGTAGCGCAGCACCAGGACCGCCCGCTGCCGGCTGGGCAGCTCCCTGAGGTGTCGCCAGAGCAGGTCGCGGTCCAGTTGCCGTTCGATCTCGTCGACACCGGCGCGCTCGGGCAGCACCTCGGTGGGGCGCTCACCGTGCCAGCGCCGTCGCCACCAGCTGGTGGACGTGTTGACCAGGACCCGCCGGGCGTACGGCTCGACCGCCTCGATCCCACCGAGCCTCTTCCACGCCAGGTAGGTCTTGGTCAGCGCCGTCTGGAGCAGGTCCTCGGCCGTGGCCCAGTCGCCGGTGAGCAGATAGGCGGTACGCAGCAGGGCTGCGGAGCGGGCCGCGACGAACTCGCGGAACTCCTCCTCCAACGGGTCCCTGCTCGCCACCGCGCACCTCCGCACCCCAGCCGTCCTGGCAGAGTGCCACGTCAGAGGCGCTCGGGTCCATGACGAAAGGTGCGCACCTACTCCGATGTTCGGACGAAAACCTTCACGCCCCGTCGTCGGCCTTGGCCTCGTCGGCTTCCTTGCCCAGCCGGGCCTCGACCGCCTGCGGCTCGTACATCTCTTCGACCACTCGCAGGTAGAGCTCGTTCGGGTTGGGCAGGTTCTTGATCTCGCGCAGCGCCTGCTCCTGGCCGGCGGACTCCAGCACGAAGGTGCCGTAGTTGAGCGCCCGGCCGCTGGGCGTCTGCTCGTACTTCATGTCGGTGACCCGGACCAGCGGCATCATGGCCACCCGGCGGGTGATGATGCCGTTGACCACCATGACCCGCTTGTTGGTCAGGATGAACCGGTCATACCACCAGTCGGCGACCTTCCACGCCACCCAGCCCATCACCGCGAACCAGAGCAGCACGGCGATGGTGGTCAGCGCGCCGACGTTCTGCCCGGCGAGGAAGCCGGAGAGGTAGCCGAGCACGAAGGTCGCCGCGATGCCGATCAACAGCGGGGTGGTGAGGTGGATCCAGTGCCGCTTCCACTCGCCCCGGTAGCGCTCCGTGGGGAAGAGGTAGCGGGCGACCAGCGAGCTGGGCTCGTCCTCCAGCGGCAGCACCCGCCGGGGGGTGGCGCCGGTCGCGTCGGCGCGCAACCCGGCCAGCTCGTCCTCGGAGATCTGCGGCGGCTGGTAGCCGGCCTCCGGATCACGGATCCACGCCCGACCGGAACGACCCTCGCCGGCGTAGCCCGGCCCGTCGCCGTAGCCGACGTCGTCCGATAGGGACGGACCGTCGGACAGGCCGGGCCCGGCCCCATAGCCCGGGCCGTCATCAGGCCCGATCCGTGGGATCGGCTCGGTGTCGCGCTCGCGGCGCTCCCGGTCGGGGTCGTCCGGGTCGAAGGGTGGACCGGAGGGGCTGCCCATCGGCGGCTAGGCGACGAGGCTGGTGAAGAAGTCGCCGAACCCCTGGGCGATGTCGACGATCCCGCCGCCGAGCGACTTGAACACATCCGCCGCAGAGTTTGGCCGGTAGGCGACGAAGAAGATCAAGAATGCGATTCCGGCCCAGGTGAGGACCTTCTTGACCATGGCGGGCCATCCTCTCGCGCGGCGCCGGGTCCCATTACCGCAGCGGCACCCAGAGTATCAGTGTGGTGTCGTACAGTGAATATCTGCGTCCGTTCTCCGTCAACCCGGAAGAGTTGTCAAGCCCTCCCGGACAGGTACGGGGACGGTGCGCCGTACACGAGCTCGGGCGGAGTCCACTCGGTCAGGTCGTGCAGCACGACATCTTCCGCGAGCAGGTGACCCGCACTCGCCGGCCAGGCTATCGCATGCAGCCACATTCCCCGAGCCTCGCCGGCGTACGCGCTTCGATCCGTCGGTGAATTCACCAACCACAGTGGAGTCGGGTGCCCACCGACCCGGATCCGGGCCTGCCCGACGTGCTCGGGGTGACCCGGCCCGGGGTCGGTCAACGCGTCGGCCAACTCCGGTCCCGGGTCCGGGCCGGCCAGCCCGGCCAGCCGGGTGCCCAGACCGACGCCCGGCTCCTCGGCCACGAAGACAAGGTCGGCCGGGCCGCCACCGAACGGCGCCGGGCCCGCGCAGGCCACCGCGGTCGCCCGCACGCCGGTGCGGTCGTCCCCGGCGTACGCCACCCCGGTGAGGGTCCAGCCGGGCGGCAGCGGCCACGGGCACCACAGCGGCGTGCCGGGCTGATCCGCGCTCGCGGTGATCCGGTCCACCACGCTCGCCACGATCTCCGCTCCGATGTGCTCGGGCACGTGCAGCGGTGGGACCGGGCCGCAGTCCAGGCACCTCGACTCGGTGTGCATCAGATCCGGCGCCCGTACCGGGCCCCCGCATCTCGGACAACTCACCGCGACACTCACATCCCCACCGTCACCCCGCAGCGCCGGCCCGTCAAGCCGGAACGTCCGATTCGGCACCGGGGACGTGGTCAGTCAGGCGGCGGACCCGCGTGGGCACGGATCCAGGCGTGCATGGCGATGCCGCTGGCCACGCCCGCGTTGATCGACCTCGTGGAGCCGTACTGTGCGATGGAGTAGAGCTGGTCGCAGGCCGCCCGGGCCGGTTCGGAGAGCCCGGGCCCCTCCTGGCCGAACAGCAGCACGCACTCCCGCGGCAGGGCGCCGGTCTCCAGCGGGCGCGAGCCGGGCAGGTTGTCGATGCCGAACACCGGCAACCCCTGCCCGGCCGCCCAGCCGACGAACTCCTCGATCGTCTCGTGGTGCCGCACGTGCTGGTAGCGATCGGTCACCATCGCGCCGCGCCGGTTCCACCGTCGCCGTCCCACGATGTGCACCCCGGCGGCGAGGAACGCGTTGGCGTTGCGGACCACCGTGCCGATGTTGAAGTCGTGCTGCCAGTTCTCGATGGCGACGTGGAACCCGTGCCGGTGCCGGTCCAGGTCCGCGACGATCGCCTCGTGCCGCCAGTACCGGTAGCGGTCCGCCACGTTGCGCCGGTCCCCCTCGGCCAGCAACTGCGGGTCGTAGCGCGGGTCGTCCGGCGGGTCCCCCGGCCAGGGGCCCACGCCCACCTCAAGCTGGTCGTCGGTCACGGTCATCAGAGAGTACGGACCCGTCGCGCGCTCGGCGCCGACGGCCTGCCGGCCGGTTCAGCCCAGCCCCAGCGCGGCACCGAGCCGGTCCAGGAAGCGCCGGTCGGCGGGGCTGGTCGACTCGCCCGCCGAAGGCTCGCCGGGGGCGGTCGCCGCCCGGCAGACCCGGGCCGCGACCGACTGCACCCACTGGCGGTACGCGGCGGAGTCGGCGGGGTCGGCGCGCCGGTGCAGGACCCGGACCGCCGCCCGGCACGCGGCCAGGAGGTCCACCAGATCGGTGAGCGGTTCGGTGGGGGTCGGGGTGCCGTCGTGGCGGGCGTAGATCGCGGCGACCACCGCGCGGACCAGGTCGCTGTCGAACGCCCGGCCGGCGGCCACCGCGTCCAGGCCGGCCAGGCCCGCCATGACTCCCCGGGCCGGGCGGCCGGGGCCCGGGCCGGCGGCGGCCACGAGGACCCGACCGGGCAGGCTGGTGAGCAGGTCCCACTCGGCGGCGGAGTAGACGGCGGTGGTCAGTGGTGCGGCGCGCCGACCGGCAGAGGACGGCTCTCCGGCGACGGAGTGGCTCATCGGAACCTCCGGCGCCAGCATATGCCCCGAAACGGGAAAAGGGCCCCTTCCCCATCAGAACCTGATGGGGAAGGAGCCCGAAGCCGGCGGCGGTCGACCCGCCGCGGCGCTCAGCGCGGCTCGGGGAAGCTGGGCCGCTCCGGGTCCACTCCCTCGGGAACCGCGGTGGCCGCGTACTCCCGCTTGGGGACCATGACCTTGCGGCGGAAGACGCAGACCATCGTGCCGTCCTGGTTGTAGCCGCGGGTCTCCACCGAGACCACGCCCCGGTCGGGCTTGGAGCCGGACTCCCGCTTGTCCAGCACGGTGGTCTCGCCGTAGATGGTGTCGCCGTGGAAGGTGGGGGCCACGTGCCGTAGCGACTCGACCTCGAGGTTGGCGATCGCCTTGCCGCTGACATCGGGCACCGACATGCCGAGCAGCAGGGAGTAGATGTAGTTGCCCACCACGACGTTGCGCTTGAATTGGCTCGCCGTCTCGGCGTAGTGCGCGTCCATGTGCAGCGGGTGGTGGTTCATCGTGAGCAGGCAGAAGAGGTGGTCGTCGTACTCGGTGACGGTCTTGCCCGGCCAGTGCCGGTAGACCGCGCCGACCTCGAACTCCTCGTAGTAACGGCCGAACTGCATCCTGGTCCCCTTCGACGGGCGGCGATGGAGTTCGGCACAGCATGCCTTACCGGTGGTTAAGGTGACCGGCGGGGCGCGACCCCGGCGGAAAAGTCACACCGGTCGCTCGCTCGGGGGGAGACGCAATGAGCGGCGGGGCCCTCCCCGGCACCCGCCGCCCACGCTCTGATGCGGAGAATTCTGCCCTACGCAATCGTAGGTTCGACAGAGACAGACGTCACATTTATCTTTTTGTAACACTACTCTCCGTAACGAGACGAGGGGTGATCGACGATCTCCGCAGGCCGGATAGCTCCTTGTCGAGGGGCAAGTTACCGATTCGTAGCGCTCGATCCGGTGGATCTCTTTGGAAACGCTCCCATCACGGCTGGTCACGCAAGTGCGTCGTGCACTTGCGTTCCGCAGGTCGGGACGGACAGACGCGGGTCGATGACTCTCGGTACCCGTCGGCAGCCCGGAGCACGTTTCGTGCCCGACCGCACGGGAATTCGATACGGTCAGCGATGGTTCTACGCGACGCAGACAAACCGCGGTGATCGGAGAGTGCAATGGCAACCGTTGAGCTGACCTCGGCGAACTTCGACGAGGTGACCGGCAACGACGGCATCGTCCTGGTCGACTTCTGGGCCGACTGGTGTGGTCCGTGCAAGCGGTTCGCCCCGGTCTACGAGCGCTCCTCGGAGAAGCACCAGAACATCGTCTTCGGCAAGGTCGACACCGAGGCGCAGCAGGAACTGGGCGCCAAGTTCGACATCCGGTCGATCCCGACCATCATGGCGATCCGCGACGGCGTCATCGTCTTCGCCCAGCCGGGCGCCCTCCCGGAGTCCGCGCTGGAGAACCTGATCGAGCAGGTCGAGGCGCTGGACATGGACGACGTCCGCAAGCAGCTGGCCGAGCACAACCACTGAGCCGTCCCAGTGACGGCACGCGAGGCCGGGCCCGGTTCGGGCCCGGCCTTCGTCGTACCCCGGGACGTGCGGAGAGACACCAGCGTGGTCGCCGACCCGGGCAGCCGGAACTGACCGTCGGAGGGACCCGACGCGGCCGGTACATCCCGTATCGTCACGACCCGATGGAGAACTTGACCACCCGCGGGCGCGCCACCCGGTTGGGCGTGACCGCACTCGGCCTCGTCCTGCTGCTGGTCGGCACCCTGTGGGGCAGCGACGACGATTTCCCGTTCGGTCCGTTTCGGATGTACTCGACGTCCAACCCACCGAACGCGCCCGCGCCGGACACGCGGGTGGAGGGCGTGAACAGCACCGGCGTCGTGATCGACCTCGACCAGGACGCTACCGGCATCCGCCGCGCCGAGATCGAGGGCCAGCAGGACCGGTACGCCGCCGACCCGGAGCTGCTCGCCGAGGTCGCCGACGCGTACGCCGAACGCCACCCGGACGCCGCCGCGCTGGTCGAGGTCCGCATCGTCATCCGCTGGCACGGCATCCACGCCGGCCGGCCGACCGGCCGGCACATCGACGAGACCGTGGTCCGCTGGCAGGCGCCCCGATGAGCCGCTGGCTGACCGAGGCGGTGCCGCGCGGCCGGGTCGCCGCGTTCCGCACCCTGATCTACCTCTTCGTCGCCGCCGACCTGGTGGTCTTCACGCCCTGGGTGCGGACCCGGGTCAGCGTGCCCGGCGAGCTGTACCAGCCGCTGCTGGTCGGCCGGATACTCCCGCTGCCCACGCCGACCCCGGCACTGGTGGCGGTGATCTTCTGGGCGCTGCTGCTGCTCGCCCTGCTCGCCGCCACCGGACGGGCACCCCGGCTGCTCGGCTGGTCGGTCTGCGCGCTGTACCTCGAGTGGATGATCATCGCGATGAGCTACGGGAAGGTGGACCACGACCGGTTCGGGCTGCTCGTCGCGCTGGCCGTACTGCCCACCGCCGGTCGGGCCCGGCACGGCGACACCACCCGCACCGAGGCCGGCGGCTGGGCGCTGCGGGTCACCCAGATCGCCGTGATCTGCACGTACTTCCTGGCCGCCTGGGCCAAGCTGCGCTTCGGCGGGCTGGACTGGCTGACCGGCTCGGTGCTGGCGCGGGCCATCATCCGACGTGGCACCGACCTGGCGGACCTCGTCGCCCAGGTGCCGTACCTGCTGATCGTCGCCCAGTTCGGCATCGTGGCCTTCGAGCTGTTCAGCCCGGTGGTCTTCCTGCTGCCGCCCCGCTGGCGGCTGGCCATGGTCGGCTTCTTCTACTCGTTCCACGTGGTGACCGTCGCGACCATCACCATCTCGTTCGCACCGCACCTGGCCGCGATGACCAGCTTCCTGCCGCTGGAGCGCGTCCGCCCGCTGGTCTGGGCCCGCCGGCTCGTCGGCCGCCCCCGGGTCGAGCCGACGAGTGACGGGGTCCAGGACCCACCGGAGCCGAGCACGGAACCGGCGCCGCTCGGTGGTCAGCCGCCGGTGCTCGGGCGGCCGGCCGGGCCGTAGAGCCGCTCCCGGGCCTCCTGCGGCAGGGCACAGGCCGCCGTTCCGCCCGGCAACCGGTGCCGGTTGCGCGCGACCCAGCGATACGCCGGCCAGGCCGCGGCGCGCGCCGGCGGGAAGCGCAGCCCGGCACCGGCGACCCGCCACACCGGGCCGCTCGCGGCGAGCAGCTTCGCGATGGCGTCCGGCCCGGCGGCGCGTGAGCCGTCCGCACCGACCCACTGCACGGCCTCCTCACACTCGGCGGCGGTGAGGCCGAGCGCGTCCAGGTCGGCGAACTGCCAGGGCACCACCCGCGCGGCGGTCGGGATGCGGCGTTCGATGAACTCCGCGCACCTGGTGCAGAACGCGCAGTCCCCGTCGTAGACGAAGGTCGACGTCTTCATGTCTCCATCCTCCCCTCCGCCACCGCCCGGCCGGGCACCGGTGTCCGGCGGGTCACTTGCGCTCTACTCGTACACGTGTTCGAATAGTGGCCATGCGCTGGGACAACCTCACCGCTCCCCCGGTTGAGGGAGACCCCGAGCGGGCAGCGCCAGCGACGCCACCCCTGCCGCTGGCGCTGCCCGGCGCCGTCGCCCGCACCTTCGACACCCCGGAGTTCGCCGGGATGACCTTCTACGAGGTGCGGGCCAAGTCCATCATCAACCGGGTGCCCGGGCAGTCCCGTGTTCCCTTCGAGTGGACCATCAACCCGTACCGGGGCTGCTCCCATGCATGTGTGTACTGCCTCTCGGGAGACACACCCATCTTGATGGCTGACGGACGCACGAGACCGATCAGCGAGCTGGAGCCGGGCGACCGCATCTACGGGACCGAGCGACGCGGCGCCTACCGCCGATACGTCGTCACCACGGTGCTCGACAAGTGGTCGACGGTGAAACCGGCCTATCGGGTCATTCTGGAGGACGGCACGACGCTCGTTGCGAGCGGGGACCACCGGTTCCTCTCCGAACGTGGCTGGAAATACGTCACCGGGGCCATGCACGGCAGCGCCCGACGCCCCTACCTGACCACCAACAACCGCCTGATCGGCACCGGGCGCTTCGCCGTCAGGCCCAAGGAGTCATCTGACTACCGCCGGGGCTACCTCTGCGGCATGGTCCGCGGGGACGCGCATCTCAGCACGTTCTCCTATTCGTACGGGACTGTGCATCGGTTCCGCCTGGCGCTGTGCGACGACGAGGCGTTGAGCCGTAGTGAGCGTTATCTCGCCCTTGAAGGGGTCGTCACGCAGCGCTTCACGTTCACTCAGGCCAGCACCGTGCGGCGAGCGTTGGCCGCCATCCGCACCTCGAAGCAGCGGGACATCGAGACGATCGCTCAGCTGATCCGCTGGCCGGTAGATCCCAGCGACGACTGGCGGCTCGGCTTCCTGGCCGGCATCTTCGACGCCGAGGGCAGTTGCAGCAAAGGCGTCCTCCGCATCACCAACAGCGACGACGCCATCCTCGACCAAACGGCGGAGGCACTGCAGCGGTTCGGGCTCTCCTTCGTGCGGGAAGATCGCGGCCTACCCAACCGGGTGCGGGTGATCAGGCTGACCGGCGGTCTGGTTGCACGGCTACGGTTCTTCCACCTGACCGACCCGGCCATCACGCGTAAGCGTTCGATCGAGGGTGCCGCGCTGAAGCATCAGACCGCACTCAGGGTGGTGGGCATCCAGGCCCTCGGGCTGGAGCTTCCGCTGTGGGACATCACCACCGGCACCGGGGACTTCATCGCCAACGGGGTGGTCAGCCACAACTGCTTCGCGAGAAACACCCATACCTATCTCGACCTCGACGCCGGTGCGGACTTCGATCGGAAGGTGATCGTCAAAGTCAACGCGGGTGAGCTGGTCCGGCGGGAGTTGGCCGCGCCGAGGTGGCGGGGCGCGCACCTGGCGATGGGCACCAACGTGGACTGCTACCAGCGGGCCGAGGGTCGCTACCGACTGATGCCGCAGATCATCGCGGCCCTGCGGGACTTCGCCAACCCGTTCTCGATCCTGACCAAGGGCACGCTGATCCTGCGGGACCTGCCGTTGCTGCGCCAGGCCGCCGAGGTGACCAGGGTCGGCATCTCCTACTCGGTGGGCTTCGTCGACGAGCAGCTCTGGCGTGCCGCCGAGCCGGGCACACCGCACCCGCGTCGCCGACTGGACGCGGTCCGGGCGCTCGCCGACGCCGGCTTCTCCGTCGGGGTGCTGATGGCCCCGATCCTGCCCGGGCTCAGCGACGACGACGAGTCGATCGACGCCACCGTGTCGGCGATCGCCGCCGCCGGGGCGAGCAGCGTGACCCCGCTGGCCCTGCACCTGCGTCCCGGCGCTCGGGAGTGGTACGCAAGCTGGCTGGCCCGGGAGTACCCGCACCTCGTGCCCCGCTACCGCGAGCTCTACCGGGCCGGCTCCTACGCTCCGCAGGCGTACCAGCGGGAGCTGACCGCGCGGGTGCGCATCGCGGCACGCCGGCACGGGCTGCACCGCGCTGAGCGGGGCGACAACCGCAGCCTGCCCGAGCCGCCACCACCGCCGGCCGCCGAGCAGCTGACCCTGCTGTAGCCCCTGGGCGGAGCTACAGTCGGCGGGTGCGTACCGCTCAGCAGATCCTCGCCGACTCCGCCGTGATCGCCGTCGTGGGCGCGTCCCGCGACCCGCGCAAGGCCGCGCACGGCGTGCCGTTGCAGATGCAGCAGTACGGCTGGCGCATCATCCCGGTCAACCCGACCGTCGACGAACTCTTCGGCGAGCGGGCGTACCCGACGCTCGCCGACATCCCGCACCCCGTCGACCTGGTGGACGTGTTCCGGCCGGCGGCCGACGCCGTGCAGGTGGTCCGGGACGCGGCGGCGATCGGCGCCCCGGCGGTCTGGTTGCAGCTGGGCATCGTCTCGGCCGAGGCCCGGCGAATCGCCGAGGAGGCGGGCATGGACTACGTCGAGGACCACTGCCTCATCGTCGAACGCGCCGCCGCCGGCCTGACCCGTCTCGGCTGAGCGCGCCCGTAGCGCTGAAGGCATCCCGGTCGGGGCGATGGTGCGCCGAGCGTGATACCTCAGAGTCATAACTATGCCTGAGAGTCATCACGCTCACGGCCGACCAACCGCCGTCTGCCTCCCTGACTGCGGGGCGGGCAGAGCTCAGAGCTTGTACTCCTTGAGCAGGCCGCGGGAGATGATGGTCTTCTGGATCTCCGAGGTGCCCTCGCCGATGAGCAGGAACGGGGCCTCCCGCATCAGCCGCTCGATCTCGTACTCCTTGGAGTAGCCGTAGCCGCCGTGGATGCGGAACGCCTCCTGGACCACCTCGGCGCAGTACTCCGAGGCGAGCAGCTTGGCCATCCCGGCCTCGACGTCGTTGCGCTGGCCGGCGTCCTTGAGCCGGGCGGCGTTGACCATGAGGGCGTGCGCGGCCTCGATCTTCGTGCCCATCTCGGCGAGCTTGAAGGCGATGGCCTGGTGCCTGGCGAGCGGCTGCCCGAAGGTCTTGCGCTGCTGGGCGTAGCTCACCGCCAGCTCGAAGGCACGGATGGAGATGCCGCAGGCTCGGGCGGCCACGTTGACCCGGCCCACCTCGATGCCGTCCATCATCTGGTAGAAGCCCCGGCCGAGCTTGTCGGCGCCGCCGAGGATGGCCGAGTCGGGGACGGTCACCCCGTCGAGGACCATCTCGGTGGTCTCGACGCCCTTGTAGCCCATCTTGTCGATCTTGCCGGGGATGGTCAGGCCGGAGGCGGTCTCGCCGAAGCCCGGCTCCTTCTCCAGCAGGAAGGTGCTCATGTTGCCGTACACCGACTCGGCGCCGGTGTCGGTCTTGACCAGCGTGGCCACGACCGAGGAGTAGGCGCCGTTGGTCAGCCACATCTTCTGCCCGTTGAGCACGTAGCGGTCGCCGTCGCGCACGGCCCGGGACTTGATGGCCGAGACGTCGGAGCCGGTCTCCGGCTCCGACATGGAGAACGCGCCGCGCACCTCGCCGGTGGCCATCTTCGGCAGCAGCCGGGCCTTCTGCTCGGCGGAGCCGTGCTGGGAGATCAGGTACGCCACGATGAAGTGGGTATTGACGATGCCGGAGATCGACATCCAGCCTCGGGACAACTGCTCCACCACCAGCGCATAGGTGAGCAGCGACTCGCCCAGGCCGCCGTACTCCTCGTCGATGGTGAGGCCGAACAGCCCCATCTCGCGCATCCCGTCGAGGATGTCGGTGGGGTATTCGTCGGCGTGCTCCAGCCGCTGAGCGTGCGGAATGATCTCCTTGTCGGCGAACTCCCGGACCGTCTCCAGGATCGACTGCTGCACGTCGGTCAGGCCGGGCGTCTGGGCGAGTCGAGCCATCTCAGCCTCCGGGGATCAGCGCACTACTCGTGGGTAACTGAACGCTGGGTCAGTATCGGTCTCCGGAGCCGGCGAGGCCAAGGTGACCAGTCCACACAACCGCTGTGAAAAGGTTCACCGCTGCGGGTAGCGTCCGGCAAGAGGGACTTTTCCGGCACCGGCAGGAGGAGGACAGCCGTGAGCTACCCGCCGCCGTCGGGGCCACCCGGGGACGAGCAGCCGCCGTCACCCTACGAGCCACCCCGGGACCAGTCGCCCTACGCGCCGCCGCCGGCGGGCCAGTCGCCGTCCGCGCCACCGTCGGACCAGTCGTCCTTCGGCCCGCCGGAGCGCTCGCCGTACGGGCCGCCGGCGGACGAGCCGTCGCCGTACGAGCAGCAGGGACCGCACCAGTCGGCGCACTGGGCGCAGCAGCCGCCGTACCCCCCGCAGGGCCCCTACGGGCAGTACGGACCTCCGTCCGGGCCGGGTCGGGGCACCAACGTGCTGGCGATCCTGTCTCTGGTGTTCGCCTTCGTGTTCCCCCCGGCCGGCGTGGTCCTCGGCCACGTGGCCAAGCGGCAGATCCGCACCAGCCACGAGGAGGGCGACCAGCTCGCCACCTGGGGTCTGATCCTCGGCTACGTCTTCACCGGGCTCACCCTGCTGGCCTGCTGCGGCTGGCTGGCCCTGGTCCTGATCGGCAACACCGGCGACAGCGGCGGCTACTGACCGGCGAGCAGAGCCCGCCCGAGGTGGACGCGGACGGTCAGCGGAAGCGGGCCTCGCGGACGCTGTTGCCGCCGTCCACGACCAGCATCTGGCCGGTGATGTACGAGGCGGCCGGCGAGCAGAGGAAGCTGATCGCGGCGGCGACCTCGTCCGGGGTGCCCGGTCGACCGACCGGGGTGCCCAGCCCCTGCTTGATCTCGGCCATCGTGGACGCCGCGGTGTAGATGGTGCCCGGGGCCACCGCGTTCACGGTCACCCCGTCGGCGATCATCTCCATGGCCAGGGCCCGGGTCAGCCCGACGACTCCGGCCTTCGCGGCGGCGTACGCGGCCTCGGTCGGCAGGGCGTTGACCGGGCCGGCGGTGGCCGCCAGGTTGACGATCCGCCCCCAGCCCCGCTCGGCCATGCCGCTGATGAACGCACGGCTGCACAGGAACGCGGTGGTGAGGTTGCGGTCGATCTCGGCGCGCCACTCGTCGTAGGTCAGCTGCGCGACCGGCCGCAGCACCTCCGGGCTGGCCCGGCTGGCCAGGCCGGCGTTGTTGACCAGCACCTCGACGTCGCCCAACTGCTCGGCGACCGCGTCGGCCAGCGCGCCGACCTCGGACTCGTCGGTCAGGTCGGCCACGAAGCCGGTCACCCCCAGCTCGCTGGCCCGCTCGTGGATGCGCCGCGTGGTGGAGACGATGGCGACCCGGGCGCCCAGGTCGGTAAGGCGGCGGGCGGTGGCGTACCCGATGCCGTCCGGGCTGCCCGCACCCGTGACCAGGGCGACCCGCCCGTCGAGCCGCATGGTCACCGGGTCGGGGAGCGCGATCGGCTCGTCCGCGCCGGGGGCACCTGTCGGTGTGGCCGCTCGGCCGCGCCGGCCGGCGCCCGGGCGGCTGACGTCCCGTCTGGGTCGACTGCCGGAACGATCAGCGGCGCGCGCGTCGATTGCCATGCCAGGATCCTGCCCGGTCGGACGGGCCCGGGCAACGCGGCACCCGGTAGCGGGGGCATCGTGTTTGGTCGCCGCTGGCTACTGTGACGGCGCACCCGACCTGACGGAGAATTCGCATGACGTATCCCCCACCGCCCGGCGGCTGGACCGATCCCACAGGCCAGCAGTCGAGCCCTCCGGTGGAGCCGACCCTTGTGGCCGGTCAGCCGGTGCCCACCCAGCCCGGCCCCGCGGGCCCGTACGTGCCGGTGGACCCGTACGCGCCCGTCGACCCGTACGCCGCCGGACAGTTGCCGCCGGGGCAGCCCATGGCCGGTTACGCCCCGCCCGGCTACCCGCCGCAGTACGCCGGGTACGGCTACCCGCCGCCACAGAAGACCAACGGCCTGGCGATCGCGGCGCTGGTGCTGGCCCTGGTCGGCTTCACCTCCTGCATCACCGGACCGGTCGGGGCGATCCTCGGTCACATGGCCCAGAAGCAGATCCGGCAGACCGGCGAGGCCGGTGAGGGGATGGCGAAGGCCGCGATCATCATCGGCTGGATCGTCACCGGGCTGCTGGTGCTGCTGATCGCCTTCTACGTCGTCATGATCGTCCTCGCCATCGCGACGAGCGGCGGCAGCGACAGCAGCGGCTACTGACCGTCGAACGGGTCGGCGTACCGGCGGTGGTCGGGCCGCGACGACAGCCGTGGGTTGTCGTCGCGGCCCGGCACGGTCACTCCGAAGGTGGGGTGAACGACGAGGTACGGCTCATCCCTGCGGCCCGGCCCTTTGCGGAGATCACCAGCGCCATCTTGCGGGACGCCTCGTCGATCATCTCGTCGCCGAGCATGACGGCGCCCAGCTTGCCGCCGGCCTCCGAGGTGTAGTGCTCGTACGCGTCGAGGATCAACTCGGCGTGGTCGTAGTCGGCCTGCGCCGGCTGGTAGACCTCGTTGGCGGCGTCGATCTGGCCCGGGTGCAGCACCCACTTGCCGTCGAAGCCCAGCGCGGCCGACCGCTTGGCGACCTCGCGGAACGCGTCCACGTCCCGGATCTGCAGGAACGGACCGTCGATGGCCTGCTTGTCGTGCATCCGGGCGGCCATCAGGATCCGCATCAGGATGTAGTGGTACGGGTCGCCCGGGTAGTCCGGGATGAGCGCGCCGACCACCAGCGACTTCATGTTGATCGAGGCCATGAAGTCGGCCGGGCCGAAGATGATGGTCTCCACCCGGGGCGAGGCGGCGGCGATCGCGTCCACGTTGACCAGGCCGGCGGCGTTCTCTATCTGCGCCTCGATACCGATCCGGCCGACCTCCAGGCCGAGCGTCTTCTCGATCTGGGTGAGCGTCAGATCCAACCACTGCACCTGGGCGGCGCTCTGCACCTTCGGCAGCATGATGCAGTCCAGGTTCGCGCCGGCGCCCTCGACGACCTCGATGACGTCCCGGTACGTCCACGGGGTCGTCAGGTCGTTGACCCGGACGACGCGGGTCTTGCCGGCCCAGTCGCCGTCGTTGAGCGCGGCCACGATGTTCTTGCGCGCATCCGGCTTTGCCAGCGGGGCCACGGCGTCCTCCAGGTCGAGGAAGACCTGGTCGGCCGGGAGTCCCTGCGCCTTGCCGAGCATCTTGACGCTGGAACCCGGTACGGCGAGGCAGGACCGGCGGGGACGACCGACTGCGGCCATGGATGCGCTCCTTCCAGCGTTCGGCGGCATGCCGACGCCACCTGACGACAGATCCGAGAAACTTAACGATCCCAAAGGGCGTGGTGACGCCACGGTAACCTCGCGCCATGACCGGGGTGAATGGACCTGTGGAAGATCTCACTGGGCGTCGGCTGGTGGTGGTGACCGGGGCCAGCTCCGGCATCGGGCTGGCCGCCGCCGTCGACCTGGCGTGCCGTGGTGACCGGGTGGTGCTGGTCGGACGGGACCCGGCCCGGTTGCAGGCCGCGGCGGAACGGGTACGGGAGACCTCGGGCGAGCGTCCGGAGTTGTTCCGGGCCGACTTCGCGGTGCTCGACGACGTGCGCCGGCTCGCCGAGCGGCTGCGCGACGCGTACGACCGCATCGACCTGCTGGCGAACAACGCCGGTGCCATCGCGCTCCAGCCGCTGACCACCGTGGACGGCTTCGAGCTGTCGATCCAGGCCAACCACCTGGCCCCGTTCCTGCTGACGAACCTGCTCGCCGACCGGATCGGCCGGATCGTGGTCACCGCCTCCGGCGCGCACCGCAGCGGCGTGCTGGACCCGAGCGACCTGAACAGGCCGCTGAACCGCTACCGGCCGATGGTCGCGTACGGCACCAGCAAGCAGGCCAACATCCTGTTCACCGCCGAGGCGGCCCGCCGCTGGCCGGACATCCCGGCGCACAGCTTCCACCCGGGGATCGTGCGCACCCGGTTCGCCAACGACAGCCGGCTGGTCGCCCTCGGCATGCGGTTCCTGCCGTTCCGCAGCCCCGAGAAGGGCGCCGAGACCCTGGTCTGGCTGGCCAACCAGGACCCGTCCCGGCTGGTCGACGGCGGCTACTACTACAACCGGCGACTGCACCGGCCGTTCCGCAAGGCCACCGATCCGCAGCTCGCCGCGCGGCTCTGGGCGGCCAGCGCCAAGGCCGTCGGCATCGCCGCCTAGGTGGCCGCCGTGCTGACACTCGTCGCGCTCGTCGAGTTCGCCGCCGGTGCCGAGGCCGCCGGGCAGCGGTACGAGGACGCCGTGCTGGCCCGGCTCGGCCGGCACGGCGGCCGGGTGGAACGGCGGCTGCGCGGCACCGACGAGCGGACCGAGGTGCACGTGATCCGGTTCGACGCCCGGGCCGGCTACGAGTCGTTCATGGCCGACCCGGAGCGGGTCGCGCTGCGCGCCGACCTCGGCGCAGCCGCACCGACCACCCGCGTGATCGAGGTGCACGAGGTCTAAGGACCGGGGGCGGCGTGGGCGCGGCGGCCGAACCGTCGACCGCGCCAGCGCCGCAGCAGCGACAGCACGGGCAGAGCCACCACGAGCGCCAGGACGAACCCCACGGCGAGCAGCCAGAACGGCAGCGGCCCGTAGTCGGGGCGGCCGGACTCGCGTACGGCGCCGTCGACCGCCAGGTTGGCGGCGACCGTGAGGTCGGTGATGCCCTCCGGAGTGCGGAAGAGCACCTCCGGCGCCGGTGCGCCCCGGCGCAGCACCACGAGTTCCACCCGATCCGTGCCCGGCTCGTGATACGGACCCCAGGCGATGTCGTGGTCCTCCGGCCGGTCCACCGCCTCCGGGCCCGGCACGCCGACCAGCGCGACCGCCTCGTCCGCCGAGCGCCAGCCGAGCAGTTGGACGAACGTACGGGACGGCAGCGGCGGGAACGCCGCGCCGGCCAGCGGTGTGCCGTCGACGGCGGACCGGAGGCCCAGCGTCCAGGTCCGCGGGTAGGCCGGCACCGGGCAGTCGGTGCAGGTGGACCGGGAGAGGACCGCCACCGCCCGGCCGTCCGGCAGCCAGGCCCCGGCGCCGCCGAGCCGCCCGCCGGTGAGCGGCAGCTTCCGGTACGGCTCGGCGACGCCGTCGGCGCCCGCGTCGGCGACCCGTGCGAGCCAGACCTCGTCACGGACCTGGAGGGCCAGCTCGCCGCCGTTCGGGGAAAGTGCCGCCGTGCGTCCCGGCGGAATCCAGGCGGTGCCCACCCGGACCCGCAGGACGTCCTTCCCGCCCGCCCGGTCGTAGACCCCCACGTACGGGGTGGTGTACGTGTTCGGCGGGGTGAAGGCGGTGTCGTCGTCGGCGTAGACGAGCCGTTCGCCATCCGGCGCGAACGCGAGCGGGTAGCCGTCCGTCCGGTCCGGGGTGAACCGCCCGGTCGTCAGGTCGAGCAGGGACGCGCCGATCCAGGCGTACCGGCCGTCCGGGGAGAGCAGCGCGTCGAAGCCCGGGGTGAGCGGCCCGGCGTCCAGCACCCGGTACCGGTCGGCGTCGGCGGCCAGCACGCCCATCCGGCTCTCGAACCAGTCGGTGCGCACGGCCGGGCCACCGAAGAGCATCGCCGCCGCGCCGGGCGCCGAGTCCCGCACCGAGGCGGTGCGCAGCGGCGGATCGGCGAGCCGGGTGGGCAGGCCAGGGGCATCGATGCGCGGGGCGGCGGGCGCCGGCAGGGCCACCGGGTGCAGCGCGTACCCGGTGCCGAGGAGCAGGACCAGGACGGCCAGCGCGCCGGCGACGGCGGCCCGGCGACGCCGGTGCCGGGTCCGCGCCGCGTCGAAGAGCCCGTCCGGTACGGGCGCGGGTGACACGTCGTCGGCGAGGCGGCGAAGCGCGTCGCTGAGCCGGGCGGTCATCGAGCCACCTCCTGCGGGCTACGGCCGACCAGCTCGGCCAACTCGGGGGCGAGGACGCGCAGCCGCCCGAGTGCGTGCCGGGTCTGGCTCTTCACGGTGCCGACCCGACAACCCAGCAACGCGGCCGTCTCGGTCTCGGTGCGGTCCTCGTAGTAGCGCAGGACCAGGACCGCGCGCTGCCGCACGGTCAGCCGGGCCAACGCCGCCCGGAGCACCAGCCGCAGGTCCGTGTCGTCCCCGGGACGGGCCCGCTCCGGTGGCGCCCCGCCCAGTAGCTCCGGCGGGCGCGCCCGACGCCGCCGCCACCAGCTCGCCGCCTGGGTGTAGAGCACCCGGCGCAGGTAGGCGGCCGGGTCGTGGAGCCGCTCCCAGCGCACCGCGACCCGGGCGAGCGCCACCTGCACCAGGTCCTCGGCGTGGTGCCGGTCGCCGGTCAACAGGTACGCGAACCGGGTCAGCCCGGGGGTCTCGGCCCGTACGAAATCGGCGAAGCCGTCCCGGGTGCGGTCCTCAGTCGTCAAACGGATCGCCCTCCTCATCCGGACAGACGCCGGGCAGGCCCGCCCCGGAGGGAACCGCTGCCCACATTCCTCAGGTCGTCCCGGATTCGCTGGCCACGGCGGGCGGTCAGTCCGTCAACGGGGCGGCGTCGGCGGGGAGCGGGGTGGGCGGCGTGGCGCGGCGGCCGGCCCGGGCGCCGCCGAGCACCACCACCGCCACCCCGACCAGCAGCAGCGCCATTCCCAGCAGCGCGTACGGGCGGGGCAGCTGACCCAGCCAGACCCAGGCGAGCAGCGCGGCGCCGGGCACCTCCAGCAGGATCAGCACGCTGACCGTGGTCGCCGGAATCCGGTGCAGGGCGTAGTTGAACATGGAATGGCCGAGCAGTTGCGCGCCGGCCACCAGGGCCAGGATGGCCAGCCAGGTCCGCCCGTCGAAGCCGGTCATCCGGACTCCGCCGACCTGGCAGACCACCAACAGGATCAGCGCGCAGATCCCGTAGCAGATGGTGGTGTACGTGGTGGTGCTGATGCTGGCCCGGGCCCGCTCGCCGAACGCGGTGTAGATGGCGGCGAACAGGCCGCCGGCCAGCGCCAGCAGGTCACCGAGGACGGCCCGCCCGGAGATGCCCACGTCCGCGCCGGTGGCGATCACCGCACCGCCGACCGCCACCGCGATGCCGATCCACACCACTGAAGGCAGCCGACGCCCCTGGGCACGGGCGATCAGCCCCTGCCAGACCGGCTGGGTGGCGACCAGGGCGGTGGCCGTGGCGACCGAGGTGAGCTTGGCGCTCGGCATCCAGGTGGCGAAGTGCGCGGCCAGCGCGACCCCGGAGAGCACGCAGTACAGCCCCTCCCGCCGGCCCGCCCGTCCGGCCAGCGCCCGGAACTCGGCGCGGCGCCGGGCCAGCGAGAACGGGCTCAGCACGGCCACCGCGAGCAGGTTGCGCCAGAAGGCGATGGCCAGCGCGGGAGCGGCGGCGTACGCGATCAGCGGTGCGGACGACGACACGGCGACCACGGCCAGGCCGACCGCGCCGGTGGTCAGCGGATCCAGGGGCGGGCGGTGTGAGGAAGGGGGCACGGGAAGCAATCCTCACACGACCACGGACAACACAGACCGTCAGCACTCCGTTACGATCACGCGGGTCCGCGCCGGCGACCCTCGACCGCCCGGAGGCGCTCCCCATGCCCAGCTACCAGGCGGTGCTGTTCGACTTCTTCGGCACCCTGACCCGTTCCGTGCAGCGCGGCGCCGCGCACCTCGGCACGGCCGAGCTGCTCGGTTGCCCCACCGAGACGCTGAACGAGGTGCTGAACCGCACGTACTACGAGCGGGCCACCGGCCGGTTCGGCAACGCGGAGGCGACGCTCCGGTGGGTGTGCGCCCAGGCCGGCGTACACCCCAGCGACCGTGCGGTGCGCGCGGCGGTGGCCTCCCGGCACCGGGCGGTCCGCGCGGACACCCGGTTGCGGGCCGACGCGGTGCCCGTGCTGGCGGCGCTGCGCCAGCGCGGCCTGCGCACCGGCGTGATCAGCGACTGTACGCACGAGCTGCCGGCCTTCCTGCCGCAACTCGCGATCGCCCCGCTGCTCGACGTGCGGGTCTACTCGGTGCAGGTCGGACGGTGCAAGCCGGACGCCGCGCTCTACCTGACCGCCTGCCGGCGGCTGGGGCTCGCGCCGCGCGACTGCCTGTACGTCGGCGACGGCGGCAGCCAGGAGTTGACCGGCGCCGAGCGGGCCGGGATGAGCGCCGTCCGACTCGCCGCGCCCGACCTGGCCGAACACATGGTCTTCAACGCCGACCGCGACTGGCGCGGCCCGACGCTCGGCGCGTTGCACGACGTGCTCGGCCTGGCCGGCGCCGCGGTCGTCGGCATGGGTGTGGACGGCCGGGCGGGCTGACCGGGCCGGGGCGGCGGGTCAGCGTCGGCGGACCCGGTGCAGGCGGAACGGCTTGCGGGTCGCTCGGACCGCCGGGGTGTCGCGCGGCGTCTCGGCCTGCGCGTCGGCGGGCAGGTCGGTGCCGGTCAGCGGCTCACCCGCCGGGGCGAGCCGGTTCACGGCGCAGCCGTCGGCAGCCCACCGTGCCACGAGGTCGGCGGTCGGGCCGGGCGCGTTCAGCCGCTTTCCCGCCAGCAGCGGCACCGTGGTGTCCCACGCCTCGGTGCCCGGTCGGAGCCGGGTCACCCGGGCCGGCCAGGTGACGATCCGGCCGCCGTGGTCGCCGCGCAGGGTGACCTGCGCCTCGGCCGCGTCGGCCAGCCCCGGCGCCGCCTGCTCGCCCGGCCCGCTGACCACGAACAGCGCGCCCTCCAGCGGGGCGCACCAGAGTGCCAGCGCCGGCCCGCCGGCCACGCTGACCCAGGCCACCGCGGCCTTCTTCATCGCCTCGTCGACCAGTGGCGTGCCCCGGGGGGCGTCCTCGTCCGTCACACCCGCATTGTCCCGCATGGGCACCGCCGGTCAGCCCACGAAGGGTGGCACGGCGATCTCACCCCGGGCCACCGGCATCACCTGGCCGGCAACCGTCGCACCGACCACCACGCCGTTGTCGGCGGTGACCGTGCAGGCCAGTGCGGACGGACGGTTCATCTCGACACCCTGGCGGACCGCGTACCGGGACAACCCGTCCCCGGGAAGCAGGCCGCTGGCCACCAGCCAGACACCGAGACCCAGCGCCGCCGAACCGGTCGCCGGGTCCTCCGGTACGCCGAGGCCGGGCACGAAGACCCGGGCGTGTGCGGTTTGCGCGGCCGGATCCCAGGAGAAGACGCTGACGTGCGCCACCCCGTACCGCTCCGCCGCCGCCGGGTTCACCCGGGCCCGGGCCACCGACTCCGGCCGCACCGGCAGGTACGGGAACTCCAACCCGCAGCCGGCGACCCGTGGGGCGGGCCCGATGTGGTCGTCCGGGGTCAGCCCGGCGATCTCCAGCAGTGGTTCCGGGTCCAGCTCGGGGCCGAGGGTGGGGCTGCCACCGGTCAGCGTCGCCCCGGACGCGGTCACCTCGACCGGCAGCACCCCGGCGCCACACTCCTGGGTGACCTGCCCCACACCGAACATCCCGCGCCGGCTCGCGGTGACCGCCGCGCCGACGCTGGGGTGCCCCGCGAACGGCAACTCCTCCACCGGGGTGAAGATACGTGCCCGGTAGGTGGCGCCGACCCGGGTCGGCGGCAGCACGAACACCGTCTCGGAGAGGTTGAACTCCAGCGCGAGCGCCTGCATCTGCTCCGTGGCCAGCGCCTCCGCGCCGAACACCACGGCCAGCGGGTTGCCGGCGAAGGGGCGGTCGGTGAAGACGTCCACGATCTCGTAGGCCAAGGTCGACATGTTGATAAACAGTAGGCGCTTAGGCTGGTGCCCGTGAGCACGCCGACCCGGGTCTACATCGCCCGCCTCGCCGGAGTCGCCGTCTTCGATCCGAACGGCGACCAGGTGGGCCGGGTTCGCGACGCCGTGGCCCGGCTGCGGGCGACCAAGCGTCCCCCGGAGGTGGTGGGCCTGGTCGCCGAGATGCCGATGCGTCGGCGGATCTTCCTGTCCATCAACCGGATCACCTCCATCGACGCGGACGCGGTCGTGCTCGGCTCCGGCACCCTCAACCTGCGGCGTTTCGAGAAGCGCCCGAACGAGCTGCTGGTGCTCCAGGAGCTGCTGGACCGGCGGGTGCAGCTCGACCCGGGCGGCCAGCCCGGCACCGTGGTCGACGTCGCCATGGAGTGCGCCCGGGGCGGTGAGTGGTCACTCACCCGGGTCGCGGTCCGCGAGCAGACCGGCCGGCTCACCCGCCGCGGTCACCTGCACCAGGTGGACTGGGACCGGGTACGCGGGCTCAGCGGCATCGCCGACAACCGGGGTACGGCGAACCTGCTCGCCGTACTGGAGGACATGCGCCCGGCCGACCTGGCCAACGCGTTGCAGGACCTGCCCGACGCGCGGCGCAACGAGGTCGCGGCGGCGCTGGACGACGAGCGGCTGGCCGACGTGCTCAGCGAGTTGCCGGAGCACGACCAGGTGGAGATCCTGGCCGCGCTGGACCGGGAACGGGCCGCCGACGTGCTGGAGGAGATGGACCCGGACGACGCCGCCGACCTGCTCAACGAGCTGCCCCCGCCGGAGCAGGACGTGCTCCTGGACCTGATGGAGCCGGACGAGGCCGACCCGGTACGCCAGCTCCTCAAGTACACGCCCGGCACGGCGGGCAGCGTGATGACATCGGAGCCGGTCATCATGCCGCCGGACGCCACCGTCGCCGAGGCGCTGGCCCGGATCCGGGAACCACAGCTGTCCCCCGCCGTCGCCGCACAGGTGTTCATCACGCGGGCACCGCAGAACACCCCGACCGGCCGGTACCTGGGCATGGTGCACTTCCAGGCACTGCTGCGCGAACCGCCGGCCGACCTGCTCGGCAAGGTGGTGGTCAACGACATCGACCCGCTGCGGCCCACCACCCCGCTGCCCGAGATCACCCGGCGGATGGCCACCTACGACCTGGTCGCCATGCCGGTGATCGACCGGAACAACCGGCTGGTCGGCGCCGTCACGGTGGACGACGTGCTGGACCATTCCCTGCCCCGGGACTGGCGCGACCGGGATGCCCTGACCGCGCCGGGCGCCACCGACGCGGCGTTGGGCGGCGCGGATGGCTGAGCAGCGCCGGGCCGAGCGGCTCGACCAGCCGCGCGAGCCCCGGGGCGTCAAGCTGCCCCGGTTCGACGCCGAGGCGTTCGGCAGGTGGTCCGAGGGCATCGCCCGTGGCATGGGCACCGCGAACTTCATCGTCGTCATGACGGTGGTGATCGCGTTGTGGTTCGGCTGGAACACCCTGGCCCCGGCCCCCCTGCGCTTCGACCCGTACACCTTCACGTTCCTCACCCTGGTGCTGTCGTTGCAGGCCAGCTACGCGGCGCCGCTGATCCTGCTGGCGCAGAACCGGCAGGCCGACCGGGACCGGGTGGCGCTGGAGGAGGACCGGCGGCGGGCCACCGCGCAGAAGGCGGACACCGAGTACCTGGCCCGGGAGATCGCCGCGCTACGGATCGCGCTGGGCGAGGTCGCCACCCGCGACTTCCTCCGCTCGGAGCTGACCCGGCTGGCCGAGGAACTGGACGAGGCGGGGCAGCGCCGGCAACGGTTGGAGCGCCGCCAGCAGGAGAAGGACAGCCGGCAGGAACGGCGCAGCCAGCGGGCGACCGACGGCGCGGGGCTGGACGAGCCCCGCGACGACCTGGACGGCGACTTCGCCCACGACACCCGGCCGGACGGCGCCGGGCCCCGCCCGCAGGACGGCTGACCCGGAGGGGCCGGGAGCGAGCCATCGATTCGCTCACACCGTTCGCCGCCAGCGGTTGGAGCGGATGCCCCGCGACGTAGCATTGCGGGCATGTCAGCACCCGTCAGCACCGTCGAGGACGCGATCCAGGCCGCCCTGGCCACCGTCAACGACCCGGAGATCCGCCGGCCGATCACCGAGCTGGGCATGGTCCGCTCCGCCACGATCGGCGCCAGCGGCGTCGTACGGGTCGAGCTGCTGCTCACCGTCGCCGGCTGCCCGCTCAAGGACAAGCTGCGCACGGACATCACCGCCGCCGTCGCCGCGGTGCCCGGGGTGACCGGCGTGGAGATCGACTTCGGTGTGATGAGCCCCGAGCAGCGGCAGTCGCTGCAGTCGCAGCTGCGCGGCGGGGGTGCCAGCGAGGAGCCGGTCATCCCGTTCGCCCAGCCCGGCTCGCGGACGCGGGTGTACGCCGTGGCCAGCGGCAAGGGTGGCGTCGGCAAGTCCAGCGTGACGGTCAACCTGGCGGCGGCGCTGGCCGCCCGTGGCCTCTCCGTGGGCGTGGTCGACGCGGACATCTACGGCCACTCGGTGCCCCGGATGCTGGGCGCGGACGGCCGGCCGACCCGCGTCGAAGACATGATCATGCCGCCGCAGTCGCACGGCGTGAAGGTGATCTCGATCGGCATGTTCACCGCCGGCAACGCCGCCGTGGTGTGGCGCGGCCCGATGCTGCACCGCGCGTTGCAGCAGTTCCTGGCCGACGTCTACTGGGGCGACCTGGACGTGCTCCTGCTCGATCTGCCGCCGGGCACCGGCGACGTGGCCATCTCGCTGGCCCAGCTGCTGCCCAACTCGGAGATCCTGGTGGTCACCACCCCGCAGGCCGCCGCCGCCGAGGTGGCGGAGCGGGCGGGTGCCATCGCCCTGCAGACGCACCAGCGGGTGGTCGGCGTCATCGAGAACATGTCCTGGCTGGAGCTGCCGGACGGCTCCCGGATGGAGATCTTCGGTGCCGGCGGCGGCGCTGCGGTCGCCGAGTCGCTGAGCCGGACCATCGGCGCGCAGGTGCCGCTGCTGGGCCAGATCCCGCTGGACACCCGCGTCCGGGAGGCCGGCGACGCCGGTAACCCGATCGTGCTGGCCGAGCCGGAGTCGCCGGCCGCGCAGGCGCTCGGCACGATCGCCGACCGGCTCGCGGTGCGCCGTGAGTCGCTGCTCGGCAAGCCGCTCGGCCTCAAGCCCGCCGGGCGCTGACCGCCCGGTCCATCACGTCACCCGCCGGCCGCCTGGCCGGCGGGTGAAGCGGCCGGTGAGGCCCGGGCCCGCCGGGTCAGGTGGCGTCGTCGTAGCTGGCTCGCGGAGCCGGCGCCGGCGGGGTGCCGGTGGCCGTGCCGGACCGGGTTCCGTTCGACCGCGGGTCCGCGGCGTTCGCCACGTCCTTCAGCTCGTTGTGCACACCGCTGACGTCCGCGCGCAGGTTGTCGTAGACCCCCTGCAACGGCTTGCGGATCGCCGCCTCGTCCTCCTCGCTGAGGAGGTGCTTGCGGATGAAGGCCTTCGGGTGGAGATCCTCGAGCTGGATGTCGGTGCCCAGCTCGCGACTCAGGTCACCGGTGGCGTTGCGGGCCATGTTGCGCAGGTTGCGCACCAACCGCAGGCCGTCGGTGATCACGGCGGGCAGCCGGTCACCGAAGATCAGCAGCGCCAGGAGCAGCAGCGCACCGATCTCCCACCAGTTCAGGTTGTCGAGCATCCCGCGGGCCTCCTCTCGGCGTCAGCAGCAAGACTACGCACGTCGGACGGCTTTCGGGCAGGGGGTGACCCGCTGTTCACTTGGCATCCGCGGCAAGGGTGACCGAGGTGTTCTGCCGGTCGGCGCCACGCCGGAACTCGACGGTCACCACCGAGCCGGGCGCGAACTTGCGGACCAGGGCGATCAGATCCGTCGGCTCGGTCATCGGCCGGCCGTTGAGCTTCAGGATCACGTCACCGACCCGCAGTCCGGCGCCGGCCGCCGGACCGGACGGCTCCACCGCGGCCAGCCGTACGCCGCCGCTGGCTCCCGCCCCCGGGCCGCCGACCTGGGCGCCGATCACCGTGCGCCGGGCCTTGCCGGTGCCGATGATGTCCTGGGTCACCCGCTTGGCCTGGTTGATCGGGATGGCGAAGGCGAGACCGATGTTGCCGGCCTCCTGCCCCTCCGCGACCAACGACTTGATCGTCGAGTTCACCCCGACCACCCGACCGGCGCCGTCGACGAGCGGGCCGCCGGAGTTGCCGTGGTTGACCGCCGCGTCGGTCTGGATCGCCGCGTAGTACCGCACCGGACCGCCCGGCTCGCCGGCCTGCATCGTCCGGTCCAGGGCGCTCACGATGCCGGCGGTGACCGTGTTGGCCAGCGAGAGCGGTGAGCCGATGGCGAGCACCGGGTCGCCGACGGCCAGCGCATCGGAGTCGCCGAACTCCACCGGCCGCAGCCCCGTCCGGCTCACCTTGATGACCGCGATGTCCGACTCCGGGTCCTGACCGACGATCGTCGCCGCGGCGGTGCTGCCGTCGTTGAAGACCACCGAGGCCTTGCCGCTGCCGCCGGCCACCACGTGGTCGTTGGTGATCACGTGCCCGTCGGCGCTGGCGATGAAGCCGGAGCCCTCGCTCGTCCCGCCGAGGCTGCTCACCCGGACGGTCACCACGCTGGGCAGGACCCGTTCAGCCACCCCGGCCAGCGACTCCGGCTTGCGCTGGGCCAACGCGGGAGGCGGCGCCGGCGCGGCGCCGAGCACCGTCCCGGCGGCCCCGCCGCGCACCGCGAACGCGTAGCCCAGCGCGCCGCCGAGGGTGCCGGCCAGCAGCGCGGTGATCACCGGAATGAGCAGCAGGTGCCGCAACGTCGGCCGGCCCGGCGCGTCCGGATCGGTGACCGGCTCCGGCTCGGTGCCCGCCGCCACCACACCGGGCACCACCACCGCGGCCGGCGCCGCCGGATCCCGCCACGGATCGGCGAGCGCGTCGGACCACCAGGGCGATGTGCCGGGGACGCTCGGCGACGCGGTCGATGCCGGCCCGGTCGCCGGCGGCGCGGTCGTCGCCGGCCAGGTGGCCGGCGCCCCGCCGTACGGCGTACCCGCCGTCGGCGTGGCCGAGGAGCCCGCTGGCGGGCTCCCGGCCATCGATGCGCCGCCAGGTGACGCCGCGGGCACGCTGCCGGCCCCCGGCGCGGTCGGCGACCCCGCCGGCGGGGCCTCTGCCCCGGGCGGTCGTGCCGGAGCCGGAGTCTCACCGCCCCGGCGCCAGTCCCAGCCGTCGGTCACGTCGGTGCCTCCCAGTCCGTCCCCGGATCCCGCGCCGCGTCGTCCGGCCACCGACCGGCGCGGTCGCGGCTGACGGGATACCGCCTCCAGGATTGCACGGATGCACGCGGTGGAGTCAGCGGTTGCCCCCGGTGATCGTCGAGGGCGGAGGCGCGGCTGCGCCGCGCGACGGTCGCCTCTACGCTCACAGTGCCAACCCGCCCCCGCACCACGCACCGCCCCCGGAGGTGCCCCATCGCCACGGTCGCCGGTTCCGGCAGTTCGACGACCCAGGCTCAGCAGTTCGCCGAGTCGTACGTCACCGAGGATCTCGTCCTGCGTACCGCCCGCAGCCTGGCCCACGAGGTGGGCCTCGACGCGGTCACCCCCGGCGCCGGAGCGGCGCTGCGGTTGCTGGCCGCAGCCGGCAACGCCCGCGCGGTGGTGGAGATCGGCACCGGCACCGGGGTGAGTGGCCTGTGGCTGCTGCGCGGCATGCGCGCGGACGGCGTGCTCACCACCATCGACGTGGAGGTGGAGCACCAGCGGATCGCCCGGCGGATCTTCAACGAGGCCGGCTTCGCCGCCGGTCGCACGCGGATCATCACCGGTCGCGCCCTGGACGTGCTGCCCCGGCTCGCCGACGGCGCGTACGACCTGGTCTTCGTGGACGCCGAGGCGACCGGCTTCCACGCCTGCGTGGAGGCCGCGCTACGGCTGCTGCGCCCGGGGGGCGTGCTCGCACTCAACGGCATGCTGGCCGGCGGCCGGATCGGTGACCCGGCCGCCCGGGACGCGGAGACGGTGACGGTCCGCGAGACGATCAAGGCGGTGCGGGAGTCCGAGCACTGGATCCCCGCGCTGCTCCCGGTCGGGCACGGGGTGCTCGCCGCCGTGAAGTGCTGAGCCCGCTCAGTCGACGCTGGCCAGCCAGCGCAGCAGCGAGCGCACGCCCCAGCCGGTCGCACCGCGGCTGACTTCGGCGTGGTCGCCGTCCGCCCAGGACGGGGCGGACATGTCCAGGTGCAGCCAGCGGTCCCGCAGCTCACCGGTGAACTCGCGCAGGTAGAGCGCGGCCAGCACCGACCCCGCGCCCTGAGCCGGCGCGCTGTACAGGTCGGCGACCTCGCTGCCCAGGTACTCGACGTAGTCGGTGTGCAGCGGCATCCGCCAGGCCGCCTCGCCGGCCGCCTCGGCCGCGGCCAGCACATCGGCGGCCAGCTCGTCGTTCTCGCTGTACAGGGCGGCGGTCCGCTTCCCCAACGCCACCGCGTTGGCCCCGGTGAGGGTCGCCAGGTCGAGCAGCAGGTCCGGCGCGAGCTCCCGCACCGCGTACGCCAGCGCGTCGGCGAGGACCAGCCGACCCTCGGCGTCGGAGTTGGTCGTCTCGCTGGTCGTCCCGCCGTAGTGCCGGACGACGTCGCCGGGGCGGAACGCCGAGCCGCTGACCATGTTCTCGGCCAGTGGCGCCAGCGTGGTGACCCGGACCGGCAACCGCAGCGTCGCGGCGCCGAGGGTGGCGGCGACGACCGCTGCCGCGCCGGCCATGTCCTTGCGCATCAGCTTCATCGCCGGCACCGGCTTGATCGAGATTCCGCCGGTGTCGAAGGTGATGCCCTTGCCGATCAGCACGACGTGGGTACGCGCGTCGGCCGGGTGCCAGTCCAGCTCGACGAGGCGGGGGCCGCTGGCCGAGCCGCCGCCCACGGCGAGGATCCCCCCGAAGCCCTCGGCGGCCAGCTCGTCCGGACCGCGGACCCGCAGGCGCAGGTCCGGCAGGTCGGCCGCGGCGGAGGCCACCTGGTCGGCGAACCACTCGGGGTTCTTGACCGAGGAGGGGGTGTTGGTCAGGTCGCGCGCGAGGCGGGTCATCGCGGCGGTGGTGCGGGCGGTGGCGACGGTCGCCTCGTGGGCGGCCGGGTCGGCGAGCAGCAGGTCGACGCCGACGAGCGCGGGCGGGTCGCCGGCCTCGGTCAGCCGGAACCGGTACGAGGCGAGCAGCAGCCCCTCGGTCAACCCACGGACGGCGGCCGGCGTCACGTCCGCCGGCAGCGCGAGGGTGATCTGCGTCTCATCCACGGCGGCGCGGGCCAGGGCCGCGCCAGCGGTCCGCCAGGCCGCCTCACCGCCGTCGCCGACACCGAGCAGCAGCAGCCGGCCCGGGGTACGCCCCGGGCGCAGTTGGGTGCGGGTCTCACCGGCCCGGCCGGTCAGCCGGGCGACCGGCACCAGCGCGGCGGCCTCCTCGGCGACGCCGTCCGGCAGTGCCACGGCGGTCGGCACCGGCTCGACGGAGGCGTCGCCGTCCGCCGCCGGATCGACGGGACGGACGGGCAGGATGAGGACGTCGAGCCGGTCGGGCTCGGCGAGCGGACGGATGGCGAGCACGCGGAACCGCACCTCCAGAAAAATGTCGCGGAGCGGGACCAGACCCGCCTGTCCGCGCAGATGAAGACCCTGAGCCACCGGCGATGCCGGTGGCTCAGGGACCGAGGAACGTCCCGGGCGGTGTACGCCGTCCGGACCACTCCTCACTCAGCCGGCAGCCGCCTTCAGCGCGTCACCGAGCGCGTTGGCCTCGTCGGGAGTCATCTCGACGACGAGCCGGCCACCGCCCTCCAGCGGGACCCGCATCACGATGCCCCGGCCCTCCTTGGTGACTTCCAGCGGACCGTCGCCCGTCCGCGGCTTCATCGCCGCCATGTTGTCTCCCCTCAGACCTACACCAGGGTCGGTGGGTTGCCCCACAGCCACTTCGTCACGACCACCCGCAACGGTCGCGGGGGTGTCGACCAACGATTTTCCCTGATGAACACCGCCGGACCCAAACCGGAGCAGCATTGATGTAACAGCATCTAGCTTATCTTGAGAAGGCCTGTCACAATGTGCGGTCATGCAGGCACGGTCGGCACTCTTCGACCTGTACGGCGACCACCTCCGGCCGAGGGGTGGCCGCGCACCGGTCGCCGCCCTGGTCAAGCTACTGGCGCCGTTGGGAATCGCGCCGCCGGCAGTACGCACCGCCGTGTCCCGGATGGTGCGTCAGGGCTGGCTCGACCCGCTCCGGTTGGCATCCGGGCCGGGATATTCGATCACACCGAAAGCCGCCCGGCGGCTGGACGAGGCGGCGGCCCGGATCTACCGCACCGGCCGGGTCAGCTGGGACGGCCGGTTCGATCTGCTCGTCCTGGAGGCCCCCGGCTCGCGCCGGGACCGACAGCGGCTCGCCGCCAACCTCAGCTTCCTCGGCTACGGCACGCTCGACGAGCAGACCTGGGTGGCGACCCGGCCCGCCGAGGACGTCGACCTGCTGCTCGCCGAAGCCGGTGTCCAGTTCGAGCGGTTCACCGCCTCGCACTTCTCCGGCACCCCCGGAGCGATGGGCGTGGTCCGCCGGGCCTGGAACCTGACCGAGATCGGCCGCGCCTACGAACGGTTCGTCGCCGACCAGCGCCCGCTGCTCGGGGCGGTCACCGCGCGCAGCAGCGACGAGGAGGCGTACGCGGCCCGGTTCCGGCTCGTGCACGCGTGGCGTACCTTCCTGTTCCGGGACCCGCAGCTGCCCCCGGCGCTGCTGCCCGAGCGCTGGCCCGGCACCGCCGCGGCCAGTTTCTTCGACCGGCACGCGGCCCGCCTGCGTCCGGCCGCCGACCGGTACGTCGAGCAGTGCCTCGACGCCGGCAACCGCATCGTCCGACAGAAGGGTCGTTGAACACGTGACCGAGCCATTGCTGGTCGACCGGACCGATGCCGTCGTCACCCTCACGCTGAACCGGCCGAACGCGATGAACGCCCTCGACGTGGCGCTCAAGGAGGCGCTGCGGGACACCCTGGCGCAGCTGGAGACCGACCGGTCCTGCCGGGCGGTCGTGCTGGCCGGTGCGGGTGGGTCGTTCAGCGCTGGTCAGGACCTGCGCGAGCACGTATCGACGCTGGAGAACACCGCCACCGACCCGCTGGGCACCGTCCGGGCGCACTACAACCCGATCGCCGCGCGGCTGGCCAACCTGCCCAAGCCGGTGGTGGCCGCGGTCCGCGGGATGGCCGCCGGGGCGGGCGCGTCGCTCGCCTTCCTGGCCGACATCCGGATCGGCGGCCCGACCACCAGCTTCCTGATGGCCTTCGCCAAGGTCGGCCTCGCCGCCGACACCGGCGCGTCCTGGACGCTGCCGCGGCTGGTCGGTCACGCCAAGGCGGTGGAGCTGCTGATGCTGGCCGAGCCGGTACGCGCCGAGGAGGCCTGCCGGTTGGGCCTGCTCAACCGCCTGGTGGACGACGACGAGCAGGTGCTGCCGACCGCGCAGGAGCTGGCCGCCCGCCTCGCCGCCGGCCCCACCGTCGCCTACGGGGCGATCAAGCGGCAGCTCTCCATCGCCGACGCCGGCACCCTCGCCGACGCGCTGGCCGCCGAGGCGCAGGCGCAGTCCATCTGCGGCGCCACCGCCGATCACCGGGCGGCCACCCTCGCCTTCGTCGCGAAGCAGAAGCCGATCTTCGAGGGCCACTGAACGCGATCCGCATCCCGCCCTTACCGTCCTCGAACACGGGCGGCCTAGCGTCAGCCACATGACCGATCGTGAAGCGGTGGCACACCTGCTGCGCCGGGCCACCTTCGGGCCGACCGCCGACGAGGTGGACGCGGCCGAGCGGGCCGGGCCGGCAGCCACCCTGGACGCCCTCCTGAACCCGAACCGTGCGGACCGGGGTGCGATCGCCACCCCGGTCCCGGCGTTGCCCCCGGACCCTTACGCGGCGTTGACCAAGGAGTCCACCCGCGAGCAGCGGCAGCAGGCCAACGCGGAGCGCCGGGAGCAGCTCCAGCGGCTGACCCTCTGGTGGTTGGAGCGGATGGTGGCGGCCGAGGACGGGCTGACCGAGAAGCTGCTCTTCTTCTGGCACGGGCACTGGGCGACAAGCGCGCAGAAGGTCAAGTCCGCCCACCTGATGCTGGGCCAGTTGGAGACGCTGCGCCGCCACGGGCGCGGACCGCTGGGCCCACTGGTCGCCGCGATGGTGCGCGACCCGGCCCTGATCCTCTGGCTGGACGGGCAGAAGAACACCCGCAAGGCACCGAACGAGAACCTGGCCCGCGAGCTGATGGAGTTGTTCACCCTCGGCATCGGGGGCTACACCGAGGCCGACGTGAAGGCCGGCGCGCGGGCGCTGACCGGCTGGGTGGTGGACCGGCGCACCGGCGACGCCCGCTTCGAGGCTCGCCGGCACGACCCCGGAGAGAAGACCATCCTCGGGCACAGCGCCCGGTTCGACGCCCAGGCGTACGCCGGGCTGCTGGCCGCCCAGCCCGCGGCGGCGACGTTCGTGGCCGGCCGGCTCTGGTTCCGCTACGCCGGCACCGACGTCCCGGCGCCGACCGGCCTGGCCGGTACCGACACCGTCGCCATCCTCCGCACGCTCTTCTCGTCGCCAGCCTTCGCCCAGACCAGGGGGACCCTGGTCAAGCAGCCGGTGGAGTGGGTGGTCGGTGCGCTGCGGCAACTCGGCATCCGACCCGCGACGCTGCCGGAGCAGCAACGCAAACAACTGCTGGCCGGCCTGAACGCGCTGGACCAGGTGCCGCTACGACCGCCGAGCGTGGGCGGCTGGCCGGCCGGGGCCGCCTGGCTGACCACCTCGTCACTGCAGGCCCGACTCCGGACGGCCGGGATGCTGGCCGCCGCCACGGCACCAGCCGTGCTGGCCCGGCTGACCGCCGCGCCCGCCGACGGCCGGCCGGACGCCCTGGCCCGGCTGCTGGTGGTCGACGGATGGGGTGCCCGGACCCGGGCCGCCCTCACCCCGCTCGCCGGCGAGCCCCGGAAGCTGCTGGCCGCCGGCCTGGTCAGTCCCGAGTACACCGTCAGCTGAGCGGAGGAGTCGATCGATGGACACCCTGACCCGACGGAAGTTCCTGCTCACCAGCGGGGTGGTCGGCGCGGGCGCGCTCGCCGCCGGAGCCGGTGCGTACAGCCTTCGGGACCTGCTGGACACCGCCGGGGACCGCGATCCGCAGTCCCGCACGCTGGTGCTGGTCACCCTCTACGGCGGCAACGACGGCCTAAACACCATCATCCCGTACGGCGACCCCGCCTACCGGGCGGCCCGCCCCGAGCTGGCGTACCCGGACGGCGAGGTGCGGCGGTTGGACGACGACTTCGGCCTCAACCCGGCGCTGGCTGGACTGCACCAGCGCTGGTCAGGCGGTGGGTTGGCGATCGTGCGGGGGATCGGCTACCCGAAGCCGGACCGCAGCCATTTCCGGTCGATGGACATCTGGCAGACCGCGCAGCCGGACCGGCCGGGCAACACCGGCTGGCTGGGGCGCTGGCTGGACCAGTCGGGTGGGGATCCGAGGCTGGCTGTCTCCTTCGAGCCGGCGCTACCGCCGCTGCTGGCCGGGATGCGGAGCGCGGGCGCCGCGGTGCCGGTGACCGACCGGAAGGCCGCCAGGGGGCTGCCAGCGGAAACGCTGACCGCGTTCGCCGCCCCTGAGGCGGGTGAGTCGGCAGCCCGCAGCCGTGCCGCCGCCTGCTTCGCCGACCTGCGCTCGGTGGACGAGATGATCCGGCAGGTCCGCGACTCCGCGGAAACGGACGCGGCGGACCCGGACGGCGAGCAGGCGCCGGCGACGGCCACCGGCGGGGCACGGACGCCGCTGGATGCGCAGCTGGACCTGGTCGCGCAGTGTGTCGAGGCCGAGGTGTCCACCCGGGTCTTCTCGGTGTCGCTGGGCGGGTTCGACACGCACGCCGACGAGAAGCAGTTGCAGGCCGTCCTGCTGGGTCAACTGGACCGGGCGTTGACCGGGTTCGCCGACCGGATGAGTCGTACAGAGGCAGGCCGGAAGGTAGTCGTGGCGGTCTACTCGGAGTTCGGTCGTCGCGTCCGAGCCAACGCCTCGGACGGCACCGACCACGGCACCGCCTCGGACATGCTGCTGCTCGGTGCCGGGGTGCGCGGCGGCTGGCACGGTGCGGCGCCCAGCCTCACCGACCTCGACGACGGGGACCTGAAATACACCACCGACTTCCGGGACGTCTACGCCACGCTGCTGGAGCGGGTGCTGGACACCGACCCGGGCCCGGTGCTCGCCGACTGGCGGGGACGGCTGGGCGGTTTGTTCTAGTCGTCCTCTTCCGGATCCTGGTTGGCCTCGGCGCCCAGCACGAACGCCTGCATGGCCAGCTCGTCCCCGGAGGGCGACACGAAGGCGGGCAGCTCGCGCGGCCCCAGCTCCTGCACGTAGGACCAGAAGAGCCGGACCGCCTCGGCCGGCGTGCCAGCCTCGATCGGCAGGTCGAGGCTGACCAGCCAGGTGCGTCGCGCCGGGGGCGGGCCGAGCCGGTCGGCCAGCGCCCGGAAGGCCGCCGGGTCCAGCGCGGTGAGCGGCCCGTCGAGCGTCAGCCGGTCGGCCGGCACCGGCTCGTCAAAGGCCCGTCGGGTGTACGCAACGACGAGCGCCCCGGGCTCGACCGGGGACTGCGGGTCGTCCGGGTCTTCCCGGTGCCGTTGGACCGGGGCGGTGACCCGGCCGAGCGCCACCAGCCGGGGCGGCGCGTCGGCCAGCACGGCCACCCGGTCACCGGGGCCCGGCCGGCTGACGTCGGACAGCCCGGTCAGCTCCAGCGTGTCGTGGTGCACGAGCCGTTCGGCCTCGTACCGCTCGGCGGGCAGCAGCACCGCCCAGGTGCCTGTCCCGTCGGCGTGCCCGGCCTCGCCGGCCCGGTGCACGGTCTCGGTCGTCATGCCTGCCATCCCATCACGCCGCCGGTGGCAGCGTGACATGGCAGCCGACGATGTGATCGTCGACCATGCCGGTGGCCTGCATGAGGGCGTACGCGGTGGTCGGGCCGACGAACCGGAAGCCACGCTTCTTGAGCGCCTTGGCCATTGCCGTCGACTCGGGGGTGATCGGCGCGAGCTCGGCGAACGAGGCGGGGCGGGCCGGCCGGGGCTCCGGGGCGAAGGACCAGAGCAGCGCGGACAGCCCGTCGGGCAGCTCCAGCGCGGCGCGGGCGTTGGCGATCGCCGCCTCGATCTTGGCCCGGTTGCGGACGATGCCGGCGTCGGCGAGCAGCCGGGTCACGTCGGCGTCGCCGTAGCCGGCGACGGTCGGGATCCGGAACTCGTCGAAGGCCAGCCGGAACGCCGGGCGCTTGCGCAGGATGGTCAGCCAGGACAGGCCGGACTGGAAGGCCTCCAGGGTCATCCGCTCGTAGAGCGCGTCGTCGCCGTGCAGCGGCCGCCCCCACTCGGTGTCGTGGTAGACGGCGTAGTCGGGGGTGCTCGACCCCCAGGCGCAGCGTGGCAGCCCGTCGGCGCCGATCACCAGGTCAGTCACCTCGTACACGCTAGGCCATGCCGCCGACAGCCCACTGCCGCCGCCGACCGGCCGCTGGGCTGTCCCACGCGCCGGCCGGCAGCCGCCCGCGGAGCGTGGTCAGGGCAGCCGGCCCTGCTCGACCAGACGGGCGAACCTCTTCAGCGCCTGCGTGAGGCTGACCTTGGAGCCGGGCCAGAGCACCGGCCACGCCAGCCGGCCGGCCGGACCGCCCGGCAGGTGGAACCACTCGTGCCAGACCACCTGGGTGCGCGCCCGGTCCATCTGGGTGCAGCGCAGCACACCCGGGCCGCGCAGCAGCCGGCCGCAGTGCACGACGCCGATCTCGTACGGCTCGTCGACCCGGACCACCCGCATCTCGTCGCGCAGCACCACCGGGCCGAGCGCGGTCACCGCCTCGATCAGGCTGCCCTCCCGGCCATCGCCCTCGACCACCCGCAGGCGGGTGAACGGGATCCAGTCGGACTGCCGTTCCCAGGCCAGCAGCGCGGCGAAGACCCGCTCCGCCGGGGCGTTGACGACCACCGTGGCGGTCACCTCGCCGGCACCGGGTTGGGCGGCCTCGCGGAGATCGTCGGCGCCCCCCGGGTCGGTCACGCCGACTCCGACCGAACCACCGCGCCCTGCTGTCCGGTGCCGGCGGTCGGCTCACCGTCGGTCTGTTCGCGGTCGGGCGGCTCGAGGGCAGGGGCCACGCCGTCGGAGTCCGCCGGAGAGGAGGTGGCGCCGGGCAGCGGGCCCGCGGCGGCCGAACCGACCGGGGCAGCGCCGGATCCGGCGCCGTCGCCCGGCTGTTCGACCTGCTGAGCGGCCGCACCCTCGTCCGTCGCGGCGCCCGCGGACTGCTCACGGGCCTGGCGCAGCGCGTCCGCGTCGGCGGTGCGTCCCTCACGCAACGCGGTGACCTCCGCCTCCAGCACGCCGATCAGCTCCGACTTGTAGCCGATGTCGTAGGCGGCGCGGCGCATCGCCTGATCGACCTGGGCCATCCGGTACCCCCGCAGCCCGGTGTCGAAACGGACCGCACCCACATCGGATTCGCGCAACGGCCGCATGCCCGGCAATGGCACGGCCTGCGAATCGGGCTCGGCGGGTGCCAGGCCGGGATCACGGCCGCTGACCAGCACCGTCACGCCGAATACCACCGCCGCGACAGTCAATGCCACGACCAGGAGGAGCAGAAGCTGACCCATGCACTGATCGTGGCATGGCGACCGGCCGTGAGCGAGCCCGCCACCCACCCCGATCACGATCAGCGCCGACGCCGCCCGGCGTCCCGCCCGGCCGACCGGCTAGCGTCGGGACCGGCCGGCGCGGCGGCGACGGTGCGGACTGTCAGGAGGCGGCATGGCCGGGGCGCTTCGGCTCGGTGGGCGGACGTTCGCCCCCGGCGAGCTGGTGGTGATGGCGATCGTCAACCGCACGCCGGACTCGTTCTTCGATCGCGGCGCCACCTTCGCCGCCGACAGCGCCCTGCGCGCGGTCGAACGGGCCGTGGACGAGGGCGCGGCGATCATCGACATCGGCGGGGTGAAGGCCGGCCCCGGCGCGGAGGTGGACGTCGCCGAGGAGATACGGCGCACGGTGGACACCATCGCCGCCGTCCGGGCCGCGTTCCCCGACGTGGTGATCTCCATCGACACCTGGCGCGCCGAGGTTGCCGTGGAGGCCGTGGCGGCCGGCGCCGACCTGCTCAACGACACCTGGTCGGGCGCCGACCCGGCGCTGGCCCGGGTCGCCGCGCAGACCGGCGCCGGCCTGGTCTGCTCGCACGCCGGCGGGCTGGTCCCGCGGACCCGGCCGCACCGGGCCGCCTTCGACGACGTGGTCGCCGACGTGGTCACGACGGTGACCGGGCTCGCCGAGCGCGCGGTGGCGGCGGGGGTACGCCCCGACGGCATCCTCATCGACCCGGCACACGACTTCGGTAAGAACACCCGGCACTCCCTGGAGATCACCCGTCGGCTGGACGAGTTGACCGGGACCGGCTGGCCGCTGCTGGTGGCGCTCTCCAACAAGGACTTCGTCGGCGAGACGCTGGACCTGCCGGTGGCCGAACGGCTGGAGGGGACGCTCGCCGCGACGGCGATCTCCGCCTGGCTCGGTGCCCGGGTGTTCCGGGCCCACCAGGTCGCGCCCACCCGCCGGGTGCTGGACATGGTGGCCTCGATCCGCGGTGACCGACCGCCCGCGGCGACCCGGCGGGGCCTGGCCTGACCGGTCGTCGCGACACCCCGCCGCGAACGGTCGGGCGGACCGGCACGATCGCCGGGGGACCGGACGGTCAGGTCCAGCGCAGGATGTTCCTACGCCAGGCATAGAGGATGCCCAGTGCGAGCACCGCCACGAACACCGCCATCTCCACCACCGTGACCAGGCCGAAGCCCGGCCGGTCGAAGACCACCGCCCAGGGGAAGAGGAACACCGCCTCGACCGCGAAGAGGACGTAGAGGTAGGCGTAGACGTAGTAGCGGATCTGCATCTGGGCCCAGTCCGCGCCGACCGGGTCGAGCCCGCACTCATAGCTGGTCCGCTTGCCGTGCGGATCGGCCGGACGGGCAGGACGTAACACCCGATTGGCTGAGAACGCCGTAACAAAGAACAGGACGCTGGCGAGCAGCAAGAGCCCGAGCGTCGCGTACGAGCCCAGGTAACCGGTCACGTCCGGGAGCCTACCGTCCGCGCCGAACGGCCGTCCCGAACACGTTACGGATTTGTTTCCGAATGGGACTAGTGCTCCAAGGCAACTGTTACCGAATACTGGATGCCCACCCACGCCACCGGAGGACAGATGGCCAGCTTGCAGGTATCGCCCGGCTCCCGGGCGGCCAAGCGGCGTCCTACGACGCACCTGCTGGCGACCTCTCTCGCGCTCGGTCTGCTCGCGGCGCTCGCCGTGGCGCCGACCTGGGCCAGCGCGGCGTCGCCGGACGCCACTCCGATCGCGGCGGAGAGCGACCCGGTGACCGAACCCGAGCCGGGCCCCGAGACCACCCCGGCGGAGGAGCCCACCCCGACCGAGGAGCCGAGCGGAGATCCCCTGCCGACCGACCCGGCCCCGGAGACCACCGCACCGCCGCCGGAGACGACGCCGCCGGCCCCGCAGACCAGCGCGCCGGACGTCCCGCCGGCGCCGACGACCACCGCGCCCGCGCCGGGCAGCACCACCCGGCCGCCCACGCCCGGGCCACCGGCGCCCCCGGTGCCGTCGGCACCCCCGGTCCGGCCACCTGCACCGGGCGCGGAGGCGCCGCCGCCGAACCCGCTCGGCGTGCAGGTCACCACCGAGGACGTCACCCTCACCGGGGCGTACTGGAACGCGGCCAGCACGGCCACCACGCTGCGGGTCACGGTGCGGAACACCGGCACTTCCGCCCAGCGGATCCGGCTCTCGTACACCCTGCCCGCCGGGCTGACCGACGCCGGCACGAAGGGCTGCACCACCGCCGGTGGCGGCGCCTACCGCTGCGGAGCCTGGACGGCCGAGGCGGGCGCACGGTTCAGCAGCCTGCTCCGGCTGCGGGTCGCCGGCACCGCCTGGAAGCGGATGCCGCTGAGCGGCTCCGTGCGGGTCACCGCGACCGCACCCGGCGTGGCCGGCGAGGCGGCCGACGACCAGGGCTTCGCGGTGCTCTTCCCGCCGGGTCCACCGGTCCCCGGGATCGCGCTGGCCGCCGACGAGGTGAGCTTCGACATCAGCGGCGCGGTGAGCACTCTCGCCGTCCGGCTGGGCAACACCGGAACGGTGGACGCGACCGGCCGGGTCGAGGTGGTCCTCCCGGCCGGGGTGACCGTGCCGACCCCACCGGCCGGCTGCGTGGCGGTCGACCCGACCCGCACCCGGTGCGACGCCGGCACCCTGGCGGCGGGCAGAACCGCCGAGGTGCGGCTACCGGTGGAGGCCACCCCGCAGGCGCAGCGGGAGGCGCCGCTGTCCGGCGCGGTGATCGGCCAGCTCGACCCGCGCAGCGGCCCGACCCGGCAGGTGCAGATGAGCTTCCGGATCACCGCGGCCGCCGCGCTGGCCACCCCGGTGGTCTCCCCGCCGGCGCCCACCGGTTCGCAGGGCGTGCTCCCCGCCGGGGGCTCCGCCGACGGCGGCGGGATGACCTCGGTGCAGCGCACCGCCGTCATCCTGATCGCGGTCTCCGCGCTGCTGGTGGTGCTGGCCCTCACGCTGGCCACCACCTCGCTGCGTCGCCGGCTCACCGACCCGGGGCCCGAGCCGACCACGATTCCCACCGACTGACCCGCCACACCGCAGGTTGCGCCGCCGGCTCAGGCCGGCGGCGCGACCTCGACGGTGATCTGGATTACGGCGGGCTGGGCGAAACGTCGCAGAACGGCGTAATTCTCGGCCGGATCCGGTCCCAGTCGGCGGACCTCCAGGGAGGGTGGAGGGTCCGTTCGACGTAGGCTCTCAGGTGAGGAACAACAGCGGACCGGACCAGCCTGGAGCGGTGCGGTGCAGCGTTGCGTCAAGGAGGTCCCGTGACCGGGCAAGGCGAGGTCACCATCATGTTCAGCCGCCCGCGCGACCGCGCGCAGCGAAGCGAGGTGCAGGCGTGACCAAGCAGATCCGTCAACTCGACCGGGTGGTCATCCGGTTCGCCGGTGACTCCGGCGACGGCATGCAGCTGACCGGCGACCGGTTCACCTCGGAGACGGCGCAGCTCGGCAACGACATCTCCACACTGCCCAACTTCCCCGCCGAGATCCGGGCGCCTGCCGGCACCCTGCCCGGCGTGTCGAGTTTCCAGGTTCACTTCGCCGACTACGACATCCTCACCCCGGGCGACGCGCCCAACGTGCTGGTGGCGATGAACCCGGCGGCGCTGAAGGCCAACCTGGCCGACCTGCCGCGCGGCGCGGACATCATCGTCAACACCGACGAGTTCACCAAGCGCAACCTGGCCAAGGTCGGCTACCAGGTCAGCCCACTGGACGACGACTCGCTCGCCGGGTACGTCGTGCACCCGGTGGCGCTCACCTCCATGACGGTCGGCGCGCTCGCCGCGTACGCGGTGTCCAAGAAGGACGCCGAGCGGTCGAAGAACATGTTCGCCCTCGGCCTGCTCTCCTGGATGTACTCCCGGCCGTACGAGTCGACGCTGCGCTTCCTCGAGCGCAAGTTCGCCGCCCGTCCGGAGCTGGTCGCGGCGAACGTGGCCGCCTTCAAGGCCGGCTGGAACTTCGGCGAGACGACCGAGGACTTCGCGGTCCGCTACGAGGTCAAGCCGGCGAAGATGCAGCCGGGCACCTACCGCAACATCACCGGCAACGCGGCACTCTCGCTGGGTCTGGTCGCCGCCGGGGTGCGCTCCGGGCTGCCGGTCTTCCTCGGCGCGTACCCGATCACGCCGGCGTCGGACATCCTCCACGAGCTGAGCAAGCACAAGCGCTTCGGCGTGCTCACCATGCAGGCGGAGGACGAGATCGCCGCGGTCGGCGCGGCACTGGGCGCGTCGTACGGCGGGTCGCTCGGTGTGACCACCACCAGCGGGCCGGGCGTCGCGCTCAAGAGCGAGACGATCTCCCTCGCGGTGGCCCTGGAGCTGCCGCTGGTGATCGTGGACGTACAGCGCGCCGGCCCGTCGACCGGCATGCCGACCAAGACCGAGCAGGCCGACCTCAACATGGCGCTGTACGGCCGGCACGGCGAGGCGCCGGTCGCGGTGATCGCGCCGCGGTCGCCGTCGGACTGCTTCTTCGCCGCGCTGGAGGCGGCCCGGATCGCGCTGACCTACCGCACTCCGGTGATCCTGCTGTCCGACAACTACGTCGCCAACGGCTCGGAGCCGTGGCTGCTGCCGGACGTGGAGTCGCTGCCCGACCTGCGGGTGGAGTTCGCCACCAGGCCGAACGGCGAGGACGGCACCACCTTCCTGCCCTACCTGCGTGACCCGGAGACCCTGGCCCGCCCGTGGGCGATCCCGGGCACGCCGGGTCTGGAACACCGGATCGGTGGCCTGGAGAAGGCCGACAAGACCGGTGACATCTCCTACGACCCGGCCAACCACGACTTCATGGTGCGCACCCGCGCGGCCCGGATCGAGACCATTCCGGTGCCGGACCTCGAAGTGGAGGACCCGGACGGCGACGCCCGCGTGCTGGTGCTCGGCTGGGGCTCGACGTACGGGCCGATCGGCGCCGCGTGCCGGGGGCTGCGTCAGCGCGGCCTGTCCATCGCCCAGGCGCACCTGCGGCACCTGGCCCCGATGCCGGCGAACGTGGGCGAGGTGCTGCGCTCGTACGACCGGGTGGTCATCCCGGAGATGAACCTGGGCCAGCTCGCCCACGTCATCCGGTCCCGCTACCTGGTCGACGCGATCAGCTACAACCAGGTCCGCGGCCTGCCGTTCACGGCCTCGGAGCTGGAGACGACGCTGGAAGAGGTGCTGAAGAATGTCTGAGCCCGTCGCCCTCAAGCTCACCGCCAAGGACTTCAAGTCCGACCAGGAGGTGCGCTGGTGCCCCGGCTGCGGCGACTACGCGATCCTGGCGGCCATCCAGCAGTTCATGCCGGAGCTGAACATCCCCCGGGAGCGGACCGTCTTCGTCTCCGGCATCGGCTGCTCGTCGCGCTTCCCGTACTACATGAACACGTACGGGATGCACTCGATCCACGGCCGCGCTCCGGCGATCGCCACCGGCCTCTCGGTGTCCCGGCCCGACCTGTCGGTCTGGGTGGTGACCGGTGACGGTGACGCGCTCTCCATCGGCGGCAACCACCTGATCCACGCGCTGCGGCGCAACGTCAACCTCAAGATCCTGCTCTTCAACAACCGGATCTACGGGCTGACCAAGGGGCAGTATTCGCCCACCTCCGAGGTCGGGAAGATCACCAAGTCGACCCCGGCCGGTTCGGCGGACGCCCCGTTCAACCCGCTCTCGCTCGCCCTCGGCGCGGAGGCCAGCTTCGTCGGCCGGACCATCGACTCCGACCGCAAGCACCTCCAGTCGGTGCTGCGGGCCGCCGCCGAGCACGAGGGCTCGGCCTTCGTGGAGATCTACCAGAACTGCAACATCTTCAACGACGGGGCGTTCGACCAGCTCAAGGACCCGTCCACCCGGGACGACTACCTGATCCGACTGGAGCACGGGCAGCCGGTCACCTTCGGTGCCGACGGGCGGTTCTGCGTGGTGCACCCGCCGGGCGGCTTCGGCCTGGAGGTCCGGGAGACCAGCTCGGTGCGCCCGGAGGAGATCGTCGTGCACGACGCGACGGTGGCCGACCCGGCGTACGCCTTCGCGCTGTCCCGGCTGCCCGGCCTGGACCTGCGCAACACCCCGATCGGGGTGTTCCGCTCGGTGGACCGGCCGTCCTACGACAGCGTGGTGCAGAGCCAGCTCGCCGCCGCCAGGGCGACGGTCACCGAGACCCCCGAGCAGCAGCTCGCCGGCCTGCTGGGCAGCGGCGACACCTGGACGATCCTCTGATCCGTACGGCATGACGAGAGCGGCCGCCCCCGACGGGGACGGCCGCTCTCGTCGTATCGGCACTGCTCAGCGCTGCGCGGAGGCCGGCAGCCAGAGGTTGTCGATCTCCTTCTCGGTCGCCGCGAGGCTCGCCTCGTGCAGCGGGATCAGCTCGGCCATCGTCGGCACCGACGGCGCCAGGGTCAGCTCGGTGCTGATGAAGCGCGGCTCCAGGCCGGTCATCGAAAGGCCGTGCGGGAGCCACTGCTCCGCGTGGTCCCAGCCGTGCCGCGGAGTGCCCTCGCCGTAGCCGCCACCCCGGGTGGCCAGCACCACGAACTCGCGGCCGCCGAGCAGGCCCTCCTGCGTCGTCGGGTCGTACGTCAGGCCGGCCACGATCAGGTGGTCGACCCAGGACTTGACGCTGCTCGGCGCGCCGTAGTTGTAGAGCGGCAGGCCGAGCAGCACGACGTCGGCCTGCTTCACCTCGTCGACCAACCGCTTGCTGAGCTCCCAGGATTCGCGCTGCGCCGGGGTGTGCTGCTCCGGCGGCGTCATCCGGGCCAAGCCGCCCGCCGCGTCCAGGTGCGGCAGCGGCTCGGCGCCCAGATCCCGGTACGTCACCGTGCCGCCGGGGTGGGCGGCCTGCCAGGCGGCGACAGCGCGCGCGGTGAGCCGCCGGCTGACGGACCACTCGCCGCGGATGCTCGAGTCGATATGCAGAAGATGCATCATTCCCCCTCCAGGGATCGTATGTGAAGCACCAACTATTTATAGCAGGACGATGTTCCGCCGAGTCGGTAGACTGGGTCACATGCCCGCCCCGCCGCTCGGCCCCTCGGAGCACCGCTCGGGGGCGCTGCTGGACCATCTGGCCCGGCGGATGCGGTTACGGTCCGAGTCGGTGCTGGCACCGCTGGGCCTGCGTCCGCGGCATCTGGTCGCACTCACCGTGCTGCGGGACGGCGGCGGAATGAGCCAACAGGCGCTCGCCAACACCCTGGAGATGGACGGCACCAACATCGTCGGGCTGCTCAACGACCTGGAGGCGGAGCAGCTGATCGAGCGGCGACGCTCGCCCGAGGATCGTCGCCGGCACGTCGTCGAACTCACCGGAGACGGGGCAAAACGCCTCAACGAGGCCGAGTGCGCCCTGGCCAGCGCCGAGAACGAGGTGCTGGGGGCCCTGGAGCCCGACGAGCGGGAGAACCTCTACCTGCTGCTCCGGCGGGCCGCCACCGGGGCAACGGTCAACTGCGGTGCGTCGATCTTTTCGGACGAGTCGCCCGACGACAGGTGCTGACGCCGCCCCGGCGTACGGCTCAGATCGCCGAGGTCGACTGGGGGCGGTCGTCGCGGACGTGCACCAGCATGTCGCCGGTCTCGATCACCGCGGCGGCCCGGTCGGCCAGGGTGACCACCTTGCCCCGCCGGACCAGCGCGATCACCAGCGAATCCAGCTCGCGCGGCGAACGACCCACCTCGTCCCGCTCCGCCGAACGCATCGCCAACGCCATGCCCTGACCCGGGGTGAGCAGGTCCTCCACCACGTCGATGAGCGGAGGCGCCGAGGTGGAGAGACCGAGCAGCCGGCCGGCGGTGGCCGAGGAGACGATCACGTGGTGCGCGCCGCTCTGCTTGAGCAGCGGGGCGTTCTCCGCCTCCCGGGCGGCGGCGATGATGCGGACCTGCCCGGCGGTGAGCTGTCGCACGGTCAGCGCCACCAGCACCGAGGCGTCGTCACTGTCGGTCGCGATGATCACTGCCTTCGCGTTCCGGACGTGCGCCTCGTTGAGCACGGACGACCGGGTCGCCGAGCCCTCGATCGCGACCAGTCCGGCCGAGGTGGCCTGTCGCAGGGCGGGACCGCTGCGCTCCACCACCACGATCCTCGACCGGTCCAGGCCGTTCTCCAGCAGGGCGGAGACCGCGCTGCGGCCCTTGGTGCCGTAGCCGCAGATGATGACGTGGTCCTTCACGGTTCTCCTCCACCGCGACAGGCGACGGCCGGTCCGGTACTGCTCGGTCAGGACTTCCAGGGTGGTGCCGACCAGGATGATCAGGAAGAGCACCCGGGCGGGCGTGACGAAGAGGACGTTGACCAGCCGGGCCGACTGCGCGGCCGGCGTGATGTCGCCGTAGCCGGTCGTGGAGAGCGAGACGACCGCGTAGTAGAAGCAGTCGAGCAGCGTCAGGCCGTCCTCGTTGACGTCGCGGTAGCCGTCCCGGTCCAGGTAGACCGCGGTGACGACGGCGAGGACCAGGCCCAGGGCCGCGGCGAGCCGCAGGCTCAGCGCGCTCAGCGGGCCCCGGCGCTGCGCGGGAAAATGGATCACCGTCGAACCTGCTCCGCCACCGTCGCCTGCACGCCCACAACATAGCGGGTATGCCGCGATCCGCACCCCCGGGTGGCCGGGCCGGGCAACCGATCGCGGCGCCGGACCCGACTACCGGGCGACAGCGACGAACCGGTCGAGGCCGGCAGACGGAGGGGGCACGAACCTCGTGACGAGAAGCGGCGAACGCGGCGGCGGGGCCGATGACGAGTACACCGAGTACATCCGGGCCCGGATGGTCCAGTGGCGGCGGACCGCGTACCTGATGTGCGGGGACTGGGACCGGGGCGACGACATCCTGCAACGGGTGCTCACCGACCTGTACCGCACCTGGGCGCGGGCGCGCCGCGCCGACCACCTGGACGCCCTGGTGCGCACCATGCTGCTGCGGCGGCTGATCGACGAGCGGCGCCTGCGCTGGTCCCGGGTCCGGCTCGGGGCCGCGCTGCCCGAACGGGCCACCTCCGCCGCCGACCCCACCGACCGGATCACGCTCGTCGACGCGCTGCGCCAGGTCCCGCCCCGTCAGCGCGCGGTGCTGGTGCTGCGGTACTTCCAGGATCTCAGCGTCGAGGAGACCGCCCGGGCCATGGGCTGCACGACGGGGACCGTCAAGAGCCAGGCCGCCAAGGGGCTGGCCACCCTGCGCGCCCTGCTCACCCCCAGCCTGACCGGCAACTGAGAGGAGCGACGAAATGCTGGACGAACGCCAGATTGGCGGCCTGATGCTCGCCGAGGTCGAGTCGGCGGAGACACCCTCCCGGGTGCTCGACCTCGACCGGGCGATGAGCACCGGGCGCCGCCAACGTCGCGCGGCCCGCGGCACCAGCGCGGTGCTGCTCGCGGTGGCGCTGACCGTGGGCGCACTGACAGTGCCCGACCTGCTGAACCGGGATCGTCCGTCGGCCACCATGCCGTCCGACGACGGTGGCAAGGAAGGCGCTACCGGCCTGCCGGCGGCGCTGACCACGGTCGACCCCGAGCGGGTGTACGTCCGATTCGGCTGGCTGCCGGACGGCATACGCAATCTGCAGTACCAGGCCGGGCTGTCGCTCGCCGACCCCGGCGCCGGACCGGGAGCGCAACGACGAGTTGGGCGCGTGTACCTCAGCGCGACCAGCAGCCGCAGCGGCGACCAGTGGCACGGCGTAGCGCTCACCCTCTTTCCGAAGGGGGTGCCGGCCCCGCCACCGCAGCGGGACAGCGGGCAGCCGGCCACCGTGATCGGCACCAGTGCCGGGCCCGAGCTGAACGGCGCGGCGAGCACCTTCGTCACCTACACCGGGGCGGAGGCCCCGGAGGCGGTCCTGCGCTGGCGGTACGCCCCGGACGGCTGGGCCCAGCTGCGGGTGATCGGAACAGCGGCAGACACGACGGACACCGCCGTGCGGGTGGCCCGGTCCCTGCGCTTCGGCGACGGCCCGGTGCAGCTGCCGGGAAAGGTGGCTGGCGTCCCGGCCGGCCTGCGCCTGATCGCGGTCGACGTCACCGAGTCGCTGGAGCAGCCCGGGTACTGGCACGCCAGCACGCAGTGGTCCCCGGGGTCGGCCAGCGCCGAACCCGGCCGGCAGCGCGCCCGCACACTCAGCGTCAGCATCTCCCGATACCGGCACGTCACCGACCCGTCTGACAAGGCATACGTCGACCCGAACACCACCGTCGACGGACATCCGGCGAAGTTCGGCGGACAGGACGGCAACGAGTCGCTGACCGTGTACGACGTCAACGGGGCGACAGTGCGGATCGACGACGACGCGCTGCTGCCCGCTGGCGGCACCCGGGCCCTGTTCCGCGCGGTCACGCTGGTGCCCGAGCCGGCCACCTGGCACACCCACCTGCGCCGATGAGGCGTCGGGCCCGCGCCGACGTGGCGGCGCGGGCCCGCACGGGTCGGCCGCGAGGGCCGGGAACGGGCATGATGGGGGTGTCTTCGGACGACGACCGCGAAAGCGAGGCCCGCATGTCCCTACTGCGACGAGTGATCGGCGGGGTGCTGCGCCGACTGCGCCAGAGCCAGGGCCGCACGCTGCGCGAGGTGTCCGCGGCCGCCGGCGTCTCGGTGCCGTATCTGTCGGAGGTGGAACGGGGTCGCAAGGAGGCGTCGTCGGAGGTGCTCGCGGCGATCTGCCGGGCGCTGGGCATCCGCCTCTCGGACCTGCTCGAGGAGGCACGCGACGACCTGCGCCGGGTCGAGCCCCGCGTCCCGGCCGCACCGCGTGCGGTGTTGACGCGGCTGGAGCGGGTCGAGGTGGCTCGACGCGAAGCCGGCCACCAGACGCTGCGGGTGGGCCCGCGCACCACCGGGCCGATCCTGCACCGGGGGCCCGGGGCGACCGGGCCGACCCTGCGCGTCGGGGCGACGGCCTCCGCCGGTGGCTTCCGCCCCGGTCCGCGTACCGCCGCCCTGCTGGGCTGCGCGCGGGCCCGGGCGGCTGCGCGGCGGCTGACCGCCGCGTAGGCCGCGCCGGTTCTGCCATCGGCGGATCTGCCACCGGCAGAATCCCTGGGCCGGCCACCACCGCCGCACGCACGCTGGATGGGTCGGTCCACGGGCGGCCCCGCCGCCCGCCGGCGCGGTGAAAGGCGGCGCAATCATGGGGTACGGCGTGTGGATGCTGGACGGCGGGCAGGCGTCCTTCGGTGACCAGGTGTTCGAGCGGCTGTTGCGGGAGCGGATCGTCTTCCTCGGCACCGAGGTGACCGAGGAATCGGCCAACCAAATCTGCGCGCAGATCCTGCTGCTGGCCGCCGAGGACGCCGAGCGGGACATCTACCTCTACATCAACTCGCCGGGCGGCTCGGTGAGCGCCGGGATGGCGGTCTACGACACGATGCGCTACGTCCGCAACGACGTGGCCACGTTGGCGCTGGGGTTCGCCGGGTCGATGGGGCAGTTCCTGCTCTGCGCCGGTGCGGCGGGCAAGCGGTATGCGCTGCCGCACTCGCGGATCATGATGCACCAACCGTCCGGCGGGATGGGCGGCACCGCCTCGGACATCACCATCCAGGCGGAGAACATGCTGCACGTGAAGCGGACCATGCAGGAGTTGATCTCCCAGCACAGTGGACGGACGCTGGCCGAGATCCAGCGGGACTGGGACCGGGACCGCTGGTTCACCGCCGAGCAGGCCCTGGAGTACGGCCTGATCGACCACGTGCTCGCGCGCGCCGAGCAGCTTCCGGCGGTCTGACCCCGTGCCAATGCCGGACGCGACCCCCTCGATCCGCGTCCGACCAGGCACGGGACGGACCCGCAGTAGTACCCGCCCTGCTATGTCCGAGCCTATTCCCACCGGTGGGAATCGGCTCGGCATGCGAGGCGCAGCGCATTTCCACAGATTCCCGTTACAGAGATCTACATAAATATCCGTGTCCGGTGGCTGGCGCCCGCGCTCGCTCTGGAGACGTTCCGCCGCAGAGGTTCGGGGCCGCGCGGGACGTGATGCCGGCGAAAATCGACTGGCGGTCGCCCGTTAGGGTCACGTCTATGCGTCGACTGATCCCAACCCTTTCGATCGCCCTCGCCGCCGCCCTCGTGGCGGGCTGTGGCACGAGCTCCGGCGGCGACTCCTCCGCGCCCCCAGCCGCCCCGGCGACGTCCAAGGCCGACCCGGTCACCGCCATTCGGCAGGCCATGGATCGCAGCCTGGGCGGCACCGTCACCATGGACGCCTCGATCAAGGCGGGCAGCCAATCGATCACTCTCAGCGGAAAGATGGATCCCGCCTCCCGGGCGGTCCAGGTCACCGGTAATGCCCCGGAGCCGATGGAGGCCCGGCTGATCGGCGACGCCGCCTACATCAAGTCGGACTCGCTCGAGGGCGAGAAGCCGTGGATGAAGATCGACCTCACCAAGCTCCGGCCGACCAGTTCGCTGCGCCAGTCCTTCGACATCGGGTCGCAGACCGGCATCGTCGGCGGCATCGTGTCCGCGCAGGAGGTGGGCGGCGGCCGTTACACCGGCACCGCCGACCTGGGCAAGGCGGCCGAGGCCGCCAGTACCGATGGCGGTATGCGGCAGGGCCTGGAGTCGTCGGCGAAGCTGGCGAAGGACCCGAAGGCGATCCCGTTCGAAGCGACTGTCGACGCCGACGGCCGCCTCACCGCGCTGTCGTACACGATCGCCACGAAGACCGTGGGTGATCTGGTCACCGACATGCGGATGAGCGGCTTCGGCGAGAAGGTCACGGTGACGGCGCCGCCCGCCAACGAGACCGAGGCGGCCTCCGCGGAGATGTACAAGTTCCTCTGACCCCGACAGAACGCGGTGCCCTCCGGATGATCCGGGGGGCACCGACCGTTCCTGCGGGATGACCGTCGCGGCGCTCAATCATCGCGATCGGCCGTGTGCACGACCGGTGGTTGGGCGCGTGGACCACCCGTAGGCACCAGCGACCCGGCCGGCCCGCGTCGTCGGCGCGGCTGCCGGCCGGGTGCTACCGCTGTCAGGAGGCGCAGGTGTTGAGCATGCTCTGTAGCGCGGACTTCTCCGAGGACTGCAGGGTGAGGCTCCAGTTGTACTTCACGGTGATCCACATCTTGCTGTAGGTGCACCGGTACGACGACAGGGACGGCTGCCAGGTGGAGGGGTCCTGGTCGCCCTTGGCCTGGTTGACGTTGTCCGTCACCGCGATAAGTTGCGGGCGGGTGAGGTCGTTGGCGAAGCTCTGCCGACGGCTGGTCGTCCAGGAGTTGGCGCCGGAGCGCCACGCCTCCGCGAGGGGCACGACGTGGTCGATGTCGACGTCCGAGGCCGCCGTCCAGGTCGCGCCGTCGTACGGGCTGTACCAGCGGCCGGAGGTGGCCGCGCAGGAGCTGTCGACGACGACCGAGGTGCCGTCGCGCTTGAGAACCTGCTCGCGGGTGTTGCAACTGCCACTGACCGTGATCCAGTGCGGGAACAGGTCACGCGAGTAACCGCTGGTCGAGCCCTGCGCCGCCACGGTCAGGGCGTTGAGCTGCGACTGCGCCGTCGCCTTCGACGGGATACCGGGAGGCGTGGCCGAGGCCGGTTGCGCGTTCACGACGGCCAGGCAGGCCCCCGCGAGGGCGGCGACCGCGATCGCCGCGACGCGGTGCGTGGCACGCGGAAGGGAGGTGACAGAGGACGCGATCGGCATGAGCGGCAGCCTTTCGTCAGGGGGTGGACCGCAACCGTCCCTGACGATCACGTCGATCGAAGGTCATGCGCGTGAAGGTTGTCCGTCCGGTCATTGAGCATTCGGCTTCCTCCGGTGTCCACACTCCTCTGTGGTGTGGACACGGGCGAAAGCCGCTCGGCAGTGACCTGGCTTGACCTGCGCCGCCAAGCTCGCTGCCACGTCCAGGAGCTGACCGCATCGACAACTACTTGCGCTGCTTCGATGCGGCACTATGCACCATGCGTGCCGGACAGGCCGGCATGACGCGAGCCGCCCGCCCCTTCCTGCGCAGCCCGCTCGATCTTCGCCCGGTACGCCTCACGGGCCGCCGTGTCGATCTGCTCCTCGTACTCAGGCCTCACCCCGGTGCGGCCGTCGAGTTGCTCACGCAGGATGTCGGCGTGCCCGGCATGCCGGGTGGTCTCCTGAAGGACGTGGATCATGATGGCGAACAGCTTGACGTCCGACCGCGACCACCATGGCACGTGGCCGGGCGCATCGAGGGGAAGCGCTTGAATCGTCGCGTCCGCATGCCCCCAGGCACGCTGATAGAAGTCGATGATCTGTTCGCGGCTCTCGCCCGGGGTCACCCACAGGTCACTGCCGTCCGCGTCCTGCCATCGCCCCAGCGCATCCGGGGACGGGCGGCCGAAGACCGCACCGAAATACCAGGCCTCCAACGTCGCCATGTGCTTCACCAGGCCGAGGAGGTTGGTCCCCGTCGCTGTCAGGGGACGCCGGATGTCGTACTCGGACAGGCCGTCGAGCTTCCAGACCAGTGCCTCCCGGATCCCCTTGAGCCGGCCATGCAGGCAGTCCTTCGCGAAATCATCGATCACGGGACACGAGCTTGCCATCCGACAGCGAGCGGAGCACCTCGGACCTCACAGCGCCGTGGTTCGTAACTCGCCGACACGAATCCGACGACGGCCTGCAGTGCCAGGCCCGAGGTTCAACCTCTCACGGCGTGCTCGTCGCCGCCCGCCGTCTCGGACATGCCAACGCGAGCGTCACCACCCGGCACTACGCCCGCGCGATCGACTCCCGCGATGCCGAGGTGGCCGCTCACCTGGACAAGGTCGGACGGCACGATCGGGCACGAAGTCCCGGCCGGAGGGAAAATGAACGGTGATCAAGGCTCTGACCTGGTGCCCCCGGCAGGATTCGAACCTGCGACACACGGTTTAGGAAACCGATGCTCTATCCCCTGAGCTACGAGGGCGCGAGTGGCCAGTCTAGCGACCTGGGGTTCACCTGGAAGGGCAGGGAGTGGCCCACGCTCACCCACGTTCCCCGGACCGCTGTTCGCCCAGCCCAGGACCACACGCCGAGCACACGAACCGCGGTATGCGACCGGCGGTCGGCCGCAGTGATCCGCGTTGGCACCGGTCCGCCCGGGTTGGCATCCGCTGGAGAGCACACCGCGCACATCACCGAAGATCATGTGGGCTGCCCACTCCCCCGGCTGGGCGTCGCTTGCCACGGGAGATTCGACCAGATCGTCATCAGCCGGGGCCCCAGTGCTTTCGAACGCGCAACATCAAGAGGTGTCCGGACGCTCATAGTCCATACACACGTGGACGGTGGCGCCCGTTCACGACCCGATCAGGAACAGCACCCCCGCGGCGACCAGCCCGGCTTCCACCAGGAGCACAAACAGCCGATCGCTGATCCGACCGACGATGGCTTTGCCCACCCACGTCCCGGCCAGCGTTGCCGGGGTCAACGCCACCCCGAACAACAGCACCCGGCCCGTCAGCAGGTCCCCCGCACCGTAGGCGGCGATCTTCGACAGGTGCATCGTCAGCGCACCGGCCGCCTCGGTGCCGATGTACGCCGCCCGCGTCAGCCCGTACGCGAGGAAGAAAGGCGCCGTCAACGGCCCCACCGAACCCAGCAGCGCCGAGCCCAGCCCAGATGCGGCCCCCACCGCGGTGAAGCTGCGATCAGCCGGCTTGCGAGGGTGCGGATTGCGTCGCCGCCAGATCACCACCCCGATCAGGAACGCCCCCAACAGGCGCTTGAGTGGCCCCAGCGGCGCGTGCGCCAACAACAGTCCGCCGGCGACCGCGAGCGGCACCGCACCCAGCGCGAACCAGCCGATCAACGGCCAGTGCAGCTCCCTCCGGTTGAACCACACCCGAAACGCGTTGCTCGACACCTGCGTCAAGGTCAACATCGGCACCGCCACCCGCAGCCCGAACAGCGCGGTGAACACCGGCAGCAGCAACACCCCACCACCGAACCCGGCCACTGCGGACAGCAGTGCCAGCAGAAAGGCCGCCGCCGAGGCGAGCAGCAGCGTTCCCACCGGATCACCGGTCATCGGATCGCCGTCAGTCGCGGATGCCGGCCGCACGCAGGACCGCGCCGAGTCCGGCCGAGCTGCCAGGCCAATGCCGACCCAGCGCCTGCACCCCGGCGCGGCGGGCCACCGACCGCAACGCCAGAGCCACGATGATCGCATCATCGGCGTAGCCGATGACCGGGATGAAATCAGGAATCAGGTCGATAGGAACGGCAAGATAAGCCAGCAGCAACCACAGCCGCACCCGCACCCCGCCAGGCAGGCTCTTGTCGCCGGCCAAGCGTTTCAGCAGGCGCAGCAGGTCCGGCAGCAGCCGCAGCATCTCGCCGAGGCCGGGGCGCTCATAGCGCCGCCCGGCTAACAGCAACGCCGCGATCAGCGCCAACCACACCACGAGCAGGCCGACGGCGGCACCCACAGCGATCTTCCACACGGCGTCCATCAGATGCCGACTGTACGGCGCTGCAAAGGCGCCGGCGGGAGCAGCCGCTCGGCTGTGGCTATGCCGGCGAGCCAGGAGGCCACCGGCCACAGGTCGTGCTGGCTGGCGCGGATGACGGCGGCGAGTGCGGCAGGGTCACCGGTGCCGGCGCGCAACGCCACCCGGCCAGCTTGTCCGGGTGGGCGAGGTGCCGGGCCGGCTGGCTCACCGGGCGGCGTCGGCCGCTGTGCCGGGCGCGTTGGCGAGCACCGCGGCCAGGTCGGCCGGGATCGGCATCGGCTGGGTCAGCGGCACCCGGGCGCGGCCGGTGTTGCCGGCCGGATAGCGGCCCAACGCGGACCCGGGCCCGGCCACGGCAAGGCGAAGAACCTGTCCGACCGCTTCGACGCGGTCACGTTCGCGCAGAGCGCGGCGCAGCATGACGGCGTGGACCACCGTGTGCGGCCACGGCCACGGCTGCGACAGGATGTGCGCGCGTTCGGCGGCCCGCCACGCGGTCGCCGCATCGGTTGCGACCCGGGCGGTGGTCAACTCGGCGTTGAACGCGGCCCGCACCGCGGGCGGCATCCGCCGCCCGACGGCCAGTGCCGTCATGTCGCATCCGCCGAGCAGCAGGAGCAGCCCTGCCGGCTCCCGCACGCGTCACTCTCGCCGGCACCGTGTCCATCTGCGGCGGTACCGGCGGGGGTGTCAGCGAGGGGCGCGGTCAGCGGGACGGCGCAGCAGGCATCACCGCGCCACGCCTCACGGCCTTCCTTCACCGCCACGGCGGCGATGACCAGCGCGGCGACGGGGTCGGCCCAGGACCAGCCGAACAGGCTGTTCACTCCCAGACCCACGAGCAGGACCGCGGACAGGTATGTGCACAGCAGGGTCTGCTTGGAGTCGGCGACCGCCGAGCGCGGTCGACGACGCGATCGTGCCAGCGGTGACCGCCACAACCGCCTCGATGACGTTGTAGGTGATCGTGGCGGCGACCAGCAGCCGCACCCGACGGGCGAGCACCTGCCGGCGCGCCGGCGACGGCCCTGCCGATGCCAGGTCGATCAGGGGCAGGGTCATCAGCGGCAGCCCTTCTCGTCGGAGTCCGGGCAGGCGGCCGGGTCGACCGCCAGCACGAGGCCGAGCAGGTCTGCCAGGGCATGCGCCAGGCGGGCGTCGGCCAACTCGTAGCGGGTGCGACGGCCCTCCGGCACGGCGACGACCAGCCCACAGCCGCGCAGGCACGACAGATGATTCGACAGGTTCTGCCGGGTCGTGCCCAGCAGTTCGGCCAGTTCCGCCGGATAGCCTGGCCCGTCGCGTAGCGCGAGCAGCAGGCGCGCCCGCGTCGGGTCGGACAAGGCATGGCCGAAGCGGGCCAGCACCTGCCCGTGCGTCAACGTCTCCACGGTACAGGTAGTATTGATAGATTTGCATGTCTCTTTGCCTTCGGGTATGAAGGCTGCAAGCACGTCCGGGTGCTGGTTCCTGGGGAGGAGCGACAATGAGAGATGCCCTGCGCCGCCTACGAACGGTGGCGGTCGCGCTCGGCGCCGGCACCCTCGGGCTGAGTTTGCTGTCGGTACCCGCCGCCGAGGCGTACTCGGTTCAACCTCTCGCACCGCACTCCGAGCGGGCACCCGAATCCGAGCAGTTCTCCGCCGAAGGCGTCACCACGGTCGGCGAACTACGGACCATCGGCGGCTCGCTGTCCTACGCCCAGGACGGCGGGACGCAGATCATCCGGCACCCCGGCGCGTCGTACGTCAAGGTGCACTTCAGCTCACTGCGCCTGGCCCACGGCGACCACGTGACCGTGTCGAGCCCCGACGGCCGGGAGAGCTACCGGTACGACCGCTACCTGAACCGGGCGACCGGCGCGGACTACACCACCGACGGACAACCGGGCTTCTGGGCGATGTCGGTGGAGGGCGACACCGCGGTGGTGAGGTTGCACAGCAGCCGCGCTTCCCGCGGCGCCGCCGCCACCATCGACCGGTTCTGGCGCGGCTACGACCGCACCGAGATCACGCAGCACAACGTCACGACGCAATCCGTCTGCAGTACCGACGCCCGCCGCGACGTGGTCTGCTACCAGACCAGCCACCCCAACGAGTACGCCCGGGGCAGGGCGGTGGCACGGCTGCTGATCAGCGGCGGTGGGATGTGCACCACGTGGCGGGTTGGCAACACCAACCGCATGCTGACCAACAAGCACTGCTTCTCAACACAGTCCGCCGTCAGCGGCAGCGAGATGCAGTTCAACTACCAGTGCGCCACCTGTGGCGGCGCGAACCCTGGCGCCGGCACCAAGGTCAGTGGAGCCACCCTCTACAAGGTGAGCAGCGGCGGCTCCAACCAACTGGACTACACCCTGTACTCGGTGAACAACTTCGCCAACATCCAGGCGTTCGGCACCCTGTACCTGGCGACGACCGCCACCACCACCGGCACCCGGATGTACGTTCCGGGGCACGGCGACGGCAGCCCGAAGCGACTGTCGATCTACGAGGACACCCAGAACGGTGCGACCTGCAGCGTGCGCAACGCGAACTACAACACCTGGAACATCAGCTACAGCTGTGACACCTCGGGCGGCAACTCGGGCTCGCCGGTGCTGAACGCCAGCCACCAGGTTATCGCCCTGCACCACCTCGGCGGGTGCCCGTCGAACCAGGGCGCGAAGGCACACCTCATCTACAACGAGATCGCCAGTCTGATCGACAACGGCTGACGACGGGCCGTCGGGGTGCGGTGCGCCCCGACGGCACCCCGGTATCCACGGTCACGACCGCAACGGTCGGGCCGCCCAGTCGGCGGCCACCTCGTGCGGATCACCGGTCCGGAACAGCGGCGGCTCGTGCAGCAGGAAATCGCGGTGGCTGATGTTCCAGGCGTACGCCCCGGCCATGGCGAAGGCCAGCACGTCCCCCACGCCGATCGGCCCGACGGTGGCCGACCGGGAGAGCACGTCCTTCGGGGTGCAGAGCTGGCCGACCACGGTGACCGGCCCGCCGTCCGTGCGCGGGCCGTCGGCATCGCGTCGCCGGTGCACGCTGAACGGCTGCGCGTGCCCCTTCGCGGCGGGCGTACGCAGGTGGTGGGTGCCACCGGCCACCACCACGAACCACTCGCCGTAGGAGCGTTTCACGTCGATGACCTCGGTGACGTACGCCCCGCAGTAGGCGGTGACCGACCGGCCCGGCTCGATCCGCACCCGTAGGCCCGGGTACGCGTCGAGTATGTCCGCCAGCGCCCGGCCGTAGCTCACCCAGTCGAAGCGTGCCGCCGGGTCGGCGTAGTCGACGGTCATGCCCCCGCCGACGTCGACCTCGGCGGCACCGATCTCGGCGACGGACCAGCGGATCACGGCGGCGGCGACCGCGCCAGCGAGCGGGGCGTCCAACCCGCTGGCCAGGTGGGCGTGGACTCCGCGTACGTCGATGCCGGCGGGCGGGCGGCGGGCGCACTCCACCGCGTCGGCCGGGTCCATGCCGAACGGGCTGGGCCCACCGCCCATGACCAGGCTCGCGCCGGGCGCGGCCACCGGCAGGTTCACGCGCAGCAGCACCCGGGCCAGCGTGCCCGAGGCGGTGGCCAGCGCGCCGAGGCGCCGCAGCTCGGCCGGCGACTCGACGTGGATGCGGTGCACCCCGGCGGCGAGGGCGGCGATGAGGTCCTCGTCGGTCTTGCCGGGCCCGGCGTACGCCTCCGGTGCCCGACCCGGCAGCACCTCGGCGAGCCTCCGCAGCTCGCCACGGCTGGCGGCCTCGAACCCGTCGACGACCGGGGCGAGGGTTCGCAGTACGCCCGGGTCCGGGTTCGCCTTGACCGCGTAGAGCAGTTCGACCCCCTGCGGCAGCGCCGCGCGAACGGATCGGGCATGCGCGGCCAGCCCGTCGAGGTCGTGGACGTAGACCGGTCGGGTCACCGTGGCCCGCCCATCGGGTTCGGCACCGGCACGAACGGGGCGGCACGGTCGGCGTCGCGTCGCCACCGGACCAGCAGGTTCGCCTTGGCCACCAGCGGCTCCCCGCTCAACAGTGCGCGCAGCTCCGGCGGATCGCCGAGGTCCGCCGACACCGCCTCGACGACCGCTCGTAGCTCCTGCCACAGCCGCAGCTCGATCCCCGGCCGCGCGTCGGCGAGCGCGCCGCAGACGCCGCCCAGGTGGTTGACAAACAGGCAGTAGACGATCCGGCGGCGGGCGTCCCGGGGACCGTAGCCGACCTGCGGCGGGACGCCGTCCGGCCAGGTGGCCCACCGGTCGGTGGCCAGCTTCACCCCCTCCAGGTCCCGCAGCAGCATCCGTACCGGACGACGCTCGTGGTCGAGGACCACGACCACGTTCTGCAGGTGCGCCTCGTGCACCACGCCGTGGCGGAGCCAGCTCCGCAGCACCGCCGGCACCAGCAACCCGATGTACGCGCGCCACCAGGCCACCGCGTCCGGTACGGCCAGTGGAGTGGCGGCCAGCGCCGCCGCCAGCATCGGGGTGTCCCCGGGTCGCAGGTGCGGGCGCAGGCCGGTACGCAGGATCGTCCCGTACGCCTCGTCGGCGCCCGGCAGGTCGACCGTGCGGTACGCGGGCTCGGCGAGCAGCCCCACCCCGGCCGGCATCGGCACCCGGGCCAGCAGCTCGGTCAGGGCGACCGCGCCGGTGAGTTCGTATCGTGCGTTCTTGCGCAGGCAGTTGGTGATCCGCACGTGCAGGCTGGTCTTGACGAACAGGTCGGCGTCCGGGGCGTAGAGCGTTCGGACACTGGCCGTCGGCCGTACCGGAACACCGGCCGGGCCGAGGAGGCGAAGCCGCGCATCCGCTGGCGGGATCAGTGACAGCTGCCAGGGGTGCACCGGCAGCACCCGGTGCCCGGCCGGGGGTCGCGGCGGGTCGAGGGCGGTGATCAGTGGGTCGAACGGCCCGGCACCGGCCACGAGGTCGTCCGGGACGGCGAGCCAGTGCAGCCGGAACGCGGTACGCAGCTCCGGCGCGTAGGCCCGCCAGCTGTCCGGGTCACCGCTGCGCCACTTCGGCGCGGGGTGGTGCGGGTGGCCGAAGACCAGCGACTGCTCGGATTCGACGTACGCGTCGATGGCCGGCTCGCCGGTGGGGGTCGGATCGTGTGCCGGACGCTCGGCGAGCAGCCGGGCGACGGTGTCGCGGCTGGCCTGGACCTGCCCGAGGAACTCGTCGTTGATCTGGCCGGTACGGGCGGCGAGTTCCGCCGCGACCAGACCGGCCAGCCCGTCCGCGTCCAGGTTGTCCCACCGGCCGTCGTCGGTCCTGCGCTGCACCGGGCCGGTGTAGTGGTGCGCGCCGAGCGGCGAGGTTCGCGCGAGGGCGCAGCGCAGTGTCACGTCGAGGTGCCGCAGCAGCAGGCGTTCCGCTCCACCGACCACGGTGGCGTCGCCGTCGGGGAGGGCGATCTCGCGCATCAGGCAGCCGAAGACGGTGTGGGCGGCGGCCAGGTCGGCGAGATGGCTGGTGTCGGCGCCCGGCCGGGAGCGCAGCTGTGCGCTCGTCATCGTGTCTCCCGGAGGTAGTTCGGGCCGGTGCGCCGGTAGTACTTGTTGATGTCGGCGCAGCCGAGCCGCTGCTTGGGCAGCAGGGTGCCGGCGGTGAGCATCGCCTTGATGGGCAGGTGGGCGACCTGGAGGACCCGCTCGGTGAAGGATCGCGCCGCCGGCCCGTCGCCCCAGCGGTCCCGGGCCTCGGCCAGCCGGGGCGCGAGTGCGGCGGCCGGTGACGGCACGGGCAGTCCTCTGGCGGCCAGGGCGATCAGGGGCGCCGCAGCGGCCAGGTGCAGGGTGATGGTGATGAACACGTCGGCCAGCTCCTGCGGGTCGCGCGCCCACATCCGCTCGTCGCGCAGCGGAAGCCCACCGGCGCCGCGGTGCCGGAGGTCCAGGCGGGCGCCGTCGTTGTCCTTGTAGAGCAGCCCGATGGTCCCGTCGGGGTGCGCCAGCAGGTGGATGTTCTGCGGGTGCGCCTCGAGGGCGACCCCGTGTCGTAGCCAGAGGCAGACGTGCCAGTCGAGCAGAAGGTCCAGGTACGACGCGAGCAGCGCCTCGGGCTGGCCGGGGCTGATCCGTTCGAGGACGGTGCCCGTGACCGGGTCGGGTGCGGCGAGGGCGGCGACCGGCACCACCTGGACCCCGGCCAGGTCGCGCGGGAACCGGCGCAGCAGGAAACCACGGCGTTCGTCGCCGTCGACGTACGCGTAGGTGCTCTCGTCGGCGTGCCGGATTCGGCCGGCGAAGGCCGGTTCCGCGGCGGCGATCCGGTCGAGCAGCCCGGCGACCGTCGCGCCGTCGGCCAATGAGCCCGGGTGCAACGTCCGCCGGTTGCGGGCGCCGAGGCTCGCGGTCGGCAGTGGCAACTTGAGGTGCAGGTACGGGTCGTGGTCGAGCGCGACGGTCCGCATGGACAGGGTGGGCCGCGCGGAGATCACCGGCAGGTCCGCCACCGGTAGCGCGTCGCGTGCCGCGGTGAGCGGATGCACCGGCATCAGGAGCTGATCCGGACGCGGCGCCGGCGGCCACCACGCGGGAAGGTCACCGGCGAGGGTCACCTCCCCGGCGGAGGCGGCGTACCAGCGCAGTGCGAGGCGCGGCGCGTGCTCGGGTGCGTACCGGAGAAGGTCGTCGTCGTCGAGCCCGTGCCGGCATCGGTCGGTCGGGTAGACCGGGTGGCCCTGGTGCGCGGCGAGCACGTCGTCCAGGAGCGCGGCCGGCATGCCGGTCGGAGTGACCGCGCGGTCGGCGGCCACGGCGGCGAGCACCCGCGGCCGTGCGCGGGCGGCGAGCCGCCGGGCCCGCAGGTCGGCTCGACACTCGGCACCGAAGTCCCGCCAGCCTGCCTCGGCCTCGACGTCGCCCTGCGGAGCGAGCAGAGTCAGCAGACCGTCCAGTGTGTCCGTCACGTGGGTGTCGTCGTCGGCCACGACGTGCACCACCGGTGCGGCACCGCGTAGGGCCTGCTGGAAGCCGTCCGCGCGCACGGGAATCCGTAGCAGCCCGGCGGTGTGCGGAACCTCCCACCAGTCCGTCGCGGCCGGACGGCCCCGGCTGAGCAGGCCGAGGTGATCCTCGCGGAGCAGGGCGTCGAGCACCCGGAGGAACACCTCCCGCTCACAGTCGTCGCTCACTCGACAATCGTCCACTGGAGGTCGCGGCGGAAGGCGGCCAGCGACGCCCGGACGGTCGCCCGGTCGGGGCCGATCGCGTGCAGCACGGCCAGGTAGTCGCGGTTGGTGCCGGTGCGGTCGGCGGTGCGGCCCACCTCGCGTAGCGGTCGGCAACCCAGCCGGACCCCGTCGTGGGTCGTGTCCAGTGGGCCGGGTGCGGCCGCGAGCCGGCCCGTCCGGTCCGCGCAGACGTACTCCACCCGCGCGTACCGGTCGACGGTGGCCGGCAGGTCGAGAGCGGCCAGCGGCTCGCCGAGGTGCAGCCGGATGACGTACTCGAACAGCGGTACGCCGAGCAGTTCGGCGAGGATCAGGTCCATCCGGTCACCGATGAGGCGGTAGTTGACCTCGATCAGGCGGACCCGGTCGTCCTGGACGACGTACTCGGTGTGGCAGGCGCCGAAGCCGACCCCGAGCGCGTCGAGCCGTGCCCGTAGCTGGGTGCGGGTCTGTTCCTCCGGCGGCGACCAGTCGAGGCTCTCCTCGGTGAAGGTCGGTGGCGGCCCGAGATGGGTACGCCACCCGCCGAGGACGGCCACCGCCGTACCGTCGCCCAGGGTGTCGTACGTCCGCAGCTCGCCGGGGAGGTACTCCTCGACCACCAGGGCCACGTCCGGCCGCCGGCCGCGGATCTCGGCGATCCGGGCGGACAGCTCGCGGTGGTCGGCAACGAGGTAGGCGTCCTCGCTGGCCACGCCCTCGCGGGGTTTGACCACCGCCGGGAACATCTCGGCCGACACCCCGGGCGGGGCGCCGGGGCCGACGGTGACGGAGCGGACCAGGTCCAGCCCGGCGGCGGCGACCGCCGTGCGGGCCGCCGCCTTGTCCTTGCAGAGACGGGCCGCGTCGGGATCCTTGCCGGGCAGACCGAGCTTGCGGGCGGCGATCGCGGTCACCTCCTGGAGGTGGTCGCTGTTGGACAGCAGCGCCGCCGGTCGGTCGGATGCTGTCGCCGCGACCACCGCTGCCGCGTCCCGGATCGGGCACCGGGTCACGGGCGCGTCGGCCGGCCACTGCTCGGGTCGGTCGGTCAGCACGGTGACCGGCAGCCCGAGCGAGGCCGCCGCCGGGAGGAACCCGTCCATGACGGCGTCGGTGGGGTTGAGCGCGGTGAGGTACAGCCGCATGCCGCCTCCGTCGACTGGACGATCGTCCCGATTAGGATAGCCTATCCTAATTATCAGGGTATGCGGCGGTCTGTGCAGTTCTTCGGGTCAGCCCGCCGACCCTGTCACCACGACGACGCGCTCCGGCTCCGATCGCTGCGCCCGGCGCAGCAGGCCGGCGGCCACCAGGCCACCGACCAGGACCGCGGCGGCGCCCGCCGTCTGCCCGGTCTCCAGCGCCGACGCGAAGGCGACGGTGACGGCCTCCCGTTCCGGCCCTTCGCGGGCGGCGGCGAGGGCCGCCGGGAACGAGCCGGCACCGGCCAGAGCGGCGGGCAGCAGGGCGGCGAACCGGGCGTTCAGCACGGCGCCCAGCACCGCGATGCCGAGGCTGCTACCGACCTCGGTCATGGTGCCGTCGACCCCCGCGCCGGCGCCGGCCTTCTCCGCCGGGATCGCGCTCATCACCGCCTCGACGATCGCCGGATTGGCCAGAGCGCAGCCCACACCCATGACGAGCAACCCACCCAGCAACACCCCGTAGCCGTCGGAGGGGACCAGGGTGACCACCGCGAGGCCACCCGAGAGGAGTGTCATGCCGACGGCGATGGCCGCCGCCAGCCCGAGCCGACGGATCAGGGCCGCGGCGACGCCGCTGACGTTGAGCAGCACGATGGACAGAGCGAAGGGCGCCATCCGCAGGCCGGCCTCCCAGGCGGGGTAGCCGCGGACGAACTGCAGGTGCTGGGTGAGCAGGAACAGCGCGCCGGTGGCGCCGAACGTGATCAGGACGACGCCGGAGATCGCGCCGACGAAGCGCCGGTCCCGGAAGAAGTGCATGTCCAGCATGGGATGCGGGGTCTGCCGCTCCCAGCGGACGAAGAGCCCGAGCAGGAGTACGCCGACGGCTGCCGCGCCCAGCACCTCCGCCGACGTCCAGCCCCGGTCCGGCCCCGAGATGATCGACCAGACGACCGCGGTCAACCCGGTGGTGGAGAGCACCGCGCCGAGCACGTCGAGGCGGCCACCGGACGGGTCGCGGGACTCGGGTATCAGCGCACGGCCCACCACCAGGCAGACCAGCACGATGGGGACGTTCATCAGGAAGATGGCGCCCCACGGTAGGTGGGCGAGGATGGTGCCACCGATCGGTGGCCCGACCGCGAAGCCCAACGCGCTGGTCGCAGCCCAGATGCCGATGGCCCGGGACCGTTCGGCACCGTCGAACACCTGCATGGCGACCGCGAGGGTGGAGGTGACCAGCAGCGCACCGCCGATGCCCATCCCAGCCCGGGCGGCGATCAACTGCCCGCTGGTGCTGGAGAGACCGGCGGCCAGCGACCCGAGCCCGAACAGGACCAGGCCGGCGAGCAGCATCCGGCGGCGTCCGTACCGATCGGCGGCGCTACCGGCGGTGAGCAGCAGACCCGACAGCACCAGCGCGTATGCGTTGATCATCCACTGCACGTCGGCGGTGCTGGCGCCCAGCTCGGTGGTGAGCACCGGCACCGCCACGGTCAGCACCGTGTTGTCCAGCACCACGACCAGCTGGACGACGCAGAGCACGGCCAGGATCAACCACCGGTGCGGCAGTCGGGCCGGTGCCGTGCGCACGGTGGCGGGCTGAGCCGCCAGCGCGCCGACCCTCGGCGCAGGAATGGCCGCCCCACGTCGGCCACCGGAGCTCACGCCACTGCCCGGTCGAGGATGGGCGCCCGGAGGAACTTGACGGGCCAGATCAGACCGACGATCTGCAGCAGCGCCAGGGTGTCCAGCGAGGTGCCGCCGTCGCGCAGGATGGCGGTCAGCCCGACGGTGATGAAGCCGATGCCGAGATACTGCGTGACGTACAGCGCGGTCAGGGTGCCGAGGCGACCCGTCATGCGGCTTTCCAGTACGCGAGGGACGTCAACCGTCCCTTGTCGACGTTCAGGGTCCGCCGGATGTGCCGGATGATGCTGCGGGTGCTGGCCGCCTCGCAGGCCACCCAGTAGTGGGCCGCGTCGCTGGGCGGCAGGGCGGCACAGACCGTGTCGACCAGGTGTCGGCCGTCGTCGCGGCGAGGCACCCAGGTGACGCCGTGGTGCGTTCGGGCGCGCGGTGTGAGGGCCTTCTCGCCCTCGTGGGCGTACTCCAGCCAGACCGTCGCCGGGATGTCGGCGCTGGCGTCGAGCAGGCTGTTCACCGCCGGCAGGGACGCCGCGTCACCAACGAGGTAGAGGTGCTCGGGTGCGGGGTCGGGCAGCCGGAACGCGCTGCCCTGCACGGTGGCGCCGATGGTGTCGCCGATCTGTGCGGTGGTGGCCCAGCGTGCGGCGCAGCCGTCGTGGACGGCGAATTCGAGGCTGAACCGGCCGGTCGCCGGATCGGGATCCACCAGCGTGTACGCGCGCTGGTGCGCCCGACCGTCATTGTCGAACCACAGCCGGACCCACATCGTGGGGTGCAACCCGCACTCCTCCAGCAGGCCGCCGCCGTCCAGGAGCAGCCGCTGGTAGTGCCCGTCGACCGACTCGGTGCCCAGCACGGTCAACCGAAAGTCCCGGCCTCCCATGGCCTTGAGGACCAGGGCCTCCCAGTTCCGTTTCACGCACCCCTCCAGGTAACGTCAGCCTTCGTTAGGTGAGGGTAACCTAACTTGACACCCGGCGGAACACGCGTCTCCCTCGTTCGGGGCAGTGCGGGAATGAGCCACGCCGGCCGCGATGCCCCGGGGGCACGCGCCCGGTCGTGGGCCGACCACATCGACGACCTCACCCGGTCACGGGGCCCCCTCACCACCCTCAGCCCCGACCGGCGCCTCGCCCAGGGCCTCACCAGCGCCGTCGGCCCCGCACTCGCGCGCTTCCTGTTCCAGGACCCGGCCGCACGGCGGATCGTCGTCGAGCCGGACGTTCGCAACGACCTCGCGCTACGCCGGCTGGAGGTGGAGGGCTTCACCTTCGGCTCCGAGATCGACATGCCGGACAAGCGTGCCCAACTCGCCTTCCTGACCCGCGAGCGGTTCGAGTCGGACCACCCGACGTCGGCCTGACCGTCGCCTCGGCGGCAGGTGCCGGCGCAGCCCGGCGGCGCGCCTAGCCTCGTGCGCTCTGATCAGTCGTCTCGTGCTCCGGGTCCTCGGGTGCGAACGGCGTACGCAGGCGCGTCATCGTTGCCGCGCTGACGTCCACGGTCGGCCCGTGCTCGTGGTCGACAGCCCGGTCCCCGTCGGCGGCGAAGGGATTGAGGGCGAACGTCATATCGGGCACGGTGTGCTCCAAAGATGTGCACGGCAGCGCTGGACTCAGTGACCGGCGGCTACGAGCCGTGGAGGCGGATGGGCGGGTCCGGCGATCGGCCATCGGTACCCCGCACCGACAGCCTAGCGCTCTCCTCCGTTCCCTCGCGCGGCGAAGGTGTCCGCACCACTCACGCCGCCGGCCCGGGTCGGCACCGTTACGGTCGAGGTTGCCGGAAGCGGTCCCCCGACCCGGAGGGCCCGGGAAGTGCGCGACGAACAGGACAGCCATGACCGTACACATCGATCTTGCCGGCAGGACCGCGCTGGTCACCGGTTCGACCCAGGGGATCGGTGCCGCCATCACCGCCGGCCTCGCCCGCGCGGGTGCGCGGGTGGCGGTCAACGGCCGTACCGCCGCCAGTGTCCAGCGGGCGGCGGCGGCGTTGCGCAACGAGGTCCCCGGTGCCGACGTGCTCGAGATCGATGCCGATGTGGCCAGTGACGAGGGCACCGCACGGACCCTCGAACTGCTGCCCACCGTCGACATTCTCGTCAACAGTCTCGGCGTCTTCGGCCCCAACCCGGCGCTGGAGATCTCGGATGACGAGTGGCGTCGCTACTTCGAGGTGAACGTGCTGGCCGGCGTCCGGCTGACCCGGGCCTACCTGCCCGGGATGATGGAGCGCGGCTGGGGGCGGGTGCAGTACATCGCCAGCGACTCCGCCGTCGCGATCCCGGCCGAAATGATCCACTACGGCGTCTCCAAGACGGCGCTGCTCGGCGTCTCACGCGGCTTCGCGAAGGCAGCCGCCGGCACGGGCGTGACCGTCAACTCGGTGCTCGCGGGGCCGACCCACACCGGCGGCGTCGAGGACTTCGTCGCCGAACTCATGGGCGACACCCTGCCGTGGGACGAGGCGCAGCGGGAGTTCATGCGACAGCACCGGCCGCAGTCCCTGCTTCAGCGCCTCATCGAGCCCGAGGAGATCGCCAACATGGTCACCTACCTCGCCTCTCCCCTGGCCTCCGCGACGACCGGCGCGGCGGTCCGGGTCGACGGCGGCTACGTCGACGCGATCATCCCGTAACCGAGCAGCCCCTCGCGGCCCCGTTCCGTCGCAGAACGGCACGGGTCGATGGCGCCCTCATCCGGCCCTGCCGTCCGGTGGCCGGGATTCCACCATCGCGGCGAGGAGGGCGGCGACCGGCACGGTGGCGAAACCGACCCGGGTGTCACTGGCCCCGTACGGCAGCCACAGCTCGCCGTCGTGGATCAGCCCCCCGCAGGAGTAGACGACGTTGGGTACGTAGCCGTCCCGGTCGCCCTGGTCGGGTGACAGGAGCACGCCGGGAAGGTGCGCGACGACCCGCTCCGGTCGGTGCAGGTCGAGCAGGAGCGCGCCGATGGCGTACCGGCGCATCGGCCCGACACCGTGGGTGAGCACGAGCCAGCCAGCGTTGGTTTCGATGGGGGACCCGCAGTTGCCGACCTGGATCAACTCCCAACTGTCCCGCGGGGCGTGCACCGGGACCGGGGCCTGCCAGCGGTTGTCGCCGTCCAGGACGGTGAGACCGATGGTCTCACCGTCGGCGCGGCAGAGAGCCAGGTGCCGGCCGCCGACGGTACGGGGGAACAGCGCGATCCCCTTGTTGCGGGCACCCGGCCCGCGCATCGGCGTCATTTCGAAACGGCGCAGGTCGCTGCTGGCCAGCGCCCGGGTGGCGATGGTCCGGCCGTCGTACGCGGTGTAGGTGGCCCGGTACACCGGGCCGGACTCGTCGACGAACCGGACGAACCGGGCGTCCTCCATGCCGTTGCTCTCAGCCGGGGTGGCCGGCCAGAGCACCCGTTCGTGCAGAGTCGTGTCGGCGGGGAAGGCCGTGGCGTAGCTGCCGGCGTTGGTGCGACGCAGTTGCTCGAGTGTGCCCATCCCGGTGCTGCGGGAGAGCAGATCCGCTGGCAGGTCGCCGAGCACCCGCTCGAAGGTGGCCTCGTCATACCGGTCGGGCAGGGCGTCCAGCACCGTGGCGCTGACCTCGTTGTCGACGTCCTCCTCGGCCAGCCCGGCGACGAGCAGGTCCCGGCGGTGCCGTACGCCCGTCCGCTGTCCAACGGCCAGGAGACCGGACCGGTCGGCGACGACGAGCTGACGCCCGGGTCCGAGGACCGCGGTGGCGAAGCCGATGGAGGACAGGTGGCCCTCGCCGATCTGGCGCAGACTGACCGCGACGCGCAGCTGCCCGGCGCTCAGCCCGGTCTGGTCGGGGTGGGCCACCATCGACGGGTTGCACAGGGCGGCGGACTCGACCGCGTACTCATGGCTGAAGTAGGCGCCGACCAGGAGCCGACTGGTGGGGGAGAGATCCCAGGCCCGGGCGGCGCGGTGCCGGACGAGGCCGTAGTGGTGGTGGAACGTACCGGCCAGGTCGCGGTGCCGGGCGCCGAAACGATCGAAGGTGTCCCGCAACAGCCTGCCGGTCTCCTCGTCGTCCAGGCGCGCCACACGGTCGACGAGCGCACCCGCGCGGGTGCGTACCACCGCGGCGTCCTCACCCGGGACGAAGAGCTTGACGATGACCCGGCGTGCGTCCGGGGTGAGTGTGCGGTCGTGCCGGACGGCCAGGATGCCGGTCACGACCACCGCCGGGCGTGCTGCAGCGTGGAGATGAGCGCGAGGGTGGATTCGGCGCCCTGGTTCAGGTTGGGTCCGTGCGGGGTCAGACCGTCGTAGCCGCCGCCGGTCGCCGGATCCCACATCGGCGTGCCGAGGTCGTTGTCGCCGAGGAACCACCCGACCGCCTGCCGTATCCCCGTCTCCCAGCCGGGGTCGCCGGTGACCGTGGCGGCTGTGGCGCAGGCATCGGCGAGGGCGGCGACCTCGATCGGCTGCTGGTCATGGTGGAGTCGCACCGCGCCGTGCCGCCATCCCTTGGCGGGCACGACCGACAGCCGTCCGTCGCGGAGTTGAACGGTGCGCAGCCAGGTCAGCATCCGCAGACCGTCGTCGAGGGGCGGGCCGTCGTGGCGCAGTTGGCTGGCGGCGATGACCACCTCGGCTAGGGCCGGGTTGGCGTAGGTCAGCTGCTCCCGCGGCCAGGGCCACCGCGGATCGGATCCGGGGGCGCCGACCGTGGTGGCCGCGTCCCTGAGCAACGTGGCCGCGGCGACGTGACCCGGGTGTCGGCGCAGCACCTCGGCCGCGCCGAGCCCGGCGAAGGCCATCGCGTGCGGGGCCGGGGAGCGTCGCGTGGCACCCCGGCTGAAGGCAACCAGCGCCTCCTCCCGTACCCAGGCGGCGGGGCTACGGGCAACGGCGGTGCCCAGCCCCCACAGCGCCCGGCCCCACCAGTCGCCGAGCCCGGGCTCGTCGGTCCACCGCCGGTCGTACCCGAGCCGGTTGTGGAAGGCGCCGCTGGCATCCTGCGCGTGGGTCAGGAAGGCGAGGTAGCGCTCCGCGAGCCGGAGCACCTCCTCCGTCGGCTCCGGCTCGCGACTGGTGACGACCAGACCGCGGGCCACGTCGTCGGTGCAGTAGCCGTGCTCGCGGCGGACGATGGCGTGCCGCGCGTGCTCGAACAGGCCGGTGTCGTCGCTCAGCCGGCTCAGGTGCGCGAAACTCGGCGCGGGCGCCGCCACCCAGCGTCTGCCGGCCGGCACGCTCGGGCGGCCGGTGGTCGCGGTCACGCCGACGCCGCGCCGACGACGGCCGGGCGGGCCTCAGTGAGCCGCTCGGCGAGCGTGCCGTACCGGGCCGCCACCGCCGGCCAGCGCAGATGCGCGGCCAGCGGCCGGACGCGGCCGGCCAGTCGGGCGGTCAGACCCGGCTCGATCAGGATCCGCCGGATCGCCGCGGCCAGCGCCGCCGGATCCTGGTGGGGTACCACGAGACCGGGTCCGCCGGTGAGCAGCTCGACGGCGTGCGGGAACGCGGTGGCCACCACGGGCACCCCGGCGGCCACCGCCTCGATGAGCACGCCGGAGGTGACCTGTTCGCGGGAGTCGTACGGCAGCACGACCACGTCGGCGGAGCGGATCAACCGGCCCAGTGCCTCAAGGTCGTGGTAGACGTCCTGGTAGTCCACGGCGTGCGCGATGCCCAGTTGCGCACCGAGCCGGTGCAGCCCCGACCGGTACGTCTCGCCCTGGTGCTCGATCACCTTGGGGTGGGTCCGGCCCGCGACGGTGTAGGTGGGTGTCGGTTCCAGGTCCTGCAACCGAGCGAGGGCCCGCAACGACCACTCGATGCCCTTGCCCGGACCGAGCAGCCCCCAGGTCAACAGGTGTGGGCGGGCACGTCGGTCGACGTGTACGCCGACGTGCTCGGCGGCGCCGTGCGGGATGACCGTGACCTTGCCCGGCGACACGGCGTAGCCGACGAGCAGCCGGTCACGGGCGGTGTCGGTCATCGTGACGACCGCACCGGCGGTGGCGACGATCTGCTCCAGCAGGGACTTCTGCCGGGCGGAGGGCTGGCGGAGCACGGTGTGCAGGACCACGATGCTCGGCACGGTGAGCCGGCGCAGCAGCGGGAGGACGTCCTCGCCGTCGTCGCCGGGGTAGATGCCGTACTCGTGCTGGACGATGGCCACGTCAAAGGTGTTCAGGACCGCGGCGGCGTCCCGCCAGCCGGCCGGGGTGTGCGCCGACCAGGTGTGCACCACCCCGGGCCCGGGCCGCTGGTCATCGCCGTGGTCCGTGACCCGCACGATGCCGCCGTGCGCGCCGTCGGCGGTCAACTGCGCAGCGAGGGCCGAGTTGAAGGTGGCAAGCCCACACCGGGTCGGTGGGTGGGTGCTGAGGAATCCGTAGCTGGGCATGGGTGTCGGGCCTTCCGGTTGTCGGCCGCCCCGGGAGAACCAGGGACGAACCTCACGCGTGACGGCGCACACCGGTCAGCGTGTGTGACCGGCGGAACGGATTCGAGACGGTTCAGCTGCGGATGAGGCGGTCGTAGACGTCGAGATACTCGGTGACCATCCGGTCCGCGCTGAAGCGCTGCTGAGCCCGCGCCCGGCAACCTTCGCGGTCGAGGCCGGCGGCCCGGGTCACCGCGTCGACGGCCTGCTCGACGGTGTGGACGAGGAACCCCGTCACACCGTCGTCGACGACCTCCGACATGGACCCCCGCGCGTACGCGACAACCGGAGTGCCGCAGACCATCGACTCCACGACCGACAGTCCGAACGGTTCGTCGAAGGCGATCGGATGCAGCAGGGCGGTGCTGGCGCCCAGCACCTCCGCACGGCGGCGGGGACCGACCGATCCGAGGAAGACGACCTGGTCACCGTCGATGTGCGGGGCCACCTGCTCGACGAAGTACCGCTCGTCCTGCACGATGCCGCAGATGGTCAGGGGCCGGCCGGCGAGGCGGGCGATCTCGATGGCGGTGTGGGTGCCCTTGTCGGGATGGATCCGGCCGAAGGCCGCCAGTCCGGCGCCGGCATCGCTGGTGAACGGCAACCCGGTGAGGTCCACGCCGTGCTGCACCGTGGCGAGGTAGTCGAGCTCCGGGGACCGGTCGGCGTCGGAGATCGACACGTAGGACGAGCGGGCCCGGGCATAGGCGGGCAGGATTCCCGCGCCGGAGAAGCCGTGAACGGTGGTGAGCAGCGGAGCGTGACAGTGTTCCGCGAAGGCCAGCGGCAGCCAGTCGAGGTGGCTGTGCACCAGGTCGAACTGCGCTGAGCGGGCCAGCGCGTAGGCGACGTGCATCGCCTCCCACACCCGGCCGTCCATGGCCGGGTCGTCCGCGTATCCGCGGGGGCAGATGCCGTCCAGCTTGGCCGAGGTGACCGAGTCCAGCGTCGCGAAGAGAGTCACGTCGACGCCCCGGCTGGCCAGCCCCTCGGCGAGCAGACCGGTCACCTGCTCCCAGGGGCCGTAGTGGTGCGGAGGTGTGCGCCAGGCGACTGGTCCGAGCAGCGCCACCCTCACGGAGAGGGCGCGTCGACGAGGTCAGCCGGGTCGAGATGCAGGGTGGCGAGCAGGCCGGAGTGCTTGGCGGGGTCAACCCGCTCCGGCAGCTCGCGCTCGACCCAGTCGGCCCTGGCCTGCTGGCCCCGGTCGCGAAGTGCGCTGACGATCCTGTGCCTGGCAATCCTCATCTGGTGCTCCCTGCTTGAGCCGTCCGGAACGATCATGCTCGCGGACGACGGTGTGAACGGGCCCGAATCCACCACCGGCCATCGCGCCGAACCCGAATTGCGCTGACCGGTGAATCCGACGGCCGGACGTGGTCGGCGATGAACCAACACGACCAGCACCTCGCGGCGATGGGGATGACGATCGTTAACGCCCCTCATGGGCTGGTGGCGACGGCATCTGGCGGCCACCGGGGGCCCGGGCGACATGTTCACCGTACGCCCTCGCCCTGTGGAGCTGCACCCGCACGGTGGCCGGGCGCGCCGGAACCTGCCCTTTGTCCCAACTACGGCTGGGCGCTCCCGTAGCATCAACCAGGGCTTTCCTGCCGCATACGACTCGGCCCGTTCTCCCTGTCGCAAGCCGCTCTCGAGTCCCACCGGACCTCGGAGTCAGTAGACGGGCACCCGATGACGACCGATCAAGCGGTAGGGCTGACCCGTAGGGACGAGGGGCCCCAGCGGGCCACCCTGCTGGAACTGTTTCTCGATCTGGCGTTCGTCGCAGCGCTCGCCCTGACGTCACGAACCCTGGCGCAGCGTCTCGACTGGGTCGGGGGCTTCCAGGCCCTGCTGCTGCTGATGGCGATCTGGTGGGTCTGGTCCGCCACCGCGCTGGCAACGGACCTCTACCACGCACAGCGACCCCCCGTCCTCGTCACGACGCTGTGGGTCATGCTCGGAACCATCCTGATGGCGGGCTCACTGCCCGGAGCCTTCGCCGCGCATGCGCTGCTCTTCGCGGGCACGTACGTGGCGATCCAGGTGGGACGTGGCGTCTTCCTCATCGCCGCGCCGCACAACCGCGCGGAACGGCTACCCCCCAGCCGGTTCATCTTCTGGTTCGTCGTGTCCGCCGTACCGTGGCTCGCCGGCGGTCTCGTGGCAGGCCCGGCGCGGGGCCTGCTGTGGGCCGCTGCGCTCGCCATCGACTACGGGGCGGCCTGGCTCCGCTACCCCACCCCGCGGCTCGGCCGGGTACCCATGCCCGAGTACGTGGTGGCAGCCGATCACCTGGCGGAGCGCTACCAGCAGTTCTTCACTCTCGCCCTCGGTGACCTCATCCTCGTCACCACGCTGACCTACGCCGACAACGACGTGACGACCGTTCGCACGGTGGCGCTCCTGGTCGGCTTCGCCGCCACCGTGCTGCTGTGGCAGATCTACGTCCACCGCGCCGGCGCCCTGCTACAGGCTGCCATCGAGGCATCCCGGGATCCGGGCGGGTTCGTTCGGTCCGCGCCCTACACCCACCTGCTCATGGTGGCCGGCGTGGTCGCCACCGCCGCCGGTCTCGAAGTCGTCATCGCCCACCCCACCGAGCAGACGACGCCCTGGCTTGCCGGCGTCATCCTCGGCGGGCCCGCGTTGTTCCTGGCCGGACGCGCCCGATTCGAGTACGAGGTGTTCAGCCGGGTGTCGCCGTCCCGACTGGTCGCGCTGCTCGTGCTGGTGGTCGCGGGACCCGCTCTGGTCTTTACGCCCGCACTGGTGGCTGGTCTCACCGCAACTCTCGTACTCGCCGGGGTCGCCGTCTCGGACGGGGTCCGGGCCCACGGGAACCCGCCCGAGCCAGCGGCGCCCTCCACGTGAACCGGGATCGGCTTCCGGGCTCCAGCACTACATCCCCGCCGCTGGCCCTGCTCAGTAGCTGCCCTGTTGCTGGTGCGGCCGGTTGCGGACGAGGGCGAGGGCGAGCACGGCGGTCACGAGGAAGACGATGCCGTTGACCCGCAGCCCGGCCTGCACGCCGGCGGTCAGTGCCTCGGCGAGCGCCGACCGGACCGGCTCGGGCAGCGCCTGGTCTCCGGTGCCGCCGGCCACCACGGCCGACTGCACGGCCGACCGGGTGGGCTCGCCCACCTGGTGGGCGGCGAGCCGGTCGGGCAGGTCGGCCAGCATCGTGGTGGTGAGCAGCGTGCCCAGCAGGGACGAGCCGAGCACCGAGCCGACCTGGCGGGCGGCGTTGACCGCGCCGGAGGCCATGCCCGCCTGGGCGGGCGCGACGCTGGCCATCGCCGCCGCGGTCGCCGGGGCCACGACCAGGGCACTGGCCGCGCCGAACAGCGCGAGCAGCGGCCAGCGCTGGTCGAACGGGGTGGCCGGGCCCTGGGCGGCGAGACCGAAGCTGGCCAGGGCGCCGAGGAGGAGACCAGCGGTGAGGGGCGCCTTGAACCCGGTGCGGCGGATCGTCCGTCCGGCGGCGAAGGCGACGACCGCGTAGACACCGAAGAGCACCAGCATCCTCCAGCCGGTGTCCAGCGGGCTGAGCGCCTGAGCACGCTCGTGGAACAGGACGAGCAGGATCGCCACGCCGGTGAAGCCGAACAGGGACACCGCGGCGACGACCATGACGGCGCTGAACGACGCGGACCGGAACAGCCGTACGTCGAGCATCGGCGCGCTGGTACGCAGCTCGACCAGCACGAACCCGACCAGCGCTGCGGCGGAGACGATCCAGGTCGTCGCGACGACCGGGCTGGTGTAGCCGTCCCGGCCGCCCCTGATCATGGCGTAGACGGCGGCGGCGATGGCGACGGTGCCGAGCAGCAGGCCGGGCACGTCGAGACGGCCCGCGCCCTGTCGGGACTCGGCCACCCCGACCGCGGCCACGACGAGGGTGACCACGCCCAGAACGATCGTCGACAGGTAGACGCTGTGCCAGTGGTGGTGCCGCAGCAGGGCGCCGGCGATCAGCGGGCCCACCGCGAGGCCGATGCCGGAGGCGGCCGACCAGGCGGTGATGACCTCGGTGCGCCGGTGCGGGTCGGTGAAGGTCGCGCCGAGGATCGCCAGGCTGTTCGGCAGGATCAGGGCCCCGCCGAGGCCCGCCACCAGTTGCCCGGCGATCACCGAGGCCACCGTGGGGGCTCCGGCCACGACCGCACCGCCAACGATCATGGCGATGACGCCGGCGCCGAACATCCGCTTGCGCCCGTACCGGTTGCCCAAGGTCGCGGCGGACAGCACCAGGCTCGCCACCACCAGGGTGTAGGCGCTGGGAATCCAGATCAGCGTGGTCGGGTCGACGCCCAGGTCCCGCTGGATGGTGGTCAGGGCGGAAACGGTCGCGGTGATCTGGAGGAACGTGATCATCGCGCCCAGGCACATGGCGATCAGGGTCACGGCCCGGGAACCACGAGCGGATGGGCGCGCGGTGGCCGCGACGCTCGCCTGCGGCGGGCGTGCCGATCCGGTCGGGGCCGTGGTGCGCTGGTCGGTCACAAAGTGTCCTAGGGGTTCGGTTCGCGCAGGTCCCGAGGTCGCGGCGACGGCGCGGAAGCGGACGGCACCGATCAGGCGGCACCGGCTGGACGACGGCTGACTTATACATGGCGAAGCCAGCACCCAGTGAAGCACCTGACTAGCGGTTGCGCAAGTCAGGTCGTACGCTGGCGGCATGGCGGATCTACGGGACGACCGCGACTCGTGGTCGATGGCGAACTGCTCGGTCGCCCGCGCGATGGACATCGTGGGCAGCAGGTCGACCATGTTGATCATGCGCGAGGCACTGCTCGGTACGCGCCGTTTCGACGACTTCGTCCGTCGGGTCGGGGTCGGCGAGCCCGCGATGGCGGCCCGGCTCAAGGAGCTGGTCGCCGCCGGCCTGCTCGAACGGATCCCCTACCGGGAGCCGGGGCAGCGCACCCGCCACGAGTACCAGCTCACCCTCAAGGGACGCGAGCTGCTGCCCGTCGTCACCGCGCTGCGCAACTGGGGCGACACCTGGGCCGCCGACGAAACCGGCCCCGGCCTACTCGTCACCCACCGCGGCTGCGGCGAGCGGATCCGCGCGGTGCTGCGCTGCGAAGCCGGCCACGACGTGAAGGAGAACGAGACCGACATCGTCGCCGGGCCGGGCCTGATCCGGCTCGGGTGACCGCGGAGGCGGTGGCCGAACTGGAGGCCGGCATCGAGGGTCGGGAAGCACCGCTCGCCCGGGCCATCCTGCACCGGTGCCGGGAACTCGTCCCGGCCTGAGCTGGGCGGGGTCGTGCGGATGGCGTGTCGCCGGCGGGTGGAGCCGCCGGCGACACGCCGCCGTGGATCAGAGGACGATCTGGTGCACCCGGTCGTCCACGCCGCGTACCGCCAGCCAGGCGCTGCCGTTGGCGCCGGCCGCGGCACCCGGTGCGCCCCGGAACGCGTCGGTGGCGAACTCGCCACGACGGAACCAGCCGCCCCACGCGCCATCGGTCAGGTTGCGCTGCCAGAGCCGGTTGTCGGCGGCCAGCGAGAACAGGTAGACCCGGCCGGCCGTGGCGAGCAGCGTCGGGCTGCCGCTGGTGGTGCCACCCAGGCTGGTCCAGGCCGACCAGGTGGTGCCGGTGCGGCTGCTCCACCACACCTCGTCGGTCCGGCTGCGGACCGCCACGTGCAGCCCGCCGGCGTCGTCGACGACGGCGCTCGGCCGGCCGTAGATCGGCCGGTCCTCGGGTGCGCCGATGCCCGTCCAGCCGGTGCTCGGGGTCCGCGACCAGAGTTTGCCGTCGGCACCACGGGCGACCAGCGTCCACTGGGTCGGGCTGGTCCAGGCCACCGTGGGCCCGTCGGTCAACGTGCCGCCGAGGCTGCGCCACGGCCCCCACTTCCCGGCGGTGTAACTGCGCTGCCAGGCCGCGTTGTCGGTGCCGCGGACGAAGACGTCGAGCCGGCCGCCCGCCGAGCCGTACGCCGCCGGCTGGCCGAGGATCCGACCGCCGACCGGACCACCGAGCGAGGTCCAGCGGGTACCCCACGTCGCGCCGGAGCGGGTGTTGACCGCCAACCCTCCCTGCGCGTCGCGAACGAAGGCGGTGGCGTGCGTGTCGTCCACCCGGACCAGCGCCGGGCTGGCGCTGGCGGTGCCGCCGAGGTCGGCGCCGGCGACCTGGTCGGTGCCGGTCAGGCCGAGCATGGCCACCCCGTGCGCGGGGACCTGGACGGTGTACGAGCCGGTGAACGGCTGCACGCCGGCGGTGCCCGGCTGAGCGTCGACGGTGGTGCGGGCCCACAGGTCGCGGACCGCGACCGGCCCGCCGAGCGCGACGTCGGCGAAGTTGACCGTGATCTCCTGGGCGGTGTCGTGCCGGTTGAGCAGCGCGACGGCCCGCCGGCCCGAGCCGGTGAGCACCTTGCTCCAGACCTGCGCGTCGACCCCGGTGTCGGCGACCTTGACGCCCTGCCGGACCAGCCGGTCCTGGTTCACCGCGATGATCTCGGGGTTGGTCAGCGCCGAGATCATCTCGCTGGGCAGGCCCCGCGGGTCGGAGCCGATCACCAGCGGCGCGGCCATGATGGACCACATGCCGAGCTGCGTCTTGGACTCCTCCAGGCTCAGCTCGTACCCGCCGCCGGGCAGCGGACGCATCGGCAGCAGGTAGTCCGGGTCGTTGTAGTGCCCCGGCCCGGTGGCCGCCGGGTGGTACGCGTTGACGTCCATGTTGCGCAGCACCCACGGGAACGCCCACTGCGGCGTCGGGTCGGTGAGCCCGACGTCCGTGTAGGTCCGCCAGGAGTCGGCGACGGTGGGCGCGTACGTGTAGGTCCAGGTGGAGAGCTGCTCCGGTGTGTACGGGCCGCCGCCCCAGTCGGAGCTGACCGGGTTGCAGATGTTGAGCAGCATCGGCCGGGGCGACCGGCGTACCGCCTCGGCGAGCTCTCGGAACGTGCTCTCCGGGTCGAGGCCCGCGGCGCGTCCGCAGAGCCAGTCGGCCTTGAGCGCGTCGAAGCCCCAGCCGGCGAACTGGGCGATGTCGGCCTGGTAGTGGCCGTTGCTGCCGAGCCCACACTGGCCCGGCAGGTACGGCCCGGCGTCGGTGTAGATGCCGGCCTTCATCCCCTTGCTGTGGATGTACGCGGCCAGCGCGGGCATCCCACCGGGGAACCGGGCCGGGTCGGCGACGAGCTTGCCGGCCTCGTCGCGCGGGGTGGGCGCGGCCCAGTTGCCGTCGATCCAGACGTAGGTGTAGCCGGCGTCCCGCAGGCCGCTGCTGACCATGAAGTCGGTGACCGACCTGACCTCGGCCTCGGTGGGATCGCCACCGAGACCGAAGTAGGTGTTCCAGCCCTGGTAGGGCGTCGGGGCGAGCCCGCTGTTGAAGAAGGTCGGCGCACCCTGGTCCTCGGCGCCGGTGGCGGCCGGGGCGTGGCCGGGCCGGCCGGGGCCACCGGCTCGGGGTGGGTCGGTGTGCGGTGGGCCGGCCGTGGCCGGCACCGGGCCGACCAGGCCCAGGCCGAGCACGGCCAGGGCGACGGTCAGCGGTCGGATCAGGCGCATCGTGGGGTACTCCTGTCCCTCGGGGGTGGGGTGGTGGTGCCCCGGCCTCAGTCGCGGCGCAGCACGATGAGGTCGGCGTCGTGGGTCGCGCTCCAGTGCACCGGCAGGCCGAAGGTGCTGAGGTGGCTGCCGGAGTAGTGCCGGTCGCCGTGCCGGTAGCGGGCGGCCGGGTCGAGGCCGCGCAGCGGCAGCCGGACCGGGCGGGACGGCAGCAGGCCGGCGCCGTCGAGTCGGCCGGTGTGCCAGGCCAGGACGACCACCCGGCGCTCGTCCGGCGCGGTGTACTGCACGGCGCAGCGGGCCTGGTCGGGGCCACCGATCAGGTGCACCGCGCCGCGCGTGACGACGTCCCGGATCTCCTTGTACCGGGCGATCCAGCCGGCCGCCTCGGCCCGCTGCGCGGGAGTCCATGCCCGGATGTCCGCGCCGATGCCGAGCACGCCGGCCATCGCGAGCACGAACCGGAACGCCAGCGTTCGTGGGCGCGGGTCGAACAGGCCGGGCGCGTCGGTGACCCAGGAGCTGAGCAGGTGCGGGGCGTTGGCGTGCAGGAAGCCGTACTGGATGGCCAGCCGGTCCAGCGGGCCGGTGTTGTCGCTGGGCCAGAAGACGTCGGCCCGGGCGGCCATCGCCAGGTCGGTCCGCGCGCCCCCGCCGGCACAGGCCTCGACGAGCACGCCGGGGTGGTCTCGGCGCAGCCGCTCGTAGATCCGGTGCAGGTTGGCCACGTGCGCGCCGTCGAGGTCGAACGGACCGGCCCCGCCGGGGCGTCCCGGCTCGGTACGCGGCCGGTTGAAGTCCCACTTCAGGTAGTCGATGTCGTACCGGCGGAGCAGGCCGTCCACGGTGGAGTGGACGAACTCGGCGACCTCCGGCCGGCCCAGGTCGAGCAGGTACTGGTTGCGTACCGGGGTGAGCGGCCGGCCGTCGACGGAGTACACCCACTCCGGGTGCTCGGCGTAGAGGGTCGACTTCGGGTTGACGCACTCCGGCTCGACCCAGAGCCCGAAGTTGAGCCCGAGCGCCCGGACGTCGGCGATGAACGAGTCGAACCCGGCCGGGAACTTCGCCGGGTCCGGCATCCAGTCACCCAGCCCCGCGGTGTCGTCGTCACGGCCGATGAACCAGCCGTCGTCCACCACGAACGTCTCCACGCCCAGCTCGGCCGCGATCTCGGCGAGCGCCAACTGGCTCTTGGCCTCGACCGCGAAGTAGGTGGCCTCCCACGAGTTGTAGAGCACCGGGCGGGGCGTGAGCCGGTCTCCGGCGAGCAGCCGCTGGTGGGTGTGCCAGACCCGGGCCAGGCCGTCCAGGCCGTCCGGGCTGTACGCCCCGGTGACCTCGGGCAGGGTCAGCCGGTCGCCGGGGGCCAGGTCCAGCGGGCCGTCGACCAGCTGGCGCCCGGCGCGGACGCGGGTCAGACCGCCGGTGTCCCGCTCGGCGCTGATCTCCCACGAACCGGTCCAGGCCAGGGCCACCGCCCAGGCCGGGCCGGTCGGCTCGGCGGTGTCGCGGACGGCCAGCCAGGGCACGTGCAGATGCCCGGGTACGCCCTGGGAGCTGCCGATGCTGAACGTGCCGTGGCCCAGCTCGACGTGGGCGAGCTGGAACTCCTGCTCCCACTGCCCCCACTGGTGGCTGAGCAGCGCGCCGTGCGGCGTCGGTACGCAGAACCCGGCCGACCCGGCCCGGACGATCCGCAGCGGACCGCTGCCGTCGTTGGCCAGCTCGACCCACCGCTGCACCACGTCGGTGCCGGCCGGCACCCGGTAGTGCACGGTGGCGCGCAGCCCGGTGACCGGGTCGGCGAACTCGACCGCCAGCTCCCGCTGGTCGGCGTCGACCCGCGCATCGGTGTGTATGAAGCCCACCCGTCGCTGCCCGTTCGAGGTCTCGATGACCAGGTCGGCTCCGGTGAACGGGCGGTCCGCGTCCGTGGCGTACTCGATGGGGGCGGCGTCCCCGGCGGTGAGGAACGGCACCGGCCCGTCGTAGGCGACCGGGGACGGCCCGTCGGAGACCCCGTGCGGCCCCCACGCGACCAGCTCCAGCCAACGGCCGTGCGCGGGCACGGTCACGGTGTACTCGGTGTGCGCGCCGCGCAGCGTCCAGCGCTGCCCCGTCGCGGCGGTCACTTGACCGCTCCGAGCGCCAGGCCGGAGACGAAGTGCCGCTGGAAGCGCAGGAAGACCGCGACCGTCGGGACGGCCGCGATGACCGTGCCGGCGGCGATGACGTTCCAGGACGAGACGAACTGCCCCTGGAGGCCGAGCAGCGCCGGGGTGACCGGCATGTTGTCGTCGGTGCGCAGCACGGTGATCGCCCAGAGCAGGTCGTTGAAGATCCAGGTGAAGGAGAGCGCCCCGAGAGCGGCCAGCGCGGGCCGGGTCAGCGGCAGCATCACCCGGGTGAAGATCTGCGCGGTGCCGGCGCCGTCGATCGTGGCCGCCTCCTGGATCTCGCCCGGCAGGTCCCGCATGAAGCCGTGCAGGACGAAGGTGTAGAAGCCGAGCCCGAAGCCGACCTGCACCGCGATCAACGCCCAGAGCGTGTCGTACAGGCCGGTCAGCTCGCTGAACTTGGCCACCGGAATGAGCAGGATCTGCGGTGGCAGCAGGTTGCCGGCCAGCATCAGCAGCAGGATGGTCCGCCGCCCGGGGATCCGGAAGCGACTCAGCGCGAACGCGGCCATCGCGGCCAGCCCCAGGCTCAACGCCACCGACGGGACGGTGACCAGCATGCTGTTGACCAACGCGCGCAGCTCGCCGCCGTCGGTCCAGGCCTGCCGGTAGGTGTCCAGGGTGAACGATCGGGGCAGGCTGCCCACGCCGTGCGCGGCGATGTCGTCGAACGATCGGGTGGACATCACCACGACCCAGATCACCGGACCCAGCCAGAGCAGCGAGAGCAGGATCATGCCGGTGTGGAAGCCCCCGGTACGGAGCTTGTTCATCACGCTTCCTCCCGGAACGCGCGGACCAGGTAGCCGAGGATGACGGCCAGCGCGAGCACGAAGATCACCACGGCGATCGCGGAGGCGTAGCCCAGCCGCAGGCTCTGGAACGCGGTCGAGTACATGTAGGTGCTGAGCAGCTCCGACGAGTGGTACGGCCCGCCCTTGGTGAGCGACCAGACGATGTCGAACGAGCGCAGCGAGTCGATCACGATGACCGACAGCACGACGGCGTTGACCCCCTTGAGCTGGGGGATGGTGACGTGTCGCAGCCGCTGCCAGGAGTTGGCGCCATCCATCCGGGCCGCCTCGTGCAGCGCCGGGTCGATCGCCTTCAGCCCGGCCAGGAACAGCACCATGACGTAGCCGATCTGCCGCCACAGCGCGGGCAGGATCACCGCGTACAGCGCGGTCTGCGGGTCGGCGAGCCAGGGCCGGATCAGCTGCTCCAGGCCGACGGCCCGCAGCAGCGTGTCGGCGATGCCGTCGGGCTGGTAGAAGACCCGCCAGACCAGCGCGGTCACCACCAGCGAGAACACCACCGGGGTGAACAGCGCGGCCCGGTAGAAGCCGACCCCGCGCCGCTCCTTCTGCAGGACCAGCGCCATGCCGAAGCCGCCCAGCACGGAGAGGCCGCCGAAGAGCACCAGCCAGATCACCGTGTTGAGCAGCGCCCCGCGGAAGGTGGCGTCACCGGCCATCTCGACGTAGTTGTCGACGCCGACGAAGGTGGGCGGCGACATCCCGTCCCAGCGGGTGAGGGAGAACCAGAAGCCCTGGAGCGCCGGCCAGAAGACCCAGACGCTCTCCACCGCGAACGGCACCAGGACGAACGCCACCAGCAGCGGCGACAGTCGAGCCGACCGTCGCCGCCGCCGGGTGGGGGTGACCGGAGTCGTGGAGATCGTTGCTGTCACGTCAGCCCTTGAAGACCTTCTCGGCGCCGGTCTGCCACTCCCGCAGGATCGCGTCGATCTGGTCCGGCTTGTCGATGAACTTGGTCAGCGCGGTGTCCGCGGTCGGCTGGAGCGCGTCGCTGGAGTCGCGGTTGAAGAACTGGGTCAGCTCCTTGGCCTCGTCCAGCATCGCCTTGCCCTTGGTGACCAGCGGCGAGTCGGATGCCTTGGCCCTGGGGTTGGCCGGCAGCACGATGCCGGAGCTGGCCTTGACGTACGCCTCCTGCGCCTCGACGCCGGCCAGGTAGGTGAGCAGGGCCTTGGTGCCGGTCGGGTTGGCGGTCTTCGCGCTGGCGAAGAAGCCGTCCGTCGGGGCCTCCTCGGCCAGTGGCACCGCCGGGTCGATGATCGGGAACCGGAAGAAGTCCAGGTCGCCGAGAGCGTCCTTGGGCGCCGCGTCGGCGAAGAAGGTGCCGATCAGGAACATGCCGGTCTTGCCGGCCAGCAGCGCGGTGGTCGCCTCCTGGAACGGGTACGCCTTGCCCTTGGGGTCGAAGTAGGGCAGGGCCTCGCGCCAGCGGGTGAAGACCGCCTTGACCTTGGGGTCGTCGAAGCGCTGCTTGCCGGCGAGCAGCTCGCGGTGGAACGGGGCGCCGTTGATCCGGATGTTGAGGTAGTCGAACCAGGCGGAGGCGACCCACGGGGTGTCGCCGAGACCGATGCCGATCGGCGGGATGCCCTTGCTCTTCAGCGTCTCGCACAGCGCCAGGAACTCGGTCCAGGTCTTGGGCTCCTGCACGCCCCACTTGGCGAAGTTGGACTTGCGGTAGAAGAAGCCCCACCAGTAGTTGTTCATCGGCACGAAGATCTGCTTGCCGCTGGCGTCGGTGGAGAGGGTGCGCAGCGACTGCGGGTAGTCGCCCAGCGACTTCCAGACGTCGGAGACGTCGAGTAGCAGGTTGCGGCCGGCGTAGTCGTTGGCGACGGAGCCCGCGTACCAGGTGTAGAGGTCCGGCGGGTTGGCCGAGGTCAGATAGGTCGGCAGCTGGGTCCGGAAGGTCTCCGAGGCGATCGTGTTGAGACTCGCCGTGCCCTTGCCCTGCGCGTTGAAGTTCGCTATCAGCTTCTCCATCGCCGCCTTGGCCTGCGGCGAGGAGAGGTTGGACTGGACGGTGACCGCGCCGGAGCCCTTGCCCGCCGTCGGCCCGCTGGCGGAGCTGGCGCACGCGCTGAGAAACGAGCTGGCGCCGAGGGCGCCCAGGCCGGCGAGCCCGAGGTGGCCAAGGAATCGCCGGCGACCGGGGTCGAAGTCGCTCACGGGGGTGTCCTTCCTCTACGACACGTAGCGTCACTGCGCGATGTGTCGGCCATGTGAATGCTGTGACCAGAAGGTTGCATCGGCCCTCGTCGGCTGTCAAGATATCTTCGTAATTAATGATTAGATGAGACCACGGCGAGGGTCAGGTGGATCAGCTTATGCGGCGGCTCGAAGGCAAGACTGCGCTGGTCACTGGCGCGATGGGCGGGATCGGCGCGGCCACCGCCCGGCGGTTCGCCGCCGAGGGAGCGGCAGTCGCCCTGCTCGACGTGGCCGACCCGAGCCCGCTGACCGACGAGCTGACCGCCCAGGGTCATCGCGCACTGTCCGTAATGGGCGATGTCAGCGACGAGGCCGACTGGTCGGCCGCCGTGACAGCGGTGCACGGCGCCCTCGGCCCGGTGGACATCCTGGTCAGCACCGCGTACGCCGTCCAGGTCGCGCCGGCGCACGAGACCAGCCGGCAGTCCTGGGACCAGCAGCTCGGGGTCAGCCTCACCGGCTCCTTCCTCGGCGTGCGCGCCTGCCTCGACGACCTGCGGGCGCGCTCGGGCGCGGTCGTGCTGATCTCGTCGGTGCACGCGCTGGTCGGGCTGCCCGGCCGGCCCGCGTACGCCGCGGCCAAGGGCGGCCTCGTCGCGCTCGGCCGCCAGCTCGCCGTGGAGTACGGCCCGCAGGTGCGGGTCAACACCGTGCTGCCCGGCCCGATCCTCACCGGCGCCTGGGCCGAGGTGTCCGAAGAGGACCGCCGGCGCAGCGTCGCGGAGACCGTGGCCAAGCGGTTCGGCACTCCGGACGAGGTGGCCGCGACGGTGGCCTTCCTCGCCTCACCCGACGCCGCCTACGTCACCGGCGCGAGCCTCGTGGTGGACGGTGGCTGGACCGCGGTGAAAGCCTCGGCCTGAGAGATCGATACCGACCAGCGAAAAGGCCAGGAGAGCATTGGCACAGTACGCACGCCGCGGCGTCCACGGGCAGACCGTCGAAGCCATCGCCCGCCGCATCCTCACCGGTGAGATCGCCGCAGGGGCGACCCTGAACATCGCCGCGTTGCAGGAGGAGTTCGACGTCAGCCTGACGGCGCTGCGCGAGGCGCTGAAGGTCCTCACGGCCAAAGGCATCGTCGACGCCCGGCAGAAGCGCGGCACGTTCGTCCGGCCGCGCGCCGACTGGAACCTGCTCGACGGGGACGTCATCCGCTGGCAGTTCGCCGAGGGCCCCGACGAGAGGCTGCTCGACCAGCTGCACGAGGTACGCGCCATCATCGAGCCGGCCGCCGCGCGGCTCGCCGCCAGCCGGGCCACCGAGGACGACATCGCCGCCCTGGACCAGGCACTGGCCGAGATGGCCGAGGCCAACGGGGACCCGGCCGCCGCCGTCGCCGCCGACCTCTCCTTCCACCGGGCGCTGCTCGCCGCCACCCACAACGAACTGCTGGAGCGGATGGAGGTGGTGATGGAGACCGGGCTCGCCGAGCGGGACCGGCTGGTGCACGGCGGCGACGCGCACGACGACCCGGTGCCCAGCCACCGCGCTGTGGTCGACGCGCTGCGGGCGCGGGACGAGACGGCGACCGAGACCGCCATGCGTGAGTTGCTGGACAAGGCCGTCCGGGACGTCGAGAAGGCACGGGGACAGAGGGGCAGTCGGTGAAGATCGAGCGGATCGAGACCTTCCTGGTCGCGCCACGGTGGTTGTTCTGCCGGGTGGAGACCGACGCCGGGCTGGTCGGGTGGGGTGAGCCGGTGGTCGAGGGGCGCGCCGAGGTGGTGCGCAGCGCGGTCGAGGTGCTCTCCGAGTACCTGATCGGTGAGGATCCACTGCGGATCGAGCAGCACTGGCAGGTGCTCACCAAGGGCGGCTTCTACCGCGGTGGCCCGATCCTCTCCAGCGCCGTCGCCGGCCTCGACCAGGCACTCTGGGACATCGCCGGCCAGGCGTACGGGGTGCCGGTGCACGCCCTGCTCGGTGGGGCCGTCCGCGACCGGGTGCGCATCTACTCCTGGATCGGCGGGGACGAGCCGGACGAGGTGGCCGACGCCGCCGCCGCGCAGGCCGCCGCCGGTCTCACCGGCGTCAAGATGAACGCCTGCGGGCGACTCTCCGCGATCCCCACCTCCGCCGAGGTGGACGCGGTGATCGGCCGGGTCGCCGCCGCCCGGGAGGTGCTCGGCCCCGACCGGGACATCGCGCTGGACTTCCACGGTCGGGCCGGGCTGGCCGCCGTACGCCGGATCCTGCCCGAGCTGGCCCCCCTGCGCCCGTTCTTCGTGGAGGAACCGGTCCTGCCCGACCAGGCCCACCACCTGCGGGACATCGTCGCCGGCACGCCGATCCCGGTGGCCACCGGCGAACGGCTCTACGGCCGCTCCGAGTTCCTCGGCCCGTTGCAGGCCGGGGTCACCGTGGTCCAGCCGGACCTGTCGCACGCCGGCGGGATCTCCGAGGTGCGCCGGATCGCCGCGCTGGCCGAGACGTACGGCGCGCTGCTCGCCCCGCACTGCCCGCTCGGCCCGATCTCCCTGGCGGCCAGCCTCCAGGTGGCCTTCGCGACCCCGAACTTCCTGATCCAGGAGCAGAGCATCGGCATCCACTACCACTCCGGCTCCGAGCTGCTGGACTACGTGATCGACCGGGAGCCGTTCCGGTTCGTGGACGGGCACATCGCCCGGCTGGACCGGCCCGGCCTGGGCATCACGGTGGACGAGGCGGCGGTCCGCGAGGCCGCCCGTACCCCGCACGCCTGGCGCAACCCGGTCTGGCAGCACCGCGACGGGTCGTTCGCCGAATGGTGACCGGGGCGGCCGGGCTCGAGCCGGTGCCGCTGCGGATGGCGTACGACGCGGCGCACGGCGGCCGGTGGACCAGCCTGCACGGCGGCGGCCGGGAATGGCTCTGGCGCGGACCGGAGGCCGGCCGGCACGAGGTACGCCCCGACGACGCGTTCGTCGACGCCGGCGGGCTGGAGGAATGCCTGCCCACCGTGCGCGGCCGGCCCGACCACGGCGAGGTGTGGTCACGGCCGTGGCGGGCAGCCGGCGTCGGCACGGCGGCCATCGAGCGGCCCACGTTCACGTTGATCCGCCGGATCACCAACTCGGACGGCGTGGTGGTAACCGACTACCGGCTGAGCGCGGATCCGGGCCACCGGTTCGTCTGGGCGGCGCACGCCCTGCTCGACCTCTCCCCCACCGCCCGTCTGGACGCCCCGGCCGGCACCCCGACCCGGCTGTACCCGGAGGCCGCCGACCTGCTGCCGCCAGGCACCTGGCCCGCCGGCAGCCCCTTTCTGACCGGCACCTGGCCCGCGCCGGCCGGGCTGACGCTGGATACGCTGGGCCCGGACGACGGAACCGCACTCGGTGCCGTGCTGCTCGACTGCCCCCGGGTTCAGGTGACCGACGGCGCCGACCGGCTGACCCTGGAGCTGGAGTGCGACGACCAGCCCCGCAGCACCGCGCTCTGGCGCAACCTGCGCGGCTGGCCGGCCACCACGCCCTACCGCAGCATCGGCGTCGAACCGATGCTCGGCGCCGCCTTCGACCTGGCCGATGCCGGTCCGTCCGACGCGGCGGTCGTTCCGTCCGCCGGTGAGGTCGCCTGGCGACTCACCCTCTCTGCCCACCGACTCCACGGAGGACGCCCGCGATGAACCTGCTCGACGAGCTGCGTGCCCACCGACTGCTGGCGATCGTTCGCGGCCCCGACCCGGCCGCCGCGCTGGCGGCGGTGCTCACCCTGGCCGAGAGCGGCGTCGCGCTGGTCGAGGTCTCGTTGACCGGCGCCGACGCGCTCGGCACCATCCGGCGGGCCCGGGCCGCACTCGGGCCGGACTTCGCCCTGGGTGCGGGCACCGTCCTCAGCGCCGAGGACGCCCGCGCGGCGGCCGACGCGGGTGCCACCTTCCTGGTCACTCCGGCGTTGGCGCCGAGCCTCGCCGAGGGTGGCCGGCTCGGGCTGCCGGTGCTCGCCGGTGCGCTCACCCCCACCGAAGTGGTGCAGGCCAACAGTGGTGGAGCCAGCGCGGTCAAGCTCTTCCCGGCCTCGCTGGGCGGGCCCGACTACCTCGGCGCGCTGCGCGACCCGTTCCCCGGCACCGCGTTCGTGCCGGTCGGCGGTGTCGACGCCGACGGTGCACGGCGCTACCTCGACCGGGGCGCCACGGCGGTCGGCGTCGGCTCCCCGCTGCTCGGCGACGCGGTTCGCGGCGGCGATCCGGCGGCGCTGCGCGAGCGCGCTGCCGCGTTCCTCTCGGCGGTCCGCCCATGACCGACCTGCTGACCCTCGGCGAGACGATGGCGGCGTTCCGCACCACCGGCCCGCTGCGGCTGGGCGGCACCGCCGGCATCTCGGTCGCCGGGTCCGAGTCCACGGTGGCGATCGGCCTGGCCCGGCTCGGCCACCGGGCCGCCTGGGTCGGGGTCACCGGCGCCGACGAGCCCGGCGAACTGGTCCGCCGCACGCTGCGCGCCGAGGGCGTCGACCTGACCTGGTCCCGGGTCGACCCGACGGCCCCCACCGGGCTGATCCTCTTCGAGTCCCGGGTCGCCGACATCAACCGGGTCACCTACCACCGCACCGGGTCCGCCGGCTCCCGGCTGCGCCCCGCGGACGTCACCCCCGCCTTCGACCCGCCCGGGTCACCGCCCCGGCTGCTGCACGTCACCGGCATCACCTGCGCGCTGGGCGCCGAGCCGTACCAGGCCGTGGTGGCGGCGGTGCGGCTCGCCCGCGCGGCGGGCAGCACCGTCTGCCTGGACGTCAACCACCGGAATCGGCTCTGGTCGGTCGACGAGGCCGCCGCCGCGCTGCGGCCGCTGCTGCCCTCGATCGACCTGGTGGTGGCCTCCGACGACGAGCTGGCCGTGCTGACCGACGCGACCGACCCGGTCGCGGCGCTGCTCTCGGCCGGCGTGACCGAGGTCGTCGTGAAGCACGGTGGCGACGGTGCGACCAGCCACAGCGCGAGCGGCAGCGTGCACCGGCAGGCCCGGACGGTGCCGGTGGTGGACACCGTCGGCGCCGGTGACGCCTTCGTGGCCGGCCTGCTCTCCGGCTGGCTGGACGGGGCGGACGTGCCGGCCCGGCTGGACCGGGCGGTCACCACCGGCGCGTTCGCCGTCGCCACCCGGGGTGACTGGGAGGGCCTGCCCGACCGGGCGGAGCTGACGCTGCTCGACCACGGGCCCGGTGGCACCGTGCGCTGACCACCGCACGGATCTTCAGAGGAGCGAGATGGAGCTGACCGAACCGACCGCGTGGAGCGCGGACCGGCTGGAGCTGGGCGAGGGGCTGCGCTGGGTCGACGGCCGGCTGGTCCTGGTCGACCTGCTGGCCGGGCGGCTGCTGGAGGCCGGCGGCGAGCGACCGGGCCCGCTGCGGGAGCTGCGCCGGCTGGACGTCCCGCTCGGTGCCGTCGCCCCGGTGGCCGAGCGGCCCGGCGAGTGGCTGGCCGCCGCCGGGACCGGCGTCGCGCTGCTGCCCGCCACCGGCGACCCCGCGCCGGTCGCCGACCTGGTCGCCGACGGGCCCGAGCCGGCCCGGATGAACGACGCGGTCGCCGACCCGCACGGGCGGTTCTGGGCGGGCAGCATGACGTACGCCGGGGTGCCCGGTGCAGGCACGCTGTACCGGCTGGTCCCGGGCGCGGCCCCGGTGCCGGCCGTGACCGGACTGACGGTGCCGAACGGCCCGGCGTTCGACGCGGCCGGGACCACCATGTACCTGGCCGACTCACCGCGTGGCGAGGTCGATCGGTTCAGCGTCGACCCGCTTACCGGGGCCCTGCACGGGCGGGAGCCGTTCCTGCGGCTGGCCGCCGACGACGGTGGCCCGGACGGGATGACGGTCGACGCGGCGGGTCACCTCTGGGTCGCGCTGTGGGGCGGCTCGGCGGTGCGCCGCTACCGGCCGGACGGCACGCTGGACCGGGAGATCCGCCTACCGGCGACCCAGCCGGCCGGCATCTGCCTGGGCGGCCCCGACCTGCGTCGGCTCTTCATCGGCACCGCCCGGTACGGGCTCGCGCCGGCCGGTCCACTGGACGGCGCGCTGCTCGCGGTGGACGTCCCGGTCCCCGGCCTGCCCACCGCGCTCGCCGCCGCGCCCGACTTCGCCTGACGGCAGGCATAGCGGACCCCGGGAAGGGAAGAACCCCAACGGCCGGCGTGGGTCCGGCCGACCGTTGGGGGCGAACGATGAGATCTGTGGGACGGGCGTCATGAACGGGCCGGTCGGTGACGAGCCGCTCGGTGAGCTGGAGCTGGTGCACACCTTCACCGGTCCGATGCCGACCGGGGTGAGCGTCTCGCACCGGGGCCGGATCTTCGTCAACTTCCCGAAGTGGGGCGACGAGGTGCCGGCCACCGTGGTCGAGCTGCGCGACGGTCGGGAGGTGCCCTACCCCGACCAGCAGTGGAACGACCCGTCCGGCAACGACGACGCGGGCGCGTTCGTCTCGGTGCAGAGCATCGTCGTGGACCCGGCCGACCGACTCTGGGTAGTGGACACCGGCAGCCCGATGTTCCAGCCGACGAAGCCGGGTGGGCCGAAGCTGGTGCGGATCGACCTGGACACCGACACCGTGGCCCAGGTGATCACCTTCCCGACCGACGTGGCGCTGCCGACGACGTACCTCAACGACGTCCGCTTCGACCTGCGGCGGGGCGAGTCGGGGGTCGCCTACATCACCGACTCGGCGGCCTCCGGGCCGAACGGGATCATCGTGGTGGACCTGGCCAGCGGAGCCTCGTGGCGGCGGCTGCACGAGCACCCGTCCACGAAGGCGGAGCCACTGGCGACGTTCCGCCCGGTGGTCGAGGGCCGACCGTTCCTCGAACGGCCGGCGGACGGGCCGCCGAAGCCAGTGACCATGGGCTCCGACGGCATCGCCATCTCGGCCGACGGCACCCGGTTGCACTACTGCCCGCTGGCGTCCCGGCGCTGGTACAGCGTGTCCACCGAGGCGCTGGCCGACCCGGGCGTCACCCAGGAGGCGGTCGCGGCGACCGTGGTCGACGAGGGCGACAAGGGCACCGCGTCGGACGGGCTGGAGAGCGACGACGCGGGGCGGCTCTACCTCACCTCGTACGAGCACAACGCGGTGCTGCGTCGGCTGCCGGACGGTGAGTACGAGACCCTGGTCCACGATCCGCGGCTGCTCTGGCCGGACACCATGTCGGTGGCCGCCGACGGACACCTCTACGTCACCGCCAACCAGCTGCACCGGCAGGCGCAGTACCAGCGGGGTCAGGACCTGCGGCGCCGGCCGTACGCGCTGTTCCGCACCCGGATCGACGCCGGGCCGGTGCTGCTGCGCCGTTGACCGTCCGCGCCAGCGGGCCCCGGGTGGCGCGGGCGGCAGGCATGGCGGGGCCACCCGCGGGTAGCCCGTCAGGTGGCCGACTGGGAAGAGCTGTTCGTCCCGGACACCCCGCTGTTGGAGATCGTGGTCCGGGGCAGCGTCATGTACCTCGCGCTCTTCACGCTGCTGCGGGTCATCCTCAAGCGCGAGAGCGGCACCACCGGCGTCACCGACCTGCTGGTGATCGTGCTGCTCGCCGACGCGGCGCAGAACGGTATGTCGGGCGGCTACAACTCGATCACCGACGGGGTGCTGCTGGTCGCCGTGATCATCGGTTGGTCGTACCTGCTGAACGCCGTCGCGTACCGCTGGCAGGCCGCCGCCCGGCTCATCCGGCCGGGCTCGCTGGTGCTGGTGCGGGACGGCCGGATCATGCGCGAGAACATGCGCCGGGAACTGATCACCAACGAGGAGTTGCACACCCTGCTGCGCAAGCACGGTGTCACCGACCTCGCGGAGGTCCGCGAGGTGCGGATGGAGTCCGACGGCCAGTTCAGCGTCACCACCCGTTTCACACCGGGCCGATCCCGCGACGATTCCGACGCCTCGGGCGGCTTCGACTGACGGCCGGCCCCGGTGTGCCGCGTCAGCGCAGGTCGGGCGCGATGAGTCAGCCGGTGGGCAGGGTCCGGTCCAGCAGGTCGAACAGGGCGGCCCAGTGCCGCTCGGTGGCCCGCTCGTCGTACGCGGGGGTGTCGGACATGGTGTAGCCGTGGTGCGCGCCCGCGTACACCTCGGAGCGGTACCGGACGCCGGCGGCGTCGAGCGCCTTCTCCAACGTCGCGATCTGCTCGGGCGTCATCGACTGGTCCTCGTCGGCGTGCCCGAAGTACACCTCACCGGTGATCGAGGCGACGCCCAGGTGCGGGCTGTCCGGCGCGTCGGTGACGATCCGCCCGCCGTGGAAGCTGGCTGCGGCGGCGATCCGGTCCGGGTGCGCCTCAATGGCCCGCAGGGCGTTCGTGCCACCCATGCAGTAGCCGGTGACCACGACGGGGCCCGGCCGGACGTCGTCGCGGGCCGCCAGGAAGTCGAGGTACGAGCCGGTGTCCCGGCTGATCACGTCGGCGGTCAGCGCCCGGACCAACGGCATGACCCTTTCGAAGATCGCGCCGCGCTGGTCCGCCTCGCCGAGGCGGGACAGATCGAACAGCGGTGCGCGGCCGGCCCGGTAGAAGAGGTGGGGCGTCAGCACGAGGTAGCCCCGGGCGGCGATCCGCTCCGCCATCTCCACCAGGCGCGGGCGCGGGCCGAAGGCGTCCTGGAGGAGCAGCACCGCCGGAAACGGGCCGTCCCCGTCCGGCCGGGTGAGGCACGCGTCCGCGACCCCGTCGCCCGTCGGAATGTCCACCGTCGTCGTCCGCACCGGTCCCCCTCGTACGCCCACCGTTGGCCCCTCAGGAAGGCTACTCGTCGCGCCCGGTCCCGCCAGCGGCGGCCGCCGTGAACAGGGCGTCAAGAATCGGCGGTGGCCCGTCAGAACGGCGTATCGAGGGGCCGTCCGCCGTCGCCGGGTGGTGACGATGGGTCCATGAGTCCTTGGCGGATGACACGCTGGGAACGGGGACACCTGCCGGCCGGTACGGAGACACCGGCGGCGTGGGACGACGCGCCACCGGATGGCGGCCCCGACCCCCTGGCGGAACCTCCCACGACCGGGCCGGACGAGCCCGAACGGCGGCACGAGGCGCTGGTCAGCGTCCGGCTCGGCCCGTCCGCGCCCGGCAGTCACCTGGTGGAGTACCTGCGGCACGAGCCGTGCGCCGTCGCCGCCTGGTGGATCGCCGCCGACGTGGACGCCGTGGTGCGGCTCTCCGCCGACAGCATGACCGTGCTGCACCGCGCCGTGGCCGACCTGCGCCGCCGCGCCGGGGTGGAGGTGGTGGTGGCGCACTTCATCCTCCGCGCGCTCGACCTGGCCACGCCGGCCGACCCGCGCGCCGCACGGGAGGCCCCGGCGTGGGCCGTGCCCGCAGCATGAGCCGCCCCTGCAACGCCCCACGGATCGTGGTGGGAGTCGACCGGTCGTTCGCCGGGATGCAGGCGCTGCGCCGCGCGGTGCAGTTGGCCCGCCGCGACGGCGCACAGCTGGACGCCGTACGGGCGTGGGTCTTCGCGCCGACCTGGCGGCCCGGCACGCTGACCTGGCGCTGGCAGGACGAGTGCGACCAGGCGGCCCTGGCCTACCTGCGGGGCGTCTTCGACGCGGCGCTGGGCGGGCAGCCCCGGGACGTGCCCGTGCGGCTGGTGGCGACGCAGGGCTACGCCGGGCAGGTGCTGGTCGACCACGCGCACCGGGAGTCCGACCTGCTCGTCGTCGGAAGCCCGGAACGCCGCCGGTTCGGCGGGTCGCACGGTCACGTCACCCGGTACTGCGTGACGAGGGCGGCCGTGCCGGTCGTCGCGGTGCCCGCCCCGTCCTGGGCCCGGGCCGCCACGATCCGCCGCTTCGCCCGCGACCTCGAACGGTTCAGCCGGTGACCGCCGCCGCTGCGGAAGCGCCCGCCGGGCGCGCGTCAAAGGCGCGTAGCGATCGGCGGCATCGACGTGATGATCGCGTAACGGACCGGTCGACGGCGGGCAACCCCGCCGTAGCGTCGGATCCGCCGCCAGAGCGGCGGCACGAACGGAAAGGATCGCCCCGACCATGGACGAGGCCCCGATAATCTACGCCGTTCCGGTGCGGGAGCTGCCGGGACGGCTGGTAGGGACGGTGCGGACCGGCCGGTCACCACAGGGTCAGCGGGTGGGCATCGCCTTCACCCGGCCCGAACTGCTGGTCGCCGCGATGGGCGCGGATCAGCCGTGGGAAGAACTCTGCGAGTCCGCGCTGCGCAGCATGCTGCGCCCGCTCGGCATCGACCGGATCCAGGTCGACCCGCTGCTGGTGGCGCCGCCGCTGGACCCGAGCTTCGGCGACCGGGCGGCGCCGACCGTGCCGGCCCGGGAACCGGCCACCCCCGTCGGCCCACGGGCCGGGGGCGACCCGGTCCCGGTCGGCCCCGTCGCTGGTCAGGCGCGCACGAAGCGCACCGCGTCCGCGACCACGTGGCCGTCCGTGCCCTCGGTACGGATCAGCACGCTCCCGTCGGTGCCCGCCGTGAACGGGTAGGTGCCCAGCGGCACCCACTGGCCCCCGGACTGCCGCTGGTCCACCGTCCGGGTGGCCACCCCGCCGGAGTACGCGATGTCCACCGGCACGTTCGTCGCCCGGTTCGGGTTCGCGGTCCAGCGCAGCTGCACGGTCCACGAACCGGAGGCGGGCAGCGTCGGGCGGAAGCGAAGCCGGTTGACACCCTTGCCGACGTTGCCGTCGTGCTCGTAGTCCGCGCCGTAGTAGCCGCCGATGCTGCTGCTGCGCAGCCACGTCCCGGCCCGGGTGATCCCGCTGGCCGCCGCGTTGTCCAGGATCACCTCGCCGGCCGGCGCCCAGTCGAGCACCGCGCCGTCCTGGCGCAGCCGCGCCTGGAGGGCGGGCACGGACACCGCCTGCACGGCGAGGTTCCCCGCGAGCGCCAGGGACGCCGCGGTGGCCGCGGCCTGCCCGAGGATCATGAAGACCGGCAGTCGTGCTCGGTCATCATGTACCCGGAGACCATCCGGCGCGCCTCGCGGATGTAGAGCAGCGGCGGCCACGCCGCTGCCACTGCGAACGAAATTCTTCAATCTCTGCCGGAGGGTGTCACCCGTGCGATCACGTCGACGCGGTGGTCCGTCCGGTGGGTCGGATCGGTCGCGTCAAAGGCGCGTAGCTAATGGCGGCGTCGCCGTGATGTTCCCGTAGCGGAGCGCTGGCGACCACGCAGCCGGCAGTAGCGTCGGATTCGCCGACCCCGGTCGACCCGGGCCCGTCTCTGCGGAGGTCTCCAGATGCTGTCCCCGGTCACCGTGCTGCCGGTCGTGCGACGCCGGTCGTCATCCGCGCCCGAACCTGATCCGCAGATCGTCACGGTCGAGATCTCCATCGTGGTCCGATCCGGTGCGGCCGCCATCGAGCGGGTGGCCGAGTTCGCCGAACGGGTCTCCGCGCTCGCCAGCGGCGTGCTCCACCAGGAGGTGTCGTCGGGCGGCCCGATCATCGGGATCGACAGCCCTTCGGCATCCTTCGGCAACGGCGGTGCCACACCACGCAGGTTGTCGGGCGCCCCCCAGCCAACCCGCCCCGAGCTGCTGCTGCGACCGGTACGCCGGACCGCCCAGCTCAGTGGCGAGCCGGTGACGTTCACCCGGCGCGAGTACGACCTGCTGCTCCACCTGGCCCGCCACCCTCATCAGGCACTCACCCGGGGGCAGCTACTGCGCGAGGTCTGGGGTTACGAAATGTGCCGTGGCGCGCGAACCGTGGATGTGCACGTGCGTCGGCTACGGCAGAAGCTGGCGGGGCGCGGTCCGGTCATCACGACCGTGCATGGCATCGGCTACCGCCTGGACGCCGCCGAGAGGCTACGGGTTGCCGCGGACTGACGTCGCCCACGGTCGGACGCTGCCGGTCACGGCCGGTAGCGGTAGCCCATCCCGGGCTCGGTGATGAGATGCCGGGGACGGGCCGGGTCGTCCTCCAGCTTGCGCCGCAGCTGGGCCAGGTACTGCCGCAGGTAATTGGTCTCGTTCTGGTACTCCGGGCCCCACACGTCGTGGAGGAGCTGGCGCTGGCTGACCAGCTTGCCGGGGTGGCGCAGCAGCTTCTCCAGCACGCTCCACTGGGTGGGGGTCAGCTTGACCTCGGTGCCGTCGTCCCGCCGCACGCTGTGGTCGGCCAGGTCGACGGTGTGCCGGCCGATCCGCAGCGCGGGCACCGCCTCGCTGGACGCGCCGAGCCGCCGGGTCACCGCGCGGATGCGGGCCAGCAGCTCCTCCACCCCGAACGGCTTGGTGACGTAGTCGTCCGCACCGGCGTCGAGCGCGGCGACCTTGTCCTCGCTGCCGGCCCGGCCGGAGAGCACGATGATCGGCACGGTGGTCCAGCCGCGCAGGCCACGGATGACCTCCACCCCGTCGATATCGGGCAGGCCGAGGTCGAGCACCACCAGATCGGGCGGGTGGCTGGCGGCGGCTTTCAGCGCGGCAGCCCCGGTGCCGGCGACATCCACGTCGTACCGGCGGGCGCGGAGGTTGATCCGCAGTGCCCGCAGGATCTGCGGTTCGTCGTCGACGACCAGGATGCGCGTCATTCCTGTGGCCCCTCCGAGCTGGTCTGCACGGCGGCCGGCAGCCGCAGCACCATGGTGAGTCCACCGCCAGGGGTGGTCTCGGGGGTGATGCTGCCACCCATCGCCTCGGCCAGACCCCGGGACAGGGCAAGCCCGAGGCCGACGCCGGTCTGGTTGTCCCGGTCGCCGAGGCGCTGGAACGGCAGGAAGACGTGCTCCCACTGGTCCTCCGGGATGCCCGGTCCACGGTCGATGATCCGCAGCTCCACCTGGCCGGCGTGCGCGCTCGCCGTGACGGTGGGGGGCTGCCCGGGCGGGCTGTACCTCAGCGCGTTCGCGATGACGTTGACCAGCACCCGTTCCAGCAGGCCGGGGTCGGCGGTGGCCGCGGGCAGGTCGGCCGGGATATCGGTGCCGACGGCGGCGGCGGGCGGGCCGAGTTCGTCCAGCGCCAGGGGTACGGCGTCCTCCAGGCCGATCGTGGTCGCTGTGATGCCGAGGACGCCGGCCTGGAGCCGGCTCATGTCCAGCAGGTTGCCGACCAGCCGGGCGAGCCGGTCCAGTGACTCCTCGGCGGTCTCCAGCAGCTCCTCGCGGTCATGCTCGTCGAACTCGATGTCGTGGCTGCGCAGGCTGGTCACGGCGGCCTTCGCCGACGCCAGCGGCGTACGCAGGTCGTGGCTGACCGCGGCGAGCAGCGCGGTACGCATCCGGTCCGCCGCGGCGAGGGGCCGGGCGGTGGCCGCCTCCTCGGCCAGCCGTTCCTGACGCAGCGCGACGGCGGCCTGGGCGGCGAACGCCTCGACGATCCGCCGGTCGGCGGCCTCCAGCCGTCGGCCGCTGAGCACGACGGTGATCCGCTCGTCGACCGGCACCGCCGTCTCGCCGGCGTCGGGCGTGCAGGCCGGCGAGTCGCCGACGCTGGCCACCACGCACCAGGCGTGCTCCTCGCGGGCCCGCTCCGGGCGCCCACTGGCCTCCTCGGCCAACTCCAGCACGCTCACCGCACGCAGCCCGAAGGTCTCCCGAAGTTGATCCAGCAGCGCGGGCAGCGGTCGTTCGCCGCGCAGCACGCCACCGGCGACGGCGGCGAGGGTCTGCGCGTCGGCGGCGGCGCGGGCGGCCTCTCGGGTCCGCCGCGCGGCCACGTCGACGATCCAGCTCACCGCCAGCGCCACGCCGACGAAGACGGCCAGGGCGAGGAGGTTATCCGCCTCGGCGATGGTCAGCGCGTGGAACGGCGGCGTGAAGAACCAGTTCAGCAGCAGCGAACCGCCGAGCGCCGCGACCAGGGCCGGCCACAGCCCGCCGACCAGGGCGACCCCGATCACGCCGACGAGGAACAGCAGTATGTCGTTGGTCAGGGTCAGGTCGGGCAGCACCAACAGCAGCAGGGTCAGCGCCGGCATGCCGAGCCCGGCCAGCGCGAAGCCGAGCAGCCGGCGGCGCCGGGACAGCGCCGCCGGCACGGCCCCCGCCCGCCGGCCCCGGCCGGCCTCTGTGTGGTTGACCAGGTGCACGTCGATCGCACCGGACAGTGCGGTGGTGGTCACCCCGACGCCCCGGGCGAAGATCTGCGCGAAGCGGCCCCGCCGGCTGGCGCCGAGCACCAACTGGGTGGCGTTCACGCCGCGGGCGAAGTCCAGAAGCGCGGCCGGCACATCGGTGCCGAGCACCTGGTGGTAGGTGCCGCCCAGACTCTCCACCAGCACCCGCTGGCGGGCCAGTTGGGCCGGGTCCGCGCCGGCCAGGCCGTCGCTGCGGGCGACGTGCACGGCGAGCAGGTCGGCGCCCTTGCTGCGGGCCGCGACCCGGGCGGCCCGGCGGATCAGCGTCTCGCCCTCGGGGCCACCGGTCAGTGCCACCACGACCCGTTCCCTGGCCTCCCAGGTGGCCTCGATGCCCTGCTGGCTGCGGTACCGGTCGAGTTGCTCGTCGACCTTGTCGGCCAGCCAGAGCAGGGCCAGTTCGCGCAGCGCGGTGAGGTTGCCGACCCGGAAGTAGTTGCCCAGCGCGGCGTCGATCTTGTCGGGACGGTAGATGTTGCCGTGCGCCATCCGTCGGCGCAGCGCCTCGGGGGTCATGTCGACCAGCTCGACCTGCTCGGCGGCGCGGACGATCTCGTCGGGCACGGTCTCCCGCTGGGTGGTGCCGGTGATCTGGGCGACGACGTCGTTGACCGACTCCAGGTGCTGCACGTTGACCGTGGAGAGCACGTCGATCCCCGCGTCGAGCAGTTCCTGAATGTCCTGCCAGCGCTTGTCGTGCCGGGAGCCGGGCACGTTGGTGTGCGCCAACTCGTCGACCACCGCGACCTCCGGCCGGCGGGCCAGCACCGCGTCCAGGTCCATCTCGGTGAACTCGGCGCCCCGGTAGTTCATCGCGCGGCGGGGGACCTGCTCCAGGTCACCAAGCATGGCCGCGGTGTGCTGGCGGCCGTGGGTCTCGACGAAGCCGATCACCACGTCGGTGCCGCGCGCGGCACGCCGCTGGGCCTCCTCCAACATGGCGTACGTCTTGCCGACACCGGGGGCGGCCCCAAGATAGATGCGCAGTTCTCCGCGTGGCACGGGGACCATCCTCCCTGCTCAGATCGGCGGGCGGGGCCGTGCCCGGTTGGCACGGCCCCGCCTGCGAGTGTGCTCAGCGCGCGGCGAACTGCTTGTCGAGGGCGAGGTTGAGCTCCAGCACATTGACTCCCGGCTCACCCATGAAGCCGAGTCCTCGCCCGGTGGTGTGCTCGTCCACCAGCCGGCGGACAGCCCCCGGGTCCGCGCCGCGCTCCCGCGCGACCCGGTTCACCTGCAACTCGGCGTACGCCGGGCTGATCTGCGGGTCGAGGCCGCTGCCGCTGGCGGTGACCGCGTCGGCGGGCACCGCCGGGTCGGCGGGCGCGTTGCCCCGGATCGGGGTGACCACCCCACCGGCGGCCACGTAGTCCTCGTCGGGCTGGGCCAACTCCACCGTGATCCCCTGGTACGAGGTCACGAACGGGGTGGCCGGGGCGGCCTGGTTGACGCTGACCACCCGGGTGACCGGGCCGGTCAGGCCATCGGCGCGGAAGACCGCGAGCACGGCCCCCACCCCGTCGTCGGTGCAGAACGGGCGCCGGCCGTCGACGCCGTTGAGCTCGCCAACGGACTTGCTGCGCCCGCACACCTGGGTGAGCAGGCTCTCGCTGGCCTGCTCCGGGTCGGTGGAGATCGTGTCGACCACGCTCTCCGGGCCCAGGTTGCTGGCCGAGGTGGAGGTCGGGTCGTAGCCGTCGCCGGCGGCGGACGGGCGGGACTGGAAGTAGCGGGCGACGGGGTTGCCGTCCGCGTCGGTGAAGGACTGGCCGATCAGCGCGCTGCCGACCGTCTTCCCGCCCTCGTCGATCAGCGAGCCGTCGGCCTTGTGGTTGAGGCCGGGCAGCTGGCCGATCGCGACCAGGGCCAGCGGGTAGACCAGCCCGAGCAGCACCGTGAATACGAGCACGGCGCGCAGGGCGGCGAGATGTTGGGCGAGCCAGTTGGGTAGGCGCATCACGAAATCCCCGGGATGAACTGGATGAGCAGGTCGATGAGCTTGATCCCGATGAACGGCACGATGATGCCGCCCAGTCCGTACAGCCACAGGTTGCGGCTGAGCAGCTTCGACGCGGCGGCCGGCCGGTACCGCACGCCACGGAGGGCGAGCGGGATCAGCGCGATGATCACCAGGGCGTTGAAGATGACCGCGGACAGGATCGCCGACTCCGGGCTGGACAGCCGCATGATGTTCAACGCGTCCAGGCTCGGGTAGAGGCCGGCGAACATGGCCGGGATGATCGCGAAGTACTTCGCGATGTCGTTGGCGATGCTGAACGTGGTCAGCGCGCCGCGGGTGATCAGCAACTGCTTGCCGATCTCCACGATCTCGATGAGCTTGGTCGGGTCGGAGTCGAGGTCGACCATGTTGCCGGCCTCCTTGGCGGCCGACGTACCGGTGTTCATTGCCACCCCGACGTCGGCCTGGGCGAGCGCCGGCGCGTCGTTGGTGCCGTCGCCGGTCATCGCGACCAGCCGGCCACCCTCCTGCTCCCGCTTGATCAGCGCGAGCTTGTCCTCCGGCGTCGCCTCGGCCAGGAAGTCGTCGACCCCGGCCTCGTCAGCGATCGCCTTCGCGGTACGCGGGTTGTCGCCGGTGATCATCACGGTCCGGATGCCCATTCGGCGCATCTCGTCGAACCGCTCCCGCATCCCGGACTTGACGACGTCCTTGAGGTGGATGACGCCCAGCGCGCGAGCCGGCTCACCGTCGATGTGCTCGGCCACGACCAGCGGCGTGCCGCCGGTGCTGCTGATGCCGTCCACGATCTCGCCGACCTGCTCGGTGGGGTGCCCGCCGTTCTCGCGGACCCACTTCATCACCGCGGCGGCGGCGCCCTTGCGGACCCGGCGCCCCGTTCCAGCCGCCCCGGCGTCCACGCTGGCCTCCGGGGCCATGTCGACGCCGCTCATCCGCGTCTGCGCGGTGAACGGTACGAAGGTGGCGTGCGGCATCACGCCGGGCTCGCGCTCGCGCAGCCCGAACTCGTTCTTTGCCAGCACCACCACCGAGCGCCCCTCCGGGGTCTCGTCGGCCAGGCTGGACAGCTGCGCGGCGTCGGCCAGGGTTGCGGCCGTCACCCCCTCGACCGGTACGAACTCGGCGGCCTGCCGGTTGCCCAGCGTGATGGTGCCGGTCTTGTCCAGCAGCAGGGTGTTGACGTCGCCGGCCGCCTCGACGGCCCGGCCGCTCATGGCCAGGACGTTGCGCTGCACCAGCCGGTCCATACCGGCGATGCCGATGGCGGAGAGCAGTGCGCCGATGGTGGTGGGGATCAGGCAGACCAGCAGCGAGATCAGCACGACACCGGTGACACCGGAGTCGGTGATCGCGCCGCTGTTCGGCGCGGCCGCCTGGTACGCCTTGGAGAAGATGGCCAGCGGCTGAAGGGTGACCACGGCCAGCAGGAAGATGATCGTGAGCGCGGCGAGCAGGATGTTCAGCGCGATCTCGTTCGGCGTCTTCTGCCGGTTGGCACCCTCGACCAGGGCGATCATCCGGTCGATGAAGCTCTCCCCCGGCTTCTGGGTGATCTTCACGATGATCCGGTCGGAGAGCACCTTGGTGCCGCCGGTGACCGCGCTGCGGTCGCCGCCGGACTCCCGGATGACCGGGGCGGACTCGCCGGTGATGGCCGACTCGTCGACGCTGGCGATGCCCTCGACGATGTCGCCGTCACCGGGGATGATTCCGCCCGCCTCGACCAACACGATGTCGCCCTGGCGCAGCTGCGGAGCGGGTACCGCCTCGTCCCGGTAGGCGTTGGCCCGGGCGCCCGGCTTCCAGTCGATCAGCCGGGTCGCGATGGTGTCCTGCTTGGCCTGCCGCAGCGCGGCGGCCTGGGCCTTGCCCCGGCCCTCGGCGACCGCCTCGGCCAGGTTGGCGAAGAGCACGGTCAGCCAGAGCCAGATGGTGATCGCCCAGGCGAACACCGACGGGTCGGTCACCGCCAGGACGGTGGTGAAGGCCGCGCCGACTTCCACGATCAGCATCACCGGGTTGCGCCACAGCGTGCCCGGGTTGAGCTTGCGCAGCGCGTCCGGCAGGGACCGGATCAACTGCTTGGGGTCGAGCAGACCCGCGCCGACGCGGTTGCCCTGGGTTGCCGGGGTGCCGGGCGTCGGTTGCTCGCCGGTCCCGGATGTCACAGATGTGACGGACATGTCCTCGTTCCTCATGATGGTCACAGCCCTTCAGCCAGCGGGCCGAGCGCAAGTGCGGGCAGGAAGGTCAGCGCGACGAGGATCACCGTGACGCCGACGACCATCCCGATGAACAGCGGTCGGTGGGTCGGCAGGGTGCCCTCGGACGCGGGAGTGGGCGCCTGGCGGGCCAGCGAGCCGGCCAACGCGAGCACGAAGATGAGCGGCAGGAACCGGCCCAACAGCATGCACAACCCGAGCGCGGTGTCCCACCAGGTGGTGTTCACCGTGATGCCGCCGAAGGCGGAGCCGTTGTTGTTGCTGGCCGAGGTGAACGCGTAGAGCACCTCGGAGAGGCCGTGCGGACCGACGTTGAGCGCCGTGGAGTTGTTGCCGGTGGCGAACGCGGCCGCCGTACCGACCAGCACCAGGATCGGCGTGATCAGGAAGTAGAGCGAGGCGAACTTGATCTCGCGCGCCCCGATCTTCTTGCCCAGGTACTCCGGAGTGCGACCCACCATCAGGCCGGCCACGAAGACCGTGATCACCGCGAGGATGAGCAGGCCGTAGAGACCGGCGCCGACACCACCGGGGGCGACCTCGCCGAGCATCATGTTGAACATGGTCATCAGACCGCCGAGTGAGGTGAACGAGTCGTGGAACGAGTTCACGGCACCGGTCGAGGTCAGCGTGGTGGCGGCGGCGAAGGTGGCCGAGTTCGAGACGTCGAACCGGACCTCCTTGCCCTCCAATGCGGCGCCGACCGCCTGCGGCACCGTGCCGTGGCCGGCCAGCTCGAAGACGTTGGTGAGGACGACGCTGGCGAACGCCAGGATGCCCATCACCGCCGCGATGGCGTAGCCCTGCCGGTTCTGCCCGACCATCCGGCCGAAGACCCGGGGCAGGCTGAACGGGATCAGGAAGATCAGGAAGAGCTGCAGCCAGTTCGTCCACGTCGTCGGGTTCTCGAACGGGTGGGCGCTGTTGACGTTGTAGAAGCCGCCACCGTTGGTGCCCAGCTCCTTGATCACTTCCTGGCTGGCCACCGGACCGCCGGTGATGGTCTGGGTGCCACCGGTCAGGGTGCTCACGTCGGTGCCGGCGGAGAGGTTCTGCACCACCCCACCGATCATCAGCGCGAGAGCGCCGAGCACCGCGATCGGCAGCAGGATCCGCAGCGTGATCCGGGTCAGGTCGACCCAGAAGTTGCCGAGCTGCCCGGTGCGGCTGCGGGCGAAGCCGCGCACCAGCGCGACCGCCACCGCGATGCCGACCGCCGCCGAGACGAAGTTCTGCACCGCCAGACCGGCCATCTGCACCAGGTGGCCCATCGTCGACTCACCCGAGTACGACTGCCAGTTGGTGTTGGTCACGAACGACACGGCGGTGTTCCACGCGCCGTGCGGCACCACCGGGTCGAAGCCCAGCGACAGCCACAGGTGGTTCTGCACCCGCTGGAACAGGTACAGGAACAGGATCGAGATCGCCGAGAACGCCAGCACGCTGCGGGCGTACACGCCCCAGGTCTGCTCGGCGGCCGGGTTGACCCCAACCAGGCGGTAGATCCCCCGCTCGACCCGGGACTGCCGGGTGCCGGCGACCGCCCGGAACATGTAGTCGCCGAACGGCTTGTAGACGGCGACCAGGGCTGCCACCAGCGTCAGCACGAAGATGACGCCGGCTGTTGTCATGGTCATCAGAACCGCTCCGGAAACAACAGGGCGAACACCAGGAACGCGCCCAGGATGATCGCGAGCACCAGGCCCACGGCGTTGACGGCACTCACAGCTTCTCCACCGCCCGCACGACCAGGGCGAGCACTGCGAACAGCACCACCGTCAGGACCACGAACACCACGTCAGACACGCTGACTCCTCATAGCGGAAAGGTTCGTCGCGACCGCCTCCCGGTCGCGCCGGGCAATCAAAGCCCCACCACCTCCCCGACGGCAGGGGTCATAACACGACCATGACGGCGGCGATCCTTTTCTTGACGCGCTTTTCACACCCGACCCCTGAACAGGTGAAACGAGGCACAAATGGCCCAGGGGCGGGTTAGGAGGTGCGGCGGGCCGGGTCAGGCCGGCCGGCGGGCCACCAGCACGTCGCGCATGATCGACTGGTCCACCCGGTGCCGCAGCGCGCGGTACGGCTCCGCGTCGACCACGGTCAGGCCGGCCGCGGCCAGCGCCGCCGCCGCGTCGTCTCGGCCGGCGACGTGGGTGTTCCAGGAGATGCCGAGCGCCCCGCCGGGACGCAGCAGCCGCGCCCAGACCGGCGCGGCGTCCGCGAGCAGCGCCAGCGGGTCGCGGGTCAGCCCGTGCTCAGCGGTCCGGCTGCCGTGCTGGACGCCGTACGGCGCGTCCGCGACGACAAGGTCGAAGGTCTCCGGCCGGAAGAACTCGGCGGCGCGGGTGGTGTCGGCGTTGACCACGTCCAGCAGGTGGAGCTGGCCGGCCTTGTGCTCCTCGCGGGTCGGCGCCAGCTCGATACGCACCCGGCGACCGACAACCTTGCGCTCACGCCGCACCGGACCGGACTCCAGCACCCGGTGCTTGATCCGCTTCTGCTTCAGCCAGGTGGTGACGAACGCCCGGTACGCCTCGACGTCCTTCTGGTCGCGCTCCACCCCGGCGGCGTCGAAGCCGTACATCAGCGCCTGGTTGAGGGTGGTGCCGCGACCGCAGAGCGGGTCGAGCACCCGGAACCGCCGGGTGGTCAGCTCACCGGCCCAGTCCGAGGCGAGCAGGGTGACGTTGAGCAGCAGCTTGGTGAACTGCTCGTTGGTCTTGCCCGGGTACTTCTGGATGGTGATCAGGTCGTCGTCGTAGCGGTCCAGCCGGCTCCACTCGATCGGGCGCAGCAGGTCGCCGACGACCTCGAACAGCGCGTACCCCGCGGAGAGGTTGCCCAGCATGGCCAGGTCCCGCTCGGTCAACCCGTCACCGGCGAAGGTGAGGTAGGTGGCTCCGCCGACCGTCGTCGTGCCCACGTCGCCGATCCGGCCGTCGAGCGCCGACCGGCCGAAGATCTCCAGCTCTGCCCGGGTGAGGTCGATGGCGGAGCGGGCGTACACCCGGTTGGTGGAGGGCAGGATCAGCAGGCCGTAGCGCGTCATGGTCCGGCGAGTATTCCACAACCCGCGCCGGCCTCCGGGAACTGGAGCGGGGGCTGGACCGACTACCCGTACATGGGGTGTGAGCAGTGGCGGGAGGTCCTGTCCGCACAGTTGGACGGCGAGGAGACCGCCGCGGAACGGACGGCGGCACAGGGGCACCTCGACGGGTGCGCCGAGTGCCGGGCCTGGTTCACGGCGGCGGCCGCCGTGACCCGTCGGGTCCGTACCCGACTGGTCACGGAACCGCCCGACCGGACCGACGCGATCCTGGCCGCCGCAGCGGCACCGGCCCGGCGCGGGCGTCCCGGCTTGGCCTGGCGGGGCCGGCTGGTCGCCGGGCTGCGCGCGGCGCTCGGGCTGCTCGGCGCGGTGCAACTGGTGCTCGGCCTGGCCCAGGTGGGCCGGGGCGCGGCCGCCGATCACCTGCATCCCGCCGGCCAGCACCTGTGGCACGAGTCGGCCGCCTGGAACGTGGCGGTGGGCGCCGGGTTCCTCTTCGTGGCGGTACGCCGCAGCCCACCGGCCGGCCTGGTGCCGATGCTCAGCGCGTTCGTGGGCACGTTGCTGCTGCTTTCGGTCAACGATCTGGCCACCGGCACGGTGGGCGGGGAGCGGCTGGTCAGCCACGGTTTCCTGGTGTGTGGTTACCTGATCACCGTGCTGCTGTCCCGGCCCGGGCTGCGCCCCGGGGGTCCGGCTCCGCAGCGGCAGCCGGCGCCGTCGCGCTGGCGGTTCCGGGCGGACGAGGTCGACCGGCCGCTGCGGGTGGTCCGCTCCGAGGCCTACCCGGCGCAGGCCGCCGAACGCCACGCCGCCCCGGCGGCACGGGTCGGTGCGGCCGTCGACCGGCGCGCAGCCTGAGCGCTGGCTGCGCGGGCCCGCCGGTCAGCTCGCGGCGACCGTCTCCGTCGCGCCGGCCTGACCGCCGCCCACGATGACCGCCGGGATCACCTGCTCGACGATGGTCAGCAGCGTGGTGGTGAGCAGCACGTGCACCTGGGGCCGGGTCAGCGCGCCGCGCTGGAGCCACTCCCGCGCGGTCGAGGTGGCCAGCCCGCCGTACGCCCGGACCATCCCCCGCAACTCCTCGCGGTGTTCCGCCTCGTCGGCCAGGCCGACGGCGACCAGCATCCGGTCCGCCGCGACCTCCTCGGCCTCGGCGAGCACCCGCTCCACGTCGGCGTCGCCGCCCATTCCGCGTGCGGTGACGGCTGCCAGCCAGGACGTGCTGTGCCGGGAGACCACGTCGAGGAACCAGGAGACGCTGGCGTCGACCCGGGTACGCAGGTCACCCTTGGGCAGCCGCTCCAGCGCCACCTCGGGGATGGTCACCATGACCCGGACGACCTCCAGGTAGAGGTCCTTCTTCGTGCCGAAGTAGTGGTTGACCAGGCCGCGCGCGACGCCAGCCTCCCGGGCGATGTCGGTGGTCGACACATCCGGGTACGCGCGCTCGCCGAACAGCCGGACGGCGCAGGCCAGGATCTGCCCGCGCCGGGCATCCGGCTCCAACCGGCGGCGGCGCGGAGCCGTGTCGACACTCATCTACCGGACCCTATCGGCAGCTCACCGTCGCGGCCTAGGTTCGGGCTCACGCGGAGGGCCTGGCCAGGGCCGCCAACCCGCCCCGCACGAAGAGTCGCCATGGCTCGTTGACCGGCCTTCTCACCGTGTGTCACGTCCCTACCCGCGACCGTTGACCGTCGCTCTTCCTTTGCTCTGCTTCACTCCGCGCAACACCGGCCAGGACCAGCGGATATGCCGCAGCCGCCGTGCGTTGGCGAGGTTGCCCGGATGAGCGGACGGTGACTGTTGCGTGGGTTGAAGCAGAGCAAAGGATGCAGAGCGGGAGGGTCGACCCCCGGGGCTGGTCACGGTGGGTCATGTGCCGCAGGGGCGTGGGTCCGGGCGCGGCAGTTGATCGAGACTTATTGACATGCCGCCAACAGGGCGCGAGGGTGGTGCACATGCCGACGCCCGCATCCGACGATGCCCCCTCGCCCTGGCGTGAGGCGGAGCACGACGACCTGGCCGACCTGGCCCGCACCTTCTTCACGAAGGAGGTGCTGCCGCACACCGAACGCCTGTTGGCGCAGGGCCATCCGGACCGCGAGCACTACCGGCGCGCCGGCGAGCTGGGGCTGCTCGGCCTCTCCGTCCCGGAGGAGTACGGCGGCGGGGGCGGCGGATTCACCCACGAGGCGGTCGTGCTGCACGAGCAGGCGTACGCCGGCGAGAGCAGCCTCGGTCTGGCCGTCCACAGTGGCATCGTCACCGGCTACCTGGCGGCGTACGGCAGCGAGGAGCAGAAGCGGCGCTGGCTGCCGGGCCTGTGCAGCGGTGACCTGATCGGCGCGATCGCGATGACCGAGCCGGACGGCGGCTCCGACCTCCAGGCGATGCGCACCCGGGCGGTCCGCGACGGCGACGACTACCTGGTCACCGGGGCGAAGACGTTCATCACCAACGGCGGCCTGGCCGACCTGGTCATCGTGGCCGTGAAGACCGACCCGGAGCAGCGGGCGGCCGGTGTCTCGCTGCTGGTCTGCGAGGTCGGCGGTGACCCGGAGGGCTTCCGCCGGGGGCGGCTGCTGTCCAAGATCGGGCTGCACGCCAACGACACCGCCGAACTCTTCTTCGACGAGTTCCGGGTGCCGGCGGCCAACCTGCTCGGCGGCGCCGAAGGGCTGGGCTTCATCCAGCTCATGCAGCAACTCCCGCAGGAACGACTGGTGATCGGCGTCGGCGCGGTCGCGGCGATGGAGCGTGCGATCGAGCTGACCGTCGCGTACACCAGGGAGCGGGCCGCCTTCGGCAAGCCGTTGATGGGCCACCAGAACACCCGGATGGTGCTCGCCGAGTGCGCCACCCGCACCCGGGTCAGCCGGGTCTTCCTCGACGACTGCATCGTCCGGCACAGCCGGGGCGAGCTGGACGTGGCCACCGCCGCGATGGCGAAGTACTGGTTGACCGACGGCCAGTGCGAGGTGATCGACCGGTGCCTGCAACTCTTCGGCGGCTACGGCTACACCACCGAGTACCCGATCGCCCGGATGTACGCCGACGCCCGGGTCCAGAAGATCTACGGCGGCACCAACGAGATCATGAAGGAGCTGATCGCCCGTGCCCTCTGAGGCGTACGTCTACGACGCGGTCCGCACCCCGCGCGGGCGCGGCCGGGACACCGGCGCGCTGCACGGGGTCAAGCCGATCTCCCTGGTCGTCGGCCTGATCGACGCGCTACGCGAGCGCAACCCCGGCCTGGACGTCGACCGGCTGGAGGACCTGCTGCTCGGCATCGTCACCCCGGTCGGCGAACAGGGCGGCGATCTGGCCCGGGCCGCGGCGCTGCTGGCCGGTCTGCCCGACCACGTTGGTGGGGTGCAGCTCAACCGGTTCTGCGCCTCCGGGCTGGAGGCCGTCAACTCCGCCGCGGCGCGGATCCGCTCCGGCTGGGAGCACCTGCTGCTCGCCGGCGGGGTGGAGTCGATGTCCCGGGTGCCGATGGGCTCCGACGGCGCGGCCTGGGCCACCGACCCGCAGACCGCACTGGCCACCTCGTTCGTGCCGCAGGGCGTCAGCGCCGACCTGATCGCCACCCTGGAGGGCTTCACCCGCGACGACGCGGACGGTTACGCGCTGCGCTCGCAGGAGCGGGCCGCCAAGGCGTGGGCGGGCGGGCACTTCGCCCGCTCGGTGGTGCCGGTCCGCGACGGCAACGGGCTGGACATCCTCACCGTGGACGAGCACCCCCGCCCGGGGACCACCCGGGAGGCGCTGGCCAAGCTCACCCCGTCCTTCGCCACGATGGGCGAGGCGGCCGGCTTCGACGCGGTGGCGTTGCAGAAGTTCCACTGGCTGGAAGCGATCGAGCACGTCCACCACGCCGGCAATTCCTCCGGCATCGTGGACGGCGCGGCACTGGTACTGATCGGCTCGGCGGAGGTCGGCCGGGACCTCGGCCTCACCCCGCGCGCCCGGATCGTCGGCGCGGCGGTCACCGGCGCCGACCCGACGCTGATGCTGACCGGCCCGATCCCGGCCACCCACAAGGCGCTCGCCGCCGCCGGGCTCACCCTCGACGACATCGACCTGTTCGAGATCAACGAGGCGTTCGCCGCGGTGGTGCTCAAGTACGTCCGCGACCTGGGCCTGGACCCGGACCGGGTGAACGTCAACGGCGGCGCGATCGCTCTCGGTCACCCGCTCGGCGCGACCGGAGCGATGCTGCTGGGCACCGCGTTGGACGAGTTGGAGCGCCGCGACCTGCGGCGCGCTGTGGTGACCCTCTGCATCGGCGGCGGCATGGGAGTCGCCACCGTCATCGAGCGCTGCTGACCCGGAGGACGACCAATGACCGACACCATCCGGTACGACCGCGGCGCCGACGGCATCGTCACGCTCACCCTGGACGACCCGGACCAGTCCGCCAACACGATGAACCGGGCGTACGCCGCGTCGATGAGCGCGATGCTGGACCGGCTGGAGGCCGAGCGCGACGAGCTGACCGGGGTCATCGTGACCAGCGCGAAGTCCACCTTCTTCGCCGGCGGCGACCTGCCGGAGATGGTCCGGGCGACCCGCGCCGACGCGCCCGCGCTGGCCGAACTGCTCGGCACCATCAAGCGGGACCTGCGCCGGCTGGAGACGCTGGGCCGGCCGGTGGTCGCCGCCGTCAACGGCTCGGCACTCGGCGGCGGCCTGGAGATCGCGCTCGCCTGCCACCACCGGGTCGCGCTGGACGCGCCGGGCTGCCGGCTCGGGCTGCCCGAGGTGACCCTGGGCCTGCTGCCCGGCGCCGGCGGCGTCACCCGGACCGTACGGATGCTCGGTCTGGCCGGGGCGCTGACCACGGTGCTGCTCACCGGCCGGCGGATGCGCCCGGCCGACGCCCTGGCCGCCGGGATCGTCGACGAGGTGGTGGCCACGCCGACGGAGCTGCTGGCGCGGGCCCGGGCCTGGATCGCGGCCAACCCCCACCCGACCCAGCCGTGGGACCGCCCGGACTACCGGATGCCCGGCGGCAGCCCGGCCAGCCGGTCGCTGGCCGCGCAGCTGCCGGCCTTCCCGGCGACCCTGCGCAAGCAGCTCAAGGGTGCTCGGCTGCCGGCTCCGGAGGCGATCCTGGCCACTGCTGTCGAGGGTGCGCAGGTCGACCTGGAGACCGCGTTCACGGTGGAGACCCGGCATCTGATCGGCCTGCTCACCGGGCAGGTCGCCAAGAACATGATCGGCGCGTTCTTCTTCGACCTGAAGGCCGTCAACGGCGGAGCGGCCCGCCCGTCCGGCGTGGACGTCGCGCCGGTGCGCCGGGTGGCGGTGCTGGGCGCCGGCATGATGGGCGCCGGCATCGCGTACGCCTGCGCCAGCGCCGGCCTGGACGTGGTGGTCAAGGACGTCTCGCCGGAGGCCGCGGGTCGGGCCCGGGAACACGCCGAGCGGCTGCTGGCCCGGAAGATCCGCAAGGGCCGTGCCACCGAGGCGGACGCCCGAGCCGTTCTGGACCGGATCACCACCACCGACCGGGTGGACGCGCTGGCCGGCTGCGACGCGGTGATCGAGGCGGTCTTCGAGGACCCGGGGCTGAAGCGGTCGGTCTTCGCCGAGGTGGCGCCGGTGCTGGCGCCGGACGCCCTGCTCGCCTCCAACACCTCCACCCTGCCGATCACCGGGCTTGCCGCCGGGGTGGACCGGCCGGCCGACTTCGTCGGCATGCACTTCTTCTCGCCGGTGGACCGGATGCCGCTGCTGGAGATCGTGGTCGGCGAGCAGACCGGCGACGCGGCGCTGGCCCGGGCGTTCGACCTGGGCCGGCGGATCGGCAAGACCCCGATCGTGGTCAACGACGGCCGGGGCTTCTTCACCAGCCGGGTCATCGGCCGCTTCATCGACGAGGCGGTCGGCATGGTCGCCGAGGGCGTGCCGGCCGCGTCGGTGGAGCAGGCCGCCCTGCAGGCCGGCTACCCGACCGGGCCGCTGGCGCTGGCCGACGAGGTGAGCCTCACCCTGATCCAGCGGATCCGCCGGCAGTTCGAGGCGGCCAGCGAAGGCTTCCTGCCGCTGCCGGCACACCGGCTGGTGGACGAGCTGGTGGACGCGTACGACCGGCCGGGGCGCGCCGCCGGGCGCGGTTTCTACGGGTACGCCGACGGCACCCGGGGTCGCCTGTGGACCGGTCTGGCCGAGCTGACCACCGACGCGGGGCGGGCGGTGCCGTTCACCGACCTTCAGGAGCGGATGCTCTTCGCCGAGGCGTTGGACGCGCTGCGCTGCCTAGACGAAGGGGTGCTCCGCACCGAGACGGACGCCAACATCGGCTCGATCTTCGGCATCGGCTTCCCGGCCTGGACCGGCGGGGTGATCCGCTACGTCCGGCAATACGCGGGCGGCCCGGCCGGCTTCGCGACCCGGGCGTCCGAGCTGGCCGCCCGCTACGGCGACCGGTTCACGCCCCCCGCCGACCTGGTCGACCGGCTCGCCGCGTCGGCCGCCCGCACCGCCGAGCCGGTGAGCGCCGCGTGACGGGCACCGACGAGCCGACGCGCGGCGAGCCGAGCGGTCCGGCGCGCGGCGGACCGCTGGCCGGGGTACGGGTGGTCGAGCTGGCCAGCCTCGCGCCTGCGCCGTTCGGCTGCATGGTGCTCGCCGACCTGGGCGCGGACGTGGTGCGGGTGGACCGGCCGGGCGGCCCGGGTGCGGGGCGGCTCGCCGCGCCGACCGTTGGGCCGTTGCAGCGCGGCCGGCGGGTCACCGCGCTCGACCTGAAGTCCCCGGCCGGTGTGGCGGACCTGCTGCGCCTGGTGGAACGGGCGGACGTGCTGGTCGAGGCGTACCGGCCGGGCGTGGCCGAGCGGCTGGGCTTCGGGCCGGAGACCTGCCGGGCCCGTAACCCCCGACTGGTGTACGCCCGGATGACCGGCTGGGGCCAGGACGGCCCGCTGGCACCCCGCGCGGGGCATGACATCGACTACATCGCGGTGGCCGGGGCGCTGGAGCCACTGGGCCGGGCCGGCGAGCGTCCGTACGCCCCGATGAACCTGCTCGGCGACTTCGGCGGGGGCGGCATGCTCCTCGCCGTGGGCGTGCTGGCCGCCCTGCTGGAACGGGAACGCTCCGGCGTCGGCCAGGTGGTCGACGCGGCGATGGTGGACGGTTCGGCGCTGCTCACCTCGTTCCTGCACGGGCTGCTCGGCACCGGCCTGTGGGCCGCGCCGCGTGGCCGCAACATGTTCGACGGCGGGGCACCGTTCTACGACACGTACCGCACCGCCGACGGTGGCTTCATGGCGGTCGGCGCGATGGAGCCGGCCTTCTACGCCGTGCTGCTGACCGGCCTCGGCCTCGCCGACGAGCCGGACCTGCCCGACCAGTACGACCCGAGCGGCTGGGACGAGCTGCGCCGACGGTTCACCGAGCGGTTCGCCGAGCGGACCCGGGACGAGTGGACGGCCGTCTTCGCCGACCTGGACGCCTGCGTCGCGCCGGTGCTCGCCCCCGGCGAGGCGCACCGGCATCCGCACAACGCCGCCCGGGGCACCTTCGTCGAGGTGGGCGGCGAGATCCAGCCCGCTCCGGCGCCCCGCTTCGACCGGACGCCGACCGGCCAACCAGCCCCGGCCCCCGACCCGGAGCGGGACGTCCTCCCGGCCGACACGATCCTCGCCGACTGGCCGCAACGCCTGACCGGCCGCGCCGACGCGCACGAGGCGACCGACACCGCCAACGCGGAGCGGGACAGCTGGAAGGGCCACGTCAACGGAATCCTCTATGGAATCCAGTTCGACGGGGCGCTCGACGACGCGGTGGTGACCCGCGTCGCCGACGGGGTGGTCGGCGGTCTCTACCCCGGAGACCGGGCCGAGACGCTGGACGCGCTCGACCAGGCGCTGCGCTACACGGGCCCCCTCAACGACCAGGCAGAGACGCACCACAGCGAGGAGAGCATCCGCGCCTTCCTCGGCCGTCTCTCCACCGCCCTCGCGTCCCGCGCCTAACTCCCCGCTCCGACCGCTCCGCCCGGATTGATCAAGAGGTTCGCGTCAAGGAACGGCCCTTCCGTGACGCGAACCCGCGCCCAGCAGCGCGCCGATCCGCACGGCCAGCCCGGGGCGACGCGGCGCCGGGTCCGGCCCGACCAGTGCCCAGGTGAACAGGTATCCGGCGGCCAGGTAGTGCAGATGCAGGGCGTGGTGCAGCGTCGGCTGGCGCTCCGCGGCCGCGTACAGCGGGGTGAGCAGCACGAGGTAGAGCCCACCCGTGCTGAGCAGCCCGGCGGTGACCGGGTGGGCGATCAGGTGCAGCGGGCGGGCACGCAGCAGCCGGCCCACCGCCCGGCGTACCGGCTGCGGCGCGACCCGCAGCAGCAGGGTCACCGGGGCGCCGAGCACCAGCCCGAGCGGGGCCAGCATGCCGAGCAACAGGTGCTGCGCCATGTGTCCGCGTGGGTCGCCGGGGAGCTGCGCGAGCGGCCCGACCGCGACCGCCAGCACGGCACAGCCGGCCAGCCAGGCGGCGCTGCGCCGGTGGTCCCAGCCTCGTCGGTCGCACGCGGCGGCGACGAGGTAACCGCCGGCCAGCAGCCCGACCACCGCCAGCGCAGGCCAGCCGGGGCCCTCCGCCGCATGCCCCCCGTGCGCGACCGTCAGCGACGCGAACCAGGTCGGGTCGGCAGCGGCAGGCGTCGCGGTCACCGCTGGCCGTCGGGTGCCAGGCGGGACCGCGCCCGCCAGACCAGCGCGGCGCCGGCGAGGATGGACGAGCGGACGTCCGGGACGGTGCCCGTCCGCGCCTTCGGCAGGCTCGAGCCAACCACGACACACCTCGCATCCGCCTCGCGTCCGGACGGAACTACCCGGGGCCGGACGAAACATGCCGGCGAGAGCCACCGCGGGGTCTCAGCGGCATCCCCGTTTCGCTCCGCGGGCACGCCTGGCGGCATGATCATGGAGATTCCGGGAGTAGCCGGGCCGCGGAGAAGGAGGTGCACGTGCCGGACGCGGACGAACTCGTCGCCGATGCGCTCGCGGCGGTGCGCGGCACCGACGTACGACAGGCCGAACGGCAGCTGGACCGGCTGATGGTCGGCACCGGCGCGGCGGACGGCGCGGCGGCGGTGGACGCGGCGCTGCTGCGTCGCCTGGTCCGTGGCGTGGCGCGGCTCTGGCCAAGGGGCTGGCAGCCGGTGGACCTGGAGCGGATCACCACCCGTCGGCTCGGTGCCCGCCCGGCCCGGCTGGTCCGGGACGCGATGGCGGCTCAACGGCGTGAGCAGGCCGGGCCGGTCCCGGCGTGGTGGGACGAGCAGCTGCGCGAGCTGACCGCCGAGGTGTGGTGGGACGACGACCGGGGCGTGCTGTCCGGCTGGTCCGTCCGGGAGGGGCTGGACCGGGTCGACGCCCTGCGCATGGCGGTGGACACCCTCGTACTCGTGGAGAGCCTGCCGCCGATCGCCGTGCTGCGCCCGCCACCGGGCACCGCCGGCGCGGCGACCACCGGCCGGCCGGCCGGCGCGGCCCGCAGCGGTTCCGGAATGCTCGACCGGGTACGGGCCCTGCTGGCCAAGGCCGAGTCGACCACCTTCCCGGCCGAGGCGGAGGCGTTGACGGGCAAGGCGCAGGAGTTGATCGCCCGACACAGCATCGACGAGGCGCTGCTGGCCGCCGGGGACGACCGGGGCGACCTGCCCGGCGGGGTGCGGCTCGGCACCGACGCCCCGTACGCGGGGGCCAAGGCGCTGCTGGTGCAGGAGGTCGCGGCGGCGAACCGCTGTGAGGCGGTCTGGTCCGACGACCTCGGTTTCGCCACCGTGCTGGGTTGGCCGGCCGACCTCGTGGCGGTGGAGCTGCTGTACACCTCGCTGCTGGTCCAGGCCACCGCCGCGATGCTGCGCGGGCGGGCCGAGCGCCGGCCGGGGGCCGGGCGGCGGACCCGCGTCTGGGACGAGTCCTTCCTCAACGCGTTCGCGCTGCGGATCGGCCAGCGGCTCCGCGCGACCACCGAGGCGGCGGACCAGGCGGCGGCCGAGACGGCCGGGCCGGAGCGACTGCTCCCGGTGCTCGCCGCCCGCGGCGAGGCGGTCCGGGAGCGGCTGGACACCCTCTTCCCCGGCGTCACCCGGCACCGGCTCAGCGTCCGGGACGCCGAGGGGTGGTCGTCCGGCACCTCGGCCGCGGACCGGGCGTCGTTGGACGTCGGCGGTGGCCGTTCGCCCCGGCAGGTGCCGGGACGACACGATCCGCGCTGACCCGCCCGGCGTGGGACCGCCACCGCCGGAGGTTTTCTGCGATTTTCTTCGGTACGCGGTAGGGAACGGGGTGACGGCTCCGACCCTCCGGTGAGAAAGCGCCCCGACCGGGGCGCGACCAGGACCCGAGGAGCATCGCCGTGAAGTACATGCTGCTGATCTGGAACCGGCCCGGCTTCACCGAGGAGCTGACCGAGCGGGAGCGCACCGCGCTGCTCGGCGAGGTCGACGAGATCATGAAGGAGCTGACCGAGACCGGCGAGCTGGTCGGCGGCCAGGCGCTGGCCGACCCGTCGCAGACCCGGACGGTCCGGCTCGCCGGCGGCCACCCGGAGGTCGTCGACGGGCCGTTCATGGAGAGCAAGGAGCAGTTCGCCGGCTACCTGACCGTCGACTGCGACAGCCCCGAGCGGGCCGCCGAGATCGCCGCCCGGTGGCCGGACGTGCGCTTCGGCGGCGCGATGGAGGTCCGGCCGATCATGGACGAGGCCGGGACGGAGATGTGACCGACGACCGGACGGTCGAGGCCCTGCTGCGCACGCTCGCGCCGCAGGTCCTCGGCCTGCTGGTCCGCCGGCACGGGCAGTTCGACCGGTGCGAGGACGCCGTGCAGGAGGCGCTGCTCGCCGCCGCGACGCAGTGGCCCGCGCAGGGCGTGCCGGACAACCCCCGCGCCTGGCTGCTCACCGTGGCCACCCGCCGGCTCACCGACGAGTGGCGCAGCGAGCGCGCCCGCCGGGACCGCGAGGTGGCGGTGGCGCTGCGCGAGCCCGCGTACGCCGGGGTGGCGCCGGCGGCCGACGCGGAGCCAGCGGTGGCGGACGCCGACGACACTCTGACCCTGCTCTTCCTCTGCTGTCACCCGGCGCTGGCCCCCTCGGCGCAGGTGGCGCTGACCCTGCGCGCCGTGGGTGGGCTCAACACCGCGCAGATCGCCCGGGCGCACCTGGTGCCGGAGGCGACGATGAGCCAGCGGATCCGCCGGGCGAAGCAGCGGATCGAGGCCGCCGGAGCCCGGTTCGACATGCCGGCACCGGCGGAGCGGGAGGAGCGGCTGCGGACGGTGCTCCGGGTGCTCTACCTGATCTTCAACGAGGGGTACACCGCGTCCAGCGGGCCGGACCTGCAGCGGGTCGAGTTGACCGGCGAGGCGATCCGGCTGGCCCGCGTCCTGCACCGGCTGCTGCCCGGTGACGGCGAGGTGGCGGGGCTGCTCGCGTTGATGCTGCTCACCGACGCGCACCGGGCCGCCCGGGTCGGCCCGGACGGGGAGTTGGTGCCGCTGGCCGAGCAGGACCGCACCCGGTGGGACCATTCGGCCATCGTGGCGGGGATCGCGCTGATCACCGAGGCGTTGACCTGGTCGCCGCCCGGTCCGTACCAGCTTCAGGCGGCGATCGCCGCGGTGCACGCCGAGGCGCCGACAGCGGCGGAGACGGACTGGCGGCAGATCGTCGCGCTCTACCGGCTGCTCGCGCGGATCGCGCCGAACCCGATGGTCACCCTCAACCAGGCGGTGGCGGTGGCCATGGTGGACGGACCGCGTGCCGGGCTGGCCCTGCTCACGCCGCTGGACGCCGACGAGCGCATCGCCGGGCACCACCGGCTCGCCGCGGTCCGGGCCCACCTGCTGGAGCTGGCCGGAGAGCCCATTGCGGCGCGGGACGCGTACCTGGCGGCAGCCCGGGGCACCACCAGCCTGCCCGAGCAGCGTTACCTGGAGCTGCGGGCCGCCCGACTGCCCGCGCGGCGATGAGTTCCGGCGGTCGCCGGAGTCGACCTGGCATGGGAATGGTGAGCAGTCAGCTGTCGATCTCGTTGGACGGGTACGTGGCCGGGCCGGACCAGAGCCGGCAGGATCCGCTGGGCCGAGGCGGCCTGCGGTTGCACGAGTGGTTCTTCGGCCTGGACAGCTGGCGGGCGCAGCACGGGCTGGCCGGCGGCGAGCGGGGCGTCGACGCCGACCTGGTCGACGAGCTGACCCGCGACGTCGGGGCGTACGTGATGGGCCGGCGGATGTTCGGCGGCGGGGACGGCGACTGGGACCAGAGCTGGCAGGGTTGGTGGGGCGACGATCCGCCGTTCCACACCCCGGTCTTCGTGCTCAGCCACCATTCCCGGGCGCCACTGGTGATGCGGGGCGGCACCGAGTTCCGGTTCGTCACCGACGGGATCGAGTCCGCGCTGCGGCAGGCCCGGGCGGCTGCGGGTGACCGGCAGGTGTCGATCGCGGGCGGCGCGAGCACGGTTCGGCAGTACCTGGCCGCCGGGCTGATCGACACCCTGCATCTGCACCTCGTGCCGATCGTGCTCGGGGCCGGTGAACGACTCTTCGACGGGATCGAGCCACGGCTGGAGCAGGTGGCGGTGGTAGCCGGGCCGACCGTGGCGCACCTGCGCTACCGCGTCCTGCGCTGATCGGGGGGTACCGGCCCCGGTCACCGCGAGGCGACCGGGGCCGGCGCTCGGCCCGAACGTCCGGTCGGTCAGACCGGCGGGCCGGTCACGACGACGGCTCGACGGCCGCGCAGCTGGTGCCGGGGCGGGGCACCACCACGCTGGTCAGGTAGCGGTCGACGGCATCGCCCACGCACGGGCTGGTGGTGTAGCTGCCGTGCCCCCATCCCTCGTAGGTGAGCAGCACGCCGTGCTCGCCCAACTGCCGGGCCACATTGACGGCCCAGTTGTAACCGCTGGCCGGATCGTGCACGGTGGCGGCGAGCAGCAGCGGCACGTCGGTGCGGACCCGCGGGCGGTGCTGCGGGTTGGCGACCGGCGCCGGCGTGCCCAGGCAGGTGACGAGGGCGAACAGGGCCGGTGGGTAGCGCAGGTCGGGCGCGAGGCGACCCACCCGGCGCAGGTGTTCGGCGTACTCGCGGTAGTCGCGGACGGGCAGGCTCCAGTCCTGGCAGAAGACCGCGAACGGGTACGGCGCCACGGTGTCCCCCGTCGAGCCCGCGGCCGGTCGGGCGGCGATCGACCCGGTGGCGGCGTCCATCGTCGCGATCCAGTCGGCCAGCCCCGGCCATCGCTGCGTCTCGTAGAGCTTCTTGTGGGCGAGCCGGCTCAGCTCGAACGGGGTCAGCACGACCCCGGGCCGGTCCGGGTCGGTCAGCACGCCTTGCTCGGCCCGGGCGTGCAGCCCGGCCCAGACCCCACGGACGTCCCACCCGTGCAGAGCGCACCCGGTGGACCGGGCACACCAGGCGACGAACTCGTCGAACGAGTCCTCCCCGGTGACGGCCTGGGTGTCCAGGAAGGCGGTGGTGCCGAGGCTGTGGTCCACCGTCGACTCGAGCACCATGGCCCGGACCCGGTGCGGGAAGAGCTCCGCGTACCGCTGCCCGAGCAGCGTGCCGTACGAGCTGCCGTGGAAGGTCAGCCGCCGTTCGCCGAGCGCGGCGCGGACCGCGTCGAGGTCGCGGGCGGCACTGGTCGTGTCCACGTGGTCGTAGAGCGGCCCGGTGCGGGCCCGGCAGTCGGCCCGCAGCAGCGCGTTGCCGGCCAGCGTGGCGTCGAACTGGGCCTGGTCGACGAGCAGTTGTGGTTGCCGGGCGAGCAGGTCGGTGGAGCAGACCACCGGGTGGCTGCGGCCGACACCGCGCGGGTCGAAGCTGACGATGTCGAAGCGGCGGCGCAGCTCGGCGCTGAACCGGCTGCTGCCGGTCACCACCCGGTCGACCCCGCTGTCACCCGGCCCGCCGGGGCCGAACACCAGAGTTCCGGTCCGGGCGGACGGGTCGGTGGCCGTCCGCCGGGCCAGCGCCAGGTCGAAACGCTCGCCTCGGGGCCGTCGCCAGTCGATGGGCAGGGACAGCGTGCCGCACTCGGCGGTGGCGTCCGTGGCGCAGGGCTGCCAGTCGATGGTCGGTGCCGGTTGTGGCCGGGCGGCGGCCGGGCTGGCCGGGGCCAGGCCGGTGGCCGTGAGGGCCAGGGCGACCGCCCAGCCGACGGCGGATTTGCGTACGCGCAGCATGGGGTGCTGTCCTCTCCTCGAAGGAGCGTCACGGGAGAAACTCGCCCATCGGGCGAGGTGGTGCTGCTTCCACCCGGGCCGTCGAGTAGCCGCTCGACGGCCCGGGGCCTTTCGTCGGGGTCAGTCGACCTCGCGCAGGACGCGTTCCATCGCGCCCATCCGGGTCTCCATTCCGCCCAGCCGGCCGTCCAGCGCGGCCAGCAGGCGGGCGTTCTCCTCCTGGGCGCGGGCTGCCGTCTCCGCCAGCCGGCGGTAGTCGTCCGAGCGGGCACCGTCGTACCGGGCCCGCCGGGTCTTGGCGATCTGGACGACGGTCACCGCGAACACGGTGATCAACAGGGCGAAGACGCCGATCGCGCCGACCACCTCGGTCCAGTCGTGGTCGCTCATCCCGGTCATCGCTCCGCTCCGGGCTGTTCGGCCGAGTCGTGCCCGGTCAGCGTCTCGGCCGCCGTCGCGATGATCTCGGGGGTGAGTGTGAGCACGAACGGCTCCACCTCGTAGTAGTTCATGGCCTTTCCGTCCTCCGACAACTCCAGGCGAGCGGTGACCAGCCCGGCCGCCGCCAGCTTCCGTAGGTGGACCTGCAACAGCGCCCGGCTGATGCCCAGTTGCCGGGCCAGCCGGCTGACGTAGGCGCGCTCCCGGGCCAACGCGGCGACGATCCGCAGCCGGTGTGGGTTGGCCAGGGTCGCCAGCACCCGGACCAGGTCGTCACCGGTTGGCGGCGAAGCGGCGCTCATAACCAGCCCTTGCACATGCCAACAGAAGTTAGCAGGTGTCGGCGCACGGCGGTCGGGAGCGGTGACGGAATCAGGGGGATCTCAGGGTCGCCGGAACGACCGGACAGACAGAACGCCGGGCCGATGAGATCACCGGCCCGGCGTTCGGAGTTCGTCGTACGTCAGCTCTTGAAGGCGTCCTTGATCTTCTCGCCCGCCTGCTTGAGCTTGGCCCCGGCCTGGTCGTTGCGGCCCTCGGCCTCGAGCTGCTCGTTGTCGGTAGCCCGACCGGCACCTTCCTTCAGCTTGCCGGCCGCGTCCTCGGTGGCGTTGTTGATCTTGTCGTCGATTCCCATGTGCCAACCTCCCTTGCGAGCGTCGCTACGCGGTCAGCAGTACCCCCGCCGGTGGCGGTCCAATCATCTCGGCCGGGTGAACCGTCACACCGGGTCACCGCCGACGGCCGAACGGAACCGGCGCAGGCGCAGGCTGTTGGCCACCACGAACACCGAGGACAGGGCCATCGTGGCGCCGGCGATCATCGGGTTGAGCAGCCCGGCAGCGGCCAGCGGCAGGGCCGCCACGTTGTACCCGAAGGCCCAGAACAGGTTGCCCCGGATGATGCCGAGCGTGCGGCGGGACAGCCGGATGGCGTCCACCGCGGCGTCCAGGTCGCCCCGGACCAGGGTGAGGTCGGACGCCTCGATCGCCACGTCGGTGCCGGTGCCCATGGCCAGGCCCAGGTCGGCCTGGGCCAGCGCCGGGGCGTCGTTGACCCCGTCGCCGACCATCGCCACCGACCGCCCCTCGGCCTGGAGCCGCTTGACCACGTCCACCTTGCCGGCGGGCAGCACCTCGGGGATCACCTCGTCCACGCCCACCTCGGCGGCGACCGCCCGGGCCACGGTGGCGTTGTCCCCGGTCAGCAGGACCGGGGTGAGCCCCAGGGCGCGCAGTCGGGCAACCGCCGCCCGGCTGGTCGGCCGGACCACGTCGGCGACCGCGAGCACCCCCCGGGCCCGCCCGTCCCAACCGGCGACGATCGCGGTCCGGCCGGCGGCCTCCGCGTCGGCGCTCACGTGCTGGACCTCCGGCGGTACGTCGAGCCCGCGCTCGCGCAGCAGTCGGAGCCGGCCGACCAGCACCTTCCGGCCGTCCACCGTGGCCGTCACGCCCAGACCCTCGACGTTGGCGAAGCCGGTCACCGCGGGCAGCTTCCCGGCCTCGGCGGCTCCCGCGGCGACCGCCCGGGCGATTGGGTGCTCGGAGGCGGCCTCCACCGCCCCCGCGAGCCGGAGCAGCTCGGCGCGGTCCTCACCGGACGCCGGCACCACGTCCACCAGTGTCATCCGGCCGGTCGTCACGGTGCCGGTCTTGTCCAGCACCACGGTGTCCACCCGCCGGGTCGACTCCAGCACCTCCGGTCCCTTGATCAGCACGCCGAGCTGGGCGCCACGGCCGGTGCCGACCAGGAGCGCGGTCGGCGTGGCCAGGCCGAGCGCGCACGGGCAGGCGATGATCAGCACGGCCACCGCGGCGGTGAACGCCGCCGTCGGCCCGGCACCGGTGCCGAGCCACCAGCCGAGGGTGCCCACGGCGAGCGTGATGACGATCGGCACGAACACGCCGGAGATCCGGTCCGCCAGCCGCTGCACGGCCGCCTTGCCGCTCTGCGCCTGCTCGACCAGGTCGGCCATCCGGGCGAGCTGGGTGTCCCCGCCGACCCGGGTGGCGGTGACGACGAGACGGCCACCCGCGTTGATCGTGGCACCCACCACGCCGTCTCCCGGGCCGACCTCGACCGGCACAGACTCGCCGGTGAGCATGCTGGCGTCGACGGCCGAGGTGCCCTCGTCGACCACGCCGTCGGTGGCGATCTTCTCGCCGGGGCGGACCACGAACCGGTCGCCGACGGCGAGCTGGTCCACCGGGATGCGGGTCTCCACCCCGTCACGGAGCACCGCCACCTCCTTGGCGCCCAGCTCGAGCAGGGCGCGCAGGGCGGCGCCGGCGGTCCGCTTGGAGCGGGCCTCGAAGTAGCGGCCGGCCAGGATGAACACGGTCACCCCGGCGGCCGCCTCCAGGTAGATGTTGCCGGCGCCGTCGGTGCGGGTGATGTCGAAGCGGAACGGGTGGGTCATCCCGGGCATCCCGGCATCGCCGAGGAAGAGCGCCCAGAGCGACCAACCGAACGCGGCCAGGGTGCCGAGCGAGACCAGGGTGTCCATGGTGGCCGCGCCGTGCCGCAGGTTGGTCCAGGCGGCCCGGTGGAACGGCAGCCCACCCCAGACCACCACCGGGGCGGCCAGGGTCAACGACAGCCACTGCCAGTAGTCGAACTGCCAGGCCGGCACCATGGCCAGCACGACCACCGGCACGCTGAGCGCCACCGACACCCAGAGTCGGGTACGCGGGCCGCGCAGCGGGTCCACCTGCTCCTCGGGAGTCGCCGGCGGTGACGGCAGCGCCGCCGTGTAGCCGGTCTTCTGCACCGTGTCGATCAGGTCGTCCGGCGTGACGCCGTCGGCGTACCGGACGGTGGCCTTCTCGGTGGCGTAGTTGACGGTCGCGCTGACGCCGTCCATCCGGTTCAGCTTCTTCTCGATCCGGGCGGCGCAGGCGGCGCAGGTCATGCCGCTGATCGCCAACTCGATCCGGTTCGGTGCCTCGGGCAGCGGTCTGCTGGTGGTGGTCATCATCTGGTCCCGTCAGTTGTGCCCGTGCCCGGGGGTGCCGTGGTCGGCGCCCCCGGTCGGTGCGGGTCCGCTGGGGGCGGGATCGCCGCCGGTCGTCGGCGCGCTGGTCGGCGGCGGGCCGGCGATCACGGTGAACTCGGCGGTGTGCACCGACTCGCCGTGCTGGAAGTCGAGGTAGAGCCGGTAACTGCCGACCGAGGGCACCTCGGCGAGGAAGGTGACGGCCGGGCCGGGCGGCGTGCGCCCGTCGCCGGGCGTCCCCTCCGGGTGCACGTGCAGGTACGCCAGGTCGCCCCGGCGCAGCGCCACCAGATGGCCGTACGCGCCCAGGTAGGGCTCCAGATCGGTGACCGGCTGGCCGTCCCGGCTGACGGTCAGCGTGAGCGGCGAGGTGCGGCCGGGCTCCAGCGTGCCGTCCAGGGTCACCGTGTAGCCGTCGACCGTGGTGCTGCTCGACGGTGCGGGCAGCGGCCGTTCGGTCAGCGCTCCGGGGACGGTCACGTCCATACCGAGGGTCAGCGGTTCGCCCCCGGTCGGGGCGAAGTCGGCGAACGCCCGCCACTGGCCGGGCCCGGCCAGCGGGGTGGCGACCCGCCAGGTGCCGTCCGGTGCCAGGTCGGGGTGCACGTGCCGGAAACCGGAGAGGTCCCGCCGGGCGACGATGAGGTGCATCCGCTTGTCGTGCGCCACGTCGAACCGGGTCACCGGCCGCCCGTCGGGGCCGCCGATCCGGAAGGCGAACTCGCCGGCCGGGGCGGCGACCGGTTCGAGGGTGTAGCCGCGGTCGGAGACGAGCAGGCCGCCGGGGAGCCGGTCGGCGTCCTCGTCGTGCGCTCCGTGGCCCACCGGACCCGACTGGTGGGCGGCGCCGCCGTCGTGCGAGCTCTCCGCGACCGGGGCGGCGGGACCGGCCACCTGGCCGATCCCGTACGCCGCGCCGAAGACCGCCGCGAGGCCGAGGGCGAATCCGCCCAGTCTGGTCACCGTGTTCACGCCGAGCCTTTCGATCAGGCGTCGACGAGGTCGTAGCCGGCCTCGTCGACGGCGGCCCGGACGACCGCCACGTCCAGCGGCTGGTCGCTGCTGACCGTGACCTGGCCGGTGGACAGGTCGACCTGCACGTCACGTACACCCGCGATGGCGCCGACCTCGGCGCTGACCGAGCTGACGCAGTGCCCGCAGGTCATGCCCTGCACCTGGTACGTCGTGTTGACCATCGAACCGTCTCCCTTCGTGACCTCCGAGCCTATACCCCCCAGGGGTAAATCGGAGGCGGACCTCTGCCCTTGTCCTGTACGGGTACCCGGTGGGGGTATCCGACAGGAAGGGACGTTACCATACCCCCTAGGGGTACGCTATCCTGGTCGGCATGACCGCACCCACTCCGATCCGCGGATACACCGCCAGCAAGGATCAGCTGCTCGCGCGGCTCCGCCGCGTGGAGGGGCAGGTCCGGGGCATCGAGAAGATGGTCGACGAGGACCGCTACTGCATCGACGTGCTGACCCAAATCTCGGCGATCCAGGCCGCGCTGGACAAGGTCGCGCTGGGGCTGCTCGACGGGCACGCCCGGCACTGCATGCACGAGGGCGCGGCCGAGGGCCGGGCCGACGAGATGGCCACCGAGATGATGGCGGCGGTCGGCCGGCTGATGAAGCGCGGCTGAGACCCTCGCCCGGCCCGACCGGGCGGGCCGTCAGTCGGCCTCCGGACCGAGGCGCACCCCGCGCAGCAGTTGGGCGTTGAGCGCCACCACGATGGTGGACGCGGACATCAGCACCGCGGCCAGGGCCGGGCTCAACGCCACCCCGGCCCACGCCAGCACCCCGGCCGCCAGCGGCAGCGCCACCACGTTGTAGCCCGCCGCCCAGGCCAGGTTCTGCCGCATCTTCCGGTACGACGCCCGGGAGAGCCGGACCACGGCGCCGACCCCGCGCGGGTCCGAGGACGCCAGCACCACCCCGGCGGACTCGATCGCCACATCGGTGCCCGCGCCGATCGCGATGCCGACGTCGGCGCGCGCCAACGCCGGCGCGTCGTTCACCCCGTCACCGACCATCGCCACGGTCAACCCCCGCCGCTGAAGCTCGGCCACCCGGCTGTCCTTCTCCGCCGGCAGCACCTCGGCGAAGACCTCGTCGACGCCCTGCCGGAAGCCGAGTTCGGCGGCGACCGCCTCGGCCACCGGGCGGGCGTCACCGGTGATCATGGCGATGGTGCGGACGCCCTCGGCGCGCAGCTCGACGATGGCCTCCCGGGCCTCCGGACGCACCTCGTCGGTCAGTGCGAACGCGCCGAGCACGGTGTCCGGCAGCCGCACCAGGTGCAGCACCGCGGCGCCCCGAGCCGACCACCGCCCGATCGCCGCCTCCAGCTCGCCCGGCAGCGACAGGCTCAGCTCCCGCAGCAGCGCCGGGCCGCCCACCGCGTACGGCGTACCGTCGACGGTGGCCTGCACGCCGCGGCCCGGCAGCGACCGGAACCCGGCGGCCGGGGCCGGGCCGGTGCTCCCGGCTGCCGCCACGATCGCCCGAGCCAGCGGATGCTCGCTGTCCGACTCCACGCCGGCCGCGATCCGCAGCACCTCGTCCCGCCCGACGCCGGACGCCGTCACCAGGTCGGTGACCGCGTGCTCGCCCCGGGTCAGGGTGCCGGTCTTGTCGAACAGCACCGCGTCGACGGTCCGCATCCGCTCCAGCGCCAACCGGTCCTTGACCAGGATCCCGGATCGCGCGGCCAGCGCGGTGGAGAGCGCGACGACCAGCGGAATGGCCAGTCCGAGCGCGTGCGGGCAGGCGATCACCAGGACGGTGACCGCGCGGACCACCGCCTCGTCGGGCTGGCCGACCACGGTCCAGACCAGCACGGTCAGCACGGCCGTGCCGGCGGCCAGGTAGAACAGCGCTGCGGCGAACCGGTCCGCCAGCAGCTGGGCCCGCCCGCCGGAGCGCTGCGCCTGCGCGACCATCCGTTGGATGCCGGCGAGCGCGGTCTGCTCACCCAGCGCCTCGACGCGGACGCGGATCGCCGAGTCGGTGGCGACCGTGCCGGCCACCACCCGCTCCCCTGTCGAGCGGGCGACCGGGCGCGACTCCCCCGTGATCATCGACTCGTCCAGCTCGGCCCCACCGTCGACGATCCGGCCGTCCGCCGGAACCCGGCCACCCGGTCGGACCAGCACCGTGTCGCCGACCCGCAGCTCGGCCACCGGCACCGACTCGACACCCCCGTCCGCCGCCACCCGCTCCGCATCGTCGGGCAGCAACGCGGCCAGCGCCGCGAGCGCACCCCGGGCCTGACCGATGGCCTTCATCTCCTGCCAGTGCCCCAGCAGCATGATGGTGACCAGCGCGGCCAGCTCCCACCAGAAGTCCAGGTCGAAGGCGCCCACGCTGGCGGCCAGTGACGCCGCGTACGCGACGGTGATGGCCATCGCGACCAGCAGCATCATGCCCGGCGCCCGGTCGCGGACCTCGCGGACCGCACCGACCAGGAACGGCCAGCCGCCCCACCAGAACACCACCGAGCCGAGCACCGGCCCGACCCAGGATCGACCCGGGACGTCCGGCCCGGGGCCGAGCCGGTCCAGCACCAGGTGGCTGGTCAGCACCACCGGCACGGTGAGCACCAGGCAGACCCAGAACCGGCGACGGAACATCGCCGGGTCGTGCCCGGCGTGCTTGTCGTGCCCGCCGCGCTGCCCAGACCCGCCGTCGGCGTGTCGCTGATGGCCGTCGGGCCCGGCGTGTCGCTGGTCGCCGCCGGCGCGGTCGGGGTCGTGCGGTGACGGTGCGGGCATGACTCCAACATGCCGGTCCGGAAACGCCCACACGGGCGGTTCGACCACCCGACACTCCGTCACGACCTGCATCCCCCGGTCGGGCTGGTTAGCATTTCCGACGATGGCCCTCCGGATCCCGCTGCGCAGCCGGGCAGAGGTGCCGCCACGCCGTGGCGTCGCCTCCCGCCGCACGGGCTGGTCTCTCACCGTCCGTGATCACGCAGTCGCCATCCAGCGATCCGGCACGCTCGTCGCCGCATTCCCGCGGCGGCGGTGAACCGACAGGCCCGCCGGCACGTACCTCGCACCGGATCGTTGGGAGTCTCGCATTGGGTTCCGACCACAGCCGTTCCGCTCCGTCCGCCCCGCCCCGGGTGCGACGGATCCTCATCGCGACCGTGGTGCCTCTCTTCGTCGTGACCGTGCTCGCCGCGGTGGTGCTCTGGCCGCGTGACGGGTCACCGCAGACCGACGGCGGCGCGAACGTGCCGCGCCACCACGGCACGGTGACCCGGGTGGTGACCGAGCCGTGCCCACCGGCGGCGCCGAGCCCCGAGGGCACACCGAGCGCCGGGGACGGGCCGTGCGGCACGGTGGACGTCCGAATGAACGACGGGCCGGCCTCCGGCCAGCAGGTCCAGACGCCGGTGCCCGCCGGCCCCGGTGCACCCCGCGTCGAGGTCGGCGACGAGGTCATCCTGGTCCAGCTGACCGATCCGACCGATCCCGCCGCCAGCAGCTGGAACATCGCCGAACACCAGCGCGCCGCACCGCTGCTGTGGCTGGCGGTGATCTTCGCGGCCGCGATCGTCGCGTTCGGCCGTTGGCGGGGCCTGGCCGCCCTGGCCGGGTTGGCCGCCAGCTTCGCCATCCTGCTCACCTTCGTGCTGCCCGGCATCGGGGCGGGCCGGTCCCCGCTGCTGGTGGCGGTGGTCGGCGCCGCGCTGATCATGTTCGTGGTGCTCTACCTGACGCACGGGGTCACCGCGCAGACCTCGGTGGCGGTGCTCGGCACCCTCGGCAGCCTGGTGCTCACCGGCGTGCTCGCCACCATCGCCACCGCCGCCACCCACCTCACGGGCTTCGGCAGCGAGGACGCCACCACCCTGTCGATGTTCCAGGCCGACGTGGACCTGCACGGCCTGCTGCTCGCCGGGATCATCATCGGCTCGCTCGGTGTGCTCGACGACGTGACGGTCACCCAGGCGGCCACCGTGACCGAGCTGGCCAACGCCAACCCCGGGCTGAGCCGGCTGCAGCTCTACCGGGCGGCGACCCGGGTCGGCCGGGCGCACATCGCCTCCACCGTCAACACCATCGTGCTGGCGTACGCGGGCGCCTCGTTGCCGCTGCTGCTCCTGCTCACCGCCGACTCGCGGCCGATCGGGCAGATCCTGACCAGCGAGTTCCTCGCGCAGGAGATCGTCCGCAGCGCGGTGGCGACGCTCGGTCTGATCGCCGCCGTACCGCTGACCACCGGGCTGGCCGCGATGGTGACCGCAGCCGGCCGGCAGGGCCCCGCGCACGCCGAGGACGCGCCCGCCCCGCGACCCCAGCCCGACCGGGCCGAGGCACTGGCCGCCCTGATTTCCCCGCGCACGGATCGACACGACCCCACATCGCCCGACCCGGCGCGGACCACCCCCTCGTCCACCGCCACCGACCGGTGGCCAGAGCCGAACAGGAGCACGGATACGGCATGGTGACACTCCTCAGCGTGACCAGGTGGGGCGTCCGCCCTGAGAACCACGTCACTGGTCACTCAGCGCCATGGCGAAATGACACTTTTAGTCGGCATCCGGGCGTAGCTCAGCCGGTGGACTCTCGGGTAACCTCGCTGCCGGTTACCGCCGAAGGCGCGAAGCAGCGTCTGCGGTACCACCGCCCAATCGCCAACCGGCGAGCCGGGAACCCAGGTACGTGGGGTGAATCCGCGACAGCGGTAGGGGCCACTTCCGCCCCGAACCCGTCAGCTAACCCGGTCGGCGGTCGACGGAAGGGAACATTGTGACGGCACCCCTACGCCGCTGGTTGACACCCGTGGTGGCCGTGATCGCCGCACTGACCGTGCTCGCCGGACCCCTCCCGGCACAGGCCGCCCCGACGACCCCCACACCGTCCGGGCACGAGGAGGACGGCGAGCCCAAGCTGCTCAACGACGTCATCGAGAAGACCAACCGCGACTACTCCGCCGCCAAGTCCAGGCTGGACAAGTCCAAGAAGAAGCAGCTGCAGCTGGCGCTGGAGGTCGACCGGGCCAAGGCCGACCTGGACGCACTCGCCCCACAGGTCGGGCAGATCGCCGCCCAGTCGTACCGCACCGGCCGGATCGGCCCGATGGCGATGCTGCTGGAGAGTGACGCCCCCGACTCGTTCGTCCAGCGCGCCGCCGCGCTCGACGAGATGAACATGGTCAACGAGAAGAAGCTCGCCGAGGTCAACGCGGTGAAGGCTCGCGCCGAGCAGGCCAAGCTTGCCCTCGACGCGGAGGTCCGCGAGCAGCAGAAGCAGACCGCCCTGATGGCGAAGGAGAAGCGCGACGCGGACAAGGCGCTCGCGCTGGTCGGTGGGAAGGGCTTCACCGGTGGGCTGGTGTCGGCCACCTCGCCGGTCGCCCGGCTCGGCCCCGGACGGACCGCCGACGGTGACTGGAAGTCCGAGTCGTGCAGTGAGGATGACCCGACCACCTCGGGCTGCGTCACCCCGCGCACCCTGCACGCGTACAAGGAGGTCAAGCGAGCCGGCTTCAACCGGTTCGTCGGCTGCTACCGCTCCGGCGGCCCGTGGGAGCACCCGAAGGGCCGCGCCTGTGACTGGTCGTTGCAGAAGAGCGGCTTCAGCCCGTGGCACAACGAGGACACCCGGACGTACGGCAACAACGTCGCCGCGTTCCTCATCCGCAACGCCGACCGGCTCGGCATCTACTACGTGATCTGGAACCGGCAGATCTGGTTCCCGGCGACCGGCTGGAAGTCGTACAGCGGGCCGTCGAACCACACCGACCACGTGCACATGTCGCTGCTCTGACCTGCGTGCTCCGCGTCGAGGGCCGTTCCGCGTCAGGCGGGACGGCCCTCGCCGTGTGTCAGGTGGCGGGCGCGACCGGGATGCTGGCGCCGGCCGCGCCGGCGACCGTCGCGGCCGGCACGGCGGCCACCGGACGCACGGCTCCGGCGGCGAGCCGGTACGACACCCCCACCACCGCGCACCGCCCCTGCGCCACCGCAGCGGCCAGCACGGGAGACTGTCCGAGCAGCGTCTCGACGGTCTGTGCGATGTGGATGTCGACGATGCCGTCGATGTCGTCGACCCCCTCGGCCTCGGCACGGCGCAGGCTCGGCAGCACGGCGTCGACGACGGCGCGGAGGTGCCCCAGGGGCTGGGCGCCGGTGGTGACCGCCTCGCGGGTCGCCTGCACCGCGCCGCACGAGTCGTGACCGAGCACCACCACCAGCGGGGTGCCCAGCACGGTCACCGCGTACTCCACGCTGCCCAGCACCTCGGGGCCTGCGGTGTGCCCGGCGGTGCGGACCACGAACAGGTCACCCAGCCCACGGTCGAAGATGATCTCAGCGGCCAACCGGGAGTCGGAGCAGCCGACGATCACCGCGAACGGGTGCTGCCCGTCCGCCACCGCGGCCCGGTGCCCGGCATCCTGGTTGGGGTGGCGCGGGGCGCCGCTGACGAAGCGGCGGTTGCCGGCAGCCAGTTCGGCGTACGCCTGGGCCGGATCGGCCGGCACCGGGTCCGTGGTCCGCTGCGGACCCGGCTGCCCGCCGGGTGTACCGGGATTGCTCATCCCGCACCTCGTCTCCACGCTTTTGACCTGCTCAACCGGCTCTTCACGGGGGCCGGCGACGAGCGCTGGCTCGGGCTCCACGGTCACACGCACCACAAGATGCGTCAAGATATGCGTGATATAGATTTCATACGTTGGCCCCGGGCGGTCATCGGGCGGAGCCCCGAGGGCAGGGTCGACAACGGGAGAGGCGGTCCCACGATGGCGAGCACGGCGACGGCGGCTGGCGGTACCGGCGGCCGGAACTGGACGTTCCTCACCAACCACGGGCATGTCCTGCTGGCCATCGCCCGCGACCCCACCGCGCGCCTGCGCGACGTGGCGGCCGAGGTCGGCGTGACCGAGCGGGCCGCGCAGGCGATCGTCGCCGACCTGGAGGCCGGTGGCTACCTGCACCGCACCCGGGTCGGGCGGCGCAACGAGTACACCCTCAACCCGGCCGGCCATTTCCGGCACCCCGCCGAGGCCGACCGCCAGGTCGGCGATCTGCTCGCGCTCTTCGCCGAGACACCCGCCCGGCAGACCGCCCGCCCGTCCTGACCCTCGTCGCCGGGCCGCTGCCCGACGGGACACAGCGGTAATCTCTGCGGGTGCGCGAATGCCTGCCGTTGAGCGCGACCGACCCGTCCCGCCGTACCGGACGCTCCGTCCGCGCTGTCCTCAGTGGAACGCTGGCGGTCCTGCTCGGCGCCGCCCTGGTGGTCGTCCCCTCGCCGGCGGCCGCGGCGCCACCCACCTGCGGCCCGGACGGCGAGGCCACCCTGCCGGAAATGCCGTGGGCGCTACGCCGGTTGGACCCGGCCTCGGCGTGGCCGCTGTCCCGGGGTGCCGGGGTGACGGTGGCGGTCATCGACTCCGGGGTCTCCGCCATCCACCCGCTGCTCAAGGGCAAGGTGCTCGAAGGTCGCGACTTCAACGGCCTGCCGGCCAACCAGGGCCAGTGCGACCTGGCCGGGCACGGCACGATGGTCGCCGGCATCATCGCCGGCAAGGACGGCACCGGCGCACCGTTCAGCGGCATCGCCCCGGCGGCCCGCATCCTGCCGATCCGGGTGCTGCCGGACGCCAAGGGCACCAACGACGAGGCGCTGCCGGGGCAGATCGCCGCGGCCATCAACTACGCGGTCGACAACGGCGCCGACGTGATCAACCTGTCCCTGGTGACCCTGCCCCGCCCCGAACTGGAGGCCGCGGTCGAGAACGCGCTCGCGAAGCGGGTGGTGCTGGTCGCCGCCGCCGGCAACCGGCAGGAGCAGCAGCAGGAGAAGACCGCCTACCCGGCCGCGTACCCGGGCGTGATCGCGGTCGCCGGCGTGAACGAGCAGGGCGGCCACGTGGGCACCTCGGTCAGCGGCGCCTACGTCGACGTCGCCGCGCCGGGGTTGAACATCGTCGGCCCGGCACCGGGCGGGAACGGCTACCGCGCCGAGCCGACCGGCGGCACCAGCTTCGCCGCCGCGTACGTCTCGGGAGTGGCCGCGCTGGTCCGGGCCGCCTATCCGAATCTCAGTCCCGACCAGGTCGCCGAGCGGCTGGAACGGACGGCGGACAACCCGCCGGACGGGCACAACGTGGAGGTCGGGTACGGCGTGGTCAACCCGTACCGGGCCGTGTCGAGCTTGCTGGGCACCCGTACCGATCCGCCCGCCGGCGCGCTCCCGGCACCCGCCAGGTCGGCCGATCCGCTGCGCTGGCAGCGCACCGCCGCGCTCTGGACGGCGGCCGTCGGCGCGCTGCTCGCCGTGCTGCTGCTGACCGCCCGGCCGATCCTGATCCGGGGCCGCCGGCGCGGCTGGCGCCCGGGCCGGCGCACCGACTCACCGGTCACCGGCTGACCTGCGCCGTTTGGTCGCGCCGGTGAGTGCTGCCGAATGCTTCCCGGGACCTGACCAGCCCGCTGATCCACCAAGCACTGCAGGGACGGTCGCAGGCGGGTGACGAGGACCCCGAGCGATGTCATCTATCGGACTCACTGTGCCAACGTCAGCCCGTACCCTGCGGGAATGTCCCCGCGCATTGACGTCAGCGACGGCACCTCCGAGCGCGTAGTCCATCTGACCGACGTCAGCGACCTGCTTCAACTGCGCAGCTACGCGGCCACGGCCCGGGTCGTCTTCCTCGGCACAGGCCGCATCCCGGGTCTTCGGCGGATGACTCAGAACGACATAGCGACCGAGTGGACGAGGTACAAGAAAGGACGCGGCCGCCAACAGAAGACGGACGACGACGTCAATATTGACAACGATGGCGAGGAGCGCGGAAGGCTTCGTCGCAACGCTAGCTCGAACTTCAGCAAACGGCTTGAGCAGCCGTCCATCGAGTTCCTCCGAAGCCTGGACGTAGTTATCTTGCGTAAGGCTCCGGCGATGATCCGCGCTGGGGGTCTCGCCACCTTCGCCGCCCGTCTCGAGGGTGTCCAGAGTGGCATCAATGTCGGCGTCGAAGTGGCGCCCGAGTTTCATGCCACCCTCCTCGGGCTTCAAAACCCGGAACCGGTGGTCGTGCTCCTGCAGGCCAACATCCTGCTGGCAGAATTTGAGGACTCGTCCCGGCACCCGGCCGACGTGGAGATTCAGTACCGCGACTTCCTGCCGCACCTGGTGGACAACCTGATCCGGATCGGGTGCCTGCCACCCACCCCCTATAGCGTGGATGCGCTGATCCTGCTCGGCAGCCTGAGTCGGTATGCCCTACCCCTCTTTCAGGAGCGTCTCTCTACTGCCCTCCGAACGCCCCTCGGCTTCCGCGTCTGGCGCGCGCTCACTGCCATCGTGCTCGCCGTCCGACAGCGCAAGGAGGAGTCTCTGGCTTCTGGGCAGGCGGTGCGGCACTGGGTGAAACAGCAGCTCAGATTCAGCGATCGGCTGCGCAACCACAGCCTCTACCCGGCTCGTTCCCTGGACCTGGAACTGGCTATCGCGGTGCCCGCAGCCTGGTCTTCTCCCACCGCGGGGGAGGACTGGGCCGGAGCTCTCCTGCACCGGAGGGCGACAGATCAATCTGCCACCTTACGTGAACGAGGCACAGCTGCCTTCGGCCTTTGGGAACGCGCGATCGACGGTGAATATGCGGATCTGGCCCGTGGGCCGGTCAGCGAACTCATCAAGTCCTTTGAGGAGGAAGCCCCTGCACGACCGGGTCTTGCGTGGGTCGCGGGTACCTTGGCGCAAAACCTCAGAGAAGGAAGAAAGATCGTCACGAGCTGGCCAGCCCTCGGTGATCCGTGTCAACAGGTCATGCATGATGCTGCCAGCCACCTGGACGTACCGGATCGCATCCGCGCAGCCACCGAGACGCTGCTCCAGCATGCCGTCATCAAGAACGCCGGAGTCTATCGTCGCCGGGCTATCGACACCTTGCGCGCAGGTGGCTGGGCAGCGCAGGTGATTCCAGCACTGGAGCAAGTATTGCTGGACCCCCGAGCCGAAGCGTGGCTGAGATGTCGAGTGCTCTTCGCTATCGGATTCATGCAGGAACGCGACGAGCACGTTCAGGAAGTCTTGCGGCAGGCCTCCGAGGACTCGTGGAAGAGGGTAGGGACTACTCGTCGCAACAAGAGTCACGACTTCAGGGTGCGGGTGCTCGAGTTGCACTCCGCTTTGTTCGCGGTCGGAGACTGCTTCGGCGCTGCGGGCGCGGAACGGTCCGCCGCTCAGGTCCGAGAACTGCTCGACCAACTCCTGGGAGAACTCGTAGAGGCGGTGAAGGAAGACAACCGTCTAGGAAAAGACCTGGTCCCCGTCAGCCGCGCGCTCACGTACCTCCTCGGCACTACCGCTCATGTCCGGCCTGCCAGAACGAAGGAGTGGCTGGAGACACTAGCGCAGGTTGACGACCCAGCCACCAGGACGATGTCCAACTGGGGACTGAGCCGACTGCGCTCGGCGGATCGCGTCGAGCAGGCCCATGAGGTTGAGTTCGATGCGCTTGACCTTGAGTAACTGCGCCTTGACGCCTGAGTCCGGCTGCTGTTGCCGGGACCGACACGAGGCCGACTTCGCGGCGCGGTACAAATTCCGATCGACAAAGAGTCGTGGCCGGGTCGTGGTAAACCACGACCCGGCCACCCGGCCAGTTTGAGAGAGGCTGCTGATTTCGGCTCGGCCGCCGTCTCAGCCCTGTCGATTACTGGGCCGAACCCGGTCATCGCTCAAGGGACGCTTCGCTGCCCGCGCCCGCGGCCTTACCACCGGCACATAGACCCACTCCATCGAGGAGGAAACACACCGACACCAGGCAACCTGCTTGTGGATCTCCTCGTGCACCTGGGCGGAGGCGACGTCGAACACATGAGCGACCGGCCAACCGCGCACCCAGGTAATACGTTGCTCGCCTCCCCTCCATAGTTCCCAGTCTCCGTTCTGCCGCCGGACAACGCGGTAGGTGGAGATGGTGGACAGCGCAGGCACCACCTGGTGACGCGGTGCCTGCGTAGGGCCACTGGTGCCTGCCACTGCCTCTCTCCTCTCGATAGCTCTTTAGGCTGCGGTTACCTGCGACGCGATCCCGTGGCTCGTCGGCTCGGGCCGATAGGGGTGCGACCGGCCGTAGCTCTGGTACAGCACCTCGCCAACCGCAGTACACACGGCGATGAAGCAGACAATGAAGAGATGTGCGCCCCACACCGCACCGCCGGTCAGCAGCGTGGTCGTCACGCCGGCGAGGCTGAGGAGAACGTTGCAGATCCGAGCGGCCCGGTCTCGCCGTACGCTGTGCTCCAGGTCTGGGCCTCGCAGGGGCCTGGTGTAGTACTCCAAAACCTGAGCCATCACGAAGGCGACAAGCAGGCAGGTTCCAAAGACGGCAAAGTCGAGTTGGCTTCGCGGGCCCACGTGCTGCTCGCTGACAACGGCTCGGGCCGTCTGACTGACACCGAAGTAGGACAGGAAGAGGTACAGCGTCGGCCTGCATGTGCGGATCAGTACACCGAACGCTAGTTCGTAGGCGTCGGACGGCGTATTCTTGTCGGGGTTCAGCATGGGAGCTCCTCGCAGGGATGGTCGTGTGCTGATCACTTGTCCGGTCTGACCACCGGACTGCCAGTGGCTCCGCCGTTTCCATCGGTGGGGCCACTGTGGTTTATCTTCCCTGCAAACATGCCGAGGACACCAGTTAAAGGCAGCAGTTGAAGCCGACCTCTGCAGCCGGCGTTGTGCCTGGTCAGAGCACTGATCACTCTCCTGCGATGATCGTCTGTGTTGCTGCTTGGAAAGCTGAGGCAGTGATCAGGGGAGGCGTTAGGAAGTACTGCGTGAAAGGCAAGGCAGCGAATAGTCGCCGCCAAAGAAGTGAACTATCCACCCTTGTAGCAGCGCGTAGACCAGCATCGTGTGCAGCTGGGCGAAGGTCAGGCGAGGTACGACAGCACTCGACTGTGGCTGCCGATCCTGGGCGTGTCTATCCCGGTTCGGCGCCGCAGGACCGTCCGCCACCGTCCGCCGCTCGATGGCTCCGCGAGAAGGTGCTCGTCCAGACCATGAGTCGCGAGGCCGAGGTCACCACCGCGCGACGGAGCCCCGCTTCGCTGATGGAGCTTCCCACCCGTGCTCGCCGAGCAGTTGTCTGTCTGTGGACTAGGGCCTGACCGGGAACTGCTCGTTGTCGTCGCAGTCCATGAAGTCTCGGGTCGCGGGGTGATGGCCGAGGGACGGCATGGCCTGGAAGGAACTCGGTGACGCGGTCACGGAGCACATGAGCTTCACCCGCAGCCCTGCCCGGCCTGCGCTCGCACCGGCTGCGCCACAGCTACGCCACCCGGCTTCGCCAAGGCGGTCCCGACCCGCGCAGGTCCAGGTCCCAATCCGGCAAGGCCTCCCTCGGCACCGTCGACCGAGTCGTGCAGCAGCAGCCGCCAATCGCCCGCCGCAGCGCCCCGGCGTACACACCACGGCGCCGACGGATCAGCCCGTCGGCGCCGTGGTGTGCCGCAATTCAGCGCAGGACGCCCGAGGTGCCGCCGCCGTCCGCACCCCACACGTCCTCGTCCTCCTCCAGCCAGGTGTTGCGCGGAGCCTCCTCCTCGCCGTAGCCGGCACCCGCGCCGGCACCCATCCCGGCCATCGCACCCGCGCCCCGGCCACCCGCGCCCCGGCCGCCGGCTCCGGCACCCGCCGCGCCCCGACCGGCACCGCCCCGACCCGCACCGCCGCCGGCGACGCCACCCATGCCGGGTGCCATGCCGCCGCCCGCGCCGAGCTTGCCGCCCACGCCGGCCCGGCCACCGCCGCGGCCACCGCCGCGACCGGCACCCGCCGCGCCGCCACCCATCATCGGGCCCATACCGGGGGAGACCGCCCGACCGAGCGCGCCGCCGCCCGCGAGTACGCCCGCACCGGCGCCGCCACCGCCCAGGCCGCCGCCGCTGCCGAGCCCGCTGGCGCCGCCCAGGCCGGAACCCAGGCCGCCGCCCCCGAGGCCGGAGCCGAGACCCGGGGTGCCGCCACCGCCGGCGCCCGCGAGGCCGCTGCTGTAATCCTCGTCCAGGCCGCCGCCGCCCGGCACACCACCGGTGCCGGGGTAGCCGCCCGAACCGGTGTCGTACCCGCCGGAGAGGTCGGGGTGCGTGCCGGAGCCGCTGGGCAGGTTGCCGGTGTCCGGCATGCCGGTGGAGCCGATCGACGGCTTCGCGCCCATGTCGCCGATGGAGGGGTTGCCGCCGCCGATGTCCGGTACCTTGCCGACCCCGCCACCACCGCCGCCACCGTTGTCCAGCTTCGGAATCTCGGTCGTCGGTGTCTTGTTGTCGAAGCCGCGCGCGTCACCCGGGGTGCCCGGGGCGATGTTCTGGTAGTCGCCGCTGACCCGCTGGTAGACGCCGGCCGCCTCGTCGGAGCGGTCGTTGATCCAGTCGGCGACGGCGGTCACCGGGTCCAGCCAGCCGAGGAAATCCGGTGCCACCTTGGCCTCGAAGAAGCCCACGCTGAGGGTCAGCTTGGCGTTCCGGGCCTCCAGCACGTCGTTGACGCAGGTCGCCGGGACCGGGAAGTCCCGCTGGGCGGCGGTGAGTTTCTCCGCCGCGGTCTTGAGCGACTGGACGATGCCGGTGCCCTTCTCGGCGTCCGCCACGATGTGCCCGGTGTCCTTGGCGATCTGCTCGACGTGGCCCTTGAACGCGTCGTACGCCGGGCCCTTCCAGACCGTGCCCAGGTCCTTGATGTTGGTTTCGAGACTCTGCTTGACGTTGTTCAGATTCTTGATCAGCTGTTCCCAGCCAAGGGCAGCGCTCTCCACGTCGCCCGGCCGGCCGTCGATGACGACCTTCTGGCACATCTCTTCCCAGCTCAGGCCCATCTGCCGTCCTCCCCGTTCTAGCGACCGTCGCCGTTGCCGGCCACGTCGCCGAAGACCCGCTGCATGTCGGCGGCGGACATCGCGTTGGCATGCTCCGCCGTCTCGTAGTTCTCCTTGACCTGACGCAGTGCCTCCGCCGCGTCGTACAGGCTCTGGGAGAGCCGCCGGACGCCGCTCTCGGTGCCCTGGTAGAGCCCCTGGTGCTTGGCGGCCAACCGGCCGGCCCAGTCGAAGCCACCGAGCGGGCTCGCCGGGCCGCCGGCCACCCCGGCCGCCGCGCCGGCAGCCGCACCGCCCATCAGATCCTGGATGTCGACCATGTCGTAGGAGAGCTTGTTCAGGTACGCCGCGTGGGTCTCCAGCCAGGTGATGGCCGAGTCCAGGCTGGTCGCGTCCCACTCGGTCTTGACGCCCGCCTCGCCGGGTGCGGTGACCAGGCCCTTCGGCGTCGCGGCGTGGTTGACGTTGTCGATCTCGAAGCCGGTCACTGCCAGACCCGGCGTCATCACCCCGGCCGCCGGGACCGGGATGTAGATGTTGTCTGCCTCGAACCGTTCCGGCTGCTTGGTCGTGTCGTCCGTCATCGGTCCCCTCCCCGAAAACCTGACTCGTGGTCGGCGCTCACTGCTGCTGTGGGCCGGCTGGCGGTGGAGCGTGCCCCGGGCCGGCGCCCGGCCAACCGGGCCCGCCCGACGGCGGTGCCGGCGTGGCCTGAGCCGGCGGGTAGCCCGGCGCGGTCTGACCCGCCGGCGGATAGCCCGGCGGCGGGTACCCCGGCGCGGGGTGGCCCGGCGGCGGACCGTAACCCGGACCGGGCTGCTGCGGTGGAACCTGACCCCCCGGTGCCGACCAACCGGCCGGACCCGCGGGCCAACCGGGCGGCGGAGCCGGTGGGCCCGTGACGGCCGCCGGCCTGCGCCGCCTGCGACGCATCAGCACCACCAGAAGGATGACCAGCGCGACGATCGGCACGGCCAAGCAGAGCCCCACCTGGACGATGGCACCGGCCTTGTTGCTGACCCCGAACTCGACCGCCTTGCCGTCGTCGTCGGGTTGAGCAGCACCACCGGGTCGGGTCGGGTCGGCAGCCGCGCCCTCCAGCAGTGGATTCGTCTTCACCGCAGGCACCGAGCGGGTCAGCGCGGCGACCGGGTCGACCGCACCGAAGCCGAACTGCGGGTCCCGACCGGCCGGCCCGGCATCGCGAGCGGTCTTGACCAGCCGGTTGATGACGTTGACCGCGTCGAGATCCGGATACCTGGCCCGGACCAGCGCCGCCACCCCGGAGAGGATGGCGGCCGCGGAGCTGGTGCCGCTGGCCACCGTGTAGCCGTTCGGGGAGACCGCCTTGGGCGCCGGCCCGATGATGCTCTCCATGGGTGCGGCGAGCACGATCTCCGGGCCCTGCACCGAGCCGGCGAAGAAGCCACCGCGCTTGTTCAGCCCCGAGACGGCGATCACGCCGGGGATGTTGGCCGGAATGGTGACCTGTCGGTCGCCCTCCTCGATGTTTCCAGCGGAGACGACCACCACCGCGTCCTTGCCCAACGCGTACTTGACGGCGTCCGTCAGGTCCGGGTCGGGCCGAGCCGGGTCGCCTCCGTAGGAGATGTTGATGACGTCCGCGCCCGCGTCCGCCGCCCAGCGAATCGCGAGGACCATGTCGATGCCGGCCGCACGGGGCCCCATGGAGACCGGGAGGATCTTCGCGGCCGGCGCGATGCCCAACTCCCGCATCGTGCCCCCGCCGCGGCCGGCGATGATGCCGGCCATCGAGGTGCCGTGCCCCGACTCCGCGTCGTCGTCGCGCCGCCCGTCCGGAGCGGCGGCAGCGTTCACCCCGTGCCCCGCCAGCACCTGGCCGCGCAGATCAGGGTGCGAAGGGTCCACACCGGAGTCGACGACGGCAACCACCACACCCTTGCCCTGGGTGATCCGGTGCGCCTGGGGGATCTTCAGCGAGTCGAGATACCACTGCAGGCCACGGACCGTGTCGGCGGCCTGCGCAGGTGCCGGGACCACGACGGAAGCCATCGCGGCACACAACGCCAACGCGGCCGCGGCGGTGACCCGCGCCGATCGGAAGGACATCCCCGTACGCATCGCTCTCCCAGTACCTGTGCCGACGCCAACGCAATGCGGCTCCGGTCCGGTCGAACCGGACCGGAGCCGCACCGGTGATTGTCTCAGCCCCACACCTTGGCGTTGCTCATCTCGGTGGAGACGTAGTTCTCACGGGCGATGCCGACAGCGCCGCCGATCTCGTTCAGGATCCGGTTGATGTCCCGGACCGACGAGTCCCACTTCGCCTGGTGCTGCTCGTAGGCCGCCCGGTCCTCACCGTCCCACTGGAGCTTGGACAGCATCGACCGCAGCGTGTCCAGCTTCTCGTCGATGGTCTTCGAGATGGCCTGCATCTGCTGGTTGCTGCTCTCGAGGACCGCGTAGTCAACCTTGATCGTCACGACTTCCTCCTCTGCTGGCTACGGATCACGGGTTGAGAGCAGAGTGGAACTTGTCCAGCATCTGCTGCTGCTCTTCGTCGTTGACCTGGTGCGTCGTACCCGACTTGTCGAGCAGGTCGGCGATGCTGTCCATCGCCGTCAGCAGGTTGACGGTGTCCTCGTTCCAGCGCTGCATGAGCGACTGGAAGCCCGTGGACGCCTGACCCTTCCACGCCATGGCCAGGTCGTCGACTACGTTCCACAGCTTCTTCAGCTCGCCGTCGACCTCGCTGCGCGTGGACCGCACGTCACTCGCGGCGGTATGCAGAGTCGCAGCTTCGACCTCGAACGCCATGCTTCACACCCTTCCGTCATGTTGTGGCGGCGGCTTTGCCGCGCCCCTCCCCCGCGGCAAGGCAGCAACACCCCACCGACGGACACTCCAGTGAAGACCGTAGCGGAACCGGTCCAGCCCGCGCAGCCCTGACCGGCCGCGTTCGATGGATAGTGGTGAATCGGGTCAGGCGGACCGGGAGTACGACCGGACGTGCCTGACCACGCTCACCAGCAGTACGACCACCAGGAACGCCACCGCCAGCCAGAGTGCCGGCACCTCCAGCGCCCGGTGCAGCACCACCGGAATGAGCGCCGCGACGCCCGTCACGAGCACCAGCTCGCCGGCTCGTCGGACCCGCGTCGACCTGCCGATCTGGGCGATCAGGGCCAGGCCGAGGAAGGCCGGGACGGTCAGCAGGAAGTACACGAACAGGTAGAACAACCCCTGCGGCATCGCCACCTCCGTCTCGATGGTCAGCGGTGGGACGAGCGTTCCCCGGCCCGGTGGGGCTTGCTGCCCCTGATGTCGGGGGACGGGCCCGCGGCGGCCGCACCGGGACGGGAATCCGACACGGCCACGCACCGGCCCGAGCCCATCCTCGTCACGACGGCTCGGCCCAGGCGGTCTGGATCAGCTGCTGGCCGTCGCGGCGGCGGACCAGCGTGCCCCGGCCGGGCGGCTGCGGGCTCGGCCGCAGGGTGCCGAAGACGGCGCCCTCCTCCCGGTTGCCGGACATCAGCAGGCCCGGTGAATCCAGCTCGCGCAGCCGTTGCAGCACCGGCTCGTAGAGTGCGCGGGACACCCCGCCCACCCGGCGCGTGATGATCAGGTGCAGGCCGATGTCGCGGGCCTGCGGCAGCAGCTCGTGCAGGGCACTGAGCGGGTTGCTGCCACCGGAGGCCACCAGGTCGTAGTCGTCCACGAGGATGTACAGGTCCGGGCCCTTCCACCAGCTCCGGTCCCGCAGCTGCGCGGTGGTGACGTCCGGGCCGGGGAGCCGGTTGGACAGCGCACTGCGGATCGAGCCGAGCCCCTGCGCGAACGCCTGGTTGGACGGGGCGTAGTCCAGCAGGTGATCGCCCTCCACCGCACCCAGCAGCCCGCGCCGGTAGTCGGCGATCACCAGTCGGGCCTGGGCGGGCGTGTACCGCTCGGTGATGCCCCGGGCGATCAGCCGCAGCAGGTTGGTCTTGCCGCACTCCGCGTCCCCGAAGACCGTCAGGTGCGGCTCGTTGGCCAGGTCCAGGTAGACCGGCGCCAGCGCCGACTCGTTGACACCGATCGGCAGGCCCGGCGCCGACCGGTCGATGATCCGGGCCAGCTCGGCCACCGGCAGCCGGCGCGGCAGCAGCCGCACCTTCGGCGCCGGGCGGCCCGGCCAGTTGGCCGCCACGTGGCCGGCCAGGGCGATCGAGGCCTCACTCAGGTCCTCGATGTCGCGGCGGCCGTCGATGCGCGAGATGGCGGTGAGGAAGTGCAGCTTGTCCCGGGTCAGACCGCGACCGGGGGCCTTCTCCGGCACGTTCATCGCCGCGCGGCGGTCGATCTCCGACTCCGAGGCGTCGCCCAGGCGCAGCTCCAGCTTGGTGCCGAGCAGGTCCCGCATGTTGATGCGGATCTCCGCCCAGCGCACCGCCGTGAGCACCACGTGCACACCGAAGCCGAGGCCCCGGTTGGCCAGCGTGGTGATCGTCTGCTCCAGCTCCTCGTAGTCCTGGCGCAGTGTGTTCCAGCCGTCCACCACCAGGAACACGTCGCCGAACGGGTCGTCGGCGAACTCACCGGCCGCCCGGCGACGCCGGTAGCTCGCCACCGAGTCGATGCCGTGCTGGGCGAAACGCGCCTCCCGCTCGTCCAGGACGGCCACCACCTCGGCCACCGTGCGGCGCACGGCCTCGACGTCACGCCGGCCGGCCACCCCGGCCATGTGCGGCAGCCGCTCCAGGCTGCGCAGCGCGCCACCACCGAAGTCCAGGCAGAAGAACTGCACCTCGCGCGGGGTGTGCGTGAGTGCCAGCGAGGCGAGCAGCGTACGCAGCATCGTGCTCTTGCCGCTGAGCGAACGACCGACGATGACCACGTTGCCGCCGGCGCCGGCCAGCTCGACCATCATCGGGTCACGACGCTGCTCGTACGGGCGGTCCACCACGCCGACCGGCACGGTGAGCCGTCCCCGGCCCGGCCAGGACGCGGTGCACAGCCCGTACGTCGGGTCGACGGCCAGCGGGCCGAGCAGCTCACCAAGACCCGGCGGGTCGGCCAGCGGCGGCAGCCACACCTGGTGCGCCGGCCGGCCCCGGCCCTTGAGCTGGTCGATCAGCACGTCGAGCATCGCCACGGCCTTGCCGTCGGCCGGCTGCTCCGGCTCCGGCGCGGTGTCCACCGGCAGCTGCGGGGTCTGCGCCGGCATGAAGTCGACGCCGTACGGCACGATCCGGCGCTGCACCAGGGCCTGCGACGCGGAGGCCTGCTGCCCCGGCGCCCGGTACGGCCCCGACACGTACGCGGCCCGGAACCGCAGCATGGTGCTGGTGTCCGTCTTCAGGTAGCCGTGGCCCGGCGCGTTCGGCAGCTCGTACGCGTCCGGCACGCCGAGCACGATCCGGCTCTCCACGGCGGAGAACGTGCGCAGACCGATCCGGTACGACAGGTGGGTGTCCAGGCCGCGCAGCTTGCCCTCCTCCAGCCGCTGGCTGGCCAGCAGCAGGTGCACGCCGAGCGACCGGCCCAACCGGCCGATCATCACGAACAGGTCGATGAAGTCGGGCTTGGCGGCGAGCAGCTCGCTGAACTCGTCACAGATGATCAACAGGCTGGGCATCGGTGCCAGCGGCTCGCCGGCCGCCCGGGCCTTCTCGTACTCGAAGCGGGAGACGTAGTTGCCGGCCGCGCGCAGCAGCTCCTGCCGGCGCACCATCTCGCCCGCGAGCGCGTCGCGCATCCGGTCGACCAGCGGCAGCTCGTCGGCCAGGTTGGTGATCACCGCGCTGGTGTGCGGAAGGGCCTCCAGGGAGGCGAACGTCGCGCCACCCTTGAAGTCGACCAGGACGAAGTTCAGCTCCTCCGACGAGTGGGTCACCGCCAGCGCGGCCACCACCGTACGCAGCAGCTCACTCTTGCCGGACCCGGTCGCGCCGATCACCAGACCGTGCGGGCCCATGCCCTCGTGCGCCGACTCCTTGAAGTCCAGCTCGACGACGTTGCCGTCCGGGCCGACACCGAGCGGGATGCGCAGACGGTCCCGGTGACCGCGCGGACGCCAGGTCTGGTGCACGTCCACCGCCGCGGCGTCGCCCACGCCGAGCAGGTCCGGCAGTTCCATGCTGCGGGCCAGCGGCTCCTCGTTGCTGGCCTGCTGCTGGGAGAGCCGGTAGGGGGCAATCTGCCGGGCCAGCCCCTCGGCGGCCTCGCCGCTGAGCCGGTCCGGACGGCCGAGCCGGGACGACGAGCTGCCCCGGACCAGTTCGAGGTTGCTGCCGTCGCCCACGTCGAGGCAGAGCAGCCAGCGCCCGGCGTCGCGCGGCACCGTCCCGGACAGGTCGATCAGCGTGGCGCCGAGCAGCCCCTGGCCGAGCAGCTGACAGGTCGGCGCGATCTCACCGCCGTCGATCACCACGACCACGTGCGGCGCGGTGGTCAGCGGCTTGGCCTCGGGCGCGAACCGGGGCCGCCCGGCCAGCTCCCCGGCGAGCGACTCCTCGGCCTCGGCGAGGCTGGCGAAGACCAACCTGCGGGCACCGGCCGCGTCCGTCCATCCACTGTGGTGGGCGTGTGGCAACCACTTGACCCAGCCCCAGGCCGACTGCCGGTCGGGCGCGGCGACCACCGCGATCACCAGGTCGTCCGGAGCGTGGAAGGTGGCCAGCTGACCCAACGCCGCGCGGGCCAGGTCGAGCACCGGCTCCCGGTCGCCGCGCAGCACCACGCGGCTGAACGCCCGCACCGACAGCGCGGTCGGCAGCTCGGGCACGGTGGAGTGCGCGCGGACGAACCGGCGCAGCGCGATGGCGCTCATCGGCTCCAGGTCCTCCACCGGCTTGGTCTCCGGCGGGACGATCTCCACCGCCAGCCGCTGCGGGCCGAGCGCGATCCGGGTCTCGCCGAAGTCGTCCTCGGTGATCCGCCGCTCCCAGAGCCGCCGCGACGCGGCGATCGACCAGAGCGCGTCGGGCTCCGGGTGCCGCCAGGCCATGGCCGCCCGCTGCTGCTCCGCGGCGCGTCGGGTGCGCTTGCGCATCTGGGCCAGGTAGCGCATGTAGTCGCGGCGATCCGCGTTCAGCTCGGCCTTGTCGTTGCCGCCGTTGCTCAACGACCCGATCGCCATCCCGAGCATCGAGACGCCGAAGAGACCACCCGCGACGTACGTCATCATGCCGCCGCCCCGGCCGGCGTAGAGGAAGGCCATCGCGCCGACCCCGCAGACCATCGGCAGGATCATGAGCAGCTGCCCCATCCCGCGGGGCGTCGGCTCGGGCAGCTCGGGTGGCGACTCCAGCAGCACCTCACCGCGCGGCAGGGCCGGCCCCGGCTGACGCGGGAGCCGGCGGAACACCACCGTGCTCACGGCTGTCTCCTCCCCAGAAGCGGCCTCAAGGACGTGCCCTCGCGCACCGAAGTGCGCGGGTGGGCATCGTACGTGCCCGTCATCGTAGGTAATCTCCCGTGGGCGCGGTGGACCCGCACCGCGCGGCACCGCGGGCCCGCTGATCGTAGAAGGACACCAGGAGGCCACTGTGGCAACGAAGACGGCGACCGGTGGTCTGAGCCGGATCACCATCGTGGCTCCCCGTACCCGGATGGATCTGGCCCTGCCGTCGGACGTGCCGATGGCCGACCTGCTCCCCACCCTGCTGCGCTACGCCGGGGAGGACCTGGCCGACGAGGGGGTGCGGCACGGCGGCTGGGCACTGTCCCGGTTGGGCGGAGCCCCGCTGGACGGTGGGCGTACCGCCGCGCAGCTCGGCGTCCGCGACGGCGAGGTGCTCTACTTCAACCCCCGGTCCGCCGCCACCCCGGAGGTCGTCTTCGACGACGTCGTGGACGCGGTCGCCACCGCGACCAACCAGCGCCCCGGCGCCTGGCAGGTGGGCGCGACCCGGTCCTTCGCGGTGCTGTTCGCCGCCGCGGCGCTCGGCGCCGGTGCCCTGGCCGCGCTCTTCGCCGGCCCACCGCACCTGCCCGGCGCGTTGTCCGCCCTGCTGGTCGCGGTGGCGCTGCTGGTCGGTGCGGCGGTGCTGTCCCGGGCCGCCGGTGACAGCCGGACCGGCGCGGTGCTGGCCATGCTCGGCCTGGTGCACGCCGGCACGGGCGGTCTGCTGCTGCTCGCCGGAGACCGGCCGCTGACCGACCTGGCCAGCCCACACGTCCTGCTCGCGGCGACCGCCGTGGTCGTCGCGGGGGCGATCGCCGCACTGGCCGTCGGCGACCGCTACCCGCTCTTCTTCGCCGCGCTGGGGGTGGGTGCCGCGATCGGCCTGGGCGCGCTGCTGTGCCTGGCCTTCGGCATGGACGCGCCAGGCGCGGCCGCGGTGGTGGCGGCGGTCGCGTTCGGCGTGGTGCCGGCGCTGCCGATGGTCGCCTACCGGTTGGCTCGGCTGCCGGTGCCGTCGATCCCGACCGGTCCGGAGGACCTGAAGACCGACAGCGAGTCCGTCGACGGCCGGCAGGTGCTCCAGCAGAGCGAGCGTGCCGACGAGTTCCTCACCGGTCTGCTGTGGACGGTGTCGCTGCTGGTGCTCGGCGCGCAGCTGGTGCTGGCCCTGGACGGGCGCCTCGCGGCGGTGCTGCTCTGCCTGGTGCTGGCCCTGCTCTCGCTGCTGCGGGCCCGCCCGCTCCTGGGTCGGGCCCAGCGCACCCCGGTGCTGCTGACCGGCACCGTCGGGCTGGGCCTGACGGCCGCCGCCACCTTCGCCGGCGGGTCGCAGCTGGTCCGGCTCGGTCTGATCCTCGGCGGGCTGCTGCTCGCAGCCGTGATCAGCCTGATCTACGGGCTGACCGTGGCCGGCAAGCGCATCTCCCCGGTCTGGGGCCGGCTGCTGGACATCGTCGAGATCATGCTGATCATCTCGCTGGTCCCGCTCGCCGTCTGGGTCTGCGGCCTGTACGGCTGGATCGTCAACCTGCGGCCCTGACCGGAGGCTTCCCCGCCCGCCAGCCGGACGGCCGGACGGCGGGCGGACCGTCAGCGCGGCTGCGGACGGACGGAGCCGGCCAGCGCGGAGGCGACCGGCGCGCTCGCGTAGACGCCGGGGCCGTGCTGCCCGTCCACCGGCCGAGCCGGCGTGCCGGCCCGCTGCGCGATGTCGCGCACCACCTTGACCAGCGCCTCGACGTGGTTGTCCATCGCAGCGACACGCAGCAGGGGCGCCGCCACCCGACCGTCCGGCGACACCGCCGCGGCCACCGTGTGCGACGGCGCGGAGGTCGCGGTGATCGCGTCCACCAGCGGGCCGAGCGGGGCCTCCGACCGGCCCCGCAGGGCCAGGCAGCGATGGGTCCAGCCGCCGCCGCGCAGCCCGTGCCAGGTCTCCGCCGGTGGCTCCGGCACCAGGTCCAGCCCGGCGGCCGAGACCACGGCCGCCCGCAGCTCGTCGCGGCCCAGCGGCCGGTGGGCCAGCCCCGCGGCGGTCAGCGCCTTGCCCAGCCGGCCGATCCCGGCGGACAGCGTCCGGTGCACGCCGGGCAGGCCGCCACCCCGGCTCACCGCCTCCACCCGGGCGTCGCGGACGGTGAGCCGCAGTGCGACCCAGACGGTCCGGTGCGCCGCCGGCGGCGCACCGGGCGCCGGATACCAGACCAGGGTGTGCGCGACGACCTGGGCGCGGGAGACCGGCGCGGTGAACTCCGCGAGCACCCGCAGCGCCCGGTCCACCATCGACGCCTCCACCGAACCGACGACCGCGCCGGAGGTGGGTTGCAGCGCGACCGCCGCGAACCAGCCCTGGTCGTCCTGCCCGATGCCGAGCCGGGTGCCCCGGTCGGTCAGCTCGATGACGCTGAGCTCGGGGGCGAGTGCGGCCAGGCGCGGGTCCGACGCGACCCCACCGGCCAGCACCGCCGCCGCGCGCTCGCGTCGGCGCCGCAACCGCCGGCGCAGCATCAGGTCCTCGAACCACCAGCGGCCGCCCCGGCGGGCGAAGACGGCCAGTACGACCAACGCCGCCACCGTGCCCACCGCGGCGAGCAGCCAGCTGGGCCCCGCCCCGGCGGCCCAGACGGCGACCGCGCACACCTCCAGCACGACGAGCTGCCCGACCAGCACGGGGCCGACCCGGCCCCGACCGGGCCGGTCGGCCGGCGGCGCCGCCCGCACCGGGACGTCGGACGGGTTCGTGGCCACTCGGGCGGGTCGCGCCTGAACCTGCGTCATCGGTGACTGTCCCTCCTGCACGGTACGGCTCCACGCCGGGTCGGTCCGGCGCCGCCCACGGGCGGTGGTCCCAAGGACCCGCCGTCGGCCCCTTATCGTAGGGAAGCCCGCGACGGCACCCCGACCCTGATCGTCGCGGATCCACCCCGCCGGAGGTAAGTCATGCGGACCCGCCGCGATCAGGTGCAGGCGTACCGCTTCGTCACCCGCCGGATCGTCTCCGCTCTGCTGTCGGGCGATCCGGAGACCACGAACCTGCCGATGCGACGACTCGGCATGGCGGTCTTCGGCAGTGTGCTCGCCGCGGCCGTGGTGCTCGGCGGGGTCGGCGCCTACGGCCAGCTGACCGGGAACACCGCGCCGCTGGAAGAGAACACGCTGGTCATCGAGCGGGAGACCGGCGCGACGTACGTGTTCGTGGAGGGACAGCTGCACCCCACGCTGAACTACACCTCGGCGCGGCTCATCCTCAACGAGGCGGACCCCGCGGTGCGCACGATGTCCCAGGCGTCGCTGCGGGACCGGCCGCGCGGCCGCACGGTCGGCATCGTCGGCGCACCGGACGCCCTGCCGAACCGCAAGTCGCTGACCGGCCTCCCGTGGTCGGTCTGCGACGTGCCCGACCCGGCCGACCCGCGCCGGTCCACCACCCGGGTGGTCATCGACCGGGCGCTGCCCGGTGGCACACCGCTGGGCGACCGTGCCGTACTGGTCACGGTGGACGGTCAGCGGCACCTGCTCACCGGCAACGCCCGGCTCCAGGTGCTCGGCGGTGACCAGGCGATCGCGGCGCTGCGGATGACCGGCACGACGCCACTGCCGGTCGGGCAGCAACTGCTCAACGCCGTACCGGCCGGGCCGCCGCTGCGCAAGCCGTCGCTGCCCGGCCAGGGCGACCGCAGCGGGTTGAGCGTGGCCGGGCGAACGGCCACGATCGGCCAGGTGTTCCGGGCGGCCGGGCAGCACTACGTGCTGGCCCGGGAGGGGCTCGTCTCAATCTCTGAGATCACCGCCCTGCTGATGATCAGCGGCGGCGGTCAGATCACCGACATCACGCCGGATCAGGTTGGCCGGCTCTTCACCGACCAGCGGGTGGACGAGGAGGGGCTGCCGCAGACGCTGCCCGTCCTGTACCCGGCCCGGTCCGGGCAGACGCTGCTCTGCGCCACGTACCGGGCGGGCAGCGCGGGTGGGCCGCCGACGACCACCGTGGAGGTCTTCGACCGGGCACCGGCGGAGCTGACCGCGAGCGAGCCGGGCCCGGTGCCGGTACGCCAGACCGCCCGGGACGCGGTACGCACGGCCGAGGCCGTGCTGCTGCCCGGCGGCAAGGGAGTGCTCGCGCAGGCCGCCCCCGGCGCCGGGACCAGCGGATCCGGCGCCGCCGGGTCGACGGTCTACCTGATCAGCCCCCAGGGCGTCCGGTACCCACTCGGGTCGGGTGAGACGCTGGCCGTGCTCGGCTACGGCGGGGTGACCCCCCTGGCGGTGCCCGGCTCGCTCCTCTCGCTGATCCCGACCGGGCCCACCCTCAGTCGTGAGGACGCGACGGCCTACTTCTCGCCCGGCGGTGCGCCGTCGTCGGCGCCGGCACCGGAGCCGACGCCGTCCACCTCGACCAGCGGCGCTCCGGCGACCGGCGGAACGGGTGGCGGGGTGCCCCCGGCATCGATCGGGGCCGACGACTGAGCGGCCCGGACGGGTCGCCCCGGATCGCACTGGTGGACTAACCTGAGGTCGCTGACGGTTGTCAACCAGAACGACGGGGATGTTGCCATGACCGGCCGTACGGAAGTCGACCTGCTGTCCCTTGAGGACTTCCACCAGCACCTGACCGCGCGGCTGAGCCAGGTCGAGTCGGTGCTGCGCAAGCTCAACACCGAGATGCAGTGCAGTCCCCCGGCATTGGGCTCGTTCACCGACGCCACCCACAACGCGCGCCGCTACAGCGAGGTCCACCAGTCCTACGTGGACCAGGCCGAGCGGCTCCGGCAGGCCGTCAAGGCCGCCCAGCAGGCGACCAGCGTGATCCTGACCAACTACCGCACCGCCGAGGCGCGTAACGCGGCCAACGCCAGCGACATCACCGCCGCGCTGACCGGGGTCGACCGGGCGCTGCAGCCGAAGGGGGACGGGCGTGTCTGAGTACACCCAGCGCTACCAGGGCAACAGCCACCAGCAGCTGTACGACGCCGTGATGGCCGGCAAGCCGGAGCAGATCGACGGCGTGGCCTCCCAGTGGGCTGCGCTCAAGGGCATCCTGGACGGCCTCGGCCGCGAGCTGAGCGGCGACCTCGAGAAGCTCGGCAACACGTGGACGGGCTCGGCGGGTCGGGAGTTCCAGCGGCGGCTGACGCTGATCGTCGACCACGCCGAGGCGCTGGGCGAGGGGATGGCCGGCGTCAAGCAGGCGCTGACCATGATGGCCGGCCAGTTGCGCACCGCGCACAAGCAGGCGGAGAGCCCGGACGAGACCGACGACAACGACAAGGCAGTCTCCGGGGCGCTCAAGGGCGCCGCGTTCGGCCTGCCGGGCGCGGTGGTCGGGGGCATCATGGGCCACCAGCAGGACAAGGAAGAGCAGGAGAAGGCCCACCAGCGGATGGTGAACGTGGTGGCCGAGCTGGCCGCCGGTTACGACCTATCCGCCTACGACCGGGTGGTCAACCCGCCTCCGCCCCACCCGGACACTCCGAAGACCACCAGCGACGACAGGCCGACGCCGCGCAGCGTCCCGACCACCACCACTCCGACCGCCGCGCCCACCACCAGCCACAGCACCGCGCACACCGGCGGCGCGACCATCGCGACGCCCGATCGCGTCGCTCCGCCCCCGGTCGCGGGCGACGGGTCCGTCCCCGGCCAGGGCGGCGCGGGCACCGGCGGCACGCCGGCCGTCGCCACCGGTCCGGGCGGCGGCGGCGGCGAGGGCGATGTCACCACCTCCCTCGCCGGTGCCGACCCGCTGGTCGGCGGGGCGCTGCTCGCTGGCGGCGCGGCCGGGTTGGCCGGTCTGTCCGGGCCGACGACCGCGCCCGCCAGCGCCGGGCCGGGTCTGCTCTTCGCCGGGCAGGGCGGCGCGCCGGCCGGTGGGGTGCTGCGCACCACCGCGCTCGCCGGTTCGGGCAGCACGCCCACCACCTCGGTCCGACCGACCGGTGGCGCGGCAGCGGCCGACAACCGCGCCGCCAGCGGAATCGGGCGCAGCATGGATGGTCGGCGCAGCGAGGCCGGCGGCCGGTCGGCAGCGGCCGGCCGGCAGGGCGCGGCGGGTGGCAGCGGAGCCAACCGCCCCGGGGTGCTCGGCGGGCACGGCCGATCGGACTCCGACGAGTCCGACGAGCGGATGACCTGGCTGACCGAGGACGAGATGGTGTGGGGGGACGGCGGAGAGGCTCCACCGTCGGTGCTCGGCACCGCCGACTGACTCCCGATCGCAGCCGGCGCCCTGCCCGTCGGCGATGTCGCACGAACGTGCGCGGTGGCCCCGACCGGACTCGATCCGGCGGGGTCACCGCTGTCTTCGGGCGCCGGCGGCTCCGTCCACAGTTGCGCTTCGTGGCGACGGTCACTCCCGTACGGGCCGTTGCCGAGCTGCGCCGCGGCAGGGCGGGCGTTAGGTTGGTCGGGTGTCCTCCGCAGCGCCCGTCCCCCCAGCCCGGTGGGCTGTGCTGCGGTCACTGCGGGAGCTGACCCGGCTGGCGGTCACCGCGCTGGTGCTCGCGGTCGGCCTCGGCGGCGCTCTGGCCACGACCCCGCCCCCGGCATCGACGCAGCTGCGACCCAGCGCCGTGAGCAGCCGGGTGGAGACCCTCCGGCCCGAGGCGGCGCCGGCCACTCAGGTGGCCACCCGGCCGGCCGCGCCCCGGCCGGTCAGCACTGTCGACACCGCCGCGCCGACCGCTCCGGTCACCGCGGGTCCGGAGCACGCGCCGGCCAGTGAGCCCGGGCGCGGCATCCCGCCCCGGCGCGGTCCGCCCACTCGCTGATCGCGGCCGGCAACCGGCCCGGCGATCCACGCGTCCCGCCCGGCTCGACCGTGCGGCCGCTCCCGTCGCCGCCGCCGGCGTGACCACGCCGCCGCATCGGCCGGAGATCACCGAACGGTGACCAGCCCGGCGGACACCGACAGCGGTGACCGCCCCGAGGCGCGACCCGGCCGTTCCGGCAGTCCATCGCGACCGATCCGGCCTAGCGGCACGCGCAGCAGGTCATCCATCCGCGCCGATGCCACCGGTACTCCCGTCCGCCGCCACCCGTCGATACCCGTCGTTCGACCGTGAGGTGCTCATCATGCAGACCGTCCTCTCCGCCGTCCTGCCCGACGTGCCCCGGGCCGCCGCCATCTGGCTGAGCCTGCTCCTGGTGGTCGCGGTGACCGTCGCCGCCCTTCTCGTACGGCCCGGCCGGCTCCGTCTCGATCCGGGCGCTCGGATCCGCCGCGCGGCCATGCCCAGCCAGATCGAGCAGGCCCAGGCGGAACGCGAGCAGAGCCGCTACGCACAGGAGGTCGCGGTGGCCGCCGAGCGCGCCACCACGACCGCCCAGCGCCGCCGGGCGGAATGGGTCGCCGCGCAGGAGGAGGTCGAGACCGCGTGGCAGGCCTACGAGGCGGCCGAGGCGGCCGTCCGGCGACTCAGCACCGCCGCGGCGATGCCGCTGCCGCACACCGCCCGGACTCCCGCCGAGTACGTCGACCGCGAGCGCTACCTGCACCGGGCCGCGCTGGACGCGTACTGGCGGCGGGAGCTGTCGGTGGAGCAGCTCAGTGATGTCTTCGCGCACCGCGACGGCTGGGACCCTCGGCTGCACCCGGTCGAGCAGGAGCTGGTGCTGCGGCGGGCGATCCGCGACAACCTGGCGGCCCGGCACGCCGCCGCGGGAGAGCGGGAGCAGGCCGCGTGGCGCGCCGCCGAGCTGGCCGTGGCGGCGGCCCGCAGCCTGCGCGAGGAGGCGCACGCGGCGACCGGACGGCGGGTGGCGGAGTCGGTCTCGGTGCTGCCGCTGAGTGAGGTCGTCCGGTCGGTCGAGCAGACCCGGGAGAACCAGGTGGTCGCCCGCGGTCGCGCGGCGGTACCCGCGTTCTGACCGCTCGGCACGACCCGACCGGCGGCGTGCCGGAGCCGGAGGACCGGGCCGGGTGATGGCACCCGCGTGCCGAGCCTCGTCGGCGGGCCGGGCGGGCCGGCGTGGGTTAGCGTGACGACATGTCCCGTCAGGCGTGGGTCCTCGTGGTGATCGCCGGCATCCTGGCGCTCGCCACACTCGTGGGCGCTGTGGTGCTCGCGGTGCGGGTGGTGCGGACCCGACGGCTGCTGGCCGGGCTCGGCGCGGGTGGCAAGGTCGCCTTCTACGGGGCGCTGATCTACACGATCTTCCCGGTCGACCTGCTCCCGGACCCGATCTACCTGGATGACATGGGTGTTCTGGCCGGCGCGTTGATCTACCTCAGCCGGCTGGTGCACCAGCGCCGGGCGGCGGGTCGCCGGCTGCCCGGGCAGCCCGACGGGCCGCCGGACCGGGACCGGGCACAGCGCCCCGTGCCATGATCGTGGCCGGGTCGGCAGACGGGGGCGGGTCATGGCGGGCGATCACGGGTTGGACGTACGCGACGAGCGCGTCGCGGCGTTCTGCGCGGAACGACACCTCGCGACGCTGACCACCGTGCGCGCCGACGGCACCCCGCACGTGGTGCCGGTCGGGGTCACCCTCGACCCCGCGGCCGGGCTGGCCCGCGTGATCACCTCCGGTACCTCCCGCAAGGCCCGGCACGTGGCTGCCGCCGGCGCTGCGGGCACCCCGGTGGCCGTCTGCCACGTGGACGGCCGGCGCTGGCTGACGATCGAGGGCCGGGCGGTGCTGCGCTCGGACCGGGCCGCCGTCGCCGAGGCGGAGCGCCGCTACGCCGAGCGGTATCGGACCCCACGCCCGAATCCGGAGCGGGTGGTCATCGAAATCACGGTGACCGGCGTCCTCGGCAGCCTCTGAAACCGCCGCCCCGGCCCATCGTCCCCTGTCGGCCACGCCCAGTGACCGGTTCGTGCCCTGTCGACCGTTTGTTGCGCGGATAGCCGCAGGGCGGTGTACGCCGTGAGCGGCGGCACGACCTACCCGGAAATCCCCGCCCGACCGGGGCCGTTGCACCTGTGCGTGACCGTCCGTACCGGGGCCCCCGGTCGCGGAATGCCCACCCGAGCAGGGCCGTTAGATCCCCGGTAGGCCGTGGCCGAGACTGCCGCGGTCGTCGCCCCCTCAGTGGGCCGAGCGCCATTCCCGTGCTGCCGCCCTCCGCGAACGCGGAGGCGCCAACCCCGAACGGAGACTCGACGATGAATCCGATCATCCAGAAGAGCGGCCTGTCCGTCGCCGGCGTGCTGGTCGCCGGCGGCTGCGCTCTCGGCCCCGCGATGCCGGCGCTGGCCGCCCCGGTGCAGGGCATGCCGACCTCGGCGAGCCAGAGCGATCGGGCCAGCCAGAGTGAGCGGTCCGCCGAGCGGATCCTCGGCATCGACTACCAGGCCCAGCCCAACTTCTACTACTGCGGCCCGGCCGCGACCCGCATGGCTCTGTCCGCGCAGGGCAAGGAGCTCTCCCAGGACGAGGTGGCCGAGCTGCTCGGCACCACCGAGGCGGGCACCGCTTCGGCCCTGGACACCACCCGCGTGCTCAACGAGCTGACCGGCGGCAAGTACCGGACCACGGAGATCAGTGACTCGGTGGCCCGCCCGGAGCAGGTCGAGCAGCTGCGCCGGGACGTGCTGGCCGCGGTGGACGCCGGCCGGCCGGTGGTGGCCAACATCATGGGCACGACCGTGGACACCGACGGCAACCCGCACTCGTACGAGGGTGGCCACTACCTGACCCTGGTCGGCTACCGGGATGGTGGCGACACGATCCGGATCGCCGACCCGGCGGACCCGGCGCTGGGCGAGTACTGGATGAGCCTGCCGAAGGTCGCCAACTGGATCGCCGAGCGCGGCTACTCCTCCTGACCCTGCCGTTTCACCGGGCCGGTCTTCCCCTGTCGGGGAGGCCGGCCCGATCGTCGTTGCGCCTACGGGCGGCGAGGTTCGAGCGCCGTCGGGCCCGGACCGCCCGGGTCGGCCGGGCCCGGTGCAGGTGTCGCCGGGCCGGCGGATGGATGGCCGCCTCGCCGGCGCCGGCCGCCCGGCGCACGACCGTGTTCGCGTCGTCCGAGTCGCAGCCGGCGGCTCGGAGGAGATCGCTGGCTGCGGTTCGCAGGCCGGTGACGAGGGCCTCGCCGAACGTGCCGACCCCGGTCGCGACGGCCCGCCCGGCCAGTTCGGCGCACTGCTCGACCATCTGGCGGGTGCGCTCGGGATCGCGGCCGATCCGGCCCTCCCTGCGCATCTCCCTCGTCGCCTGACCCAGTCGGGCTATTGCGTCCGGCAGCTCCGGTGGGATGGTCTCGTCGTACTGGAGTGCGGTGGTCGACCAGCGGGCTATGGCGCGGCTGTCCAGCAGCAGCCGCTCCAGGTGAGCCGCGCCGCGGGCGTACTCGTGGTACTGCTGGCGGCGGTGCCAGCGGACCGGAGCGATCGTCACCACCTCCTCCGCGCCGCTCAGCGCCTCGTGCAGCCGGCTGAGATCACCCTCGGTGCCGCGGAGCCGCTCCAGGACGCGCATCGTCCGGTCGGCGTCGCGCCCCCGCAATGCCTGCGCCAGCTCGTCGAGCTGCTCGCAGAGGACCGCGAAGATCGGCGCCGCGGCCCGGTCGAGCACCCGCATCGGGTTGACCGGCAACAGCAGCGCGACCACCGCCAGGCCGACCACGCCCCCGACCAGCGCGTCGAAGATCCGGGGCAACTCCAGGCCGGGCTCCATCGGGGCCAGCGTGGAGATCAGCACGGCGGTACCGCCGGCCTGAGCGACCAGCTGGCCACCCTTTCCCGCCACCAGCAGCGCGCTGGCGATGGCCAGGGCGACCACCGCGCCGGTCTGCCACGGCCCCGAGCCGAGGAAGAAGCGCAGCGTGTCACCGATGATGATGCCCAGACCCACACCGCCCAGCAGCTCGAAGGTGCGCCGGGCCCGCTGCCCGATGGCGGTGGCGATCGTACCGACGGCGGCCGCGGGGGCGAAGACGTGCGCTCCGGGACCGAGCAGGTGCCGCGCGATCAGGGCCGCCAGCGCCGCGGCCAGCCCCGCCTGAACGGCGATCACCAGGGTGAGCTGCCACTGCCGGGCGCGGATCCGGCCGGCCTGCCCGCCGCGGTGCCGAACGTGCTCGACGGCCTGGCCGCTCCGCTCGGCAGCCTCGTCGAGCGGCGACCGGTCGCTTTCGGCTGGTGGGCGGTCGTCGGGCATGGCCACGGTTACCCGGGCGTCCGGCGGGCAATCGTTCCCATCTGCCCCGTCTGCACCAGGAGCATCCGCGGGTGGTCGTGCCAGCCGCCCCGCGAATCCATCGGCGGGCGTGATTTGGCGAACGGCTGCGGGGTACCAGGGCGCACACACCCACCGATCCGCAACCGGTAAGGGGCCGTGAGATGACCAACCCGCAGACCACCGCCGACCAGGACGTCGTCGACGTCCTGGTCGCCGACCACCGCGAGGTCGAGACGCTCTTCGTCGAGCTGGAGACCCGGCAGGGCACCCCCGAGTACCGTCGCCAACTCGTCGACGTGGTGATCGCCGAACTCGTCCGCCACTCGGTGGCCGAGGAGGCGTACGTCTACCCGACCGCGCGCAAGGCGCTACCCGACGGCGACGAGATCGCCGATCACGAGATCGCCGAACACGCCGACGCCGAACGGACGATGAAGGAGCTGGAGTCCATCGACCCGTCCGACTCCCGCTTCGAGGAGCTGCTCGCACACCTGACCAGCACCATCCGACACCACGTACGGGATGAGGAGAACGAGCTCTTCCCCCGGCTGCGCGCGGCGACGGCGCGGGAGGAGCTGGTCGAACTGGCCGACAAGGTGACGGCGATCAAGGAGATCGCACCGACCCGACCGCACCCCGGCGCGCCGGACCACCCGCCGGCGAACAAGCTCCTCGCCCCCGGCACCGGCCTGGTCGACCGGCTGCGCGACGCGCTGAGCGGCCGGCCGACCTCGATGAGCGAGCTGCGCGAGAAGCACCAGCGCTGACCGGTGTGCCCCTCGGCTCCCGCGAGGGGCACACGGGTCCGGACAGGACACTCCCGGGTCGCCGGTGCATGGCGACCCGGGAGACGTCGGGTGCGTCAGCGGACCTGGTCGCCCTCGCCGGTACGCGACTGGGCCTGGTCCACGCCCTTGTCGATCTGGTCGTCGTACTTCCCGCCGGTGCGCTTGTCGGCCATGTCGCCGGCCTTGTCCAGCCCCTGGTCGACCTGCTTGTCGTGCTTGTCCGCGAAATCCTTGGCCTTGTCCATGAAGTCGCCCACGCGAGTCCTCCTCTACTTCTGTCACTCCCCTCCCGTCAGCGTTCCCTGGGTCGGGCAGCGCAAACCGCTCGATTCCGGCTTCACGGGCTGGTCAGCACCCTCTGGCCGCACCCGTCACGCTGCCGGCCACCCCGCGTTGAGGCGGTACGGGTGTCGGCGTGCGCCGGGCCGGGTACCGACCTCGCGAGATCGAGGAGGACCGACATGGTGGCAGACGGGCCCGAGGCGGGCGCCGGGGCGACAACGGGCGGCTCCGGGCCGCGCCAGGCATGGGTGGCGCTGCCCTGGCTGGTCCGGACCGCGGTGGTGTGGAGCGCCTGCCTGGTGGTGGTGGTCGCCGGGCTCTACCTGCTGGGCCGGATCGCCGTACTGCTGGCGCCGTTGGCCATCGCGCTGGCCGCCACCATCTTCCTCACCGCGCTGCTCGACCCGGTGCTGCTGCGGCTGCGCCGGTTGCGGCTGCCACCGGCGCTGGCCGCGCTGCTCACCGTGCTGCTGCTTCTCGGCATCCTGGTGGGGGTCGGCGCGCTGGTGTGGAACCTGACCGCGAGTCAGTTCGACCAGCTCAGTCAGGAGCTGACCCAGGGGCTGGCCCGCAGCCGCGACTTCGTCACGTCCACCCTGCCGGTCACCGACGCACAGCTGGACCGGCTGGTGGACCAGGCACGGCAGGGGCTGAGCGGGAGCTCCCCGGACCCGGTGGCCGGCGCCCGGACCGTGACCGAGGTGCTGGGCTCCGCGCTGCTCGCCCTGGTGCTGCTCTTCTTCCTGCTCAAGGACGGCCGCTCGATGTGGCACTGGGTGCTGTCCCGGATGACCGGGCCGAACAGGTCCGTCGTGGCCGAGGCCGGTCGGGCCGGCTGGCGGACGTTGGGCGCGTACAGCCGGGGCACCATGCTGATCGCCGCGATCGACGCGATCGGCATCGGCCTGGCCCTGGTGGTGTTGCGGGTGCCGCTCGCCCTGCCGCTGGCGCTGATCACCTTCCTCGGCGGTTTCGTGCCGATCATCGGTGCGACGGTGGCCGGCGCGGTGGCGGTGCTGGTGGCGCTGGCGGCCAACGGGCCGACCACGGCGCTGCTCACCCTGGCCGCGGTGATCGCCGTACAGCAGATCGAGGGCAACCTGCTGGAGCCGTTGGTCATGAAGCGGCAGGTCCGGCTGCATCCGGCGGTGATCCTGGTGGCGGTCACCGCCGGCACCCTGATCGCGGGCATCGCCGGCGCCTTCGTCAGTGTCCCGATCACCGCCGTCCTCTGGCGCATCGTCGACACCGTCCAACGCCACCGCTCGGTGCTGTCGATCGACCCGTCGACCTCATGATCGACGCGCTGGGGCGGTCGCGCGGCTGAGGTGGGTGGTGAACCAGGTGCCGGCATGCTCGGCGACCTGCTCGAGGGTGCCGGGCTCCTCGAAGAGATGGGTGGCACCGGGGACGATCCGCAGCTCGCCGACGTCCCCCAGCTCGGCCAGCGCCTGCTCGTTGAGGGCGATCACCTCCTCGTCGAAGCCGCCGACCAGCAGCAACGTCGGGGTACGCACCCGGTCCAGGGCGGCGCCGGCCAGGTCGGGGCGACCACCCCGGGACACCACCGCGCCCACCCGGTCGGCACGGGAAGCCGCCGCGACCAGAGCGGCAGCGGCACCCGTGCTCGCTCCGAAGAGGCCGATCGGGACGTCACCGGCGGGGCGCTCGGCCGCCAACCAGTCGACGATCCCGGCCAGCCGGCTGGCCAACAGCCCGATGTCGAAGCGCAGTTCGGCGGTACGCGCGTCCACCTCGTCCTCGGCCGGGGTCAGCAGGTCCACGAGGACCGTGCCGAGCCCACGACCGTTCAGCGTCCCGGCCACCGCCACGTTGCGCGGGCTGTGGCGCGAGCTGCCGCTGCCGTGCGCGAACAGCACCACGCCGACCGGCTGAGCCGGCAGCATCAGGTCCGCGGGGAGCTGGGCGTCCCCGACCGGGATGGTCACCGTGCTGCGCTGCTCGTCCATGCCGCACCTCCCCGTAGTCGCCTGCACTGCGGGTACCCAACCCGCCGCGCCGCACGCACCCGGCCACGACGGCTGGTGTTTTCGGGTACGGCCGGGGCGAGGGCCCGGAGTTTGCCGGGTGGGGCGTCGGGTAGGCGAGGGGCGACCGCAGACCGTGTCGGCGCAGACCGCGCCCCGACGGATCGCGAGGATCGTCATGGCTCAGCAGCAGACGTCGCGGCAGCAGCAGATGGACGAGCGGAACCGGCGGGAACAGGACGCCGAGCGAAGCCGGGACTGGGGGGACGAGGCCGCGCAGGCGCGGACTCCCGAGGATCCCCGGGCGATGGCGCCCAGGGACGCGTTGGGACGGCCGTCCACCGGTGAGCCGGTCTGACGCACCGGCCGGGCCCACCGATCGACGGCCGGAGCGAACCCGGCACTCGATGGTCGGGACCCACCAGGGATTCGGCGGCTGGGGCGGGAGTGATCCCGCCCCGGCCGTCACTGTTCGTGCTCGGGCAACCGCAGCAGCGGCGACCTGCCCGGCGGCTGCTCCGGCACCGGCCCGGACGGCTCGGCAGGCGGCACCGGCACGGTGACCGGCTCGTCGCAGGTCACCCGCAGCACCTGGTTGTGGTGGCGCAGCTCCACCACGTCGTCCGGGCCGCCGTGCCGCAGCGAGTACGTCGTCTGGTGCGGCCGGACGTCGACCCGCAACGCCAGCCCCCGCCACTGGAGCGAGAACTCCAGTCGGCTGAGTCGGCTGGGGAGCCGGGGGGCGAACGACAGGAGACCGTCGTGGTCCCGCAACCCGCCGATCCCACCGACCAGGGCGAGCCACGCGCCGGCCAGCGAGGCCATGTGCACGCCGTCCCGGGTGTTCTCGTTGAGGTTGTGCAGGTCCATGAGCGCGGCCTCGCGCAGGTAGATGTGCGCCAGCTCGGGATGGCCCACCTCCGCGGCGAGCACGGACTGGGTGGAGGCCGACAGCGACGAGTCGCGCACGGTGCGGCGCTCGTAGTAGAGGAAGTTGCGCAGCTTCTGCTCGGGGGTGAACGCGTCCCCCCGCCAGTGCATGGCCAGGACCAGGTCCGCCTGCTTGATCACCTGCTTGCGGTACAGGTCGAAGTACGTGTAGTGCAGCAGCAGCGGGTACTTCTCCGCCGGCGTGTGCGCGAAGTCCCACTCCTGGAGCCGGGTGAACCCCTCGACCTGCTGGTGGACGCCGATCTCGTCGTCGTACGGGATGTGCATCGAGGTGGCGGCGTCCCGCCAGCTCGCCGCCTCCTCGTCGGTGACCCCGAGGTGGAACGCCTCTTCCCGGTAGCGCATCGCCACGTCGGCGGCAGTGAGGAGGTTCCGCTGCGCCATCAGGTTGGTGTAGATGTTGTCGTTCTTGATCGCGGTGTACTCGTCGGGGCCGGTCACCCCGTCGATGTGGAACTGCCCGTGCCGGTCGTGGTTGCCGATCGAGCGCCACAGCCGGGCGGTCTCCACCAGCAGCTCCAGCCCGATCTCCCGTTCCAGGTCGGTGTCCCCGGTGACCAGCACGTAGCGGCGCAGCGCGTCGGCGATGTCGGCGGCGATGTGGAAGGCCGCGGTGCCCGCGGGCCAGTACCCGGATGATTCGGGGCCCTCGATGGTCCGCCAGGGGAAGGCGGCGCCCTTGAGGTTGAGCGTCTCGGCCCGCTCCCGGGCCGAATCCAGGGTGCTGTATCGCCAGTGCAGCGCGTTGCGCACCGCGTTGGGCTGCGTGTAGGTGAGCACCGGCAGGACGAACATCTCGGTGTCCCAGAAGGCGTGCCCGTCGTAGCCGGGGCCGGTCAGCCCCTTCGCGGAGATCGGCCGACGCTCGGCCCGGGCACCGGCCTGGAGCACGTGGAAGAGGCCGAAGCGGACGGCCTGCTGCACCTCCGGGTCCCCCTCGACGCGCACGTCGGCGGCGTCCCAGAACTCGTCGAGGTAGCCGCGCTGCTCGCGGCAGAGCCCGTCCCAGCCGTCCAGCCGGGCACCGGCCAGCGCCGCGCCGACCTGGTCGCGCAGCGCGGGAAGCGAGCGGCGGCTCGACCAGCCGTACGTCAGGTACTTGACCACCCGCAGCTTCTCGCCCGGCTTGAGCATGCACGCGATCGTGGTGCGGACCCAGTCCTCGTACCCTTCGGACTCGATGGTGGTGTGGTCCGGGCCGTGCACCTCGTGTTCCATCGCGGCGGCCACCCGCAGGCCGGAGACCTTGGTGCGGTGGATCAGCTGCCCACCGTCCGGGGTGGTCAGCTCCTCCTCGGCCAGCAACGGCGACTCCAGCACCGCCGCGACCCGGGGGTCCTTGCTCTGCGGCGGCAACGTCTCGTTGGCGACCAGCTCGGACTGCACGATGAGCCGGAGCGGACCGTCCACCGCCTCCACCTCGTAGCTGATGGCGGCGACCGACCGCTGGGCGAACGACACCAGCCGGGTGCTGCGGACCTTGACCTCCCGGCCGGTCGGCGAGCGCCACTGCAGCTCCCGGTGCAGGGTGCCGGCACGCATGTCGAGGATCCGCTCGTGGGAGACCAGTTGGCCGTAGCGCACGTCGAGCGGTTCGTCGTCGACCAGCAGCCGGATCAGTTTGCCGTTCGTGACGTTGACGATGGTCTGCCCGGACTCGGGGAAGCCGTAGCCGGCCTCCGCGTACGGCAGTGGACGCAGCTCGTAGAACGAGTTGAGGTACGTGCCGGGCAGGCCGTGCGGCTCGCCCTCGTCGAGGTTGCCGCGCAGACCGACGTGCCCGTTGGAGAGCGCGAAGACGGACTCCGACTGGGCCAGCACGTCCATGTCCAGCCGGGTCTCCCGGACGTGCCAGGGCTCGACCGGATAGGCCCGCTCCCGGATCACGCCGGACCCCGCTCTCCGGTCGGGTTGCGGGCGGCGGGCAGTGGCTCGGCGTCGCCCGCGTCGAGCAGGTCGGCGAGGTCGGTGACCACGATGTCGGCGCCGTGTGTACGCAGCTCGTCGGCCTGCCCGACCCGGTCGACGCCGATCACGTAACCGAAGCCGCCGGCCCGGCCGGCGGCCACCCCGGAGAGCGCGTCCTCGAAGACGGCGGCCTGCGCCGGGTCGACGCCGAGCAGCCTGGCCCCGGCGAGGAAGGTGTCGGGGTGCGGCTTGCCGCGCAGGCCCTCGGCCCGGGCGAGCAGCCCGTCGACCCGCGCCTCCAGTAACGGTTCCAGCCCGGCGGCGGCGAGCACCTCGCGCCCGTTGGCGCTCGCGGTCACCACGGCTCGGCGCAGCCCGGCGGCGGTCGCCGCCTCCAGGTAGCGCACCGAGCCCGGGTAGACCTCGACGCCGGAGGTGCGCAGGCGGTGCAGCAGCAGGATGTTCTTGCGGTTGCCGACTCCGTTGACCGTGTCGGCGTCCGGTGGGTCGTCGGGGCTGCCCTCGGGCAGCACGATCCCTCGGGAGGCCAGGAACGACCGGACGCCGTCGGCGCGGGGCCGGCCGTCGACGTAGCGGTTGTAGTCGGGGCCGGGGTCGAACGGCTGGAACGGCTCACCGGTGGCGGTGGCCCGCTGCCGCAGGAACTCGTCGAACGTCTCCGTCCAGGCGGCGTTGTGCACCCGGGCGGTCTGCGTCAGCACACCGTCCAGGTCGAAGAGACAGGCGGTCACGTGAGCAGGTAGGCCCAGCACGCTACGAATCTAACCATCTGTCCGGGTCGGCAAGCCCCGTTTCCGCCGGCCCTGTCGTGGCTCAGTTCGGCCGCAGCGTCCAGACCACCGTCATCACCGACGTGGGGGTGCCGTCCTCGGTGGTGATCTCCACCTCGACCGGGAACTCGGGCCGCTTCCCGGACTCCAGCTCGGCGATCACCTCGAGAGCCGGCCTGCCGAGCCGCGCGGTGGCCAGCACCGGCCCCCGTGCCAGTTTCCGGTAGGCGATCTCGGCGCGGACCGCGAGCGGCACGGCCCGATCCAAAAGCTGCCCGAAGGCGGCCAGCACCACCGCGCCGGAGGCCGTCTCACCGAGGGTGAACATCGCCCCGGCGTGCGGCCCGCCGACGTGGTTGTGGGTGGCCGGCGAGTCGGGGAGCCGGACGACGGCCCGCACCCCGCCCTCCGCTTCGGGTGCCACCTCGACGAATTCGAAGCCGAGCGTACGGGCGAACGGCACCGCTTCCAGCATGCCGGCCGCCACCTGGCGGGAGTCGATGGTCATGGCCTGACGTTACTAGCCGGTAACCACCCCGGCAACCAGGGATTTTCCGGTCCGGACGGCGCTCAGAGGTTGGCGATGGTCCGCAGGATCTCCGCGTAGAAGTTGCCGTCGATGCTGCGGAAGAAGGCGAAATCCTGACCCGGGTCACCGAAGAACGGACGCAGCGTCCAGGCCAACTGGGTGCCGACGAAACCGAAGAGCAGGATCCAGATGTAGAGCAGGGTCATGCTGGCCGGCCGCTGCGCCGGCTCGCCACGCCGCACCGGCGGGTTGGCCCACGGGCGGTGTGGCTGCGGGTAGCCGGGCGGCAGCATGCCGGGCGGGAAGGAGCTGGCGGTCGGCTGCCCGCCCCACTGGGCCGGGGCCTGCGCCGGGACCTGCGCCGGGGCCTGCGCGGCGGGCGACCCGGCCTCGGGGGTGGCGCCGTTCGGGACCGTGCCGGCCGACCCGGCCGCGGGCGCTCCGGCCGGCACGGCGACCGGCTCGGCGACCTGGTCAGCCGCGGGCACCGCACCGGCGGGCACGGCGGCCGGCACGGCCTGCGCCGGAGCCTGGGTCTGGGCCGCCTCCGGGGCGAGCAGGCCGTGGTCGTTGAGCACCTGCATCCCGCCGGTCAGGAAACGCAGCCCGACCAGCGCCGACAGGGTCAGGATCGCCACGTTGAGCAGCTTGAAGAAACCGTAGTCGGGCGCGGTGATCAGGAAGAAGAGGCTGATCGGCGCGAACGCCACCGCGAGCATCGAGGTGACCGTGATCGCCACCATCACCAACGCCAGCGACTGGCGCACCGAGAGGCGGGCACCGAAGACCAGGTTGAACAGGTAGAGCGTGGGAAGGCAGATGGCCAGGGTGACCAGGAACAGCAGCGGCAACTTCAGCGCGGAGGTCAGCGCCATCAGCGGACTGTGGAAGGCACCCAGCACCGCGCCGTAGCAGGCGAGCGCGATGGCCGAGCTCGCCAGCATGCGCCCGGTCAACGCGTTCAGGTCACGCTCGGCCACGATCTGCTGCCAGATCCCCTGCCGATCGCGGAGGATGCGCTCGATGACGAGCGGGCTGGGACGGTCACCCGACACGGGTGCACCCCTCTCGGTGTCTTTCACAGTGGACTGGGTGCGCAGACGGTAGGACACCGGGGGGCGGTCCCGCCACCCCGCTCCGGCGTGGTGTCAGCGCCACCCCACGTCGATCCGGCCGCCACGCTCGTCGAAGAAGTGCAGCGCGTCCATCCGGACCGCGACGGAGAGGGGGTGACCCGCGGTGACCGCCGGGTACGGCGCCAACCGCACCGCCAGCTCGGCCGGGCGGCGATGGTGCCGACCGGGGTCGGGCAGCACGCTCGTCCGGGTGCCACCCGGCGCGTCGCCCGCTTCCACGGCCTTGCCGGTGAGCCGCTGCATCACCGAGTTGAACCGGCGCAGGCCGCGCTGGCCCACCGGCGGGTTGTCCAGGCGGGCGCCCATCTCGTCGACCACGATCGCGGTCGCCCCGATGTCGAGGAACGCGAGGGACTCGTGCCCGTGGTGCTCCAGGTAGCGGATCCGGCCGCGCAGCACGTCACCGGGGCTGTCCGGGGAGACCGGGGTGAGCGCCTCGGCCCGCATGCCGACCACGATCCGCTCGCCGTGGTAGTGCGCCACGGCCCGGCTGCGGATGTCGTCCCAGGGCAGGTAGAGCGACTGCTCGCCGAGGTTGAGCGTGACGTACCGGTCCAGATGCACGTAGACCGACGCCTCGAGCAGGTTCATCCGCGGGCTGCCCAGGAAGGCGGCCACGTAGAGCGTCGCCGGCCGGCCGTACACCTGGGTGGGAGTGCCCACGTCCTGGAGCACGCCACGGCGCATGATGGCCACCCGGTCGGCCATGGTGAGGGCCTCCGCCTGGTCGTGGGTGACGTAGACGGTGGTGACGCCCAGCTCCCGGGTGAGGCCGGAGATCTCCGCGCGCAGCTCCGCGCGCAGCCCGCTGTCCAGGTTGGACAGCGGCTCGTCCATCAGGAACAACCCGGGCCGGCGGACGATCGCGCGACCCATCGCGACGCGCTGCCGCTGCCCGCCGGAGAGCTGACCCGGTTTGCGCGCGAGCACGTCGCCGATGCCCAGCGCGCTGGCCACGTCGGTGACCCGCTCGCCCCGCGGCGTCGGCTCGACCCCGGCCAGGCGCAGCGGGAAGGCGATGTTGTCACCGACGGTCATGTGCGGATAGAGGGCGAAGTCCTGGAAGACCATCGCGATCTTCCGATCCCGCGGCGGCAGGTCGTTCGCCAGTTCCCCGTCGAGGAGCACCGCACCCTGGGTCGGGTCCTCCAACCCGGCGATCATCCGCAGCACCGTGGACTTGCCACAGCCGGACGGGCCGAGCAGCACCATGAACTCGCCGTCGTTCACGTCCAGGTTGATGCTGTCGACGGCCAGCGTGCCGTCCTTGAAGACCTTGGTGACATCCTTGAGCGCGACGGTGGTCACCGTCTCCTCCCCCAGTTCGTCGGCCGAACCCCAGAAGACTGTGACCAGGATCATTGGATCAGCACATCGGGTGAACGTCTCATGTTCGACCGATGGCACCGCTATTAACCGACACAGGGCCGGCGGGCGGCGCGATCAGCAGCGCGGGGCCCGCTCGTCCGGCTCACCCAGGAACACCCGGCGTACCACCCGCTCCGCCGCGCGCCCGTCGTCCAGCGCGCAGAACCGGCCCCGGAAGTGCGCCCTGGCCTTGGTCGCCGCGTCCGAGCGCACCGCGTCGGTGCGGAACAGGTCGAGCAGGTCCGCGAAGGTGGTGGCCACCGCGCCCGGCGGCTCCGCCGTGACGTCGAAGTAGACACCCCGGGCCAGCCGGTACGCCTCCCAGTCCGGGGTGTACAGCACCATCGGCCGGTCCAGCACCGCGTAGTCGAACAGCGCCGACGAGTAGTCGCTGACCAGCACGTCGGCCACCAGGTAGAGGTCCTCCACCCGCTGGTGACCGCTGACGTCGCGGACCCGGTCCCGGTCCACCGCTCGGCGGGGGCTGCGATCCCGGTCGTTGAAGTAGTGGCTGCGCATCAACAGCCGGCCGGAGTCACCCAGCGCCTCGACGAACCGGTCCGGGTCGAACGGCGGCCGGTAGCCGGGCAGGTGCTCGCGGTGCGTCGGGGCGTACAGCACGACCTGCTCGTCGGGGCGGAAGCCGAACTCCGCGCGCAGCCGGCGCACCTCGTCCGGGCCGGCGTTGACCAGTCGGTCGTTGCGCGGGTAGCCGACCTCCAGGGTGGTGTACGAGGCCGGGTACGCCCGGTCCCACATCTGGGTGGAGAAGCTGTTCGCGCTGACGCTGTAGTCCCAGCGGTCCACCCGGCGCAGCAGCCCGGCGAAGTCCATCCCGACCGCACCGATCGGGTAGCGCTGCTGGTCCAGCCCCATCACCTTGACCGGCGTGCCGTGGTGGGTCTGCACGTGCACCTGCTCCGGCCGCTTCCGGACGAAGTCCGGGAAGTTGACGTTGTTGACCAGCCACCGGGCCCGGGCCAGCGCGCGGTAGTAGGCCGGGGTGCCGGCGACCACGTACTCCACTCCGGCCGGCACGGTGTCCACCCGGTCCCGGCGCACGATCCACACCCCGCGCACCCCGGGGGCCAGCCGGCGGGCCTCCTCGTAGATCGCCGCCGGGTTGCAGGCGTACCCCCGGTACCAGTAGGCCGCGTACAGCGCGAGCGTCGAATCCACCGGCCGGCGCAACTCCGCCCGGTAGTACTCGCGCAGCAGTCCGTCACGGGTCAGCCGGACGCCGCGCCGGGCGGCAGGACCGACCCGCCGCCGCGTGGTACGGGCCCGCCGGCGAGCGGTGTCGCGGGCCCGGCTCGCTGCCCGCAACGCGCTGAACGTCCGCCAGCGGCCGGTGGCGACGAGCCGGTGCTTGATTCCTTCCACCCCGCCCGGCACCGGGTACCCGCCGGCCGGCAGCCAGCGCGCGTAGTCGGCGGTGATCTGCGCGAAGAAGGCGGGCCGCAGTTCCGGGGCGATCCGCTGGCCGTTGCCGAGCACGGTCAGGTAGTGCCAGATCATCCGTTCGAAGACCGCCGGCCGCAGGGCGTCCACCGCCGGCCCCCAGGTGTCCATGAGGTGGAAGACCCGGTGCCACTGCGGGAACACCTCGAAGTGCCGGTCACCGCGGGTCCGGGTGATCGCGCCGGCCCGCCGCTGCCGGTAGTTGACGCAGACCCGGTCGAGTACGCCGATCCGCTGCGCCGCCATCAGCACCGGGTAGCTGAACGAGACGTCCTCGTACCAGCCGGGCGCGAAGCGGAGCCCCAGGTCGACGAGGAACTCCCGGCGGACCAACCGGTTCCACGCGGTGTGCAGCAGCCGCATGGCCTCCGGCCGGTCCCGCAGTCGGAAGGTGTCCGCGCCGGGCGACTCGGGGAACACCTCCGCCATCGCGCTGCGGGTGGCCGTGTCGTTCCAGTGCGTCCGGACGTGGTCGACCAGCAGCACGTCCGGCCGGGTGCCTCGCAGCCGCTCGGCGACCTCCGGCAGGCACTCCGGCGCCAGCCAGTCGTCGCCGTCGAGGAACCAGACGTACTCGCCGACGGCCCGGTCCAGCCCGACGTTGCGGGCCGGACCGAGGCCGACGTTCTCCGGGAGCCGGATCGACCGGACCCGCTGGTCGCGGGCCGCGTACTCGTCGATGATCTCGCCGCCGGAGTCCGGCGAGCAGTCGTCGACCGCGATCACCTCGAGGTCGGTCTCCGGCTGGCCGAGGATCGAGTCCAGGCACTCGCGCAGGTAGCCCTGCACCCGGAAGGCCGGCACCACGAAACTGATCAGGGTCATCCGGCCGTCCCTCCGTCAGCGCGGCGCGCCACCTCCCGCGCCCACCGGCGCGGCCGACGCCCGCGCGCTACGGGCCGGCCGGACGAACCAGGCCAGGACGACGCTCGCCACGAAAACCACGAGAAGGTACGCACCGAGTGTAGCCATGCCGATACTCACGATTCCGGCAATCGCCGCGAGGGCCAGCACCACCGACCGTCCCTCCCAGCCCAGCGTGGCCGGGTGCAGCGGGGGTGCTGACTGCCGCTTCTCCAGTCGGGCGGTCAGGTCGTAGTGGTGCACGGTGAGCACGAAGACGTAGCCGAAGATCAGCCACCCCGGCGCGCCGCCGACCACCCCGACCGCGATCGCGAACAGGTACTCGGCGGCCCGCAGCGCGGCCGGCACCAGCCAGTCCAACGGACCGTTGTGCGCGGCCCCGGCACCGAGGCCAGCGACCAGCAGCACGAGCAGCGCCACCGGCACCGCCCAGCGCAGCCCGTCGGGCGCGTCGCCCAGCACGGCCGCGACCAGCAGCGCCGCCGGGCCGAGCGCGGCGATCACCGCCAGGGTCAGCGGCCCCATCGGGCGGACCACCGGCAGCCGGCGGGCCAGCGGCCCGTCGTCGCGGTGCAGGGTGGCATCGACCGTGTCCAGCACCGGCACCCACATCCAGCGGGCCCGCAGCGTACGCAGCGCCCCGGTGTACGCGAAGGCCAGCACGCCCCACACCAGCACCGCGATCAGACTGACCAGCGGGTTGAACAGCGCCACGGTCAGCGCGATCAGCGCCCACCGCTCGCCGATCGGAAAGACCACGGTCCGCTTCAGCCAGTACGACAGCGAGCCGGTGTCCGCCTGCACCCGGGTCGACGCGGCGTTCAACCGGTCCCCGATACCGCCGCTGGCACCCGTCGCGGTTCTCGGCCGGCGGGCCGCCTCGTCGTGCAGCACCCCGTACCAGGTGTCGGTCATGTGCCGGACGGTCTGCAACGTCATGGCGGCGATCGCCAGCGCCCAGCCGTTGCCCAGGCCGGCGTGGCTCACACCGAAACCGAGCCCGGCGTAGACCAGGTACTCCTTGGCGCGGTCGGCCATCGTGTCCAGCCAGCCACCCCAGGCGCTGAAGTGCCGGGTGTAGCGGGCCAACTGGCCGTCCACGCAGTCCAGCACGAAACCGAGGTAGAGCAGCACCGCGCCGCTGACCAGCGCGAGCCGCCCGCCGACGCCGAACAGCACCGCGGCGGCCAGCGCGAAGAGCACCGAGATCACCGTCACCCCGGTCGGGGTGAGCCGGAGCCGGGCCGCCAACCGGACGACGTACGGCGACCAGGTGCTGACGAAATAGGTGGAGAAGAAGTCGTCCTTCTCCTTCACCGCCAGCCGCAGCTCGGCCCGGTCCTCGTCGACCGCGGTGACGGCCGCCTCGGCGGCTGCCAGCCCGGCCGCGTCGTCGACCCGGTGCGCCACGAGCAGGCGTACCCGCTGGGCGAAGATCAGGGTGCCGAGCGCGGCGAGACCCGCGACGAGCCGGTCCACGGCGGACCCGGGGCCGCCGGCCGTGACCGGCCCGGGCCGCCCGGTGCCGTCGCTGGGCCCGAACGGTGCGACATCCCCGACCGGGCCGATCGGGGTGGCGATGGGCAGCATGCCGACCGCGGCGGCCCGGGCGGCGGCGGCCAGGGTCGGCAGGTCGTCCACGCCGACCCGCAACGCGCCCCCGAACACTCCGGTGGCGTCGCCGTCCAGGGCGTCCACCGCGCCGGCGTCGACCACCTGGCCGCGCTCCTCGCGCACGGCGGTCCGCCCGGGCACCGGCGGGTCGGTGAGCACCAGTGCGACCGTCGGTCCCACCGGGCTGGTGACCAGGTGTCGCAGTACGGCGGTGTGCGCGACCAGGTCGGTGCCGGTGACCAGCAGCGGGCCGGTGGCGGTGTCGGCCAGCGCGGCCAGTTCGTCCAGTCCGGCGGCGAAGCGCACCTCGTCCGCCCCGGCCTGCCGAAGCTGGGCGGCGAGCCGGTCGGCCAGCGGCTCGCCGGTCGCGGTGGTCAGGCCCGCCGCGCGCGTCCCGGCGGCGAGCACGATCGCGAGCGTCACCGCGGGACCGCGGCGTGGTACGCGTCGAGCGCCTCGGCGATGGTGCCGTCGAGCATCAACCGGCCCGCGTCGAGGTACAACCCCCGACGGCAGAACCGGGTCAGGTCCTTTTCGTTGTGTGACACCAGCACCAGCGTGCGCCCCTCCCCGAGCAGACGATCAATCGTCGCGTAACACTTCTTGCGGAACTCCGCGTCCCCGACCGCGGTCACCTCGTCCATCAGCAGGATCGGGTGCGGCAGGTGCGAGATGATCGCGAAGCCGAGCCGCACCTTCATCCCCGACGAGTAGTGCCGCACCGACGTGTCGATGGCCCGTTCCACCTGCTCGCCGGCGAACTCGACGATCTCGTCGAAGTGCCGCTTCAGGTAGCCCGTCGACAGCCCGTGCAGCCCACCGACCAGGTGCAGGTTCTCCCGCCCGGTCAGGTCGTTGGAGAAACCGGCGGACAGTTCCAGCAGCGGGGCCACCGCGCCGTCCACCCGGATGCTGCCCTCGTCCGGAATGAGCACCCCCGCTATCAACCGCAGCAGCGTGCTCTTGCCGGTGCCGTTGCGGCCGATCACCCCGACCGTCTCGCCCGGCTCGACGGCGAACGACACGTCGCGCAGCGGCCAGAACTGGCCCGGCAGGGCGCCCCGGTTGCCCCGGTGGATGAACAACTCCCGCAGCCGCAGTTGCCGGCGGCGGTTGCGGACGAAACGGATGCCCAGGCCGTCAGCCTCGATGATCGGCGCGGCCATTCAGAGTTCCTTGAGCACGGCGGGTTCCAACCGGCGGAACGACCACCAGCCGGCGGCCAGCACCAGCAGGCTGCCGACGACCGTGGTGGCGAGCAGCCGGGCGTCCGGGAACTCGTCCGGGTACCAGATCGCGTGGTGCAGCTGGAAGATCCCGACCAGCGGGTTCAGCTCGTACGCCACCTTCAGCCAGCCGGGCAGGCCGGACTCCCGGACCAGGCTGAGCGGGTAGATGATCGGAGTGGCGTAGAAGAGCACCCGGATGATCAGCCGCATGAGCCGCTCCACGTCGCGCATCAGCACGTTCCACGCGGACAGCAGCAGGGCCAGCCCGATCAGCAGGACCGCCTGGACGGCCACCGCGAGCGGCAGGGAGAGCAGGGACCAGCCGGGACGGATCCGCCCGTGCGCCGCGTAGACCGCCGCGATGGCGATCAGGATCGGCAGACCGGCCGCGTACTCGGCGAACCGGCCGGTGACCCGGCCGATCGGGAAGACCTGGCGCGGGACGTTCATCGTGGTGATCAACCGGGACTGGCCGGTGAGCGCGTTGGTGGCCTCGCTCAGCGCCGAACTGGTCCACATCCAGGCGAAGATCCCGGTGATCAGGAACAGCGGGTACGACCCGGCCGCGTCACCGAGATGCCGACCGGTGTCACGGGAGTAGAGCACGCCGAAGACGAACCAGTAGATGGCGCCCATGCCGAGCGGCTCGATCAACGACCAGAGGTAACCCAGCACCGACTGCTGGTACTTGACCGCCAGGTCGCGCCTGACCAGGATGCGCAGCGAGTTGCGGTGCGACCACAACGCCGCGACGCCAGAGGTCACCGCTGTCTCCCGCCTCCTGAAACGGACGACAGGTTAGCAGTCGGTGAACGAATGCCCCGAGTCGGCCAGATCAGCACTCGATCACGTTGACGGCCAGACCGCCCCGCGCCGTCTCCTTGTACTTGACCTTCATGTCGGCGCCCGTCTCCCGCATGGTCTTGATGACCTTGTCCAGCGACACCGCGTGCACACCGTCGCCGCGCAGCGCCAGCCGGGCGGCCGTGATCGCCTTGATGCTAGCCACCGCGTTCCGCTCGATGCAGGGGATCTGCACCAGGCCACCCACCGGGTCGCAGGTCAGCCCGAGGTTGTGCTCCATCCCGATCTCGGCCGCGTTCTCCACCTGCTCGGGGGTGCCGCCGAGCGCCTCGGCCAGGCCCGCCGCGGCCATCGAGCACGCCGAGCCCACCTCGCCCTGGCAGCCGACCTCCGCGCCGGAGATCGAGGCGTTCTCCTTGAACAGCACACCGATCGCGCCGGCCGCCAGCAGGAACCGCACCACGCCGTCCTCGGAGGCGTCCGGCACGAACCGCGTGTAGTAGTGCAGCACCGCCGGAATGATCCCGGCCGCGCCGTTCGTCGGGGCGGTGACCACCCGACCGCCGGCGGCGTTCTCCTCGTTCACCGCCAGGGCGAACAGCGTCACCCAGTCCATCGCGCGCAGCGGATCGGTGGTCCCCGTGTCCGCCTCCAGGCTGCGCCGCAGCTCCGCCGCGCGCCGCCGGACCTTCAACCCACCCGGGAGTACGCCATCGCGCTCGCAGCCGCGCTCCACGCACTCCCGCATCACCCGCCAGATCTCCAGCAGGCCGGCCCGGATCTCCGCCTCGCTGCGCCAGGAAAGCTCGTTGGCCAGCATCACCTCGCTGATCGAGAGGCCGGTGGAGGTGGTCACCTCCAGCAGCTGCGCCCCGGTCAGGAAGGGGTACCGCACCCGCGTGCTGTCCGGCTTGATCCGGTCCGCGCCGGCCGCCGCCTCGTCCACCACGAAGCCGCCGCCCACCGAGTAGTACGTCCGGCTGCGCACCTCGGCGCCGGTCCGGTCGTACGCCACGAAGGTCATCCCGTTCGGGTGGTACGGCAGCGACCGGCGGCGGTGCAGCGTCAGGTCCCGACCCGGGTCGAAGTCGATCTCGTGCGCGTCCAGCAGGCTGATCCGCCGCTCCGCCCGGATCCGCTCGACGCGGGGGCCGACGGTGTCCGTGTCGACCGTCTCGGGCGCCTCCCCGGACAGCCCGAGCAGCACCGCCCGGTCGCTGCCGTGGCCGTGCCCGGTGGCGCCGAGCGAGCCGAACAGTTCGGCCTGCACCCGCGCGGTGTCGGCGAGCAGGCCGTCGGCCTTGAGCCCGGCCACGAAGGTGCGGGCGGCCCGCATCGGCCCCACCGTGTGCGAGCTGGACGGCCCGATGCCGACGCTGAAGAGGTCGAAAACACTGATCATGGCTGCGCTTCCTCGCCGTCGTCCCGTGGTACGGGATCCGGCCCGGTCGTGGCCACCGGTCAGGCGGCCCCGCTCGTGGCCGCCCGGTCGGGTGGCCGCCGGTCACCCGGGGTGTGGGTGCCCGACCAGCGAGCCTACCCGCCCAGTTCACGCCCCTACCCGGCCACCGCGACGTGGACACCTGCCCGCCGCCCCAAGGTCACGCACGCCTGCTCCCGGGCGGCGGCGGAGGCGTCGGGGAGGGGTGACCCGGGTAATGCACCTACGGGTCCACGGTCTGCCGATCGTCCTCGGGACCGAGGGCGAGCTGGTCATCCCTTTCTACCGTGGATTGCAGACGCGGCGTACCGCCGCAGAGTGGGAGTACGACGATGAGTCGCAAACTGGTTCGGCCCCGCCAGGGGCGCATGATCGCCGGTGTCTGCGCCGGCCTCGGTCAGCGGTTCGGCATGTCCGCCGGGATGGTCCGACTGCTGTTCCTGCTGTCGCTGCTGCTGCCCGGCACCCAGGTGATCGTCTACCTGATCCTCTGGATCCTCATGCCGAACGAGGACAGCTACGCCGCCACCCGCTACTGACCGCCACCGTCCGGAGCATCCGCCCGTACGCCTTCCCTTGCCCACGACGTCCGACCTGTGTTGCGGTCAACCATCGACAGGCCTGAGAATGAGCCTTGCCCGGATGGGCACGTGAGGCGACAGGCCGGCGCGGGGCGGTTCCGGCTCATGGGCGACGGGTGTGAGTGTGGCCGACAAAGTAGGCGCTACTTCCCTCCCGGAACCGCTTCGGCTTCGGGAGGGATTCGCGCACGGCCGGTTTCAGGTGCTGCACACGGACCATTTGGAGTATCTGCTAGCTGCCGCCGAGCGGTGCACCTTTCTGCATGTGGGCATCACCCAGCCCTTCCTCGACCGACTACGCCCCTCCGTCGGCGCGGCGGCCCACCGGCACGACCCCACGGCCAACCCTTTGACGTACGAGGAACGCAAGGAGCTCGTCACCCGCGCCCTCGTCGGTGCGGGACTCGAAAAGTCAGCATTCGCGGTATGTCCATTCCCGATCGAGCAGCCTGAGCTGCTGACTGATCTCATACCGCTCTCCGTCACGGCCTTCACTACGGTCTGCGACGAGTGGAACGTGCGCAAGATCGGGGTGCTGCGACAACTTGGCTACGACGTGCAGGTGCTGTTGTGGCGGGGCACACAGCGCATCACCGGTTCGGCAGTTCGCCGCATGATTGGACAGGGAAACCCGGAATGGACCTCGTTTGTGCCGGCGGCCTGCCGCGACTACCTGCTCGACCTCGACATTGCGGCCCGGTTGAGCGCGATGACGGGACGGAAGGACGAAAACGATGCCCGATTACCCTGAGATCAGAGACAGCAATCGGCACGTGTACGACTCCCTGGCCGCCCAGTACGAAGCCAAAGCCTGGGCCCGGATTCCATCGGCGGTACGTCGCGCACGCTTTCTGGCAGGTCTCGTACCACCGGAATCCCGCGTACTCGACGTGGGATGCGGAGTGGGCCTCACGATGGCGGAATTCGACCGCTTGGGCTTCGACGTGACTGGTCTAGATTTGTCGCCGCAGATGGCTAGGCTGACCCAGGCGCGCAACCCGACATGTCAGGTACTGATCGGGGACTTTTTGGATTTAACGCTTCCCCACAGCTATGAACTCATCCTCGCGCAGGCTTTCATCCACCTTTTCCCCGTAGAGCGGAGCGCCGCGCTGTTTCAGCGGTTTCGCACCTGCGTCACCCCGGGCGGCGTCCTGTCGGTCTGCACGAACGTTTCTGTCAGCAGCGCACAGGGCTGGAGCGTCAAGGATGACTACCACCTGCCCACCCCCCGCTTCAAGAAATTCTGGCGACGCGAGGAGGTATGGGCTGCCCTCACCGACAACGGCTTCACAGTGATTGACGAGCGACAGACCGTGGACATCCGCGGCAAGCATTTCCTTGAGGTGTGCGCACGCCGCGACCGGCTAACCGGCTGACGCCATCCGAGCCAAGGCATCGACGATGGGACCGCGCGCGGACGGAGTGATGTCGTAGTTGCCGACCTCGCCCAACGGAACCCAGCGCAGGTGAGAGATGTGCTCCTGTTGTGCGTTCACGGTCAGCCGAGCCTCGGGCTCACCGACGATCATGCACTCGCGCGCGACCACGATGATCGTCTCTGCCTCACCCAGCCGCCACATCCACATCGACAAGGGTCGGTACGGTGCGACGTCGAGGGCGACTTCCTCGTGCACCTCACGGCGCAGGCCTTCATCGAGACCCTCGTCTGGACGCAGTCGACCTCCGGGGATCTCCCACCGTCCCGGATGGTAAGGATGATCCTCCGCCTTGCGAATCATCAGCAGTTTGCCCTCATGGACGATGATCGCTTTTTGCGCAAACTGGACCAGGTCGTCCATCACTTGACCACCCTGCGACTCACCCAGGTCAGGCACGCTTGCGACATCCATCGTTGCCACGCCGTCCAAATCCGCTCATCGCAGTTCGATGGCGACATCCGACCTGTGCGTCAGTGAACCGATCACACGCCCAGCCACGCCCTGCTCCGTCAACGCGGAAAGTACCACGTCGACGAGATCCTCAGCGGCAGCCAGCAACAAGCCGCCCGAGGTCTGAGGGTCACTGATCACGGCCCGTTCCACGTCAGTCAAGGCCCGCCCCCGGCTCAAGCTGCCGAAATGATCCCAGTTCCGAATCGCGCCGCCTGGCGTCATCCCCTGGTGCACCAGTTCTTCCACGCCTGGCAAAACCGGAATGTCGCGCACTGTCAACGTCGCCGAAACATCAGACGCGAGGCACATTTCCTGCAAGTGCCCCAGGAGCCCGAACCCCGTCACGTCAGTGGCTGCCCGCACTCCGTACCGCACGCAGACCTGGCTGGCCCTGTCGTTCAGGTCCACCATTGAGCGGTAACTCGCGGTGACCACATGATCCGGGGCCAGGCCGTTCTTCAAGCCCGTTGAGACCAGGCCCGTACCCAGCGGCTTGGTCAGGATCAACCGGTCACCCGGGGAGGCTGCGCTGATCCGTAGCACCGCATCCGGCGCGACGAACCCCACCACGGCCATGCCGAATTTCGGGGCGGCACCTCGCAGGGTGTGCCCGCCGACAACATGCGCACCGGCCCGTCGCGTGACGGATTCCGCGCCCCGTAGCACCTCGGCGAGGAGGCCCATCGGCAGTACCTCATCGGGCCACTCGACGAGGTTCACCGCGAGCCTCGGGGTGCCGCCCATCGCGTACACGTCGGACATCGCGTTGGCGGCCGCGATCGCGCCCCAACGCCTGGCATCGTCATCGATCGGAGTGAAGAAGTCGGCCGTCAGGATGATGGCAAGGTCATCCGCCACGACGTAGACGGCTGCGTCATCACGCTCGGGCAGCCCCACGATAAGGCGATCATCAGTCTTGGGCACTGGCTGCGCACCATCGGCCAAGCCTTCCAGGAAGACCGAGAGCACCTCGGAGAGCTGACCTGGGCCAAGCTTACAACCACAGCCACCAGCCGGCGAGAATTGCATCAGGGGGGCTACTCGCATGGGCGACACCGCCTTCGAAGAGTTGGGCCACTGTAGCCCATGCATCTGACCGGCGAAAGATGCAATTCAGGACCGGGAGAGGCTCCAGTCAACACCTAATTGCAGAATCCCGACGTGTTGTCAGAAATCCGTCAGCAAGGCGAGAGCGGCCGCTGCACAAAGATCGTGATAGATTTGGCCGATTGGCAGTCACATGTCCACCGGGCATTCAAGGGAGAATGCGTTGGGGTTCCTGACCGGCATTGAGATTCGACGGCGCATCTCCATTGGTGACCTGAAGATTCACTCCCTCGACCCCGACGAGCCGTTCAGCGTGGACAACCAGGTGACCGAGGACGCGGTCGACCTGCGCCTGGCGCCAGCCGGTCTGGTGCTACGCCAGGATGTCGAGAGCATCGACTACGTCAACGATGACCTCGACAAGCTCTACGACATCATCGAAATCCCCGCTACCGGCTACGTCCTGCCTCCTCACGAGGTGCTGCTCACCCAGTCGTTGGAGGCGATCTGCCTTCCTGCGGACATCCTCGGCCTGGTGGTGACTCGCAGCAGCTTCGCCCGGCTGGGGCTGCTGGTGAACTGTCTCGCGCCCAAGTCACCACCGGGCATCAAGTGGGCATTTCCGCTGCAACTGGTCAACATCTCACGGGTGCCCCTCACGATCTACCCGTTCACCTCAGTCGCGCAGTTGATCCTGTCCGAAATGAGCGGCGAGCCCATTGGCTACCGGGGGAAGTTCCAAGATTCCTACACCGTCACGCCACCGCTGTTCAGCGCACGTGAGAAACAGTCGATCGGTGCGCGAAATCCGCACGAGACCCTGCGGACGTTCCACATCATCGCTCGCGACGCACTCAATCAGCAGGGCACCTCCCGCCCCGCGAACACGGAAGGCGTCCACCTACCGGCGGAGGATTCCGCCAGCAGACGCCGGCGCAGCGTCGACCTGGCGATCCTGACCCTGAGCACCCTCGCCGCCATCGGCTTTGGCATAGCTGGAAACATCATCTCCGGCGGCAAGATCGACTACTGGCAGGGCGTCAGCCTCGTCCTACTGTTGCTGCTGAGCGCCGCCTGCACCGCGGCTGCGTTACTCCTGCAGGCTTCGCAGAGCCGCCGCCGCCGTTGAAGGCGCGTCGGCACCCGGGAGACGTACCCGAAGGGTACGGCGGTCAGGGGGCGGTGTAGGTGACCGTGACCTGCTGGTAGCCGAGGGAGCGCAGCAGCCCCTCCAGCATCTTGCGGGTGTTCTCCTCCGCTCGGGCGGAGAGCCCGCTGTCCCGGGCGGCGGCGGTGATCCGTTCCTCGGCGAGCTGGTAGACCTGCTGCTGCCGGTTGGGATCGTTGCCGACCAGGTCACCGAGCCGGTTGAGCAGACCGCGCTGCTCGGCGAAGACGTAGCTCTTCTCCAGGTCGAGGTTGGTCTCGCCGAGCTGCGGCGCGGGCAGCTTGATCTCGACCGAGGTGCCGTCCGCGGACTCGACGACGGCGCCCTCACCGATCTTGCCGAAGTCGACGTACGCCTCGACGCTGCCCGCCCCGACGAACAGGGTGCGCTCGTTGAGCAGGAAATCCGGGACGTTGCGCCGGTCGTTCTGGGTGTCGACCACGACCTGGAAGTTGCCCTCGGCGGCCACGTAGCGGCTGAGGTCCTGAATCGACTTCAGCAACGGTGGCTGGCTGCGGTCGGTCTGCTCCTTGGCGAACGGGTTGCGGAACTCGGGCAGGATGCCGGTCGCCTGAATGCCGAGCAGCACCACCACGGCCAGCGCGGCAGCTCCGAGCAGCACGAGCAGACCGCGGACCGGCCCACCGGCGCCGCCGGTCGTCGGGCCACCGGAGCCGCCCGGTGTGTGCGTGGTCGGCTCGGGTGTCGCGGTCGACCGCTCCTTGAGATCGTCGCCGGTCGGGTAACCGGGGAACTCCCTCGTGGGCTCGTTGATGCCAGCGTCGCGGGCCATCACGCTCACCGTCCTCGTCAGACACGTCGTCTGTCATTGACGGTACGGCCCCCGTACGACACCCGCGCGCCGAGCGTCGGAAATGCGTGAACCCGCAGGTCAGGCGAAGGCGGAGAGCCCCGTGAGCCGCTGCCCGACGACCAGCTGGTGGATCTCCGAGGTGCCCTCGTAGGTCAGCACGCTCTCCAGGTTGTTGGCGTGCCGCATCACCGGGTACTCCCCGGAGACGCCGTTGGCGCCGAGGATGGTGCGGCACTGCCGGGCGATGGCCAGCGCCTCCCGCACGTTGTTCAGCTTGCCCACGCTGACCTGCTCGGGCCGCAGCCGCCCAGCGTCGGCGAGCCGACCCAGGTGCAGCGCCAGCAGTTGCCCCTTCACCAGCTCGACGGCCATGTCGGCGAGCTTCGCCTGGGTGAGCTGGAAGCCGGCCAGCGGGCGACCGAACTGGGTGCGGGTGGTGGCGTACGCCAGGGCCGTCTCCAGGCAGTCCCGGGCGGCGCCGACCGCGCCCCAGACGATGCCGTACCGGGCCTCGGTGAGGCAGCTCAGCGGGGCCTTGAGCCCGATCGCCTCGGGCAGTTGGGCGTCCGCCGGGAGCCGGACGTCGTCGAGCACGATCTCGCCGGTCACCGACGCGCGCAGCGACATCTTGCGGCGGATCTCCCGGGCCGTGACGCCGGGTGTCTCCATCGGTACGGCGAAACCCCGGACGCCCTCGTCGGTGCGCGCCCAGATCACCGCGACATCGGCGATCGGCGCGTTGGTGATCCACATCTTGCCGCCGGTGAGCACCCAGTCGTCGCCGTCGCGGCGAGCCCGGGTGGCCATCGACGCCGGGTCGGAGCCGTGGTCCGGCTCGGTCAGCCCGAAGCAGCCGATCGCCTCACCGGTCGCCATCGACGGGAGCCAGCGCTGCTTCTGCTCCTCGCTGCCGTAGCGCCAGATGGCGTACATGGCCAGGGAGCCCTGCACGGAGACCAGCGAGCGGACGCCGGAGTCGCCGGCCTCCAACTCCTGGCAGGCCAGCCCGTAGGCGACCGCGGAGGCCCCGGCGCAGCCGTACCCGGTCAGGTGCATGCCGAGCAGCCCGAGCTTGCCGAACTCCCGGGCCAGCTCGCGGGCCGGCACCCGGCCCTCCTCGTACCAGTCGGCGACGTGCGGGCGCACCCGGTCGTCGATGAGCTGGCGTACGACGTCACGGATCTGCCGCTCCTCCTCGGTGAGCGACGGGTCCAGGTCGAGCAGGTCCAGCGGAGCGGTCATGGACGCCACCTTAACGAAGACTCAGGCCGGCGGGCACGGGCGCGTCACTCGACGGGCTCGGAGAGCACCAGCACCCGGGCATGGATCTGGTTGCGCTGCTGGAGAGCGGCGCGCAGGGCCCGGTGCAGGCCGTCCTCCAGGTAGAGCCCGCCGTTCCACTGCACCACGTGGGGAAACAGGTCACCGTAGAAGGTGGAGTCCTCGGCGAGGAGCTTGTCGAGCGCCAGCTCGCGCTTGGTGGTGATCAACTGATCCAGGCGCAGAGGTCGCGGTGGAATCTCCGCCCACTGCTTGAGCGTCAGGTTGTGCTCCGGATAGGGACGCCCGTCCCGGACCGCTCTGAAGATCACGACGGCACGCTCCCCTCCCCGTGGCCAGGCCGACCGACGGCGCCGAGCCGGGTCGCGGCGGGCACCGCGCGGCGCGGCACCGATGACGCGTGCCAGCCTAGCCGCCCAGCGCACACCGCGTTCTGCTCCCTGATGTCAGTTTCGCTACCGCTCGTCCGATCCTCAACGGGACGAACGGGACGTCGCGCTCAAGTCCATCGCCCCCGCCGCACCACCTCGTCCATCGGACGACGCCCTCGGCGCAGCGACGGTGACCGATGGTCCGGCGCGCGGTAACCGATTGTGACGGCACCGACGGGTCGGTACTCCGTCGGCACGCCGAACGCGTCCCGGTAAACGGCCAGCCGCTGGGGCGGAATGCCGAAGAAACAGGCCCCCAGGCCCTCGTCCACCGCCGTGAGCAACATCAGCAGCGCGGCGAACCCGGTGTCCACGTACCAGTAGGGCACCGGCCAGCGATCCGTGGACCGGTCCGTCCAGCCCTTGTCCGGCTCCGCGTACCGCTGGAGGTAGGCCGACTCGTTGGCGTGCGGCACCACGATCAGCGGCGCCCGTCGCATCCCCGCCAGCCAACGCTCCCGCCCGCCACCGTCCGGCGTGGTGGCGGCCCAGAACCGCTCCCGGTCGGCCGCCTCCTCCAGCACGAGGAAGCCCCAGCCCTGCGCGAAGCCGGCCGACGGAGCGCGTACCGCGTGGTCGAGCAGCCGGTCCACCACGTCGGGCGGGACCGGGCGGTCCGGGTCGTAGTTGCGCACCATCCGCCGTCGGCGGACGACCTCGGCGAACTCCATCCCGCTCTCCCCGCCGCCTCGGCTCAGGCCCCGGGGCGGATGCCCCAGGCGCCCTGCCAGGTCGCGCCCGGCTTGAGCGTGAGCACGTCCTTGCCCGAGCGGAACGCGTCCGGCGGGCACGTCATCGGCTCGATCGCCACCGAGCGGCGATGCCGGACACCGGTGAGCGCGTCCCCGGTGAACACCTGCCACCAGCCGAACTCCCGGTCCGCCCAGATGCTCACCCCCGACGAGCCGTCCGGCGCGGCCAGGCTCACCGACGAGCCGCCGTCGGCGTCGGCGATCACCTGCCCGAAGCAGAGGTCCAACTGGGCGCGGCCGATCCGGCGCGGGCTGGTCCAGTCGTACTCGGTGCCCTCCACCGGCGTCGCGCCGACCGGCAACAGTCGCCCGTCCACCAGCAGCCGGGTACGCGTGGGCAGCCGCATGACCAGGTCGTCCACCGCGACGCCCGGCAGTTGCAGGTACGGATGCACGGAGAAGCCGAACGGCGCCAGCTCACCGCCGATGTTGGTCACCTCGTGCTCGGCGCGCAGCCCACCCGGGCCGACGCTCCACCGGCTGCGCAGCCGCAGCGGCCACGGGTAGCCGGGCTGCGGCGGCAGGTCGTAGCCGACCGTCACCGCGTCCGCCGACTGCTCCAGCAGCCGCCACGGCACCCAGTTGACCAGCCCGTGGATGGCCACGTGCCGCTGCGGCTCGGTCAGCGGAAGCTGGTGCGTCCGGTCCCCGAAGGAGTAGCGGCCGTCCCGGATCCGGTTCGGCCAGGGCGCCAGCACCTGCCCGGCGCAGCCGGGGCAGACCTCGTCGGTCTGGTACCCGTCGACCAGGTCGACACCGTCGTGCCGGTAGGTCCGCAGCCCGCCGCCCACCTCCACGATGACGGCCTCGTGGCCGGCGGCCGAGATGGTCCACTGGGCGCCGGAGAAGGGGCGCTGGTCGGGGCTGTCCATGTCGGCGACCCTAACCGGTCACGTCCGGTCGCCGCTCGACGCCGCCGCCCGGTAGCGCAGCAACGCCGGGAAGGCGACCGCGAGCACGACCACGAGCACCGCCGAGGCGAGCCCGCCGGCCACCCAGGCCACCCCGCCGCCGAAGCCGGCGGCCATCGTGCCGGCCCGCAGGTCGCCCAGGCGCGGACCGCCGGCCACCACCACCGTGTTGACGCCCTGGAGTCGACCGCGCATCCGGTCCGGCGCGTACACCAGCAGCATGGACTGGCGCAGCACCGCGCTCACCAGGTCCGCGGCACCGGCCACGGCGAGCAGCAGGACCATCAGCCAGAGCTGGTGGGCCAGGCCGGCCGCGGCGATCGCGACCCCCCAGGCGACCACCGCGACCACCAGGCCGAGCCCCTGCCGGCGGAGTCGACCGATCCAGCCGGAGGTGAGCCCGCCGATCATCGAGCCGATCGCGATGGCGGCGTAGAGCAGGCCGACCGCGCCACCGCCGCCGAACCGCTCGTGGGCGATCTCCGGGAAGAGCGCCCGCGGCATGGCCAGGATCATGGCGATCAGGTCCACCCCGAAGGAGAGCAGCAGCACCGGCGTGGTGGCCAGGTAGCGGAACCCGTCGATCACGCTGGCCAGGCCGGCGCGGCGGGGCTCGCCGTCGGCGGTCGGCTCGGGGGGCAGCGCGGGCAGGCGCAGCGCGGCCCAGAGCATCGCGGTGAACAGCACCGCGTCCACCCCGTACGCGATCGGCAGCACGACCGCGGTGTCCGGCGAGGCGGCGAGGATCAGGCCGGCGGCGAGCGGGCCGGCGACCGAGGCGGCGGTGAAGGTGGTGTAGTTCAGAGTGCTGGCGGCCGGGACCAGATCGTCCGGGACCAGCCGGGGCAGCATCGCGCTGCGGGCCGGCGAACTGATGGCGAACGCCACCGACTGCACCGCCATCAGCGCCAGCAGCAGCACCGGGCTGCCCACGTCCAGCAGCGCCTGGACCAGCAGCCCGAGGGTGGACGCCCAGAGCAGCAACGACCCACCGAGCAGCACCACCCGGCGGTCGCGGGCGTCGGCGACCGCGCCACCCCAGAGCCCGAAGATCAGCAGCGGCACGAAGGCCGCCACGCCCAGCAGACCGACCCAGAACGAGTCCCTGGTGAGCGCGTACATCTCCACCGGCACCGCGACGGCGGTGAACTGGAAGCCGAACATCGCCACGGTGTTGCCGAGCCAGAGCCGCCGGTACGCCGGCACGCGGAGCGGACGGACGTCGATCGCCCAGCGGCGCGCTCCGCGCGGCCGGGCCTCCTGAACGTCCGTCACGGTGCCAACCGCTCGACGGTCCAGCTCGCGCCCTCGCCGCTCCGGTCGCCGTCGGGCGGGCCGTCGTCGGTACGGCGGAAGCGCAGCCGGTCGTGCAGCCGGCCGGCCCGGCCCTGCCAGAACTCCACCGACTCGGGCCGGACCCGCAGCCCACCCCAGTGCGGTGGGGTCGGGATCACCGTCTCGCCGGCGAACCGCTCGGCCGCCGCCCGGTAGCTCTCCTCCAGCGCGGCCCGGTCCGGCACGACCTGCGACTGCGGGCTGGCCCAGGCGCCCAGCTGGGAACCGCGCGGGCGGCTGGCGAAGTACGCCTCGCTCACCGCCCGGTCGACCGGGGCGATCCGTCCGGTGACCACCACCTGACGCTGCATCGGGAACCACGGGAAGACCAGGCTGGCGTACGGGTTGGCGGACGCCTCGACGCCCTTGCGCGAGAGGTGGTTGGTGAAGAAGACGAAGCCGTCCGGGTCGTACCCCTTCAGCAGCACCGTCCGCCCGCTCGGCCGGCCGGCCGGGTCGGCGGTGCCGACCACCATCGCGTTGGGTTCGGGTAGCCCGAAGGCCACCGCGTCGGCGAACCAGCGGTCGAACTGGGTGTGCCAGTCGGCGGCCAGGTCAGCTTCGGTCAGGCCCAGGTCCGCGGCGTACTCGTTACGCATCGCGGCCGGGGCGGGTGTGTCGCCCGTCACGTTCCCACTCCTCCTCGGCGGCCCCGCCGGCGCCCTCCCGCGCTGGCCAGCCCACACCGCCCAGTCTCACCGAGCCGCGCGGAGAATGCGCGTCCGGGGATGTCGTGTGCAGCACAGTGGCAGCGGGTCGCGTATCCGGTTGCTCAGCAGGCAAGATGTTCCGAACACATCCCTGAGGGTCGCCTGAGGCGCTCGGCCGACCGGGCCGGATGAGCTGACCGGGCGCACCGACCAGATCCAGGAGAGCGACATGGCCGATTTCAAACCCGGGCTGGAGGGCGTAGTCGCCTTCGAGACCGAGATCGCCGAACCTGACCGTGAGGGTGGCGCGCTGCGCTATCGCGGGGTCGACATCGAGGATCTGATCGGCCAGGTCTCGTTCGGCAATGTGTGGGCACTGCTGGTCGACGGCCGGTTCGGGCCGGGCCTGCCGCCGGCGGAGCCGTTCCCGGTGCCGGTGCACTCCGGCGACATCCGGGTGGACGTGCAGTCCGCGGTCGCCATGCTGGCCCCGTACTGGGGGCTTAGCCAGCTGCTGGACATCTCCGACGAGCAGGCCCGCGAGGACCTCGCCCGGGTCTCGGTGACCGCGCTCTCCTTCGTCGCCCAGTCCGCCCGGGGCCTCGGCCTGCCGGCGGTGCCGCAGAAGGAGATCGACAAGGCGCAGACCATCGTCGAGCGGTTCATGAAGCGCTGGCGCGGCGAGCCCGACCCGCGGCACGTCAAGGCCGTCGACGCGTACTTCATCTCGGCCGCCGAGCACGGCCTGAACGCCTCCACCTTCACCGCCCGCATCGTCGCCTCCACCGGGGCGGACGCGGCGGCCTGCATCTCCTCCGGCATCGGCGCCCTCTCCGGCCCGCTGCACGGCGGTGCCCCGTCCCGGGTGCTCAGCATGCTGGAGGCGGTGGAGCGCAGCGGAGACGCCGAGGGCTACGTCAAGGGCGTACTGGACCGCGGCGAGCGGCTGATGGGCTTCGGCCACCGGGTCTACCGGGCGGAGGACCCGCGCGCCCGCGTGCTCCGGCGTACCGCCAAGGAGCTGGGCGCGCCGCGCTTCGAGATCGCCGAGGCGCTGGAGAAGGCGGCTCTGGCCGAGTTGCAGGCCCGCCGCCCGGACCGGGTGCTGGCGACCAACGTCGAGTTCTGGTCGGCCGTGGTCCTGGACTTCGCCGAGGTGCCGGCGCACATGTTCACCTCGATGTTCACCTGCGCCCGGATGGGCGGCTGGAGCGCGCACATCCTGGAGCAGAAGCGCCTGCAGCGACTGGTCCGCCCGTCCGCCCGCTACGTCGGCCCGGCCAGCCGCAAGCCCAGCGACGTCGAAGGCTGGAGCGCCATCCCGCACGGCGTCTGATCGGTTCGGAACGGCCCCTTCTCCACGCCTCGCGCGTGGGAGGGGGCCTTTTCCGACCGCGGCAGGCCTGTCCGCGCCGGGTGTGGCGAAGGACTCACGCCGGCCCCCGGGACTCCGACTTCGGCGGCCCGGCCAGGGTGCGAGGATGAGGGTCGGCAGTGTCGCCGGATCGCCGGTACGGATCCCGGCCCGCCGTGCGTCCACGTACGCGCCCGTCGCCGGTCCGCACCGGGCCCCCCGCCCTCGCCCATGCGGAAGGACCTTCACCACCGTGGCTGACGCACCGCTCATCCGGATTCCCGACGAGATCAAGCCCGCCGACGGCCGTTTCGGCTGCGGCCCGTCCAAGGTCCGTCCGGCGGCCGTGTCCGCCCTCGCCGAGGTGGCCACCACCTACCTGGGCACCTCGCACCGGCAGAAGACGGTCCGCGACCAGGTGGCCCGGCTGCGCTCCGGCATCGCCGAGTTCTTCTCGCTGCCCGAGGGCTACGAGGTGGTGATCGGCAACGGTGGCACCACCGCCTTCTGGGAGGTCGCCACCTTCGGCCTCATCCGGGACCGGGCGCAGTTCGCCAGCTTCGGCGAGTTCGGCGCCAAGTTCGCCAAGTCGGTCAAGGACGCCCCGTTCCTGGGCGAGCCGACCGTCCGCAAGAGCGACGCGGGCGGCGCCCCGACCCTGGTCGCCGAGGCCGGCGTGGACGTCTACGCGACGCCGCAGAACGAGACCTCGACCGGCGTGGCCGTGCCGATCAGCCGGGTGGCCGGGGCGGACGAGGGCGCGCTCCTGCTGGTCGACGCCACCTCCGCCGCGGGCGGCCTGGAGGTCAACGTCGGCGAGACCGACGTCTACTACTTCGCGCCGCAGAAGTGCTTCGGCTCCGACGGCGGGCTCTGGCTGGCCCTGATGTCACCGGCCGCGCTGGACCGGGCCGCCGAGATCAAGGCCTCCGGGCGGTACATCCCCGCCTTCCTCGACCTGGTCACCGCGATCGACAACTCGCGGCTGGAGCAGACCTACAACACCCCGGCGCTGGCCACCATCTTCCTGGCCGCCGAGCAGACCGACTGGATGAACGCGCAGGGTGGCCTGGCCTGGGCGGCCAAGCGCACCGCCGAGAGCGCCGCGACGGTGTACGGCTGGGCGGAACGGTCCACCGTGGCCACCCCGTTCGTCAGCGACCCCACGCTGCGGTCCAACGTGGTCGCGACCATCGACTTCGCAGACGAGGTGGACGCGACGGCCGTCGCCAAGGCGCTGCGCGCGAACGGCATCGTGGACACCGAGCCGTACCGCAAGCTCGGCCGCAACCAGCTGCGGGTGGCGCTGTTCCCGGCCGTGGAGCCGGCTGACGTCGAGGCGTTGACCGCGTCCATCGACTACGTGGTCGAGCGCCTCTGAGGATCGTCACGGTCGGTGTCCGTCGGGGCACCAGCACCCAGATCAGCAGGGCGACGGCGACCACGATGACGAACGGTGCGGCCCAGTTCTCGAAGCGCCGCAGGGTGTCCATGCC
>NZ_JBFAQO010000001.1:705770-716502 GCF_040678715.1 Micromonospora sp. NPDC049301 | reverse complement strand
CGTGGGTGCGGCGTGCCGTCGCGCCTGTCCCGGCCCCCCTATGCCTCGTTGGCGCCCCCGTTCTTCGTAACTGCGCGGTCGGTGTCCGTCGGGGCCCCGACGGACACCGACCGTGATCATCGTTGCAGCTCAGTCGCGACATGCGGGGTGTCGCTTCCCCCACCCCGAGACAGATGCGCGTACGGTGGTCCGAGACGCCTGGGTGGCCGACTCGTGGCGTGCGGCCAGCGAAGCGGGACGGAGGCAACGCTATGCGCCCAGTACGCTTCGTCGCCCTCTCCGAGGACGGCCATGCTCTGGTTCTCGCCGACGAGGTGGGGCGACTGCTCGCCCTGCCGATCGACGAGCGGATCGCCGGCGCACTGCACGCCGAGCCGGGTGCTCCGCCCCTCGCCGCGGCGCCGACCGCCGCCGACCCGATCCCCTCACTGTCCCCCCGGGACATTCAGGCCCGCATCCGTTCCGGTGAGTCCGCGGAGGACGTCGCCCGGATCGCCGGCGTGCCGGTCGACCGCGTCCTGCGTTACGCCGGTCCGGTGCTCCAGGAGCGGGCCATGCTCGCCCAGCACGCCCGCCGCACCCGGCTCAAGGGTGCGGAGAAGCCCACCCCGCTGGCCGAGGTGGTCAACGGCCGGCTGAGCCAGCACGGCATCGACACCGAGAAGATCTCCTGGGACGCGTACCGCCGCGACGACGGCACCTGGCGGATCATCGCCACCTGGCCGTCCGGCAAGGCCACCGCGCAGGCGATCTGGGATCTCGACAAGACCCGGCAGGCGGTCACCCCGCACGACGACATGGCGCAGTACCTGTGCGCCGAGCGGCCCACGCCGATCCTCGGCCAGGAGCCGGCGCCGGAGCGGGGCGGGCACGCCCTGCCCGGTCCGTCGCGCGGCGAGCCGAGCCGAGGCGGGCACGGGTTGCCGGCGGCGTCCGAGCACCCGCGTCCCGGCCGGGACCCGATCCGGGCCGGGCGGGATGCCCTGCTCGCCTCGCTGGACCGCCCGCTCGGCGCCTCGTCGGGTCGCGGACTGGAGCCGCGTACCCCGGCCGCCCTGGCCGGGTCGGACGCTCCCCGGCAGCGGCCGGTCGGCGGCGGTGCCGCGGCACTGCTCGGCGGTGGCCAGGGTTCGGCCTTCGACGACGACTCGGACGCGCCCAAGGAGGTCCCAGCCGTTCCGTCGCTGGCGGTGCTGCGTCCCCGCCGGACGGGCGCGGCGGCGGCTGCCGGCGGCGAGTCCACCGATGCCAACGGCAAGCCGCGTAAGCGGCTGCCGAGCTGGGACGACGTGCTCTTCGGCAGCGGCCCGGCCGCGCGCGAGTCCTCCTGACGCTTCGCGTTGGCGGGTGGCGGTTCGCCACCCGTCAGCGCGAGGCACGCGAAACGCCCCGCGGCGGGCCGGCGCGCCGGCTGAGTCAGAGCGGCCAGGCGGCGAGTCGGTCATAGCGCGGCTGGGGTCCGAGGTGGCTGCGCACCAGCAGCAGCTCGGCCGCGGGCCACGGTGGACCCTGGTAGTCGTCCAGGGTGGCCTGGTCCGCCTCGATGTGGGCCGGGTCCACCCGGTCGCCAGGCCGGGCGACGGTCAGGTGCGGGCGGAACGGCTTGTCGTCGTGCGGCAGCCGGGCGTGCCGCAGGCGGGACCGGATCAGTCGCGCCAGCACGCGCAGCGCCTCGACGTCGCCTCGGAGGTCGACCCAGAGCACGGTGAACCGCCCCTGGCCGAACCGGCCGCCCCCGCCGAGGCTCAGTCGGGGCGAGGCGTCCCTCCCGTCGCGGAACCACTCGGCGGCCAGCCCGAGTGCGCTCTCCACCTCGACCAGCCGCGCCGCCTCGACGTCACCGAGGAAGGCCAGGGTGAGGTGCAGGTGGGCCGGGTCGGCGAGTCGGACGTTGGTGCCGGCGGCGGCCGCCGCCCCGATCCGCAGCCGGGCGACCTGCTCGCCGAGGTGGGCGACCGCCTCGATGGGCGGACAGACCGCGACGAAGAGCCGCAACGGTCGGCCGTTCAGCGGTGCCGCTGCCGGTGCCCGGCCCGGGCCGCCGGCAGGGCCAGCCCGGCGGCGTGCAGCACACCCTCCACCCGGACCCGCTCGATCTCCTGGTCGACGCCGGTCAGCTCGGCGAGGTGTTCGGTGATGCCGAGAGCGCGGCAGGCCAGTCGGAGCCGGTCGTCATACGCCTGGACCACCGCGCCGTGCCACACCATCGGCCGGCCGCTGCCGCCGAGCCGTTGGCCGCCGAGGCGGCGCAGGTCAGCGGCGATCTGTTCCAGGGAACGCCGGTCGGTCCGGTCGAACTCGCTGAGGTCGATGTCCCGGGTCAGCGCGTCGGCCTCGATGGCGCGGTCGAGACGGGCGATGGTGCGTCGTTCCCGTCGCCGTTCCCGCCACTCGGACCAGCCGCAGACCACCCGGTCCAGGATCTCGTCGGCGCAGAAGAGCAGGGCGAACGCCGCCGGAAGACTGGCCACGGCGAGGAACGCCAGGGCCAGCATCAGCGCGCGTCCGACTCCCACGTATCGACGCTAAGCCCCGTCGTGCCGGCCCGCCACCGGATTGGCCGCATCCGCGCCATCCGCTGAACACGGCGCGCTCCGCCCGGGCCCGGGCCGACAGGAGTGGGAAAGGGCTCCTTGTCACCGGAAACCCGATGACAAGGAGCCCTATCCCCAAACCTCAGCAGTCGGTCGAGGTGACGTAGAAGCGGGGCATCGGCAGCACCCGGAAGCGCAGCCGGGCGCCGGAGCGGCGTAGCTGCCAGGTGAGCGCGATCAGCGCGGTGGCCAGCGAGATGAGGCCGCCCATCCAGATGCTGGCACCGGCGCCGAAGTGCTCCGCGACCCAGCCGATCAGCGGCGCGCCGACCGGGTTGGTGCCCAGGAACACCAGGACCCACAGCGCCATCACCCGTCCCCGGAAGGCCGCGTCCACGCCCAGCTGGACCCGCTGGTTGGCGGCCTGGGCGAAGAAGACCATGAAGAAACCGGTGGGCACCAGCAGGGTCACGACCAGCCAGTACGTCGACGCGAAGCCGACCAGGGTGCCGAAGCTGGCGCAACCGATCGCGGCGCCGAGCACCAGCCAGACCGACGGGCGGCTACGCCGGCCGGTGCCGCTGAGAGCGCCGCCCAGCGCGCCGACCGCCAGCGCGGTGCTGAACAGGCCGAACGAGGCGGCGCCGGTGTTGAAGACCGTCTTGGCCAGCGCGGCCAGGGTGAGCTGGAAGTTGAACAGCGACATGCCGATCACCGACATCACCGCCATCGGCAGCAGCAGGTCCGGCCGGCGCCACACGTACCGCAGCCCGTCGACCACCCGGGCGGACGCCCGCTCGTCGCGGGGCAGCAGGGCGTCGCGGTGCAGCTCGGCCGTCCGCATCCGCACCACGTTGACCAGCGGCGCGATCGAGCTGAGCGCGGTGAAGAGGAAGACCGGCCCCACGTCGAAGGCGGCGATGGCCAGGCCGGCGACGGCCGGGCCGATGATCCGGGCCGAGTTGAACACGGCCGCGTTCAGCGACAGCGCGTTGGGCAGCAGTGGCGTGCCGACCAGCTCGGACACGAACGCCTGGCGGACCGGGGTCTCCACGGCGTTGGCCGTGCCGAGCAGAGCGGCGAAGGCGAAGACGTGCCAGAGCTGCACCAGGTCGGTGAGGACCAGCAGGGACATGCCGAGCGCCAGCAGGGTCCAGAGGGCGTTGGCGGCGAACAGCAGCACCCGCTTGTCGTACCGGTCGGCGAGCCGGCCGGAGAGCAGCGTGAGCAGCAGCACCGGGGTGAACTGGAGCGCCGTGACCACGCCGAGCGCGGTGGCCGAGTTGTCGGAGAGCTCGAGGACGAGCCAGTCCTGGGCGATGAACATCATCCAGACGCCGATCAGTTTGATCAGCTGCCCGGATGCGAAGAGCCGGTAGTTGCGGACCTGCAGGGACTGGAACATCGTGCTCAACTTGGCCGTCACTCTTTGTGCGCCTCCTCCGGGACGTACGCGTCATCGACAGGTGACGGCACGGCCCGGTGTCGCGGGCGCGGCTCAGGCGCGAGCGAGCTGCTGGAGAATCTCGGCGGCCCTCTGCAGGGTCTCCCGTTCGTCCTCGTCGAGCGCGGCCAGCCGGTGGGCCAGCCACTCATCGCGGGCCCGCTCGAACTGGTCGAGCACGGCCTGCCCTCCTTCGGTCGCCGCGAGGATGACCTGCCGGCCGTCGGTCGGATGGGGGGTCCGCTGCACGAGGCCGCGGTCCTCCAACTTCCCAACGATCTTGGTCATCGTCGGCGGCTGCACCCGCTCGATGTCGGCCAGTTCCCGGGGCGTCAGCGCACCCGCCAGCCGCAGGCTGGTGAGCGCGGAGACCTGGGTGACCGTGAGGTCGCCGACCGGTCGGGCCTGGCGGACCCGCCGGTTGAGTCGGGTGATCGCATCACGCAACTGGGGAGCCAGTTGCGCCGGTGGCACGCGTTCCGCCGTCACCGTCCGCTCCGTCACGATAGTTAGCTTAACTAATGAGCTTGGCTAACGACATCCGATATGACCAGGCTCACCGAGGACGTTAGTGCTGTTCCGGGCGGAGAATCCGGATCGATCCCCCGCCCGGACGTGCCTCAGAGCACCAGGGACTCGATCGGCCCGCGCAGGAAGTACAGCACGAAGAGCGCCGCGACCCCGTACAGCAGCGGGTGGATCTCCCGGGCCTTGCCCCGGGCCAGCTTGACCACCACGAAGGTGATCAGACCGGCACCGATCCCGTTGGAGATCGAGTAGGTGAACGGCATCAGCACGATGGTGAGGAACGCCGGGATGGCGATCTCGTAGTCGGACCAGTCGATCGTCCGGACCGCGGTCATCATCAGGAAGCCGACCACCACCAGGGCCGTCGACGCCGCCTCGAACGGCACGACCACCACCAGCGGCGCCAGGAACATCGCCAGCAGGAAGAGCGCGCCGGTGACCAGGTTGGCCGCACCGGTCCGGGCGCCCTCCGCGACACCGGCGGCGCTCTCGATGTACGACGTGTTGCTGGAGGTGCTGGCCGCACCGCCGGCCGCGGCGGCGATCGAGTCGACCAGCAGGATCTCCTTGGCCTTCGGCGGGGTGCCGCGCTCGTCGAGCAGGCCGCCCTCCTGGCCGACCGCCACCATCGTGCCCATGGTGTCGAAGAAGTCCGTGATCAGCAGGGTGAAGACGAACATCAGCACGACCAGCCAGCCGGCCCGGCCCCACGAGTCGAGCACGTTGAACTTGCCGAGCAGCGACAGGTCCGGCACGTCCACCACCGTCTTCGGCAGCTCCGGCACGTTCAGCGACCAGCCCTTCGGGTTGGGCTGACCGTTGACGAACGACGGGCCGATGTTGCCGATCGCCTCCACGATGACCGCCAGCACGGTCGAGGCGAGGATGCCGATCAGGATCGCGCCCTTCACCCGCCGGACCACGAGCACCAGGGTGAGCAGCAGACCCACCACGAAGACCAGCATCGGCCAGCTCACCAGCTTGCCGCCGATGCCCAGGCCGACCGGGACGGTCGTGTTGGCGGCGTCCGGAATCCGCCGGACGAAACCGGCGTCCACGAGGCCGATGATGGTCAGGAAGAGGCCGATGCCCACCCCGATCGCGGTCTTCATCTGGGTGGGCACCGAGCGGAACACCGCGGTCCGCAGACCGGTCAGCACCAGCACCGCGATGATCACACCTTCGATCACCACCAGGCCCATCGCGTCGGCCCAGGTCATCTCCGGCGCGATCTCGTACGCCACCAGGGCGTTGACGCCCAGACCGGCGGCGAGCGCCAACGGGAACCGGCCGACCACACCCATCAGGATCGTCATCAGGCCGGCGACCAACGCGGTCGCCGCCGCCAGCGCGGGGATCGGAAGGGTCTTGCCGTCGCCGTCGACGGCGCCGCCCAGGATCAGCGGGTTGAGCACCACGATGTACGCCATCGTGAAGAAGGTCGCCAGGCCACCGCGTACCTCACGGCTCAGCGTCGAGCCGCGGGCGGAGATCTCGAAGAACCGGTCGAAACCGTTACGCGGGTGCGCGGGGTCGGGTGGTGCGCCGTTCTCGGGCGGCGTTACTGCCATCAGGTCCTCGCAGGTGATCTTCCGGTTGTCGCGCGCATCGTCCCAGATCACCGGCGGGCAGGGGAAGTCGATCGCGTACGCTTGCCGGGTGCCGAACGAGCAGCCCCCGCGGCCCGCGCCGCTGGACCCGCCGATGGTGCCGTTCGCCGTCGCCGGGCTGATCGGGTGGGCGGTGGCCGGGCTGGTCCTGCTGATCTTCTTCCGGGGCTGGCTGACCGAGCACGATCACGAGAACTGGCTCTGGACCTGCCTGGCCGGTTTCCTGTGGGGCTTCCCCGGCCTCGCCGTGATGATGCGGCACGACGCCAACCGACGCCGCCGTCGCGCCAGCTGACCTGCCGAAGCGCCGGCACCACCCGGCGCGGAGCGTCAGGGGTGCCCGTACGGCTCCGCCGGCTCGGCGGCCTCCACCGAACCCGGGGCGCGGCTGACCGACATGGCCTCCACGGCGCTGTCGTCGTAGACGGTGGGCAGCTCCTCCACCGCGGTCTCCGCCGCCTCGATCAGCGTCTCGGAGTGGGCGCCACAGCCGTGGTCGGCGCTCACCACCCGGCCGTCGTCGGGGGCGTAGAAGTTGCCGCACGCGCCGAAGGCCAGCCGCATCGCCCCGGCCAGCGGCAGATAGAAGCCGCAGGTGCCGCAGCGAGCGGCGGCCGGGGCAGCGGCGGAGATCGCGGCGGCCGGGCCGTGGTCGCCCTCGTACCAGCGCTGCGCCGCATCGGCGCGACCCTCTCGCGAGAGCACGCGGGCCCGGCCGAGGCCCAGCTCCCAGGCCGTCTCCTCGACCGCCGGGTCGTCGGAGAGCAGGTAGGCGGGAGCCAGCCGCTCGTCGTCCGGCGAGGTCGGCAGCAGGTCACCCGGGCCCAGGTCGCCGGGCTTGAGCCGCTCCTGCCAGGGCAGCCAGCCCGGCGCGAGCAGCGCATCGGGGCCTGGCAGCAGCACCGTCTCGCAGATCGTCACCGTGCGGCTGCGCGGCACCCGGGTGACGGTGACCGCCCAACGCCAGCCGCGGTAGCCGGCGAGCCGGCATTCAAAGTAGTGGGTGACCAGCCGGTCGCCCTCGGCCACGACCTGCAGGTGGTCGCCGACGTCGTCGGCGTCCACCTCGGTGATGCCGGCGCGGGCCACCTCGACGGCGGCGGCGCAGACCTGGTCGAGACGGGCGGCGCGGGTGGAGGCGGGCCTGGTCACTCCACCATTGTTCCCCATGCGTCCGGCAGGGGTGACAGGGACTCCCGGAGAACCTTTCGCCGCAGTGGTGCGGCGTACCTGGATCAGATGGGCGAGGATGGTGCACATGCCGTCGTACTCCCGCTCCGGGCGATCCGTCCTCGGGCGCACCGTCGGCACCGGCATCCGCACCATCCGGCTGCTGTTGCGTGGTTCGGTGGGCAGCGGGCGCTGGGTGACCCGCCGGGCCGGCCGGGCCCGCGCCCGGGGCGCCGGCGGCGAGGTCGGCATGGTCCGCCTGTTCGACCTGCACGCCGTGTCCTGCGCCGGGGACACGCTGATCGCCATCGGCCTGGCCGGGACGATCTTCTTCAACGTGCCGCTGGGCGAGGCCCGCAGCAAGGTCGCGCTCTACCTGCTGGTGACGATGGTGCCGTTCGCGATGCTCGCCCCCGTGGTGGGCCCGCTGCTGGACCACTTCCGGCACGGCCGGCGCTACGCCCTGGCCGCCACCATGCTCGGTCGGGCGTTCCTGGCCTGGTTGATCTCCGACTACATCCACGGCTTCGGGCTCTATCCGGCCGCGTTCGGGGTCCTCGCGCTGTCCCGGGCGTACGGCGTGGCCCGCTCGGCGGCGGTGCCTCGGCTCCTGCCGGAGGGGCTCGGCCTCTCCCAGGTGGGCGCGCGGGCCAGCGTCTACGGCACGGTGGCGGGCGCGCTGGTGGCCCCGATCGGGCTGGCCGCGTTCTGGTTCGGGCCGCAGTGGCCGCTACGGGTGGCATCGGTGATCTTCCTGATCGGCATGGTGATCTCCCTGCGCCTGCCTCCAAAGGCGGATTCCGAGCCACCGGAGCGGGTTCCCCGGCCGCTGCGAGCGCTGGGCCGCCGCCGCGGCGATCGGCCGCTGGGTCGGGGCCGACCGGCGGGCCGGCTGGTGATCGCCACCCTGATCGGCTCCGCGACGCTGCGCGCCGTGTACGGCTTCCTGCTGCTGTTCCTCGCCTTCGCCATCAAGAAGGGCGACCTGACCACCGACGTGTTCGGTCGGGACCTGGGCGCCGAGTGGGCGCTGGGGCTGGTCGGCGGCGCGCTGGCGGTCGGCAGTTTCCTGGCCACCGCCGTCGGCACCCGACTGCGCATCCACCGGCCGGCCACCATCCAGTCCAGCAGCATGATCATCGTGGCCGGGGTGGCCGTACTCACGGTCATCCGCTTCTCGCTGCCGATGGTGGCCCTGCTCTGCCTGGTCACCGCGCTGGTCAGCGGTGTCGCCAAGCTCGCCGTCGACGCGTCGATCCAGGAGCGCATCCCGGAACGGCTGCGGGCCAGCTCGTTCGCCCATTCGGAGACGGTGCTGATGCTCGCCTTCGTCGCCGGCGGTGGGCTCGGGCTGGTCCCGTTCGACGGTCGCACCGGCATCGCGGTCGCCGCCGGGGTGGGCGTCCTGGCCGCGGCCCGGGGTGTGCTGGTCGCCGCCCGGTTGCGCGGCGAGAAGCTGGCCGGCCGGCCGCTGGGTGACGATGAGCTGGTCGACGACGAGCTGGTCGACGACGAGTCGCCGGATGAGCCCGGGGACCCGACGCCCACCTCGCCGGCACCGTCCCGGGCCGGCTCCCCGCGGTACGACGACCCGGGGCTCGCCCCACCGGGCTACCACATCTACCGCCCCTCGTCGGCGGTCGGCGGACCGGGTGGCGGCGCGGACGACGAGACCCGCCGGGAGTCCCCCGGGCCGCTGTCGTGACCGGACTGCTGGTGGTGACCGCGGTGCCCGCCGAGGCGGACGCGGTCCGCGCCGGGCTGACCGACGCCACCGTCACCGTCGCCCCGGTGGGGGTGGGCCCGGCCGTGGCCGGCGCCGCCACCGCCCGGCTGCTGGCGCTGGCCGAGGCGGCCGGCCGCCCGTACCGCGCAGTGGTCAGCGCGGGCGTGGCCGGCGGTTTCGTCGGACGGGCCGCGGTCGGCGACACCGTGCTCGGCACCGCCAGCATCGCCGCCGACCTGGGCGCCGAGTCAGCGGACGGCTTCATCCCGGTCGACGAACTGGGCATGCCGCCCGCGCTGCTCGGCGGTGGCAGCGTGGTGCCGGCCGACCCACGGCTGCTGGCGGCGCTGCGGGCCGCCCTGCCGGCCGCCACGACCGGCCCGGTCCTCACCGTCAGCACGGTCACCGGCACCGCCGCCAGCACCGAGGAGCTGCGCCGCCGGCATCCGGGCGCGGTCGCCGAGGCCATGGAGGGGTACGGGGTGGCTGTCGCCGCGGCCCAGGCCGGGGTGCCCTTCGCCGAGCTGCGCACCATCTCCAACCCGGTCGGCCCCCGCGACCGGGATGCCTGGCGCCTGCGCGAGGCCCTCACCGCCCTGACCACGGCGGCCGCTGCGCTACGCTGACGCCGCCGCCTGGTCACACGTGAAGGGCCAGCGCCGACGGCCGACTCGCCTGCAGCTCGAACCCGCAGGCGAGCAGGAACTCCACGTTGCCGTACTCGGCGATCGCGTGGGCGGTCCGAATGCCGCCCAGCGCCATTTCCTCGGCCAGCAGCCGGATCAGCTTCCGGCCGATGCCGAGACCCCGCAGGCCGGGAGCGACGACCACGCCCTCCACCACCAGCTCACGTCGGTCGCCCAACTCCTCGCCACAGAGGAGGTCCTCGCTCCGCTCGTGGGCCCTCAGCTCACCGACCGACCCGGCACCGGGCACCTCGGCAAGGAAGCGCCAGGACGTGGCCGGCAGTCCTTCGGGCGCACGCCGAAACCGCACCTGGGCACGGGCCTGGTCCCGCCACCGACGCTCGTCTCGCCGCGCTCGGTCCAGGTCGTAGGTCAGCTCTGGAACGCGCACCGGCCACGACCGCTCCGGGAGTGTGTACGAATGCACCCACCAGGCAGCCGGCCAGTCCTTCAGGGTCCGGATCCGACGGACGTCGAGGTGCGCGGGGTACCGACGCCCAGCCTCGTCCCGCGGCTCGTCGGCCAGCACGCTCGGCGATCCCCCGTCTCGGGTAACGCGCGGACTTCCGGGGAGCGTGAGCGCAAGCTCGCCGCCGGCCGCCCGCACCAGCCGCTCCACCGTCTGGAACGCCGGCGGGCCGCCCTGCCCCACCTCGATGCGAGCCAGCGTGCTCTTCGGGACCCCGGACCGTTCGGCCAACTCCCGCTGGCTCAGATCAGCACGTCGACGAAGAGCCCGCAGAGCCGCCCCCACGTCGATCGCACCCTCCCCGGCTCCCATCGGTTCAGGTTTCCCGCTGAGCCTCGCGCCGTCAACAGCATCCGTTCCCCTTGTGGATAACCCTGTGGACAGCGTTGCCGCCGCTGTGGGTATCCCTGCCTCAGCGCCTGTAGAGCTGCCCCATTCATGGGGCGAGCAGACGGACCGCGCGCGGCGACCACGCCCTGCACCGCCCCCACACGCACCGCGCGGCGACCACCCGCCGGCACCGCCCCCACACGGGACCGCGGCGACCACCCACTGGCACCGCCCC
>NZ_JBFAQO010000001.1:518026-705672 GCF_040678715.1 Micromonospora sp. NPDC049301 | reverse complement strand
CCCACACGGCGACCACCCGCTGGCACCGCCCCCACACGGCGACCACCCGCTGGCACCGCCCCCACACGGCGACCACCCGCTGGCACCGCCCCCACACGGCGACCACCCGCTGGCACCGCCCCCACAGGGGACCGCGGTGGCCACGCCTGGCACCGCGCCCCACACATGGGGCAGCTCTACAGGACGCAGCAGTGACATCCCCTACCCGACGGTGCCTGGCGAGCAGACGGCAGTGAGCGCCAGAACCTGCGGCAGTGGCCCGACCGACGGCTGGGGCCCGACGGCTGGGGCCCGACGGCTGGGACCGACGGCTTCTGACCGGGTCTCAGCCGCTCGTACTCGCCGGCCAGCACGGACAGCGGCGCAACCGTGGCAGGTCACAGGCACGGGACCGCACACGACTACCCCGCGGGGGCGGGGCTACGGTGGAGGCGTGGCGCTCTCCCTGGCGATCTCGCCCTGCCCCAACGACACGTTCGTCTTCCACGCCCTGGTGCACGGTCGCGTGCCGGGCGCACCGCCGGTCGAGGTGACGTACGCCGACGTGGACGTCACCAACACGGCAGCCGAGCGGGGCGCGTTCGACCTGGTGAAGGTGAGCTTCGCGGCGCTGCCGTGGCTGCTCGACGACTACCACCTGCTGCCCTGCGGCGGCGCCCTCGGCCGTGGCTGCGGGCCGCTGCTGCTCACCCGGGGCGACCGCGCCGGCGGGCCGGACCGCACCGACCTGACCGGCGCCACGGTGGCGGTGCCGGGCGACCGGACCACCGCGTACCTGTTGTTCCGGCTCTGGTCGGCGGGGCGGCCGCCGGCCCGGATCGAGGTGGTCCCGTTCCACGAGATCATGCCGGGCGTCGCGGCCGGCCGCTACGACGCCGGGCTGGTCATCCACGAGGCCCGGTTCACCTACCACCGGCACGGCCTGACCGCGCTGGTCGACCTCGGCGAGTGGTGGGAGGCCGACACCGGCCTGCCCATCCCCCTCGGCGCGATCCTGGCCCGGCGCGGCGCGGTGGACCCGGAGGCGGCAGCCGGCTGGGTCCGCGAGTCGGTCCGGCAGGCCTGGGCGGACCCGGCGGCCAGCCGCGAGTACGTGCTCGCGCACGCCCAGGAGATGGAACTCGACGTGGTGGACCGGCACATCGGCCTCTACGTCAACGAGTTCACCGCAGACCTGGGCGAGGCCGGCTTCGCCGCCGTCGCGGCGCTGCTCGACCGGGCCGCCGACGCCGGGCTGGTGCCTCAGACCTCCAGCTCGCGCGCGACCGCGTGGACCAGCTGAGCGATCTTCTGCGCGGTCTTCTTGTCCGGGTACCGGCCACGGCGCAGATCCGGCTGGACCTTCGCCTCCAACACCTTGATCATGTCCTCGACAAGGCCGTGCAGCTCCTCGGCCGGCCGGCGCCGCAGCTCCGCCATCGACGGCGGCGCGTCCAGCAGCTTGACTCCCATGGCCTGCGCGCCCCTGCGGCTGTCGACCACGCTGAAGTCGACCCGCTGACCACCCTTGAGGTCGGTGACGCCCGCCGGCAGCGCGCCCTTGGGCAGGAACACGTCGCCGCCCTCGTCACTGGTGACGAAGCCGTATCCCTTGGCCGTGTCGTACCACTTCACTCGACCCGTAGGCACCTGAAAACCCCTGCTTCACTTGAGCCGCTACTGCTCCAAGGCTAGCTGGATCATCCCGTCGAGCGCCGCTGGGAATCCGGTGAGGTCGTCCAGCACCACTTCCGCCCCGGCGGCGCGCAGCTCGTCCGGGGAGCAGGGCCCTGTCGCGACGCCGATTCCGGGCACCCCGGCCACCCTCGCCGCCACCATGTCGGCCACGTGGTCGCCGACGTAGTGGGTCGCGCCGTGCTCCCGCAGGGCGGTCGCCTTCTCCTCGGCGAACAGGTCGCCGGCCAGCTCGTCGACCGTGAGGCCGAGGTGGTCCAGGTGCAGTCGGGCCAGCCGCCCGATCTTGGATGTGACGACCAGCACCCGGCCGCCGCGCGCGCGGATCGCCTCGATCGCCGCCCGCGCGCCGGGCAGCGGGATCGTCGGGGTGATCGCGTACGCCGGGTACAGCTCGCGGTACACCTGCACGGCCGACTCGACCTGCTCGGCCGGGAACCAGTGCGCGATCTCGGTGCGCAGCGGCGGGCCGAGCCGGGACACCGCCAGGTCGGCGTCCACCGGCACCCCGGTCCTGGCGGTCAGCGCGCGGTAGGTCGCGGCGATGCCGGGACGGGAGTCCACCAGCGTCATGTCGAGGTCGAATCCGACGGTCGGTGCGCGCATGCCGAGAAACGTACAGGGCCACTCCCGGCCGGGCGGACGTCCGAGGGGCGCGACGGCCCGGTGCCGGGCTAGCGTGGTAAGACGATGACCACCTCACTCGCCGACCACCTGCGGTCGCTGCCCGACGATGCGCTGGCCGCGCTCCTCCAGCTGCGGCCCGACCTCGTCGTGCCCGTGCCTGCCGACATCTCCGCCCTGGCCATCCGGGCCCAGTCCCGGGTCTCGGTGGCCCGCGCGCTGGACGGGCTGGACCAGTTCACCCTCCAGATCCTCGACGCCGCCCGACTCACCCGGGACCCGGAAGGGGGCACCACGGCGACCGAGGCCGTGCTCGCCATGGCGACCGCCGGCCCTCACCCGCCGGCTCCGACGGCCGTTCGGGCCGCCGTCGGCCGGCTGCGCGCCCTCTTCCTGCTGTACGGGCCGGAGCACGCGCTCCAGGTGGTGCCCGCCGTCGACGAGGTGGCTCCGTACCCCGCCGGGCTCGGCCGGCCGGCCGCGGACCTGGACCCTCGCGCGGCCGCGCTCTGCGCGGACCCGGCGAAGCTGCGCCGGACGCTGCTCGCCGCGCCTCCCTCGGCCCGGGCGATCCTGGACCGGCTGGCGGCCGGGCCGCCGGTCGGCAGCGTGCCCCCGGGCGCGTTGCAGGCACCGCCGCTCGGCGCGGACGACGCCCTGCTCTCGGACCCGACCAACGGCGGCGCGCCGACCGGCTCCCCGGTTCGCTGGCTGGTCGACAACCGGCTGCTGGTCCCCGTCTCGGCCGGCTCGTCGACGACCACCGGCACGGTCGAGCTGCCCCGGGAGGTCGGCCTGCTGCTGCGCCGCGACAGCGGCCCCCTCGGGCCGCTGCGCACCAGCCCGCCGCCGGTGGCCACCGCGCCCCGCGAGGCGAAGGCCGTCGACTCCGCCGGGGCCGGGCAGACCATGGAGGTGGTCCGGCACACCGAAGGGCTGCTGGAGCAGCTCGCCGCCGAACCGGCGCCGGTGCTGCGTTCCGGGGGCATCGGCGTACGGGACCTGCGCCGGCTGGCCCGTACCGCCGCGCTGGACGAGCCGACCACCGCGCTCCTGCTCGAGGTGGCGTACGCGGCGGGGCTCGCCGGTGAGCTGGAGCTGCCCGGCTCGACCACCACCCGGTACGGGGCGGATCAGCAGGTGCTGCCGACCGGCGGGTACGAGGTGTGGCGGGCCGCCTCGCTCGCTCAGCGCTGGGAGCAGCTGGCCCGCGCCTGGCTCACCATGACCCGGCAGGTCGGGCTGGTCGGGCGGCGCGACGACCGGGACCGACCGATCACCCCGCTCTCCGCCGAGGCCGAGCGGGCCGGCGCCCCGGCCACCCGGCGGGCGGTGCTCGGCGTGCTCGCCGACCTGGAACCGGCGACCTCACCCACTCCGGAGGAGGTACAGGACCTGTTGGACTGGCGGGCGCCGCGGCGCAGCCGGGGCCGGGAGGCCGCCCACCGGGAGGTGCTGACCGAGGCGGCGCAGCTCGGCGTCACCGGCCTGGGGGCGCTCACGTCGTACGGCCGGCTGCTGCTCGCCGACGTGACCTCGGCCGACGAGCCGGGCGGCGACGATCCGCTCGGGTTGCACGCGGACGCCGAGAGCGGCGACCCGTCCAGCGCAGCCCGGGCGCTGGACGCCCTGCTGCCCGCCCCGGTCGACCACTTCCTGGTGCAGGCCGACCTGACCGTGGTGGTGCCCGGGCCGCCCGAGCCGGCGCTCGCCGCCGAGCTGGAGGCGATGACCGAACCCGAGTCGGCCGGCGGGGCCAGCGTGCACCGGGTCACCACGGCGAGCGTGCGGCGGGCGCTGGACGCCGGCTACTCGGCCGACGACCTGCACGACGTGTTCCGGCGGCGGTCGCGTACCCCCGTACCGCAGGGGCTCACCTACCTCGTGGACGACGTGGCCCGCAAGCACGGCGGGTTGCGGGCCGGGCTGGCCGGGGCGTACCTGCGCAGCGACGACGAGACGCTGCTCAGCGAGGTGCTGGCCGACCGGCGGCTGGAGTCGCTGACGCTGCGCCGGCTCGCGCCGACCGTGCTGATCACGCCGTACCAGGTCGCTCGGCTGCTGGGCGCGTTGCGGGACGCCGGGTACGCGCCGGCGCAGGAGGACGGCAGCGGCGGCACCGTGCTGTCCCGGCCCCGGATCCGGCGGGCCCCGGCCCGGGTGCCGGTGACGACCCGGGCGTTGGACCCGCTGGTTGCCCCGAAGCTGCCCATGCCCCGACTGCTGGGCGTGGTGGAGCACATCCGGCGGGGTGAGGCGGCAGCACGGGCGGCCCGGCGGGCACCGGCCGTGGTGCGCGGCGGAGCAGCCGGGCTCGGCGGCGGCCCGGTGCCGGCGCACACGCACAGCGAGGCGCTGGCCGTGCTCCAGCAGGCCGTCCGGGACCGGGCGCTGGTCTGGGTGGGATACGTCGACGCGCACGGGGCGACCGCGTCCCGGCTGGTCAAGCCGGTCTCGATGGGCGCCGGCTACCTACGCGCCGAGGACGAACGGACCGAGATGCTGCACACCTTCGCGCTGCACCGGGTCACCGCGGCGGTGCTGGCGGACTGACGGAGCGCGGTCAGCGTCGGCTGCGGCGTACGGTGCCGACGACCGAGATGATCAGCAGCAACGCGAAGCCGGCGCCGGCGGACTCCCCGACCGAGTCGACGAAGCCCTGCCGCAGCACCAGCCAACCGAACAGGAACCACGCGACGAGGAGCGCCGCCGCGACGGCGTACGCGACCACGGTCGCGCGGGACACCTCGTGGGGTGGAGCCTGTTCGTGCGCTTCGATCACGTCACGGTCGACCGTCATGCCCCAGCCTCCCCGCCCCGTTCGGCCCTGGACTCCCAGGGTGTCACTCAGGGGACCGCTGTGACAGGGGTTAAAACCCCGATCCGGGCGAGTCGCTCAGGTGCCGGGGCGCCGGCCCATCAGCACCACCCGGGTGCCCACCTTCCCCAGTTCCCACATCCGGACGGCGTCGTCGTGCAGCAGGTTGACGCAGCCGTGTGAGCCGATCGACTTCTCGTGCAGGTAGGTCGTGGTCTCGTGGAAGCCCATCCCCTGCGTGAAGTGCTGCCAGTACGGCAACCACACCTCGTACGGGTCGGACCATTCCTTCGGGTTGCGGTAGTTGACCGTGTACGTGCCGGCCGGGGTGCGGTAGCCGGACATTCCGGTCCGGGTCACCGTCGGCGCCATGATCACCTTGCCGCCTCGGAGCGCCCAGACCGTCTGCCGGGTCAGGTCGACGCAGAACGTGGTGCCCGTGCCGGCCTTGCAGCGGGCCGGATCGGTGGTGGCGAGCCGCTGGGCCACGTCGTACGTGGTCGGCCCGGCGCGACCCTGCGCGGGGCGAATGCCGTACCGCCGCTGGAACTTCTTGATCGCGGCGCAGTCGGCGGCGGACTGCCGGCCGTCCACGGTCACCGGCCCGAACCCACCCAACCGGGCCAGGTAGGTCTCCACGGCGCGCTGGTGCTCACCCTGCGGGCAACCGGCGGCCGCGGCGGTGCTCGTGGCCGGCGCCGGGGATGCGCTGCGGGTCGGTTTCGGCGTGGTGCTTCGCGTGGGCTCCGGTGTCGGCGTCCGTGTCGGCGCGGTCGTCGCGGGCCGGACGCGCTGGTCCGGCCCGGGCGTGCCGCTCGCCCCCGTTGACTGTTCCGCCGCCCCTGCCGGGGCGGCTCCCCCGCCGCCACCCCCGCTGGCCTGCGGATCGAACGCACACGCACCGGCACCGACCAGCGCGACCACCACCAGGGCGAAAAGGCGGGAGATGATCCGAACACGCTTCATGGGACCTCCCCTGGGCCGTCGTCCCTTTGCTAGACGTTCACAAGTGCCGTGTCGGTTGCGCCCGTGCGCATTTTTCTTCCGACAGTCGGCACCGTGCAACACTGGATGGTCGGCCAGCGGCGGGTAAGCAGGCGCAACGACCGGCGGCCAACCGGAGGAGAGGACCCTGGCGTGAGCGGTGGACCACTGATCGTGCAGTCGGACAAGACGCTGCTGCTGGAGATCGACCACCCGGACGCGCAGGCCTGCCGAATGGCGATCGCGCCCTTCGCCGAGCTGGAGCGCTCTCCCGAGCACGTGCACACCTACCGGCTGACCCCGCTCGGGCTGTGGAACGCCCGCGCCGCGGGCCACGACGCCGAGGGCGTGGTGGACTCGCTGATCAAGTACTCGCGCTACCCGGTGCCGCACGCCCTGCTGGTGGACGTGGCCGAGACGATGGACCGGTACGGCCGGCTCCAACTCGCCAACGACCCGGTGTACGGCCTGGTGCTGCGGGCACTGGACCGGCTGGTGCTGATCGAGGTGGCCAAGAGCAAGAAGCTCGCCGGCATGCTCGGCAACAAGATCGACGACGACACCATCCAGGTGCACCCGTCCGAGCGCGGCCGGCTCAAGCAGGCCCTGCTCAAGCTGGGTTGGCCGGCGGAGGACCTGGCCGGCTACGTCGACGGCGAGGCGCACCCGATCGAGCTGGCCGAGGCCGGCAAGAACGGCAGCAAGCCGTGGACGCTGCGGTCGTACCAGCGGGAGGCCGTGGAGGCGTTCTGGGCCGGCGGATCGGGCGTCGTGGTGCTGCCCTGCGGCGCCGGCAAGACCCTGGTCGGCGCGGCGGCGATGGCCGAGGCGAAGGCGACCACGCTGATCCTGGTCACCAACACCGTCGCCGGCCGGCAGTGGAAGCGGGAGCTGATCGCCCGCACCTCGCTGACCGAGGAGGAGATCGGCGAGTACTCCGGTGAGCGCAAGGAGATCCGCCCGGTCACCATCGCCACGTACCAGGTGCTCACCTCGCGGCGCGGCGGCGCGTTCACCCACCTGGACCTGTTCGGGGCCCGCGACTGGGGCCTGGTCGTCTACGACGAGGTGCACCTGCTGCCCGCGCCGATCTTCCGGTTCACCGCCGACCTCCAGGCCCGCCGCCGACTCGGGCTCACCGCCACCCTGGTCCGCGAGGACGGCCGGGAGGGTGACGTGTTCAGCCTGATCGGCCCGAAGCGGTACGACGCGCCGTGGAAGGACATCGAGTCGCAGGGCTGGATCGCTCCGGCCGAGTGCACCGAGGTCCGGGTGACGCTGACCGACGCCGAGCGGATGTCGTACGCGACGGCGGAGGCCGAGGAGCGCTACCGGATGGCGGCGACCGCCCGCACCAAGCTGCCGGTGGTGAAGGCGCTGGTCGACCGGCACCCGGACGACCAGGTGCTGGTGATCGGCGCCTACATCGACCAGCTGCACCAGCTGGGCGAATACCTGGACGCGCCGATCATCCAGGGCTCGACCACCAACAAGGAACGGGAACGGCTCTTCGACGCGTTCCGCTCTGGCGAGATCCGCACGCTGGTCATCTCCAAGGTCGGCAACTTCTCCATCGACCTGCCCGAGGCGGCGGTGGCGATCCAGGTGTCGGGCACCTTCGGGTCACGCCAGGAGGAGGCGCAGCGACTCGGCCGGGTGCTGCGGCCCAAGGCCGACGGCCGGCAGGCGCATTTCTACACCGTGGTGTCGCGGGACACCATTGATACGGAGTACGCGGCACACCGACAGCGGTTCCTCGCCGAGCAGGGGTACGCGTACACCATTGTGGACGCGGACGACGTTCTCGGGCCGAAGCTGCCCACGATCGACTGACGCCCCGACCGCCCGCTCTGCCTCACCGGGAGAAGCGGTCCACCAGCACCGCCAGCCGCCGGTCGTGGTCGGCGCGGCGGAGGCGGCCGCTGCGCATCAGCGTGACCAGCCCGTGCAGGCCGCTCCAGAACGTCTCGGTGACCGCCTCCAGGTCGTCGTCCCCGGCGAACGGGCGCACCGTCTCGGCCAGCTCGGCGAAGCCCCGGGCCAGGTCGGTCGGAACCTCCTGGCTGGCGAACGGCAGGTCCACAGCAAGGGTGAACATCGCGTCGTAGAGCGCGGGCCGCCGCTCGGCGAAAGCGGCGTACGCCGCCGCGACGTCGGCGACCGCCTGGCCGGGATCGGCGGCCGAGGCCCGGGCCGAGGCGAGCGCTGCGGCCAGTTCGGCGAAGCCCTCGACGGCGACGGCCGCCATGATGGCGTCCTTGCCCGTGAAGTGGCTGTAGAGGACGGGCTGGCTGTACTCGATCTCGGCGGCGAGCCGCCGGGTGGTCACCGCGTCCCAGCCTTCCGCCAGGGCCAGGTCGCGTGCTGCGGCGACGATCGCCCGCTCCCGTTCCGCCCGCTCGCGCTCCCGGCGCCCCTGAGTCGACATGACGCTCATCCTAGCACCGCTAGATATCCTGCCGATGCTCTGCTAGCGTCGCTCCCACATCTAGCAGCGCTAGGAATTGGAGCAGACCATGCTGGCACCCCTCGCCTACGGGCTCGCCGTCGTACTCAGCCTTCTCGTCGCCTTTATCGGCGCACGGTTCCTGCTGGTGCCCCAGCCTGCGGCTGCCGGGTACGGCGTGCCGGCCCGGCCGGACGGCGATCCCGCCTACCTGACGATCAAGGGCCTCCGTGATTTCAGCTACGGCCTGCTCGGTCTCGCCCTGATCGCCTTCACCACTGCCGATGCGGTCGCGTGGTTCATGCTGATCGTCGCGCTCAACCCGCTGGGCGACACCGTCGTCGTGCTGCGCAACGGCGGGACGAAGGCCGTCGCCTTCGGTATCCACTTCGCCACCGCCGTCGTCGTCCTCCTCGACGCCGCCCTGCTGTTCGCCCTGTGACCGCGGGGCGGCGGGCAGCGTTACGACGTGGGCGGTGGGCAGCGGTCGGGGAGGGTGACCTCGCCGGGACGGTGGTCGAAGGTGTCCATGGTGAACCACTCGTCCAGCTCCGGGTCGAAGAGGTTCTGCAGGCCGAACTGCAACACCTGCCACCACCGGCTCGGGTCGTGCTGGTCGACGTAGATGTCGCCGAGCGCGAGCGGGAACCGGAAGAACTCTCCCGGCACGGTGGAACCGCCGACGACCCCGACCCGCCAGTGGTCGACGTGCCGGTCCTTGTCCCCCTGCAGGATCTCCGGCCCCACGTAGCGGGCGGTCTTCAGCTTGTCGTTGAAGATCTGCCGGTTGAAGAACCCCGGGACCTTGCTGCACGCGCGGGGCGGGAACAGCGGGATGTTCGGCCACTTGTAGGTGAGCGTGTAGAGCGTGTTCTCGTAGATCAGGTTCGTGAACCAGATCGGGTGGTCCGGGCCACCGGCGATCATCTGGCTGTTGCCGTCCCGGCCCTGCCAGCTGAACGGCACGTCGATGCCGAGGTCACGCACGATGTACCGGCCGGTGCCCTGGAAGTCGGCGGGGAGCAGCGGTGGGCGCGGCTCTCTCGGAACGGGGGCGACATCGCCGTCGGCCTGGGCCGGGCGGGGCAGCGGGGCCGCCGCCGGACCGGGCGCGACCACACCGAGGGCGAACAGAGCGCCGGCCACCGCCGAAGCCACCGTCCGACGTGTACGCCTCGACACCACCATCGCCCTTCCGCCACCTTGCCCGTGCCACCTGCCTTCGGCGAAGCGTAGGAGCAGGTGAAACGTGAGACATGGTGGAACGGGTGGGCTCCACCGGACGGGTGAAGAGACCGAACCGGCCCGGGACCGACCACACCGTGCCCTGCTCGCGGCGCGCGGCATGGCTGCACCGCCGGTGAGGAGGAACGGAAAGGGGCTGGCGGTACGCAGCCCGCCAGCCCCTGACCCGGCTTGGGTTACCCGGCGCCGCCGGCGCGGAACGCCACCCAGGCGTCGCTCATCCGGTCCGCCTGTCCGGCGGTGAACATGTTCATGCAGGAGTCCTGCGTGTAGTCCATGAAGTTGTGGATCGGGTCCAGCCCGGGTGCGGTGCAGCTGTCCGCGCCCACCGGGCAGTTGAACTGCGGCGCCGCCTCGCGGGGGGTGTCCGCGACGAAGTCGCCGGACGCGGAGCAGCCGTGCGCGAAGGTGTGCTCCAGCATCAGCCAGTGCCCGACCTCGTGCGTCAGCGTGTCACCGAGGGAGTACTTGCCCGCCGTGCCGCCCGGCATCGACTCGTCGAGCATCACCACGCCGTCGATGTAGTCGCGGCCGTTGTTGTAGCCCTTCGGGAAGTACGCCCAGCCGAGGAGCCCGCCGCCGATGTTGGCCGCGTACACGTTCAGCGTGCGGGAGTCGCCGGTGTACAGCGCCTTCTTCATGTCCCGCTCGTTCTTGCCGGGCACGACCGTGTACCAGGCGCTGTTCACCGTCCACGTCGTGTCGACGAGCGAGAACCGGAACGGCGTGTCGGAGGCGTTCGCCGCCGTGCGGCCCGCGAACGAGTCGTTGAGCACCGTCATCTGCGCGGCGATCAGGTTGTTCCACCTGGTCGTCTCGGCCGCGCTGAGGGCGTGGTCGGAGACCATGTGGAAGACCGTCGGCACCGTGACGCCGCCGTTGGCCAGGCGCGGGGCGTCCTTGATCACCCCGTAGGCGTTGGCCTCGTTCTTGGAATACAGCTCCGGCTCCTGGGCGGCGGCGCCCTCGGCGACCCGGGCCACGCTGTGCTCGTCTGCACCCGGCTCACACACGCCGACGCCTGGGGGCACGGGAACGGGTGCCGCCACCGCGGCGTAGCCGCCACCGGACGCCAGGAGCGTCGCGGCGGTGGCGGTGAGGACTGCCAGTCGGAAGATTGGTCTCCTGTGCATCGGTGCACCTCTCGGGGGAATGGAGACGGCGCGGGGTCGCCAGGATCAGGTCGACGACGTCGTCTTCCCGGTATGAGAACACGTCGGTGGCACCGGCAAAAGCCCTGCGTACAGCACTGATGTGGGGTGTAACGGCAGGGAGCCGAGGAGCGCTGTTATCGCTTTTTGCGAGGCGGTCTGCTGTGGCGGTCGTCACCCTGCCGAGCTGTCACAGGGCTCTGCTCGCCGGCATCTCATGTTCGTCCGATCGAACGCCGGGAGTGAAGGACGGAACCATGGACGCCCGATTCAACATGTTCGACAACGAGATCGCCATGAAGTTCGCCAAGCGGTTCGCCAACGCCGGCATGGTGATCCAGCAGTCGCCGCTGCCGAAGTCCACGCAGGAGCTGGTGTCCCTGCGGGCCAGCCAGATCAACGGCTGCGGCTGGTGCATCGACGCGCACACCAAGGATGCCGCGGCGGCCGGTGAGAGCCCGGTCCGGCTCAACCTGGTCGCCGCCTGGCGCGAGTCCACCGTCTTCACGGAGGCCGAGCAGGCCGCGCTGGCGCTCGCCGAGGAGGGCACCCGACTCGCCGACGCCCACCAGGGCGTGTCCGACGAAACCTGGGCTCAGGTGCGCAAGCACTACGACGACGACCAGATCGCCGCGCTGGTCGCCCTGGTCGCCCTGGTCAACGCGGCCAACCGGCTCGCCGTGATCGTGCACCAGCGGGGCGGTTCCTACGAACCCGGCATGTTCGCCGCCGCGTTCGGCTGACCTGGACGACGGCCAAGGTTGACGTCCCTAGAGAAGCCTGGTGACCTGCTCGGCGGCGACCACGACGTCCCGCCGAGCAGGGTCGAGGTTGGCGCTGATCACCACGGACGCACCAGCGGACAGCGGAGCCAGCAGCCACTTCAGCGGCTGCTCGTGCTCGGCCGCGTCGACCAGCAGCCGGTCGCCGGCGCGCAGGTCCAGCATCTCGGCGATCCCCTGGGCGATCGCGCCCCACTCGCCGTAGGTGGTGCCGTCCGCGCTGGCCGGGTCGGACGGGTGGATGGCGGTGTGGTCCGGCGTGGCGTCCGGGTACCGGAGCACCTCGGCGGACCAGTCGAGCCAGCCCAGCGGCACGTCGGCCAGCCGCCCCGGGCCGGTGCCCACGAGGTAGCGGTGCGGCCCGTCCGGCACGTCCTCCAGCCAGTCGTCCTGCCGCTCGGGGGTCACGAAGACCGCGTCGAACGGCCGGTCGCCGCCCGGTTCGAGGACCGGAAGGCCCGCGGTGGCGCGAGGCCGGAACGACACCGCCAGGCCGGAGGCCCAGGCGCCCAGCAACACCGCGGCGGTACGCCAGTGCGGCGGCAGCAGCACCGCTACGCGGCTGCCGGGGCCGAGCCCGCAACCGTCCCGCAGCAGGCTGGCGCTGCGCGCCGCCCAGGCGCCGACCTGGTGCGCGGTCAGGTCGACCCGCTCGCCGGTCGCCTCGTCGCGGTAGCTGAGCAGCGGGCGCTCGGCGTCGGTGGGCGGGACCGACAGGTTGGCCGTGGCGGTTGGCTGCATCTCCACGCTCCCCGGGTGACGACGTCGAACCACCCTACTCAACGACTTTGGTCGCACCCGTCGTCGGCCGATGGCCGTAGCCGCCGTCCGGGTGGCCGGCGCAGGGTACGGGTGACCCCGACACGCCGCCGAGGAGCGCCATGCCAGCCGAGCCGCACCCCGCCGCCGCCCCCGACCCGCCCGCCACCGCCGACCAGCCTCCGTCGCGGTGGCGGAAACTCGTGCCGGTGCTGGCACTGCTGGTGCTCGCTCCCTGGACCGCCGAGTGCTCGTGGGGTGGCTTCGTACTCGCCGACTTTCTTCCGGTGGTCGTCTTCCTCGGGCCGATGTACGGCGGGGCCGCGATCCTGATCCGGGAGATCGCCCGGCACCTCGGCGCGGGCTGGCCGGCGATCGTGCTGCTCGCCGCCGCGTTCGGCGTGCTCCAGGCCGGCCTGGTCGACCAGTCGCTGTTCAACCCCGGCTACCTGGACGACACGGAGTACGCCGACACCCGGGCCGCCGCCGAGGCGACCCTCGTGCCGGGGCTCGGGTTCAGCGTCCGCCAGGCCTTCGACTACGTGGGCAACCACATCGTGCTGACCATCTGCGCGCCGATCGTGCTCGTCGAGTCGTTCCTCGGGCCGCGGCGCAGGCTCCGGCCCTGGCTCGGCCGACCCGGGCTCGCCGTGGTCGGCGTGGTCTACCTGCTCGGCAGTCTGCTGATCTTCTCCGACAGCGGCCGCAAGGGCTTCCTGGCCAGCCCGGTCCAGCTCATCGTCGCCGCGACCGTGGTCCTCGCCCTCGTCATGACTGCACTGCTGCCCCGCTGGCGTGACCCCCACCCGCGACGCGTCCGCCGGGCACCGCACCCGCTCTGGGTGGGTCTGGTGGTCGTCCTCGTCCACTTCGGCACCGACCTGACGCCGGGCTGGCCGGGCGTGGGCATCGCGCTGGCGCTCGCCGCCGTCACCGGAGGGCTGATCGCGTTCTGGTCCTCCCGCGCCGGTTGGGGGCAGCGGCATGTGCTCGTCGCCGGCACGGCGAGCCTGGTCACCGCCGCCGGTTTCGCGTACCTCGTTCCGCCCTACTCTGCGGCGTCGCCGGCGGCGGCGCTGGCCGGCGACGTAGCGGTCACCGTGGTCACCCTGGCCCTCATCGGCGGCGCGTGGTGGCGGCTGCGCCGTACTTCGCCGGCTGTTCACGTCCGCGCAAGCTGATGCTCCCTCTCGGGTGCCAGCCTCCGACCGGGTACCAGCAGACGGAGGAACTCCTTGTCAGTGAGAAGAGCAATCACGGCGCTCACCGCGGCCGGCGTCGCGGTAGCCACCATCGGCGGCGCCACCTCGGCGACCGCCGGGGAGCGGCACCAGGGCGGTCCGGTCGCTTTCGACCGGGTCGCGACGTACCCCGTCTTCCAGAACCGTCCGGCCGGTGAGGACCCGGCGACCCCGACGGTCGCCGAGATCTCGGCGGTCAGCGAGGACGGACGCACCCTGATCCACACCGACGCGCTGGCCCGGCGCATCGGCTTCCTCGACATCTCCCGGGCCGACCGACCGCGCGGCCTCGGCACCCTCTCCCTGGCCCAGCTCGGTGACGCCGAGGACGAGCCGACCTCGGTCGCCGTGGTCGGGAAGTACGTGCTGGTGGTGGTGAACACCAGCAGCGGCTACACCGAGCCGTCCGGCCGACTGGACGTGATCGAGCTGGCCAGCCGCAAGCGGATCGCCAGCTTCGACCTCGGCGGGCAGCCCGACTCGATCGCGATCAGCAAGGACCAGCGGTACGCCGCGATCGCCATCGAGAACGAGCGCGACGAGGAGGCCACCCCACCCGGCGGCGAGGAGGGCGACCTGCCCCAGCTCCCCGCCGGCTTCGTGCAGATCGTCGACCTGACCGGCAGGACGCCGGCCGGTTGGCGGCTGCGCCCGGTCCCGCTGACCGGCGCCGACGGTCAGGCGCTGCCCGCGCTGGTCGCGGCCGGCCTCGCCGCGCCGACCGATCCGGAGCCGGAGTACGTCTCCATCAACAGCCGCAACGAGCTGGCGGTGACCCTCCAGGAGAACAACGGCGTCGCCCTGATCGACCTGCCCACCGGCCGGGTCACCAAGGTGTTCAGCGCGGGCACGGCGACGATCAGCGGTATCGACACCGTCAAGGACGGCACGATCAACCTGACCGGCAGCATCACCGACGTGCCGCGCGAGCCGGACGCGGTGGCCTGGGTCGACGACCGCTACCTCGCCACGGCCAACGAGGGTGACTGGCGGGGCGGCACCCGCGGCTGGTCCGTCTTCGACAGCCGCAGCGGGCGGGTCGCCTGGGACGCCGGCAACACCTTCGAGCGGCTCGCCGTCACCTACGGCCTGCACAACGAGGACCGGGCCGGCAAGAAGGGCACCGAGCCAGAGGGCGTCGCCACCGCCGAGTACGACGGCGTCCGGTACGCCTTCGTCGGCTCGGAGCGGAGCAACTTCGTCGCCGTCTACGACCTGAGCCGCCCGACGGCTCCGGTGTTCAAGCAGGTGCTGCCGACCACGAACGGTCCGGAGGGGCTGCTGCCCATCCCGTCGCGTGGTCTGCTCGCCGTCTCCAGCGAGGAGGACGACGCCTCGGTCAACGTCCGCGCCTCGGTGTCGCTCTACCAGCTCGGCCGTGGCACTCCGGCGCTCCCGAGCATCGTCTCCGGCACCGACCGGGCGGGTACGCCGATCGGTTGGGGCGCCCTCGGCGCGCTGACCGCGGCACCCGGCACGCGGGACCAGCTCTACAGCGTCACCGACGCGGCGTACAGCCAGACCCGGATCCTCACGATCGACGCGAAGCGGACGCCGGCCGTGATCACCGGTGCGCTGCCGGTGAAGGACGCGACCGGCGCACCGGTCGGGTACGACGCGGAGGGCATCTTCGCCCGTCCGCAGGGCGGCTTCTGGCTCGCCGTCGAGGGCGCCAAGGGCCCGGAGAACAAGCTCGTCCGGCTGGACGCTGCCGGGGTTACCCGGCAGACCGTCGCGCTGCCCACGGAGGTCGCCGCCGGCCTGGCGAAGCAGGGCCTGGAGGGGGTCACCGCGACCACCGACCGGCAGGGCCGGGAGATCGTCTGGGTGGCCGTGCAGCGCGAGCTGAGCACCGACCCGGCCGGCGTGGTCCGGCTGGGCCGGTACGACGTCGCTGCGGGCACCTGGAGCTGGTTCGGTTACCGGTTGGACGCCACCAGCGTCCCGGGTGACTGGATGGGCCTCTCCGAGATCACGGTGGTCGGCGACCGGCTCGCGGTCATCGAGCGGGACAAGCTGAACGGCCCCGCCGCCACGGTGAAGCGGATCTACACGGTGCCGCTGCCGGGCGGGGCCGCGGCGACCGGTCCACTGCGGGTGCTGCCGAAGACGCTCGCCGTCGACGTGCTTCCCGCGCTGCGTGCCACCAAGGGGTGGACGCAGGAGAAGCTGGAGGGTCTGACCGTGGCCGGCAACGGCGAGGTCTACGCGATCACCGACAACGACGCGGTCCAGGACGCCACCGGTGAGACGGTCCTCCTGCGCCTCGGCTCCAGCCGCAAGGTCTTCGGCCGCGACTGACCCGTCACCGCGTGCCTACCGGCCCGGCGTCCACCGCGAGGGGGCGCCGGGCCGATCACGCAGGGTGATCCCATGCCCCGGCCGGCCGCACACCACCCCAGACCCTTTGCTCTGCTTACCCATACGCAACACTCACGCTCCGCGAGCGGAGGTTTGGCCGCCACCCACGGAAGCCAGCATGAAGCCGCAGCTCAACCTGGTGTTGCGTCCGTGTAAGCAGAGCAAAGGTGTCGAGCGGGTGCGGCCGGGGGCACGACAGCCGTCGCAGTCAGTGACGAAGACCACGGCGCCCAGCTCGGACCGCGCTCGCCGCCATGCCTCAGACGGGCAACTCCGGGCCACCGTCGAGCAGCGGAGCCAGCAGGTCGCCGTACGTCTCGACCCGGTCCAGCACCTCGGCGGCGGTGAACTGGCGGACGGCCGGCTTCCGGCCGCGGGCACCGGCCTCCACCTCGTCCCAGGTCAGCGGGGTGGAGGCGGACGGCACGTCCTGGGCGCGCAGCGAGTACGGCGCCACCGTGGTCTTCGCCGCGTTGTTCTGGCTCCAGTCGATGAAGACCTTCCCCGGGCGGAGGTTCTTCGCCATCTTCGACACGATCAGCTTCGGGTGCGCCCGCTCCAGCTCCTGCGCGATGCGCTTGGCATAGTCCGAAACGAGATCGGACGACTGGGTGCCGGCGATCGGGCAGCAGAGCTGCATGCCCTTCTTGCCGGAGGTCTTCGGATAGCTGTCGATGCCGTCGTCGGCGAGCCGGTCGCGCATCAGCACCGCCACCGGACAGCACTCGGCGAGCCCGGCCGGCGGCCCCGGGTCCAGGTCGACCACCATCATGTCCGGGTGCTCGCCGACCTTCCACTGCGGAGTGTGCAGCTCCAGCGCGGCCAGGTTGGCCAGCCAGACCAGGGTGGGCAGATCGTCGGCGACCACGTAGTCGATGGTCTCCCGGCCCTTGCTCGACCCGGGGGCGGGCAGCGTCTCCAGCCGTACCCAGTCGGGGGTGGCGGCCGGGGCGTTCTTCTCGAAGAAGGAGGCGCCGCCCACCCCGTTGGGGAAGCGGATCCGGGTCAGCGCCCGGTCCCGCAGGTGCGGCAGCAGCACCGGCGAGATCCGGGTGTAGTAGTCGATCACCTCGCCCTTGGTGAACCCGACGGCCGGATAGAGCACCTTGTCCAGGTTGGACAGCTCCAGCGAGCGGCCCTCGACGTCCACCCGCAACCGGTCAACCGGCATCGTCGACCTCCTCCGGTGGTTTGTCCGGGCGCAGCCGCAGCACCCGGGGGAAACGCAGCCGGCCGTCGGGGGTGCGCTGGCCGTACTTCACCTCCACCACCACCCGGGGAGTTACCCAGATGGCGCCCCGGGCATCCTCGCGCGGCACACCCGCCGCGAACGGTGACGCGCCGGAGCGCAGTGGCTCCAGCTCGGCGAGGAGCTGCCGTTCGATGGCCGCGCCGATCCCGCCGCCGACCCGGCCCCGGTAGATGAGCCGGCCGTCCGGGCCGGGCACCCCGACCAGCAGCCCACCGATCCGGCGCGCGCCCGGTCGCCAGCCGCCGATGACGAAGTCGCCGGTCACCTCCAGCTTGACCTTCACCCAGTCCGGTGAGCGCACCCCGGGGCGGTAGACGGCGGCGACCCGCTTGGCCATCACGCCCTCCAGACCGTGCTCGCCGGCCGCCTCGTAGGTGGCCGGGCCGTCGGCGAAGACCGGCGGCACCGCCCACCGGGCACCGCCCAGGGCGAGTGCGTCCAGGGCCTCCCGGCGACGCTGGTACGGCCAGCCGGTCAGGTCGTCGCCGTTCAGCCGGAGCAGGTCGAAGATCATGTACGTCACCGGCATGACCGCCGCCAGCCGGGCCGCCCGGTTACGGTCCCGGACGTGCATCCGTTCGGCCAGCGCGGTGAACGACGGCTGCCCGCCCTCGCCGAGCAGCACCACCTCGCCGTCGAGCAGCGCGTCGTCGACCTGCTCGAAGAGGGTGGCCAGTTCGGGGTACGCGGCGGTGATCTCCACGCCGGAGCGGGCGAACAGGTGCTGACGGCCGGCGGAGATGTCGGCGAGCGCGCGGACCCCGTCCCACTTGAACTCGTACGCCCAGCCGTCACCGGCCGGGAGCGGCCCGGTCATCGCGAGCATCGGCTTGAGCGGCGCGCCGGGCACGACCCGACTGTAGTAGCAGGCCGAACACCTCGCGTCCGGTTCCTTCGGATGCGAGCATGGTCGATACCGGGGAAGGGAGCACAGGATGCGGGCCATCTGGAAGGGAGCCGTGTCGTTCGGGCTCGTCTCGATCGGGGTGAAGCTCTACTCCGCGACCGAGGAGAAGGACATCCGGTTCCACCAGGTGCACCGCGAGGACGGTGGCCGGATCCGGTACAAGCGCACCTGCTCGGTCTGCGGCGAAGAGGTCACCTACGACGACATCGCCAAGGGCTACGACATCGGCGGCGGGGAGATGGTGATCCTCACCGACGAGGACTTCGCCGACCTGCCGCTGACCAGCTCACGCGCGATCGACGTGCTGGAGTTCGTCCCGGCCGACCAGGTCGACCCGATCCTCTACAACAAGGCGTACTTCCTGGAGCCCGAGGGTACGGCGACCAAGCCGTACGTGCTGCTGCGCGACGCGCTGCTCGACTCGGAGCGGGTGGCCATCGTCAAGGTGGCGCTGCGCCAGCGGGAGCAGCTCGCCACGCTGCGGGTACGCGAGGGCGTGCTGCTGCTCAACACGATGCTCTGGCCGGACGAGATCCGGACCGCCGACTTCGGCTTCCTCGACGAGGACCTCAAGGTGCGCCCGCCGGAGTTGGCGATGGCCAGCTCGCTGATCGACTCGATGACGGGCGAGTTCGAGCCGGACGTCTTCACCGACGACTACCGGGCGGCCCTGCAGGAGGTCATCGACGCCAAGGTGGAGGGTCGGGAGGTCGTCCAGCCGGAAGAGGTGGAGGAGGCGCCGGCCGCGGCGGTGGACCTGATGGCCGCGCTGAAGGCGTCGGTGGATCGGGCTCGGGCGGCCCGGGGCGAGCAGCCGGCCCGTGGCGGCGGTGGCGAGCCGACGCCCATCTCGGCGGCCCGCTCGGCCAAGAAGGCGGCCGAGAAGAAGGCGGCGAAGGCTCCCGCGAAGAAGGCCCCCACGAAGAAGACCGCCGAGAAGAAGACGGCAGCGGCCAAGGCCGAGCCGGCGAAGAAGGCCGCCAAGAAGACCGCCGCGAAGAAGACGGAGCCGGCGAAGAAGACGGCGGCCAGGAAGACGGCGCCCCGCAAGACCGCCTGACCGCACGGCAGCGACGGAGGCGTCGGCCGGACCGGGTACGCTCCGCCGGCCGCTGGCCACCGGAGGAGCCGCCATGCCGTACACCCCTGACCTGGGTCGGTTGTTGACGCCCGGCGCCCGCTTCACCGACGAACACGGCTCGTACCTGATCGAGGCCCACCCGGTGGGCGACATCGTCCTGCCGACCGGCCGGGTGGTCGGGTGTGACCCGCTGGTCTGCCCGGAGGCCGAGCCGTTCACGGTCACCGTGCCCCCGGGGCGGTATCCCGCCCGGGCCTGGGTGGCTGTGGTGCTCCGGGAGGACGCCGAGGTGGACCGCCGGGTGGCCGCGCTGGAGCTGGTGATCCGGGACGCGCCGGCGGTCCGGTGGGAGCCGGCCGTCGCCGGCGACCAGGACGTCGCCGCCCTGGGCGCGGACGACTACTTCGGGTACGGGGTGGACGCCGGCGCCGGCACCCTCGCCGACCCGACGGCGCTGACCGTCCTGGAAGCCTGGGACTACGACCAGGTGGAAGCGGTGTTCATCCCGGCCGAGCTGCCCGCCTCGCCGGTCCCGGGGCTGATCACCGCGGTGCTGGACGAGGCCACCGGCGCCAACGTCGTCACCGTCGCCACGGGCTGGGGCGACGGCTGCTACGGCACCTGGATCGGGCGCGCCGCCGACGGCGGGGTGACCTCGTTCGTGACGGACTTCATGGTCGTGCCGGAATAACCGTCGCGCCGGGCGCGGGACGGGCGCCCACGGAGCGATCCGGACGGTCCGGGGTGGGCACGGTGGGCCGTCCGGCGGGTACCGTGTGCGTCGGCTTTCCCCCCGGCACCGGGTGCCGGCCACACCTTCGCAGCAGGGAGTCGACGACGTGAGCGAGCGCACGCAGCAGAACCGGTCGGAGGGCCAGAGCCCGGCAACCAAGGCGGGGCGGCGGCTGGCCGCCCAGCTGGCAGCGCAGAAGGCGGCCGAGGCGAAGCGGCGCCGTCAGGCGTGGGCCGGCGGACTCGCCGGCGTCGCCGTGGTGGCGGTGCTGATCACCGTCTTCGTGCTGGTCGGCGGGGGCGACGACAAGCCGGCGAACCAGGCCGACTCGACCCCGTCCGCCTCCGCGTCCGCCCCCGCCCCGGGCGAGGCCGCCGCGCCGCCCGCACCGCAGCTGCCGGCGGGCGCCGACCCGGCGCTGGGCAGCAAGCCGACCGTCGAGGCGGGCAAGGGCGAGCTGAAGAAGCTCGCGGTCACCCCGGTGATCAAGGGCACGGGCCCGGCGGTGCAGAAGGGTCAGACCATCACCACGAACTACGTGGGCGTCTTCTACAAGGACGGCAAGGAGTTCGACTCCTCCTGGAAGGCCGGCCAGCCGGCCACCTTCGCGATCGGCGTGGGCCAGGTCATCCCCGGCTGGGACCAGGGCCTGGTCGGCGTGACCGTGGGCAGCCGGGTGCAGCTCGACATTCCGGGCGAGCTGGCGTACGGCAACGACGAGGCCGCTGCCGGTGGCCGGCCGACCGGCCCGCTGCGCTTCGTGGTCGACGTGCTCGCCGCCCAGTGACCCGTCCGGATCGCCCCGGTTGTCGCCTGGGCGCGATGGAGTTGTTCACATGGGGCTTCCGGCCCGTCACCCACCGGCAGTAGGTTCGGCGTCACCCCGGGCGGTCCGCCGCCCGGGGTGAGCATCCGGACGGGACGCGGAGGTGCACGTGACGGCGCTGGACGAGCCCGGGCGGACGGCCCGGTTGATGTGGACGCACTTCGAGCCGGTGCACGCCGTCACCTACTTCCACCCCCGGGCCCGGGCGGCGTACGAGGCGGTCGGGCTGCGCGGCTACTGGCGGGGTTACTTCGCCGGCCGGGCGGCACCGCTGGGCGCCACCGAGGCGGCCCCGGTGATCGCGGCCTTCTTCAACTTCGCCCCACCGATGGTGAGCCGGGCGCTGCCGGCGGTCTGGCGGTTGGCCACCCCGCAGGAGGCGTTGCGCGCCCGGCTGACCGGCGCCGTGCAGGCTCTCGCGGAGCTGACCTACGAGCTGCCGGAGACCCACCTGGCGGAGGCCGCCGACCTGCTGGAGCGGGCCGCGTCGGCGACGCAGACCGCCGGCCGGGTGCTCGGCGCGGTCAACGCCGCGCTGCCGCTCGGGGAGTACCCGCTTGCCCGGCTCTGGCAGGCCGCCACGACGCTGCGCGAGCACCGGGGCGACGGGCACGTGGCGGCGCTGGTGGCCGCCGGCCTGGACCCGGTGGAGACGCTGGCCTGGCGGGTGGCGGTGGACATGTCGCCGCAGAACCTGCTCGGCCGGGGCTGGTCCGAGGAGCAGTGGCGGGCCGCCCGTGAGCGGCTGGCGCAGCGGGGCTGGTTGACGCCGGACGGCGCGGCCACCGAGCACGGGCGGGCCGCTTTCCAGGCGGTCGAGGATGCCACCGACCGGGCCGCCGAGCACCCGTGGCGGGCGCTCGGCCCGGACGGCACGGACCGGCTGCGCGAGCTGCTGGAGCCGATGGCCCGGTCCTGCCACACGGTGATCCCGGAGGGCAGCCCCATCGGGTTGCCCGCGCTGCCCGGCTGACCGGGCCCCCACCGGTCGGGCAGGATGGGCCCGTGGTGGATGCGGTGGTCTTCGACCTGGACGGCGTGATCGTGGATTCCGAGCCGGTGTGGGAGGAGGTCCGGCGGGCGTACGTGGCGACGCACGGCGGGACCTGGCAACCGGACACCCAGCGCCGGCTGATGGGCATGAGCACCGGCGAGTGGGCCCACTATCTCAGCGGTGAGCTGGGCGTGGAGCGCACGGCCGAGCAGGTCGCCGACGAGGTGGTCGAGGAGATGACCCGGCGCTACCGGGAGCACGTACCGCTGATCGACAGCGCCGACCAGGTGGTGCGCCGGCTGGCCGCGCGGTGGCCGCTGGGGTTGGCAAGTTCGTCGCCGACCCGGCTGATCGCGGCGGCGCTGGCTGCCACCGGCCTGACGGACGCCTTTGTCACGACGCTGTCCACCGAGGAGACCGAGCGGGGAAAACCGGCGCCGGACGTGTACCTGAGCGTCGCGGGGCGGCTGGGCGTCGATCCGGGGCGGTGCGTGGCGGTGGAGGACTCGTCCAACGGGGTGCGGTCGGCCGCGGCGGCGGGGATGCGGGTGGTGGCGGTGCCGCATGGTTCGTACCCGCTGGATCCGGACGCCGCGCGGCTGGCCACGGTGACACTGGGCGCGATCGGTGAGCTGACCCCGGAGACGGTCGACGCGCTGCCCGGCTGACCGGGGGTGCGGGCCGTCACAGCCGTCCGGTCCCTGCCGAGCCGTGCCCGGTTGTACGGTTTTTTGCGGGCCCGGCGACTTCGGCATGACGGGGACTGAGCGGGGTACCGCAGCCGGCGGTGCCCGACCCGGGTGCCGCACGCCGGACGGGTGAGGAGACGGCGGATGAAGGCCATCGTGTACGAGCAGACCGGCGACCCTTCGGTGCTCCAGCTGGTCGACCGGCCGGTGCCGGAGCCGGGAGCGGGCGAGGTGCTGGTCCGGATGGCGGTCTCCGGGGTGAACCCGACGGACTGGAAGGCCCGCCGGTCGTCCGCGCCGGCCGCCGGCTGGCAGATCCCCGGGCAGGACGGGGCGGGCGTGGTGGAGGCGGTCGGCCCCGGGGTGGACCCGGATCTGATCGGCGAGCGGGTCTGGATCTGGGAGGCGGCCTGGCAGCGGCCGTGGGGCACCGCCGCGGAGTACACGCTGGTGCCGGTGCGGCAGGCGGTCCGCCTCGGCGACGCCTCGTTCGATCTGGGCGCCAGCCTGGGCATCCCGTTCCTCACCGCGCACCGCTGCCTGACCGCCGGCGAGTTCATGCCGGACACGTTGCGCGCCGGCGCGCTGGCCGACCACACCGTGCTGGTGCAGGGCGGGGCGGGAGCGGTCGGCAACGCGGCGATCCAGCTCGCGCGCTGGGCCGACGCCACGGTGATCACCACGGTGAGCAGCGCGGAGAAGGCCCAGCTCGCCGCGTCGGCCGGCGCCTCTTTCGTGATCAACTACCGTGAGCAGGACGTGGTCGAGGAGGTCCGCAAGATCGCTCCCGACGGGGTCCACACGATCGTCGAGGTCTCTCCGGCCCGCAACGCGCAGACGGACGTGCAGGTGCTCCGGAGCGGCGGGGCGGTCTGCGCGTACGCCGACGACGGCTCGCCCGAGCTGACCATCCCGATCCGGCCGCTGATGGTGTCGAACGCCCGGTGGCAGTTCGTGCTGGTCTACACGGAGCCGAAGGCGGCCAAGGCGCAGGGGGTCGCGGACGTGGCCGCGGCGGCCGCCCAGGGCGGCATCCGGGTCGGCGCGGACGCCGGCCTGCCGCTGCACCACCACCCGCTGGCGGAGACGGCCGCGGCGCACCAGGCGGTGGAAGACTCGGCGGTGGGCAAGGTGCTGGTCAACACGAGTGACGCCTGATCGGGTCGCGGACCACCCGATTTCCCCGTCATCAGGACAGAGGCGAACAAGTTTCGCAACAATGACGGTGCGGGTCGCCCCGCGTGGAACGGGCGGCCCCGGCGCGGTGCGAACGCCGGGGCCGCCCCTGGGGAGGAATGCTCAGGAGTAGTCCTCCCTCAACAGGCGACGGCGCCCGGGAAAACGTTACGGGGCGCTCAGCTCCCGGACAGTCAGCTCGCCCCCGGCGTACCGCGAACGGACGACCTTCTTGTCGAACTTGCCGACGCTGGTCTTCGGCACCGTGTCGATGAACGCCCACCGCTCCGGCAGCTGCCAGCGGGCCACCGAGCCGGCCAGGAAGTCCCGCAGCTCCTCGGCGGTCACCGACGCGCCCTCCCGGACCACCACGGTGGCCAACGGCCGCTCGTCCCACCGCTCGTCCGGCACGCCCACCACGCACGCCTCCAGCACCGCCGGATGGGCCATCAACGCGTTCTCCAGCTCCACCGACGAGATCCACTCACCGCCGGACTTGATGACGTCCTTGGCGCGGTCGGTCAACGTGATGTAGCCGTCCGGCGAGAGGATGCCCACGTCCCCGGTACGCAGCCAGCCGTCACGGAACTTCTCCTCGTCCGGGGCGTCGTCGCCGACGTACCGGGCGGTCACCCACGGCCCGCGGACCTCCAGCTCGCCCACGGACCTGCCATCGGCGGGCAGCGGCTCGCCCAGCGGGCCGACGATCCGCGCCTGCACCCCGGCCGGCACCCGCCCCTGCGTGTAGCGGTAGCGCCAGGCCTGCTCACCGGTCGCACCGGCGGGCGGACGGGAGACCGAACCCAGCGGGGACATCTCGGTCATGCCCCAGGCGTGGATGACGTCGATGCCGTGCCGCTCGTCGAACGCGTGCATCAGCGCCGGCGGGCAGGCCGAGCCCCCGACGATCACCTCCTTGAGCGAGGAGGTGTCCACGTCGTGGCTGTCCAGGTACGTCAGCAGGTCGGTCCAGATGGTCGGCACCGCACCGGCCAGGGTGGGCCGCTCGGCGGCGATCATCTCGGCGATCGGCGCGGCCTGGAGGAACCGGTCCGGCATGATCAGCGACGCGCCGGAGAGGAACGCGGCGTACGGCAGACCCCACGACATGGCGTGGAACATCGGCACGATGGCCAGCTCCCGGTCGGTCGGCCCGAGGCCGAAGCCCTCCGGCATGCAGACCTGCAACGAGTGCAGGTAGATCGACCGGTGCGAGTAGGCCACGCCCTTCGGGTTGCCGGTGGTGCCGGAGGTGTAGCAGAGGGCGGCAGCGTCGCGCTCGTCCACCTCGGGCCAGTCGAACACCTCCGGCCGGTCGGCGAGCAGCGCGTCCCAGTGGTGCACGGTGATCCGGTCGCCGGCCGCCGCCACCAGCGGTGCCGGGTCGCCGCCGCCGACCACCACCACGTGCCGCACCGTGGTCAGCTCGCCGATCACCCGGGCCAGCAGCGGGATGAGCGTGGTGTCGACCAGCACCACCCGGTCCTCGGCGTGGTTGGCGATGTAGGCGACCTGGTCGGGAAAGAGCCGGAGGTTCAGGGTGTGCAGCACGGCACCCATGCTCGGCACCGCGAAGTAGGCCACCAGGTGCTCGTTGTTGTTCCACATGAAGGTGGCGACCCGCTCGTCGCCGGTCACCCCGCACTCGTCACGCAGCGCGTGTGCCAGCCGGGCGGCCACCCGGCCCACCTCGGCGTACGTCATCCGGCGCGGTTCGGCGCCGGTCCAGGTGACCACCTCGGCCGTGCCGTGCACGGTGGCGCCGTGGTCGAGGATCCGGGAGACCTGCAGAGGGGCGTCCATCATCGTGCTACGCATGGGTAACAAGCTAGTGTCGCCGGTCACAGCTTGGGAACCCCCGTAAATTGTCGCAGGTGAGCATCTCCTGGGCCGACTCATACGTAGGGCAGTTGCGCGCGCTGGCCGGGGACCGGACGCTGATGTTCGTCGGCGCCCGCGCCGTGGTCCGCGACAACGCCGGACGCGTCCTGCTGATCCAGCGCTCGGACAACGGCCAGTGGGCCATGCCGGCCGGGGCCATGGAGCTGGGCGAGTCGATCGCGGACTGCGCGGTGCGGGAGGTCCGGGAGGAGACCGGTCTGCGGGCGTTGCGGGTCTGCGCGTTCGCCCTCTACACCGGCCCGGACCGGACCAGCACCAACATGTACGGGCACACCTACCAGATCTTCACCACGGCGTTCCGGGTGGAGGAGTGGGACGGGCAACTGGCCCGGGTCACCGACGAGACCACCGACGCCGGCTTCTTCCCCCGGGACCGGTTCCCCGCCCCGCTCTCCGCCTCGGTCACCGAGACCCTGGCCGACCTCGACGTCTTCGAGCAGACCAACCGGCTGATCCTCAAGTAGGTCAGGCCCCGGAGCCCTGCCTGCTCCTGATCGCACCCGGTGGTACGGCGCCTACCGCCGCCCCATCTGACCACCGACCGCCCCGAGCGGTCCGGGGCGGTCGAGGTGGACGCGATCAGATCATCGTCTGGGACTTGGCCTCCATGTCGGCCGCCGCCTCCGCCTTGGACTCGCGGGTCAGCGGCTTGCCGCCCGGTGCCGGGGCCTCACCGCCGAGCGGGTCGGCGCCGCCCTTGGCGCCCTGCGGACCGGTGCCCCGCAGCTCGTGGTTCGGCAGCGCCACGGTCACCAGCACCGCCACGATCGCGATCAGGCCGGCGGTCAGGAAGACCATGTCCAGCGCGTCGACGAACGCGTTCTGGATCGCCGCCCGCACCGGCCCGGGCAGGGCCATGATGGTTGCCGGGTCGTTGATCGAGATGTTCGCGCCGCCCCTCGCCGCCACCTCGGCCTGCTGCTGCGGCGGGAGCTGGGCGATCGCGCCGGGCAGCCGGTCGGCCAGCCCTCCGGTGAGCCGGGAGGAGAGCACCGCGCCGAGGATCGCCACGCCGAACGAACCGCCGAGCGACCGGAAGAAGGTCGCCGAGGAGGTGCCGGCGCCCAGGTCGCGTACGGAGACCGCGTTCTGCACCGCGAGGACCAGCGACTGCATGCACAGGCCCAGGCCGACGCCGATCACCACCATGAAACCGAAGGCGATCCAGAGCGAGGTGCCCACCTCCAGTTGGGTGAACAGCAGCATGCCGACCAGCAGGATCGCCGAGCCGGCGACCGGGAACCACTTGTACCGGCCGATCCGGCTCATCGCCCGGCCGGTGAGGATCGAGGTGACGATGATGCCGGCCATCATCGGCAGCATCAGCAGACCGCTGCGGGTCGGCGAGGCGCCCTTGACGATCTGCAGGTACAGCGGGATGAAGATGATCGACCCGAACATGACCAGGCCGAGCACGAAGCCGCCCGCGTTCGCCAGCGCGAAGGTGGCGCTGCGGAACAGCCGCAGCGGCAGGATGGGCTCGGCGACCCGGGCCTCCTGGAGCACGAAGAGCACGGCGAGCACCGCGCCGGCGACGAAGAGGCCGATGATCAGGCCGGAGCCCCAGCGGTACTCGTTGCCGCCCCAGCTCAACGCGAGCAGCAGGCAGCTCACCCCGGCGACCAGCAGACCGGCGCCGAGCCAGTCGATCGCGTGATCCCGGCGCTCGAACGGGATCAGCCGCATCACGTGGTAGCAGACGATGATGGCCAGGATCGCCAGCGGCACGTTGATGTAGAAGATCCACCGCCAGTCGGTCTCCGCGAAATAACCACCGACCAGCGGGCCGGCCACCGACGAGATCCCGAAGACGGCGCCGAACAGCCCCTGGTAGCGACCGCGCTCCCGAGGTGAGACGACGTCCGAGATGATGGTGAACGCCAACGTCAACAGGCCACCCGCGCCGAGGCCCTGGATGCCCCGGGTGATGATCAACTGGGTCATGTTCTGCGACAGACCAGCCAGCAACGACCCGACCAGGAACGTGCCGATCGAGAAGAGGAAGACCGGGCGGCGCCCGTACAGGTCGGCCATCTTGCCGTACAGGGGCGTCGACGCGGTCGAGGCGAGCAGGTACGCGGTGACCACCCACGAGTAGTGGTTGATCCCGCCCAGCTCCCCGACGATCGTCGGCAGGGCCGTGCCGACGATCGTCTGGTCGAGGGCTGCCAGCAGCATGCCGGTCATCAGGCCGAACATGAGCAGCCGGATCTGTTGGCGATTCAGCACCGGGGCGGCGGAGGCTTCGGTGGTCATGGGGCCTTCTTTCCCGACCGACGCGGAACATGCGCCGAACCGGGAAAAACCGTCCCAGCCCTCCCGGCTTGATCACGGCGGCGCGGGCGCGCGTCACGCTGATCAAGCCGGGAGGGTCCGCGGGGTCAGGCGGCGAAGGTCTGGGTGATTCTCTGGCAAAAGGCGGGAAGGTCGTCGGGTTTGCGGCTGCTGGTCAGGTTGCCGTCGGTCACACACTCCTCGTCCACCCAGGTGGCGCCGGCGTTGGTCAGGTCGGTGCGCAGGCTGGGCCAGGAGGTGATCCGCCGGCCGCGCACCACGTCCGCCTCGATCAGCGTCCACGGGCCGTGACAGATCACGCCGACCGGCTTGCCCGCGTCGAAGAACGCCCGCACGAACCGCACCGCATCCGGGTCGGTACGCAGGAAGTCCGGGTTCGCCACCCCGCCGGGCAGCACCAGCGCGTCGTAGCCGTCGGCGTCCGCCTTGTCCGCGGTGACATCCACGTCGTACGTCCTGCTCTGGTCCAGGTGGTTGAAGGACTGGATGGAGCCGGGCTTGAGGGAGACCAGTTCGACCGTCGCGCCGGCGCTCTCCACCGCCTCGCGCGGCTGGACGTACTCGACCTCCTCGACGCCGTCGGCAGCCAGGAAGGCGATCCGCCTGCCCTGAAGTGTCGTCGCTGTCATCTCGATGCATCTCCTCTCCGAGGGGTACCTCAACTCCCTTCCCGGACGCCGACCCCCAAAACGCCCACCCTCGGCAGGAAGGTCGCCTTCTCCGCGGGGAGCCGCACGACCGCGTCTCTCCGCCACTGCCGTGGATCACCACGGAGGTTTGACCCCGGGGCCGCTGGGGACCCGGGGAGGCATGGCAGGAGCAGCAGCGGAACACCGCAGGCTCGCCACCGTCGTGGAGAGCTGGCTGGGACGCCCCGTCCTGATCATCGGCGACGCCATGTTGGACGAATGGCGGTTCGCCGACTCCGACCGGCTCTGCCGGGAGGCGCCCGCCCCGGTCCTCACCCTGCGACGGCGGATCTCCGCCGCCGGCGGGGCTGCCAACACCGCCGTCAACGTCGCCGCCCTCGGTGGACGGGCGGTGCTGGTGGCACCGGTCGGCGCCGACGTCGCCGGCGACGAACTGCACGACTGTCTGGACCGCGCCGGCGTCTGGGACCGTACGGTCAACCAGCCCGGGCGGCCCACCCCGGTGAAGCGGCGGATGCTGGCCGGAAACCAGATCCTGCTCCGGGAGGACTCCGGCGACCCGGACGACACGCTCGCCCCCGACGGGGTGACCCGGCTGCTCACCGCGCTGGACTGTGCCACCGAGGAGCTGCGCGCCGCCGCCGGCGGGGAGGCGCCGACCCTGGTGGTCTGCGACTACGGGCTGGGCGCCCTGCCCGCGCCGGTGCGCGCCTGGCTCGTCGAGCAGCGGGAGCGCTACGCCACGGTGGCGCTGGACGCCCATGACCTGGCCGACTGGCGGGGGCTCGCGCCGACCGTGGTCACGCCCAGCTTCGCCGAGGCGACCCGGTTGCTGGCGCGGGCCGGCGGCGCGACCCGCCCGGCGGCCGGCACCGAACTGCACCTGGAACACCCCGACAGCGACCCGGCCGACGGGCCGTCCGAGCTGACCGTGGGCGCCGCCCCTGGTGGGGCCCGGGCCGACGCCGTCGACACCGAGACCATCCCGGACCCGACGCCGCCCGGCCGCCCGGGGCCGGTGGGCGAGCCGACGCTGAGCGAGGGCCAGGTGGCCCTGACCGGCGACGGGCTCAGCGTCACCGGCACCGGCGTGACCGTGAACACCGAGGCCGGCCAGGGCGCCGACCGCGCCGTCCTGGCCGAGGCGCGTCTTGCCGAGCTACGCGCGCACACCGGGGCCGACGTGGTCGCGGTGACCCTGGACACCGACGGCGCGGTGGTCGGCGGCGCCGACGGGGAGCGACGGCGCAGCCACAGCACCCCCGTCCCGGCGAGCCACGCCGTGGGCGCCGGTGACGCGTACCTCGCGGCGATGACGCTGGCCCTGGCCGCCGACGCGCCGCTGCCCACCGCCGCCCAGCTCGCCCAACTGGCGGCCACCATCACCGTCTCGGACACCGGCACCTGCGTGTGTCGGCGGGAGGACCTGCTCACCGCCCTCGGCCTGGCGCCGGAGGCCGCCGGGCACCCGGTGCTGGTCGGCACCGACGAGCTGGACGCGATCGTCGCCGAGTATCGCGACGCCGGACGGTCCGTGGTGTTCACCAACGGCTGCTTCGACGTGCTGCACCGCGGGCACGTGCGCTACCTGGAGCAGGCCCGCGCCCTCGGCGACCTGCTCATCGTGGCGGTCAACTCGGACGGCAGCGTACGCCGGCTGAAGGGCCCGGACCGGCCGGTCAACCCGGTCGAGGACCGGGGCGCCCTGCTCGCCGCGCTGTCCTGCGTGGACCACGTCGTGATCTTCGAGGAGGACTCCCCCGCCGCGCTCATCGAGGCGGTCCGGCCGGACATCTACGTCAAGGGCGGCGACTACCCGCCGGAGCTGGTGCCCGAGGCGCCGCTGGTGCGCCGGCTGGGCGGCCAGGTGCGCACCCTGGGGTACGTGCCGGACCGGTCCACCTCCGCGATCATCGAACGGATCCGGTCCCACGGTCAGGACCGGGAGCCCGACCCGTCGTCGCACGGGCATGACCCGTCACTCAGCACCCCTACCCGGGCGTCGTGAACCGTCCACTCGACCTCGACACGCCGGAGGCGTTCCGTACCGAGCGGCTGGTCGACGTGCTGATCCCGACCCGCAACCGGCCCGCCGAGCTGGCGGTCACGCTGGCCGGGCTCGCCGCTCAGGACGGGGTGCCCGGCTTCGGGGTGGTGGTCAGCGACCAGTCCGACGGGGAGCCCGCGTACGCCCACCCCGCCGCGGCCACCATGGTCCGGGCGCTGCGCCACCGGGGCCACCCGGTGCTGCTGACCCGCCGGCTGCCCCGGCGCGGGCTGGCCGAGCACCGGGCGTACCTGCTGGCCGCCTCGGCCGCCCGGTACGTGCTCACCCTCGACGACGACGTCTGGCTGGAGCCGGGGGCGCTGCATCGACTGGTCACCGCGCTCGGGGAGCTGGGCTGCGGGTTCGTCGGCAACGGCGTGCACGGGCTCTCGTACACCGACGACGTGCGACCGGAGACGCACGGGCACTACGAGGAATGGATCGGCCGGCCCACACCGGAGCGGATCCGGCCGGGCACCCCGGAGTGGAACCGGGCCCGGATCCACTCGGCGGCCAACCTGCTGCACGTCACCGGAGAGCTGGCGCTGCCGCCGGGCGCGTGGCGCGCGTACAAGGTGTCATGGATCGGTGGGTGCGTGCTCTACGACCGGGCCAAGCTCGTCGACTCCGGCGGCTTCGACTTCTGGCGGCGGGTGCAGGAGAACCACCAGGGCGAGGACGTGGCCGCCCAGCTCTCGGTGCTGGCCCGGTACGGCGGGGCCGGCATCCTGCCCAGCGGCGCCTACCACCTGGAGTCCCCCACCACGGTCACCGACCGGGACGTCGAGGCGTGGGAGGTCGTACTCGCCGACGAGGACACCCCTCAGCCGGCGTGAGGTCCGACGACTGCCCTCACGTCCGGAGCAGCTCCCGGGCGGCCTCCAGCACCTCGATCGTCGGCACGTCGCTGACGAAGGAATCCCGGTGCGGGCACTCGCCGTCCCCGGGTCGGTGCGGGTAGATGCCGGGTGTGCAGTCCACCCCGCAGACCGGGCAGTGCACAATCCAGGAGCAGATCGGCCGGTGCCGGCCGCGCAGTTGGTTGGCCGTGTTGATCAGGTTGCCGACCCAGTAGATGCCGACCGTCGGCGTGCCCACCGCGGCGGCCAGGTGCAGCGGGCCGGTGTCGTTGGAGACGACCAGGGCGCAGTCGGCGTAGCAACCGGCCAACCCGCCCAGGCTGAGCGTGCCCACCTGCGGCCGGACCGGCACCCCCGCCGCCGCGACCACCCGGTCCACCACCTCCCGCTCGGTGGGCGTACCGGTGACCAGCACCTCGTACCCGTCGCCGTGCAGCTCGCGGGCCACCTCGGCGAACCGCTCCGCCGGCCAGCGGCGACGGGTGTCGGTCGCGCCCGGATGCAGCGCCACCCGGGGTCTGCCCACCGGGCCGAGCACCTGGGCTGCCTCGGCCCGGTCGGCGTCGGTCACCGCCAGCGCCGGCACGATGGTGGTTGCCGGTGCGCCCACCAGGGCCACCGCCTCCAGGTAGCGGATCACCTCGTGCTGGTAGTAGACGTAGCGGATCCACCGGTCGAGCGGCGGCGCGTCCTCGGCGCGCAGCCCGACGGTGACCCGGGCGCCGAGGCGGCTGACCAGCGGGTTGGAGTTGGCGCCCCCGCCGTGGATCTGCACCGCCAGGTCGAAACCCTCGCCGGTGGCCGCCGCCACGAAGTCGTCCATCGCCGACTCCGCCTCACCCGGGCCCGGGTCGCGGATGCCGGGCGCCGGCGGCACCACCAGCACCCGGTCCACCGGGCCGGGCCGGTCGCGCCAGAGCTTCGCGTGCCACGGCGCGCCGAGCAGCACGATCTCCGCCTCCGGGTACGCGGCACGCAGCGCGTCCAGCGCCGGAAGGGCGAAGATGAAGTCGCCGAGCGCGTTGGCACGCAGCACCGCGATCCGCCGCACGTCGGGGACGAACCCGGCCGTCGGGCCGAGCAGGGACGGGGTGACCACGCAGTCCCGCTACGGACGGTCGATCTCGCCGACGGTGTCCGGGCGGTGCAGCTCCCGGTCCGCGGCGGGATCGGCCGGCATCCGCGTACCACCTGCGACGTCGCCGGAGCGCGGCCCGGTGCGGCCGACGGTGATGGTGCGCGGCCTCGGTCGGGCCGCCCTGGGGAGCCGGACCCGGAGCAGGCCGTGGTCCATCACCGCGTCGATGCCCTCCGGGTCGACCCGGGACGGCAGGTCGATCCGGTACTCGAAGCCGCGGGTCTCGAAGCCACCGGGGATGCCCTGGTCGGCGTTGACCTCCGCCTCGGATCGGGCCCGTACGCACAGCTCCCGGTCGTCCAGCTCGACCGCCACCTCCTCCGGCGCCACCCCGGGCAGCCGGACGACGACCTCCCAGCCCTCCGCGGTCTCGGTCAGCTCGACGTCGGACGACCCGGCCCGGCCACCGACCAGCCGGCTCAGCTCGGCGCGCAGCGACTGGAGCTCACCCATCGGATCCCAGCCCTGCTGCCGTCCCCGCCACCCCCGGCCGAAGCCCCCGGTCTGCTGCTCGCTCATCGCACGTCTCCGATCCGCTTGGTGGCCGCGGGTGGCCGCAGGGAACTGGGCGCGTCCAGATTGGCTTCCCGGTCGACGCCCACGCCGAGCCGGTCGACCAGCTCCCCGCCGAGCCAGGCGCTGATGCCGAGGATGGCCACCGCCACCACCTCGATGGCGATCAGCGCGCCGCCGGCGGCGCGGGAGTCCGCGTTGAGCCGTACCGCCCAGACGGCGGCGAAGAGCAGGATCACCGCGACGTTGGCGCCCGCGTGCAGCAGGCCGACCCGCTTGGCGCGCGTGCCGGTCGGGATCGCCAGCAGGTCGAACGACCCGGCCGCCGCGGCGAGCAGGCCGCCGATCAGACCGACGGTGATGTTCCAGTACGCGACCTCACCGAGGAAGTCCGGACCCCCGACGGTGTCGATCACGTCGAACAGCACCGCGGTGACCAGCAACGCGACCGGGAACATGACCAGCATCGGATGCACTGGGTGACCCAGCACCTTGAGTCGGCTCTCCATCTCCCGGCCTCCACTGGTCGGCGCTGCGTGACGGTCGTGCTGCGGGCGCGTCGGGTGAGGCCGTACCCCCGGCCGCCGGGGGCAAACCTCACGCTGGCGCGCGGCCTAGGCTGGCGGGCGAGGCCGTCGGACGGTGGCGCCCGCCACCCGGGTCAACGGCCGGGGGAGGATGACGTGACGGTGGAGATCACCTCGCACGAGGAGCTGCGCGAGCTGCTCGGCGTGCCGAACGCGCGGGCCGCCAACAAGGAGCGCCCCCACCTGCACGAGCGGGACCGCCAGTGGCTGGGCGCCTCGCCGTTCTGCCTGGTGGCCACGGCCGGCGCGGACGGCACCTGCGACGTCTCGCCCAAGGGAGACCCGGCCGGGTTCGCCCTGGTGCTGGACGACACGACCATCGCACTGCCGGAGCGCCCGGGCAACAAGCGGGCGGACGGCTACCGCAACATCCTGGACAACCCGCACGTCGGGTTGCTCTTCATGATCCCCGGGCGGACCGACACGCTGCGGATCAACGGGCGGGCCCGGCTCGTGCGGGACGCGCCCTGGTTCGACGACATGGTGGTCAAGGGGCACCGGCCGGTGCTCGCCGTGGTGGTCGAGATCGAGCAGATCTTCTACCACTGCGCCAAGGCGTTCCTGCGGTCCGCACTGTGGCAGCCGGAGACCTGGCAGCCGGAGGCGCTGCCGTCCCGGGCTCGCCTCATCAAGGAGGTCGAGGCGCCGGTGGAGAGCCTGGAGGACCTGGAACGGCACTACGGCCCCGACTACGTCCGGACCATCTACGCCTGATCCTGGTCGGCCGACCAACCCGCCGGATTGCCGAACGACTCGCGGGAGATGCCGGAGCCGGTCTCCGGCCAGGCACCGAACCGGTCGTTGTGCAGGTGGGCGAAGAAGTAGCAGATGCTCTCGCACTCCGCGTCGGGCAGGGCGAGGGCGGGGTCGGCGCGGACCGCCTCGTAGTAGTCCCGGCCGAGGGCGACGATGAAACCCCGGCAGTAGAGGAAGCCGTCGTCCGAGCCGTCGGTGACCTCGTGGATGTCCTCCCGGTCGATGTCGTGCAGCTTGCGCTCCACCACCCGGTCGAGGTCGGTCAACTCCTGAGCGGACAGCTCGGCGGCGAGGCCACCCAGCCGGTCAAGGAAGGGGCCCAGCCAGGCGTCGATGGCGTACGACTCCGCGTCGTCGTCGCCCTCGCCGTCGGGACCGCGCTCGACGAGGGCCCGGCGCAGCGCCAGAGCCTCCGCGCCGAGCCCGGCCCACGCCGACTCGATCAGCGCCCAGAAGCGGGCCTCGTCGGCGGGGGTGGGCAACGTACCGGTGGCGTTGGTGGTCACGGTCACGACCGGACGGTATCCGCCCCCACCGACGGTTTCAGGACGTCGGCTCGGCGTGCACCATCCACAGGTGACCGTCCGGGTCGGCGAACGCGCCCACGTACCCCCAGGGTTGCGCGGCCGGCTCGGTGACCACGTCCGCGCCGGCGGCGCGCGCCCGGTCGACGATCGCGTCCGCGTCGCTGGGAGAGGCGACGCTGAGGCTGAGCACGCACTCGCTCTGCCCCCGCGCGGCGACCTCGTGCCCGCCGATCACCCACCCGAACCCGCCGGTCGGGATGAGCATCAGCCGCAGGCCGTCGTTGACGACGAACTGCAACGGCTCCGGGAGGCCGTCGTCGGCCAACTCTCCCACCGTCTCCAGGCCGAGGCCGTCCCGGTAGAAGCGGTGCGAGGTCGCGCGGTCGGCGATGGGCAGACTGACGATCACGGGGGCGAAGGTCATGGGTTCGGCTCCAAGGTGTCGGTCGAAGGCTTGTCCTCAGGATGGACGGGACGTGGCAGCGAAAGTCATCGGACCCGCGGTGCCGTCTCCTTCCGGCCCGGGCACGGGCGACCCCGGTAGCTCCCGCGACTTCTAACGGGCCCGCGGCCGGTGGCGCTGAAGGGCGTGGAAGTGGCGCGCCGCCCCGCCCACGGCGCGGGAGCCGCCGCGCGCCACCGGACACGGGGAGCGCAATGACGGTGTTACGACGACTGCTGTCCGCCGGTCTTCCGGCGGTGCTGCTGATCCTGCTGACCGGCGTGCCGGCGGTGGCGGGGCCGCTGCGGCCACCGGCCGGGGTGACCGCCGAGTGGGTGGGTACCGGCCAGGCCCGGGTGAGCTGGCAGAGTGCTGGCGCGACCGTCACCTACGAGGTGCTCCGGGCGACCGGCCCGAGTGGCGCGTACGCGGTGCTGGGCACCACTAACCAGGTCGAGTGGCGTGACGACAAGGTCGGGGTCGGCACCAGCTACCGGTACGTGGTACGCAGCCGTAGTGGCGGCAAGGTCTCCGGCAACTCGCTCCCGGCGGTGCTTCCCGCCAGCCTGGCGTCGCCGGTCGACCTGCGGCACACCGCGTACCCCGACCGGGTCGAGCTGGGCTGGGGGCCGGTCGCCGGCGCGAGCGGGTACGAGATCCGCCGGGCGGCACCGGACGGCTCCGGCGCGCAGGTGGTGGGCACCACGACCGCCCTCTCCTTCGTCGACCCGACGGTCGCCGACGCCACCGGCTACACCTACTGGATCCGGGCCACTGACGGCGCCTCCAGCGGCCTGTCCCGGCCCATTCCCGTGCTCACCGGCAGGCCGACGACGGTCACCCTGCGCCTCAGCCCGTCGACCACCGAGATGGGGCAGTGGACCCTGCTGACCGCCCGGGTCACCACCACCAGCGGGATACGGGTCTTCGGAGAGGTCACCTTCTACCGCGACAGCGTCCGGATCGGCAGCCAGTCGGTCTCCGACGGGCTGGCGGAGCGGCAGTGGGCGGCCGAGGCCGGCCGGATCGGCGGCGACTACTCCGGAGACGCCAGTGCCGGACTGGGCTCCAGCGGATCCGCGCCGGTGACGCAGACCGTGGTGCCCCGGCTGGCCGAGCCGGCCACGTTCGGCGGGCTCCAGGTGCACCAGGTCGGGCTGCAGTCCTGGCCGACGGCGACCGAGATCGCGGACGTGACCGGGGACGGCCGGGCCGACGCGCTGATGACCACCCAGGTGTTCGGCAGCGGCGCTCCGGAGACCGACTTCCGGCTCTGGGTCTTCGCCCAGCAGCCCGACGGCACCCTCGCCGAGCCACGCCTGCTGACCACCAACGGCGCCCCGGCGTCCACCATGCGGATCGCCAGCGGGGACGTCGACGGCGACGGCGCGACCGACGTCGCGGTCACCACCCGTACCGGAGTGGACGTCTTCTTCTCCGACGCGGGCACCCTCACCGGTCCGGTGCCGGTGCCGGTGGCCGGAGGCGGGGACTCCCGCACCGGTGACGTGCGGTTGGCCGACATGGACGGTGACTCCCGGGCGGACCTGGTGGTCGCCGGGCTCACCGGCGTCGCCGTGGTCCACGGGCGGGCGGACCGCACGTTCGGCTCGGCGGTGCCGGTCGCAGCGGTGGTGAGCAAGCAGATCGAGGTCGGCGAGGTCACGGGCGACGATCGCCCGGACGTGATCAGCCGGGAGGGCCCGTGGAGCGTGGCCGTGTACCCGCAGACCGCCGACGGCGGCTACCAGCCCGGCTGGCGGGCCGACCTGGCCGGTGACGGGTACCTCGATGTGAACGCCATTGCGGTCGCCGACGCCACGGGCGATGGCCGCGACGACATCGCCGTCACCTCCGGCGGCAACCGGCCGACGTCCCGCATGTCGCTGTACGCGCAGACGGCCGGCGGTGGGTTCGCCGCCCCGCTGGTCTACCCGCTGTACGACATCCCGGCGCAGATCCTGCTGCACGACTTCGACGGCGACGGCCGGCGCGACGCGATGACCCTGCACGCCGGGTGGGAGACCATCAGCCTGATGCGGCAGCGTCCCGAGGGCTGGTTCGGCATCGACCGGTTCACCGACATTCCGGCGCCCGGCAGCCGGGACCACCGTGCCATGGCGGCCGGGGACGTGACCGGCGACGGCCGCCCGGACGTCATCCTCGCCGACTACAACCGGGGCCTGCTGGTGATCCCGCAGGTCTGACCGGGGGGCGGCCCGGCCGGCGCGGTCCTCGTGACGACCGGCCGGGCGCTCCTCGCTGGTAGACGGGCGTGCCGCCCTGGGCGATCTGGGCTTCGATCCGGACCGGCATCCCGAAGGGAGCGCCCCCTGATCTAGCGTTGCCGCCATGAGCGTTGACGGCTGGTTGGCGGACACCCGCACCTCCTACGACACTGTCGCCGCCAGCTATGCGGACCTGTTGCGCAACTTCCTGGCTGAAACGCCCTACGAACGAGCGATGCTCGCCCTGTTCGCCGACCTCGTTCGGGCGGCCGGTGGGGGGCCGGTCGCGGACGTGGGCTGCGGACCGGGACGAATCACCGCTCACCTGCACGGGCTCGGCGTCGACGCCTTCGGGATCGATCTGTCGCCGGGAATGATCGACGTGGCTCGGCGCGACCACCCCGGTCTGCGGTTCGAGGTGGGCTCCATGACCGACCTCGACCTGGCCGAGGCATCGGTCGCCGGCCTGGTCGCCTGGTATTCCCTGATCCACATCCCCGACGACCAGGTCGGCTCGGTGGTCGCGCACTTCCGGCGGGTGTTGCGGCCCGGCTGCCCGCTGCTGCTCAGCTTCCACGTGGGGGACGAGACCACACTCAAGACGCAGGGCTACGGCGGCCACCCGATGAAGGTTCACGTCCACCGTCGCCAGCCCGCACAGGTGGCGGCCTGGCTGCGCGAGGGCGGATTCACGGTCGAGGCGGAGATGACGCTCACCTCGGCCGAGAGTCGGCTCGGGGGGATAATCTTCGGGCGCCGCCAGCCCTAGCCGCTCAGACGACGTGCACCAGTCGGAAGCGCTGGGTCAGCACCAGGGTGTCGTCATCGACGGTGAAGCCGGAGTCGCCGAACTCCGCCCGGCGATCCTCGGAATCCACCACCGCCGATCGTTGGGATCCGTGGGGATCGTGAGCGCGCGGGCCCGGCCGGGTGCGTGCACACCCGGCCGGGCCACGTCAGATCGCCGCTGCGCGGCGTGCGCTCACAGCGCGGGGACGAGAGTGCGCAGCACCGGGGACGTGCCGTCGTTGTGGGTCACGACCGCGTACAGCCGCGTGTCAGCGGCGCCCCAGGCCAGGCCGCGCGGCGCGAGGTCGTTGGTGGCGGTCTCCCGCACCCCGAACTCGTACGTCCAGGTCGGCTGGTCGCCGGTCACCTCGTAGCCGAACAGGTCGGTGCCGTCCGCGTTGGGGCTGTCCGAGCCGAGCGCGAGCTGACCGGCGGTGGCCACGCCCACGGCGGTGGGGTATGCGCCGCTCGGGTAGGTGCGCTGGACCGACAGGCCGACGACCGACCTGAGGGTGTGGAACTGCGCGCCTTCGGCGGTCACCAGGTTCGCGCCGTCCGCGGTGACCGCCATGTCCTGCACGATGTCTGGCACGTCGATCGCGCAGGGGCCCGGCCCCCAGCAGATCGGATCCGGTGCGCCGGTGGTGATGTCGTACGTCTTCAGCTGGGTCATGCTGAGGTCGCGGGCCGCGACGACGAGCCTGGTTCCCCAGCCCTCCCGCTCGGAGACCGCAAGCAGAGGCACACCCTGGACAGTCGGCAGCCAGGTCACGTGAGTGGTGATCGCTCCGGTGGTCAGGTCCAGGGCGCTGACGCTGCCGCCGAAGTTCTGCGAGCAGCCGGCGCTGAACCAGAGCTTGCCGACGGCGAGCGCCAGGTCGCCCGGGCAGGCGGCGCCGGTGGCGTACCGCTTGAGTTCCCGCCGCTTCTTGAGGTCGTGGACGGCGATCGCGTTCGCGCCGTTGAGCGCGGCGTAGAGGCGGGTGCCGTCCGCGCTGAGGGCGAGCCCCGAGACGCGGGTCTGTCCGTCGATGGTCCGCAGGACGCTGCCGTTCTGGTCGGTCACGACGATCCGGTCACCGCCGGCGAGGTACACCTCGTTGCGCGCCGCGTTCACCTGCATGTCGGCATACGTGGAAAGCGGAAGCGGCGTGGCCGTGTCCCCGGTGATCCCCGCGGCTGAGGCGGGGCCCGCCACAACGAGCGCGCCCGCCATGGCGATCATCGATGCCAGCACTGAACCGGTCACTGTACGAAACCGCACTCGCGGTCTCCCTTCGGTCGTCGTCCCCGTGACGCCCGGCGACCCCTGTCGGGCCAACTCCCGGGCGGGCGACAGGATCGTCGCTTCACCGGACCAAGCGGTTACCCGGGTCATGATCGTTACATGGTGGATCAATTCGTGGCTGAATCTGCCGCGGTGGCGGTGGCGTTCGCGGAGGTTGGCGGGGAGCTGGTGGAGGGCACGCCGAAGAACCACCAGCGGCCGTCGGTGCCGCGGTTCCCTCATCGACGAGCTGGGCGCGACCATCGCGGACCGGCACAGCCGGCGGCGAGGTTGTCGACCGTGGGAAACGGCGAAGCCCAGGCCAATGACCTGGGCTTCTGTACCGAGCCGCCTGACGGAATCGACCCGTCGACCTAGAAGAACATCAGGGGTGGCTGGTCCGGCTTTGCACGCCTGGTCAGCCTGTCCGTCGTTGTCGGGCTTGGTCGGCGTCTGCGGATGGCCTTGGCTGTACGGGCGGCTCTACGGCGGGCGACCTGCTGGTGTGAAGAGACCCTAGGCTGACGCCCATGTTGCGGAGCGTGCAGTGATCGACCTGGACGAGCACAATCACCAGTCGGCGAAATCGGCTACCCCCGCCCATGACCGCCTCGTGGTCAGACAGAAGGTGCCCCTGCGGCTCGTCGCCGCCTTCGTGGTCGGCGTTGTGCTTGGCGGCTTCGGTGTCAGCCAACTGCGAGACTCGCGTGATCAGCGGGAGCGGAACGCCGTGGTCGCACTCGTGGCCTTCCCTCAATCGGACGACTCTGGAAGCGCAGCCTCCGAGGGCTCCGTCCGACTGTCCGGGTATTTGGCGTTGGCCAACGCCGGCCCCAGGCCGATCACCGTTCGTGGGGTTCATGCAGAGAGGCCGGGCGTCGTAATACACAGCATCGGATCGCCCCGGCTGTTACCCCCTGGCAGCACCGGTCAGCTCGCGGTCGAGCTGTGGTTCGAGTGCTCGGTCGCACGCCTCCAGCGAGAGCCGCTGCCGCTAGGGCTATCAGTCGAGACCGATGACAAGCAGGGCAGAAAGGTCAGCTACCCCGTCGCTCTCGTAGGTAGCGACTGGGAGCGCGATGCTCTCAGCAAGTGTTCACGCATAAGCACGGTGGGCTGACGCGTAACAGACCAAGGCCAAGCGCTGAAGCGGATCTCCTCGTCGGGCAGGCGCAGACCGTCCGGCCCGGTAGCCCCTTGTGGTGCCCGGCGACACGGGCCTGCGGCAGACTTGGCCTTGTGCCAACGCAGCCGCTGACTCGCAAGGTTCGCTTCGAGATCCGTCCGTGGGGCCAGGGTCCCGACCCGGCACGCGAGTTGTTGCCATACGTCGACAATGTGAGCATGGTGGACCTGGTCTCGGGCTTCGAGCACGCCGCTGGCCACGACGTGCCCGGCGAGTATGCCGGGATCGTTCTCGATCACTTCAACATCGGTGACCTGGCTGCCTACCTCACCGGACGATCGGACTCCGCCTACCGGTCCCGGAAAGGCGTAATCGCCCTCCTCGGTTGCGACTGCGGTGACGTCGGCTGCTGGCCTCTGGAAGCCCAGGTGATCACTACCGAGGACTCGGTGATGTGGCGCGGCTTCTCCCAGCCCTACCGCCCCCAGCGCGACTACGGGGATTTCGGTCCATTCCTGTTCCGTCGGAACCAGTACGAGCGCGCAGTTCGCGAGGCGATGGCCGCCAGTCTCCCCCCATCCCCCTGATAGGTGCCAAGGACTGCGGCGCCCGCTCGGGGTCAAGGGTGGCCGTAGGCCATCGGCGTGCCGACGCGCAGCGCCCTTGAACCCGGTCGGGTGGCGTAGAGGATCGGGCACTCCGGGGGATGGGTCACGTCCTGGTCCTCGTCGTCATCGAGCCGCAGCCAGTGCCAACGACAGTCCGGAGGCAAGCAGCTCTGCTGCGCGGCAGCCGATCGCCCCAACGTGGACGGGGAGCAAACCCGATCGCGATCGTCCCGCCTCAGCCCTTCATGCCCCTTGATTCCGTCCGCCAGCGTGGCCGGCCGGCCCGGCCGATGCCGGCCGGAGGTCGCCAGCAGGCCGGGGCCGGGCCGGCGCGGCCCGCTTGCGGGCCGCCTTGACGCGGTCGCCAACCGGCTGGACGAGGCGGTCGCGGCACGGGATGCGGACTATTTGCGGACTGGCACGTCCGGCGGCGAAGTTGTCGACCGTGGGAAACGGCGAAGCCCAGGCCAATGACCTGGGCTTCTGTACCGAGCCGCCTGACGGAATCGAACCGTCGACCTACGCATTACGAGTGCGTCGCTCTAGCCGACTGAGCTAAGGCGGCAACGATCGTCAAGTGTACGGCACCCCACGGCCGTCGCCCGAGCGGGATACCCCCTCCCCGCCCGCTGCCACCAACCGGACAACCGCCGCCATCTGGCCGTTTACCGGACAGCGGATCATTACGCTCGGGACTACGCTGCGGCGGGTGAGCGACGATCACGCCCCCCTCGACGCCCCCGATGATCCGGCCCCGGCGGACGCGCGTCCCGACGGCGCGGCGGCCGGGGAGCGGGCCGCCCACCGGCCGCGCACCACCGACCCGCTGGAGCTGGGGTTCACCCCGCGCAAGCCGGTGCCGTGGCTGGCCCCGTTCCTGCTGATCAGCACCGGCATCCGGACGCTGCTGGCGATGCTCTTCGGCGCGTACCTGGACAAGCGCGAGTTGCAGAACGCGTTCGGCGACGACGTCTTCCGCCAAACTGGGCCGGACGGTGGGCTGTGGCTCGACTACGTGGCCGACCTGGGTGACGGCTTCAACGCCACCTACTCCGTGGCGTACCTGCTGGCACAGCCGGAGCTGACCGTGGACGGGCACCGGCTGCCCCGCGCGCAGACGCTGGTGATGGGCGGCGACCAGGTGTACCCGTCGGCGGCGTACGCCTCGTACGAGGACCGGTGCAAGGGCCCCTACCAGGCCGCGCTGCCGGGGACCCCGCCGGAACGGCCCACCCTCTTCGCGGTGCCCGGCAACCACGACTGGTACGACGGCCTGACCGCCTTCCTGCGGTTGTTCGTCCGCTCCCGAGACCGGCACTTCGGCGGTTGGGGCACCGGGCAGTCACGGTCGTACTTCGCGGTGGAGCTGCCTGCCGGCTGGTGGCTGCTCGGCGTGGACGACCAGTCCGGCTCGTACCTGGACGACCCCCAGTTGGCGTACTTCGACGAGGTGGCCCGGCGGCTCGGCCCGGAGTCGAAGGTGATCATCGCGACCCCGGCGCCCACCTGGGTCAAGGCGGCCGACCATCCGACGGCGTACGACTCGGTCGACTACTTCATCCGGACGATCATCGACCCGACCGGGGCGAAGGTTCGGCTGCTGCTCTCCGGCGACCTGCACCACTACGCCCGCTACGCGGGGCCGGACCGGCAGTTGATCACCTGTGGCGGCGGTGGGGCGTACCTCTACCCGACCCACAAGCTGCCGGAGCGCCTCGAGGTGCCACCGCGGGACACCCTGGCCCGGCGGGCCAGCCGCGCCCAGCCGTACGACCTGGTGGCCCGCTATCCCGACGCGGCCCGCTCCCGCCGCTACGGCTGGGGCATCTTCCCCCGGCTGCCGTTCCGCAACCCCGGTTTCACCACGCTGCTCGGCACCCTGCACACGCTGCTGATGCTGGCCATGGCGGGCGTGGTCGCGAACTGGGCGGACACCAGCGACCAGCGGTTGTTCAGCGTCCCGCTGGTGATGATGCTGCTCGTGACGGTGCTGGCGGCGGCGCTGTTCGCCAAGCCGCCCAGCGCGAGCGGCAAACGACACGCGCGGCACTGGATCCTCGGGGTCAGCCACGGCCTGGCGCAGGTCGGGCTGGCCGCCGCCGGCACCTGGGCCTGGTTGGCGCTGCCGTTCTACGACTGGCCGTGGCCGCTGCCGGCGGTCGCCGCGGCGGTGCTCTACGGCCCGGTGAGCGGGCTGGTGGCCAGCCAGCTGGTGGCGGCGTACCTGTTGGTGGCGGGCTCGTTCGGGGTGAACGTCAACGAACTCTTCGCCGGTCAGGGCATCGAGGACTCCAAGGCGTTCCTGCGGCTGCGCATCGACCCCGACGGCACGCTCACCATCTACCCGATCGCGGTCGACCGGGTCTCTCGCGACTGGCAGGTCAACCCCGACCAGTCCCCCACCGCAAGCTGGCTGACCCCGAAGGGCCCCCTGACCCCCCGCCTGGCCGAACCCCCCGTCGTGCTGCCCTGACCACCGGCCTCCGTTGATCATGAAGTTGTTGCGGCGACACGCCGACCCGGCGGGCAACAACTTCATGATCAACCGCGGGAGAGGCCCGGGGAGGCCCGGGGGTCAGGGCGTGTAGTGCTGGTCGTGGGCCTGGCGGGGGGCGCAGACGGAGGCGCGGGAGCAGGAGCAGCGGGAGCCGTCGGCGTCCAGCCGGACCGTCACCGCGTCACGGGGGACGCTGTGGCCGATCACCCGGCCGTCGCCCTCCGGCGTGGACACCCGGCTGCCGACCGCCGGGGCGGTCTCCTGAAATCTCTGGTACAGAGGATGTTCGTACTTCAAACAGCACATCAGCCGGCCGCACGCGCCGGAGATGCGCAGCGGATTCAGCGGCAGATCCTGGTCCTTGGCCATCCGGATGGTCACCGGCTCGAAGTCGGTGAGGAACGTGGCGCAGCACAGGTCCCGGCCGCACGAGCCGATGCCGCCCTGCACCCGCGCCGAGTCCCGTGCGGAGAGCTGCCGCAGCTCGACGCGACAGTGCAGGGTGGCGCCCAGGTCACGAACGAGGGAGCGGAAGTCCACGCGGTGCGGCGCGGTGAAGTAGACCGTGCTGCGCTCGCCGCCGCCCTCGGCGGAGCCGAGCACGTGGTCGACGGCGACCACCTTCATCGGTAGCCCGTGCGCGCGGATCAGCCGCTTCGCGGCCACCTTGGCCTCGGCCTTGCGCCGGCGCAACGCCTCGTCCCGGCGCAGATCGTCGTCGCCGGCCAGCCCCACCAGCCGGGGGAAGCCGTCGGTCTCCTCGGTCACCCACTGCGCGGCCCAGACGCACTCGGCCACCTCGGGCCCGTCGTCGGTCGGCACCAGCACCTTGTCGCCGACCTGCGGGCGCAACTCACCCGGGTCGAGGTAGTAGAGGCGCCCGTACCGGTTGAAGCTGACCGCGCAGAGCATGCCCATGCCTCCACCCTACGACGGATCACCGCCGACGGGCGCGCCGGGCGTCGCCGGACGACTACCCCCCGCTGTCATCCATGACCGTCGACTTGACCGATGCCGGGCCACCCGTCGTGCCGTTGCTCCTCGCCCGGACGGTTGAATCCGGGCCGCGACAGGGGACAAACGCGCCCGGGCGGCGTTGAGTGGAGGCAGACCTGCGGGGGGTGCAGGGGGAAGACCACGGCGTCGCCGCCGGCGCCGGCTCAGGCCGGGTGCCCGCGGGCGACGCCGTGGCCTGTCCGGGGGCGCGGCGGCAGCTACCAGCCGACCCGGGTGGCCTCGTCGTACCGGGGCCGACCGTCCACCGGCGGCCGCCAGGCGGACTCGGCCAGGCTCGGCGCCCATTGGCGCAGCAGCGTCTCCGCACCGTCGTACGCGACGCAGAGCACCGCCAGCACCCGCGCGGCGATCTCGGCGGCGTCGGCCACGCCGGGCCCCACCGGGCCGGGCCGGAGCGACGTGCCGGTGGCCGTGGCCGCGACGACGGCGACCGCCTCGGCCGAGCGGAGGATGTCGGCGAGGGTGCGGGCCAGGGCGAGGCGGGTGCCGTCCACCCAGTCGGCGAGCGCGTCGGCGTACCCGGCGGTGGACTCCAGACGCCCGACCAGGCTCTCCGGCCCTTCGTCCAGGTGGCGGAGCAGCGCCGCCCGCTCGTGCCCGTACGCCGAGGCGGCCGGACCGGACCAGAGCACCGGCTCGGTGAGCGCGGCGGAGACGTCGTCGTACCCCCGGACCAGCCGGCGCACCGCGTGCCCGGCGCTGGCGAGCGGTGCCGGATGCAGGTCGAGGAAGCCGCGGACCGCGTCGCCCGGGAGCACCTGCATCCGGCGCAGCAGCGGCCAGACGCGGTGCCCCTCGGGGACGCCGGCGGCGAGCAGCGTGTCCACCCGGCGAAGCAGGTCCAGGCCGGGGTCGGCGAGCCGGTCCAGCGGGTCCATCAGGGCTCCCCGGTGATGCGGCGGCGGGCGGCCCGGTCGACCTCGCCGTAACGGTCGGCGGCCTCCCGCACGGCCGACGCGGCGGCGGCCAGCCGACCGGCGGCGGCGCGTGCCTCGCGGGCCCGGTCGTCGGTGGCGGCGGTCCACTGCCGGTGCAGCGCGCGGCCGATCTCGCCGGGGCGGCCCGGGGCGTCCGTGCCGAAGGCGGCCTGGGCCGGATCGCTCGCGGTGACCGTGCGGGACAGGGCGGCCAGCGTGGCGCTCGCCTCGTCCAGCCGGGCGGAGAGCGCGCGCAGTGTGTCCATCTCAGGCCCCCGCGAGCGGTCGGTAGGCGGCGAACGTCTCGTTGTGCAGCTTCTCCCGGGCCCACTCGGCGGCGTCGGCCGCGGCGGTGACCGCGGCCTGCACGGAGCCGGCCACGTCCCGCGGGCTGCGGCTGTGCAGCGGCCCGAGGAACCGGACGTCGGTGATCCGCCCACCGGCGGTGACCACCACCTCGACCAGCCCGTCCGGCGACCGGACGGTGACCTCGACGGTCGACACCGCCTGGTCGAACTCGGCCTGGAGCGACTCGATCCGGCGGTAGCGCCGTACCGCCTCCTCGATCCAGGCTTCGTCGATCTCCCCCCGCGGCATCGGCCGACTCCTCCCGGATGACCCCTCACTGAGCGTGCTGTCGTCGTCACAACAGCACACCGGACCGTACCGCACAGCAATCGCGCGTGTCGATGCCTGTGGACGACCGGTCCGCCGGACGGGACCGTGGCGGGAAAAGTGCGGGTCAGCCCTTCCAGAGGGCGAGCATCATCGCCTCGACGGCGATCCGGGGCTTGACGTTCGCCTCGATCGCGGCCCGGCAGGCGAGCACGGCCTCCAGCCGGCGCAGCGACCCCTCGGCGTCCCACTTCTGCGCCCCGGCGCCGGCCAGCGCGGCGGTGTCGGTGTGCACCGGGGCGACCGGGGCGCGCAGCGCCATGGTGAGCGCGTCGCGGTAGAAGCCGGCCAGGTCGACCAGCGCGCGGTCCAGCGCGTCGCGCTGCGCCCGGGTGGCCCGCGACTTCTGTCGTTTCTCCAGCTCCTTGAGCTGCCCGGCGGCACCCCGCATGGCACCGGCCGCGCCCCGACCGGTGCCGCCGGCGCCGAGCGCGGTCTCCAGCGCCGCCCGCTCGGCCGTGTCGGCCTCGGTGACCGCCGCCTCGGCCTCCGCCTCGGCCGCCTCGATCAGCGCGGACGCCGCGTCGAACGCCGCGCCGACGCCGGTCAGCCGGCGAGGCACGGCGAGCACCGCCTCACGCCGCTTGCGGGCCTCCGGGTCGCGGGCCAGCCGGCGGGCCCGGCCCACGTGCCCCTGCGCGGCCGCCGCCGCCCACTGCGCCACGTCGGGCGCGACGCCGTCCCGACGGACCAGCACCTCGGCTACCGCCGTGGCCGGCGGCTGCCGCAGGGGTACGACCCGGCAGCGCGACCGGATGGTCACCGAGATGTCGTCCGGGTGGGTGGACGGGGCGCAGAGCAGGAAAACCGTACGCGGCGGGGGCTCTTCGATCGCCTTGAGCAGCGCGTTGCCGGCCGCCTCGGTGAGCCGGTCGGCGTCCTCGATGATGACCACCTGCCAGCGCCCGCCGGACGGGGTGCTGGCCGCGCGGAGCACCAGCGCGCGCATCTCGCCGACGCCGATGGAGAGCCCCTCCGGCACCACCATCCGGACGTCGGCGTGGGTGCCACCCATCGTGGTGTGACAGCCGGGGCACTCGCCGCAGCCGGTGCCGTGCACGCACTGGAGGGCGGCGGCGAAGGCCCGCGCGGCGACCGAGCGGCCGGAGCCGGGCGGCCCGGTGAAGATCCAGGCGTGGGTCATCCCGGCGCTCGGGTCGACCCCGGCCGGCGCACGGTCGTCACCGGCCGGGCCGGCGGCGATCAGCGCGGGCGTACGGTCGGCGGCGCCCACGCGCAGCACGGCCGCCGCCGCGGCGGCGGCCCGGCGCAGCTCGGTCACCGCCTCGTCCTGACCGACCAGGTCGGCGAAGACGTCCGGCATCAGGTTCGATGCTCCATCGTCACCAGCTCCGAGTCGGATAACTCCGGCTGCACCGAGGTGTCCGGGCCCTGCGCCGGCCGGGGGTGCACGATGCCGCCCGGATTCCCGAGCATCTCCTCGACCCGTCGGATCACCTGCCCGGTGATCTCCTCGGCCGGCCGGGACGCGTCGAGCACCAGGTAGCGCTTCGGGTCGGCGGCGGCCAGGTCGAGGAAGGCGTACCGGACGCGCTCGTGGAACGCGACCGACTCGGCCTCCAGCCGGTCGGCGCTCTCGCTGCGCGAAGCCACCCGGGACAGGCCGGTCTGCGGCTCGACGTCCAGCAGCACCACCAGGTCGGGCTTGAGCCCACCGGTTGCCCAGGAGGAGAGCCAGGAGACCTCGTCGACCGGGAGTGTCCGCCCGGCGCCCTGGTACGCCAGGGACGAGTCGACGTACCGGTCACTGATCACCACGCCGCCCCGGACCAGCGCGGGCCGCACCACGGCGGCCACGTGGTGCGCCCGGTCGGCGGCGTAGAGCAGCGCCTCGGCGCGCGGCGAGGGCGCCTCCTCGCCGGTGTTGTCCAGCACCAGCGACCGGATCCGCTGCCCGACGGTGGTCGCCCCCGGCTCGCGGGTGACCACGACGTCGCGCCCCTGGCCGCGGAGCCGCTCGGCGAGGGCGGCGAGCTGGGTGGACTTGCCGGCGCCCTCTCCGCCCTCGAAGACCACGAAGAGCCCGGCGGAGACGAACGGCTCGGACGGCATCAGCGGGCGGCCCCGGATGGAGCCCCAGAGGTCGGCGAGGACCGGGACGCCCTTCTTGTCGTCCATCTGGCCGAACGCGCTGATCCCGGCGAAGATGCCGGCGACCCCGGCGGCGAGCAGCAGCAGACGGGTCGACGAGATGGACACGCCCAGGTCGGCGATCTCCAGCTTGCGCGAGCCGCCGACACCGGCGAGCAGGCTGCTCAGCGCGATGGCCAGGATCAGCACCAGCCGGGTGCCGATCTGCACGACGGCGAAGACCCGGCCGCGTACCTCGTCCCTGATCTCACCGCCGAGCAGGGTGGTGCCGGCCAGGAAGGCCATGCCGGCGCCGGCGCCGACCAGCACCGCGCCGACGATCGCCATGGACAGGTGGATGGCGAAGGCGAGGGTCATCACGGCGGCGCTGGCCAGCACGATGCTCATGCCGAACCAGCGACGCCGGGACATCTCCTTGACGATCATCGGGCCGAGCCCGATGCCGAGCGCCAGGCCGACGAAGATGGCCCCGAAGAGCAGCGAGAACGCCGCGTCACCGGCGCCCAGTGAGCTGGCGAAGAACTTCGCGGTGCCGATCACGATGCCGCCGCCGGCGAACGCGCCGAGGATGCCGAGGACCAGCCCGCGTACCAGCGGGGTCTGCCCGATGAACTGCCAGCCCTCCTTGAACTGGCGCAGCATGCTCTGCTCGTGCCGGTCGCCCTCGGCGGTCTGCCCCTGGCTGATCTCCTTGATGCCGAACGCGACGACGAGGGCGGTGGCCAGCCGGGAGAGGGCGTTGAACCAGAGCGCCAGTTGGGCCGGCTCGGCCCAGTCCGGGAAGTTGCCACCCGTGACGCCCCGGACGCTGCGGTCCAGGCCGGCGCTGACGGCTGCGGCGAGCACCGGGGTCAGGCCGTACGTGGTGATGAGCGTGAGCTGGTTGGCCGCCTCCAGCCGGGCACGCGGGATCAGGTTGGGGACCGCGGCCTCCTTGGCCGGGATCCAGATCAGCGTGATCGACTCGATCAGGAAGGTGGCGACGGTCGCCCACAGAACCACGATCGCGGCGCTGGCGCCGACCAGCGCCACCAATGGGATCGAGGCGAAGAGCAAGAACCGGAGCAGGTCGCAGATGACCATCGTCCAGCGGCGGTCGAACCGGTCGGCGAGCACGCCGGCGATCGGCCCGAGCACGAGCGCGGGCAGCAGGCGGATCGCGATGACGCTGCCGAAGACCGCGCCCTTGGCGGTGTTGCCCTGGACCTGGGAGGCGGCGAAGACGGAGGTAGCCAGCAGGCCGAGCCAGTCGCCGAAGGAGGCGGCGCCGAGCACGATCCAGAGCCGCCGGAACGGCCGGATCCGCAGGACCGAGCGGATCGCGGCGTAGCCGGACGGATCGACCTGACTCATGCTGGACTGGTTGGCGGCGTTGCCCGACTGGTCACCTGGGCGCGACACGCCGGGCGACTCGCCGCTGTTCTGGCTTTCGATGGCCGTACCTCCACGTGCCGGCCCATCGCTGGGCGCCTCCGGTGGAACACTCTAGACCCGGTGGGGGCCGTCCCCCCGGCGACATTCTCCTGCTCGCTGAGCCTAGGCCGCCAACGGCACCAGCCGCAGCCCGGACGTACGCGAGGGTATTTCGCATTCACCGTCAGACAGTTAGCGTGCACACGTGGCCATCGAAAGCGACAAACTTCGCGAGCGCCTGGATCGGGCGACCGCCCACCTCGACCCGCCGTACGCGGTGGTGGATCTCACCGCCTTCGACGCCAACTCGGACGCCCTGGCCGACCGGGCCGCCGGCAAACCGGTCCGGCTGGCGAGCAAGTCGGTCCGCAGCCGAGAGCTGATCAGCCGGGCGCTCGCCCGGCCCGGGTGGCGGGGCGTGATGGCGTTCACCCTGCCCGAGGCGATCTGGCTGGTCCGGGCCGGGGTGAGCGATGACGTGCTGGTCGCGTACCCGAGCGCGGACCGGGTGGCGCTCGCCGAGCTGGCCGCCGACCCGGCGCTGGCCGCCGCGATCACCCTGATGATCGACGGCACCGGGCAGCTCGACCTCATCGACGCCGTGCGGGCACCCGGGCAGCGCGCCGAGCTGCGGCTCTGCCTGGACCTGGACGCCTCCTGGCGACCACTGCGCGGACGGGTGCACGTCGGCGTGCGCCGCTCACCGGTGCACAGCGCCCGAGCGGCCGGCGCGCTCGCCGCCACCCTCGCCGGCCGGGCCGGCTTCCGGCTGGTCGGCCTCATGTCGTACGAGGCGCAGATCGCCGGCCTGGGCGACGCGCCGCCGGGGCAGACACTGCTGGCCGGCGCGATCCGGCTGGCCCAGCGCGGGTCGTACCGCGAGCTGCTGGCCCGCCGGAGCGCGGCGGTGGCCGCGGTCCGTGAGCATGCCGACCTGGAGTTCGTCAACGGCGGCGGCACCGGCAGCGTGGCCGCGACCAGCGCCGATCCCGCGGTCACCGAGGTCACCGCGGGATCGGGCCTGTACGGGCCGACGCTGTTCGACGCCTACCGAGCCTGGCGCCCCACCCCGGCGGCGTTCTTCGCCTGCGCGGTGGTCCGCCGGCCGACACCGGAGCTGGCGACCGTGCTCGGCGGTGGCTGGATCGCCTCCGGGCCGGCCGCCGACAGCCGGCTGCCCCGACCGTGGCTGCCGGCCGGCCTGAAGCTGGTCGGCACCGAGGGGGCCGGGGAGGTGCAGACCCCGCTGTCCGGCGCGGCGGCGGCCACCCTGCGGATCGGCGACCGGGTGTGGTTCCGGCACGCCAAGGCCGGTGAGCTGTGCGAGCGGGTCAACGAGCTGCACCTGGTCGACGGGGACACGGTCGTGGCGACCGTACCGACGTACCGGGGCGAGGGGCAGGCGTTCCTCTGAGGTGCCACCCGCCGCCCGGCGCCGCCCCGTCGGGGCGGACCGGGTCAGGCGGGCTGGGCGGCCGTGACCTGCTGCTCGGCGGTCGACCGGCCGCTCTCCGGGCCGTCGACCTGGCGGTGCAGGTACTCGCGGATCAGCGCCTTCGCCTCGAGCAGCACCCGCTCGTCGCCGTCGGACTTCCGCCGGAACGCGAGCTTGATCAGCGCGTCCGCCGCCTCCACCGCGATCTCCAGGACGAAGCGGAGCTGCGGCACGTCGGTCAGCCCGAAGCGCTCGGTGAGCACCCGCGCCAACTGGTCGGCGATCACGCCGTTGTTGTCCCGCTGCTCATCGAGCAGGTGCAGGTCGACCACGTCGCCGAAGTGCAGGGTACGGAAGCCGGGAACGGTGCGGTGCATCGTGATGTACTCATCGATCCCCGCGTCGACGCCGTCCCACCAGTGGGTCATCTCGTCGGACGCGAACCGCTCGTCGAGCCGCTGGAGGTAGGACTCCATCGTGCGCAGGGTCAACGCCTGCACGATCGCCCGCTTGTCCGGAAAGAACTGGTAGACCGACCCGATCGCCACCTCGGCGCGCTCGGCGAGCAGGGTCGTGGTCAGCCCCTCGTACCCCACCTCGTCGACGAGTTCGGCACAGGCATCCAACATGCGCTGTACCCGCGCGACACTTCGACCCTGCACCGGTACGCGGCGCAGCGGCCCGGTCGTGGCGGCTGGTGTGGACACTCGGCGCCACCCCCCTTCGACGGATGAACATATCTCCACGTCACGAGTCCGTGACTACCGGTACAACGAGCGGACCGCAATTGCGGTATTTACCAGCTACAACGTTCCTGATATGAAGTCAGTTCATATTCATCTTGAGGAGCGCGCATGGTCGGCAGCACCGCACCGCTCACCGCCCGCTGGTCCAACTGGGCCGGTAACCAGCGTGGCAGCGCCACCGCAATCCTCCGCCCCGGCTCGCCGACAGACGTCGCCGAGGCCGTCCGGTCCGCCGCCGCCACCGGCCGCCGGATCCGGGTCGCCGGCAGCGGCCACTCCTTCACCGCCATCGCGCTCGCCGACGACCAGCGGATGGAGCTGTCCGAGCTGAACACCACCGTCAGCGTCGACGTCGAGCACCGGCTGGTCACCGTACCGGCAGGGATGACCCTGCACGCCCTCAACGGCCTGCTCGCCCGGCACTGCCTCGCCCTGCCGAACCTCGGTGACATCGACGCGCAGACGGTGGCCGGCGCGATCTCCACCGGCACCCACGGCACCGGCGCCGGCTTCGGCTGCCTGTCCACCTTCGTCGAGGCGATCACCCTGGTCACCGGCACCGGGGAGGTGCTGCACTGCTCCGCCGACGAGCACCCGGACATCTTCGCCGCCGCCCGGGTCTCGCTCGGCGCGCTCGGCGTGCTGGTCGAGGTGACCCTGCGCTGCGTGGACGCCTTCGTGCTGCACGCCCACGAACGCCCGGCGGCTCTGGCCGACGTGCTCGACGAACTGCCCGCGCTGATCGACGGCCATGACCACGTCGAGTTCTACTGGTTCCCCTACACGTCCCGGGTCCAGGTCAAGACCAACGACCGGGTACCCGCCAACGACCGCCCGCTGCCCCGCTGGCGCGGCTGGCTGGACGACGACTTCCTGGCCAACACCGTCTTCGCCAGCGCCTGCCGACTCGGCCGCGCCGTGCCGGCCCTGGCCCCGGGGATCAGCGCGGTCTCCGCCCGCGCGCTCACCGAACGCCGGTACACCGGCCGCTCCGACCGGGTGTTCTGCACCCCGCGCCGGGTGCGCTTCGTGGAGATGGAGTACGGCCTGCCCCGCGAGGCGCTGCCCGAGGCGCTGGCGGCGCTGCGGCGGATCGTGGACGGGCTGCCGTTCAAGGTGCTCTTCCCGGTGGAGGTGCGGTTCACCGCCGCCGACGACATCTGGCTGTCGCACGGCTACGGCCGGGACTCCGCGTACATCGCCGTGCACCAGTACGTCGGCATGCCGTACGAGCCGTACTTCCGGGCCTTCGAAGAGGTGGCGGCCGGGCTGGGTGGCCGCCCGCACTGGGGCAAGCTGCACTACCGCGACGCCGCCAGCCTGGCCCCCGCGTACCCGAGGTTTGCCGATTTCCTGGCCGTCCGCGACCGCCTGGACCCCGACCACCGGTTCGCCAACGCCCACCTCGACCGCGTCCTGGGTGGCGGCGCTCAGCCGCCCGACGCCACCACCTGATCCGGGCCTGCGCCGAGGGATCGGACGTAGCCGAGCACCCGCTGGTACGCCGCCCGGTAGTCGCCCCGCAGACCCGGCGGGGTGGCCGGGTCGGCCAGCGCTGCGGTCAGGTCGACCAGCCGGAGGGCCGGTGCCAGGTCGGTCCAGGTTGGCAGCGCCTCCATCCGGGTCACCGTCCAGCGCCCCGGGGCGGTCTCGGTGAAGGTCGCCCGGGCCATCACACCCTCGCGGTTGTCGTCGATCGGCTCCGCGTGCCGGGCCAGTTCGTTGCCCATGCCGAAGACCACCCACTTGTCGCCGAAGCGCTGGAACGGCTGCACCGCGTGGGCGTGGTGGCCCAGGATGAGGTCCACGTCGGGCGAAGAGATCAACTGCCGTGCCCAGGCCCGCTGGTCGGCGTCCGGCAGGTGCTGGTACTCCGTACCCCAGTGCAGGCTGAGCACGACGATGTCGGCGCCGGCGGCGCGCGCCTCGTGTGCGGCGGCGAGGATCTCGGGCGGATCGATCAGGTTGGCCAGCCACGGCTGGCCCGGGGGGCGGCTCAGCCCGTTGAAGTTCAGGCTGTACGCCAGGTGGGCGATGCGGACGTCGCGGACCTGGTAGATCCGGGGCGTGGCCGCCTCGGCGGCGCTGCGGGCACTGCCCGTGTGCCCCAGCCCGGCGGCGTCGAGCGCGCGGACCGTTCGGGCCACCCCGTCGGCGCCCTGGTCGAGGGTGTGGTTGGAGGCGGTCGAGCAGCCGTCGAACCCGGCGCTGCGCAGCCCTTCGAGCACCTGCGGGGGCGCGTTGAACGACGGATAGCCGGCGAACGGGCCGGCGGGATCGGCAAGTGGCGTTTCGAGGTGACACAGCGCCAGGTCGGCGCCGCCGACGGCTGGGGCGACCCCGGCGAACATCGGGGCGAAGTCCAGGCGGCCGGCCTGGGCGCCGTCCCGACGCGCCTGGTCGGTCACCGCGGGATGGACCAGAACGTCACCCGCGGCGACGAGTCGCACGGTGCGCCGGTTGGCGGCATCCCGGGTCGGCCCGGTGGACGACTCCGGGGCGACGGTCTGCGGGGCAGCCTGTGACGCGGTGGCCCCGGCCGGCCCGGAGCTCTCGGCATGCATCGCCCAGGAGCCGACCGCGGCCACGGCAAGCAGCAACGCTCCCGCCGACGCGCCGACGAGTACGCGGCGACGCGTGGCAGTGGTGGCGAACATCCCCTCACGTTAGGGAACCTCCGCCAAACCCCTGGCCTAAATGGGACATTTCATCCATTAGGGACAGGGGTCGGTGACCGTCACTCCTCGCCGGGCCTGGCGGCGGCCTTCTTCGGGGCCGCCTTCTTCGCCGGGGCCGCCTTCCTGGCAGTGGTCGCCTTGGCGGTGGTGGTCTTCTTCGCGGCGGTGGACTTGCTGGCGGCAGCCGTCTTCTTGGTGGCCGTGGCCTTCTTCGCCGGAGCCTTCTTGGCCGCCGCCTTCTTGCGCGGCGCCGGACCCTTGGCCCGCTTCTCGGCCAGCATCTCCGAGGCTTCCTCGATGCTCAGCGCCTCCGGGGTCTGCCCACGCCGCAGCGACGCGTTGACCTCCCCGTCGGTGACGTACGGGCCGAAGCGGCCGTCCTTGATCACCAGCGGCTTCTCGGTCAGCGGGTCAACGCCCATCTCGCGCAGCGGGGGCGCCGCCGCCCGCCGTCCACGCGCCTTCGGGGCGGCCAGCAGCGCCAGCGCCTCGTCCAGGCCGACCGTGAACATCTGCTCCTCGGACTCCAGCGAGCGGAACTCCTCGCCCCGCTTCACGTACGGCCCGTAGCGGCCGTTGTTGGCGAACACCTCGACCCCGTCGGGCGCGACGCCGACCAGCCGGGGCAGGCTGAGCAGCTTGAGCGCCTCCTCCAGGGTCAACGAGTCCGGCGTCTGCGAGCGCAGCAGCGAGGACTTCCGCTCGCCGCTGGACACGTACGGGCCGAACCGGCCGGACTTGAGCACGATCGGCTCGCCGGTGGCCGGGTCGTCACCGAGCTTGCGCTCGCCGCTGCCACCGAGGAACAGCTCGTGCACCTTCTCCGGGGTCAGCTCGTCCGGGGCCACCCCCTCGGGGATCGGCGCCCGGTCGCCCTGGGCACCGCCCTCCTCGCCCTCGGCCGGTGCCGCCGGCTCGCCGCCGGGCAGCTCCCGCTGGAGGTACGGCCCGTACCGGCCGACCCGGACCACGACCTCGCGGCCCTCGTCGTCGGTGAAGAGCGGGATGGAGTTGACGCTGCGGGCGTCGATCTCGCTGAGGTTCTCGGTGACCAGCTTCTTCAGGCCCCCGGAGCGGGCGATGTCCTGGTCGCCGGCGCCGTTGGTGCTGCCGAAGTAGAACGCGGTGAGGAAGTCGACCGCAGCGTGGTCACCGCCGGCGATCTCGTCCAGCTCGTTCTCCATGCTGGCGGTGAAGTCGTAGTCGATCAGGCGCGGGTAGTGCCGCTCCATCAGGCCGATCACCGCGAAGGCCAGGAAGGTGGGGATCATCGCCTGGCCGCGCTTGGTGACGTACCCCCGGTCCTGGATCGTCTGCATGATCGACGCGTAGGTGGACGGGCGGCCGATGCCCAGCTCTTCGAGGGCCTTGACCAGCGACGCTTCGGTGTAGCGCGACGGCGGCTGGGTGTGGTGGCCCTGCGCCGCCAGCTCGTCGGCGGTCAGCGGCTGGTCCTTGACCAGGGTGGGCAGCCGGCGTTCGGCATCCTCGGCCTCGGCGTTCTCGTCGTCGCTGGACTCGACGTACGCGCGCAGGAAGCCCGGGTCGGTGATGGTCTTGCCGGTGGCGCCGAAGTCCGCCTCCTCCTGCGAGGTGGAGACGGCGCGGATGCGCACCGAGACGCTGGAGCCGACGGCGTCGGTCATCTGCGAGGCGATGGTGCGGCGCCAGATCAGCTCGTAGAGCTTGAACTCCTCGGCGGACAGCTCCTTGGCCACCTCGCCCGGGGTGCGGAAGTTGTCCCCCGCCGGGCGGATCGCCTCGTGCGCCTCCTGCGCGTTCTTCACCTTGCCGGTGTAGCGGCGCGGCTCCGGCGGCACGCTGCGCTCGCCGTACAGCTCGACGATCTGCCGGCGGGCCGCCGAGATGGCGGTCTCCGACAGGTTCACCGAGTCGGTACGCATATAGGTGATGTAGCCGTTCTCGTAGAGCCGCTGCGCGGTGCGCATCGTCTGCTGCGAGGACAGGCGCAGCTTCCGGGCCGCCTCCTGCTGGAGGGTGGAGGTGATGAACGGCGCGTACGGGCGGCGGCGGTAGGGCTTCTCCTCGACCCGGGTGACGGTGAACGGCCGGCCCTCGAGTCGGGCCGCCAGCCCACGCGCGCCACCCTCGTCCAGGTGCACCACGCCGGCCCCGGGCTTCACCCGGCCGGTGGTCGGCTCGAAGTCCTTTCCGGTGGCAATCCGGTCGCCGTTCAGCGCGATCAGGGTGGCGTTGAACGCACGCGGCCCCTCGCCGGCGTTCGCCACGGCGAGAGTGGCCAGGATGTCCCAGTACTCAGCGGTGCGGAAGGCCATCCGCTGCCGCTCCCGCTCGACCACGATCCGGGTCGCCACGGACTGCACCCGGCCGGCCGAGAGCTTCGGCATGACCTTCTTCCACAGCACCGGGGAGACCTCGTAGCCGTAGAGCCGGTCGAGGATCCGCCGGGCCTCCTGCGCGTCGACCAGGTCGCGGTCGATCTCCCGGGGGTTCGCCACCGCCGCCTGGATCGCCGGCTTGGTGATCTCGTGGAAGACCATCCGCTTGACCGGCACCTTGGGCTTGAGCGTCTCCACCAGGTGCCAGGCGATCGCCTCGCCCTCGCGGTCCTCATCCGTCGCCAGGAAGATCTCGTCGACCTCCTTGGCCAGCTTCACCAGCTTGCTGATCTGCTGCTTGCGGTCGGCGGAGACGACGTAGAGCGCGTGGAAGCCGTTGTCCACGTCCACCCCGAGCCGGGCCCACGGTTCCTTCTTGTACTTGGCCGGCACGTCGGCGGCGTTGCGAGGCAGGTCGCGGACGTGACCGAAGCTGGCCTCCACGACGTACCCCGGGCCGAGGTAGCCCGAGATCGTCTTGGCCTTCGCCGGTGACTCGACGATGACCAGACGGGTGGTTCCAGCGTTGCTCGGCACGTCTCTCCCCGACCTCACTCCTGCTCGTGGTCTGCCGGCGCCCGGACAGCGACCGCTCTCGACCCCGCCGTCGCACCGGCGGTTCGGATGTCCAACGTAACGCGCCGTCCGCGTTTCGGGTTTCGCGGGCGGCAAACCGCTCTGACGCGGCGGTCCGTTCCCGCCCCGCCGCGCTCGGCACTGCCGGACGGCGCCACCGTACACCGTGGGTAGGGCTCGAAGCGGGTCACTGTGACGATGGCGGGCCCTCGGCCGAGGTCCGACCCGCCCGTTTTCCGCCGGATCGGGCCCCGCGGCTGTCCGGCACCGGACAGCCCGAGGTGGGCCCCGCCCCCCGGGGTTAGGGGTGGGTCGGCCAGGCGTTCGCCGGTGTTGCGCGGGGTGGGCCGCCGACCAGCTCGGCGAGCCGGGACAGTCGGCGGCGGCCGGTGATCCGGTACGCCGGGCCGCCCTCGGCCGGGCCGAGCAGCGTGCCGGCGAGCCCGGCGGCGGCGAGCGCCGCGCCGACCGGTTCCCAGCACTCCCGGTCGCCCTCGCCGAGCCGCAGCAGGAAGCCGCCGGGCGGCTCCGGCGTCCCGGCGGCGGCGAGCCACAGCCGCAGCCGCCGGCCGGTCAGGTGGAAGGTGGCCGGCGGGCGTTTCGTCGGGCCGTGCAGCCAGGCCGCCGCCAGCGGTTTCAGGACCCGGGTGTACGAGGTACGCACGGCGTGTCGCGCGTCCCCGGTCGGCTCCCAGCTCGCCGCCAGCCCGCGCAGCGCCAGCTCCGCGACCAGCACGTGCACCCGCCAGGCGGCGTCCACCTGCACCGAGAGGCGGGCCGTGCCGCCCATCCGCACCACCTCGCCCGGCCCCGCGAGCAGCCCGGCCAGGTCGGCGACCGTCGGTTCGGCCGCCTCCGCGCCGAAGAAGACCAGTTGCCGCCCGGCGTCGTCGGTCTGCGCCGGCCCGCCCGCCCCGGGCCGGCTCGGCCCGCTCCGCCGTCGCGCGGGCTCGGGCGCCGGCGCGTCGGGTTCGGGTGCCGGGAACAGCGCCGGCAGCGGCTGCGCCGCTCCGGTGTCGCCGAGCCCGCTCAGCGACACTCCGGCACCTCGTCGAAGGCTTGTTTCAGCTCCTCGGAGTTGAGCCGGCTGGTGTCCAGCGCGCTGGCGTCGTACTCCTTGTTGAGGGTGTCCACCGCGGCCCGCACGCCGTCGTAGAAGACGGTCGGCTCGCCGGTGCCCAACCCCTCGATGGTGTCCCGGGCCCGGCCGTAGGCGTCCCGCATCTTCTCCAGTGAGCTGCGGAAACCGGCGGAGATGGCCTCGCCGTTGTCCGTCTCCGGGACGCCGGCCCGCTCCACCTTGCGGCGCGCGGTCTCGCTGGCCTGCTCGGCCCCACCGAAGAGCCGCACCAGGTTCTCCTTGGCCTGAGCCGGCGTGGTCTGCGCGGTCATCTGCTCATCCGTGCTGCTGGTCAACTTGCTGATCTCGGAGCGCCACGGGGTGAGCGCGCCGCAGACCGTGGCCGCCCAGGCGCGCGGGCTGGGGCCGCCGCCGCAGCCGGTGAGGAGGACGACGAACGTGGCCAGGACCACCGTGAGCTTTCCGGCGGCAGACGCCTGGCACGTACGCATGCGTTGCAGCGTACGACCTCCGGCCAGGTGTGGCACCGGTCAGATGGCCCGGAGGAGGAACCGACGGGTCCCCGGCCGGCGCGGTACGCCGACCAGGGACCCGGTGCCGATGAGGGTCAGGCGTTGACCGCCTCCGGCCGGTGGTCGGTGCTGCCCGCGCCGGTGCTGCCACCGGAGTCGGAGTCGGACATCGCGATGCCCTTGCGCTTGCTGAACACCACCGACGCCACGATGATCAGCGTCGCGACCAGCGCGATGCTGACCCGCACCCCGACGTTGCGGTCGTCGCCGACGCTGAACGCCACCACGGCGGGCGCGATCAGCAGCGAGACCAGGTTCATCACCTTGATCAGCGGGTTGATCGCCGGGCCGGCGGTGTCCTTGAACGGGTCGCCGACGGTGTCGCCGATGACCGTCGCGGCGTGCGCCTCGGAGCCCTTGCCGCCGTACGCGCCGTCCTCGACGAGCTTCTTGGCGTTGTCCCAGGCGCCACCGGAGTTGGCCAGGAAGACCGCCATCAGGGTGCCGGCCCCGATCGCCCCGGCCAGGTACGACGCCAGCGCGCCGGGCCCGAGGCCGAAGCCGACCGCGATCGGCGCCAGGATGGCCAGCAGACCGGGGGTCATCAGCTCGCGCTGCGCGTCCCGGGTGCAGATGTCGACGACCTTGCCGTACTCCGGGCGCTGGGTGCGGTCCATGATGCCGGGCAGCTCACGGAACTGCCGGCGGACCTCCATCACCACGGCACCCGCCGAGCGGGACACCGCGTTGATGGCCAGCCCGGAGAAGAGGAACACCACCGCCGCACCGATGATCAGGCCGACCAGGTTGCGTGGGTTGGCCACGTTCAGCGAGTTGAGGATCTCCGTCCCGACGTCGCCCACACCCGCGTCGGCGTACGCCGTGCGCAGCGTGTCGGTGTACGAGCCGAACAGCGCGGTCGCGGCGAGCACCGCCGTGGCGATCGCGATGCCCTTGGTGATCGCCTTGGTGGTGTTGCCGACCGCGTCCAGCTCGGTGAGCGTCCGGGCGCCGTGCTCGTCGATGTCGCCGGACATCTCCGCGATGCCCTGGGCGTTGTCGGAGATCGGGCCGAAGGTGTCCATGGCGACGATCACGCCGACCGTGGTGAGCAGGCCGGTGCCGGCCAGCGCCACCGCGAACAGCGACAGCGTGATGGAGCTGCCGCCGAGCAGGAACGCACCGAAGACGCCGGCGCCGATCAGCAGCGCCGAGTAGACCGCCGACTCCAGCCCGATGCTGATGCCGGCCAGAATGACGGTGGCGGCACCGGTCTGCGAGCTCTTGCCGATGTCCTGCACCGGGCGGCGGTTGGTTTCGGTGAAGTAGCCGGTGAGCGCCTGGATCGCGGCGGCCAGCACGATGCCGATGATCACCGCGCCGATGGCCACCAGCCGCGGGTTGCGGTCGACGTCGGCCAACCCGCCCTCCAGCTCGGCGAAGGTCGCCGGCAGGTAGGCGTAGGCGGCGATCGCCACCAGCACCGCGGAGAGCACAGCCGAGATGTAGAAGGCCCGGTTGATCGCGGTCAGGCCGTTGCGGTCGGAGGTGCGCAGCCGGGTGATGAACACGCCGACGATCGCGACCAGCACGCCGATGGTGGAGATGATCAGCGGGAAGACCAGGCCGTCCTCGCCGAACGCGGCGCGGCCCAGGATCAGCGCGGCGACCAGCGTGACCGCGTACGACTCGAACAGGTCGGCGGCCATGCCGGCGCAGTCACCGACGTTGTCGCCCACGTTGTCGGCGATGGTGGCGGCGTTGCGCGGGTCGTCCTCCGGGATGCCCTGTTCGACCTTGCCGACCAGGTCGGCGCCGACGTCGGCGGCCTTGGTGAAGATGCCGCCGCCGACCCGCATGAACATCGCGAGCAGGGCGGCGCCGAAGCCGAAGCCCTCCAGCACGGTCGGCGCGTCGCCCCGGTAGATCAGGACGACCAGCGCGGCGCCGAAGAGGCCGAGGCCGACGGTGAGGAAGCCGACCACGCCGCCGGTGCGGAAGGCGATCTTCATGGCCGCCTCGCGGCCACCCTGTCGCTCCCGGGCGGCGGCGGCCACGCGCAGGTTGGCGCGGGTGGCCAGCCACATGCCGGCGCCACCGATGGACGCGCTGAACAGGGCGCCCACCACGAAGAAGAGCGAGCGGCCGAACTTCACGGCGGTCTCGCTGCCGTCGGTGTCGTGCACCGGCAGCAGGAAGAGCAGCACCACGGCGATGACGACGAAGATCGCCAGGGTGCGGAATTGGCGGAGCAGGTAGGCCGAGGCGCCCTCCTGGACCGCCCCCGAGATCTCCTGCATGTTCGTGGTGCCCTTGCCGGCTGCCAGCACCGCCTTTGTCAGGGCGGCGGCGAAGACGAGCGCCACCAGCGCGAGTACCGCGGCGATGACGACGTACGTGACATTGCTACCGGTAAGGGAAAGCCCGCCGCCGTCGGCGGCCAAGGTCTCGGACATCTGTGTCCTCCTGTTACCGAACACTCGCGCCGGTGAGTGGAGACGCACCGACCGGCGCCTGAACGCGGACTCGCAAGCGCGCGCCAACCCACTCCCAGCGGACCAGCGATGACCACCCATACCCGCTGGCTGCGGGATGGGTCACTTGCTGACAACCCGGGTACTGTAGCCCTCCACAGTGTCGGAGGTCACACCGAGGTGGCACCGTGTCTCGATGATCTTCGTCGCTGTGTTATGAAACGAAATCTGATATAGGGCCCGGTCCATGACAGGCAGGCCACACCCCCGACGGGGATGCGGCCTGTGGGTTGGAACGGAACGGAACGGGTCAGCGGCCGACCGGCCACACCATCCGCACCTCGGTGCCGACGCCCTCGTCGACGGGACGCACCTGAAGGTCCTCGACGAAGCCGGCGAGCAGGGCGAACCCGACTCCGGTGGTCAGCGCCTCATCGGTGAGCGACTCGTTGGCCAGCTCGTCCGGCGGCAGCGCGGCCAGCCCGATACCGGCCTCGATCGGCGCCCGGTCCACCACCCGCACCGAGTACGACCCGGCGTCGGACATCTCCACCAGCACCGGGTCGGCCAGGCCGTACTGCCGGTGCAGGGCCACCGCCCGGGTGCACGCCTCACCGATGGCCAGGCGTACCTCGTCCAGCAGGTCCTCGCGGACTCCGGCACGCCGGGCGACGGCGACGCCGACCAGCCGGGCGGTGCGGACGTGCACCGGCGCCGGGGAGAAGGAGAGCCGGACTGTCGCCATCACGCGCTGGCGCCGCTCGGTTCCGCGCCGACCGCCGCGTCGACCGTGGGGTGCAGCGGGAACACCTGGTCCAGCGCGGTGATCCGGAAGATCTTGAGCAGCGGCTCCTTGTCGCAGACCAGGGCGAACGAGCCGCCGGCCGTGCGGAGCCGCTTGAGCGCGCCGACCAGCACGCCCAGCCCGGTGGAGTCGAGGAAGTCCACCCGACCGAGGTCGACCACCACGTGCCGGGCGCCGGAGTCGATCAGTTCGAGGAGCCGTTCCCGGAGCCGGGGCGCGGTGTAGACGTCCACCTCACCGCCGACCTCGAGCACCGTGTGCTCGCCCACGGTGCGGGTCGCCAGCGACAGCTCCATCGGTCCTCCTCGCCAGAGCCGTAAACTCTCCTGGGCATCTAACCATTACCGCCTGGCCACCCTGCGGTCGCCAACGGAGGCTTCCCCTTACCCCCCGGCCCGACTTTTCATCTCCGAACACCAGTGCGAGAGTGCAGGGCGTGACTTACGACAGCTTCAGCTCGGCGCGTCTACCGCCGCGCGACGCCCTGAAGCCGTCGTACGACAGCTTCAGCTCGGCGCGTCTGTCGACGCGCGATGACCTGGAGCCGTCGTCCGCAGCCACCGTATCCGGCGATCCCGGCCCCGAGCCATCGCCTGCCGACCTGCTGCGCCGGCTGCGCGCCCGGGGCGCCGGTGACCCGGTCACCCACGTCGAACGGGTGCCGGCCCGCGCCGGGGTGCCCGCGCCGTGGCCGTCGTGGGCGCCCGCGGAGCTGCGCGAGGCGTTCGCCCGCCGCGGCGTCGTCGCGCCCTGGCAGCACCAGGCCGAGGCGGCCACCCTGGCGTACGACGGCGGCCACGTGGTGGTCGCCACCGGCACCGCGTCCGGCAAGTCCCTGGCGTACCAGCTTCCGTCGCTGGCCACGCTGCTCGCCGACCCGCGGGCCACCGTGCTCTACCTGGCGCCGACCAAGGCTCTCGCCGCCGACCAGCTGCGGGCCGTGGCCGGGCTGGAACTGGAGGGGGTACGCCCGGCCTGCTACGACGGGGACACTCCGCGCGCCGAGCGGGAGTGGATCCGCCGGCACTCCCGGTTCGTGCTGACCAACCCGGACATGCTGCACCACGGCATCCTGCCCGGGCACGCCCAGTGGTCCGGCTTCCTGCGCCGGCTGGCGTACGTGGTGATCGACGAGTGCCACACCTACCGGGGGGTGTTCGGCTCGCACGTGGCGCACGTGCTGCGCCGGCTGCGGCGACAGTGCGCGCGGTTCGGGGCGACCCCGGTGTTCGTGCTCGCCTCGGCGACCTCCGGCGACCCGGCGACCGCGGCCGGGCGGCTGACCGGCCTGCCGGTGACGGCCGTCACCGAGGACGCCTCGCCGCGCGGCGGGGTGACCTTCGCGCTCTGGGAACCGCCGCTGCTGCCACCCGACTCGTCGGCGTCCTCCGCCGTGGCGCCCGCCCAGGCGGCGGGCGGGCACGACGACGTGCCGGACCTCGTCCAGGTCCGCCGGTCGGCGCTGCGGGAGACCGCGGACCTGCTCGCCGACACGGTCGCCGAGGGGGTACGCACGCTCGCGTTCGTCCGGTCCCGCAAGGGTGCCGAGGTGGTGGCGGCGAGCGCCCGCCGGGCGTTGGACGAGGCGGTGCCGGGGCTCGGCAAGCGGGTGGCCGCCTACCGGGGCGGGTATCTGCGCGAGGAGCGGCGCGAGCTGGAGCGGGCACTGCTGCACGGTGACCTGCTCGGCCTGGCCTCCACCAACGCGCTGGAGCTGGGCGTGGACCTGGTCGGGCTGGACGCGGTGCTGATCTGCGGATACCCGGGCACCCGGGCGTCGCTCTGGCAGCAGGCGGGCCGCGCCGGGCGCTCCGGTCAGGAGGCCCTCGCCGTGCTGGTGGCCCGGGACGACCCGCTGGACACCTATCTGGTGCACCACCCGGAGGCGATCTTCGGGGCGCCGGTGGAGGCGACGGTGCTCGACCCGGCCAACCCGTACGTGCTGGCCCCGCAGCTCGCCTGCGCCGCCGCCGAGGCTCCGCTCACCCCGGCCGACCTGGCGCTCTTCGGCGACGGGGCGAAGGAGGCGGTCGACGAGCTGGTGGCCGCCGGGGCGCTGCGACAGCGGCCCACCGGCTGGTACTGGCGGCACCGGGAGCGCCCCGAGGTGGATCTGCGCGGGGAGGGCGGCGCCCCGGTCTGCGTGGTCGAGTCGGCCACCGGCCGGCTGCTGGGCACCGTCGACGGCGGCTCCTCGCACTTCCTGCTCCACCCCGGCGCGGTCTATCTGCACCAGGGCGTCTCGTACGTGGTGGACGAGCTCGACCTCGCCGACGGCTGCGCGCTGGTGCACACCGAGGAGCCGGACTGGTCCACCCACGCCCGGGACGTCACCGACCTGTCCGTGGTGTCGGTGCGCTCCTACGTGGACGCCGGTCCGGTCGGCATGTTCCTCGGCGAGGTGGACGTGACCAGCCAGGTGGTGTCGTACCAGCGACGCCGCATCGCCACCGGCGAGGTGATCGACACCCGGCCGCTCGACCTGCCCACCCGCGAGCTGCGCACGGTGGCGGTCTGGTTCACGCTGTCGCCGCAGTCGCTGACCGCGGCCGGTGTGCAGGCCGCGGACGTGCCGGGTGCGCTGCACGCCGCCGAACACGCCGCGATCGGCCTGCTGCCGCTGATGGCCACCTGCGACCGGTGGGACATCGGCGGGCTCTCCACCGCGGTGCACCCGGACACCGAGGCCCCGACCGTCTTCGTCTACGACGGCCACCCGGGCGGCGCGGGCTTCGCCGAGCGGGCGTACGGGACGGCGTCGGCGTGGCTGCGGGCCACCCGGGACGCGATCGCGGAGTGCGGCTGCGAGGCCGGCTGCCCGTCCTGCGTGCAGTCGCCGAAGTGCGGCAACGGCAACCACCCGCTCTCGAAGCCGGACGCCATCCGGGTCCTCGACGTGGTGCTGGCGAACCTGCCCGCCTGAGCCACCCTGCATGAACCCCCGCCGGACCGGGCACAATGATGGGAGCGCTTCCATCGATGTCTGACTCTCAGTCCATCGCGTGCCCCAAGGAGGAGCCGTGGCCGACACCATCGCCGAGACCGTCGACCTGCTCTACACCATCGACCAGGAGAAACTCACCCTCGACCAGCAGATCGCGCTCGGGTCCGCGCTGGCCGCCCTGGCTCAGGCGGAACGGCTGGAGCAGATCAACGAGCGGCTGCAAGGCATCCATCAGGTCCTCAACGGCTGGGCGCTGCGTGTCACCGTGGACGGGCGCTGACCTCCGCAGGGACGGTCGGACGGGGTGGACGCGGTCACGGGTGGGAGCGCCGGGACGCGGGCCGGCGGCGGTCGCCGGGCTGTGCGAGACTCCGGCGCACCAACCCCCTGAGGAGATTTGATGCAGCTCGACAACTTGCAGACCCTGCGGCAGTTCCACATCCGCCAGCGGCTGCGGATGATGGTCAACCAGTACGAGGTCCGGGCGGTCGCCGCGGACGGCACCGAGGGCGAACTGCTGGCGTTCGCGCAGCAGAAGCGGCTCGCCTTCAAGGAGCAGGTGACGATCTACACCGACGACTCCAAGCAGCAGCCCCTGCTCGGCTTCAAGGCCCGCCAGCGCATCGACCTGGGCGCCACGTACGACGTGACCGACGCGGCCGGCAACCCGATCGGCCTGTTCCGCAAGGACTTCGCCCAGTCGCTGCTGCGTTCCACCTGGCACGTGGAGCAGGCCGGCCTGCCGCAGGTGACGGGCCAGGAGCGCAGCATGCCGGTGGCACTACTGCGCCGGTTCGTCGACTCGCTGTCCTGGCTGCCGTACCACTTCGACTTCACCGCCGGCGGCCAGCCGGTCTTCTCGGTGGTGAAGAAGTGGGGCCTGCGCGACAAGTACGTCGTCGAGGTGCACAACCCGCAGATCGACCGCCGCCTGGTCATCGCCATGGCCGTCGCTCTCGACGCGCTCCAGTCCCGCTGACGCACGGCGGCCGACCGAGCCACCCACCTTCTCGTCCGCTGGCCGGGACACGGGCCCATCGGCCCACGTCCCGGCCAGCAGGCTGTCGGCTGCCGACAGGCCCGCAGCCCCTTTGGAGTTGATGTCGCAAACGCATCGCTACCGATGTCGTCAGCGATTCAGCTCCACAGTGTTGTCGAACTGCCACGCCGCACCCGGTGCGGTGGTGGCCCCGGGGCCGGCCGAGGCCCCATCCGCTCCGGACCCCGACCTGGTGTGCCTGGCTGTACGCGCGCCCAACCTCGACTGCGACCTGGCGCGAGCCGCAGCAGCCAACATATGCGGGCCGTTACCCTTCAGCCGCGTACCGGGCCGGCGCGGGCCGTTGACGCCACAACCCGGGTCAGGCCGGGCAGTGGCGTGACCGCCACCTCGACGGTCACCAGCACATCCAGCCCGTCGGTACGACAGTCGACGAGTCGGCCACCGTTGCGACCGGCGATGTCCGCGGCGGACGCGCACGCCGCCACGTCGCCGTCGAACGCCCTGGCCGCCCCGGCCAGCGCACCCAGGTCAGCCGCCACGGCCGCCCGTTGCGCCGCCATCGCGGCCGAGGCGACGGCGGCGCCGAACGCCCCCACCAGCACGAAGACCAGGCCCACCGCCAGCAGAAGCACGGTCGCCCCACCTCGCTCAGGATCCGCCCGCTCACCGTCCAGCCCGTCCCCGTGCGGTCGCTCGGTGTGCTGCGATCGCTCGGTTGCCGGCCGCTCCGTGAGCGGCCACTCGGTCTGCGGCCGCTCGTGGCGGCGGTGGCGCCGGCCGGTTCCGGTCTGGTGTTCCGGCCTGCCTGGGCATCCGCTCACCGGCTCTCCTCCGTGGCCCCGGGTTCCACGGCTGCGACGGCGGTGGCCTCCACCGTGATCCGCGGAAGGCGACCGCCCAACGCCCGCACGGGCGCCCGGACCGTCGCCTGTGCCCGGTCCCCGTCGATCGACACCGACACCTCCGCCCCCGACGGCGCTCCGCGCAGGTCACCGGCACTGCCGTCCGCGCCCCGGGCGGCGGCCAGCGCCGCCTCCCGGGCCGTGTGCAGGCAGCTCGCCCGGGTGCTGACGGCGTTGACCGCGGTCAGGCCGGCGAGCAGGAGCAGGAGCAGCGCCGGCAGGCCGGCCGCCAGTTCGGCGGTGAAGGAGCCCCGGTCCCCGCCGGCTGCCCGGTCGACGACGCGCAATCCCCGCTGGGCGCGCGCTGCCCACCCGGTGGCGCCTGCCCCCCGAGCGCGGTCGGCCTGCCGGCGCCCGATCACTTGAGTGCCCGGTCGATGACGGCGGTCAGCGCCGACTGGACGTTGCCGGAGGTCAACACCTTCAACAGGATCCCGGCGAACGCGACCGCGGCGAGCGTGCCGACGGCGTACTCAGCGGTGTTCATCCCGTCGTCGCCGCGTAGGCGGGCGATGAGTTTGCGCATGCTGTTTCCCTTCTCGATGGGTCAGAGCACGTCGCCGAGGACGGCGACGATCACCGGCACCAGGCCGGCGAGAATGAACGCCGGCAGGAAGCAGAGCCCCAGCGGCAGGACGATGAGCACGCCAGCCCGGCGGGCCGACGCCTCGGCGGCGGTGGCCCGGTCGGCGCGCAGGTCGTCAGCGAGCCGGGTCAGCGCACCGGCCAGGGCGGCGCCGCTGTTGGCGGAGCGGAACGCGGCCGCGCTCAACCGCTCTGCGCCCGGCACGCCGTCCAGCGCGGACCAGGCCTCCGTCGGGCCACCGCCGAGCAGCAGGGTGCGGCCGACCCGGGCCAGCCGGCTGGCGAGTGGACCGTCCAACGCCTCGGCGACGGCCAGCACAGAGCGGTCCAGTGGGGCGCCGGCCCGCATCGCCGCGGCCAGCAGGTCGGCGGCGAGCGGCAGATCGGCGGCCTCCCGAAGTCGTCGGTTGCGCGCCCCCGGCGACTCGATCCGCCTCAGCAGCAGATCCAGCAGGAGCACGGTCGGGACCGCCCCGAGTAGCCCGTACCAGCCGCCGACGACGACGGCCACGGCGAGCCCGCCCAGACCGGCGGCGAGCCGGATCGCGTCGGGTCGTTGCCGACCGCCGGCTGTGCTCGGTCCCGCGCTGACCGACCCGGTCCGCGCCCTCATGCCGGAGCCCGCCACCCTCCGGGACATCAGCCGGCCCGCCCCGGCGTCGCGCCCAGCCGTTCGGCCCAGAACAGGCCGATGACCTGCAGCACGACCGCGAGAACCGCGCAGACCCCGCCGACCGTGCTGTGCAGGAGCACCGCCACGGGATCCACGCCGATCCCGTACCCGAGCCCGATCCCGCCGACCGGCAGGGCTGCGAGCAACCAGGCCGTGGCCCGGGCCCCGGCCGCCTGTGCCGCCGCGGCGGACAACCCCCGATCGGTCGCCCGGGCGTCCGCCTCGATCCGCTCGACGAGCTCTGCCAGCGGCGCGCCGGTCCGATCGGCCAGCCGCACCGCGGCGGACGTCAGCTGGGCAAGCCGGTCCGGCCCGCCGGGCCCACCGGCGGTGGCGATCTCGATGGCCTGCGGAACGGGCAGGCCCGCCCGAAGGTCCGCCGCGAGGCCGCAGAGCTGGTCCAACCCGCGCCGCCGATTCCGCTCGGCATGCCGGTTCGCCCGCCACCGCAGCACGGCCCGCACCGTCAGCGTGCCGTAACCGGACACCGCGACCGCTGCCACCGGCCCGGCGACCGCGGCGCCGACACCGGCACCCGCCAGGCCGACCAGCAGCAGCATCCGTGCCGGCGATCGCGGGACGCGCGCCGAGGTGTCAGCGCCTCGCTTCCCGCCAGGACCGTCGGCCATCCTGGCCATCGGCTCGATGGTCCGCTGTACGCCGCCGTCGAAAGCTCCACGACCGTCGACCGTCGCCGCGCCGGAAACATCGTCCCAACCCGGCACGTTCGTCTCGATCAACGTCCCGTCGGCGGAGGTGACAGCGCGCCGTTCGGCGTCCGGGGCGACGGCCACGGGACGGGCGGCGCCGCCCGGACCACGGGGGTCGCGCCGAGTCGGCGGACGTGCCGGACCTGGGGGTCGCGTGGAGGCCACTGACCCGCCCGCTGCTCTGGGCCAGGGCTGGCCGACGTTCACGTCCCTGGTCGACCAGCTGGCGAGCCTCGGCCCGCCGCCGAAGCCCGGGGCTGCGGGTGGCTGGTGGCCCGACGAGGGCAGAGCGCCGAACCCGTCGGCCGGGACGTTCAGCCCGCGACCGAGGTTTCGGACCCAGTCCACCAACGCGTCGTCCGGATCAGAAGGCAACTTCCCACGAACCGTCGGCGTCAGCACCCGACGGCGGCGGGCCCGGATGCTCCGCACGGGCCAGGCCACCAGGGTCGCGGCCGCCAGCAGCAACGCCGCCACCAGCACCGTCCCGCCGGTCATGCCGGGCCCGCCGATCCGGGCCACGGCTCGCTGAGAATCGGCGGCGGTGCCACGCCACGGTCCCGCAACAGCGCCCCGAGCGCACGGGCGGCCAGCCCGAGCCCCCGACCGCGGACCCAGGCGGGCACCACGGTGACCAACCGGTCGGGCCCCTCCGGGAGCAGCAGGCAGATCGACTCCAGGACGCGGCCCCGATCGCCACGTCGTACCTGGAACAGCACCTGCAACGCGGCGGCCACCTGGGCGTGCAGCGCGGCCCGGGGCAGCCCTCCCAGCATGCCGAGCGCCTCGAGCCGGGCCGGTACGTCGGAGGGGGTGTTGGCGTGCAGGGTGCCGGCGCCTCCGTCGTGGCCGGTGTTCAGCGCGGCCAGCAGGTCGACCACCTCACCGCCCCGGCACTCCCCGACCACCAGCCGGTCCGGCCGCATCCGCAACGCCTGCCGGACCAGGTCGGCAAGGCTGACCACACCGGTTCCCTCCACGTTGGCGGTACGCGCCTGGAGCCCCACCACGTGCGGGTGCCCCGGTTGCAGCTCGGCGGCGTCCTCCACCAGCACGATCCGTTCGGTGGCCGGGACCAAGCCGAGCAGCGTGTTGAGCAGCGTCGTCTTACCCGACCCGGTGCCGCCGGTGACCAGGTACGCCAGCCGGGCCGCGACGACGGCGGCGAGCAGTGGTGCCACCGGTCGCGGCACGGTCCCCTGGCGCACCAACTCGTCGAGTGTGAAGGGACGGTGCCGGAAGGTCCGCAGGGACAGGTAGGGGCCTTCGGTCGCCACCGGGGGCAGAACGGCGTGCAGCCGGGTGCCGTCGGGAAGACGAGCGTCCGCGTACGGGGAGCCGTCGTCGAGCCGCCGCCCGGCGCTAGCGATCAGTCGCTGCGCCAACCGGCGGACCTCCTCCACCGAGCCCACCGGCACCGCGACCTGGTGCAACCCGGCCCCCCGGTCGACCCAGACCCGGGTGCCGTTGACCAGTACGTCGGTCACCTCCGGGTCGGCAAGCAGCGGTGCCAGCGGCCCGGCGCCGACCAGGTCGTCGTGGACCCGGTCGGCGATCCGCAGCACGGCGGTGTCACCGAGCACGGCGGCGGCGGGCTCGGCCCGCACCGCGGAGACGATCGCCGCCGGGGTGACCGGGGTGCTGGCGGCGGCGATCCGTTGCCGCACCCGGGCGGCGAGGGTGTGTTCCTCCGGCCGGCCGGTCATGCCGCACCCGTTGCCGGCACGCCGGTGAGGTCGGTGACGATCCGCTGGCAGAGGGTGGCCAGCGGGCCCTTGCCGGCGGCGGCCGGCGCCTCGCCCCGTTCCAGACCGCGGCAGAGCCCCGGCTCGGGGCGCAGCGTGCCGGCGAGGGGAAGGCCGAGCGCCCGTGCCACCTCGGTCGCACGCAACTGGCCCGGGGCGGGGCCGCGCACCACCACCGAGAGCGCCGCGCAGTGCGGGGCGGCGGCGGCCACCACCCGCGCGGCCGCCGCCGTGGCACGCAGCTCGGCCGGGACGACGACGAACGCCTGGTCGGCCGCCTGCAACGCGATCACGGCGGCATCGTCCAACTGGCGAGGCAGGTCGACGACCACGAAGTCCCGGCCGCGCCGGGCAGCGTCGACGGTGGCGGCCATCGCGGCCGCGGGCAGCGCCAGCAGGTCGCCGCGATCCCAGGAGAGCACCACCAGGTCGCCCCGGCTGGGCAGGGCCCGGACCAGCGCGGGGGCGTCGACCCGCCCGTCCGCGCCGGTGAGCGACGGCCAGCGCAGCCCGTCCAGCTGCTCCCAGCCGAGCACCAGGTCGAGACCACCGCCGAGCGGGTCGGCGTCGACGAGCAGGGTACGCAGCCGTGCCCGGGCGGCGGTGACGGCGAGCCCGCCGGCGAGCACGCTCGCCCCGGCGCCGCCCCGCCCACCGAGCAGCGCGACGATTCGGGCAGCGGAGCCGGCCGGCCGGTCCGAGCCCTGCTCGGCGAACCGGTCCACCAGCCACGGCTCCGCGGCGGGCAGCGTGGCGACGTGTTCGGCGCCGATCAGCTCGGCGATCTGCCAGCCGGGGTCGAGCTGGCCGGTGCGGCCGACCAGCACGAGCCGGGACCGCTGCGGCAGCCTGGCCCGCAGGCACGGCTGTGCCTGGTCGGCGCCGAGCAGCACCAGCGGCGCGGGAAGCCAACGGGTGCGGGCGGCGGCCGGGTCGGCGGCGAGCTCCACTTCGGTCCCGCCGGCGGCGGCGAGCCGGAGCAGGTCGTCGAGCAGGTCGCCGTCCCCCGTGACGACCAGCGGTAGTCGGCGGATCGGCGGAACGGAGGTACGGGGTGGCATCGCGGCCTCCAGCGGTCGGGCTCCGGGTGTGCCGCCGACCCTGCTCGGGATCCGCCCCGCAAACCGCCCCGGCCACGCTGCCTGTGGACAACCAAGCGAGCTGTGGACAACGCCCGCCGAGACAGTTGATCTGCTACGCGTCCGGACTGTCCGGACCGATGCTCCGCCTCGATGGAACGCGCTGCGGGGCCGCTCCCGAAGGAGCGGCCCGCAGCCGGCTGTCAGCCGAGTTGGTCGGTCCAGGCGGTAGCGATGATCACCTGGTACGAGCTGATCCGGACGGGCGCGAGCGTCAGCCGCTCGTGGGCGAGCAGTCCACCCGTCTTCGGGTCGAAGATCAGCAGAGACTGCGCGTCGTGCGGACGGTCGTCGAAGGTGACCGCGACGCCCTTTCGACCGGCCCGGTCGGTCACCTGCCCCCGCCACCGGAAGCCGGGAACGTCGGCGAGGACCCGCAGGATCTCCGCGCGGGTCTGACGCGGAACGACGTACCGCCCGTAGACCGTGCTGACCTCCTTGCTCACCGCACCCGCGCCGTAGGGGACCTTCAGCAGTTCGCGCAGCTGCGCTCGGTCGGCCGACGGCGGCGTGAGTTCCCTGGGTGGCAGCGGGATGGTCGCGGGCGCGGGGGTGCCGGCGACCGCAGGACGCTTCCCGAGATCGCGTTGCCAGTAGTCCCGCGATTCCTGGTCGGGGTACTGCGGTTCCAGTTGGATTGTGGCCTGGTTCCCGGTCCCGTCGGCGGCCTGCCAGACCTTCGTCTCGTCGGCGAAGGCGACATGGTGGCGACCGTCGGCGGAGGTCATCACCGGGTCGCCCCACAGCTTCGTGTGGTGGTACATGTAGCGCCCGCCGCGGTTGTCGTACTCCGCGTCGACGAGCGTGCCGGCGAGGGCGCGCAGCTGCGGGCCGGCCGGTGGCGCGTCCTCATCGAACTGGTACGCGACCGGCACGAGCACCGGCCCCGGTGCGGCACCCGCCACGTCCGGGGTGTCCACGGTGGCACCCTCGAACGGCTGGAGGACCGCCACGGCGCCGGCTGCGACGGCCAGCGTCCCGGCCGCCAGGACGAGCCGGCGGGTCGGTCGTAGGCCGCGATGACCGACCGCCGGTCCGGTGGCACCGGCACGGTCGATCAGGTCGCGCGCCGGGACAGGCGGTGGCAGGACGGCCGCCTTCCGGGCCGGGTCGACCGGCCCGAGGAGGGTACGGGTTCGCTCTGCTCCGAACATCACAGATCCTCTCGAATGCTCGCCAACACCGGGCGTCGGGACGGGGCGGGCTGGTCTGACATGGCGTCGGTGAGGCGACGGCGGGCGCGGTGCAGGCGCACCGCCGCGGTCGCGCGGGTACAGCCGAGCACCTGGGCCGCCTCGGAGACCGTCAGCTCCTCCCAGCCGATCAGCCGGAGAATCTCCTGATCGAGGTCGCCGAGCGTGGCGAGGGCAGCCCGCACGTCGGCGACTCCCACGGTCACGTCGGCGCCGGACGGGTTCGCCACCCGGTCCAGGTCGGCGTCGGTGATCGACAGGACATCCGGAGCGGCGCGCCGGGACCGCCACTGGTTCGCCAGCAGGCGCCGGGCCACCCCGTACAGCCAGGGCAGGCTGCGGTCCGGTACCTCGCCGCGACGCCGCCAGGCGACGACGAAGACCTCCTGGGCGAGCTCCGCCGACGCGTCCGCGTCGGCGAGTCGGCGCAGGCCATACCTCACGATGTGCGCGTACTCGGCGGCATAGAGGCTGGTGAACCAGGCCTCGTCGCGTCTCTCCGGTGGACCCACCCGAACTCCCCACTGCCTCGGCGACTCTCACCCTGGCTTGTGTCGGGAGCGGCCGAAGGATTACCGGACGGCAGTCATGGCACACGGGGTTCGGCGCCGTCCTCAGTGCCAGTTCATGCCGGCGTTCGCCTCGGTGGGAGCCGAAAGCTACGGTCCGATGACGGCGTTCGCGAGCGGCTCACCCGAGTCGTACCGCCGGAACTGGTCGACCAGTGCGGCACGGGCTGAGTGCCGTCGTACAGCGCGACGTCCAGGTCGCCAAGCTCGGCCAATGCGTCGGGGTGAGAGATCAAGTAGCGCAAGCCGCAATCATGCTGCTTCCCCGCATCCGGCAGCGGTTCGACCCGAACACGTCGCGTCCGGTGGAGCTTGGAGCGTTGTGGCGCGCTCCCATGGAAAGGGACGACCCCCGTCGGGGGGAGACGGGGGTCGTCGAAGGTTCGGCTCCGGGGGGGTCGAGCCGAACCACTCAGCGGTCACGGGGGGTGCAACCGCCGAGGGTCTGTCTGTTTGCCGAGATATGAAAGCTCGTCGTGGGAACAAGTCTGCCTGAGCGGGCCCGTCACGTCGAGTGGTGTTCACTCCACTCACTGCGAAAATCTCCTCGCAGAGTGTGAGCGCGATCACGCTGAGCGGAGGTGGTGGCGCCGGCCCGCAGGTCCGAGGGGTGGCCTGACCCCGGGCACCCGCCGACGATAGACCATCCGGCTAGACTTTCGCGCCGTGGGCCGAAGTGCCGCTTTCTTCGATCTGGACAAGACCGTCATCGCCAAGTCGAGCGCCCTGGCGTTCGGTCGGCCGTTCTACCGGGACGGGCTGATCACTCGGCGTGACGTGGTCAAGTCGGCGTACGCGCAGCTGATGTTCCGGCTGGGCGGCACCGACGAGCAGACCATGGCCCGAACACGGGACTACCTGGCCGCGCTCTGCAAGGGCTGGCAGGTGGAACAGGTCCGCCAGATCGTCGCGGAGACGCTGCACGAGCTGATCCACCCCTACGTGTACGCCGAGGCGGCCGCGCTGATCGAGGAGCACCAGGCGGCCGGCCGGGACGTGGTGCTGGTGTCCGCCTCCGGTGAGGAGATGGTCCGGCCGATCGGTGAACTGCTCGGTGTGACGGACGTGATCGCCACCCGGATGACGGTGCGGGACGGGCGGTACAGCGGCGAGGTCGAGTTCTACGCGGCCGGCCCGAGCAAGGTCGAGGCGGTCAGCGAGCTGGCCACCGCCCGGGGTTACGACCTGGCCGACTCGTACGCCTACTCCGACTCGTACAGCGACCGCCCGCTGCTGGAGTGCGTCGGTCACCCGAGTGTGGTCAACCCGGACCGGCAGCTACGCAAGCTGGCTTCGGAGAACGCCTGGCCGGTGCTGGAGTTCCGCCACCCGATCCCGCTGGGCCGTCGGCTGCGGGAGCGGCCCGCCGTCCCGGTGGCCGCGGCGGCCCTGGGAGTGGGCGTGGGCGTGGCCATCGGCATCGCCTGGTACGGCCGTCACCGCCGCACCCGCGCCGCCGCCACCGCCTGACCCCGACCCACCCATCGGCCGATCATGGACTCGTGGTGGGCGCATTGGCGCTCTTCACGTCTTTTGGGAGGCACCACAACTCCATGATCGACAGGAGAGGGGCGGGGCGTGCGGGGAGTCGGGGTCAGGCTGCGGCGAGGATCTCGTCGCCGATGGCGGTGAGCTGGTCGGCGCCGACCTCCACTGCCGCCATGTAGTGGCGCAGCCAGGAACGCAGCCCGTCCGGGGTGCCGGTGGCGAAGGCGCCGGCTGAGCCGACGTACTCCGGCTCCCGCTCGCGGTGACCGACGTCGACGGCGAGCAGGCCGCGCGGGTCGAGGCCGCTGGCGAGCAGCACCAGGCGCGCGGCGCCCCGGGCCACCACGCCGGACGGCCCGGCGAACGGGCGCAGGTTCAGCAGCTCCCCGTGGACCACGGCGGCGAGCACCAGCGGGGAGACCTTCGTGCCGCCGGCGACGAGCCCGGCCAGCCCGTCCAACCGGGCGGCGACCACGGGGTCAGCGACCGGCCGGCCCAGCTCGTCCTCCGGAACCATGTCCCGGGCGGCGAGCACGTGCAGCTTGGCGAGGGCCTGCCGGGGCGCTTTCGGCCAGAGCTCGCTCAGCCCCGGCAGTGCCCCGGCGACCCGCAGCGCACCCTGGAGCACCGGGTCGGTGACGGTGCCGGAGCGGACCGCCTCGCGCTCGTGGGCGGCCCCTTCGAGGGCGGCGCTGGCCACGGCGGAGCGGAGGCTGACCTCGGCCGCGACCTGGCCGCCGTGCCGGCGCAGCGCGCGGTGCCCGAGCGCCTGGTCGAACCGTTCGCGGGCCCGCTCGACGGCGGGAGCGATGTCGGCGAGCGCGAGCAGCGGGGCGAGCGGGTCCGAGGTCACCCCGCCACGCTAGCGACCCGGCCCGGCTGTCCGGGCCGCACCCGGCCGCAACGCGACCCGGGCCACCGCCCGCTCGACGCCCGCCCAGAGGGGCCAAGGTCAACACGAGGCCGCCGATATCGGTGCACCCGCCCGGGACACCGCGACATCGCCGACCACGTGTCGATCAAACACCCGCCACGGCCGCGCACAGGCCGCGCCGGGCTCGTATCGATCAAGCGACCCGTCGCGGGGACGGCCGTCGGGCGCGCGTTGGGGGCCGCTCGGCGCGACGGAGCGGGCAGCGGTCGCCTGCCGGAAGCGCCACGACTACCCTCGTGGCCAGCGAGACGCAGGTCACCCGAGGACGAGGAGTCACGGCATGAGCGAGGCATTGGCCAATCTGCTGAACGAGACGCGCCAGTTCCCTCCGCCGGCCGAGCTCGCCGCGCACGCCAACGTCACCGCTGACGCGTACGCCGAGGCCTCCGCCGACCGGCTCGCCTTCTGGGCGAAGCAGGCCGACCGGCTGGCCTGGTCGAAGAAGTGGGACGAGGTGCTCGACTGGTCGAACCCGCCGTTCGCCAAGTGGTTCGTCGGTGGGCAGCTCAACGTGGCGTACAACTGCCTGGACCGGCATGTCGAGGCGGGCCGGGGCGACAAGGTCGCCATCCACTGGGAGGGCGAGCCGGGCGACACCCGCACCATCACCTACGCCGACCTGCACGAGCTGACCTGCCGGGCGGCGAACGCGCTGACCGAGCTGGGTGTCACGGCCGGTGACCGGGTGGCGATCTACCTGCCGATGATCCCGGAGGCGGCGGTCGCGATGCTGGCCTGCGCCCGCATCGGCGCCGCGCACAGCGTCGTCTTCGGCGGTTTCTCGGCCGACTCGCTGAGCAACCGGATCCAGGACGCCAGCGCCAAGGTGGTCATCACCGCGGACGGTGGTTACCGGCGGGGCAAGCCGTCGGCGCTGAAGCCGACGGTGGACGAGGCGGTGGCGAGCTGCCCCTCGGTGGAGCACGTGCTGGTGGTTCGCCGTACCGGCGAGGACGTCGCATGGTCGGCGAAGGACCGCTGGTGGCACGAGACGGTGGAGACCGCCTCGGCGGAGCACACCGCGCAGCCGTTCGACGCCGAGCACCCGCTGTTCATCCTCTACACCAGCGGCACCACGGCCCGGCCGAAGGGCATCCTGCACACCACCGGTGGCTACCTCACCCAGGCCTCGTACACCACGCACGCGGTCTTCGACCTGAAGCCGGAGACGGACGTCTACTGGTGCACCGCCGACATCGGCTGGGTGACGGGCCACTCCTACATCGTGTACGGCCCGCTCTCCAACGGCGCCACGCAGGTCATGTACGAGGGCACCCCGGACACGCCGAACAAGGGCCGGTTCTGGGAGATCGTCGACCGGTACGGCGTCAGCATCCTCTACACCGCCCCCACCCTCATCCGGACGATGATGAAGTGGGGCGACGACATCCCGGCCGGTTTCGACCTGTCGTCGCTGCGGCTGCTGGGCAGCGTCGGCGAGCCGATCAACCCCGAGGCGTGGATGTGGTACCGGCAGCACATCGGCCGGGGCGAGCTGCCCGTCGTGGACACCTGGTGGCAGACCGAGACGGGCGCCATCATGATCTCCCCGCTGCCCGGGGTGACCGCGGCCAAGCCGGGCTCGGCGATGACGCCGCTGCCGGGCATCGTGGCCGACGTGGTGGACGACCAGGGCCAGTCGGTGCCCAACGGCGGCGGTGGGTACCTGGTGCTGCGCGAGCCGTGGCCGTCGATGCTGCGCACCATCTGGGGCGACGACAACCGGTTCCTGGAGACGTACTGGAGCCGGTTCGAGGGCATGTACTTCGCCGGTGACGGGGCCAAGAAGGACGACGACGGGCACATCTGGCTGCTCGGCCGAGTGGACGACGTGATGCTGGTGTCCGGGCACAACATCTCCACCACCGAGGTGGAGTCGGCGCTGGTGTCGCACCCGTCGGTGGCCGAGGCGGCGGTCGTGGGCGCGACCGACCCGACCACCGGCCAGGCGATCGTCGCGTTCGCCATTCCGCGCGGCACCACCGACATCGCCGGTGACGCGGGTGAGCAGCTCATCGCCGATCTGCGCAACCACGTGTCGAAGACGCTCGGCCCGATCGCCAAGCCGCGGCAGATCATGCTGGTGCCGGAGCTGCCGAAGACCCGTTCGGGCAAGATCATGCGTCGGCTGCTGCGCGATGTGGCGGAGAACCGCTCGCTCGGCGACGTGACCACCCTGCAGGACTCGTCCGTGATGGAGCTGATCTCCTCGGGGATGAGCGGCGCGAAGTCCGACGAGGACTGACAGCAGGCGTACACACCGGAGGGTGGCGGTCCGTGCGGACCGCCACCCTCCGTCATTTCTTACGGGTACGACACACACGGCCTCACCACTGTCACATCGGTCAGTCGGATGAGCCTGAGAAGCTGAACGGACACAGGCGGCAGGTCGCCCCTGTCCTTTCGCCCGGTTGTGATTTAGGTTCACGCAGGTTGGAAGAGTTCGACGTACATCACATCGATGATCGAGCGCTCCAACGTCCTCCTCCCCATGCCCGAGAAATGGAGCGGCATGAACCACAAACCGCAGTCCGGGTCGCGGCGGCGAATACTCGTCGCGCTGCCCGCCATCGCCCTCGCGGCCACGTCACTGACCGTGACCGGCAGCGCGGCAGCTCAGTCTTCGGCCCCCACCCCCCGGGCGGTCATCGGAGCCGACGAGCACTACATCAACTACGCGGAGCCCGAGGTGCAGCCGGACACCTCCGGCCGCGAGGTCAAGGGCAAGGGTGGCGTCTACACCCCGGCCGTCGACGCCGCGCGCGCCTTCGACCAGAAGCACGCGCGGGGCAACCCGGTGACCGCCCAGCAGCTCGCCAAGATCGAAGCCAAGTCGATCAAGACGGGCAAGAGTCCCCGGAAGATCAAGCAGGCGCCGACCACGCAGACGGCCAAGCTGCTGACGCTGCTGGTGGAGTTCAACGACCAGGCGAACGACGACTTCACGGGCGTGATGGTCCCGAAGACGGTGTTCGAGGACCGCACCTGCGTACCCGGCACCGTGCAGAACGGCCCGAAGCACAACAACATCGCGAACCCGGCGACCCTGCCGCACGAGGACAACAACTCGATGTGGGTGCCGGACTTCTCGCCGGCCCACTACGACAAGATGCTCTACAGCAAGACGGGCATCACCGAGCGGGTCCGCAAGGACCTCCGGGACCCCCAGGGCAAGCGGGGCATCGACATCTCCGGCCGCACGATGCACAACATGTACCTGGAGATGTCCAAGAACGCGTACACGGTCGACGGGCAGGCCAGCCCGTGGATCACCGTGCCGCACTCGGAGGGCTGGTACGCCGCCAACCGCTGCTTCCAGGACGCCGAGGGCAACTGGGTCCCGGGCCGGGAGCAGTCGATGAACGGCCACCCGGACAACCCGGCCGGCGCCGGCCGGCTGGCGACCGACGCGATCGACGCGCTCGCCGCGAAGGACCCGAGCTTCCCCTGGGCCAACTACGACATCGAGGACCAGGCCGACCGCGACGGTGACGGCAACGTCTTCGAGCCGGACGGCGTGATCGACCACCTCGTGCTGGTGCACGCCGGGCAGGGCAAGTCGCGCGGCGGCGGTGACCAGGGCGTGTACGCCGTCTGGGCGCACTCCTCGACGGTCGCCGGCGGCTACAGCATCCCGGGCACCAACCTCCAGGTGTCGAACTACATCGTGCAGCCGGAGGACGCCGGTGTCGGCGTCTTCGCCCACGAGTTCGGCCACGACCTCGGTCTGCCGGACCTCTACGACACCTCCGGCAACGCCGACTCGGACGTCGACTTCTGGGACCTGATGGCCTCGGGCTCGCACTCGGGTGAGATCTTCCAGGCGCTGCCGACGCACATGGGCATCTGGGACAAGTGGGTGCTCGGCTGGGCCGACCCGCTGACCATCCGCCCCGGCTCGAACCCCCGCGAGGTGAAGCTCGGGCAGACCTCGCGGACGCCGATCGACGCCGAGGACGGCATCAAGGTCGACCTGCCGGACAAGGTGACGACGCTGGCCACGCCGCACAGCGGCACCAAGATGTGGCACAGCAGCAACGACCAGGAGTGGGCGGACGTCAAGCTGAGCCGCTCGGTCGACGTGCCGGCCGCCGCGGACGCGAAGTTCTGGATGTGGAACAACTACATCATCGAGGAGGACTGGGACTACGGCTTCGTCGAGCTGTCGACGAACGGCGGGACGTCCTGGACCGAGGCGAAGGTGTACGACGAGGCCGGCAACGTGGTCACCACGCCCGACGGCTACCCGGACCCGAACGGCCGGATGAACGACTTCGGCGGCAAGAAGTACGGCCTGACCGGCAGCACCGACGGCTGGCGGCACGACTACGTCGACCTGTCGGCGTACGCCGGGACGACGGTGCAGGTGCGGCTGCGCCTGGCCACCGACGAGGCGTTCGAGGAGCGCAACTGGTTCGCCGACGACTTCTCGGTCACCGGCGGCGGCGCCACCACCTGGAGTGACGACGTCGAGGGCGGCGCCAACGGCTGGACGGCCACCGGCGGCACCTTCGTCGACACCACGGGCGCGGGCTGGAAGGTCAGCAGTGGCACCGAGATGCACGCGCACTACTACCTGGCCGAGTGGCGCAACTTCGACGGCTTCGACAAGGGCCTGAAGTACGCCTACGACACGATCTACTCGCACGACGCGTGGAAGGTCGACCGGATCTCGTACAACGCGCCGGGCATGCTGGTCTGGTACCGGGACACCGCGCTCGGCGACGTCAACCACGTCACCGGGCAGATGACCGCGCTGCCCAGCTACGGCGCGAAGGGCGGGTTGCTCATCGTCGACTCGCACTTCGACCCGTACCGGCGTACCGGTGCGGCGGCCGAGAAGGACCCGTCGGTGACGGACAACCTGCCCAGCCGTCCGCAGTCGGCGAACGCGGCCTTCTCGCTGAACCCGACGTACTCCTTCACCGAGTGCCTGGAGGCGGCCGACGAGCCGTACAGCGAGTACTGCACCAAGTTCCGGGCCCAGCCGGCGGTGAAGAGCTTCACCGACGCCAAGACCTGGTACCCGGGCATCGAGATGCGTGACGGTGCGCCGTACGCGCGGGACAACGACGCCTCGGTGGTGCTGCCGTCGCGGAACAACGCGCCGTACACCACCCGGGTCACCCACCCGGACGGTAGCCCGGCGCCCGAGTTCTACGGCGTGACCCTGGGCGGTGGCGCGATCGTGCTGGGCACCGGCAACCCCGGTGACCAGGGCGTCAACTTCGGCGTCTCGCTCACCGTCAAGAAGGCGGCGCGGGACAACTCGTCCGCGACGATTTACGTGACCCCAGCGAGGAACTGACCGAGCGAGATGGTCGCGCGAATCAGTAACTGACGACAGCGGTGTCGGTGGGGCCGGTGGCGGAGACGCCGCCGGCCCCACTGTCGTATGCCTGATCACATTGATCGAAATATGTCGTTGGAGAGGCTGTCGGCCGATCCATCCTGGTCAGCGTCGCTGATGAAGCGCAGGGGTGTGACGGTGGAAAGCATTCACAACAAAATCTTGCAACAAATCGACGCGCGCATCTTCCCACCCGTCCCGGCAGTGTCTATGTTCACCATTGGTCCCACTAGTGGGATCGATCTTTCACCGGCCCCGTACCCCCGTTGGGCCGGGTTCCCTCACACCGGAGGTACCACGTGCGCAAAGTCGCAGTGGGTCTGCTCGGGCTCTCACTGACGGCGACAGGCCTGGCTTTCGGCCCGTCCGCCTCGGCGGCGCCGGCGCCCAAACTGCCGGCAGCAGCTCCGACCGCCGCCGAACCGCAGGCACTGAAGGACGAACTTCCCGACAAGCTCGAGGACAAGCGTCGCGAGCTGCGTCAGCAGGGTCTCAGCGACGTGCTGAGCGGCCGTAGCAAGCCGATCGAGCGCAACGGAAGCACGGTCGTCAAGGTCGGCGAGACGGCCGGCACGGGCACCAACGCCCGGTCCTTCGCCGGCGGCCAGGAGACCAAGGATCAGTACGTCGAGCTCAAGCGTGAGCGCACCGACAAGATCTTCGTGATCCTGGCGGAGTTCGGCAACGAGCGGCACCCGTCCTACCCGGACAAGGACATCAACCCGGACATCGCCGGGCCGACGACCTTCAGCGGGCCGCTGCACAACCAGATTCCGCAGCCCAACCGGGCCGTGGACAACTCCACCATCTGGCAGCCGGACTTCAGCCCGGCGCACTTCCGCCAGCTGTACTTCGGCACCAACCCGGGCGACGAGTCGCTGAAGCAGTACTACGAGGCCCAGTCCTCCGGCCGTTACACGGTCGACGGCATGGTCACCGACTGGGTCAAGGTGCGGTACAACGAGGCCCGCTACGGTCGCTCGGACGACCCGATCCCGGACCCGCTGCCCAACCAGCCGGCGGACCCGCGCGACGATCGGGCTGTCTGCCCGCAGAACGTCTGCTCGAACACCTGGAACCTGGTCGCCGACGCCGCCAACCAGTGGGTCGCCGATCAGAAGGCCAAGGGCCGGACGGACGCGCAGATCGCCGAGGAGATGCGGTCCTACGACCAGTGGGACCGGTTCGACTACGACGGTGACGGCGACTTCAACGAGTCGGACGGCTACATCGACCACTTCCAGATCGTCCACTCCGGCGGCGACCAGGCCGACGGTGACCCGCACCAGGGTGAGGACGCCATCTGGAGCCACCGCTGGGCGGCCTTCAACAGCGCGCCGGTCGGCCCGCCGAACCTCCCGATCGGTGGCACCCAGATCGGCAACACCGGCGTCTGGATCCGCGACTACACGATCCAGCCGGAAAACGGCGGCCGGAGCGTCTTCTACCACGAGTACGGCCACGACCTGGGCCTGCCGGACGACTACGGACCCGCGGACAACAACAACGAGCACTGGACCCTGATGGCCCAGAGCCGGCTCGGTGCTAAGAACGACCAGGGCATCGGCGACCGTGGCGGCGACCTGGGTGCGTGGAACAAGCTCCAGCTCGGCTGGCTCGACTACGAGGTGATCGTGGCGGGGCAGAAGCGCACGCTCGATCTCGGTCCGCAGGAGTACAACTCGGCCAAGGCTCAGGCCGCCGTGGTGGTGCTGCCGCAGCGGGAGTACACCTTCAACTACGGCGCGCCGTTCGCGGGATCGAAGCAGTACTTCTCCGGTAACGACGACAACCTCAACCAGACCATGACGAGGACGTTCGACCTCACCGGCAAGTCGTCCGCCGCGATATCCCTCAAGGGCAAGTACGCCATCGAGGCGGATTACGACTACCTCTACTTCGAGGCGTCCACCGATGGCGGGAAGACCTGGTCCGACCTGGACGGCACCGTCAACGGCCAGCCGATCGGCGTCGACGGCGCTGGCCGACCGGCCCTCGACGGCAGCAGCAACGGCGCGTGGGCGGACATCAACATCCCGCTGAACTCGCTCGCCGGCAAGGTCGCCCAGGTTCGCCTGCACTACGTCACCGACGGTGGCGTCTCCGAGGGCGGCTTCTTCGGCGACGCGATCACCGTGACGGCCGACGGCCAGACGGTGCTCAGCGACGGTGCCGAGACGGACGCCGGCTGGGCGCTGAACGGCTGGGAGATCGTCGGCGCGACGTACACCCGCATGTTCGACAACTACTACATCGCGGGCAACCGCTCGTACGTCTCGTACGACAAGTACCTGAAGACCGGCCCGTACTTCTTCGGCTACGCGAACACCCGCCCGGACTGGGTGGACCACTACGCGTACCAGGAGGGCCTGCTCATCTCGTACTGGAACACCCGCTGGAACGACAACAACACGGCCCCGGCGTCGCCGTCCAACCCGGGCGGTCACCCGGGTGAGGGCCGCAACCTGTACATCGACGCGCACCCGCGCCCGATCTACAACCTGACCGGCGCTCCGTGGCGCGCCCGGGTCCAGGTGTACGACGCACCGTTCAGCCTCAAGAAGGCGGACTCGTTCACCCTGCACCTCAACAGCCAGCCGCAGTACATCCGCGGTCAGGCTGCGGAGCCGCTGTTCGACGACACCAAGAAGTACTTCTACGAGGAGCTGCCGAACCACGGCGTCAAGCTCCCCGCAGCGGGTGTCAAGATCAAGGTTCTGGAGCAGGACGGCACCTCGATGAAGATCCGGTTCAGCTGACCGCTGATCCCGCACCAACCAGCGACGCCCGGGCAGGTCACCTGCCCGGGCGTCGCCCTTTGGAAGCGAGCACGGGGAACCTGGTGGCCTGCGGGAACGTCCCACCACCGTGCTCCCTCTCCCACGCGTCACCCTGACGGCGACCGGTCTCGCCGCGCTCCTCCTGCTGCCCCTCGCCGCCTGCGCCGAAGCCGGAGACACCAGCCCCACGGCCGCCACCTCGGCCGCCGGCACCCCGATCAGCGGCGGCCCGACCAGCGGCGGCCCGACGCTCGGCGGGCCCACCCCCGGGGCTTCGGTGTCACCGGTGCCCCCGCCCGGGCGCACCGCCACGCCACCCCTGTCGCGCACCGTCCCGCCGACCCTCGGCACCCCGCCGAAGCCGCCCAAGCCGACGGAGCCGACCGAGAAACGGCCCACGGACCTGGTCGCCGGCCACATCACGCGGGGTGGCTCCGGACCCTGCTACGGGCTCGTCTCGGAAGACGGCGTCGAGTACGCCCTGCACGGCCCCGGCGCCGGCAACCTCGCCCAGGGCAGCTTCGTCACCCTCCGGATCAGCGCTCGATCGCCGAGGATCGACTGTGGTCCCGGCGTTCCCGCCAGCATCGTCGCCCCATGACCCGGCCGCCGAGATCCTGACCCTCCGTATCGGATCGGGCACCCTAAGCACATCAACCCGGCGAAGTCAACGGCGATACGGCCTCTTGACGACGGGGAAGATCCACAGCGACGATCGTCGATGTCCGATGGCGGACCGACGCCCTGCGCCGACCGCGCCGCTGACTGGCCCACCGGCCGCCGCCTCGGCAACGTCCACGGGGGTGGTCAGGCTTGTCAGGTGGAATCTGGTCGGATACCGACGGCAGCGGCACGGACCCGCTCTGGACGGTGCATCCCTCTCCCCTCGACACCGCCATGGTGTCGGCCGTGGAACTGCGCCTGCTGCTCGCCGCCCGCCAGCGGGAACTCGTCCGCGCTCACCACCGGTTGATCGACCAGTACGCCCGGCTGGAACGGCTGGAGGAGCACCGGAGTTCGGCCGCACACGGCCCCGACGACGTCGTCCGGGACTGGACCGAGTTCACCCGCCTCGCCGGCCGGCTGACCGCCGACGAGCCGGACGACTGCCGGGTGCTGCACGGGGTGCCGCCGGAGTCGACGACGGCAGGCCCGGAGCTGGCCACGGACCGCCGACACCTGACGATTCTCGACCGGCGGCTCCTCGAACTGCCCGGTGGCCTCGGCCGCGCCGACGGAGCTGCCCAACCGGGAGGTCGGATCCGGGTGGTCGCCGCCGCCCCCACCTCGATGGTGGTCTCCGGGAGCATGGCCGTGATCGCACCCACCGGCAGCGCGGGGTCGGCGGGCTGGGTGCTGCGCGCGCCGACGCTGGTCGAGTTGGCCGCCCACTACTTCGACGGTCTCTGGCGGCAGGCCCTGCCCCTGGCCGCCCGGTCGCCAGCGGGCGGAGACGCGCCATCGGACCTGCAGCTGAGGATTCTCCGGCTGGCCGCACACGGGGCCAAGGACGAGGCCATCGCGCGCAGCCTCGGGCGCAGCCCCCGTTGGGTGCGGCGGCATTTCGAGCTGTTGGCCGAGCGGCTCGGCGCCTCGAACCGGATGACCCTCGGCATCGCCGCCGCCCGCCGCGGCTGGATCTGACCTTGCAACTTGCGGAACGCTACCGCTTCGCCCTTCTCCGTGCTCGGAGCCGTCGCAGATCATCGACGGCAGCCGATAGAAACCCTACGGCGTACGTACGGGGAGAGGGACCACATTGAACACAAGAGTGAAGCTGGGGCGGGCCGTCGCGGCTCTCGCCGCGGTTGTCGTCGGCGGCGGCGTGATCACACCCGCGCCCGCCAGCGCCATTCCCCCCGACTTCGACCACGTCGTCTACTGGAACGACGTGCTGCTGGACGCGTTCCGCACCAGCAACGGGCCGCCCACCACGTTGTCCCGGGCCGGCGCCATGATGCACCTGGCGATGTACGACACCTCGGTCTCCCTGGGCACCGGTACGCCCTACCTCGCGCGGGTGTCCCGGATCCCCAACTTCAGCTACGACCGGGACACCAACCTCGACGTCGCCGCTCACGACGTCCTCCGCGCGGTCTTCCCCGCCCAGAGCGCGTACTTCACCACCAGGTACAACGAGGCGCGGCAGGCTGATCCGCCCCTGGGCGAACCGGGGCCGGAGGGCTGGAGCCGCAGCATCGGCGAAACGGCCGCACAGAACATCATCAACGCCCGGGCGAACGACGGCTCGACCAACAACACCGGGTACACCGCCAGCAACACCGCCGGGCAGTGGCGCCCCACCGGATCCGGCGCGGCGGTCGGCCCCAACTGGGGCTCGGTGAAGCCCTTCGCGCTCACCTCCGGCTCGCAGTTCCGCCCGCCGCTGCCCGGCGGCTTCAGCACGGTGTCGGCAATGCTGACCAGCAGCGCGTACGCCGCCCAGGTGAACGAGGTGAAGCGGCTCGGCTCCGCCACCGCGCCGGCGACCGACCGCAACGCCGACCAGACACAGCTCGCCTTCTTCTGGGCCAACGACGTCAGCGGCACCTACAAGCCCCCGGGTCAACTCTTCGAGCACACCCAGATCGTGGCGAGCCAGCGGACCACCGACACCCCCCGGCTCTTCGCCCTCGTCGCGATGGCCATGGCCGACGCCAGCATCGCCGCCTGGGACGCCAAGTACAACACCAGCATCGACCTGTGGCGACCCGAGACGGCGATCGCCGAGCCCCAGAGCGACGGCAACTCTGCCACGGTGCCCAACCCCGCCTGGCGCCCGCTCTCCGTCGACCGGAACGGCACCCGGTTCTCCCCGCCGTTCCCCGCGTACGTCTCCGGCCACGCCACCTTCGCCGGCGCGTGGGCCGGCGTCATGAAGCGGTACTACGGCACGGACGCGGTCAGCTTCGTGGCGACCACCGAGGACCCGAACGCGGCGGGCGTCACCCGTTCGTTCAGCAGCTTCAGCGCCGCGGCGACCGAGAACGCCCGCAGTCGGGTCTACCTGGGCGTGCACTACCAGTGGGACGCCGACGCCGGGTTGAGCACCGGTGACGCGGTGGCCAACCGGGTGTTCAGCACGTACCTGCGCTAGGCCGATCCACGGTCCCGGGTCGGCGGTCTGGAGACCGCCGGCCCGGACCCTTGCCTTGATGGGGGACAACCCGGGCTTCTCCCTGTTCAACGGGACCACCAGGGCCGCCGGGGAGGCCCGGGGTCCTAGGCTGTCTGCCATGACCGACCAGCGCGGCGGAGCCGTCGACGAGTCCTGCGTCCTCACCGAGGGGCCGTGGACGCACCGCTTCGTCGGCGCGAACGGCACCCGGTTCCACGTGGTCGAGGCCGGCACCGGGCCGATGGTGCTGTTCCTGCACGGCTTCCCCGAGCACTGGTGGGCGTGGCACCAAATGCTGCCGGCGGTCGCCGACGCCGGCTTCCGCGCGGTCGCGGTGGACCTGCGCGGCTACGGCGCCAGCGACAAGCCACCCCGGGGGTACGACGGTTACACCCTCGCCGCCGACATGGCCGGGCTGATCCGCGCGCTCGGCGAGCGGTCGGCGACCCTGGTCGGCAGCGGCGTCGGCGGCATGGTCGCCTGGACGGTGGCCTCGTTCCACCCGTCGCTGGTCCGGCGGCTGGTGGTGCTGGGCGCACCACACCCGCTGCGGCTGCGCGCCGCCATCTTCGCCGACCCACGCGGCCAGTTCGCCGCCTCCACCCCGGCGCTGAAGTTCCAGCTCCCCCGCTACGAGCACGTGCTGACGCGGGACGGCGCCGCAGCCGTCGCGGAGATCCTGCACCGCTGGGGCGGGCCGCGCTGGGTGGCCGGGCCGGACTTCGAGGCGTACGCCGAGCGGTGCCGGGAGGCGATGCGCATCCCGCAGGCCGCGTTCTGCGCGCTGGAGGGGTACCGCTGGGCGTTCCGCTCCCTGCTGCGGCTGCACGGCTACCGGTTCGTCCGCCTGATGCAGAAGCCGCTGGTCACCCCGACCCTTCAGCTGCACGGCGCACTGGACGTCGCCGCCCTGCCGCGTACCGCCCTGGGCTCGGGTCGCTACGTCGTCGCCCCGTACGAGTGGCGGCTGCTCGACGGGGTCGGGCACTTCCCGCACCTGGAGGCGCCGGAGCTGGTGCTCGGCGAGATCCTGCGGTGGGCCAAGTCCTGACCGGTCAGACCCGCTGCTCCCGCAGGTCGGTGACCTCGGCGGCCGGCGCCCACCCCTGGTAGACGCCGAAGTCGAAGACCTCCAGCCGCATCGCCTCGGCCACCGGCCAGCGGCCACCGGTGTACTCCACGCGCAGCCAGGCGTCGTGCTCGCCGAGCACGATGAACGGCTGCCCCTGCCAGGTGCAGGTGGTGCGCACGTACGCCAGGTCCTCGACCTCGCTGGCCGGCAGCACCCGGACGTACCGGCCGGTGCGGACCTCCTCGAAGCCCTCACCCGGCTCCGGCTGGTAGAGCCGGATGTCGTCGCCGTCCGGGCTGGCCTGGTATTCCCGGCCCTGCCAACGGGCCACGTAGCCGTCCCGCATCACGCCTCACCGACCCGTCGCCACAGCACCGCGTCCGTGTCCAGCACCGCGACCACGCGCTCGGTGCCGTCCGCGCCGATCCGCCAGAGCTGAGCGCCGTGCGGCAGCCGGGCGCTGTCCACCTTGAACTCCGCCACCACGTCGCTGCTCTCGCCCGGGGCGAAACCGTTGCCCCGGAACGGCGGGCGCTCGATGACCCAGCCCTCCATCGCCCGCATCGCCGGCTCGTTCTGGCCCCCGTAGGGAATCCGGTAGAGGCTCGGCCGGTGCGCCGGCCAGCGCAGCACGTAGATCTCCTCCGCCTCCCGGGCGAACGGCGAACCCGGGTAGCTGAGGCCCAGCGCGTCGTACAACTGGACCGGCGTGGTGAGGTGGGCCAGCTCGCCCGCTCGGTGCACGAAGCCGGAGACCCGGTCGTACCCCCGGTCCAGGTAGTACGCGAGCTGGCTGGGCGCGATCGCCTTCTGCATCACGGTCGGTCGGGCCGGATCGACCGCCGCCGGGGCGTACCGGGGGCGGGCCGCGGGCTCCGCCACGACCGGCGGCTCCTCCGGGTCCACCTCCAGGTCGTCGCCGAGCCCGACCTCCGCGGCCCAGTTGGCCAGCGCGACGATCTGCTCGCCGGGCAGCTTGGCGCCGACCGGGGTGCCCGGGTTGACGGCGAACGACCAGTCCTCGTCCGGCCAGCGCCGGATCAGCTGGGCGAACTTCACCCGGACCGTGTCGACAGCACCCTCGGCGTGGTCGGCGAGACGCTCCGGCGAGGTGTAGACCACCACGTACGTCTCGCCGTCCAGCTGCTCCGTACGCCAGACGAAGCCCGGGTCACCGGGGCGGCTGCCGCCTACCGAGTCCGGTGCCGCCGGCAGCAGCACCCGGGCCAGCAGCAGGGTGGACAGGAACGTGTCCGTGCTGCCGGCGCCGGCCGCGCCCAGCAGGTCCTCCTCGACCGTGTTGGCGGGCAGGAACTCGACCGGTGCCGGAGCCTGGGCCGGCACGGGCTGCCCCTCGCCGGCCGGGACCGTGCGCCCGCCGTCCGCGTCGGGCCGCGCCGGCGCCGCGCCGCTGGCCGTCCGGGATCGAGGCGGTTGTCCGCCGAGGCCCGAGGCGACCGGCTCCCCGCCGAGGGCACCGCCCGCCCGGCCCGTGCCGTTCACCCCTACCGGAGATCCGCCGAGGTCAGTGCGATCCGCACCGTTCGAACGGCCCCCGGCCATCTCGTCGGCGCGCACGCTGCCCGGAACAGCGCCCGTCGGACCGCCGGACCCGGGACCGAACGGACCCGGGTCGGACGACGCCGGGCCGAACGACGGGCTGAACGGACCCGGGTCGGATGACGGGCCGGAGGTGGCCGGGCCGGACGGCACCGGGTCGTACGGGCGCGGGCCGGAAGACGGTGAGCCGGACGACGGCGGGGCGAACGGCGGCGGGGCGGTGGATTCTGGGGCGGGCCGCGCGGCGGCGTCGACAACGCTGCTCGCCTCGGCCGGGTCGGTGAGGTCCCGGGACTCGATGATGGTGCCCTCGATGACGATGGGCGTGAAGCCGCGGCGCGGGGCGGGCGGGCCGGAGACCGGTTCCGCGATGGACGCCGACACCTCCTCCACCGGCTCGAACCGGCCCGGCTCGCCTGGCCGGCCACGCGGGATCGCCTGGGTCTCGTCCGCAGCGGGACCGGGCCGCCCCGCCCCGGTCAGCGGCGGCTCGCCGGTGACCCGACCGGGCGACCGGAAGGCACGGGTGGGCTCCTCTGCCAGTCGATCCGGCCGGCGGGGCGGCAGGGGCTGGGTGGTCTCGTCGTCCGGCGCCGGTGCGCGTACTCCCCTGGACGCGCCCAGGTCGCCGGCCGGCGACCGCAGTGGCCGGGTGGCGTCCGGATCCGGCATGGGAAAGGCCGCGCCTTCGCCAGGGGGCGCGTCGGCGGGACGACGGCGCGGGAAGGGCTGGCTGCCCCGCCCGAACCGGGACGGGGGCACCGCCCGGTCGCCGGGTCGTCCCCCACCCGAGGTCGGGCCGGTCGTCCGGTCCCGCTCGGACGCGGGCTCGAAGAAGGAGCGCCGGCCGCCCTGGGCGCTGCCGTTGCCGGCGGCCGGACCGTCGACGTCGGGGCCCGGCCGGGTCGCCGACGGCCGGCCCGCGCCGGGACCCGACTGGTCGGTCGGGACGGCACCGGGGTGGTCGGCGGGCTTCAGCGGCGCGAACCGGGACGCGGCGGACCGGGAGGCGGCGGGCACGGACTCCGTGCCCGCACCGCCGGGTCGGGGCGGGCCGGTCGGGTACCGCTGGCCGGCGGCGGGCATGTCGTCCCCGCCGGGTCGGCGCGACAGCTCACCCGGGCCGGGCGAGCGGGACGACGTGCCGGGCGCCGTCGGAGCGCCCACCCGGGGCACCGTGCCCCGCGTCGGCGCGGGCCGCCCGGGCGGGGTCGGGTCGGACCCGGACGGCGTCGACTCCGTGGCGGGCGGGACGTCGCGGCCGGTCACGCCCGTCCTGGACCGGGCGAGGGTCTCGGCGCGCTCCAGCCGGGCGCGGGCACCCATGGCGCGGCCGGGCAGCCGGACGTCACCCCGGGAGAGCTGTGCGACGAACCAGGCCGGCAGGTATCCCTCGACGGGCAACCCCGGGTTGACCGCGAGCCACCATTCCTGGTTGGGCCAGCCGACCGCGAGCTCGGTGAACGGGATGCGCCGGTTGCTGCCGGAGTGCTCGCCGAGACAGGTCCGCAGCGCGGCAGCGGAGGTGAAGGCCAGCACGTGGGTCCGCCCGCCGGTGGTCCAGGTGCCCCAGCCGGGGGCTGCCTGACCGGGCAGTGCTGGCGCGGAGACCGGCAACAGCAGATCGGTGCGGGACAGGAGACGGAAGTACAGCTCCTGATCGTTGGCGCGCAGCGCGTCCCGCATCGCCACCTCGGCCTCCGTGGCCGGCTCCCATTCGGTCACGGCCACCTCTCCTTCCGAGAACAGGCCACAGGTATCGCGTACAACCTACAAGGTGGTATCAAGATCACAATGGCTGGCCGGCGGCGGTCCGCCGGGGCACGGCTGAGGCGATAACATCCCGTCCCGGAGCCGACACCATACGGAGGCCGTCGATGTCCCAGTCGATTGCGCGCCCGGTCCTGGCGGGGCTGGCGGCCACCCTGCTCACCACCGCGGCAGCCCCGGCCGTCGCGGCCGGCGCCGCGCTCCGGGCGGCTCCGACCTGCGCGACCCCACTCGCCCCCGTACGGCCGGTCGCGGCCCTGCCCTGGCCGCAGCAGCGGTACGACCCCGCCCGGCTCGCGCCGCTGGCCACCGGCACCGGGGTGACGGTCGCGGTGGTCGACTCCGGGGTCGACCGGGTGCACCCGCAGTTGGCCGGGCGGGTGCTGGCCGGCACCGACCTCCTCGATCGGGGCGGGGACGGCCGCCGGGACTGCGCCGGTCACGGCACCGGTGTGGCGAGCATCATCGCGGCGGCGCCCCGACCCGGCGTCGCCTTCCACGGCTTGGCGCCGGGCGCCCGGATCCTGCCGGTGCGGGTGAGTGAGCAGCAGGTGGTGCAGGGGCGGGAGTCCGGGCGTACGGTCAGCGCCCGCGAGTTCGCCCGGGCCATCCGCTGGGCGGTAAACCACGACGCCGACGTGGTGAACCTCTCCGTGGTGCTGTACGCCGACGACCCGGAGGTGCGCTCCGCGGTGCGGTACGGGGTCGACCGGGACGTGGTGCTGGTGGCCGCGGCCGGCAACCTGCACGACAGCGGGAACCCCCGCCCGTTCCCCGCCGCGTACGACGGGGTGCTCGGGGTGGGTGCGATCGGCGCGGACGGCGCGCGGGCGAACTTCTCGCAGACCGGCCCCCATGTCGACCTGGTCGCACCGGGCAGCGAGGTGCTGACCGCCGCGCCCGGCCAGGGCCACCATCGGGTCGAGGGCACCAGTTACGCGGTGCCGTTCGTGGCCGCCACCGCCGCACTGCTGCGCCAGTACCGGCCCGAACTGACCGCCGCCCAGGTGGCGGAACGGATCGTCGCCACCACCGATCCGGCCCCCGGCGGGGGCGGTGGGTACGGCGCGGGCGTGCTGAACCCGTACCGGGCGGTCACCGAGACCGGTGGCGGCCGACCGGCCGGCCCCCGGGCGGTCACCGCGCTCGCCGACGACCGGGCCGACCCCGCGCTGGTCGCGCGCCAGGCCCGTCGGGCGACGGCCCGGGACCGGGCCCTGCTGCTCGGCACGGTGATCGGCACGACGGCTGGCGCCCTGGTGCTGCTGGCCCTGGTGCTGCCGCGAGCGGCCCGTCGACGCTGGCGCCCGGCCGAGCCGGCCTGACCCCGGCACCCGACGGCCCGGCTCGCCCGACAGGCGCGGCCAGGGCGCCGACCCGGACACGGTCGGCGCTCCCGGCCACCAATTCGGAAACACGCCCTAGATCACTGGAACAGCCCGGTGTTCTTCTTCTCGGTGTCCAGATAGTCGGCGGCGGAGTCGTTCACCGCCAGCCTGATGTCGCGCAGCATCGCCTGGAGATCCTGCGAGGCGGACCGCCACCGCGCCTGGCGCTGCTCGTACGCCTGCCGCGCCTCGCCGCTCCAGCTCGCCACCAGCGGTGCGGCGTCCCGTTCGAGCTGGCCGAGCTGCGAGTCGAGCGTGTTCAGCGCCTTCTGGATGTCCGTGCCGGCCTGCTGTAGCGCGGCGAAGTTGACGACCAGCACACCATGGTCCATCGGAACTCCCTCCCCAACGGGATCAGAGCGGCAGCTGGATGCCGCCGCGGTTGGTGCCGGCCACCCGGCTGGCCGCCTCGTCGTCCGAGACGTCGTACTGCCGGCCGGCGGTGCGGATCGCCCCGGCGGTCTCGCGCAGCGCCCGCTGCAGCGCGGCCTGGTCCTGTGACCACTGCTGCTTGACCTGCTCGAACGACCGTCCGCCGGCGCCACGCCAGGCCTGCTGCAACACCTCCAGCTCGGCCAGCAGGCCGGTCAGCATGGACTGCAACGACTGGTCGACCTGCTCGAACTTCGCGGCGGTCTGCTGCATCACCGCGGCTTGTGCCTGGGTCTGGGACACCCTGACGTCACCTCGTTTCCTCGGTCGTGACTGGCCGTCGACGCGCCCACTCCGGGGACGCGCCGGTCGCGTGGCCCGGTCGTTTGAGCACGGTGGACGCGGGTCAGCGAAGAACTTCGTGGCTGACGGTAGCGGCACGGTAGCGGTTCTGCTACCCCCCGCCCCTCGCCTGTGGACAACCACGACCGACATCGGTCGCTTACGATGTGCCGCAGCCCCGTCGCGGCGCGTGACGGGCCACGGGAGCGGCCGGCCGCCCGGCACGGCCCACACTGCTCGAGGAGGCGCGGTGCCGGCGACAACCACCGGAGGGCCGCATCCGGCGACCCCGGTCGGGTCGGGTGTCGTCCCGCCGATGACCGGGTCGGGTGTAGTCCCGCCGGTGACCGGGTCGGGCGGCCCCGCCGACACCGGGCCCGCGCTCGCCGAGCGCGACAAGGCCGGTCCACGGCCGCCGGTTGCCCGCTGGGCCCTCCACGGCCGGCGTGGAAGCACCGGGATGCGCGCCGGTCAACTGGTCACCGGGCAGGTCGCGGTGGCGCTCGTCCTCGCCACCCTGGGCCGGGGTGTGCCGGTCACCGTCGGGGCCCTGCTGGCGGCGCTGCTGCTGGTGACGGCCGCCTGGGTCCGGGTCCGAGGCCGGTGGCTCTTCGAATGGCTGGGCACCGCCGCCGGGCACCTGACCCGCCGCCGCGCGCTGGCCGGGCCGTCCGGCCCGGCCGAGCTGCTCGACCTGGTCGCCCCGGGCACCGTGGTCCGCTCGACGGAGCTCCCCGGTGGGCCGGCCGCGCTGCTGGAGGACACCGGCGGCATGGTGGCGCTGCTGGAGCTCGGCGATCCCGGCGACCTGCTCGGCGACACGTCCCGGGCGATCCCCACGCCGTCCGCCCTGCTGACCCCGGTCGGGCCGGAGGTGCCACCGCTGCGCGTCCAACTGCTGCTCGCCGGAACACCGGCGCCGGTGCCCGCGGTGGGCGGCACGGTCGGCACGTCGTACCGGCAGCTCACCGACGGGCGGCTCGCCGGGCGGGAGCGGGCGGTGCTGGCGGTCCGGGTGCTGCGGGTGGACGGCTGGTCGGAGGAGGACCTGCGGCGGGTGCTCGCCGGCACGCTGCGCCGCGTCGTCCGCCGGCTCGGGCCGCTGACCGCCCGGCCGCTCGGTGTGCCGGCGGCGCTGCGCGTCCTCGGCGAACTGGCCCACCACGACGGCCTACCGGTGCGGGAGTCCTGGCCGGTGCTCCGATCCGGCGCCCTGCTCCAGGCCACCTTCCGGCTGACCCGCTGGCCCGACGCCGAGGGGGCGGGCGCGCACCGGCTGGTGCCACGGCTGCTCGCGCTTCCGGCGACCGCGACGACGGTGTCGCTCTGCGCCGGCCCGCCCCCGGTCACCGGCGCGACCGGGGTGCCGACCGAGCTGACCGTACGCCTGGCCGCCGGGACGGCAACGGAGCTGACCGCGGCCGCTGAGGCACTGGACCGGCTGGTGACCGGCCTGGGTGGTGAGCTGCGCCGGCTCGACGGTGCGCACCTCGCCGGGCTCGCCGGCACGCTGCCGCTGGCGCAGGCCACCCCCGAGGCACAACAGCGGCCGGCGCCGGACAACTGGGAGCTGACCCTGGGCGAGGCCGGGATGATGGTCGGCACGAACCGGCACGGCGGGGCGGTCACCGTCCGGCTGTTCCGGCCGGAGAGCACCCGGGTGCTGCTGGTCGGCGGCGTGCGTGCCGCCCAGTTGGTGGCACTGCGCGCGATGGCGCTGGGTGCCCTGGTGGTGGTCCAGACCGCACGGCCACGCGCCTGGGAACGGTTCGTCCGGGGTGTGGGCGCGCCGGGCGGGACGATCCCGCTGATCCCGCCGGGGCGGCCGGTCGCCGACGGGGTGGGCACCGCGCTGCGGCCGTTGCTGCTGGTGGTGGACGCCGGGCCGGTGCCGGCCGAGGCCGAGCCGGGGCCGCCCTGGCGGGCCACGCTGGTGGTCCGGGACGAGCTGACCCCGGCGGACGCGGACGCGCTGACCCGGGCCGACCTGGCGGTGCTGCAACCGTTGGACGCCACCGAGGCCGCGCTGGCCGGCACCGCGCTGGGGTTGGGCGGGTCGGCCGAGTGGTTGACGCGGATCCGGGACGACATGGTGGCCGTGGTCAACCGGCGTGCGCTGCGGTGGGCGCTGCTCTCCCCCACCCCGATCGAGGCGCAGCTCATCGGCCGGCCGGCGCGAGGCTGACCCGTTCCGGTCGTCGATCACCGGGTTACGCGGGTGCCCCGTCCGTGGCACGATCCCCGCCATGGGTTTTCTGAAAGGGCTGCTGATTCGGCTGGCCACCACGGCGCTGGCCTTCTGGCTGGCCACACTCCTCATTCCGGGCATCATTCTGGAATCGACCTCCACCGTCGAGACGGTCACCACGCTGCTCCTGGTGGCGGCGATCTTCGGCGTGGTCAACGCGGTGCTCCAGCCGATCATCAAGACCGTCGGTTGTGGCTTCTACCTGCTGACCCTGGGTCTCATCGCGCTGGTGGTGAACGGGCTGCTGTTCCTGCTCACCAGCTGGATCGCCGACCAGGCCGGGCTGCCGTTCTCGGTGGACGGCTTCTGGCCCGCGGCCGTGCTGGGCGCGCTCTTCGTGAGCATCGTGACCTGGGTCCTCGGCGCCATCCTCGACCGGGACTGACCACGATCGACCGGCCCCGCCCGGGCCCCGGCCGTGGCCGGAGTCCGGGCGGACCGGTGACCAGAGTTCGGGAATTGGCCGGCGCGCGGGCCGACCCGGGCGGCTAGCGTCACGGGGTGTTCTCGCTGACCCGCGCCGACGGCCACCTCCTCAGCACCGATCCCCACCGGCTCGATCTGGACCGGGTGCACGAATGGCTGTCCACCGACGCGTACTGGGCCCTGGGGCGGGACCGGGAGACGGTCCTGCGGGCGTTCGCCGGTTCGCTGCCGTTCGGCGTCTACCGGCCCGGTGACGGCCGCCAGGTGGCGGTGGCGCGGGCGGTCACGGACGGCGCCACCTTCGCCTGGCTCTGCGACGTGTACGTGGATCGGGCCGCCCGGGGTCAGGGGTTGGGCGGCTGGTTGGCCGGCGCCGTCCGCGACCACCTGGCCGAGTTGGGCGTACGCCGGATCCTGTTGTGCACCAACGACGCGCACGAGGTGTACGCGAGGGTGGGCTTCACCCCGCTGGACGTGCCGGAGCGGTGGATGCAGCTCGACCGCCGGCCGCCCGTGACCCCGGTCACCGGAAAGGATCAAAGCGGAGGTTCACCCCTTACGGTGGAGGCGTGACGCCACTCCGCCTGGGATACCTCTACGGCCTCGGCGCGTACCTGCTCTGGGGCTTCTTTCCGCTGTACCTCAAGCTGCTGCGACCGGCCGGCCCGCTGGAGATCCTCGCCCACCGGATCGTCTGGTCGGTGGCCTTCGTGGCCCTGTTGCTGGCCGCCCTGCGCAACGTCGGCTTCCTGCGGGCGCTGCTGCGCCGGCCCTGGGCGCTGGCCGGGATCGTCGCCGCCGCCGCGCTGATCGCGGTCAACTGGGGCACCTACATCTACGGGGTCAACTCGGACCGGGTGGTGGAGACGGCGCTCGGCTACTTCATCAACCCGCTGGTGGTGGTGCTGCTCGGGGTGACGGTGCTGCGGGAGCGGCTGCGCCCGGCACAGTGGGTGGCGCTGGGCATCGGCGCGTCGGCGGTCGCCGTGCTCACCGTGGACTACGGCCGGCTGCCCTGGCTGGCGCTGACCCTGGCCTTCAGCTTCGCCGGCTACGGCCTGGTCAAGAAGCGGCTCGGGCTGCCCGCCGCGGAGGGGCTCTTCGTCGAGTCGGCGGTGCTGGCGTTGCCCGCGCTGGGTTACCTGGCCTGGCTCACCCGGCGCGCCGAGTCGACCTTCGGGCACGTCTCGGCCGGGCACACCGCGCTGCTCGTGCTGGCCGGCGCGGCCACCGCGATCCCGCTGCTGCTCTTCGCCGGGGCCGCCAACCGGCTGCCGCTGTCCAGCCTCGGCATGATCCAGTACCTGGCGCCGATCCTCCAGCTCGGCTGCGGTGTGCTGATCTTCCACGAGCCGATGCCACCGGCCCGCCTCGCCGGCTTCGCGCTGGTCTGGCTCGCCCTCGTCGTCTTCACCGCCGACGCCGTCCGCCAGTCCCGCCGCACGCGCGCCCGCACCCGCGCCGCCACTCCCCGCACCCCCGTTCCCGTCCCCTGACCCGGGTCAGGGGACGGCGTAGGAGAGGACCGGGGTGCCGTCGGCGCGTTGCAGCTCGACGCTGACCAGCTCGGCGTCGGTGAACCGGGTGGCGCCGGTGAACTGCAGGGCGTCGCCCGGCGCGGCCAGCCAGGACCCGATCTGCTCGGTGGCGCCGTCCGGGCCGCGCGCCACCAGGCGGAAGGTGTACGCCTTGCCGTAGCCGGTCCGCGGGTCGTACCCGCAGCGCATGGTCACCTCGGTGCCCCAGTCCGTGCCGGTCAGCCCGATCTCGGCGTGCACCGGCCCGGCGGAGGCCACCGGTCGCATGGCGACCATCGACACCTGCGGCCCGGGCGTCCCCGGTGAGCCCGGAATGCCCGGCGTGCCCCGCAGCACCGTCGCGGTGCCCACGCCGACCACCAGTGCCAACGCGGCGGCGACCAGCCCGGTCAGCGCGTACCGCCGGCGGGTGGCCCACCGCTCCCGGCGCCGACGGGCCCGGGCCTCGTCGAGCAGTGCGGGCACCCGGGGCGGGGCCGGCGGGGGCAGGAACTGCTCCAGACCCGCCGGGTCGAGGCGACCGAGCAGCCCGGGCAGGACGGCGATCTCGGCGACCGCGTCCCGGCAGGAGGCGCAGCCGGCGAGGTGCCGCTCGTAGGCCGCCCGCTCGGCGGGGGCCAGGGCGCCCAGCACGTACGCGCCGTCGTCGTGCGCGAACTCGCACCGGGTCATCCCGTCACTCCCATCTCAGCCAGGACCAACCGTAGTGACCGCAGCGCGTAGTGGGTGCGGGACTTCACGGTGCCCGGTGGCACGCCCAGCCGGGACGCCGCCTCGGCCACCGACCGCCCCTGGTAGAAGCACTCGACCAGCACCTCGCGGTGGGTCGGGCTGAGCCGGTTCAGCGCCTCGGCGACGGTCCACGCCTCCACGGCGCGCTCGGCCTCGTCGACCACCTCCGGCGGCTCGGGTATCTCGTCGGTGAACACCTCGCCGACCCGGGTGGACCGCCGTCGCCAGGCGTCGATGGCGAGGTTGCGGGCGGTGGTGAACAGCCAGGCCCGCACCGAGCCGCGTCGCGGGTCGAGCGACTCCGGGTGCCGCCAGGCCCGCAGCAGCGTCTCCTGGACCAGGTCCTCAGCCCGCTGCCGGTCCCCGTTGACCAGCCGCAGGGCGTGTGCGTACAGCGCCTCCGCGTGCTCGTCGTGCAGCGCGCGCAGCAGTTGGGCGTCATGGTCGCTGATGGCGGTCTCCTCGCTTCCGGCGCGCGTCCGGCGGTGCGTCCGCTCGTGAATACGTGCGGTCACGCCGATCGGTTCAGCCCGAGGTCAGACCGGTTGCGCCCGGCCGGCGTTCACAGAGGTGTTCACGCCTGGTTCACATCGCGGCCGACGACCGCTCACCACGTCCTCCTAGCGTCCCGCAGGTACGCCCGACCAATGACTGATCCCGCGTGCCACCGACCTTCCCCCAGGAGGCTCCTCCCATGAGCGACCGTCCCCGGCTGCTCCCGCTGTTGGGCGCCACCCGCCACGGCAGCCGTGACGCCATGACCTGTCTCTACCGCTGCGGAAACGCCTGCGACCACCCGATCCCGAACACCTCCGACAACGAGTACTTCGGAGACGTGGTGAACGCGGAGGTCTCGCGGCGCGGCGTGGTCCGGGCCGGCGCGGTCGGCGCGCTCGTCCTCGGCTTCGGTGGCGCGGCGGCCGGTGCGCTGGCCGGAGCGGCGCCCGCCATGGCCGCGCCGGACGTCCCGGACGTCCCGGAGGCGTTCGGCTTCGGACGCCCCAGCACCGGTGTCGGCAGCGGGGCCCTGACCTTCAAGCCGATCCCGCCGAACAAGTTGGACACCCTGGTCGTGCCGAACGGGTACGACCACGCAGTGGTGATCAAGTGGGGTGACCCGGTGGTGCCGGGCGCCCCCGAGTTCAACGTGCACAAGCAGACCGCCGCCGCGCAGTCGAAGCAATTCGGCTACAACAACGACTTCGTGGGCGTGCTGCCGCTGGACAAGCGGGGCGACCGGGCGCTGCTCGTGGTCAACCACGAGTACACCAACGAGGACCTGATGTTCCCGGGCTTCCCGGGCCTGGACGGGCTCTCGGTGGAGCAGCTGCGCACCGCGATGGCGGCGCACGGCATGTCCGTGGTGGAGATCGAGCGGGTCGCCGGCACCGGGCAGTGGACGCCGGTCGACAACGGCCGCCGGCCGTACAACCGCCGGGTCACCGCGCTCAGCACCAAGTTCGACCTGACCGGTCCCGCGGCCGGCTCGGCCTGGCTGAAGACCGCCGCCGACCCCAAGGGCCGTACGGTCGTCGGCACGCTGAACAACTGCGCCGGCGGCGTGACCCCGTGGGGCACGGTGCTCTCCGGCGAGGAGAACTTCAACCAGTACTTCGTCGGCGCCGACGGCGCCCCGGCGGAGCTGAAGCCGAAGCTGGACCGCTACGGCATCAGCACGGCCTCGCGCTACCCGAGCGGCAGCCGCAAGTGGGAGCGCGCCGACGAGCGCTTCGACCTGGCCAAGCACCCCAACGAGGCGCACCGGTTCGGCTGGATCGTCGAGATCGACCCGTTCGACCCGGAGAGCCGCCCGCGCAAGCACACCGCGATGGGCCGGTTCAAGCACGAGGGCGCGAACGTGATCGTGGCCAAGGACGGCCACGTGGTCGCGTACATGGGCGACGACGAGCGGTTCGACTACCTCTACAAGTTCGTCTCGGACAACAAGTTGATGAAGGGCAACTCCTGGGCTGCCCGCAAGCACAACCTGACGCTGCTGGAGTCCGGCACCCTGTACGTGGCGAAGCTGGACCAGACCAGCGCGGCGGAGATCGACGGCTCGGGCAAGCTCCCCGCCGACGGCGCGTTCAACGGCCGGGGCCGCTGGATCAAGCTGGTCAGCGGCAACCGGTCGTTCGTCGACGGGATGACCGCCGCGGACGTGCTCACCTTCACCCGGCTCGCCGGCGACAAGGTCGGCGCGACCAAGATGGACCGCCCGGAGGACGTCGAGCCGAGCCTGCTCACCGGCAAGGTGTACGTGGCGTTGACCAACAACACCAACCGGGGCGTCGGCAGCAACCCGAAGGCGGACGAGGCCAACCCGCGTAACGCCAACAAGCACGGGCAGATCCTGGAGCTGGTCGAGGACCGCGGCGACAACACGGCCGAGACGTTCGCCTGGTCGCTGCCGATCGTCTGCGGCGACCCGACCGACGCGTCGACCTTCTTCGCCGGGTACGACAAGACCAAGGTCTCCCCGATCTCCTGCCCGGACAACGTCGCCTTCGACGCCACCGGCAACCTGTGGATCTCCACGGACGGCAACGCGCTGGGCAGCAACGACGGCCTGTTCGCCACCGCCGTGGAGGGCCCGGAGCGCGGCCACCTCAAGCAGTTCCTGACCGTGCCGCTCGGCGCGGAGACCTGCGGCCCGTTCATCACCGGCGACAACCGCTCCGTCTTCGTCGCCGTGCAGCACCCGGGTGAGATCACCGGGGCCTCGGTGGAGAACCCGGCCTCCAACTGGCCGGACGGCGACTACGCCAAGCCGGGCGTGGTGGTCACCTGGCGCCTGGACGGCGGCCCGGTGGGCAGCTGACGTTGTTCCGGCGGTCCGGCGCTGGACCGCCCCGAGAGGCCCTCTCCCAGCCCGGGAGAGGGCCTCTCCGGCGTCCGGGTCAGTCGGCGGCGATGGCGTCGGCGACGGCGCGGGCCACGGTGAGCAGCTTCGCCCGGACCACCCGGGCGGAGGTCATCATCTCGCTGGCCGGCAGCGCGCACGCCAGCACGACGCGGCGTTCCATGTCCTTGTCCGGCGTGACCAGCACGGACGCGCAGGCCACGCCCTGGCGGAACTGGCCCAGCTCCAGTTGCATCCCGCGTCGGTCGCCGGCGGCCAGGTCGGCCTCGAACGTCTCGGTGCTGGTCAAGGTGGCGGTGGTGAACGGGCGCATGCCGTACTCCCGCAGGTAGCGGAAGCGTTGTTCGGCGCTGAGGGTGGCGAGCAGGGACTTGCCGAGGGCGGTGGCGTGCGCTCCCTCGTCGAAGCCGGGGACGAGGTCCTCCAGGTAGGGCGACCGGTGCCCCTCGGCGACCGCCGTGACGGCGACCTGGCCACCGACGAAGCGGCCCAGGTAGTGGCTGTAGCCGGTGTCCACGGCGGCGCGCCGCAGCGTCTCTCCGACCGCCGGCGGGCCCCGGAACGCGGTCACCAGCTCCCGGTAGCGGTCGGCCACCTCCAACCCCACGATGTACGTGCCGTCCTCCCGACGGATCACGTAGCCCTCGTAGGCGAGGGTGCGGACCAGGTGGTAGGTGGTGGCCACGGTCAGCTCGCAGCGCCGGGCGATCTGCTTCACGGTCAGCCCCTTCGGGGCGCGACCGACCGACTCGAGCACCCGCAGCGCTCGGGACACGCTGCGGATCAGGTCCGAAGGTTCTGCCAAGGGGTCGCGCACAACCACCTCCGCCGCCGGGGACTTACACCATATGAAAAACAGGCCGGGTGCGAAATGCCTGTTCGGGTCGAGGATGCCAGATCACCATCCACGCCTTGCACACCGCCGGTCACCGGGAGTGGTCCGAGCCGGGCTCGCGTAGGTTTGCCGAACGATGACAGACACCGCCTCCACCTCCGCCCCGGACACCACCCGGCCCCGCCCGATCCGGGCCAGCGCCGGCGCTGTCCTCACCACCGTCGCCTGCGTGCTGCCCGTCTTCCTGCTCGGTGGTCTCGCCGTGCAGATGGGCGCGGACCTCGGCTTCTCCCCGGCCGGTCTGGGCCTGGCCGTGGCGGTCTACTTCGGGGTCAGCGCGCTGGCCTCGGTGCCCTCCGGTCGCCTGGTCGAGCGGTACGGGCCGGCCGTGGTGGCCCGCTGCGGCATCGTGCTAGCCGCCGCGTCGATGCTGGCCGTGGCGGCGCTCGCCCGGTCGTACCCGGTGCTGGTCGGGCTGCTGGCACTCAGCTCCGCCGCGAACGCCCTCGGCCAACTGGCCAGCAACGCCGCGCTGGCGCAGCACGTCCCGACCCGCCGGCAGGGGCTGTCCTTCGGCGTCAAGCAGGCAGCCATCCCCGTCTCCACCCTGCTGGCCGGGGCGGCGGTGCCCACCATCGCCCTGACCGCCGGCTGGCGCTGGGCGTTCGTGGCGGCCGCCGGCGCGGCCCTGACGACGCTGCCCGCCGTACCCCGGCAGATGCCCGGCCGCGGCCGGCGGGCGGGCGCGGGGCGCGCTGGCCGGGCCACGGTGGCGCTCGTGGTGGTCGGTGCGGCGGCGACACTGGCCGCGGCCGCCGCCAACGCGCTGGGCACCTTCCTGGTGGACTCCGCGGCGTCTCGGGGCCTTTCTCCGGGCCTCGCCGGTCTCACCCTGACCCTGGGCAGCGCGGTCTGCGTGACGGCCCGGGTGGGCGCCGGGTGGTTGGCCGACCGACGCGCCACCGGCCACGTGGTGCTCATCGCCGCGATGCTGGTGGCCGGCGCCGTCGGGCTCTGCCTGCTCGCGCTGGCCGGCACGGTGCCGCTGGTGGTGGGCGTGGTGCTCGGCTTCGGCCTGGGCTGGGCCTGGCCCGGCCTGATGAACTTCGCGGTGGTCCGGCTGCACCCGCAGGCCCCGGCCGCCGCCACCTCGATCACCCAGACCGGGGTGTACGCGGGCGGCTGCCTCGGCCCGCTGACCCTCGGCCCGCTGGCCGCCCACCTCGGCTACCCGACGATGTGGACCACGGCTGCGGTGGCCATGCTGCTCGCCGCCGCCCTCATGCTCGTCGGCAGCCGCCTGTTGACCCTGCACCGCCGCCGGGGCGGGTCGCGCCGCAGATCAGCTGGTGCGGTCGGCGATGTAGTCGCAGAGCGATTCGAGGGCGCGGCGGGACGGGCCGTCCGGGAGCGGGGCCAGGCGCGCGCGGGCGTCCTCGGCGTAGCTGCGCACGGTCTCCCGCGCCCGCTTGAGCGCCGGGCTCTCCCGCAGCAGCCCCAGCGCCTCGGCGTGCAGCGCGTCGTCGGTCAGCGGGCCGGTGGCCAGAATTTCCCGCAGCCGCATCGAGGACGCGTCGGAGTCGTCCGCCGCGCACGCGTAGAGCACCGGCAGCGTGGGCACACCCTCGCGCAGGTCCGTGCCGGGCGTCTTGCCCGACTGCACCGACTCGGAGGCGATGTCCAGCAGGTCGTCGGAGAGCTGGAAGGCGACGCCGATCGTCTCGCCGTACCCGGCCAGCGCCTCGACGTGCTCGGCGGAGGCACCAGCGAACATGCCGCCGAACCGGGCCGACGTGGCGATCAGGGAGCCCGTCTTCTCGGCGATCACGTGCAGGTAGTGCGCGACCGGGTCGTCGCCGGCGCGCGGCCCGACCGTCTCCGCGATCTGACCGTGCACCAGCCGGGCGAAGGTACGCGCCTGCAACCGGACCGCCTCCGGGCCCAGGTCGGCCGCGATGTCGGCGGCCCGCGCGAAGAGGTAGTCACCGACCAGGATGGCGACCGAGTTGGTCCAGCGGGAGTTCGCGCTCGGCGCGCCCCGGCGCACGGCCGCCTCGTCCATCACGTCGTCGTGGTACAGCGTGGCCAGGTGGGTGAGCTCCATCACCACGGCCGCCGGAACGACCCGCGGGCCGGTGGGGTCACCGAACTGGGCGCCCAACGCCACCAGCAGCGGCCGGAACCGCTTGCCCCCGGCCTCGACGAGGTGCCGGGCGGCCTCGGTGACGAACGGGTCGGCGCTGGCCACACTGGCCCGCAGCTCGACCTCGACCGCGTCCAGCAGACCCAGCACGGACGCCTCGACGCGGGGATCGGCGAGATGGAGGCCGAGCGCGCCGAACTGACTCGTGCTCGCCCGGCCCCGGCGACCGCCGGAGCCGGTGGCACCTGAACGCTCGCCAGCCGGAATCACCACGCTTCAACCATGCCACACCCGTTCTACCTGCTCCGGGCCGGGGATACGCACCGGGGGCCGACACGCGAACGCGTGCCGGCCCCCGATGGTCGAGCCTCTGGTCAACGCACGAAGTCGGCGGCTCCGGCGGCCAGGTCGAGCAGCGGCGCCGGGGCGACGCCCAGCACCAGAGTGGCCAGTACGCCGATCATCAGCGCGGCGGAGGTGAGGCCGCCGGGCACGGTGACGGTCGGCGTGGACTCGCCCGGCTCGGAGAGCCACATCATCACCACGACCCGCAGGTACGGGAAGGCCAGCACCATGCTGGTCAGCACACCGGCGATCACCAGCCAGGCCTGACCGTCGTCCAGCGCCGGCCCGAAGATCGCGAACTTGCTGGTGAAACCGCTGGTCAGCGGAATGCCGGCGAAGGCCAGCAGGATGAAGGTGAACAGCCCGGCGAAGAACGGCGAGCGCCGGCCCAGCCCCGCCCAGCGGGACAGGTGGGTGGCCTCCCCGTCGTCGTCGCGGACCAGGGTGACCACCGCGAACGCGGCCAGCACCGAGAAGCCGTACGCGACCAGGTAGAACATCGTGCCGGAGAGCCCGTCCCGGCTCGGCGCCAGCACACCGACCAGCAGGTAGCCGGCGTTGGCGATCGAGGAGTACGCGAGCAGCCGCTTGATGTCGGTCTGGGTGACCGCGAGCACCGCGCCGACCAGCATGGTCAGCACCGCCACCGCGCCGAGCACCGGGGTGAAGTCCCAGGCGGCACCGGCGAACGCGACGTGGAAGACGCGCAGCAGCGCGCCGAACGCGGCGACCTTGGTGCAGGCGGCCATGAAGCCGGTGACCGGGGTCGGCGCGCCCTGGTAGACGTCCGGCGTCCAGACGTGGAACGGGGCGGCCGCCGCCTTGAAGAGCAGGCCGATGGCGAGCAGCGCCATGCCGGCGAAGAGCAGCACCGGGCTGGCCGGCGACTCGGTCACCGCCGCGTTGATGGTGGCGAAGTCGACCCCCGCCCCGCGGCCCGGGATGCCGGCGGTGAAGCCGTAGATCAGGGCCACCCCGAACAGGAAGAACGCCGAGGCGTACGCGCCAAGCAGGAAGTACTTCATCGCCGCCTCCTGGCTCAGCAGCCGCCGGCGACGAGCCAGCGCGCAGAGCAGGTACAGCGGCAGCGAGAAGACCTCCAGCGCGATGAACATCGTCAGCAGGTCGTTCGCCGCCACGAAGATCAGCATGCCGCCGATCGCGAACGTGATGAGCGGGTAGACCTCGGTGAGGCCGTTGCGCCCCTCGGCCTGCCGCCGGTCGTCGGCCGACTCGGCGGTGACCGCGGCCTGGGCGACGAACGCCCCGCCACGCTCCACCGAGCGGTCACCGATCAGCAGCAGCGCCATCGCGGCCAGCACCAGGATCGCGCCCTGGAGGAAGAGCGTCGGCCCGTCCACCGCGAGGGCCTGGCCGGCGGTGATGATCCGGTCGTCGGCGTTGAGGACCACCATGGTCAGCGCGGCGAGGACGGCCAGCAGGGCCAGCGTCAGCTGCACGACGTGCCGCAGGCGCCGGGGTACGAAGGCCTCGACCAGTACGCCGAGCAGCGCGACGCCCAGCATGATCATGATCGGGGCGAGCGCCGCGTAGTCGAGCGACGGCAGTTTCAACTCGGTCACTTTGCCGCCTCCTGGACGGTGCCGCCCACCGACGGGGCGGGGTCGGTCCTGCCGATGTCGTCCATGGTCGCCTGGACGGCGGGGTTGATCACGTCAGTGACCGGCTTGGGGTAGAAGCCGAGCAGCACGATCAGCGCGATCAGCGGGGCGACCACGACCTTCTCGCGCAGGTTGAGGTCGCGGCGCATGCCGTCGACCTCGGTCAGTGCCGGGTTGAGCGTGCCCTGGGTGGTGCGCTGCACCATCCACAGCACGTACGCGGCGGCCAGGATGATGCCGAGCGTGGCGATGACCGCGACCGGCTTGTTCACCGTGAAGGTGCCGATCAGCACCAGGAACTCGGAGATGAACGGTGCCGTGCCGGGCAGCGCGAGCGAGGCGAGACCGGCGAAGAAGAGCACCCCGGCGAGCAACGGGACCAGCTTGCCGGCACCACCGAAGTCACTGATCAGGGCCGAGCCACGCCGGGCGATCAGCATGCCCACCACGAGGAAGAGCAGGCCGGTGGCCAGACCGTGGTTGAGCATGTAGAGCACGGCGCCGGTCCCGGCCTGGGTGGTGAAGGCGAAGATGCCCACCCCGATGAAGCCGAAGTGCGCAATCGAGGTGTACGACACCAGCCGCTTGAGGTCGTTCTGGCCGACCGCCAGCAGCGCGGCGTAGACGATGCCGATCACGCCCAGCGCCAGCGCCCACGGCGCGAACCACTTCGACGCCTCGGGGAACAGCGGCAGGCAGTAGCGCAGGATGCCGAACGTCCCGACCTTGTCCAGCACGCCGACGAGCAGAGCGGCGGCGCCCGCCGGTGCGGCGCCACCGGCGTCCGGCAGCCAGGTGTGGAACGGGAAGAACGGGGCCTTGATGGCGAACGCGAGGAAGAAGCCGAGGAACAGCCAGCGTTCGGTGCCGGTGCTGATGTCGACCTGCGACAGCGCCTGCCAGTCGAAGGTCTTGCCGCCGACCACCCACAGCCCGATCACCGCGGCCAGCATGAAGAGGCCGCCGACGAGCGAGTAGAGGAAGAACTTCACCGCCGCGTACTGCCGCTGGTGGCCGCCGTAGCTGCCGATCAGGAAGTACATCGGCACCAGCATGACCTCGAAGAACACGTAGAACAGGAAGACGTCTGCGGCGGCGAAGACGCCGATCATCGTGCACTCGAGGACCAGCAGCAGCGCGAAGTAGACGGGCACCGACCGCTTCGACGACTCGGCGTCGTGCCAGGACGCCAGGATCACCAGCGGCACCAGCACCGCGATCAGCATCAGCATGACCAGCGCGATGCCGTCGGCGGCGAAGGTGAAGCTGACGCCCCAGTTCGGGATCCACGAGTACGACTCGCGGAACTGGAACCGGTCACCGCCGGCGTTGAAGCTGACCCACATCACCACCGAGAGCACCAGCACCAGCAGCGACCAGGCGAACGCCACCTGCTTGGCCAGCTCCGGCCGGTGGCGCGGCAGGAAGGCCACCACCAGGGCGCCGACCAGCGGCGCCACGGTGAGCACCGAGAGGAACGGGAAGTTGGACATTATGCGGCCTTACCTCCGTCGTCACTGCGTGGTCCGCCGGCGGGGGCGGCCGGGAAGAGGTCGATCACGCCAACCACCCGGCCTGCACCGCCAGGAACGCCGCCATCACCAGCAGCGCACCGGCCAGGATCGAGGTGGCGTACGAGCGGACGAAGCCGGTCTGCAGCCGCCGGAGCCGGCCCGAGCCACCGCCGACCGCGGCGGCGAGCCCGTTGACCAGCCCGTCGACGCCCCGGTTGTCGAGGAAGACCAGCGCCCGGGTGAGGAAGATGCCCGGCTTCTCGAAGACCGCCTCGTTCACCGTGTCGGTGTAGAGGTTGCGCCGGGCGGCGGTGACCAGCACACCGGCCGGCTGCGGCGCGGTGGCCGTACCGGCCCGGAACAGGAACCAGGCCAGCCCGGCGCCCAGCACGGTGACCAGCAGCGACAGCACGGTGATCACGGCGTGCGAGAGGACCGGCTCGTGCGCCTCCTCGTGCGCGCCCAGCCCGGCGGTCGCCGTCAGCCAGTCCGGCACCGAGGTGGCGAGCAGGAAACCGGCGCCGACCGAGCCGATCGCCAGCAGGACCAGCGGGATGGTCATCAGCGCAGGCGACTCGTGCGGGTGCTCGATGTCCTCGGTCCAGCGCTTCGGGCCGTGGAAGGTGAGCACGAAGAGCCGGGTCATGTAGAACGCGGTCAGCCCGGCACCGAGCAGCGCCGCCCCGCCGAAGAGCCAGGCGGTCCAGTCCGCCCGCTCGAAGGCGGCCACGATGATCGGCTCCTTGGAGAAGAAGCCGGAGAACGGGAACATGCCGATGATGGCCAGCCAGCCCATCATGAAGGTCAACCAGGTGATCTTCATGTACTTCGACAGCCCACCGAAGCGGCGGATGTCCACCTGGTCCTTCATCCCGTGCATGACCGAGCCGGCGCCCAGGAACATGTTGGCCTTGAAGAAGCCGTGCGCCAGCAGGTGCACGATGGCCAGCGCGTACGCCGCGCCGCCCAGACCGACGCCGAGGAACATGTAGCCGATCTGGCTCACCGTGGACCAGGCGAGCACCCGCTTGATGTCGTCCTTGGCCGCGCCGATGATGCAGCCGATCAGCAGGGTGAGCGCGCCGACGCTGACCACCACGAGCTGGAGGGTGGAGTTGGCCGAGAAGATCGGGTTGGACCGGGCGATGAGGTAGACGCCCGCGGTGACCATGGTGGCGGCGTGGATGAGCGCCGACACCGGGGTCGGGCCCTCCATCGCGTCCGGCAGCCACGCCTGGAGCGGGAACTGGCCGGACTTGCCGGTCGCGCCGAGCAGCAGCAGCAGGCCGAGCACCAGCACGGTCGAGCCGGCCAGCCCGGTGACGCCGTTGAACACCTCGTCGTACTGGGTGGTGCCCAGGGTGGCGAACATGATGAAGATGCCGATGGCCAGGCCGGCGTCGCCGACCCGGTTCATCAGGAAGGCCTTCTTGCCGGCGGTGGCGGCGCTGGGCCGCTCGTACCAGAAGGAGATCAGCAGGTACGACGCCAGACCGACGCCCTCCCAGCCGAAGTACAGCATCACGTAGTTGTTGCCGAGCACCAGCAGCAGCATGGCCGCGACGAACAGGTTGAAGTACGCGAAGAACCGGCGGCGGCCCGCGTCGTGCGCCATGTACTCCACGGCGTACAGGTGGATGAGGAAGCCCACGCCGGTGATCAGGAGCACGAAGACCGCGGCCAGCGGGTCGAACAGCAGGCCGAAGTCGACCCGCAGGTCACCGACCGCGATGAAGTCCCAGAGGCTCAGCTCGACCGACTTGTTCTCCAGGCCGCGCAGCTGGAAGAAGGACGCCAGGCCGAGCACGAACGCGGCGCCGATGGCGGCGACGCCCAACCAGTGCCCCCAGCGGTCGGCCCGCCGGCCGAGCAGCAGCAGGACGGCCGCGCTGACCAGCGGGATCGCCACCAGCAGCCAGACGCTGCCGAGCAAGCCCGTGGCCTCTGCGTAGTGCACAGTCTCTTCCACTTGCTTGCCCCTTAGTACTTGAGCAGGTTGGCGTCGTCGACACTCGCCGAGCGCCGGGTCCGGAAGATGGACATGATGATCGCCAGGCCGACCACGACCTCGGCCGCCGCCACCACCATCACGAAGAACGCCATGATCTGGCCGTTGAGGTCACCGTTGATCCGGCTGAAGGTGACCAGCGTCAGGTTGGCCGCGTTGAGCATCAGCTCCACGCACATGAACAGCACGATCGCGTTGCGTCGGACGAGCACCCCGGCGGCACCGATGGTGAACAGCACCGCGGCCAGCACGAGGTAGTAGTCGGGCGTCACTGGTCTGTCCCCTTCAGCGTGGTCTCCTGGGCGGTCAGCTCCCGCACCGGCAGGATGTCCGGCGTGCTCCGCTCGCTGAGCCGGCCGTCCGGCAGCCGCGCCGGGGTGGCCACCGAGGAGGAGGTCGCGAAGACGCCGGGGCCCGGCTTGGGGCCGGGGTAGTTGCCCGGGGCGAAGCGGGCCCGCATGGTCGACGGCTGGTCGATCTTGTCCTGCTTGCGCCGCTCGACGTGTGCGAGCACCATCGCGCCGACCGCCGCGGTGATCAGCAGCGCCGAGGTCAGCTCGAACGCGAAGACGTACTTGGTGAACAACAGCCGGGCGACGCCCTGCACGTTGCCCTCCGCGTTGGCCTGCTCCAGGCCCACCGCGGTCGTCCCCTCCAGCGCCCGGTAGAGCGCGCCGCCGACCAGGCCGGCGAAGCCCAGCCCGAGCACGATCGCGGCGACCCGCTGGCCGCGCAGCGACTCGATCAGCGAGTCGGACGCGTCCCGGCCGACCAGCATCAGCACGAACAGGAACAGCATCATGATCGCGCCGGTGTAGACGATGATCTGCACCATGCCGATGAACGGCCCGGCCTGGAGCACGTAGAACACGCCCAGGCACAGCATCGTGAGCACCAGGAAGAGCGCCGAGTGCACCGCGTTGCGGGCGGCCACCATCCCGATCGCGCCGAGCAGCGCGAGCGGCGCGAGGATCCAGAAGGTGACCTCCTCGCCGCCGGACACCCCGCCCGCCGCGGCCAGCACCGTAGACGTGGTCATGCTCCCTCTCCCTTGCCGGCCGCCGCACGCTGGGCGGCCTGCTCGGCGCCCGGGAACGTCACGCCGGGGTGCTCCTCGACCTGGTAGCGGCCGGGGCCCATCGGGGACGTCTCGGCTCCGGCGGAGGTGCCCGGGTTGTCCAGCGCGCCGACGTAGTAGTCCTTCTCGCTGTCGCCCAGCCGCATCGGGTGCGGCGGCTGCTCCATGCCTTCGAGCAGCGGTGCGAGCAGCTGCTCCTTGGTGAAGATCAGGTCCTGCCGGTTGTCCCGGGCCAGCTCGTACTCGTTGCTCATGGTGAGCGACCGGGTCGGGCAGGCCTCGATGCAGAGCCCACAGAAGATGCACCGGGCGTAGTTGATCTGGTAGGTGCTGGCGTACCGCTCACCCGGCGAGAAGCGCTGGTCGTCGGTGTTGTCGCCACCCTCGACGAAGATCGCGTCCGCCGGGCAGGCCCAGGCGCACAGCTCGCAGCCGATGCACTTCTCCAGCCCGTCCGGGTGCCGGTTGAGGATGTGCCGCCCGTGGTAGCGCGGCGCCGACACCGGCGGCTTGAACGGGTAGTCGGTGGTGACGACCTTCCTGAACATGTGCGAGAAGGTGACCCCGAAGCCCTTGAACGTTCCGGTGATCGTGCCCACGTCACACCTCCCTGGAGTCCGAGCCGGTGGCGATGTTGGCCGGCTCCCGCTCGGCGACCACGCGCGTGATACGCGGGCTCGGTGGTACCTGAAGATCCATCGGTGGCAGCGGGAAGCTCCCGTACGGGCGGCTGTCCACCTGTTCCTGCGTCGTCGGCTTCGGCTGCGGCCGGCGGTTGGGCCAGAGCAGCGTGGCGATCAGCAGGATGCCGGCCGGGATGCCGACCGCGATCAGCTTGCCGCGCGAGTCCCAGTCCTCGATGGAGCGCAGGCCCGACAGGACCAGGATCCAGACCAGGTTGATCGGCAGCAGCACCTTCCAGCCGAAGCGCATGAACTGGTCGTAGCGCAGCCGCGGCAGCGTGCCGCGCAGCCACACGAAGACGAAGACCAGCGCGATCACCTTGCCGAAGAACCAGAGCATCGGCCACCAACCGGAGTTGGCGCCCTCCCAGAGGGTGATCGGCCACGGCGCCCGCCACCCGCCGAGGAACAGCGTGGTGGTGACCGCGGACATGGTCACCATCGCGACGTACTCGCTGAGCATGAAGAGCGCGAACTTCAGCGAGCTGTACTCGGTCATGAAGCCGGCGACCAGCTCGGACTCGGCCTCGGGCAGGTCGAACGGCGCCCGGTTGGTCTCGCCCACGGTGGAGATGAAGAAGATGATGAAGCTGGGCAGCAGCAGGATCGCGTACCAGCCCGGCGCCGGGATCTCGGTGCCGAAGATGGTCAGCCGGGTGGCGTCGCCCTGGGCGGCGACGATCCCGCTGGTGCTCATCGTGCCGGCGGTCATGAACACCGCCACGATGGAGAGCCCCATGGCGACCTCGTACGAGATCATCTGGGCGCTCGACCGCAGGCCGCCGAGGAGCGGGTACGTCGAGCCGGAGGCCCAGCCGCCCAGCACGATGCCGTAGACGCCCATGGAGGAGCAGGCCAGCAGCACCAGCACCGCCACCGGCACGTCGGTGACCTGCAACGGCGTGTGGTGGCCGAAGATGCTCACCATCGGGCCGAACGGCACCACCGACAGCGCGGTGACCGCGCAGATCACCGAGATGGTCGGGGCGAAGAAGTAGACGACCTTGTCGGCCGCCTTCGGCAGGATGTCCTCCTTGAAGGCCATCTTCAGGCCGTCGGCCAGGGTCTGCAGCAGGCCGAACGGGCCGACCTGGTTGGGGCCGGGCCGCACCTGCATGTAGCCCACCACGCGCCGCTCGAACCAGACGCCGAGCAGGGTGGCCAGCAGACCGAAGGCGAACGCAAAAACGATCTTGATGAGGACCAGCCACCACGGATCCCGGCCGAAGTCGGCCAGCGTCGGGTCCTGGGCGAGGTATGAGGCGGTCACTGGTTACCCCCAGCGTTGAGGAGCGGACCCGAAAGACCGGACTCGTCCGCCGCCACCCGCCCGGCCGGGACGGCCGTGCTCGGTGCGGGAACGGAGATCCGGACGACCGCGCCGGACGTCACCCCGAGGCTGCGTCGCACGGTCGAGCCCGGTGAGTTGGTCGGCAGCCAGACCACGCCGTCCGGCATCTCGGTGAGCTCCGCCGGCAGGGTCAGCGCCCCCCGGTCCGTGCCCACCGTGACCGCGTCACCGTCGCTGACGCCGAGCGCCTCGGCAGTGCCCTTGCCCAGCCGGACCACCGGCGGACGGGCGGTGCCGGCGAGGTGCTCGTCACCGTCGGTCAGGGTGCCCAGGTCGACCAGCTGGTGCCAGGTGGCCAGGACGGCCTGCCCGGCGCCCGGGTGCGGCACCGAGGCCGGGGCCACCGACGGCGCGGCCGGTCGCTGCGTGCGGGTCGCCGGCAGGGTGCCCAGCTCACGTCGCACGCTCGGCACGTCTGCGGTGCCGAGCCGCACGTCGAGCAGCGCGGCAAGCGCGTCGAGCACCCGGCCGTCGGTCATCGCCGCGGTCTGCAGCACCGCCTCGAACGGACGCAGCCGACCCTCCCAGTCCAGGAAGCTGCCGGCCTTCTCGACCACCGGGGCGATCGGCAGCACCACGTTGGCCCGCCGGGTCACCGCGCTGCCGCGCAGTTCCAGGCTGACCAGGAACGGCACCGCGTCCAGGGCGGTCTCGGCCAGCCGTGGGTCGGCCAGGTCGGCCGGGTCGACACCGCCCACCACCAGCGCGCCGAGCTGCCCGTTGGCCGCCGCCGCCAGGATCTGGTCGGTGTCCCGACCGGCCTGGCTCGGGATCACCCCGGCCGGGATGTCCCACGCCTCGCCCAGCTCGGCCCGCGCCGCCGGCTCGGTGACGAGCCGGCCACCGGGGAGCAGGTTGGGCAGGCAGCCGGCGTCGACCGCGCCGCGGTCACCCGCGCGCCGCGGCACCCAGGCCAGCTTCGCGCCGGTACGCCGGGCCACGTCCGCCGCGGCGGAGAGCCCACCCGGCACACTGGCCAGCCGCTCGCCGACGATCAGGATCGCGCCCGGCGCGCTCAGCGCCTCGGCGACCGTGGCGTGCTCGGCGAGCACGCTGGCCTCCTCGCCCGGCACCACCCGGGCCAGCTTGGCACCGAGCTTCTCCAGGCCGCGGGTGGCGAACGGCGCCAGCGCGTACACCGTCAGGGTCTTCTTCAGGTACGCCTTGCGCAGCCGCAGGAAGAGGATGGGGCACTCCTCCTCCGGCTCCAGACCGACCAGCACCACCGCCGGCGCGTTCTCCACGTCGGTGTAGGTGACGTCGGTGACCCCGGCGACCGAGCTGGCCAGGAAGTCGGCCTCCTCGCGGGAGACCGGCCGGGCCCGGAAGTCGATGTCGTTGGTGTTGAGCGCGACCCGGGCGAACTTCGCGTACGCGTAGGCGTCCTCGACGGTCAGCCGACCGCCGGTGAGCACCGCCGTGCCCTGCCCGCTGTCCCGGGCCGCGCGCAGACCCTCGGCGGCCACGGTGAGCGCCTCACTCCAGGAGGCCTCGCGCAGCTCGCCGGTGCGCTCGTCGCGGACCAGCGGGTTGGTCAGCCGGTCGGTGGCCCGGGTGTACTGGAAGCCCCAGCGGCCCTTGTCGCAGTTCCACTCCTCGTTCACCGCGGGCTCGTCGCCGGCCAGCCGGCGCAGCACCTTGCCGCGCCGCCAGTCGGTGCGCTGCCCACAGCCGGCGGAGCAGTGCTCGCAGACGCTCGGGCTGGAGACCAGGTCGAACGGCCGGGCGCGGAACCGGTACTGGGCACCGGTCAGCGCACCCACCGGGCAGATCTGCACGGTGTTGCCGGAGAAGTAGGAGTTGAACGGCACGTCACCCGCGTCGCCCTCCTCGCCGTACGCGTCGTCCCGGTAGATGTTGATCTCCTCGGCGGACGACCGGCCCATCAGGTCGATGAACTTGTCGCCGGCGATCTCCTCGGAGAACCGGGTGCAGCGCTGGCAGAGCACGCAACGCTCCCGGTCCAGCAGCACCTGGCTGCTGATCGCCATCGGCTTCTCGTACTCCCGCTTGTGCTCGTGGAAGCGCGAGTCGGTGCGGCCGGTGGACATCGCCTGGTTCTGCAGGGGGCACTCGCCGCCCTTGTCGCACATCGGGCAGTCCAGCGGGTGGTTGAGCAGCAGGAGCTCCATCACCCCCTCCTGCGCCTTCTGGGCCACCGGGGAGGTGAGCTGGGTACGGACCACCATGCCGTCGGCGACGGTCTGGGTGCAGGAGGCGACCGGCTTGCGCTGCCCCTCCACCTCGACCAGGCACTGCCGGCACGCGCCGGCCGGGGCCAGCAGCGGGTGGTCGCAGAACCGGGGGATCTCGGTGCCCATCTGCTCGGCGACCCGGATCAGCAGCGTCCCCTTGGGGGCGGTGACCTCGACGCCGTCGATGGTGAGCGTGACGGTGTCGGTCTGCTTGGCTACGTCCGTCATCAGTGAGCTCCAACCAGCTGCTTGTCGGAGAGCTTCGGCGCGGTACGTCCCTCGATGTAGTCGAGGTAGTCCTGCTTGAAGTACTTCAGGGACGAGGTCACCGAGCTGGTGGCACCGTCACCCAGACCGCAGAACGAGCGGCCGAGGATGTTGTCGCAGGTGTCCAGCAGGGTGTCCAGGTCCTCGTGGGTGCCCTGGCCGGCGAGGATCCGCCGGTAGACCCGGACCATCCAGTAGTTGCCCTCGCGGCACGGGGTGCACTTGCCGCACGACTCGTGGTGGTAGAACTCCAGCCACCGGTACGTGGCGTAGACCGGGCAGTCCTGGTCGGAGAAGATCTGGGTGGCCGTGGTGCCGAGGATCGAGCCGGCCGCCGCCACCCCCTCGAAGTCCAGCGGCACGTCCAGGTGCTCGGCGGCGAGCAGCGGGGTGGACGAGCCGCCCGGGGTCCAGAACCGCAGGTTGTGCCCGGGCTGCATCCCGCCGGCCAGCTCCAGCAGCTCGCGCAGCGTGACGCCCATCGAGCACTCGTACTGGCCCGGGTTGGCGACCCGCCCGGAGAGCGAGTAGATCATCGGCCCGGAGGACTTCTCGGTGCCCATCGTCTTCCACCAGTCGGCCCCGCCCAGCACGATCGGCGGGACACTGGCGATGGTGCCGACGTTGTTCACCACCGTCGGGCTGGCGTACAGGCCGTGGGTGGCCGGGAACGGCGGGCGCAGCCGGGGCTGGCCCCGGAACCCCTCCAGCGAGTCGAGCAGCGCCGTCTCCTCGCCGCAGATGTACGCCCCGGCGCCCGAGTGCACCACCAGCTCCAGGTCGTAGCCGCTGTGCAGGATGTTCCGGCCGAGGTAGCCCTTGTCGTACGCCTCCTGGACCGCGTTGCGCAGCCGGCGCGCGGCGTGCACCGCCTCGCCCCGGATGTAGATGTAGGCGCGGTTGGCCCGGATCGCGTACGACGCGATGATCACGCCCTCGACCAGGGCGTGCGGGTCGTGGGTCATCAGCGGCAGGTCCTTGCAGGTGCCCGGCTCGCCCTCGTCGGCGTTGACCACCAGGTAGTGCGGCTTGCCGTCGCCCTGCGGGATGAAGCCCCACTTGAGACCGGTCGGGAAGCCCGCGCCGCCCCGGCCGCGCAGCCCGGAGTCCTTGATGAGCTGGATCAGGTCGTCCGGGTGGGCCTTGAGCGCCTTGCGCAGGGCGGCGTAGCCGTCCAGCTGCTCGTACGTGCCGATCCGCCAGGCGTCCGGCGACAGCCAGCGCTTGGTCAGCACCGGCGTCAGCTTGGCCAGCGTCTCCGGGCGGGGAGTGGTCACTTCTGGGCCCCCGTTTCGCTCGCGGCGGCCGAGGTCGCGCCACCGGCGCTCGCCGACGCTTCGTTGAGGTTGCGCTCCTGCGCGCCGGTGGAGTCACCGGCGGGCTTGCCGTCGCCGGCCGGCTCGTTGGCCGCCACGCCGGCGGCCTCCGCCTCCTGCGCGTCGCGCGGGGCCGGCGGCGAGGTCTCGGCCGGAATCTTGGTGCCGGGGGCGTCCGGCGCGGCGGTCCCCGCGTCCGGCTGCCGGGTCTCGGCGGTACGCACCTGCGGCGACTTGTCGTCCGGCGCCTTCACGTCCGGCGCGGTGCTGCCGGTCACCGCGGCGGCGGGAGCCGGCTCGCCGGCGCCGGCGTTGCCCGGCGTACCCGTCGGAGCGGACGCGCCGTCGCCACCCTTCACCGGGCCGACCTGCGGCGCGGGCGCCTCGGCCGGCTTCGCGGCCGCCTCGGCGGCCTTCGCCTTGGCGGCCGCCTTGTCGGCCTCCGCCTTGCTGCGGATCGGGGTGTTCGGGTCGAAGCCCGCCACCGAGACGCCGTGCTGCTGCGCCAGCCGCAGCCCGCGCAGGGTGGGCTCGCCCGGCCCGCCGTCGGCGACCGCGCCGTCCCGCTCGTCGGCGAAACCGGCGAGCTGCACCGCCATCTCCTTGAGCGTGCAGAGCCGGGCGCCCCGGGTCGGCATCGGCCGGCCGCCGGCGCGCAGCTCGTCGACCACCCCGACGGCGGTGGAGGAGTCCACGCCGTCGAAGAAGTCGTAGTTGACGGTCATCACCGGGCCGTAGTCGCAGGCCGCCAGACACTCGGCGTGCTCCAGCGTGATCTTCCCGTCGGCGGTGGTCTCGTCGTGCCCGACACCGAGGTGCTCGGAGAGGGTGTCGTAGACCTCCTGGCCGCCCAGCACGTTGCACATGGTGTTGGTGCAGACGCTGACCAGGAAGTCACCGGTCGGCTTGCGCTTGTACATCGTGTAGAAGGTGGCCACCGCGCCAACCTGGGCCTTGTTCAGCCCGAGCACCTCGGCGCAGAAGGCGACCCCGGCCGGGGAGACGTACCCCTCCTCGGCCTGGACCAGGTGCAGCAGCGGCAGCAGCGCCGAGCGGGACCGGTCCGCCGGGTAGCGGGCGATGATCTCGCGTGCCCGCTCACGGGTCGTTTCAGTGAAAGTCATCGGTCACAACCACCCATCACGGGGTCCAGCGAGGCGCCGCCGGCGATCACGTCGGCGATCAGGCCGCCCTCGGCCATCGCCGGGAGGGCCTGGAGGTTGACGAAGCTCGGCTCCCGGTAGTGCACCCGGTACGGCCGGGTGCCACCGTCGGAGACCGCGTGCACGCCCAGTTCGCCACGCGGCGACTCGATGCCGACGTACACCTGGCCCGGCGGGACCCGGAAGCCCTCGGTGACCAGCTTGAAGTGGTGGATCAGCGACTCCATCGACTGACCCATGATCTTCGCGACGTGCTCCAGCGAGTTGCCCATGCCGTCGACGCCGATGGCGAGCTGGGCCGGCCAGGCGATCTTGCGGTCGGCGACCATCACCGGGCCCGGCCGGAGCCGGTCCAGCGCCTGCTCGACCAGCTTCATCGACTCCCGGATCTCGGCGAGCCGGACCTGGTAGCGGCCCCACACGTCACCGTCGGGGTGGGTCGGTACGTCGAACTCGTACGTCTCGTAACCGCAGTACGGCATGGTCTTGCGCAGGTCCCAGGCGAGACCGGCGGAGCGCAGCACCGGCCCGGTGATGCCGAGCGCCACGCAGCCGGTCACGTCCAGCACCGCCACGTTCTTCGTGCGCTCGGTCCAGATCGGCTGGCCGGAGAGGAGGTCCTCGTACTCCTTGAGCTTCTTCGGCATCATCTTCAGGAACTCGCGGATCTTGACGATCGCCTCGTCCGGCACGTCCTGCGCCACGCCGCCCGGCCGGACGTACGCGTGGTTCATCCGCAGGCCGGTGATGGTCTCGAAGATGTCGAGGATGTACTCCCGCTCACGGAAGCCGTAGAGCATGATCGAGATCGCGCCCAGCTCCATGCCGGTGGTCGCCAGCCACACCAGGTGCGACGAGATCCGGTTGAGCTCCATCATCAGCACCCGGATGGTGGTGGCCCGCTCGGTGATGTCGTCGGTGATGCCGAGCAACTTCTCGACCGCCAGCGCGTACGCCGTCTCGTTGAACAGCGGCGCGAGGTAGTCCATCCGGGTCACGAACGTCGAGCCCTGGACCCAGTTGCGGTATTCGAGGTTCTTTTCGATGCCGGTGTGCAGATAGCCGACGACCGAGCGGGCCTCGCGGACCGTCTCGCCCTCCAGCTCCAGGATCAGCCGCAGCACCCCGTGCGTGGACGGGTGCTGCGGACCCATGTTGACCACGATCCGCTCGTCGTTGATCGGGTCGGTGCCCGAGACGACCGTGTCCCAGTCCCCACCGGTGACGGTGAAGACCCTGCCCTCGGTGGTCTCGCGTTCGGTCGCGTAGTTCGACGTGGTCACTGGTAGGACCTCCTCCGGTCCGGGGGCGGGATCTCAGCGCCCTTGTACTCGACCGGCACACCACCGAGCGGGTAGTCCTTGCGCTGCGGGTGGCCCTCCCAGTCGTCCGGCATGAGGATCCGGGTCAGGCTGGGGTGGCCGTCGAAGACGATGCCGAACATGTCGTACGCCTCCCGCTCCTGCCAGTCGGCGGTCGGGTAGACCGCCGTCACGCTGGGCAGGTGCGGGCTCTCGACGGAGACGGCGGCTTCCAGCCGGACCCGCCGCCGGTAGGTCATCGAGGTGAGCAGGTAGACCACGTGCAGCCGGCGTTCGTCGGCGCCGAGGTAGTCCACGCCGGACACCGAGGAGCACAGCTCGAAGCGCAGCGCCATGTCGTCCCGCATCACCTGGCAGACCTCGGCGATCCGCTCCGGGCGTACGTGCAGGGTCAGCTCGCCCCGGTCGACCACGACCTTCTCGATCGCGTCGCCGAAGGCCGGGTACGCCTCCTCCAGCGCGTCGCGGACCTCGTCGAAGTAGCCGCCGTACGGCCGGGCGGCCTCCTCGATCGGCTGGCGCTGGCGGACCAGGCCGCCGTAGCCGGACACGTCGCCGGAGCCCTGGTTGCCGAACATCCCCCGGCCGGCCGGGCTGGCCGGCGGGTACTCGGCCGGGGCGGTGCTGCTGGCGCCGGCCGGCGTGACCGGCACCGGCACCCCGCCGTCGTTGGGCTTGTCGGTGGGTGACGTCATTTCGGGCCTACCTGCGGGTGGAGGTGGTTCTGGGCGTTCATCCAGTTCTCGATCCGCAGCTGCTCCTCGCGCCCCTCGCGGACCGCCTTGGTCCACTCGGCACGCCGGGCCTTGTCGTTGCGGTACGAGGACGGCATGGAGCCGTAGGGCACGACCGGGACGTCGCCACGCTCCTGGCGGGCCGCCAGCATCTTGCGGCCGTTCGGGCCGAGCGGCTCGTACATGATCTTCTCGCGGAGCTTGAGGATCGCGTCGATGAGCATCTCGGGCCGGGGCGGGCAGCCGGGCAGGTACATGTCGACCGGCACGATGTGGTCGACGCCCTGCACGATCGCGTAGTTGTTGAACATGCCGCCGCTGCTGGCGCAGACGCCCATCGACAGCACCCAGCGGGGCTCGGCCATCTGGTCGTAGATCTGGCGCAGCACCGGCGCCATCTTCTGGCTCACCCGGCCGGCCACGATCATCAGGTCGGCCTGCCGGGGCGAGGCCCGGAAGACCTCCATGCCCCAGCGGCCCATGTCGTAGTGCGGACCACCGGCGGCCATCATCTCGATGGCGCAGCAGGCCAGGCCGAAGGTGGCGCCCCACACGGACGACTTCCGGGACCAGTTGACCAGCTTCTCCACCGAGGTGAGCAGGACGCCGGCGGGGAGCTTCTCCTCGATGCCCATCTGACGTTCCTTCCTCAGTCCCAGTCCAGGCCGCCGCGCCGCCACACATAGGCGTACGCGACGAAGACCGCGACGATGAACAGGACCATCTCCACGAAGCCGAAGATCGGCAGGGCGTCGAACGAGACCGCCCAGGGGTAGAGGAAGATGATCTCGATGTCGAAGACGATGAAGAGCATCGCCGTCAGGTAGAACTTGATCGGGAACCGCCCGCCGCCGACCGGCTGGGGGCTGGGCTCGATGCCGCACTCGTAAGCCTCGAGTTTGGCCTTGTTGTATCGACGGGGACCAGCAAAGCGGGCGGCGCCAACGGAGAACAGCGAGAACGCCGCGGCGAGGGCGAACAGCCCGATGATCGGTGCGTAAGGCGAGAGCGACATCGTTTTCTCCTGCTCGTCCTTCCCTGCCCTCAGTGCTTGACGAAAATCACACTATTCACGTCCCTCGCGGTGGCTGCCGGCGGGGGTCGATCTTTGTCCGTGTCGGGGCTGTGACCAGCCCCGACGCGGTCCATCTATACGGCTGGCGCTGCCTTCGTCATCGCGTTGATGACCCGGTCCATCGCGTCTCCGCCACGGGGGTCGGTCAGGTTGGCCAACAGCTTGAGCACGAAGCGCATCAGCGTCGGGTGCGGCATCCCGTGCTTGGTGGCGATCCGCATGATTTCCGGACGGCCGATCAGTTTCACGAAGATGCCGCCCAGCCGGTAGTAGCCACCGAGCCGGGCCTTCAGCTCGTTCGGGTACGCCATCAGCGCCCGCTCCCGCTCCGGGCCGGCCGGCCGCGCGAGGGCCTGCACCGCGACCTCCGCGGCCAGCTCGCCGGACTCCATGGCGTAGGCGATGCCCTCCCCGTTGAACGGGTTGACCATGCCGCCGGAGTCGCCGACCAGCATCACGCCACGGGTGTAGTGCGGCACCCGGTTGAAGCCCATCGGCAGCGCGGCGCCGAGGATCGGGCCGTCGGCGTTGGCCTCGTCGGTCATTCCCCAGTCCTCCGGGGTGTTGGCCAACCAGTCGGTGAGCAGCCGGCGGTAGTTGGTCTTGCCGAACGCGGAGGACGAGTTGAGCACGCCGAGGCCGACGTTGACCCGCCCGTCACCGAGGCCGAAGATCCAGCCGTACCCGGGCAGCAGGTTGTCACCGCTGTCCCTGCTGCGCAGCTCCAGCCAGGACTCCAGGTAGTTGTCGTCGTGCTTGACCGGGGAGCGGTAGTAGCGGCGGACGGCCACGCCGATCGGCCGGTCCTCCCGCTTGGCCAGCCCGAGAGCGAGCGGGAACCGGCCGGAGACGCCGTCCGCCGCCACGACCAGCGGAGCGTGGAAGGTGGCGGGCTCCTTGCCCGGGCCCACCTCCGCCTCGACGCCGGTCACCCGGCCGTCGCCGTCGAGCACCGGGCCCAGCACGTTGACGTTGGTCCGCAGCTTGGCGCCGGCGGCCACCGCCCGCTGGGCGAGCAGGTCGTCGAAGTCCAGCCGGGTGCGTACCAGCCCGTAGTTGGGGAAGCTGGCCAGCTCCGGCCAGTCCAGTTCCAGGCGTACCCCGCCGCCGATCACCCGCAGGCCCCGGTTGTGCAGCCAGCCGGCCTCGGGCGAGGTGTCCACACCCATCCGGACCAGCTGGCGCACCGCGCGCGGGGTCAACCCATCGCCGCAGACCTTCTCCCGGGGGAACTCGGTCTTCTCCAGCAGCAGCACCCGTACGCCGTGCCGCGCCAGGTGGTAAGCCGTCGCCGATCCACCGGGACCGGCGCCCACGACGATGACATCGGCATCGTGCTCCACCGCGGTCATCCGCGCCTCCTCCCGCACGCTCGTGAAATGCTTCACAAGCCAGACGGGACGAGTGTATGACCGGCGTCATACCTGCCCAGGATCAGGGGTACCTAACTCGCCGATGTGACAGTCGACGACCGTCCACAGCAGGCAGGTGTCAGGCCGGGCTGGGCGCGTCCAGGCCCGCATCGACCCGGATGGTCTCCGGCAGGTGCTCGCGCAGGGCGCCACCCGCCGCGCGGTCCAGTGCGGCCAACACCTCGGCGACGACCTGCCGGACCTCCGCCGGGTCGGCACCCGCCAGCGCGCGCAACTGCGCGATGAGTTCGGCCGCGTCGTCGTCGGTGGCGGCCACCGGGTCCGCCGGCTCTGCTCGGGTCATGCGGACGAGCGTACGGCGCAAAGTGGTCTAAAGGCCGATATTCACGAAACCGGAGGATTGTCCAGCGGTCAGGGCTGGGCTACTCGCGGATTCCCCGGTGCAGGGCGACCACGCCGCCGGTCAGGTTGCGCCACGCCACCCGGCCCCAGCCGGCCGCGGCCACCCGCCCGGCCAGCGCCGCCTGGTCCGGCCAGGCGCGGATCGACTCGGCGAGGTAGACGTACGCCTCGGGGTTGCTGGACACCGCGCGGGCCACCGCCGGCAGCGACCGCATCAGGTACGACAGGTAGACCGTCCGGAAGGCGGGGTTGACCGGGGTGCTGAACTCGCAGACCACCAGCCGCCCGCCGGGCCGGGTCACCCGGGCCAGCTCGCGCAGGGCCGCGTCGGTGTCGTTGACGTTGCGCAGCGCGAACGAGATGGTCACCGCGTCGAAGCTGGCGTCGGCGAACGGCAGCCGCAACGCGTCCCCGGCCAGCAGCGGCACCTCGGGCCGGACCCGCTTGCCGGCGTGCAACATGCCCAGGGACAGGTCCGCACCGACCGCGTACGCCCCCGACTGGGCCAGCTCCTGGGTCGAGACACCGGTGCCCGCGCCGACGTCCAGCACCCGCTCGCCCGGCCGCAGCCCGAGCGCCGCCCGGGTGGACCGACGCCAGGAGCGGTCCTGGCCGAAGGAGAGCACGGTGTTGGTCAGGTCGTATCGCTCGGCCACGCCGTCGAACATCGCGGCGACCTCGTGCGGCTGCTTGTCCAGGCTGGCGCGCTGGCCCTGCGGGGTACGGCTCACCCCTCCACTCTGCCAGCCGCGCCCCGACCGGTGGTCGCTGGGTGGCGCGGGCCGGCACGCGAAAGGGCGGGGTGGTCGCCCACCCCGCCCTCGCGTCGTGCCCTACCTCAGTCGGTCGACTTCTCGTCGCCCGGCGTGACCAGGACGACCTTGCGCCGGCGCGAGAGCACCAGCAGCGCCCCACCCGCGAGCAGGATCATGCCGCCGATGCCGCCGATCAGCCCGGCCTGCACACCGGTCACCGGCAGCCCGCCGCCGCCACCCGGGGCCGGTGACGTGGTCGCGCCCGGGGTCGTCGTGCCGCCCGGCGTCGTCGTGCCGCCCGGGGTCGGCGTCGCCGTCACCGTGGGCGTGGGGGTCGGGGTCAGAGTCGGCGTGGGCGTCGGGGTGGGCTGCGTGGAAAGGTCCACGAATGCCTCGAAGGTCGTGTGATTGTCCAGCTCGTCGGCCTCGGTGAAGGTCTTCCGCTGCGCCTGGGAAGCCACCTGCGGCTGCTCCTCCGGCTGCCCCTCGGTGCGGTCGAGGCCGTACGCGAAGAGGTCACCCTCGTGCAGCACCGGCTCGGTCACGTCCTCGCCAACCTTCACCCTGACGTCAGCGGTGTAGAACTGCCCCGGCTTGACGACCGCACCGGAGTCCTCGCAGAGCAGTTGGGCCTTGCCCGCGATCTCCTGCTCGAGACAGCCCTCCGGCTTCTGCACGAAGGTGACGCCGGCCGGCACGGTCAGGCCGTAGAAGATGCCGGTCGCCTTGCGGCTCCCGTCGTTGTACACGGCCCAGTCGAGCGGCACCGTCTCCCCGCGGGGAACCGGCTTCAAATCGGGCTCGTCGATCACCGCGCCGTTGACCACGACGTTGGCCTGGACATCCTGCACCCACGCGGTCAGGTCGTAGCCGGGCCGGGTCACCGTGATCGGAACCTCGACCGTGTCGTCCTCGACGATCTTCTCCGGGGTCTCGCTGCCGACGCTCACGGTCAGCACCCCGCCGTCTCCGCGGCCGCCCGTGCTGAACAGCGGAACGCCGAAGTCTTCGCTGGTGCCGGCGGGCAGGTCGCCGAGGAGACACATGTAGACGTCGCCGTGCGGCACGCAGCCGTCCGGGACGACGAACCCGACTCGCTTCGGCTTCAGTTCCTTGATGCGCACGGCGACGACGACGTTCTTCGCGTCCGCCGGACCGGAGTTGGTGACCGTGAACTTGAAGGGCTTCGCCCGCGCCTCATCGACGCCCTTGGCGAGGTTCGTGCTGATCGGGATGAGGGATATCTCGGCGGTGTCGGCGGCCTGGGCCGGTGCGGCCACGGTGGCCAGGCCACCGGCCGCGAGCAGGGCCACGACGCCGGTGCGGGCCAGTGCCGAGCGGTGGAACGCTGTCATCGGTCCCCCGGGGGTAGGGAAGAAAGAATGGTTGCGGAACGAGCGGACGTTATCGGAGGTCGATCTCCCGCGCCAGCGGGCGGGGCCGCTTTCATCCGTCCGGCCTGGAGTGAGCAGACGGTACGGGCGGAATGGTCACCCATCCCGCCCGTACCGCCGTGCGTTATGTGAACGGCCCGCGCGGGCCGATGGAGGACTGCCGTCAGGCGGTCGGCCGCTCGTCGGCCGGCGCCACCAGGATCACCCGGCGCCGACGGGAGATCACGAACATCACACCACCCGCGACCAGCACCGCCACCCCGATTCCACCAATCAGGCCGGCCTGCGGGCCGGTCACCGGCAGACCTCCGTCAGTGCCGCCGCCACCGCCCGGGGTGCCATCGCCGGGGTTACCGCCGCCGCCGCCGTTCGGCTTGGCTGCCACGATCACCGCGAAGTCGTCGACGTTGTCGCTCGGGTCCACGTCGTCCACCGTCAGCGTGGCGGCCGGGGCGACCTTCATGACCTCCGGCAGCTTTGCGGTGCCAGGCTTGCGCAGGCCCTTGGCGCTGGCCGGCAGTGTCCGCAGGGCGCTCGCGGTCACCGAGCCCGGCTTGAGTACGACCGGCGCCGTGACGTCGGCACCCACCACGATCGGGAAGACGAAGCCGATGCCGTCGCCCTCGGTCTGGAGCTGGATCTCCTCGGCCCGGCAAACCGCCGTCCGGTTCGCCGCGTCGTGCTCGCAGCCCTCGAAGGTGCCGTCGAAGGTAACGCCTGCCGGCAGGCTGACCGTGAGGCTCAAGCCGTCCGCCACCGCGTCACCGCTGTTGGCCACCTCGCCGTAGAGCACGGTGCTCTCGCCCGGGTACAGCAGCGGCGCCTCGGTCACCTCGTCGGGATCGAAGTCCTCGGTCAGCCGCTTGGTGACGTCCGCCGCCAGCACCCGCAGGTCGACGCCGCTCTCCTTGCTGATCACGATCTGCGCATCGGCCGAGTTGTTGTCCGGCGTGGTGTCGTCCGGCGACTCGATGGTCATCGTGATCGGCCCGGTGTACGGCTCATCCACATTCGCCGACCGCTTGATGAGCACGATCGGGAGCTCGACCGTCTCGCCCGGCCCGGGAATCTCCTCCTGCGGGATGACGCAGGTCCACAGCTCGGGCTTGGTGCTGCCCTCGCCGCTGCAGTCACCGCCGGCCGGGAACACGGCCACCTCGTCGAAGTCGATCTGCGAGGTGTCCGCCTTGACCACGAGCGAGGTCGGCGTACCCGGGCCGTTGTTCGACACCTTGGCGTACGCGCTCTTGTACCGGGCGCCCTCGGCAACCTTGGTGCCGACGATCGCCTCGATGGAGAGGTCCGCGCCGGCGGGCGCGGCGCTCGCCGGCGCCGGGAGCGCGGCGAACACGCCGGAGGCGAGCAGCGCGGCGGCACCGAGCCGCGCCAACGGGCGGTGACGGACATTCATGGATGCGGCCCCCGTGAGGAGTGGAGAAGGATACGGCGGCACGCTAACCGCCGACGATCATCTCCACCACCCCGCACGGGATAGCCTGCCACCGAATCGGCCGGGACCACCCGTACCGCCGAGGCGGCCGGGCGGGAGCATGAGCCACGGTCAGCCGAACGGCCGGGGCTTCGACGAGGGTCAGTTGACGTCGACCAGTGGCAGGGACCGGCCGGCACCGCCGCCGGGCAGTGCGATCGAGGAGAAGTGCGACACCACCCGGTCGTCGGTCGGGTCGTCGGCCGGCGTGTGGTGCACGGCGAGCCGGTTGTAGAGGGTGTCCCGCTGCGCGGGGATCCGGTCCGCCGAGCGGATCATGCCGATCAGCTCGTGGAGGTTGGAACGGTGCCGCGCGCCGGCCGAGGAGATGACGTTCTCCTCCAGCATGATCGAGCCGAGGTCGTCCACGCCCATGTGCAGCGCGAGCTGCCCGACGTCCTTGCCGGTGGTCAGCCAGGACGCCTGCAGGTGCGGCACGGTCTCGAAGAAGAGCCGGGCCACCGCGACCAGTCGCAGGTACTCCAGCGTGGTCGCCTGGGTGCGGCCCTTGAGGTGGTTGTTCTCCGGCTGGTACGTCCAGGGAATGAAGGACCGGAAGCCACGGGTGCGGTCCTGCACGTCGCGGATCATGCGCAGGTGCTCGATCCGCTCGGCGTGCGTCTCGCCGGTGCCCATCATCATGGTGGCGGTCGACTCGATGCCCTGCCGGTGCGCCAGCTCCATGACCTCCAGCCAGCGCTCACCCGACTCCTTGAGCGGCGCGATGGCCCTACGTGGCCGCTCGGGCAGCATCTCCGCACCGGCGCCGGCGATCGAGTCCAGGCCGGCGGCCTTGATCCGGGCGATGGCCTCGTCCAGGCTCACCCCGGAGACCTTGGCCATGTGCAGGATCTCGCTCGGCCCGATGGAGTGGATGACCAGCTGCGGGTACGCCTGCTTGACCGAGGCGAACAGCTCCTCGTAGTACTCGACGCCGTAGTCCGGGTGGTGCCCGCCCTGGAGCATCACCTGGGTCGCGCCCAGCTCGACGGCCTCGCCGCAGCGGCGCAGGATCTCCTCGGTCGGGTGCGTCCAACCCTCGGCGTGCTTCGGCGCACGGTAGAACGCGCAGAACTTGCACGCCGTCACGCAGACGTTGGTGTAGTTGATGTTGCGGTCGATCAGGTACGTGACGACGTTGTCGGGGTAGCGCCGCCGGCGCACCGCGTCCGCCGCCTCGCCCAGCGCGTGGAAGGGCGCCTCGGTGTAGAGCAGCAGGGCCTCCTCGGGCGTGATCCGCCCACCGTCCGCGCCGCGCTGCAGGATGTCGTCGATCTCCCGGCTCACCGTCACGCCATCGAGCCTACGTCGGCCCCGGTTCACCTCGCAGGGCCGGGGATGCTGATGTGATCCGGCACTGGACCGCCAGCATATTTCCAAGATCAAAATAAAATAGGATCAGATTGCTTGACATCACCTTCTACCGAGCGCGAACATCTTGTTCGAGGCTGCGGCTTGAAGGAGGCGCGAATGAGCGAAATGGACACCGCTCCGGGCATTGCCGCCCGATGCCGGGCCGACGGCGGACTAACGGAAGCAAACCTCGGCCAGTTGCGGGACGAGTTGGGTTATCGGAAGCTGGGCCGCTGGGTCCTGGTGGAGATCGCCGACAGGCTCAGGGCGAGCGGCCTCGGCTTCTTCCCTCCGGAACGGCTCGATGCCGAGCTCAACACCGAGCCCCGCCAGTGGCAGAAGGTGTGGATCTACGTTCGGGACGGTGGGCCCCGGGCCCGGGTGATCGACGCTGTGCTCCAGCCTGACGACTGCGACGTTCGAGCAGAGCTCGATGTCATCGGCAGCAAGAACCTGGTAGCCCTGACGCCCCAGCAGAGGCTGGATCGAATCCGGGACATCGTCAACGCCTGAACCGAGCCGGTTGGCCGCCACAGGAAGGATTCACGATCCATGAATGCGCACGTCTTCGTGGACGAGACGAAGGAGCGAGGGCTTCTCGTCGCGGCTGCGGTCGTGCTGCCGGCGGACGTGGCCGCTGCCCGCCGGACCATTCGCGACCTGATCCTGCCCGGCCAGCGCCGTATCCACTTCCACAAGGAGAAGGACGACAGGCGCCGACAGATAATCGCTGCTGTCGTCACGCTGTCCGCCCACGCCGTGATCTTCGATGCGAGGGGGCACCGCAACCCCAGGTTGGCTCGCGAAGCCTGCCTCGTCGAGCTCGTCGAGCACGCAGCAAAGATCAACGCTGCCCGCCTCATCCTGGAGCGTGACGATTCGACATTCAAAGCCGACCAGCGCCTGCTCTTCGAGCAAGTGAGAAGATCGGGGATGTCGGGCATCCTCCGTTATGACCAACTCAGAGCTCACGAAGAGTGCCTGCTGGCCATTCCGGACGCACTGGCCTGGTGCTGGGCCAAGGGTGGTCGATGGAAGACGTCCGTGCAGCGCATCGTCAGGGAGTCGCGACAGGTCTGACCAGGCCCGGGAAGCGCGAGACCCGGCTCACCCACCGTCCGGAAGGCTGCCGGGTCCACTTCCACGGAGCTACTGCCCCTGGCAGTTGCAGGCTACCTCTGTCCGGAGCTTCCGGACAAGGATATTGCGGTCGCACCTCTCTCGCGCAAGCTCAGCAGAGGATTCAGACATCCGTTGGTGGCCTAGCCACGCAGCCGATCAGCCGGCGCCCTCACGCGTCGTAGTCGACCGTGAGCTTGTCGGTGGTCGGGCTGGACTGACAGGTCAGCACGTAGCCGGCGGCGAGCTCGTCGGGCTCCAGCGCGTAGTTGCGGGCCATCGTGACCGCGCCGTCGACGACCTTCGCCTTGCAGGTGGAGCAGACCCCGCCCTTGCAGGCGTACGGCAGCTCGCCACGCACCTTCAGCGCGGCGTCCAGCACCCGCTCCTCGCGGCCCATGGTGAAGCTCGACGACCTGCCGTCCAGCACGATGGTGACCTCGGCCCCGGCGCCCGCCTGCTCCGCCGGACGGCGCACCGGCTCCGGTGGCGCGTCGACGTGGAACAGCTCGGTGTGCACCGCCGACTCGGGCAGCCCGCGCGCGGTCAGCACGGCCCGGACGTCGACCACCATCCCGTACGGGCCGCAGAGGAACCACTCCTCGATGACGTCGCCCGGCACGATGGTGGCCAGCAACCGGCCCAGCCGCTCGGCGTCGATCCGCCCGGAGAGCAGCGGTGACTCGCCCTGCTCCCGGGAGAGCACGTGCACCAGGTGCAGGCGGGTGGGATACCGGTCCTTCAGGTCGGCCAGCTCCTCGGCGAACATCACCGTGTTCGCCGTGCGGTTGCCGTACACCAGGGTGAAGGTGCTGGCCGGCTCGACGGCCAGGGCGGTCGCGACCAGCGCGAGCACCGGGGTGATGCCGGAGCCGGCGACGACCGCGCCGTAGTGCCGCACCCGGCCCGGCGCGAACGCCGTGGTGAAGGTGCCCAGCGGCGGCAGCACCTCGACGGTGTCGCCACCGCGCAGCGCGCCGCAGGCGAACGCCGAGAAGGCACCGCCGGGGATCTCCCGCACCCCGATCCGCAACCGGCCGTGCCGGGCCAGGTCGTCGGGGGTGGAGCAGATGGAGTACGACCGGCGCACGTCGGTGCCGTCCTCGGCCACCCGGCGCACGGTGAGGTGCTGACCCGCGCGGAATGCGAAGGTCTCCCGCAACTCCTCGGGTACGGCGAAGGTGACCGCCACGGCGTCGTCGGTGAGCCGGTCGACGGAGGCGACCGGCAGCGGGTGGAAGACCGGCCGGCGACGCACCGGCCGGGTGATGGTGACTGTCACAGCGCCTTCAGGTGGTCGAAGGGTTCGGAGCAGGAACGGCAGCGCCACAGCGCCTTGCACGCGGTCGAGCCGAACCGGCTGACCTGCTCGGTTTCCGGGGAACCGCAGTGCGGGCACCGGACCGCGAGGGTCAGCGGCACCACGCCGGCGGCGCGCACCGGGGCCGGCGGGGCGATCCCGGCGGCGGCGAGCTTCGCCCGCCCGGCCTCGGAGATCCAGTCGGTGCTCCACGGTGGGCTGTAGACCGTCCGGACCTCGGCGTCCGGGTGACCGGCGCCCGCCAGCGCGCGGCGGATGTCCGCCCGGATCACGTCCATCGCCGGGCAGCCGGTGTAGGTCGGGGTGATGGTGACGACGACCCGTCCGCTGGCTTGGTCCTCCTCGACCGCGCGCAGGATGCCCAGCTCGTCGATGGTGATCACCCGGATCTCCGGGTCCACCACGCTCGCCGCGGCCGCCCTCGGGTCGGTCGCAACCGCGGGGCCAACGTGCGCCGTGCTCCTCGCGCTCACCATTTCGCCCCGGGGTGGGCGCGGTGCAGCACCTGCATCTCGGCGAGCAGGTACGACAGGTGCTCGGTGTGCACGCCCGTCCGCCCGCCGGCCGGCGCCCAGCGGCTCTCCGGCCGGATGAGCGTCGCCTCGCCCAGCACCGCGCCGACGGTGTCGTCGAACGCCGGCCGCAGGGTGGCGGGGTCGACCGGGGCCACCGGGTCGGCGGCGAACAGCTCGTGGGTGTACGGCCAGACCTCGTCGACGGCCGCCTGCATCCGGCGGTGCGACTCCTCGGTGCCGTCGCCGAGCCGCTTCACCCACAACGCGCCGTGGTCCAGGTGGTACGCCGATTCCTTGCGCGCCTTGGCGCCGATCGCGGCCAGCCGCTCGTCCGGGCAGCCAGCCAGCGCGGTGTACAGCGGTAGCTGGTACGCCGCCAGGAAGAACAGCTTCGCCATGGTCACCGCGAAGTCGCCGTTGGGCAGCTCGACCAGGAGCACGTTGCGGAACTGGCGGTCGTCGCGCAGGTACGCCAGCGCGTCCTCATCCCGGCCGGCGCCCTCCAGCTCGCCCGCGTACGACAGCAGCAGGCGGGCCGCGCCGAGCTGGTCGAGGGCGATGTTGGCCACCGCGATGTCCTCTTCCATCTCCGGCGCGCGAGTGGTCCACTCGGCCAGCCGTTGCGCGGCGATCAGCGCGTCGTCGCCGAGGGCGAGGGTGAAGTCGAGGGGACCGTTCACGCCGTCACCTCGCTGCGCTCGGCGGTGACGCCGCTGAGCTGGCTGGTTCGCTCGCTCCGCTCGCTCACAGGTGGGCCACCCCGTCCGGCACCTCGTAGAAGGTGGGGTGGCGGTAGACCTTGTCGGCGGCCGGGTCGAAGAAGGCGTCCTTCTCGTCCGGACTGGACGCGGTGATCGCGCTGGCCGGCACCACCCAGATCGACACGCCCTCCTGGCGTCGGGTGTAGAGGTCCCGGGCGTTGCGCAGCGCCAGCTCGGCGTCGGGGGCGTGCAGGCTGCCGACGTGGGTGTGCGACAGCCCGCGCCGGGCCCGCACGAAGACCTCCCACAACGGGCTGTTCTCGGTACTCACGCCGCCACCTTCTCCCTCTGTCCGGCCCGCTTGGCGGCGTACGCCGCGGCGGCCTCCCGTACCCACGCGCCCTCGGCGTGCGCGGCCCGCCGGCGGGCGATCCGCTCGCGGTTGCACGGCCCGTCGCCGGAGATCACCCGCATCAGCTCGTCGTAGTCCGGCTGGGTGTAGTCGTACGCCTGCCGCTCCTCGTTCCAGCGCAGGTCGTCATCCGGGATGCGCAGCCCCAGGAACTCCGCCTGCTGGACGCACATGTCGACGAAGCGCTGGCGCAGGTCGTCGTTGGAGAAGCGCTTGATCTTCCAGGCCATCGACTGGGCGGAGTGCGTGGAGTCGCCGTCCGGCGGGCCGAACATGGCCAGCGACGGGTACCACCAGCGGTCCACCGCGTCCTGGGCCATCGCCTGCTGCTCCGGGGTGCCGTGCGCCAGCGTGTGCAGGATCTCGTAGCCCTGACGCTGGTGGAACGACTCCTCCTTGCAGACCCGGATCATCGCCCGGGCGTACGGGCCGTAGGAGCAGCGGCACAGCGGCACCTGGTTGACGATCGCCGCGCCGTCCACCAGCCAGCCGATCGCACCCATGTCGGCCCAGGTCAGCGTGGGGTAGTTGAAGATCGAGCTGTACTTCTGCCGCCCGTCGAGCAGCAGCCGGACCAGCTCGTCGCGGCTGATGCCGAGGGTCTCGGCCGCGGCGTAGAGGTAGAGGCCGTGGCCCGCCTCGTCCTGCACCTTGGCCAGCAGGATCGCCTTGCGCTTGAGCGAGGGCGCCCGGCTGATCCAGTTGCCCTCCGGCTGCATGCCGATGATCTCGGAGTGGGCGTGCTGGGCGATCTGCCGGATCAACGTCTTGCGGTACGCGTCCGGCATCCAGTCGCGCGGCTCGATCTTCTGTTCCGCGTCGACCACCGCGGTGAAGTACGCCGCCAGGTCCTCGTCCGGCGCGGGTCCGCCGCGCCGTTGCCGTGCGGCGGCTGCGCGCAGCTCCGCCTCGGCCGCCTCGACCTCGCCGAGCAGGCCGCCGCCGGTTGCGTCGTCCGGGGCGGAGAAGTCATTGCCATACATGAGGACAAGTGTTACAGCTTGCACCTCGATGCACCAGGGGGTGTAACAGGAAACCCGAGTCACGTTCGGTCACCGATGGGCGCTTCCGTCTCACGCACGGCGATCTCGTGGGCTATGACTTGGCTCACTTTGCGAAAATGAATCCTCCTAGAAGCCCCATACCGTCGCGACATCCCACCTTTATCGCGCATTGCCACGTGTCTGGCTCTGGTGGTCGCGCGGACCGGACGTAGACTTCTGCCGGTCACACGATCGGCTGCCCAGACTCGCCGTCTCCACAGAGGCCACCTCCCCCGGCCTCGGCGATCGCACCGGTCGCCCCGGACAACAAGCCGGTCCCCCGGCCCTGACATCTGGAGCTCACCCAACTCATGCGATCCCGCGTGATCATGGTGTTCGCCGTCGTGGCGGTCCTGCTCGGTGGCGTCCTGCTGGTCCCCACCGCGTACGCCCGACTCGCCGGCGACGACGGCAGCGGAGGCGGCGGTGGCGGCGCCGGAAGCGTCGCCGCGCCGGCACCCACCCCACCGCCACCGCCCACGCTCGCCGCTGGCCCGGTGTCAGTGGCCTTCAAGGGCGAGTTCTTCTCGTGGGCGTTGATGGACCGGCAGACGGGCAAGATCTCCGGATCGCCGAACATGACCTCCACCAGCTCCACCGAATCGATGATCAAGGCGTGGATCGTCTCCGACTACCTGCGCCAACTCGGCAACAAGGAGCCGTCCGCGGCGTTGAAGAAGGCCGCCAGCCTCGCGATCCGCGACAGCAACGACGACGCGGCCAACCAGGTCTACAAGGCCGCCGGCGGCTCGTACGCCATCCCTGCCGGTGGCCAGCCGGGGCCGGTGATCAAGCGCGCGATCAGCATCTGCGGTCTGACCGACACCAAGCGCGGCAACGTGCCGAAGTACGAGGGCTACTGGAGCTTCACCCGGATGTCCCCGCGCGACGCCGTACGGCTCGCCGACTGCATCGCCGACGGCAAGGCCGCCGGCCCGAAGTGGACCAAGTGGGTGCTCAGCGAGATGAGCAAGGTGCAGGGCACCACCGCGGCCAAGGACCAGAAACTCAAGTCCGGCGGTGGCCGTTGGGGGATCATCAACGGCCTGCCGAAGTCGATCACCGCCCAGGGCCCGGTCAGCATGAAGAACGGCTGGACCCCGCTCTACTACGACGGCAACTGGCACGTGAACTGTCTCGCCGTCAACGGCAAGTGGAGCCTCGCGGTGATGATGCGCTACTCGATCAAAAATGGACTGGACTACGGCGCGCAGTTCTGCGCGAGCGTGGCCACTCAGCTCGTCACCCCGCAGCCCGGCGCCGCGCTGAAGGTGCCGCAGCAGCCGGTCGGGAAGTTCTGATGGCCGGCAACCGTCGGGCCGACCGACGCGGCGGCGGCGAGGCGTCGCCGCTACGGCTGGTCGCGATCACGGTCATCCTGATCGGGCTGGTCCTGGTGTCGCTGCGGCTGCTGCCCGGGTCGCCGTTCGAGTCCAATGCCGCCGCCCTGTGGGGCGACGCCGGCAGCACGACGAACGACCGGTCCACCGGCACCCCCACCGACCGCAGCGCCCGTCAGCCGGCTCCGGCACCGAGCCCCACCCCAGCCCTGGAGCCGCTGCCGTTCCAGGCCCAGGACCTCGAGCTCGACATCGAGGGCTGGTACTCCTGGAGCGTGCTCGACCGCCGCACCGGGAAGATCATCGGTTCCCAGAACATGGACGAGACCAGCACCACCGCTTCGATGATCAAATCCTGGATCGTCGCCGACTACCTGCGCCGCGCGGCCGACGCCGGCGACACCCCGAGCGACGCGAAGCTCGCCGACGCGACGCGGATCATCCGGGACAGCGACAACACCCGAGCCGAGCAGTTCTACAACTCGGTCGGCCGCGCCGCCTCGATCCGGCGGCTGCTCTCCATGTGCAAGCTGACCGACAGCAGTGTGGCACCCGACGGCGGCTGGAGCCGGACGGCACTCTCCCCTCGGGACACCGCCCGCCTGGGCAACTGCATCGCCGACGGCACCGCCGCCGGGCCGAAGTGGACCGAGTGGCTGCTCAACGAGATGAAGCTGGTGCGCGGCGCCGGTGACTTCGGCATCCGCAAGGCGTTCCCGGCCGCGGAGCAGAAGCAGATCGCCATCAAGAACGGGTGGATCGACCGGACCAGGGAGCAGGAGATGCACATCAACTGCCTGGCCATCGGCGACACCTGGACGATGGGCGTGATGGTCAAGTACCCGATCAACATGGGTTACGACTACGGCATGAAAAACTGCGAGAAGATCACCGAGGCCCTGCTCCGCCCCGGCGTCTGACCCTCGCTCCACGGCCGCGTTGGCGGCTCAGCCCGCTCGGCAGCCCAGCCCGCTCGGCGGCTCAGCCGGCGAAGAACTCCGGGCCGCCGTCCGGCAGCGCCGGTACCTCGCCGAGCGCGGCGGCCCGCCGGGCGAACTCCCGCAGCCCGGCGACCTGCCGGTCACCCAGCGAGAAGTCCAGGGTCCGGAAGTACGTGGCCAGCGTCGCCGCGTCGAAGGGCTCCCACCGGGCCGCCGCCTCCGCGACCTGGTCCAACTCGGCCAGACAGAGGTCACGCGAGCGCAGGAACGCCTCGTGCACCTCCTTGACCAGGCCCGGGTGGGCGGCGGCGAAGTCGCGCCGGACCGCCCAGACCGCGAACACCATCGGCAGGCCGCTCCACTCCCGCCACGCCTGCCCGAGGTCGGTGACCGTGAGGCCCAGGTCCGGCGCCTCGTAGAGCGCCCGCAGCGCCACGTCACCGATCAGCACCCCGGCGTCGGCCTCCAGCAGCATCTGGGTCAGGTCCGGCGGGCAGCGGAAATAGTCGGGTCGGACGTTGTACCGCTCGGCGAGCAGCAACTGTGCCAGCAGCACCCCGGTCCGCGAGGTCGAGCCGAGCGCCACCCGCGCGCCGTCCAGCTCGGCGAGAGGCTTCGTGGAGACGATGTTGACCGACAGCACCGGCCCATCGCTGCCCACCGCCAGGTCCGGCAGGAGCAGGAGCTCGTCGGCGTGCTTCAGGTACTCCACGAACGTGATCGGGCCGATGTCCAGATCACCGGCGACCAGCGCGGCGCTCAACCGGTCCGGCGAGTCCTTGTGCAAGTCCACGTCGAGCAGGGCTCCGGAGCGCATCAGACCCCAGTAGATCGGAAGGCAGTTCAGGAACTGGATGTGCCCGACCCGGGGACGTGCGATGCGCTCAGCCATGACCCGACCGTATCCCTGGCCTCCGGCTCCGGCTCGGCGGGCCGGCCCGGAGTGGCCAACCCCGCATCCGCCCCCGTTGACTGCTGGCGCTGCGGTCCGCCCGGGACGGCCGGGGACGGCCGGCGTACCACCCGCGCGACGACCGGCACGAAGGTCAGCACCACCAGGAGCCCGGCCAGGCCTGCTGCGGCGATCAGCGGCCGGGGCGGGACGGCGGTGAGCAGCGCGCCCCCGATCAGGAAGCCGGCCATCGAGCCACCCTGCACCGCCGCGCCGTAACTGGCGTACGCCCGAGCCCGCATCGCCTCCGGCACCCGGCGAGCGGTGAGCAGGTTGGCGAAGACGTTCTCGCCGCCGTTGGCCGCGCCCCCCACCAGCCAGAGCGGCACCAGCAGACCCGCCGCCGGCACCGTCGCGGCGACCAGCACCATCAGGCTGCACCCGCCCAGGGTGAGCAGCACCCCACGGACCAGGGCAGCGTCGTCGTCGAGCCGGTGGGCGAGCCGGGCGGCGAGCCAGCCACCGGGCAGCATCCCCGCCATCCAGGCCGCGCTGACCAGGCCGTACGTGGTGGGTGAGCCGCCCAGCGTCTCCCGGATGAAGAAGACCTCGATCACGTTGATGCCGCCGATCGCCGCGATCACCACCGCGATGCTGACCACCGTGACGAGCATCAGCGGGTCCCGGCGCAGCCGCCAGGCCGGGCCCGTACCCCGTGGATTGCCGGGGGTGACCACGGCGGCGGTCCGTCGACCACCGCGCCGCGTCCGCAGCAGCAGGCCGGCGACCACCAGCGCCAGGTAGGTCGCGGCGTCGACCAGCAGCGGTACGCGGGTGCCGAACTGCCCCACCAGCAGCCCGGCCAGCACCGGACCGCCGAGCGCGCCGAGGGAGACGGCGGTCTGACCGATCGCGCTCGCCCGTGGCAGGTCGCCCGGGCGGACCATGGCCGGCACCAGCGCCGCCAGGCAGGGCTGGGTCACCGCGAGCCCGCAGGCGAGCAGTGCGACGAGCCCGACCACCAGGACCGGGTGATCGACGAGGGCGAGCAGCGTACAGATCACGGCCTGGGCCAGCCCGACGGTCACCAGCAACGTGCGGCTGTCCACCCGGTCGGCGAGCCGGCCGGCGAGTGGTGCGAGCACCACCAGGGGCAGGGTGGCCGCGAGCAGCAACCCGGACACCGCGAGCCCGCCGGCGCCCGTGCCCTGCAACGCCAGCGCGAGTGCGGTGGCGGCGAGGAAGTCACCGCAGATCGTGGTGCCCCGCGCCGTCGCCGCGAGCCAGACGTCCGACCAGCGCGATTCGCCAGGTGTGAAGGACATATTTCGAAAATAATCCTTCACACCTGTTCGACGCAACCCCCGCTAGGCCAGCGGCACCGCCCGGTACTGCACCGAGACGGCACGCGCCCCTGGCGGCGGGTCGGCCCGACCCCGCCGAGGGTGGTACGGCCGGAACAGCGCCACGACCGCCTCGTTCAGCTCAGCCAACTCCTCCGCGGTGAGCAGCAGCAGCGTGTCGTTGAACAGCACAGCGTCGTACCACTCGGCAGGCTCGTCCCCGGCGCGCCGCAACCAGTCCCGGGTCCTCTCCATGGCCCGGACCGCGTGCGCCTCCACCAGCGCCTGCTCGGCGGCGCGCGCCTCGGGCCCGGCCTCGCGGCCCGCGTCGACCATCCAACTCGGACTCGGCGTTCGCCACACCCGCTCGCGGGCGTCACCCCGGCTCGGCGCCTGCTCCACCAGGCCGAACTTCGCCAGCGCCCGCAGGTGGTAACTGGTCGCGCTCGGTGACAGCCCAGCGATCTCCGCGCACTCGGTGGCGGTCCCGCCGCCCTCGCGGCTGCTCAGATACTCCATGATCGCGATCCGGGCCGGATGGGCCAGCGCCCGCATCACCTGCGGGTCACTGATCGTCATCCGGCGCGGCTCGGGACGGGCCTCGGTCATGCCCCCATGATCCCGGCCACCGGCGCAAGCCGCCATCACCCCCGTGGTCCCGGCACGCGCCCGCGTCGTCGGCCCTCCCGCCGGAGGGTCGCGCCAGCGATCAAGGCCGACGAAAGTGTCGTACACTTGTTCTATTGTCGATCCATGTTGGGGGCGTTGGCGCAGGCGGGCGGGGCCGTCGACGACTGCGCCGAAGCCGCTCCGTGGGCGCTCTCCGACGACGAGCTGCTCGCGTCGCTCGACGCGACGCACCGGATGGCGCAGCGGCTGGCCACCGTCCAGCTCGGGCTGGTCCGCGAACTGGACGCTCGCGGCCTCGCGGTCGCTCAGGGTGCCTCGTCCACCGCCGTCTGGCTGCGGGAGCGGCTCCGACTCTCCGGCCGATCCGCCCGCCAGCTGGTCCAGCTCGCTGCCACCGTCGACGCCGCGCCCTCCGCGGTGTGCGACGCCATGATCGCTGGCGCCATCACCGTCGAGCAGGGCCGGGTGCTGGCAGAGACCATCGCGGCCCTACCGGTCGAGGCGGGGCCGGAGGTGGCTGACAAGGCCACCCAGCTGCTCATCGCGTGGGCCGACCGGTTCGACCCGACCATCCTGAGCCGTCTCGGGGACCGCGTCCTCACCCACGTCGCGCCGGACCTGGCCGACCAGGCCGAGCTGGCGGCGCTCGAACGGGCCGCCGAGCAGGCCGAGGCCCGCCGGCACGTCACCCTCTCCGAGCAACAGGACGGGCAGGTACGCCTCAGCGGCAGCCTCGACACCGAAACCGCGAGCCTGCTGCGCGAGGCGATCGATCCGCTGTGCGCCCCGGCCGGAGCGCACGACGACCGCAGCCCCGGCCAGCGCCGGGCGGACGCGCTCGGCGAGATCTGTCGGCTGGCGTTGCGCACCGGTCACCTGCCGGACAGCGGCGGCGACCGACCACAGGTCGTGGTGACCGTTTCGCTGGACGCGTTGGTCAACGGCGTGCGCGCCGGTGCCCTGGAAACCGGGGCGCGCCTCACGCCGGGCGCTGTCCGTCGCCTCGCCTGCGACGCCGCCGTGCTGCCGGCCGTGCTGGGCGGCAACAGTCAGGTCCTGGACGTCGGGCGTCAACGGCGCCTCTTCACCGGGCCGCTGCGCCGCGCGCTCGTGCTGCGCGACGGCGGCTGCGCCTTCCCCGGCTGCGACCGGCCATCCCGATGGTGCGACGGTCACCACGTCCAGCACTGGGCCGACGGTGGCGCGACGGCGCTGGGCAACGCCGTCCTACTCTGCGGCCACCACCACCGGCTGATCCATCAGGGCGACTGGAGGGTCCGCATCGGGTCGGACGGCCTACCTGACTTCCTCCCACCACGCTGGCTCGACCCGCTCCGCACGCCACGCCGCAACCTCTACCACCGGCGATGCTGATGCCGAGGGGAAAGGCCTCCACCCCACTCGCGTCAGATTTGACACGCCGCCGCAGCGGCACGCCGCCACGCGTCAGTGCCAAGCCCCACGCGGCCTCACCGCACCCTGAGCGAAGGGTCCGGCACCACGCCGCGCGCTCGGCGCCGGGCCGCATCGCGCCTCCGCCACGCCGCACCCTCGGCTCCGCGCCGCATCACCGCCCTCCGCCACGCCGCACCGTCCCTCAGCGCCGCACCCCCAGCGCCGCAGCGCGTCGCTGCCCTTCGCCACGCCGAGCCCCAACGCCCCCAGCGCCGCGCCCCCAGCGCCGCGCCCTCAGCGCCGTCCGCTCGGCGCCACACCCTCATCCCCGCAGGCCCAGCGCCGCGCCTCCGCCACGCCGCATCGCGGTACGCCTTGGCCATGCCGCCGTGTCGCCACGCCGTCTCTGTCGGGTGGTCGCGTCGGTAATTCGGTGGAAGAGCCGGGCGTGGGGGCGTAGGGTTGCAGGCCGCTTGACGGCCGAGGTGAGCTGCACCGGAACGGACGTCCCCGCGCCGGGCGGGCGGCCATCCGCCCCCGGACACGCGAGCGCGCAGCAGATGTGAACGATGGGACGTCAGCATGCCCGCACTCGACCTGGACACCCACCTCGACACGGATCTGGCCGCCGAGCGCGCACACCTGGCCACCTCGCGGGATGCGCTTCGGTGGATGCGGGAGCGGGCCGAGGCCCTCTTCGCCACCGGGGACCAGGTGGCCGGCGACGCCTACGCCGCGGAGACGCTCGGCCGCACGCTGTCCCGCCGGGTGGCCGAACTGGCCGACGACCCGACGACGCCGCTCTTCTTCGGCCGCCTCGACTTCGCCGGAACCACGGACAGTGGGACCGGCGACGGCGCCTCGGTCCCGGACACGAGCACGAGCGCCGTGTCCACCACGACCGGCACCGCCGGCGCCGACACGACCGGCAGCAAAGGCACGACCAGCGCGGACACGACCGCCGGGGCGGCCAGCACCGACAACACCGGCAGCGGCAGCGGCAGCGGCAGCGGCAGCGGCAGCGGCAGATCATGATGGCCGGCGGTATCACGTCGGGCGGCGGCATGTCACCGATGAGCTGGGCGAGCCGTTGGTGCTGGACTGGCGGGCGCCGGTTTCCCGGTCGTTCTACCGGGCGAGTGCGCGGGATCCGCAGGGGGTGGCGGTCCGGCGGCGGTTCGGGTTCAGCAACGGGGTGCTGACCAGCTTCGAGGATGAGCGACTGGACCGGGGCGAGGAGCTGGGCACGACCAGCCGGATCCTCACCGCGGAGATCGAGCGGCCGCGCGTCGGGCCGATGCGGGACATCGTGGCCACCATTCAGCCGGAGCAGGACGAGCTGGTTCGGGCCGACCTGGCCGACTCGATCTGCGTGCAGGGCGCGCCGGGCACCGGGAAGACGGCGGTCGGCCTGCACCGGGCCGCGTACCTGCTCTACCTGCACCGGGAGCGGTTGCGGCGGGCGGGTGTGCTGATCGTCGGGCCGAACCGGGCGTTCCTGTCGTACATCGCGGCGGTGCTGCCGGCCCTCGGCGAGGTCGAGGTGCAGCAGGCCACCGTGGAGGAGCTGATCTCGCGGGTGCCGGTCCGGGCGGTCGAGCCACCGGCGGTTGCCGCGCTCAAACACGACGTACGGATGGCCAGCGTGCTGCGCCGCGCGGTGCGGGCGCAGATCGGCACCCCGACCGACTCGATCACCGTGTCGGACGGCTCGTTCCGGTGGCGGATCGGGCTGGAGCCGCTGCACCGGATCGTCGAGGAGACCCGCCGGGAGGGGCTGCCGTACGGCACCGGCCGGGAGCGGGTGCGGGCGCGGGTGGTGAGTCTGCTGCAACGGCAGGCCGAGGCGCGGCGGGCGGAGTCGCCCGGCGACGCCTGGCTGCGCCGGATGGGCCGGTGCCGACCGGTGACCGACTTCCTGGACGCGGTCTGGCCGGCGCTCACCCCCGAGGGGCTGGTACACGGTCTGCTGGCGGACCCGGCGCGGCTCGCCGCCGCGGCGGACGGGTTGCTCAGCGACTCCGAGCAGGCGCTGCTGACCTGGGCGAAGCCGGCCCGTACGGCGAAGGCGGCCCGCTGGACCGCCGCCGACGCGGTGCTGATCGACGAGGCGACCGGGCTGCTGGAGCGGCCCTCCGGGTTCGGGCACGTGGTGGTGGACGAGGCGCAGGACCTCTCCCCGATGCAGTGCCGGGCCATCGCCCGGCGCAGCGAGCACGGCTCGGTCACCCTCCTCGGTGACCTCGCTCAGGGCACGGCGCCGTGGGCGGCGACCGACTGGAAGGAGTCGCTGGCCCACCTGGGCAAGCCGGATGCGGTGGTGGTGCCGCTGACGGTCGGCTTCCGGGTGCCCGCCGCAGTGGTCGCGTTCGCCAACCGGCTGCTGCCGGCGCTGGCGGTGGACGTACCCCCGGCCGAGTCGCTGCGCCGCGACGGCGGCCTGGACGTGCGTACCGTGACCGACCTGACCGCCGCGACGGTGGCCGAGGTGCACGCGGCGCTCGCGCACGACGGCTCGGTGGGTGTGATCGCCGCCGACGACGCGGTCGACGGGCTGCGCGCGGCGCTGGCCGACGCCGGCGTGCCGACCGCGAGCGCCGACGACGTGGCCGACGCGGAGCGGGTCACCGTGGTGCCCGCGACGCTGGTCAAGGGCCTGGAGTACGACCATGTGGTGGTGGTCGAGCCGGCCGCGATCGTCGCGGCCGAACCACGGGGGCTGCACCGGCTGTACGTGGTGCTCACCCGCGCGGTGTCCCGGCTCGCGGTGCTGCACCACGAGCCGCTGCCCGCGCCGCTCCTGACCTGGTCAGCGACTCACGAGGGCTGAGGCGATCTCCCGCAGCGGCTTGCCGGGCTCGGCGATCGGCACCGTGAAGGCCAGCCACGAACCGTCGGTGAACTCCACCCGGAGTCGCTTCGGGTTGAGCCGGTGCCAACCCACGCGGGCGTTGGCCACCGCGGCCCGGGGCGCCGACCAGACGACCCGGGTGCCGGCCACCGCCCGCTCGTCGTCGGCCCGGGTCGACCAGAGCTTCACCGGCCCGGACGCGCACACCAGCAACCGCCGGTCGGTGACGGCGAGGACCGTGTCGGCGAGTGTGGTCGCCGGGGGCACCGGTCGCCGGGAATGTTGCAGCGTCGAGGCGAGCGAGCCGGGCGCTCCCCGGCCGGCCACCCCGTGGGTGACACGGTCGACGATCCGGTCCCCCGCCGGGAACGAGATCAACGGCGAGACCAGGTTGAGCAGGACGCCGCCGATGCCGGCGCCGGCCCCGGAGGCCTGCGGACGCTCGGCGTCGGGTGGGTCGGGCGGCAGGACACCCTGGGCGATCTCCGTCTTGGCGACGGCGAGCACCTGCTCCCCCGGCTCGACGAGCTGGGTCAGCCGTTCCTGGTAGCTGATGTCCGCCATGGGCTCAGTATCGGTCCCGGTGGTCGCCGGCCGGCCGGTCGGCGCCGGGCGCATCGCCGATCACCTCGCCCACCAGTTCGCGTACGCGGGCGGCGGCGGCCTGCTGCGCGCGGCTGGCGGCGGCGGTGAACTCCTCGGCGAGGGTGTACGAGTCGAGGCGCATCGCCCGCGCGTCGAGCTCCGACGAGACGATCGTGCCGTCGGCGGCGGCGGTGACCCGGACCAGGCCAGAGTCGCTCACCCCCTCGGCGTTGCTCTGCTCGATCTCGGCCATCTTGCCGGCCAACTCGCGCTGCCAGCCGTCCAGGTTGCGGGCCAGGGCCTCGATGCGGTCCAGACCGGGAAAGGTCATGTCGGTCTCTCTCAGGTCAGGATGGAGTCGAAGATATTCTGCACGCCCTTGGTGTAGGGGCCCAGATCCTCGCGGTACGTGCCGTCCACCAGGTAGTTGCGGTCCTTGGTGCCGTCCGAGATGTCGTGCAGGCCGACTCCGGTGTCCAGCAGGGCCCCGCCGAAGCCGGGGATGTTCACCGGGGACACCTGGTTGATCAGGAACTTGCCCGGGAAGAGCGTCTTGAACTTCTCGATCTGGAACGCCCTGGCCTCGGCCGACCACCCGGACTTGTTCCACATCCGGTACGCCTTCTTCGCCTTGCGGATCTCCAGCACCGCCCGGCGGTACTTCATCAGCAGCTCGGCGACCTTCTGCATCTTGGCGGCCAGCTTCATCAGGATCTCGGCGAACCGCGCGACGATCTTGACCATGCGGCCGACGGTGGTGGCGAGCCGGGCCAGCACCCGGACGACCGTCGCCGCGAGCGAGATGCCGGCGCTGAGCGCCGCCGCCACCGCCGCGATGATCACCTCCGTGAGGAACCAGAGCAGGAACTCGAGGATCAGCTCGACCAGCAGGTTGAACGCGTCGACCGCCGCGTTGGCCGCGTCGACCAGCACCTCCTTGGTGCCGTCCAACCCACGGGCCAACTCCTCGATCGCCTCCTCCACCGACTCCATGGAGGCGTGGAAGCTCTCGGCGGCATCGCCCGTCCAGGCGCCTCGCAGCCGGGACCGGTCCTGCATCTGCTCGTCGGCGATCGCACGGACCGCCGCACCGGTGGACAGACAGAGCTGGGCGGCCTGCATCAGGTCGTCCGGCTCGCCCGCGACGAGTTCGAGCAGTTGCTCGAAGGGCCACAGCACCGCGTTGGAGAGCGGCTTGAACGGGTCGGGCGTGCCCGACACGATCTGCTCGAAGTAGGTCTTGTTGCGCTGCAACGCCTCGGTGCTCACACCGGCCCCTGCCCGCTCGGGCCGCCGCTGCCGGGCGACCAGGGGCCCGGCGCGATGACGTCGGGAGCGGGCGGGCGCCCGGGCACGAACATGTCGGTGTTGGCCACGTCGGTGCCGGTGTAGGCGTCGGCGGTGTCGGTGAGCCCGTCGGCGATGTCCGCCATCACCTCGGCGCCGTCGGCCAGCCCCTGGAGGCACGCCTCGAACTGCTCGGCGTACGTCGCCGCGAGGCTGAACGACGCCGGCATCACACCGAACGCGTGCCGCGGGACGTGCCCGTCGCCGAAGGAACGGTGCAGCTCACGAAAACGGGCCGCACGGTCGTTGGACGCCGCGGCGAACGCCGTCAAGGCCTCCGGCTGGACCTCCAGCTCCCTGTCTGGGCTCGCCACGGACCCTCCCCAGTGTCCTGTGCGACGGGTCAGTCGCACGCTCTCCACCATAGGCACTCCGCGCCGGTACCGATGCCCCTGGTGAAGCTGCCGAGGTAGGCGGTGTTGACTTTGCAAGACTCACCGTGGACGCACCCCGGCCACCCTGATCCGGCTCAGCCGGCGGGGCCGGCTTGCGTTCGAGGAGTACACCGAGGCAATACACGCCCTGCTCGATCCCACCCCGTCGAAGGAGCAGCCATGACCCTCGCCCGCGCCGACCAGGCCAGCCGCCGGTACGGCGAAGTCCTCGCCCTCGACCGCGTCGACCTGGAAGTCCGGGCCGGTGAGCTGGTCGGCCTGCTCGGTCCGAACGGCGCCGGCAAGAGCACCCTGATGAACCTGCTGGTCGGTCTGCGCCGACCCAGCTCGGGACGGGTCGAGCTGTTCGGCGGTGACCCCCGCGACCCGGCGTCCCGGCGCCAGATCGGGGTCACTCCGCAGGAGACCGGCCTGCCCGGCACGCTGCGCGTCGGTGAGGTCGTCGACTTCGTGTCCGCGCACTACCCGGACCCGGTACCCCGGGGAGAACTGCTCGACCGCTTCGGCCTGGGCGACCTCGCCCGGCGGCAGACCGGCGGCCTCTCCGGCGGGCAGCGCCGTCGGCTGGCGGTGGCGCTGGCGTTCGTCGGCCGGCCCCGGCTGGTGCTGCTCGACGAGCCGACCACCGGTCTGGACGTGGCCGCCCGGCACACCCTCTGGGACGCGATCCGGGCGTTCCACGACGACGGCGGGACGGTCCTGTTGAGCAGCCACTACCTGGAGGAGGTGGAGGCGCTGGCCCGCCGGGTGGTGGTGATCGGGCAGGGTCGGGTGCTCGCCGACGACACGGTGGACGCGGTGCGCGGCATCGTCGGCGTACGCCGGGTCAGCCTGGTCGCCGACGAGCTGCCCGAGCTGCCCGGCGTGGTCCGCACCGAACGGGTCGACGGCCGGCTGCACCTGCTCACCACCGATGCCGACCAGCTGGTCCGGGCGCTGGTCACCACCGGGACCGCCTTCACCGACCTGGAGGTCCGGCCCACCTCGCTGGAGGAGGCGTTCCTCGCCATCACCAACGGGAGCGACCCCACCACCGCAGACCAGCGCAGCAACGGGGACCAGCCCGCCACCGCCGCTGCCGGCGGCCGACCGACCACCGCCTGAGGAGCCGACCGTGCAGCTCGCCCTGGTCCATGCCCGCTACCAGCTCCTGGAGATCGTCCGGATCCCGGTGGCCGTCTTCGGCAGCGCCTTCTTCCCGGCGGCCGCCATGATCTTCTTCGTGGTGCCGTTCGCCGGCCACGATCCGGCCGGCGCCACCTTCGCCACCGCGTCGATGGTCACCTTCTCGGTGATGAGCGCCAACATCTTCCAGTACGGCGTCGGCGTCGCCGAGGACCGCGACCAACCCTGGAACCCGTACACCCGGACCCTGCCGGCCGGGCCGGCGCCCCGGTTCGCCGGCCGGGTGCTGGCCGGTCTGGCGCTGACGTACCTCTCGCTGATCCCGGTCGTGGTGATCGGCGCGACGCTGACCGCGGCCCGGATCAGCCCGGCGGCCTTCCTCCTGGCCGCCGGCACCGTGGCCGTCATCTCGGTGCCGTTCACGCTGATGGGGCTCGCCATCGGTTACTCGCTGCCGAGCAAGGCGGCGATCGTCGTCGCGCAGGTGGTCTTCCTGCCGCTCGCGTTCGGCGGCGGCCTGCTCTCCGCACCCGGTCAGGCCCCCGGGTTCATCGAGACGATCGCGCCGTTCCTGCCCACCCGGGGTGCGGTCGAGCTGATCTGGGCGGCGGTCGGTGACTACCCGGTCCAACCGCTGTCGCTGGTCATGCTCGGCGTCTGGGTGGTGCTGCTCGCCACGCTCGCCGGCTGGGCGTACCGGCGGGACGAGGGTCGCCGGTTCAGCTGACGATTCGTCCGTTTCCGCCCCGGTACGCGGCGGGACGGTGCCAGGATTCCGGCAGGGGGCCGTCGTGGCCGCCGGGCCGAGAGGGGTCTTGACGTGAGCACCGTCCCGCCGGGTACGCCCTGCTGGGCCGACCTGGCCACCCCGGACCTGACCGACGCGCGGCGCTTCTATCCCGAGCTGTTCGGGTGGACGGGCCGGGTGACACCGGAGCCTGAAGCGGGCGGTTACACCATCTTCCTGCTCGACGGCCGGTCGGTGGCCGGAGCAGGGCCGCCGGCGATACCGGACCAGGTGCCGATCTGGTCGACGTACGTCGCCACCGACGACGCGGAGCTGGTCGCCGGCCGGGTCGAACGGGCCGGCGGGCAGGTCGTGGTGCCGCCGTTCGAGGTCTTCGACCGGGGCCGGATGGCGGTCTTCGCCGATCCGGCGGGCGCCACGTTCAGCGTCTGGCAGCCGTTGGCGATGCCCGGCGCCGAGGCCTTCAACGTGCCGGGCGCGATGAGCTGGACCGAGCTTGTCACCCCGGACCCGGAGGGCGCGAAGGTCTTCTACGAGCTGGTGTTCGGCTGGCAGCCGGACGACCAGGTGGTCGGCGGGATGACGTACACCGGATGGCGGCTCGGCGCGCAGATCGTCGCCGGGATGATGCCACCGTTCGCCGACGACTTCCCGGCCGATCTGCCCGCGTACTGGACGGTGTACTTCGCGGTCGCCGACGCGGACGCCGCCGCGGCACGCGCCTCCGAGCTGGGCGGGACCATCCTGGTGCCACCCCGGGACAATCCGGCGGGACGGTTCGCCGCCCTGCGCGACCCCCAGGGGGCCCTCTTCTCCGTCATCGACCTCGGCCCGAACGGGGACTGACCGACCGGCTCAGCGGGGGCGGACGGGGACGACGAGAGGACCGTGGGCACCGGGGACGACCCGGACGCTGGCCCGGTAGTGGGTGGCGAGCAGGTGCTCGGTCAGCACCTCGTGCGGGGTCCCGACGGCCGCCACCCGGCCGTCGGCGAGCAGCACCATCCGATCGGCGTACTCGCCGGCCAGCGAGAGGTCGTGCATGGTGGCGAGCACGGTCAGGCCGTGCTCGCGGCGCAACTGGTCCACCAGCTCCAGCACCTCCTGCTGGTGACCGATGTCCAGTGCGCTGGTCGGCTCGTCGAGCAGCAGCAGCGTCGCGCCCTGGGCGAGCGCCCGGGCGAGGAAGACCCGCTGCCGCTCGCCCCCGGAGAGGGTGGCCAGCTCCCGGCGGTGGAAGCCGGTGAGGTCCAGTCGGTCGAGCACGTCGTGCACGACGGCGACGTCCGCGGCCGACTCCCGACCCAGCGGCGGAATGTAGGGCGTGCGGCCGAGCAGCACGTAGTCCAGCACCGACATGCCGGGCGGCACCACCGGGGACTGGGCCACCGTGGCCACCACCCGGGCGCGGTCGCGGCGGCGCAGCGCGGCGCTCGGCGTACCGAACAGGGAGATCGCCTCCGGCGCGGGCAGCAGCCCGCCGACGGCGCGCAGCAGGGTCGACTTGCCGGCGCCGTTCGGGCCGATCACGGTGACCCACTCGCCGGCTGCGACGGTGAGGTCGACGCCGGTGAGGATCGGCGTGCCGTCCAGGCTGACGTGCAGCCCCCGCACCTCGACCGCCGGCACGCCGGCCTCGCGGTCCGGGCCGGCGGCGGGTTCGGGGCTCACGTGAGCACCCGCCGGGCGGTGCGCAGCACGAGCACGAAGAACGGGCCGCCGAGCAGGGCGGTGACCACGCCGATCGGGATCTCGGCCGGCGCGGCGGCCGTGCGGGCCACCACGTCGGTCAGCGCCAGGAACGCGGCGCCGAACAGCAGCGACAGCGGCAGGATCACCCGGTAGCTCGACCCGGCGAGCATCCGGACGGTGTGCGGCACGATGATCCCGACGAAGCCGATCAGGCCGGTCGCGGAGACCGCCGCGGCGGTGCCCAGCGAGGCCGCCGCGATCAGCAGGTAGCGGGAGCGCTGCGGGTGCAGGCCGAGACTCGTCGCCTCGTCGTCGCCGACCGCGAGGACATCCAGCTCGCGGCGGTGCAGCAGCACCACCACGGTGGTCAGCACGGCGTACGGCAGCACCAGCAGCACGTCGTGCCAGCCGGCGGTGGCCAGCCTGCCGAGCAGCCAGGAGTAGACCGGCTGGATGCTGTCGGAGTGCCGTTGCAGCAGGTACGTCTGCCCGGCGGAGAGGAACGCCGAGACCGCCACCCCGGCCAGGATCAGCATCGCCGGTGACCGACTCCGCCCGCCGGCGCCACCGAGCAGGTAGGTCATCGTCACGGCGAGCAGGGAGCCGGCGAACGCGGCCAGCGGGATGGTCAGCGGCAGTCCGGTGATCGCGCCCTGTCGGCCGACGCCGCCGAGGGCGATCGCCGCGGTCACCGCGAGCCCGGCGCCGGCGGCCACGCCGAGCAGGTACGGATCGGCCAGCGGGTTGCGGAACACCCCCTGGTAGCAGCCGCCGGCCAGGGCGAGCAGGCCGCCGACGAGCAGGCCCAGCACCACCCGGGGAAGCCGCAGCTCGGTGACGATGGCGATCTCCCGCTCGGTCAGCCCGCTCTCCAGGTGCACCCCGGGGATCAGGTTGAGCAGCTCGGCCGCGACGCTGCCCGGCGGCAGGCTGACCGGGCCGAGTGACACCCCGGCGATCAGAGCGAGGAGCACCGCGAACACGCCGGCGACCAGCCAGCGCTTGCGCAGCCCGACGGGCCGCGACGCGGGTGGCGTCGCGGCCGGTCGGGTGGGTGGCGCCGGGACGGCCACGGGTGGCGTCCCGGTCACCGCGCCTTCTTTCGTTCGCGACTGCGAGGCTCGCAAGCCCGGCTCACTCCTCGCGCTCACCGACGGACGAGGTTCACGCGGGCACCTTGGCGACCGCGTCGATGATGACCCGGAGCAGGTCCACGACCCGCGGGCCCCAGCGCGAGGCGATGTCGTCGTCCAGTGCGACCACCTGGTTGTTCTTCACCGCGTTCAGCCCGGCCCAGCCGCTGCGCGCCTTCACCGAGTCGGCGTTCTGCTGACAGCACTTGGAGTCGGCCAGGAAGACGAAGTCCGGGTTGGCCTTGACGATGAACTCCTGGGACAGCTGCGGGTAGCCGCCGTTCTTGCCGTCCGCGTCGGCCGGGTCCGCGATGTTGGTCAGACCGACCTGGCTGTAGAGCGAGCCCATGAAGGTCTTGCTGGTCACGCTGTACAGCTCCGGGCCCAGCTCGTGGTAGTAGGTGAGCTTCTCGGCGCGCTGCGGCAGGTCCTTGACCAGCTTGGCGATGTCGTCCTTCATCCGGGTGGTGACGTCGGTCGCCTGGTCGGCGTGCCCGGTCAGCGCGCCCAGGTCGGTGATCTGCCGGTACGAGTCGTCCAGCGTGGTCGCCGCGGGGGTGAGGTAGACCGGGATCTTCAGCTTGCCGAGCTGGTCGACGATCTTGTTGGTGTCGTTGGAGAGCACCACCAGGTCGGGGCTCTTACCGGCGATCGCCTCGGCGTTGGGCTGGAAGCCGGACAGGTCGCTCCTGGGCGCCTCGGCCGGGTAGTTGGAGTTGTCGTCGACCGCGCTCACCTGCGGGCCGGCGCCGATCGCGAACAGCATCTCGGTGGCGCTGGGCGACAACGAGACGATCTTCTCGGGGCGCTTGTCGAGCGTGAGCGAGCCGACCGTCACCGGGTAGCTGGCGGCCGCGGAGCTGGCGCCGGCGGTCGGCTCGTCGGCGGCCTTCTCCGCACACGCGCCGAGGGCGAGTGCGGCGACCGCGAGAGTCGCGGCGAAGAGCCGGGGGGTACGTCCGGACATGGGTCCTCCTGTCGGTCGAGGAGTGTGGTGCTTCGCCGACAGGGACTTTCGTACGCCCGCCCACGAGGCGCCCTTCCTCGAGAGCGCGTGTCGCGACCGATCCGCAGGCGACCTGGCTCGTCCCCGTCGTCCAAACGGGGCATCACAGTTGCGGGACAGCGCCGGGTTTCGCACCGGCTTCGCTGCGGAGTGGTCGCTAAGACGGTAGCGCACCGCCCGGACGTGCCGGATCGATCAAGGCCCGATCGCCGCCGGTCGATCGCCCGCGCCGCCCAACTGCGGGGGCGCGACGACCGACCGTGGCGATATGTCCAGGATCCCGGGGCTCGGGAGCGGGTGGTGGGGCCCCGCAGGGGCGGAACGGGGCCCCACCCGATCAGGAGGCGGTGATGGTGACGTTGTCCACAGCCGCTTCCACCAGGCTGGCGCCGGAGGCGTCCGCCGCCTCGACGAGGATGCGCACCGACTGGCCGGCGTACGGGGTGAGGTTGAGGTTGGCCACCGCCCAGGTCCCGTTGCGGTTGGCCGCCGCGCCCGCCTGGGTGAGCAGGGCCGTGGTGCCGCCGTTGTGCACCACGCTCACCCGCAGGTAGTCCGCCGAGGAGGCGTTCGACCCGTGCGCCAGGTACCAGGCCAGCGAGAGGGTCAGCGTGCCGGACGACGGCAGCGTCACCGCCGGGGACCGGGCGCTGGTGACGCCGCCGTCGAGGTCGTAGTCACCGGCCGCCGTTCCGGCCAGCCGACCGGTGACCAGGTCGTTGCTGCCGGCGTACGGGGTGAGCTGCTTCGCCCCGCTGGACGTGGTCGCCTGGGCGGCGCCCCGTTCCCAGACCCCGACCGTGGCGGTGTCCGTGCCGGACGGGTTGATCGTCCAGCCGGTGGCGGTCTCGAAGGTGTCCGACCAGACCGTGGTGCCGCCGCCACCACCGCAGTATTGCGCCTGCTTGCCGATCGCCCGGTACGGGCAGTCGGCGTACTCGCTGAGCATCAGCACCGCCTCCCGGTTGCGCGACGTCTGCGCGGGGATCACCTCGTCGGGCGGGTAGAAACCACCGCCGCCGGACGAGCCCGGGTACATCTCGAAGGTGTACGCCCAGATGCCGTGGGTGGCCCACATCCAGTCGATGCTGGTGCCGTCGGCGATGTAGAGGTCGCTGGACTGTTCCGGCGTGTAGCTGTTGGTGGCGGCCATCTGCTGGCCGATGGTGGCGAAGGTGTTGTACTGGTCCGCGGTCATTCCGGACGGGTTGTTCGCGGTGGTGTAGCCGAAGGGCCAGAGCACCAGCTGCGAGTACGTGTGGAAGTCGATGTTCGCCTTGATCTGCTGGGCGCCGCCGACGACACGACTGTTGACGAAGTTGCGCAGCGCCTGCGTCTCGGGTGCGGAGAACGCCGACGGGCCGCGGTAGGTCTCCGACGAGGTGGTGCCGGACGAGCCGCCGCAGCAGCCCCACTGGTAGGACCAGTTGCGGTTCAGGTCGGTGCCGACCGCCGACGAGCCGCTGTTGGGTTGCCGGTTCTTGCGCCAGGACCGGTACGACCCGGTGGCGATGTCGTACTCGCTGCCGTCCGGGTTGACCGTCGGCACGATCCAGATCTCCCGGCTGTTGACGAGGTTCGTGATCCGGGAGTCGCCGCCGTAGCTGTCGGTGAAGAGGTTGAGCAGGTAGATCGCCATCTCGACGGTCAGGTGCTCGCGGGCGTGCTGCTGCGCGTTGAACAGGATCTCCGGCTCGCTCTCGTCGGTGGCCACGTTGTCGGAGATCTTCACCGCCATCAGGTCGCGGCCCTCGTACGACGTACCGATGCTGATCCTGCGGGCGATGGCCGGGTGGTCGGCGACGACCTGGTTCACGACGGCGGTCAGCTCCGCGTAGTCGTGGTAGTTGGAGTCGGCGGGCGGAAAGGCGAGCGTGCCGACCTCGCCGGCGCCGCGCTCGGCGTTCGGCGGTGGGGCGAGTGGTTCCAGCCGGAAGCCGAGCCTGCCGATGGCGGCGACCTCTCCGGCGGTGGCCGAGACGTGCAGCACGCCGTGCTCGGAGTAGTCGATGGCGGCCCCGGTGCGGGCAACGGCGGTGCGGTCGGCGAAGGTCCGGGGGCCGAGCACCCGGTAGCCGGCGGCGGCCGGCTCGGCGGTCCGGTCCGGTGCCGGTCGCGCGGCGACCGGGCCGGTGGCGACGGTGACGATTCCCAGCCCGGTGACGACGGCGAGCACCAGGACGCGGCGGAGGGGGATGGGCGTGCGGAGGGCCATGGACTACCTCCTCGGAGGGCGGGAGATCCCGCTCGGTGGTGGACACTTCACCACCGGTCACATGGTCATATCAATATTCGTCGCTTCCTTGTTCATCCCAGGTGGACCATCGCGGCGGCAATGATTTTCCACCCGTGAACGTCTGGCGAAACTTCCTTCCGGGGGCGACACTGACCAGCGACGATGTCCCTCTCGACACCGCGGAGCCCCCATGGCCAGATCCCGCCTAGGCGCGGCCGCCCTCGCCGGCGTCACCGCGCTCGCCCTGCTCGCCACCGCCGCGCCCGCGGCAGCCGCCGCGCCGCTCACCGGCGGCCGACCACCCGCCACCGTCCACGACGAGCAGATCACCTTCCAGGACTGGTCCGGGCCCGCCGACTGGCACCGGGGCAGCCGGGCCGGCACCCGCGTCGTGCCCGGCCCCCGAGCGGGCGTCACCCTGGCCCGCCCGGCCGGCACCACCGAGTACGCCGACCCGCACACCGGCACCACCCGCACCTGGGAGTACGGCACCTGGACCTCGCCGGTGACCCGGATCGGCTTCGACGCCACCGAGCTGATCGCGTCCTGGAACGCGGAGACGCCCGCCGGCACCTGGATCCAGGTGGAGATGCAGGGCAGCTACACCAGCGGTGACCAGACCCCGTGGTACGTCATGGGCCGTTGGGCGTCCGGCGACAGCGACATCAAGCGGACCACCGTCAACCGGCAGGGCGACCCCTGGTCGACGATCTGGACCGACACCTTCAGCATCGACGACGCCGCCGCCGGGGTGCTGCTGCGGTCGTACCAGCTGCGACTGACCCTCTACCGGGCGCCCGGGCAGACCGCCGCGCCGGTGGTCCGGATGCTCGGCGCGATGAGCTCCACCGTCCCGGACCGGTTCACCGTCGCGCCGAGCGCCGGGCACATCGCCTGGGGCGTCGAGCTGCCCGTGCCGCGCTACTCGCAGAACGTGCACTCCGGGCACTACCCCGAGTACGACGGCGGCGGTGAGGCGTGGTGCTCCCCCACCTCCACCGAGATGGTGGTCGAGTACTGGGGGCGCCGGCCGTCCGCGGCCGACACCTCCTGGGTGGACCCGACCTACCCCGACCCGACGGTGAACCACGCCGCGCGGATGACCTACGACTACGCGTACGACGGCGCCGGCAACTGGCCGTTCAACACCGCGTACGCGGCCAGCTTCCCCGGCCTGGAGGGACGGGTGACCCGGCTGCACTCACTGGACGAGCTGGAGCGGTTCATCGCCGCCGGCATTCCCGTGGTGACCAGTCAGTCCTTCCTCGCCAGCGAGCTGGACGGGGCGAACTACGGGACCTCCGGGCACCTGTTCGTGGTGGTCGGCTTCACCGCCGACGGCGACGTGATCGTCAACGACCCCGCCTCGTCCAGCAACGACGTGGTGCGCAACGTCTACCAGCGGGAGCAGTTCGAGCAGATCTGGCTGCGCACCAAGCGGATCAACGCCAGCGGTGGCGTCTCCGGCGGCTCGGGTGGCGTCGCGTACCTGATCAAGCCGCTGCACAAGCCCTGGCCCACGGTCGCCGGCTCCACCAACTGGTGACCCGACCGGCCGAGCGCACGTGATCAAGAGGTTCGCGTCACCGGGAGCCGTCCTGGTGACGCGAACCTCTTGATCAACGCGAGGGCTGGTCGTCGGTGGGGGGCTCGGGGTCGGACCTGGGCTGGTCGTCGCCGGCCAGGGCGGAACGGAGGCGCTCCTTCTCGTCGCGGCGGCGGGCCGCCGCGCCGGCCATCTCATCGGCCATCTCGTCCCGCCAGCCCCGCAGCAGGAAGAAGGAGAGCGCGGCGGAGAAGACCAGCGCCAGCATCAGCTTCAGGAACACGTTCATGTCGACCAGCCAGAGGGCCGCCAGAACGGCGACGAACAGCCCGATCCGGCCCAGCGTGTACTTGACCGACGCGCTCACCTGCACCACTCCGTTCTCCGTCAGCCGCCGGTGCCGGCGGAAGGTCGACCCGCCCGGCGGGCGGTCGGGGTCAGCCGGTCCGGCGGGCCAGCCAGCGGACGCCCGGGAACCAGACCGTCGCGTACGCCACGGTGAACGCCGCCGCCGCCAACGCTCCGGAGAGCAGCGGCGGCAACCCGGCGCCCAGACCGGCGATCAGCAGCCCGGCGAACACCCCGACGGCGGCGGCGACCAGCGCCGCCACCACCCGGGCCGCGCCGAACTCCCAGGCCCGGAAATCGTCCCAGAACAGCCACGCCGGCAGGATCACCGCCAGCCAACCGTTGGTGTGCCCGAAGTCGCCGGCGCCGATCGAGGCGAACGCCCAGTCGAACAGCACGAGCGCCAACGCGCCGATGACCAGGCCGGCCAGGCACACCCCGAGCAGATCGCCCAGGGTACGGATCCGCCCCTCGGCGTCCCGCCGGGGAAAGCCGCCCTGCCGCTCGGAACCGCGTTGCTCGGTCATCGACTGCGAGGGTACGTGGTGGCTCAGGCCCACACCTGCTGCGGCTCGGCGCGGCGCTCGGCCAGCGACGGGGCCTTGTCGTACTCCCGGACCACGTTGTAGCGGGTGTCCCGCTCGACCGGCTGGAAACCGGCGTCCCAGATCAGGTGCAGCAGGTCGTCCCGGTGCATGGTGTTCGGGGTGCCGTACGAGTCGGCGTCATGGGTGATCTTGTATTCGACCACCGAGCCGTCCAGGTCGTCCACGCCGAAGTTCAGCGAGAGCTGGGCCACCGAGAGCCCGTGCATCACCCAGAAGTTCTTGAGGTGCGGGATGTTGTCGAAGAGCAGCCGCGAGACGGCGAAGGTCTTGAGCGACTCGGCCGGCGAGGCCATCGTGGTGCGGGCCTGGATCCGGTTGCGGATCTTGCCGTCCGCCGAGTCCACGAAGTCGTGCTGGTAGCGCAGCGGGATGAAGACCGCGAAGCCGCCGGTCTCGTCCTGGAGCTCGCGCAGCCGCAGCACGTGGTCGACCCGGTGCCGGGGCTCCTCGATGTGGCCGTACAGCATCGTCGCCGGCGTCTTCATGCCCTTGCTGTGCGCCAGGGCGTGGATGCGCGACCAGTCCTCCCAGTGGCAGGCGTGGTCGACGATGTGCTGGCGGACCTCCCAGTCGAAGATCTCCGCGCCGCCGCCGGTCAGCGACTCCAGGCCCGCGTCCATCAGCTCGTCGAGGATCTCGTCGGCACTCAGGCCGCTGATCTTCTCGAACCACTGCACCTCGGTCGCGGTGAAGCACTTGAGCTTGACGTTCGGCAGCGCCGCCTTCAGCTCACGCAGCACCTTCGGGTAGTAGCGCCAGGGCAGCGTCGGGTGCAGGCCGTTGACGATGTGCAGCTCGGTGAGCTGCTCGTCCTCCATCTCCTTGGCCTTGCGGACCGCCTCGTCGATGCGCATCGTGTACGCGTCCTTCTCGCCCGGCTTGCGCTGGAACGAGCAGTACGCACAGGACGCCGAGCAGACGTTGGTCAGGTTGAGGTGCCGGTTGACGTTGAACATCACCCGGTCGCCGTTGAGCTCGGTGCGCTTGTGGTGCGCCAACCGGCCCAGCCAGGCCAGGTCGTCGCTGTCGTAGAGGGCGATCCCGTCCTCCCGGGTCAGCCGCTCACCGGCGTACACCTTCGCTTCGAGCTCACGCTTGAGTCCGGCGTCCATGGCACGTCCCTTCCACCTGCGGTCCCGGTCGAGCGTACGTCGGGACGCCGACAGGCCCGGCGGCACGGTCGGCGGCAGCGACCCACTTCACCAGACTCTCAGCCTCCCGTAACCCGGCGATGCATCGACATCACTGCCCGCGTGCGGTAAGACAGGGTGGGGCGGAACACACACTGGTACCGTCCCGACGGTCGCGCCCATCGAGCGCGGCGACGGGCAGCGGGACGGGGAGCGGAATGGTCTACAGCGGGCGCGGGCGACGGCAGCGACGACGGAGCCCGGTGGTCTCGCCGGTGCTGCGTCCGAGGCTATGGGCCGCCCTGCTCGGCGCGATCGCCGCCGCCGTGCTGGCCACCCCCGCGTACGCCGAGCCCGGGCTGCCCACCACGGTGCCGGACACCGGCTCGCGCCCGGCCGCGGTCGGCGCGCTCCAACTGCCCGGCGGCGCGCCCGTCCCCGGCGTCCCGGTCCCGCCGGTGGTCAACGTCGGCACCGGCCCGCTGGCCGCTCAGATCGCCGCCGGCGAGACGCGGGTCGGCACGCTCGGCGAGGCACTGCTGCTGAGCCGGCAGAAGCGCGCCGACGCGCAGGCCCAGCTGGAAGCGGCCGGCAGGGCGCTGGCGACCGCGCAGGACAATCTCCTCCGGGCTCAGCAGGCGGCCGACGTCGCCGCCTCGGACGCGTTCAAGGCGGCCGCCGCGCTACCCCCCGGCGACCTGGCCGACGACCTCCAGGGGCTGAGCCGGCTCCAGCGGATCGCCCGCGGCGAGAAGGTCGAGCGCGGCACCACCGGCGTGGCCGGGGAGCTGACCCGGGCCCGCAGCGGCGAGCAGCTCGCCTACCAGGCACACACCAACGCCAAGACCCAGCTCGACGCCGCCGAGGCGGAGTTCGCCGCCGGCGAGAAGGCGCTGCGCGCGGCCGAGGCCGGCCTGCTGAAGCTGCGCCGCGACAACGCCGCGCAGCTGATCGAGATCGAGCGCCAGCAGGAAGCCGCCGAGCAGCAGCTCGGTGCCGGCTACCTCGTCGGCCAGAACGTCAGCGGCATGGCGGCGCACCCGCGGGCGCTGGCCGCGGTCCGGTACGCCCTCGCCCAGCTCGGTGACCCGTACGAGTGGTCCGAGGAGGGGCCCGACACGTTCGACTGCTCCGGTCTCATGTGGGCGGCGTACCGGTCGCCCGGCGCCGACTACTTCCAGCTGCCCCGGGTCTCCCGGGACCAGTACGCCGCCACCCGCTCCCGGACGGTGCCGCAGAGCGCGCTGCTCCCCGGCGACCTGCTCTTCTTCGCGTCCGGCAGCAGCTGGACCACGATCCACCACGTTGCCATGTACATCGGCAACGGCAAGATGGTGCAGGCGCCCACCACCGGAGACGTCGTCAAGGTCTCGGTCGTCCGCTGGTCCCGGCTGTACGCCGCCACCCGGGTCATCGGCGCGGTGCCGGCCCCGACCGTGCCGGTCCCGACCGTGCCGGTCCCGACGCCGACCCCGACCGCGAAGCCGACGCCCACCACCAAGCCGACGCCCACCACCAAGCCCACGCCCACCACCAAGCCCACGCCGACCGGATCGGCCACTCCGACGCCCACCGGCACCCCGACTCCGACCCCGACCCCGACCGGCAGCACCTCGCCGAGCGCGACGCCGAGCGCGACCAGGACGCCGACGACCGCGCCCACGTCGCCGACCAGCGCGCCGGCCACCTCGGCCCCGGCCAGCACCCCGTCGGCGAGCCGGAGCGGGATCGCCAGTGACAGCCCGGCCGCGAGCACGACGAGCAGCCCGAGCACCGGAAGCTGACCCCGCCACGATCCGCTCCGGCTGTCCGCTCGGGGCGATCTGTGGCACCGTGACATCCAGGCACATCCGGCCCGATGTCACGGGTCCGGGTGCGAGCGCGGCACGGAGGGCGGAGATGGCCGAGCAGAGTGATCCGGCGGAGAAGGTCGGCCCCGTCGCGGTCGACCAGGCCGAGCCGCCGCGGCCGGGCAGCACAGACACGGCGTCCAGTGCCGACGACACCCCGGCCGCCGACGACGCCTCCGCCGACGGTGATGTCAGAGCCACCTCCGCCGCCGACGCTCCCGCCGACACGGACGCTTCCGCAGCCGCCGACGCTCCCGCCGGCACCGAGGCTCCCGCCGGCACCGACGCCGCCACGGACGCGGATGCGGGGCAGCCGGCACCTGACGGCCCTGGCCCGACCGCCGCGCCGGTACGGGCCCGGGCCAGTGTCGTGACCGCCGCCGCGGTGCCGGGTGACCGCCCGGCCAGCGCTCCGGGGAGTGCGACCACCTACCGGGCGGCCGGGTCGGCCAACCCGGCCGGCGGAGCACTGCCCGGGCAGCGGGACGGCTCGAGCGCCTCGGCCCGGGCCAGCGCCACGGTGCCGGCCAACAGCCGCGTCACGGCCGGCGCCGCGGGCACCCGGGACTCCCGGGCGAGCACGCCCGGTGTCTACCGATCTGCCCCGGTGAGCACCGAGCCCCCCGAGCCGGCGCAGCCTCCGGAGCCCGCCCAGCCGCCCACGCCCCCGACCCCGGAGCCAGTCCCCGCGCCGCCCGGCCCCGGGCCGACTCCGCCGTCGCCGCCCGAGCCCGAGCCCGAGCCGGCGCCGAGCCCTGGGCCGTACCCGCCCGGTCCGGTGCCGACGCCGCCACCGGGCCCCCGGCCCACGCCGCCACCCGGCCCGCTGCCGCCCGTCCCGGGTCCGCCCACACCGCCGCCCTCTCCGGTGCCGCCCGTCCCGGGTCCGCCGTCGCCGCCCGTTCCCGGCCCACCGGCACCGCCTCCCGGCCCGCCGGTGCCTGGGCCGCCACCGCCGCCCGGCCCGATGCCGGCACCGCCGTTCCCGCCGCCCCCCGCGACGCCCAGCGGGCCGCCGGCCGTGCGGGCCTCCGCGTCGGTCTCCGCGCCGCCGGCCAGCCCCACCGGGTGGGCCGCCGCGTCGCCCGCCGATTCCGCCGAGCGGGGCTCCACGCCGCTGCACGGCTCGCCGTCGGGTGTGCGGGCCTCCGCGTCGCCGGCCGGTTGGTCGTCCCCAGCGGCGCAGCCCGGTCCGGGCCTCGGAGGGTGGACCGCGGCACCCGTCTCCGCCCCGCCGGTGGTGCCCGCGCCGGCTCTGCCCGGCTGGCCGCCGTCCACCACGGGCACCTCGTCGGGTGGAGGCGACACCGGCGGCTCCCGAGGGGCCACGCCTGCCAACCCGGGCGAGCCGGCCGGGCCGGGCTCGGCCGCCGCTCGCGGCGGGCGGTACGACGGCGGCTCCGATCTGGCCGGCACGGTCTACGGCAGCGGGGACGGGCCCGGCTACACCACGATCGCGTTGCCGGCCAGCGCCGTGGAGAATTCCGGCTCGCTGACCGGGCACATCCTGGCCCAGGGTTGGGCGGACACCCCGGCTGAGCGGTCCAGGACCACTCGGGTGGTGATCGTCCTGGCCGCCGCGCTCGCGCTGCTGGTGGGGATCAGCGTGCTGGTCGTCCTGCTCGCCAACGACGCCCTGGATGGTCTGGTGGGTAACGTGCTCAACAGCTGACCCGACCATCGGGGCGATGGTGAGTCCGCCCACTACGGTCGGGCAACCGGCTGGCGGCTTCGCCGAACCGCCGTACACTGGTCGAGATCACTGACCCGGCGCGCGTGATGCGCGCCCATGGGCGATCTTGCGGGCGATCCGGCGGCACAGCCGCGGCAGGCCATCGCGAAGATGCGCCCCGCTCGAAAGGCATTTGTTGACCACCTCTGCTGACCCCAGCATCGTTCCGTCCGTTTTCGACCCCGCCCAGGCTGCGGACGACGCCGCCCTGGAGACGCCCGACACCGCCCCGACGGAGGTCGCCGAGCCCGTCGACTTCGCCGCGCTCGGCCTGCCCGAGCCGCTGGTCCGCGCGCTGGCGCGGCAGGGCATCACCACCCCGTTCGAGATCCAGCGGGCCACCGTTCCGGACGCGCTCGCCGGCCGGGACGTGCTCGGCCGCGGGCAGACCGGGTCGGGCAAGACGCTCGCGTTCGGCCTGCCCCTGCTGGCCCGGGTCGCCGCCGGCCAGCCGGCCCGGCCGATGCGGCCGCGCGCCCTGGTCCTGGTTCCGACCCGCGAGTTGGCCATGCAGGTCAACGACGCCCTGCTGCCGCTGGGCAAGGCGATCAACGTGTTCCTGAAGACCGCCGTCGGCGGGGTGCCGTACGACCGCCAGATCGACGCGCTGCGGCGCGGCGTGGAGATCATCGTGGCGACGCCGGGGCGGCTCGGCGACCTGATCGAGCGGGGCATCTGCCAGCTCGACGACGTCGAGGTGACGGTGCTCGACGAGGCCGACCAGATGGCCGACATGGGCTTCCTGCCCGAGGTGACCGAGCTGCTGGCGAAGACGCCCGCGAACGGTCAGCGGCTGCTCTTCTCGGCCACCCTGGACGGTGACGTCGACGCGCTGGTCAAGCGGTTCATGGCCGACCCGGTGACCCACTCCACCGCGCCGTCCACCGCCTCGGTGTCCACCATGGACCACCACATGCTGCTGATCCCGCCGCACGAAAAGTTCCCGGTGACGGCCTCGATCGCCGCCCGGGACGGCCGGACCATGGTCTTCGCACGGACCCAGCTCGGCGTCGACCGGCTGGTCGAGCAGCTCGCCGCCGTCGGCGTACGGGCTGGTGGCCTGCACGGCGGCAAGACCCAGCGGATGCGTACCAAGACGCTGGCCGAGTTCCGTGAGGGCCGGATGAACGTCCTGGTCGCCACCGACGTGGCGGCCCGGGGCATCCACGTCGACGGCGTCACCCTGGTGCTGCACGTCGACCCGCCGAAGGACCCGAAGGACTACCTGCACCGCGCCGGGCGCACCGCCCGGGCCGGCGAGTCGGGTGCGGTCGCCACGCTGGTGCTGCCCAAGCAGCGGCGCACCACCCTGGCGATGCTGGAGAAGGCCGGTGTCGCGCCGGCCGAGAGCCGCGTGCGCCTCGGTGACCCGATGCTGGCCGAGCTGATCGGTGCCCGTGAGCCCAGCGGCGTCCCGGTTCGCGTGGAGGCGGAGCCGCGGGGCTACGGGGACCGCTCCGGTGGCCCGCGCCGCTTCGGCGACCGACCGGGCGGCGACCGCCGCTACGGCGACCGCCCCCAGGGCGAGCGCCGCTACGGCGACCGCCCGACCGGCGAGCGTCGCTACGGCGACCGGCCGCAGGGCGACCGGCAGTACAGCGACCGCCCCCAGGGCGAGCGCCGCTACGGCGACCGTCCGCAGGGCGACCGGCAGTACGGTGACCGCCCCCAGGGCGAGCGCCGCTACGGCGACCGGCAGTACAGCGACCGGCCGCAGGGTGACCGGCAGTACGGTGACCGCCCGACCGGCGAGCGCCGATACGCCGACCGGGACAGCCGGGGTTACGGCGACCGGCCGCAGGGCGAGCGCCGTTTCGGTGACCGGCCGCAGTTCGGTGACCGGGACGGCCGGCCGACCGGCGAGCGGCGCTACGGCGACCGCCCGACCGGTGAGCGCCGGTTCGGGGACCGGGACGGGCGCGCCTCCGGTGACCGCCGCTTCGGCGACCGTCAGCAGGGCGAGCGGCCCGCCGACGAGCGCCGGTTCGGGGACCGGCCGGCCGGGGAGCGGCGCTTCGCGGACCGGGACGCCCGGGGTGGTTTCCGCTCCGAGGGCCGCGGTCAGGGCGACCGGCAGCGCGACGACCGGCCGCGCGACGACCGGCGTGGCTTCGGCGGGCGACCGCCGGCCCGTACCCACTGATCCACTGATCTACTGAACGCCGCCGCGGAGCCCGTGCTTCGCGGCGGCGTTCGCGCATGCCCTGCCGATGTCGGCCCGGTCGCGTAACGTCCGGCTCATGCCGACCATGCCGAAGTCGATCTTCTGGTCCCGGACGGACACCGCCGGCAGCGAGCAGGTCCTGCTCAACGACGGCCAAGGGTTGACGGCCCGGGGCACCCTGCTCGCCGTGGACCCGATCCCCTGGACCGCCCGCTACCAGCTGACCACCGCGCCGGACTGGAGCACCAGCCGGGTCGAGGTCGAGGCGGAGGGGCCGGGCTGGCTGCGCAGGGTCACGCTGGAGCGGGCCACGGACCGGTGGCGGGTGACCACCGCCGAGCAGGGCAACCTGGACGCGGCGCTCACCGCGGCGGGTCATCCCCGGTCCGGCCTGCCGGGCACCGACGACCCGGACCGGCTGGCCGACGCGCTCGACGTGGACCTGAGCGGGTCGCCGCTGTTCAACACCCTCCCGGTTCACCGGCTCGGGCTCGCCGGCCAGCCGGCCGACCTGCCGCACCGGATCACCGCGGCGTGGGTGCTGCTGCCCGGTCTCGAGGTAGTGCCGGCCGAGCAGATCTACACCGGGCTCGGGCCGGGGCGGGTACGGTTCGCCAGCGGCACCTTCACCGCCGACATCGATCTGGATGCCGACGGCTACGTGGTGCGCTACCCCGGGCTGGCCGAACGGATCGACCCGCGCTGAGCGCGCCGACCGCCTGCCGGGCTCAGGCGGGCCAGGCGCCGGTGGTCAGGAAGCGGTCGATGACGGCCGCGTGTGGTGCCAGGTCGTGGCCCTGCGCGGCCACCCAGTCGTCGGCGTAGTAGGTGTCCGCGTACCGGTCGCCGGCGTCGCAGATCAGCGTGACGACCGAGCCGATCCGGCCCTCGGCGAGCATCCCGGCGATGAGGCCGAACGCGCCCCACAGGTTCGTGCCGGTGGAGCCGCCCACCCGCCGGCCGAGCACCGCCGAGCCGGCCCGCATGGCGGCCAGCGACGCCGCGTCCGGCACCTGGACCATCCGGTCCACCACGGCGGGCAGGAAGGACGCCTCGACGGTGGGGCGGCCGATCCCCTCGATCCGGGATCCCTTCCCGGTGCGCACCGACCAGTCGGCGGCCAGCCAGGCCGGGTAGAACGCCGAGTTCTCCGGGTCCACCACGCAGAGCTTGGTGGACAGCCGGCGGTACCGGACGTACCGGCCGAGGGTCGCGCTGGTGCCCCCGGTTCCCGCGCCCACCACGACCCAGGCGGGAATCGGGTGCCGCTCCAGCTTGAGCTGCGCGTAGATCGACTCGGCGATGTTGTTGTTGCCCCGCCAGTCGGTGGCCCGCTCGGCGTAGGTGAACTGGTCCATGAAGTGGCCGCCGGAGTCCTCGGCCAGCCAGCGGGCCTCCACCACCACGCTCGCCGGGTCGTCGACCAGGTGGCACCGGCCGCCCTGGAACTCGATCTGCGCGATCTTCTCCGGCGAGGTGGAGGCGGGCATCACCGCGATGAACGGCAGCCCGAGCATCCGGGCGAAGTACGCCTCGGAGACCGCCGTGGAGCCCGAGGACGCCTCGATGATCGTGGTGCTCGGCCCGATCCAGCCGTTACAGAGCCCGTAGAGGAAGAGCGAACGGGCCAGTCGGTGCTTCAGCGAGCCGGTCGGGTGCACCGACTCGTCCTTGAGGTAGAGGTCGATCCCCCACTCCCGGGGCAGCGGGAACGGCAGCAGGTGGGTGTCGGCCGAGCGGTTCGCGTCCGCCTCGACGGCGGCGATCGCCTCGGTCACCCAGCTCCGGCTGGCCTCGTCGCAGCGGTCGAGATGAGTCACGCCGGCAAGGTAGCAAGCGGGTCGGGGGAGGTCAGAGCCGGTCCGTCGGCGTGACCCGGCGGAGCTGGCGGCGCTGCCCGGCCCGGCCGACGGCCTGGATGAGCGGGGTCAACCCGATGGCCAGCCGGGGCAGGGTGTCCAGCAGCCGGACCTGCGCGCCCCGCCAGCGGGGCAGGCTGACCACCGGGCGTGGCCGGCGGGCCAGCCGGGCCGCCCGGGCGGCCACCCGCTCCGGGGTCAGCATCGACCCGGTGAACGACGCCAGCGCCCCGGGGTCGTCCAGCCGGTCGTGCAGCATCGGGGTCCAGATGCCGTCCGGGCAGAGGCAGGAGACGTGCACCCGCCGGTGCCCGGCCATCCGCAGGTCGGACAGGGTGCCGAGGCTGAACGCCAGCAGCGCGTGCTTGCTGGCCGCGTACACCGTCTCGCCGGGCGCGGCGATCAGCCCGGCCAGCGAGACGACGTTCAGCACGTGGCCGTGCCCCTGCCCGCGCATCACGGCGAGCGCGGCGAGGGTGCCGTTCATCGCGCCGAGCGCGTTCACGTCGAACACCCGGCGGCGGGTAGGTCCGTCGTGCTCCCAGGCGGGGCCGGTGACCAGGATGCCGGCGTTGTTGACCCACAGGTCGAGGCCACCCCGGCTCGCCGCCTCGGCCGCGATCTCGGCGCAGGCCCCCTCGTCCCGGACGTCCAGCGCGGCGGACCAGCCGCCGAGCGGCACGGCGGCGACGGCCACCGCGGCCGGGTCGAGGTCGGTGAGCAGCACCGACCAGCCGTCGGCGTGCAGCGCGGCGGCGATGGCGCGGCCCAGGCCGCCGGCGGCCCCGGTCACCACGGCCACTCCACGTCCCGGCGAGGTCATCGGCGCACGCTACCGCCGGCCGGCCCGGCCGCACCAGGGGCCGAGCGGCCACGCTGCGGCGATGCCCGAGGCGGGGGCCGGGCGGCGGTCAGGCGGGGGTACGCGGCTCAGGCGGGCGGCGGGCCGACCGGCTGGGGGCGGTTCTCCCACTTCGTGGAGAGCGCGATGGCGGTACGGGTGGAGGCGACCCCGGGCGTCCGGTTCAGCCGCACGATCAGCTGCTCCAGCTCGGCGATCGTGCCGACCCGCGCCTTGAGCAGGAAGGACTCGACGCCCGCCATGAAGTAGCAGGACTCGATCTCGGGCAGGATCCGGAGCGACTCGAGCATGTCGTCGCTGTCCGCGCCGGAGTCCTCGACGATGCCGATCAGCGCCGTGACGCCCAGCCCGATCGCCTCCGGCTCCACGTCCGCGCGGTACCCGCGGACCACGCCGCTGCTCTCCAGCTTGCCGACCCGCTCGTGGACGGCCGGAGCGGAGAGACCAACCTGCCGGGCCAGCTCGGCGTACGAGAGTCGGGCGTTTCCACGCAGCAGGTCGACGAGGCTCAGGTCGATGGCGTCCACGGAGAGTGACCTTATCCGGTTGGGCGTAACGCGATGCCTTCGGCATCCGTTGGACATAGCAGTGAGTAACTGTTCACAAACTGACAGTCAAGGTAGGGGTTGCGCCAGTACCATTTACTAACTCCCCACTCAGTGCGTTTTTCGCGTTTGGCGGACAGGCCAGGTCCCTGGTGCTGTAATTGCCATACGTCCCTCATGACGGCTCTGGGCTCGCACCAGCCGGGGGCAGTGTGTTCAGCCAGGGGCTTCGTCGACGCGAGGAGGGGGCTGTGGACACTGGAGATCGCCTGCTGACACCGGGTGAGGTCGCCGCGCTGTTTCGGGTGGACCCGAAGACTGTGACGAGATGGGCGGCTGCCGGCCGGATAGGAAGCATCCGGACTCCAGGCGGGCATCGCCGGTTTCGGGAATCCGAGGTGCGAGCCCTGCTTGAGGGGGAGGGCATGCTGGACGAGGTGGACGAGGCCGGAAAGCCACGCAACGTGGGGCCGGCCGCATCCACCGGGCCGGGTCCGGCCAACGCCGGCATGTACTGAACTGGTGCGGACAACGCTACGCGGACCGGGCACCAGTCCGGTCCGCGTCCCGCTACGGCGACCTGCCGGGCGTGACGGGGTGGCTGAGCGGAGGGCTCAGCTCCGGGCCGCGCCGAGCTCGCCGGACCACCGCCGGAAGAGGGTGTGCGGCACGCCGAGCGCGTCCAGCACCTTGCCGGCCACGAAGTCGACCAACTGCTGCGCGCTGGCCGCCGCGCCCGCGCCGTAGAAACCGGGGCTGGCCGGCAGCACCACCGCGCCGGCGTCGTGCAGCGCGATCAGGTGCTCCAGGTGACTGCGGGTCACGGGCGTCTCCCGGGGCACCACCACCACCGGCCGGCGTTCCTTGAGGTTGACCTCGGCGGCACGCTGCAACAGGTCCTTGGAGAGCCCGATCGCGATGCCCGCGCACGCCGCCGTGCTGGCCGGGACCACGGCCATTCCGCGTACCCGGTAGGAACCGCTGCTCGGACCGGCCGCCAGGTCTCCCGCCGGCCAGTGCCGTACGTCCGCGCCGGTCAGGTCGCGGCCGAGCCAGGTGGCGAGGTCCTCGGCCCAGTGCGCGTCGCGGAACGGCCGGCCGGTCTCGTCGAGCACGGTGAGCCGCGCCGCCCGGGAGACGATCAGGTCCACCGGTTCGCCCGCGTCCAGCAGCCCGCCGACGACCGCCGCCGCGTACGGCGTACCCGAGGCCCCGGAGACCCCGACCACCCATGGTTCCCGCATGCCCACAGCCTGCCTGGTGCGGCTCGTCCGCCCGTGGCCACCCCCGGGATCGGCCCCGGGTGCTCGCCCGAGATGTCCGGCGGGCACCTGCGCGTCCCGCCGACCTGACATGCTGCCGGTGGCCATTCGCACCGGCAGCAGATCGCACAGGAGGCATCGGTGACGACCGGCGAGGTCCTCTGGACGCTGCGCGCCGAATGTCCGATCCCGGCCCGGCTCTCGCCGCACGCCGACCGGGTGCACGAGTGGCTGCTCGGCCTGCTGCCCGAGCTGGGCCTGCCGTTGGACGACGCCGCGCTGCACCGGCTGAGCCGGGGTGCCTTCGCCCGGTACGCCGGCCGGCTCTACCCGGACGCCACCGAGGCCGACCTGCGGAGCCTGACCGCCCTGTTCACCTGGTTCTTCCTCGTCGACGACGTCTGCGACGGGCCGGGCCGGCTCGCTCCGGAGCAGATCCGGGCGCTGCGCGACGGCACGCTGGCGCTGCTGCACGACGGCCACCGGGCACGGCACGCCGGGTTGACGGGTCCGCTGCGGCGGCTGCTCGTGCTGGCCTGGCGGGAGCCGCGCCGCCGGATGCCGGCCCGGTGGCGGCTGCGCTTCGCCGACGCGGTGGCCCGGCACCTCGACGGGACCCGTCGAGAGGCGGCCAACAAGGAGGCGGGTCACCGACCAGGCGTCACCGAGTACGTCGAGCTGCGTCGGGCCACCTCGGCGGCCGACGTGTCGTACCCGCTGGTGGAGTTCGTCACCGGCCGGCCCCTGCCCGACCCGGTCTACCACCACCCGCTGCTGCGCCGGGTCGCCCGCACCGGTAACGACCTGCTCTCCTGGTACAACGACCTCGCCTCGCTGGACCGGGACCGGGCCACGGCGGGCGGGCACAACCTGGTGCTGGCCATGCAGGACGAGTGGGGTCTGTCGCCGGCGGAGGCCGTCGACCGGGTGGCCGAGCGCTGGCGGGAGTCCATGCGGCTCTTCGTCGCGCTGCGGGCCTCGGTGCCGTCGTTCGGGCCGGCGCTGGACGAGGCGGTCACCGACCATCTCGACGGGGTGGCCGACGCGGTGCGCGGCACCATCGAGTGGACCCTGGAGAGCGGCCGCTACCCGACCAGCAAGGAAGAGCCCCTACTCAACGCCTTCCGTGGAGCAGGGGCCGCTTCCTGACAACCGGCGTGCGCCGGGACGGCCGGCCTCAGGCCCGCAGGCCGAGCCGGATCACCAGATCGAGCAGGGCGAAGGCGAACAGCGCGATGCCGACGAAGCCGTTCGCGGTGAAGAACGCCCGGTTGACCTTGCTCAGGTCGGTCGGGGTGACCACCAGGTGCTGGTAACCGAACGCGACCGCGGTGAGCGCCAGGCCGACCCACCAGAGCCAGCCGAACCCGACCATCGCCCCGAACCAGACGAAGAGCCCGAAGGTCACCACGTGTGCCACGGTGGAGGCGTTCAGCGCGAAGCGCCGGCCGTACCGGGCGGGCACACTGTGCACACCGATCTCCTGATCGATCTCGGAGTCCTGGCAGGCGTAGATCAGGTCGAAGCCGCCGATCCACAGCCCGACCGCCGCGCCGAGCATCCAGGCCGGCCAGGAGCCGTCCAGGGTGCCGGTGACCGCCAGCCAGGCGCCGACCGGCCCGACCGCCTGGGCCACCGCGAGGATCGCGTGCGGCCAGTTGGTGAACCGCTTGCCGTACGGGTAGACCACCAGCGGCACCACGGCGAGCGGCGCCAGCAGCAGGCAGAGCGGGTTGAGCAGGGCGGCTGCGGCCAGGAAGACCACCAGCGCGACGGCCGCGCCGGTCCAGGCCGTCCGCACGCTCACCGCCCCGGTGACCAGCTCCCGTGCGGCGGTACGCGGGTTCCGCGCGTCGATCCGCCGGTCGAGGATCCGGTTGGCGGCCATGGCGAACGTCCGCGCCCCGACCATCGCCACGGTGATCAGCAGCAGGTCGACCCACCGGACGTGCCCGCCGTTGACCTGCATGGCGGTGAGCGCCGACAGGTACGCGAAGGGCAGCGCGAACACCGAGTGCTCGATCGCCACCAGTTTGAGGAAGGACTTCACCCGTCCCGGCTTCTCGGCCGGCGCGTCGAGGACCGCCATCAGATGCCGTACTCCTTCCAGCGCTTGTCGACCAGGGCGGTGACCTCCGGCGACATGCTCATCTCCTCCGGCCAGCCGCGGGTGTAGCCCTCGGTGGGGAGCTTGCGGGTCGCGTCGACGCCCACCTTGCCGCCCCAGAACTGCTGGTACGACGCGTGGTCGAGGTGGTCGACCGGGCCCTCGGTGAGCAGCAGGTCGCGCGCGTAGTCGACGTTGCCGAAGGCGCGGAAGGCGACCTCGTTGTAGTCGTGCACGTCGCAGTCCTCGTCGACGATCACGATCAGCTTGGTCAGCGACATCAGGTGCGCGCCCCAGATCGCGTTCATCACCTTCTGCGCGTGCTTCGGGTAGCGCTTGCGGATCGAGACGATCGCGCAGTTGTGGAAGACACCGGCGGCCGGCAGGTCGTAGTCGACGATGTCCGGGATCAGCAGCTTGAGCAGCGGCTGGAAGATCCGCTCGGTGGCCTTGCCGAGGCCGTGGTCCTCCTGCGGCGGCTTGGACGTGACGATCGAGTGGTAGACCGGCTTGCGCTGCATGGTCATCGCCTCGATGTGCAGCACCGGGAACGGCTCGACGGGCGTGTAGAAGCCGGTGTGGTCGCCGAACGGCCCCTCGGGCAGCCGTTCGCCGGGCTCCAGGTAGCCCTCCAGCACGATCTGCGCGTGCGCCGGGACCTGCAACGGCACGGTGAGGCAGTCGACCATCTCCACGCGTTCGCCGCGCAGGAACCCGGCGAACAGGTACTCGTCGATGTCGCTGGGCAGCGGCGCGCTGGCCGCGTACGAGACGACCGGGTCGCAGCCGATCGCGACCGCGACCGGCAGGCGCTGCCCGAGCCGTTCGGCGACCGCGTGGTGGGCGGTCGAGTCCTTGTGGATCTGCCAGTGCATGCCCAGGGTGTTGCGGCCGTGCTGCTGGAGCCGGTACAGGCCCAGGTTGCGCTTGCCGGTCTCCGGGTGCTTGGTGTGGGTCAGGCCGAAGTTGTGGAAGATGCCGCCGTCGCCGGGCCAGACCTGGAGCCCCGGCAGCCGGTTCAGGTCGACGTCCTCACCCCGGTAGACCACCTCCTGGCAGGGCGCGGTGTTCACCTTGCGCGGCGGCAGCGACTTTAGCTGCATGACCTTGCCCAGGCCCTCCCGGATGCCGGACCAGCCGACCGGCAGCTCCGGCTTGATCAGCGCGCCGATCCGGGCGCCGATCTCGTCCAGCGAGTCGACGCCGAGCGCCATCGCCATCCGCTTCTCGGTGCCGAAGAGGTTGATCGCCACCGGCATCTCACCCCGGGTGGGACGCTCGAAGAGCAGCGCCGGCCCGTCGGACCGCACGGTCCGGGTGACCACCTCGCTGATCTCCAGGGTGGGGTCCACCGGGACGTCGACCCGGCGCAGCTCCCCCGCGCGCTCGAGCGCCGCGAGGAAGTCCTTGAGATCGTTGTACGGGAAGCCACGAGCCGCCATGCCCGCCAGTCTCCCGCACCGTGTCCGCCGCCGACCAAGGCGGGTGCTGTGACGTACGTCCGGAACGGTCCCCGGTGACCCTCCCGCCGGCCGGGGCCGGATTGTGCGGCGACCGGCGGGGTAGTCGAGCGGTCCGCCGAGCGGAGGAGTGGCGATGGGCGACGGACGGGTTCCGGACGGATTTACCGAGCAGCGGGCCCGGGTCGGTGACGTGACGCTCAACTACGTCCGGGGTGGGCATGGCCCGACCCTGGTGTTGCTCCACGGCTATCCGCAGTGCTGGTACATGTGGCGGCCCCTCCTGCCAGAGCTGGCGCGGCACTTCGAGGTGGTCGCGCCCGACCTGCGCGGTTTCGGCGGCAGCGACGCCCCGGACGGCGGTTACGACAAGAAGACCGTCGCCGCCGACCTGCACGGGCTGCTCGACCAGCTCGGCCTGACCGGTGACCTTCGGCTGGTGGGGCACGACCTGGGGACCATGGTGGCGTACGCGTACGCCGCCGCGCACCCGGAGCGGGTGAGTCGGCTGGTGCTCAGCGAGGCACCGATCCCCGACGAGAGCCTCTACGTGTTCCCCGCGCTCACCCCCGCCGGGCCGGGGGTGTGGAACTTCGGCTTCTTCTCGCTCCGTAACGGCCTGCCGGAGCAGATGGTCAGCGGGCGCGAGGCGCTCTGGGTGGACCGGTTCACCGACGCCCTGATGGTGCGCAAAGGCAGCATCGCCACGCCGGATGTCGAGGAGTACGCCAGCCACCTGCGCGACCCGGCGCACCTGCGGGCCAGCTTCGGCTACTTCCGGGCGTTCGCTCAGGACATCGCCGACAACACGGCGTACCGGGCCACGAAGCTGCGCATGCCGGTGCTGGCGATCGGTTCGCGGGCCAGCCTCGGCGAGAAGGTGGCCGAGCAGGCCAGCCGGTACGCCGACACGGTTCGCGGCGAGGTGGTCGACGACTGCGGGCACTGGCTGTACGAGGAGCGGCCGGAGGAAATGCTCGCCCTGCTGGGCGACTTCCTCGCACCGGCCTGAGCTCCGGTCGGGGAGGACGCGTCCGGACGCCGGTCAGGCGGTGGGCGTCCAGGCGTGGGCGGCCAGCGGCGGGTCGAGCGGCGCCCGGGTGAGCCGGTTGGCGAAGGTGGAGATGGTGTACGTGCCGACGCCGAACACCACGTCCAGCGCGTGCCGGGGCTGGTAGCCGGCGGCCAGGAAGTCGTCCAGCTGGTCGTCGGGCACGGCGCCCCGATGGTCGAGCACGGCCAGCGTGAACCGGCGCAGCGCCTCCAGGCGTGGCTCGGGCAGCGGCGCGCCGGAGCGCAGCGCGGTGATCAGCTCGGTGGTCGCGCCGAGCCGGGTGAGCGTGCCGGTGTGCAGGGCGACGCAGACGTGGCACTCGTTCGTGGTGGCGACGGCGAGGACGACCACCTCCCGTTCCAGCGGCTCGAGGGCGGTCTGTTCGAAGCCCGCGTTGGCGGTGAGGAAGCCGGCGAGCAGCTGCGGCGACTCGGCCATCAGCGCCACGGGTGCGGGCAGCCAGCCGAAGCGGCGGCGTACCGCCTCGACGGTCGGGCGGGCGGCGGCGGGCGCGGTCTCGGCGGTGTGCGCGGTGAAGACGGACACGGTTACCTGCTCTCGGGAGTGTCACGTCGCCCCGGTCATCCGGGCGCGTAAAGTAGTCAACGTGGTTGACGGAATGGTAAACGTGGTTGACGAACATGGCAACCGCTGACCCCGCCCGGCCCGGCTTCCAGCTGCCGCTGCTCCTGCTGGCCGGCTTCCGGACGCTGATCGACGACCTGCACGCCGAGCTGGCCCGGCAGGGGCACCCGGAGCTGCGCCCGCTGCACGGCTTCGTGCTCCAGGCCGTCGGGCTGGACGGCACCACGGCCACCGAACTGGGCCAGCGGTTGGGCATCTCCAAGCAGGCCGCCGGCAAGACGGTCGACCGGCTGATCGCCGTCGGCTACCTAGACCGGGTCGACGATCCCCGGGACGCCCGCCGCCGGCTGGTCACGATGACCCCGCGCGGCGTCGACGGGCTGCGCCGCTCAGCCGAGATCTTCGACCGGCTGCGCGAACGGTGGGTCGAAGCCCTCGGCCCCGAACGCGTGGACGCCCTGGAGGACGACCTGCGGACGATGGCCGCCGCCAACTGGTTCCGCCTCGACGTGCCAGGCTGGTTCGGCGGCTGACCCGCGACCGGAGAGTCGGCGAGGTATCTCACCGGGCGTGGCGCACCGGCGGCCCACGGGGGCAGGGTGGAGCCATGTCGGACGCCTACGTCGTCGGTGACCCGGACGGGTTGTCGCCCCTGCTGGTCGAGCTGCGTGACGCCATCGCCCGGGAGCTGCACGCCCAGCTCGCGCTGCGCGCCGAGCGGATCGAGCTGGCCGACCTGCCGGAGGTGGCCTACCAGGTCACCGTCCAGGTCGACCGGACGCTACGCGCCTGGCGACCGCGGTCCCACCAGGCCGACGGGTAGGACCAGCCCGTCGCTCAGTCGAGGCCGCCGTACGAGTGCAGGCCGGTGAAGAAGATGTTCACGCCGAACAGGTTCATCAGCATGGTGAGGAAACCGAGCACCGCGAGCCAGGTGGCCACGTTCCGCTTGACGCTGGGCGTGGCCCGGGCGTGCAGATAGCCCGCGTACACCACCCAGGAGATGAACGCCCAGGTCTCCTTCGGGTCCCAGCCCCACGGCCGTCCCCAGGCAGCCTCGGCCCAGATCGCCCCGGCGATCACCGCGAAGGTGAAGACCGGGAAGGCGAAGGCGTGCAGCGCGAAGGTCAGCCGCTCCAGGCTGACCGCCGCCGGCAGCCGCTTGGCCAGGGTGTACGGGAAGCTCCGCTTGCCCTGCTCGTACCCGGCGCGCATCAGGTAGCCGACCGCCGGCACCGCGCCGAGCAGGAAGATGCCGGACGCGAAGACGATCGTCGCGACGTGGATGACGAACCAGTACGAATTCAGCGCCGGCACCAGCGGCACGATCGGCACGTACAGCACCAGCTCGGCCGTGGCGACCAGCAGCACCATCACGAGGGTGAGGAACAGCCCGAGCTTGCGCAGCGACGGCCGCTTCCAGAGCACCACCAGCCAGGCCGTGACCCCGATGAACGTCACCGTGAGCACGAACTCGTACATGTTGCCCCAGGGCATCCGGTCGGCGGCGATGCCGCGCGTGACCAGGGCCGCGAGGTGCAGCGCGGCGGCGAGCGCGGTGGCGCCCACCGCCATCAGGCCGGCGATGCGGGCCCGCCGCGCCGAACGGTCGGCCACGGCAGGCAGCGGGACCGGCGCGGGCGACGTCGGTACGCCGCCACCGCCGACACCGGCACCCACCAGCTCGCGGGCGGGAGCCGCCGCGGCGACCCGGGTACGGGCGTTGCCCAGCGCGTACTCCACGGCGTGACTGATCATCGCGACCAGGTACACCAGGATCGCGAAGGTCACCAGATTGTCGGAGAGTGCGGACATCACTCGGTCCCTTCTCGCGCGCCGGCCCGGTCATCGGGATCAGCACCCGTGTCCGCTCGGTCATCACCGCGGACCGCGGCGACGAGCTGGGCGAACTCGTCGGCGAACCCTGGATAGTCGGTGCGCGGCAACCCACCGGCCTCCACCAAGCTACTACCGCCCGTCGGAGATCCTTCCACGGGGTCCGCCGGCATCACCCGGAAGAACACCCGGCGGCGCCGCCCGAACAGCGACCCCATCAGCCCCACCAGCAGGAAACCGCAGCTGACCAGCAGCAGCGTCGAGCCGGGGTCGTGCCGGACGGAGAGGGTCACGTACCGCTCGGTGCCCAGGAACTCGACAGTGGTGCCGTCGTCGAGCGTCCAACTCTCGCCCTTCCGGAGCAGCTTGGTGCCGACCTCCTTGACCTTCCCGGCCCGCACCTGCCGCTGGTCGAGTTGGTAGACCGAGCCGGGGATGCCGGCGTCCAGGCCGAGGTTGCCCCGGTAGGCGACCAGGTTCAGCGCCGGGTTGCGCTCGGTCGGGTACTCCGAGCGGACGAACGGGGCCTGCTGCGGGGCCGTGGGCAGGTAGATGCCGGTGAACGCCATCTGCTCGTCCGGTGCGCGCTGCCCGGTGCGCGGGTCGACGTTCGCGTCCGGGAAGGCCGCCAGCCCCTCACTGGTGAGGCCGCTGTCCCCGGTGGTCAGGAACGGCTCGTCGCTGATCTGGCTGCGGCCGAACCGGTCGGTGTAGCGGATGACCGGGGCGTACCCGTGGCCGAGCAGGTAGACGCTCGCGCCGCCCAGCCGCAGCGGCGAGTTCACCGAGAAGTCCGCGCTGCGGATCGGCTCGTCGGGGCCGTCGACGGTCACCCGGGCGTTGAAGAACTCCGGCTGGCCGGACGCCAGGAACCGGGCCTCGAAGTCGTCCAGCCGCAGGCAGAAGCGGGGCAGGTCCTCGCTGTCCACCCGGGGGCCGAGCTTCGCCTCGGCGTACTGCTGCCGGGTGTTGCAGAAGGCGTTGTCCGCGCCCGCGACCAGCAGTCGGTTGCCGCTCCAGCCGTACCACGAGCCGAGCGCGACGCCGATCAGCACCGCGATCAGCGACGTGTGGAACAGCAGGTTGCCGGTCTCCTTGAGGTAGCCCTTCTCGGCGGACACCTCGTCGCCGCGGACCTCCACCCGCCACCGCCGCTTCCGCAGCACCTCGGCGACGGCCGGCGCGCCGCCGGCCGGGGCGGGCAGCACCGCGTGCTGCGGCAACCGCTGGAGGCGCTTCGGCGCGGCCGGCGGTCGGGACCGCAGGGCCCGGACGTGGTCGCGCAGGCGGGGCGTGATGCAGCCGATCAGCGAGGTGAACAGCAGCAGGTAGATCGCGGAGAACCAGACCGAGCCGAAGACCTCGAACGCGCCGATCCGGTCCAGCCGGGGGGCCAGGTCCGGGTGGTCGACGAAGTACTGGTTCACCTTCTCCGGGCTGATCCCGCGCTGCGGCAGCACCGAGCCGGGGATGGCCGCGACCGCGAGCAGGAAGAGCAGGATCAGCGCCGTACGCATGCTGGTCAGCTGCCGCCACGAGTTGCGCAACAGGGCCAGCAGCCGGTTGGGTCGGCGCCGGGGCGCCGGGGCCGCGGTCTCCGGCCGGTCGTCCACGACCGTCATCAGATGCTCACCTCGCCCACCCCGACGGTGGTCTGCAACCAGATCACGAAGCTCTGCCATCCACCGGTGACCAGCGCCAGGCCGATCAGGATGAGCAGGGCGCCGCCGACCCGGGTGACCCAGCGGCTGTTGCGCCGGACGGCGCGGAAGACCCCGAGCAGGCGCTGGAAGCCCAACCCGAAGACGACGAACGGTATCCCCAGCCCGAGGCAGTACGCCACGGCGAGCACCACGGCGCGGTCGCTCTGGCCGCTCGCGGTGGCCATGCCCATCACCGCGCCGAGGGTGGGGCCGGTGCAGGGCACCCAGCTGAGCGCGAAGACCGCGCCGAAGACCGGCGCGCCGAGCAGCCCGGCGGAGGGCAGCCGGGAGATCCGGAACTCCCGCTGCAGGGCCGGGATCATCCCGAGGTAGCCCAGACCGAGCACGATGATCAGCACGCCGATCACGATCTCCAGCTGCCGCTCGTAGTCGAAGAAGACCCGGCCGATGCTGGCGAACAGGATCGCGGTGGCGACGAAGACGACGGTGAAACCGGCGATGAAGAGCAGCGTCCCGGCGAGCACGCGTCCCTTGACCGCGCCGGCCCGCGCGACCCGCTCCCGTACCGCGACGCCGCCGGTGGCCTCGGCCGGCGCGGGCTCGGCCGCCGGTCGGCGGCCTTCGAGGTCGGTGCCGGCGAGGCCGGTGACGTACGAGAGGTAGCCGGGGACCAGCGGAAGCACGCACGGGGAGAGGAAGCTGACCAGGCCGGCGAGCGCCGCCGCGCCGATGGCGAGCAGCAGCGGCCCGCTCAGAGCCAGTTCACGGAAGGTCTCGCCCATCAGCCGGACGCCGGCTTCTCGGCGGCGATCCGCTCGACGATCGGTTGCAGGCCCTCCTGCTTGACCGCGGCGCGGATCACCGAGGCGATCCGGCCCTCCCGGTCGAGCACCACGGTCGCCGGGACGGTGTTCGGCGGAATGTCCAGGGCGAGCGCCAGCTTGCTCGGCGGGTCGAACAGGCTCGGGTAGGTGACCCGACCCTCCTCGAACGCCTTGGCCTTGTCCCGCTGGTCCTGGACGTTGATGCCGAGGAAGGTCACCCCGGAGTTCCTGGTGGCCTGGTAGGTGGCTTCCAGGTCGTCGGCCTCGGCACGGCACGGCGCGCACCAGGAACCCCAGAAGTTGACCACCACCACCTGGCCGCGGGCCTGGCTGACGTCGTAGCTGCCGCCGGTGAGCAGCTCACCGGCCAGCTTCGGAGGTGCCGAGCGCTGGTCGGGAGCACACTCGATGATCCCGTCGGAGGTGGTCGTGCAGGTCTTCTCCCGGCCCTGCGACGTGCAGCCGGTCAGCGCCACCGCGGCGACGGTGGCGAGCAGGCCGGCGGTCCACCTCCGGGCGCGCATCAGGCTCCCTTGGCCGTCCGGGCGGTCGCGGAGAGCGCGATCAGGTGCGCGGCCGGCTCGCTGTAGCCGATGCCCACCACCTTCGCGCCGTCGAAGTGGAACGTCGTGAGGCTGGCCAGCCCGCACTGCCGCTTGCGCGGGTCGTGCCAGAGCCGCTTGCGCTCGACGTACCGGCGCAGTGTCCAGATCGGGAGCTGGTGCGAGACCAGCACCGCCTCGCGCCCCTCGGCGGCGACCCGGGCGGCGTGCACCGCGGCGAACATCCGCTCCGCGATGGCCTGGTACGCCTCGCCCCAGGACGGGGTCACCGGGTCGCGCAGCACCCACCAGTTGCGCGGGTCGCGGAACGACCCGTCGCCCGGCGACACCTTCTTGCCCTCGAACCAGTTGGCGCTCTCGATCAGCCGCTCGTCCACACCGACCGGCAGCCCGAACTGTGCGGCGATCGGCTCAGCGGTCTGCTGGGCGCGCTCCAGAGGGCTGGCCACCACGTGCACGACCTCGCGTTCGGCCAGCCCCTGCGCGGCGGCCTTGGCCATCTGCACACCCAGCTCGGAGAGGCGGAAACCGGGCAGCCGGCCGTAGAGGATCTGGTCGGGGTTGTACACCTCGCCGTGCCGGAGCACGTGGACCACCGTCTTGCTCACCGCTGCGCCCCCCTCGTTCGCGACTGCGGGGCCCGCAAAACCGGCTCACTCCTCGCGCTCACCACTACCCCCCGAGACCCGCCGCTGCCGCCGCGTTCGCCGCCGTCGGCAGTGCGGCGGCGATCTGCTCCAGAGCGGCGTCGTCGATCGCCGCCGACACGAACCACGACTCGAACGCGCTCGGCGGCAGGTAGACGCCGGCCGCGAGCATCGCGTGGAAGAACGCCTTGAACGCCGGCACCTGCTGGGTGCGAGCGCTGTCGTAGTCGACCACGTCGGCGTCCGTGAAGAAGATGGAGAACATGCTGCCCGCGTACGACAGTCGGTGCGGGACCCCGGCGGCGCCCAGCGCGTCGGAGGCCAGCTTGCCCACGACGGCGGCCGTGTCGTCGAGCTTGCGGTAGAGCGACTCGTCGGCCAGCCGCAGGGTGGCCAGGCCGGCGGCGCAGGCGAGCGGGTTACCGGAGAGCGTGCCGGCCTGGTAGACCGGGCCCGCCGGCGCCAGTCGCGCCATGATCTCGGCGCGCCCGCCGAACGCGGCGGCGGGCAGCCCACCACCCATGACCTTGCCGTACGTCCAGAGGTCGGCGTCCGACGCGTCGAGGCCGTGCCAGCCGGCGCGGGAGACCCGGAACCCGGTCATCACCTCGTCCACCACGAGCAGCGCGCCGTGCGCGTGCGCGATCCGGGCGAGCTGCTGGTTGAAGCCGTCCCGGGGGGCGACCACGCCCATGTTGCCGGCGGCCGCCTCGGTGATCACCGCGGCGATGTGCGGGCCCTCGGCGGCGAAGGCCTCCTCGACCGCCCTGATGTCGTTGTACGGCAGCACGATCGTCTCGCTGGCCGCGGCGCCGGTGACGCCGGGCGAGTCGGGCAGACCGAGGGTGGCCACGCCGGACCCGGCCGAGGCGAGCAGCGCGTCGACGTGCCCGTGGTAGCAACCGGCGAACTTGACGATCTTGGAGCGCCCGGTGAAGCCACGGGCCAACCGGATCGCCGACATGGTCGCCTCGGTGCCGGAGTTGACCAGGCGCACCTGCTCCACCGGGGTCCGGTCGACAATCTCGGCGGCCAGCTCCACCTCGCCCGGGGTGGGGGTGCCGAAGCTGGTGCCCCGGGCGGCGGCGGCCTGCACGGCGTCCACCACCTCCGGGTGGGCGTGCCCGAGGATCAGCGGACCCCAGGAGCAGACCAGGTCGACGTAGCGGCGGCCGTCGGCGTCGTGCAGCCACGGGCCCTCGCCACGGACCATGAAGCGGGGGGTGCCGCCGACCGCCTGGAAGGCGCGCACGGGGGAGTTCACCCCGCCCGGCACGATGGCGCGGGCGCGGTGGAACAGGGCCTCGGAGGCCGGAGCGTCGGCCGGGTAACGGCCGGATCCGGCGGAGAAGGTGTCGGTCACGATGCCGCCATTGTGTCAGCGCCGAACGGTCAACCAGCAGCCACCCCGGGCCGGGGTTACCGGGCTCACCCGTCTCCGGCACCCGTCGGCGGCCCCGACATCGGGGGGCCGACGCGGCGGCCGTCGGCCTCGACAGGCCGGGTCGTCCGGATCGCGATAGGCTGACCGGGTGGATCGTGCCGAACTGTCCATCACGCTACACCGGACGGGCGACGAAGCAGTGCTGCGCCTGGCCGGTGAGATCGACATGCTCACGGCCGCTCAGCTCTCCACGGTGGTCAACGAGGTGCTGGCCGACCCGCCCCCGCGGATCGTGCTCGACCTGGGCGGCGTCACCTTCTGCGACTCGCAGGGCCTGGGCACCCTGGTCGTGCTCAGCCGCAAGGCCAGCCACGCGCAGAGCCTGCTGATGCTGACGCACGTGGGCGATTTCCTCCTCCGCGTCCTGGACATCACGGGCCTCCGCAGCGCCCTGATGATCCGCAACGACCAACCCACCGGCTGACCCCACTCCGGGTCCGTCCGGCCCGCTCCCCCGGTTGATCATGAAGTTGTTGCCGACTTCTGTCCCATTCGTCGGCAACAACTTCATGATCAACGCCTGCGTGGGAGCCGGTCAGGGGGTGGGGACATCCCGGGTGTGGAAGGTTTTCAGCGCTACGGCGAGCAACGCGGCCGTCACGGCGACCAGGGCGGCCAGCGGGGTGACGGTCCAGTCGGGGCCGAGGACCTGTGGGGTGTGGGTGAACGGCGAGAGGTCCAGCGCCCACTGGTCCAGCTCCAGCACCGCACCGAGCTGACCGAGCAGCAGGCAGCCGGCCAGCACCACCCAGGCGCCCGCGGAGAACCGGGGCAGCCAGCCGACCAGCAGCGCCGCCAACCCGGCCAGCACCCAGGCCGCCGGCACCTGGGCCAGGCCGGCGCCGAGCAGTCGGGGCACCTCGCCCCCGACGTCACCGACGCTGAGGCCGTAGGCCAGCCCGGTGGCGAGCCCGGTCACCGCCAGCACCACCGCCGGGCCGAGCAGCGCGAAGAGCAGGTGCGCCGCCAGCCAGCGGGTCCGGCTGACCGCCGTGCCGAGCAGCGGCTCAGCCCGCCCGGCGGTCTCCTCCGCCCGCGCCCGCAGCGCGGCCTGGATGCCGTACCCGGCGGCGGCCAACGCGGTCAGGCTCAAGGTCCCACCCAGGTACGCCTCGGCGAGCGCCGAGCTGCCACCGAGGCGGGCAAGGATCTCCGCGATCTGCTGATTGCCCTGCACCGCGTCGCCGGCAGCGTCCGCCGCGCCGCCGAGCACCAGGCCGAGCAGCCCGAAGCCGACGGTCCAGCCGAACAACTGGCCCCGATGCAGCCGCCAGGCCAGGCCGAACGGGCCCGCCAGCCGTGGGCCGGCGGTGGCCGGGCCGAGCCGGGGCGGCAAAACCCCGGCGCCGAGGTCCCGGCGCACCGAGACGGGGTACGCGACGAGCGCGATCGCCGCGCTGAACAGCACCGGCAGCAGCAGCACCCACCACCGCTCGTCGGCGAAGGCCCGGCCCCGGGCAGCCCAGCCCAGCGGCGAGAGCCAGCTCAGCCACTCGGCGCTCCCGCCGGTGCCGCCGGAACCCCCCGCGTCGCCGGCCAGCCGCAGCACGAAGGCCAGCCCGAGCGCACCGAGGCCGATCCCGCGCGCCCCGCTCGCACTCTCGGTGAGCTGCGCGGCCAACCCGCCGACCGTGGCGAAGACGATGCCGGTGAGCGCCACCCCGGCCCCGAAGAGCAGCGAGCCCGCGGCCGGCAGGTCCGCGGCGACCAGGCCGGCGGCGGTGAGCAGGCCGAGCAGCACGTTCGCGGCGTACGTCACCAGCAGCGCGGCGGTCAGCCCGGCGTACCGGCCCAGGACGGTTGCGCCGAGCAGCTCCCGCCGGCCCGCCTCCTCCTCGGTGCGGGTGTGCCGGACCACGGTGAGCACGCTGACCAGCGCGGCGATCAACGCCAACAGGCCGGCCCGCTGGACGGTGAGCGCACCGATGCTGTCGCCGTACACCGGGCCGAGCAGGGCGACGATGGACGGGTTGCTCGCGGTGCCGGCCAGGTACGCGGCACGCTCGGCGTCGGTCGGGTACAGCCCGGCGTACGCGCCGGCGTAGCTCGCCGGCAGCACGGAAAGCAGCAGGATCCAGATCGGCAGCACGACCCGGTCCCGGCGCAGGATCAGGCGCACCAGGTGCCGGGTGCCGGTGAACGCGTTCACGAGCGCACCGCCGGCTCGGCCTGGTAGTGCCGCAGGAACAGCTCCTCCAACGTCGGAGGCTGGCTGACCAGGCTCCGTACGCCGATGTCGGTGAGCCGGCGCAGCGCGGCGTCCAGCGCGGCGTTCTCCACGTCGAAGCGCACCCGGGCGCCGTCCACCCGCAGGTCGTGCACGCCGGCCAGCTTGCCCAGCCCGTCCACCGGGCCGGTCAGCTCGGCCTCGATGGAGGTCCGTCGCAGGTGGCGCAACTCGGTCAGGGTCCCCGTCTCCACGTCCCGACCGTTGCGGATGATCGTCACCCGGTCGCAGAGCGCCTCCACCTCGGCCAGGATGTGACTGGAGAGCAGCACCGTGCGGCCGTCGGCCTTCGCCCGGCGGACCCAGTGCTGGAAGACCTCCTCCATCAGCGGGTCCAGGCCGGAGGTCGGCTCGTCCAGGATGAGCAGTTCGGCGTCCGAGGCGAGAGCGGCCACCAGGCCGACCTTCTGCCGGTTGCCCTTGGAGTACGCACGCCCCTTCTTGCGCGGGTCCAGCTCGAAGGAGTCGAGCAGCTCGGCCCGGCGGGCCGGGTCGAGGCCGCCGCGCATCCGACCGAGCAGATCGATGACCTCGCCGCCGGAGAGGTTGGGCCAGAGCGTCACGTCGCCCGGCACGTACGCCAGCCGCCGGTGCAGGGCCACCGCGTCGCGCCACGGGTCACCACCCAGCAGTCGGACCGCCCCCGCGTCGGTCCGCAGCAGGCCGAGCAGCGCCCGGATGGTGGTCGATTTGCCGGCGCCGTTCGGACCGAGGAAGCCGTGCACCTCGCCGGCGCGGACGGTCAGGTCCAGACCGTCGAGCGCCCGGGTCCGGCCGAAGGTCTTGACCAGGCCGGACACCTCAATGGGAGTTTCCATGTATCGGAAGCTACACTCGTTTCACAAACTTGTGAAGACCGTGCGAGCCAGGGCACCATCGGGGGCCACGCGAGCAGTCAGGAGGGACCGCCATGGCAGCCACCGACGGCCACGACCCGGTGCACCTATTCGTCGAGCGGATGGCGTTGACCTTCGCCGAGGTCGGGTTTCCGCGGATGGCCGCGCGCGTGCTGTTCACCGTGATGAGCGCCGACGACCCGCTGACCGCCGCCGAGATCGGCGAGCGTCTCGGCGTGAGCGCGGCGGCCGTCAGCGGGGCGGTCCGCTACCTCACCCAGTTCGGCATGCTGATCCGCGAGCCGGTCCCCCGGTCCCGCCGGGACCGCTACCGGATGCCGGACAACCCCTGGTACGAGGCCACCATCACCAAGACCGCGCTCTACAAGACGTTCATCGACGCGGCCGACGCCGGCGTGGTCGCTCTCAACGGCCCACAGACGCCGGCCGGCGAGCGGGTCGCCGAGATGCGCGACTTCTTCATCTTCGTGCAGAAGGAGATCGACTCGCTGGGCGAGCGCTGGCGGGCCCGCCGCGCCGCCACCGGTCACATCCGACCCGGCGAGGCCTGAGCGGCGTCGCCAAAGGCGACCGTGGCCTCGAACCAGATGTAGCGCGGTCACGCCTCGGAGTCGCGCTCGCCGGCCGCCCCCCGCCCGATCTGCGAGGCCGGAACCTCCAGCGGCCGTCCCCGGCTCTCCAGCGCGTCCAGTAGCGCGACCAGGGCCAGCACCCCGGCCACCACACTCAGCCCGACCATCGGCGACCAGCGGGCCAACGCCGGCGTGAACAGCAGCAGGGCCACCAGGCCGATCGTCCGGGAACGGGAGAGCCGGCCGAAGATCTCATACTCCAGCCGCGTACGGGCGACGAGGAAGAGCACCGGACCGCCCACCACGAACAGGAGCCAACTGGGCCGAGGCGGCCCGAACGGATCATCGATCACCAGTTCGTAGCCGACAGCGGTGACCAGCACGCTGAACACGATCAGCAAACGCGTCCGTTCCGACGTCGCGCCCAGCCGGCCCGGCATACCCGCCCGATCCAACGCCTCGGTCAGCAGCAGACCGGCCCGGTGGAAGTAGATCCGCCAGAGCAGCGCGCTGGTGACGAACGCGACCGTGAAAGCGGCTGCCCGCTCCGCGGAGTAATCCTTTCCGCTGAAGACCACGCCGATGACCAGGATCGACTCACCGAGTGCGATGAGAAGAATCTGCTGGTAACGGTCGGCAAGATGCATCCCGGCGATCCGCCAGCGACCCACCGCCGCAGCCCCGAGCCACGGCAGCGGCCAGCCCAGAGCCCAGGCGAGGTAGTCGATAACGAGGGCGGCAGCCCACAGTGGCAGGCGAAGCTGATCCGGACCCAACGCACCGGCCAGCCACAGCGGCGCGCTCACCGAAGCCCACACGGCGAGCCGGAACGGCACCAGCCGTCGCGGATGGCCACGCAGCGCGGCGGCGACCACCAGCGGCCGTACCACCATCACCATCAGGTACGCGACCGTGAACGGCAGCGCTCGCTCCTCCATGGCCCGTGGCAGCGCCACCGCCATGACCAGACCGGCGAACATGGTGCCGACCACGACGGCCTGGATGACCGGCTGCTCTGGCTCGTAGCGACTGGTGATCCAGGCGGTTTGCGACCAGATCAACCAGAGCGCCAGGAAGAGCAGCATGGTACGAGCGAACCCGTTGACCAGCGCCCAGCCGGTGTCATCGCCCAGGCCGGCGAACCGTTGTGAGACCCCGGTGAGGGCCACGACGAAGGCCAGGTCGAAGAAGAGCTCCAGGAACGTGGCGCGGCCCGAACTCTCGGGAGCGCGCAGCAGTTCGGCGCCCCGCCGAGCCGCCATCGTCCGCCTCCGTCCGCCCCTTGTCGCCCCAACGAGTCGGCGGTCGGAGGGGTTGCGTCAGCGCCTGGCGGCGTGCACCTCACGCACACGGGTTGCGGAACGGCCGCTGCGGCGTCGGGCCAACGGAAAACCTGGTCGACCCGACCACCGGCGACGGGTCCGTGTCAGGAGGTGTTGCCCCAACGGGCCTGTTCGATCAGCCGCACCGCCCGGTCCCGGGCGTCCGGATCGTCGGAACGGAGCAGGGCGGTCGCCTCGTCGACCGCGTCGGTGAGTCGCCGCCACTGCGTGTCGCGATCCCGCACCAGGTCCGACTGGGCGGCCAACTGCCGGGTCTTCACCCACAGCTCGACGAAGACCGACACCTTGGCGCGCAGCACCCACGGGTCGAACGGTTTGGTGAGGTAGTCCACCGCGCCCACCTGGTACCCGCGCAGGGCGAGCTGGGCATCCCGGTCCGCGGCGGTGAGGAAGATGATCGGCACATGCCGGGTCCGCTCCCGGCGCTTGATGTGGCTGGCCGTCTCGAAGCCGTCCATGTCCGGCATCTGCGCGTCCAGCAGGATCACCGCGAAGTCGTCCACCAGCAACTGTTTGAGCGCTGCCTCGCCGCTCTCCACCGCCACCGACTGGACCGGCAGGCCCTGGAGGATCGCCTCCAGGGCCATCAGGTTTTCCCGCCGGTCGTCCACGAGCAGCGCCTTGGCCATCTGGGTCACGAAGTCTCCTCGGTGCGGCCGCCGCTGATCCAGGACGACATCAGCTCGATCAGGTCATCCAGGTCGACCGGCTTGGTGATGTAGTCGCTGCCCCCGGCCGCGAGCGCCGACTCGCGGTCACCCGGCATCGCCTTCGCGGTCAGGAAGACGACCGGCAGGTCGGCGAACCGGTGGTTACGGCGGATCTGGCGGGTGGTCTCGTACCCGTCCTGGTCCGGCATCATGGCGTCCATCAGCACGATGTCCACCTCCGGATGCTCGGCCAGCAGGCGGACACCGTCCGCCCCGTTGTCCGAGTACAGCACGGTCATCCCGTGCAGCTCCAACGCGCTGGTCAGCGCGAAGACGTTGCGCACGTCGTCGTCCACGATCAGCACGGTGGCGCCGTCCAGCTGGCGGGTGGCCGGCGCCTCCGGCCGCTGCGGCAGCAGCTCCAGCGGGGGCATCAGCAGCGACGACGGCAGGCCGGCGCGCTGCGGGGACGGCGACTGGGGTGCGACGACCGCGTCCGGGGCCAGCACGTGCGGCACGAACAGGGTGAAGGTCGACCCCTGCCCCGGTGCCGACGACACGGTGATCGTGCCGCCGATCAGCCGTGCCAGGTCGCGGCTGATCGACAGACCCAGGCCGGTACCACCGTACCGGCGGCTGGTGGTGCCATCCGCCTGCTGGAACGCCTCGAAGATGATCGACAGCTTGTCGTCGGAGACGCCGATCCCGGTGTCGATCACGGTGAACGCGATCACCTGCTGGGCGTTGGTCAACGCCGGCACGTCGAACACGGCGTTCTCCGCCGCCGGGGCGATCCGCAGCGTCACCGCGCCGTTGTCGGTGAACTTCACCGCGTTGGAGAGCAGGTTGCGCAGGATCTGCTGCAACCGCTGCGCGTCGGTGACCAGCGCCGGCGGCAGATCCTTGCTCACCCGCACCTGGAAGTCCAGGCCCTTCTCCTCGGCCTGCGGCGCGAACGCCTGCTCCACGTAGCCGCGGATCTCCGCGAACCGGATCTCGGTCGGCTCGACGTCCATCCGGCCCGCCTCGATCTTCGACAGGTCCAGGATGTCGTCGATCAGCGAGAGCAGGTCCGAGCCGGCGCTGTGGATGGTCCGGGCGAACTCGATCTGCTTCGGGTTGAGGTTCTGCTCCGAGTTCTCGGCCAGCAACCGGGCCAGCAGCAGCAACGAGTTCAGCGGCGTACGCAGCTCGTGGCTCATGTTGGCCAGGAACTCCGACTTGTACGCCGAGGCCCGGGTGAGCTGCTGCGCCTTCTCCTCCAGGCCGAGCCGGGCCAGCTCGATCTCCCGGTTCTTCGTCTCGATGTTGCCCTTCTGCTCCGAGAGCAGGGTGGCCTTCTCCTCCAGCTCGGCGTTGGTGCGCTGCAACTCCGCGGACTGCTCCTGGAGCTCGTGCGCCAGCCGCTGCGACTGGGCCAGCAGCTCCTCCGTACGCCGGTTGGCCTGGATGGTGTTGACCGCGATGCCGATGGTGAGCACCAGCCGCTCCAGGAACGACAGGTGCAGCTCGGAGAAGGCCGCCACGCTGGCGAACTCGATCACCCCGAGCAGCTCCCCCTCGAACAGCACGGGGAGCACCACCAGGTCGGACGGGGGTGTCTCGGCCAGGCCGGAACGCAGCGTGAGCCGGCTGTTCGGGGAGGCGCTGACCCGGATCGTCCGGCGCGACAGCGCGGTCTGCCCGACCAGCCCCTCGCCCGGGCCGAAGGTGACGTCGTGCCCCCGCGCCACGTACCCGTAGGAGGACGTCAACCGCAGCCGCATGCTGCCGTCGGCGTCGTCCGCGAGGAAGAAGGCGCCGAGCTGGGCGTCGACCAGCGGGGTCACCTCGGTCATGATCATGCGGCAGACCTCGACCAGGTCCCGCTGGCCCTGCAACAGGCCGCCGATCCGGGCCAGGTTCGAGTCCAACCAGCCCTGCTCGGCGTTCTTCTTGGTCGTCTCCCGGAGGGTGACGATCATCTGGTTGATGTTGTCCTTCAGCTCGGCGACCTCGCCCTGCGCCTTGACCGCGATCCGCTGGGTCAGGTCGCCACGGGTCACCGACGTGGACACCTGGGCGATGGCCCGCAGCTGGGTGGTCAGCGTCGAGGCGAGCTGGTTGACGTTCTCGGTCAGGTCCCGCCAGGTGCCGGAGACGCCCTTCACCTGCGCCTGACCGCCCAGCTTGCCCTCGATACCGACCTCGCGGGCCACCCGCGTCACCTCGTCGGCGAACGACGACAACTGGTCCACCATCGTGTTCACCGTGGACTTCAGCTCCAGGATCTCGCCCTGCGCGTCGACCGTGATCTTCTGGCTCAGGTCGCCCTTCGCGACGGCCGTGGTCACCGAGGCGATGTTGCGGACCTGGCTGGTCAGGTTCGACGCCATCGAGTTCACGTTGTCGGTCAGGTCCCGCCAGGTGCCGGACACGCCCTTCACCTGCGCCTGACCGCCCAGCTTGCCCTCGGTGCCCACCTCACGGGCCACCCGCGTCACCTCGTCGGCGAACGACG
>NZ_JBFAQO010000001.1:41916-517928 GCF_040678715.1 Micromonospora sp. NPDC049301 | reverse complement strand
CGACAACTGGTCCACCATCGTGTTCACCGTGGACTTCAGCTCCAGGATCTCACCCCGGGCATCCACCGTGATCTTCTGCGACAGGTCACCCTTCGCGACCGCCGTGGAGACCTGGGCGATGTTGCGCACCTGGGCCGTCAGGTTCGACGCCATCGAGTTCACGTTGTCGGTCAGGTCCCGCCAGGTGCCGGCGACCCCGCGTACCTGCGCCTGGCCACCGAGCTTGCCCTCGGTGCCCACCTCGCGGGCCACCCGCGTCACCTCGTCGGCGAACGACGACAACTGGTCCACCATCGTGTTCACCGTGGACTTCAGCTCCAGGATCTCACCCCGGGCATCCACCGTGATCTTCTGCGACAGGTCACCCTTCGCCACCGCCGTGGTCACCGAGGCGATGTTGCGGACCTGGCTGGTCAGGTTCGACGCCATCGAGTTCACGTTGTCGGTCAGGTCCCGCCAGGTGCCGGAGACGCCCTTCACCTGGGCCTGACCACCCAGGTTGCCCTCGGTGCCCACCTCGCGGGCCACCCGCGTCACCTCGTCGGCGAACGACGACAACTGGTCCACCATCGTGTTGACGGTGTTCTTGAGTTCCAGGATCTCGCCCTGGGCATCGACCGTGATCTTCTGCGACAGGTCACCCTTGGCGACCGCCGTGGAGACCTGTGAGATGTTGCGGACCTGGCTGGTCAGGTTGCCCGCCAGCTGGTTGACGTTCTCGGTGAGGTCGCGCCAGGTGCCGGAGACGCCGCGTACCTGGGCCTGGCCGCCCAGCTTGCCCTCGATGCCCACCTCGCGGGCCACCCGCGTCACCTCGTCGGCGAACGACGACAACTGGTCCACCATCGTGTTGACGGTGTCCTTCAGCTCCAGGATCTCGCCCTGCGCCGCCACCGTGATCTTCTGCGACAGGTCGCCCCGCGCCACCGCCGTGGAGACCTGGGCGATGTTGCGGACCTGGGCGGTCAGGTTCGACGCCATCGAGTTGACGCTGTCGGTGAGGTCTTTCCAGGTGCCGGCCACGTTCGGCACCTCGGCCTGGCCGCCCAGCTTGCCCTCGGTGCCCACCTCGCGGGCCACCCGGGTCACCTGCTCGGCGAAGAGCCGCAGCGTGTCGGTGAGGTAGTTGATGGTGTGCGCCAGCTCGGCGACCTCGCCCTTGGCCGACACGGTGATCTTCTGGGACAGGTCGCCCTTGGCCACCGCCGTCGACACCTGGGAGATCGACCGCACCTGGTAGGTGAGGTTCGACGCCATGGTGTTGACCGAGTCGGTGAGGTCCTTCCACGTGCCGGCGACACCGCGAACGTCGGCCTGGCCGCCCAGCTTGCCCTCGGTGCCCACCTCGCGGGCCACCCGGGTCACCTCGTTCGAGAACGACGACAGCTGGTCGACCATGGTGTTCACGGTGCGCCCGATGCGCAGGTACTCACCACGCAGCGGCCGGCCGTCGATCTCCAACGCCATCTGCTGGGACAGGTCGCCGTCCGCGACCGCCACGATGACCCGGGCGATCTCGGTGGTCGGTCGACCCAGATCGTCGATCAGCGAATTTATCGCCCGCTGGCCCTCCGCCCAGGAGCCGTCCAGCCCCTCGTCGTCGAGCCGTTCGGTGAGCCGGCCGTCCCGACCGACGATCCGGCTGATCCGCCGCAGGTCCAGGTACTGCCGCTCCTGGAGCGAGACCACCTCGTTGAAGGCGTCCGCCACCTCGCCGCCCTTACCGGCGCGGCGGGGTAGCCGGACCTTCAGGTCGCCGCGACGGACCCGCCGCAGCGCCTCGGTCAACTCACCGAGGAGCGCCTCGTGGTCGGATGCGGACGGATCCGCCACCGACTGCTTCGCCGTGGTCATCATTCCTCGCTCAACTCGGGGGCGCCGGTCCGTGCGGACACACCGGCACCCCATATTGTGCCCGTGCCCGGCGCAGTGCCAGGGTTCACGACCCGCCGATCGGCCCCGGCGGGCACCTCGATCTCCTCGATGGAGGCCGATCCGGCATGGTCGGGCGCAGACCTCGCCCCGCGTGGTGAACCTCCCGAACCGACCTGATCGACCCGAACCGGGCCGGGAAGCGTCCCGTCGAGAAGGAGCCCCTGCTTCACCGCAGGCGTTGACCGCCACGGGGCCGGCGACACCCCGCGCACGCGATGGCCGATCGGGTTGGCAGCCGGTGGGGGGACGGTGGAGGATACGGGGGTGTCAGCCGAGGCGGGGCCCGCGACGGCCGGTTCCCCGAACGGAGCGGTCCGGCGTGTCCGCCTGCCCGCTGACCGGCGTACGCCGGCCGCCGCCCGCGCGGTGGTCCGCTCGGTGCTGGCCGAGGCGCACCTGGACGAGCTGGCCAACGAGGCGCTGCTGCTCACCACGGAGTTGACCACCAACGCTGTCGAGCACGCCCGCACCGAACTGGACATCGAGGTCGTCGCGGACGAGGTCGGGCTGTCCGTGACCGTCTCCGACTTCGCGCCCGGGTCGGGTGACGAGCTGACCGTGGGCACCCGCAACGACGCCACCGAGATCAATGACGTCTCCGAGCGGGGTCGGGGGCTGCTGCTGGTCGACCACTTCGCCAGCCGCTGGGGCACCACGTACCTGCCCACCGGGAAGGGTGTCTGGTTCCGACTGGATCGCCCCGGCGCCGACCCGCCCGAGGGGGCCGCCACCGGTGGCGAGTCGATGCCGACCAGCGCCGGCCCGGGCTCCGCCGCCGACAGCTCCGCGCCGAGCGCCAGCGCGATGAGCGAACTCATGCAGACGGCCCCCGACGTGTACGCGGACGATCCGCTGCCCGACTTCGCCGCCAACCTGCTCAGCCGGGTGGCCGAGATGGTGGGAGCGGCCGGCGGCACGATCCGCCTGGACCGGGGCGACGGACAGGGCCGCCAGGTGCTGGCCCGCTTCGGCCGGCAGCCCCGCCCCGGCACCGAGCTGCTGCGGGTGCCGCTGTCGGTGCACCGCCCGTACGCGGGCGAGCTGGAGCTGGACGCGGCACCGTCGGCGTACGCCCAGCCACTGGCCGTGCTCACCGCCGAGCGGCTGTCGCTGCACCTGGAGAACGACCGGCTGCGCCGGGCCGATGTCCGCCGGCAGGGGTGGTTGACGTTCCTGGCCGAGGCGAGCGAGTTGCTGGCCCAGTCGCTGGACGTCGAGCTGACCATGGCGCTGATTCCGCAGCTGGTGGTGCCGCGGCTCGGCCAGTGGTGTGCCGTGCACACCACCGACGAGTGGGGCCGGCTGCGGCTGGCGGCGGCCAGCCACGCGGACGAGTCGATGCTGCCGCAGCTGCACAAGGTGCTGGCGGAGACGGGTACGGACTCGATCCAGGCCCGGCTGCGCGAAGCGTCCCGCAGCGCAGGGCAGATCCCGCTCGGCGGGCCGATGGAGGGTTTCGCGGTCCCGTTGATCGCTCGCGGGCAGCGGCTCGGCACCCTGGCGGTGGGGCGGCACCAGCGGCACCGGCACGACCCGGACGAGGTGTCGGTGCTGGAGGACGTGGCGCGGCGCTCCGCTCTGGCCATCGAGAACGCGCGCATCCACGCCGAGCGCCGCCGGGTGGCACAGACGCTCCAGCAGTCCCTGCTGCCGCCGGTGCTGCCCGTGGTGGACGGGATCGGCTTCGCCGCCGAGTACGTCCCGACCGGCTACGACGCGGAGGTGGGCGGCGACTTCTACGACGTGGTGCCGCTGCTCGACGGCCGCTGGCTGGTGGTGATCGGGGACGTCTCGGGCAAGGGCGTCCAGGCGGCGGCGGTCACCGGGCTGGTCCGCGACGTGATCCGGGTGCTGGTCGGCGACGGCAAACCGTTGCCGGAGGCGCTGGCCCGACTCAACGAGACGCTGGTCGAGCGGGGCGGCGGCCGGTACTGCACGTTGGCCCTGGCGGCGGTCGGCCCGGGCGACGGCGATCAGCTGGAGGTCTCGTTGCACCTGGCCGGGCACGACCGGCCGGTGCTGCTGGCCGGTGGTGGCGGTGCCCGGTTCGTCGGCACCGGGGGCACCGCGCTGGGCCTGCTCGACACGATCACCTCGCCGACGGCGGAGATCACGCTCGCCCCGGGGGACGCCCTGATCTTCTACACCGACGGGGTCACCGAGCGGCGGCGCGGCCGGGAGCTGTTCGGCACCGACCGGCTGCGCGACGCGGCGGCGCCGCTGGCCGGGTACTCGGCCGACGTGGTGGCCGCCCGGCTGCGCGCCGCGGCGATCAACTTCTCCGTCGAGCCGCCCCGTGACGACATCGCCATCCTGGTGCTCCGCAACGACGCGGTCTGACACCCGCCACCGGCCCGCCCGGCGGCGGTGCGCCCGATAGATTGACCGCCATGTCGAGTGTCGCGCACGACGCGCCGTACTCCCGGCCGTTGGTCCGGGTGCTGATCGCCGCGCAGTTCGCGACCGTCGGGGCGTTCCTCACGGTGCTGCTGCTCTACCTGGGCCGGATGGCCGTCGCCGGCGTCGGCCCGGCCGAGATGCTGACCGGCGCGTACGACCCCAAGGAGCTGATCCCGTTCGGGACGCACGGGGCGAACCCGCTCTTCTGGCTCTACGCACTGGTGTCGGTGCTGTATCTGGTGGGCGCGGTGCTCGGGCCGCCGCTGGCGCTCGTCGCGCTGGCACTGGCGGCCCGCGAGCACGGCACCGTGCCCCGGACGTCGCGCACGCTGCTGCTGGCCGGTGCGGCCAGCACGGTGCTGGTACTGGTGGCCCGGTTCACCCCGCCGCTGCTGGACATGCACCGGTGGTGGTTGGACTGACCGACCAACGGCGTCGCACCCGCGTCACAGGCCGCCGGGGAGGCGGCCGGGGGCGAGCCGGTGCTGCGGGTCGAGATGTTCCTTGGCGGCCCGCAGCCGGGCCAGGCCGGCCAGCTCGCCCCAGAGGTCGACGGCCTGCCGCACCGGCGCGGGGGCGGACACCACCACGCAGCGACCCTGCCGGGCCAGCAGCACCCCCCGGACCGCGGCCAGGATGGACGCCACCCGATCAGGGGCCAGCGCACCGGGCAGCGCCGCGTGCACCACGCCCAGACCGGCGGAGCCGCGCACCGGCACCGGGGCGCCGGCCGCGTCGCGCAGCGCGTAGACGGCGGCGTGTAGGTCGCTGATCGGCACCTCCAGGCGCAGCGCGGTGTCACCGGGTGCGAACGGGTAACGGCGCCACCAGGGCGGCGCGGAGTGCGCGACCGTCGCCTCCCCGTGCAGCAGGCCGACCAGACGCTCGGCGCGCTCCGTGACATCGGCCCGGCCGCCCTCGAGCAGCACCACCAGGCTGCCCGCCCGGGACGGGGCACCCGACCGACCGGACATCGACGGGTGGCGCTCCCGGGCGGTGGCGGCCGGGTGGCCGGGCGGGTAGGGCGTGCGCGGCCGGGGCGCCCCGGCCGGCAGGTCCAGCTCGATGGCCGCCGGCTCCAGTCGGGCGGCGAGGATCGTCCGGACCAGGTCGTGCACCTCCAGCGGCGTCCACACGGGCCGGGACACCCAGAGTCGGCTGGCCGGCACCGGCTGCACCCGCAGACTCGCCGAGACCAGCACACCGAGCGCGCCCTGCGAGCCGCAGAGCAGCCGGGCCAGGTCGAGCCCGGGCGCACCGCCGCCGGCGCTGACCAACTCGCCGTCGGCACCCAGGTAGCGGACGCCGAGCAGCTGGTCGCAGGGGCTGCCGTGACGGTGCCGCAGCGGGCCGGCCTCACCGGCGGCGAGCACCCCGCCGAGCGTCGCCCCGGGCGACGGGGCGTCCATCGCCAACCGCTGCCCGGTGCGCTCCAGAGTGGCCTGCACCGCCCGCAGCGGGGTGCCGGCGCCGACCTCGGCGACCGGCGCGCCGACCGGCTCGTGACCGATGCCGGCCAGCCGGCCGGTGTCGAGCATGATGTCGACCTGCTCCGGCGTCGCGCCCCAGTCGATCTTCGTGCCGGCGCCCCGTGGCACCACCGACAGGTCGTGCGAGGCGGCCAGCCGCAGCACCTCGGCCGCGGCGTGCGGGCCGCCGGGCACCGCCACCCAGCGCGCCGGCCGCCCGGCCACCTCGTCGGCCGGGCCGGCGAGCCGGGCGAACGGCGGACCGCAGATCGCCGTCAACCGTCGGGTGATCTCGAGGGCTCCGGACCGGCCGAGGGAACTCGCTGCTGCAGCCATGCCGGCTATCGTACATGTGTTCGAATGCGGTGGTGGCGACTATCGGGATGCCGCTGGTCCGGCACCCGGAGCGTGCCGGCCGGTAACGTGGCCGCCGTGACCACCGAGACTGCCCCGCCCGCGGCGAAGCGGGTGCCCGCCGAGCGCACCCACCACGGCGACACCGTCGTCGACGAGTACTCCTGGCTCGCCGCCAAGGACGACCCGGAGACGATCGCGTACCTGACCGCCGAGAACACGTACACCGAGGAGCGCACGGCGCACCTGGCCGGGCTGCGCGCGGACCTGTACGAGGAGATCCGGCAGCGCACCCGGGAGACCGACCTGTCCGTGCCGACCCGCAAGGGCGGGCACTGGTACTACACCCGCACGGTGGAGGGGCAGCAGTACGGGGTGCACTGCCGACGCGCGGTCCGCGACTCCGAGACCGAGCCACCGGTCAGCGCCGACGGCGCCCCGCTGGACGGCGAGGAGGTGCTGCTCGACGGCAACCTGCTCGCCGAGGGGCACCACTTCTTCTCGCTGGGCGCCTTCGACGTCAGCCCGGACGGGCGCTGGCTGGCCTACTCCACCGACTTCTCCGGCGACGAGCGGTTCACCCTGCGGGTGAAGGACCTGACCACGGGCGAGTTGCTCCCGGACGAGATCCCGGACACCTTCTACGGCACGGCCTGGTCGGCAGACGCCTCGGTGCTGTTCTACGTGACGGTGGACGACGCCTGGCGGCCGAACCGGGTCTGGCGGCACACCGTCGGCTCGGCCGCCGGCGACGACGTGGTGGTCCACCAGGAGGACGACGAACGGTTCTGGGTGGGCGTGGAGCTGACCCGGTCGGAGAAGTTCATCCTGATCGACATCCACAGCAAGGTCACCAGCGAGGTGCTGGTGGTCCCGGCCGCCAACCCGACCGGCGCGCCGGCCGTCATCGCGGCCCGGCGGCAGGGCATCGAGTACACGGTGGAGCACCACGGCCACCGCTTCCTGATCCTGCACAACGACGGCGCGGAGGACTTCGCGCTGGCGTTCACCTCGGCCGACTCGCCCGGTGACTGGGTGCCGCTGATCGAGCACCGCCCCGGCACCCGGCTGGAGGCGGTGGACGCCTTCGCGAACCACCTGGTGGTGTCGCTGCGTACCGACGGGCTCACCGGGCTGCGGGTGCTGCCGGTCGGCGGCGGCGACGAGTACGACATCGACTTCCCCGAGCCGCTGTACAGCGTCGGGCTGGACGCCAATCCGGAGTACCGCACCGGGCAGGTGCGGCTGCGCTACTCCTCGCTGGTCACCCCCGACTCCGTGTACGACTACGACCTGGTCACCCGGCAGATGGTGCTGCGCAAGCAGAAGCCGGTGCTGCCGGGGCCGGACGGGCGGCCGTACGACCCGGCCGAATACGAGCAGCACCGCGACTGGGCGCTGGCCGACGACGGCACCCGGGTGCCGATCTCGCTGGTCTGCCGGGTCGGCACGCCCCGGGACGGCTCGGCCCCCTGCGAGCTGTACGGCTACGGCTCGTACGAGGCCAGCATGGATCCGTGGTTCTCGGTGGCCCGGCTGTCCCTGCTGGACCGGGGTGTGGTCTTCGCGGTGGCGCACACCCGGGGTGGCGGTGAGCTGGGCCGGCGCTGGTACGACCAGGGCAAGCTGCTGGCCAAGAAGAACACCTTCACCGACTTCGTCGCCTGTGCCCGCCACCTGGTCAAGGCCGGCTGGACGGCCAGCGACCGGCTGGTCGCCCGGGGCGCCTCGGCCGGCGGCCTGCTCATGGGCGCGGTGGCCAACCTCGCCCCGGACGCATTCGCCGGGATCGTCGCGCAGGTGCCGTTCGTGGACGCGCTCACCTCGATCCTCGACCCGTCGCTGCCGCTGACCGTCACCGAGTGGGAGGAGTGGGGCAACCCGCTGGAGGACCCGGAGGTGTACGCGTACATGAAGTCCTACACGCCGTACGAGAACGTGGCGCCGATGGACTACCCGGCGATCCTCGCGGTGACCAGCCTCAACGACACGCGGGTGCTCTACTCCGAGCCGGCGAAGTGGATCGCCCGGTTGCGGGCGGTCGCCCCGGGCGGCGACTACCTGCTCAAGACCGAGATGGGCGCTGGGCACGGTGGCCCGAGCGGCCGCTACGACGCCTGGCGCGAGGAGGCGTTCATCAACGCCTGGATCCTGGACCGCCTCGGCCGCGCCTGACCGGCGGGGATGGGCGTGATCGCGCCACGACCCGGAGGTGGCGGCCTCGGCCGTCCGTCGAGGCCACCACTTCCGGGGACCTGCACGATCGGCCCGCCTAGACTTCCGGGGTGAGCGACGAGGCCGGGGACCGGGACGGTTCGGGGACCGACGCGCCGCCCGGTGCCGCCCGGCGCGCGTCCGCGTGGATGATCCTCGGCGTGGTCAGCGCCGCACTGCTCGTCTGCTGCTGCTCCGCCGCCGTCGGGCTGCTGATCTCCTGGTCGGCGGGCCTCTTCCACACCCCGACCTGACCGACGGTACGCACCCAGCGTGTCCGCGGGCACCCCACCCACCCGTAGCAGCACCTCGCGGCGGCTGGTCAGGGCCAGGTGGGGGTGCGGCCGGTCTGGGCCAGGAGGTGGTCCAGGTTGGGCAGGTCGGGCGTGTCGGGGCTGGGTACCGGGTCGGCGAAGACGCCCATCTTGCGGGCGGTCGGGGCCAATCGCTCGACCAGCCCGTGCAGGTCGGCCACGACCTCCGGGGCCGGCTGGTACGCCTGGTCGGTGGCCACGGCGAGGTCCCAGCCGTGCACGGTCAGGTCCAGCAGCGCCATGCCGCCGATGACCTCCTGCGGCATGCCCATGCCGGGCGACACCCCCTCCAGGGTGGACGGATCCGACCAGGCGGCGACCAACCGGTCGGTCTCCACGGCGAACCGGTCCCGCCAGCCGTCGGCCAGGTGGTCCGGCTTCGCGGACCACTCCACCGGCCGCTTCACGGCCAGCTCCTGGAAGTTCACCACCACCTCGAACAGATGGTTGAGCAGGTCGCGGACCACGTAGTCGCGGCACGGCGTGGGCAGGTCGAGCTGGTCGTCGGCGATACCGCGCACCACATCGACGGTTCGCGGCGCGGCAGCCGCCAGCAGATCGCTAGTCTGAGTGGCCATAGGACCAGCGTATGAGGGTGGTCTTGAAGAAATGCGACAGCGACCGCGTGGCGACAGCCGGGGCATCCTCGACCCGGGGCGGTTGCTGCGCGAGGTGCACTTCCGCCGGCACCTGCCGGCGGAGTCGCTACGCCCGTGGATCGAGCACTACTGGCTGATCGACTGGGCGTTGAGCGCCCCGTTCGAGCAGCGGGTCGTGCCGCACCCGGCGGTAAACGTGGTGTTCCGGCGTGACGGCGACGGGCCGGAGGCCGGCGAGGTGGCCGGCGTCGGCCGCGACCTGTTCCGGATCACGCTGACCGGCACCGGCCGGGTCTGCGGCATCCAGTTCCGCCCCGGTGGCTTCCACCCGTTCTGGCATCGGCCGGTCGCCGAGCTGACCGGCCGCCGGCTGCCGCTGCCCGCCGGCCGGCTGACCGGGCCCGACGGTCCGGTGTGCGCGGGCACCGACGACCAGCGGCGCCGCGCGCTGGACGCCCTGCTCGTCGCCTGGGCGGCCGAGCCGGACCCGGCGGCCGAGGAGGCCGTCCGGCTGGCCGAGGCGATCCGGACGGACCGGACGGTGCTGCGGGTCGACGATTTCGCCGCGCGCCACGACCTCCCGGTCCGCCGGCTGCAACGGCTGTTCACCGAGTACGTGGGCGTCGGCCCGAAGTGGGTGATCCGCCGTTACCGGCTCCAGGAGGCCGTCGAGCAGGCCGCCGGCGGCCCGCTGAACTGGGCGAGCCTCGCCGCCGACCTCGGCTACAGCGACCAGGCCCACCTGGTCCGGGACTTCACCGCCGTGGCCGGCGTGTCACCCGCCGCGTACGCCCGGTCGGTCCACTGAGGCCCGGCGGGCGGACCTGCCGGTGGCAGCTCTGGTGCCGGTTCAGCGGCGGCGCAGCACGACCACGGCCACGTCGTCCTGGACCTCGGGTGGCGCCAGTTCCACCAGCAGCCGGGCGCAGAACCGCTCCAGGTCGTCGTCCACCGTCCTGGACAGCGCGGCGAGCGCGGCCAGCCCCTCGTCGATGGTGGCGTCCCGACGCTCGATCAACCCGTCGGTGTAGAACACCAGCGTGGCCCCGGCCGGCAGCACGAACTCCAGGTCGGCCGGACGCGGCGCGCGGACGCCGAGCACCGGCGCCGAGTGCTGCACGAACTCCACTTTTCCGTCCAGGCTGAGCACCGGCGGCAGGTGACCGGCGCTGGCCAGCCGGACCCGCCCGGTCGGCGGGTGCAGCAGCAGCACGCAGAGCGTGGCCAGCTCGTTCGGCAACAGGGTCCGCATCAGCTCGTTGACCCGGTGCAGGATCTCACCGGGCTGGTGCCCCTCGACGGCGTACGCCCGCACCGCGTGCCGCAGCTCGGCCATGACCGTCGCCGCGTGCAGCGAGTGGCCGGCCACGTCGCCGATCGCCAGCAGCAGGTGCCCGTCGAGCATCACCAGCTCGTAGAAGTCACCGCCCACCTCGGTCTGGGCGCTGGCCGGCTCGTAGCGCACCGCGAAATCCAGGCCGACCACGTCGGGCAACCGACGCGGCAGCAGGCTGCGCTGCAGGGTCACCGCGATCCGGTGCTCCTCGTCGAACGAGCGCTGCGCCTCCACCGCGGCCGCCACGGCCTGGGAGAGCTGCACGAGCACCGGGGTCCGGGCGGTCTGGGTGGCGGTCGGGACCACCACGTACAGCGGGGCGCGGTCCTCCCGCAACCGGGCGGCGGCCACGGTCACCGAGTCGTCCGCCGGCCAGTCGAGCAGCCCCCAACCCGCCGGGGCCTCCACCCGGACGGTGGAGCCGGTCGGCACCCCGGTGTCGTCGACGACCCACGGCACCACGGTGGCCTCGGCGCCGGGCCCGGTGCAGATCCCCGCGAGGCAGTCGCCGTCGAACGTCTCGGCGATCACCGCCGCCGGACTCTTGAAGATCTGCGCGGCACCCGCCGCGGCGGCCTCCAGCAGTCGCGTGAAGGTCGGCGCGGCGTGCACCGTCACCGTCGTGTCGGCCAGCCCGAGCAGCCGCTCGGCGAGCAGTTCGGCGCGCTGCCGGGCCTGGTAGTAGCGCAGCACCGCCCGGCTGGTGGCGATCAACTCCTCCGGCTCGATCGGCTCGGTCAGGTAGGCGTCCGCACCCCGGGTCAGCCCCTGCGCGCGGTCGGCGACGTCCACGGCGTGCGCCGACACGTGGATCACCGGCATCGCCGGGTGTGCCGCCTTGACCCGTTCGCAGACCTCGTAGCCGCTCATGTCGGGCAGCCGGACGTCGAGCACCACGAGGTCGATCTTGTCTACCTCGACCCGCGCCAGCGCCTCGGCGCCGTTCTCAGCCTCCAGCACGGTGAACCCGGCCCGGGTCAGCCAACTGACCAGCAGGTAGCGCTTGGTACGACTGTCATCGACCACCAGGACGGTCGCCGGCCCGCCGCCCACCGTCACGCTCCGCCCACGGGCAGGGAAACTGTGAAGGTGCTGCCCCGGCCCGGCTCGCTGGTCAGCTCCAGCGTCCCGCCGAGCAGCGTCACCAGGCGCCGGGCGTACGGCAGGCCGAGGCCGGTGCCGCCCACCCGGGTCGCTCCGGGCACCTGGTAGAACTCCTCGAAGATCCGTTCGTGCAGCTCGGGGGCGATACCCGGGCCGGTGTCGCTGACGGTGAAGTTCCACCGGTCGTCGAGCTGCCGGGCCCCCAGCCGCACCTCGCCCCGCTCGGTGAACTTCAGGCCGTTGTGCAGCAGGTTGCGCAGCACCTGGCCGAGCAGCACCTCGTCGGTACGCAGCACGGCAGGTGCGGACGGCTCCTCGACCACCAACTCCACCCCCGGTCGGGTGGCCAGGGCGCGCAGCGTGCCGCGCAGCTGACCGAAGACCGGGCGCAGGTCCACCTCCGCCCAGTCCGGCTCGATCCGGCCGGACTCCGCCTTGGCCAGGTCCAGCAGCTCGTTGACCAGCCCGAGCAGGTCCGACGCCGAGGAGCGGATCAGGCCGACCTGGCGAGCCTGCTCGGCGGTGAGCGGGTCGGAGGACGAGTCGGAGAGCAGCCGCCCCAACCCGATGATCGCGGTGACCGGAGCGCGCAGCTCGTGGCTCACGTTGGCCAGGAACCGGCTCTTGGACTCGCTCGCCGCGCGCAGCTGGGCCGACTTCTCGTCCAGCTCGGCGTAGAGGGCGACCACGCCCCGGTTGGTCTCCTCCAGCTCCTCGGTCAGCTGGTTGTAGAGCGCCAGCACGCCCCGGTTGGTCTCAGCCAGCTCCTCGTTCAGCACGGCCAGCTCGTCGCGTTGGCTGCGCACCTCGTCGAGCGCCGCGATGAGCTGCCCGTTCTGTGTGGTCAGCTCGTCCAGGGCGCTGCTCGGCGCGGTACGGCCGAGTTCAGCGCGGAACTCGGCGAGCCGCTCCGGGGTTGGTGTCGGCGCGTTGGCCGGGACTCGTCGGGACATCCTCACGACCGTAACCCCCTGGACGGTCGACACGCTCAGCGTGTGGACCAGTCGGGACACCGCGCCGGACTGCGGCTCGTACCGGCCGTCCGGGAGCGGGGTCAATGGAGCCAGGTCGGCACGGAGGTGGAACCGGCCGTCGGCGGCCGCGTCGACGTGGAAGGAGACGTCCGCTCCCCCGACCATACGGAGCAGGTCCCGGGCCACCTCGCTGAGCGCGGTGGCGATCCTGATCTGGTCCTGGTGTTCCAGACCGACCACCGCGGCCACCTCACGGCCCCGCTGACGGATCACGAAGATGTCCTGCTCGACCCGCAGCGCCATCTGGAGCAGCGGCAGGGCGCTGGGCTCCCCGGTCATGCCCAGGACCTCGCGACCAGCACGCAGGCGTCGTCGCGCCGCACGCCGGCGTCGCGCAGCAGGGTCGCCGCCATCACCAGCGGCGACCGCTCGGCCAGCCCGGGGTAGTCGTTCAACCGCCAGCGGTCGACCACGCCGTCGCTGTGCATCACCAGCCGGGAACCCGGGCCGAACGGGTAGTCGTACCCCCGGACCGTCGGTCGCTGGTGCCCGGCGATGCCGGGCAGCGACACCAGCCCCCGGCGCTGGCCGTCGCCCTCGATCACCACGCCGGCGATGTTGCCCAGCCCGGCGTAGTGCAGAACCCCGGCCTCCGGCACCAGCTCGGCGACCGCCAGCGCCGCCCCGCGGGTGTACGACATGGCCCGGTGCAGATGGCTGACGACCGCTGCCGGCGGGCCGGCCGGCGCGTCGCGGAACGCGGTCACCGCCGCCTCGGTGGCGGCGGCGGCCAACGGGCCGTGTCCCAGGCCGTCGCTGACCAGCACCTGGTGCCGGCCGTCGGCGACCCGGACGGCGTACCCGTCGCCGCTGACCGTCTCGCCGCTCAGAGGCCGGGTGAGAGCACCCGCCCAGGATGGTTGGGCCGGCTCGGCCGGCCAGATCTGCACGGCGAGGACCGTGCCCCGGCCGGGCAGCGAGTATCCGTCGAACCAGCTGGCCTGCCGGACGATGGCGCCCAGACCGATGCCGAGCGTGCCGGTGGTGGAGTGCCCGTCCTGGGACGAGACGGTCAGGTCGGCCATGCCGGGCCCGGAGTCCATGGCCACCAGCTCCACGCCGGCCTCCCCGGCGCGGCGTACCGGCCGGAGCAGCAGGACACCTTCGTCGGCGTGCTTGACCAGGTTGCTGGTCAGCTCCGCGGCGACGATGGCCAGGTCGGCGATGCGCGGCTCGCCCAGCTCCACCTGCTCGCCGAGGCGCTCGGCGGCACGCCGGACGGCGCTGGCCGCGCTGCTGGCCTCCACCCGGAACCAGATGCCGCTGTCGGTGACAGCGTCCCCGTTCACCGGGACCACTTGGTGACCGCGATGCGGGTGCCGGTCTCCGCCGAGGTCTCGATCTGGAACTCGTCGACCAGTCGCCGGGCACCGCTGAGACCGAGACCGAGACCGCCGCCGGTGGTGTAACCGTCGGTGAAGGCCAGGTCGAGGTCGGGGATGCCGGGCCCGGAGTCGACGAAGACGATCTGGATCCCCCGGCGCCGTCCGTTGTCCACGGTTGTCACCTCCACGGTGCCGCCGCCGCCGTACACCAGGGTGTTGCGGGCCAGCTCGCTCGCCGCGGTGACCACCTTGGTCTGGTCGACCAGGGAGAGCTTGACGGCCACCGCCACGGCGCGGACCAGCTGCCGGACGCGCACCACGTCCTCGTCGCTCCGGATCGCCTGCGCCTGCGGGTGACCCAGGTCGAGGCCGGCGGTCACGGCGTGGCCGTCTCGGCGTCCGGATCGTCGTCGAGCTGGTGGTCGAGCTCGTCGGCGCGGGCCGCCGCGATCAGCTCCATGCCGCGCTCGACGTTCAGCGCGGTACGGATGCCGTTCAGCGACAGCCCGAGTTCGACCAGGGTGATGGCGACGGCGGGGCGCATCCCGACCACCACGGTCTCCGCGTCGAGCACCTTGGAGATCGACGCGATGGTGGAGAGCATCCGCCCGACGAAGGAGTCGACGATGTCCAGCGCGGTGATGTCGATGATGACGCCGTGGCAGCCGGTGGCGACGATCCGTTCCGCGAGGTCCTCCTGGAGCTGGACCGCGGTCTGGTCGGACATGTCGAGCTGGATGGAGACCAGCAGGATGTCGCCGATCTTGAGGATCGGCACCCGCTCCATCAGGCTTCCCGGCGTGGCTGTCGGCGGGCGGTCTCCACCCCGGTGAGCCGCAGGACGTGGCGCAGCGCGTCGGCGAGGCTCGCCTTGGTGGCGATGTCACCGAACTCGATGCCCAGCGCGACGATGGTCTGCGCGATCTGCGGGCGGATGCCGGAGATGATGCAGTCGGCGCCCATCAGGCGGGCGGCCACCACGGTCTTGAGGATGTGCTGGGCGACCTGGGTGTCGACGGCCGGGACGCCGGTGATGTCGATGATCGCGTACGGCGAGCCGGTGTCGACCAGGGTCTGCAGCAGCCGCTCCATGACCACCTGGGCACGGGCCGAGTCCAGGGTGCCGACCAGCGGGACGGCGACCACGCCCTCCCAGAGCTTGACCACCGGCGTGGAGAGCTCGAGCAGCTGCTCGGCCTGGTCGGCGATCAGGCTCTCCCGGGTGCGGACGAAGCTCTCGAACGTGAACAGGCCCATCTCGTCGACCAGACCGGAGAAGGCGATGTAGTCGCGCAGCGGGTTGGTGCCGCCGGCCTCCTCCACGAGCCCCGCCAGCACCTCCTTGAGAGCGAAGACGCTGATCGCCGTCTCGGTGGCGGAGAAGCCCTGCCGGGCCCGGCCGCGGGACAGCTCGGAGAGCGTGGCGCGCAGTTCCGCCGCGCTCTCGGCGGACAGGTCGATGACCCCCTGCTCGCTGGCGGCCATGATGGCGCGGTGCAGGTCCTGGACCTGCCGGCGCAGCTCGGCCTGGCTCAGCCGGCCGCGCAACGAACCAGTGATGATCTCGGTCCACCGCAGCGTGACCTGTTCGGCGTGCCCGCCGAGCAGCGCGGCGAGCCGACCACTTTCCTCGGCGCTCAACGCCATTACAAACCCCCCTCGACCTGGACCGGGCGGACTCTATCACCGGGGCCTGGTCAACTACTTGTCCCGTAGCAACGGAATGATGAAGCCCACCAGATGCGGGCTCCCGATCTGCGTGTGACCCCCGTCGTGGGATACCGTTCCTCCGATAACAGGAGGTCTGGCGAATGTCCTTGACGGTGCACACGGAACAGCGCGGCGACGTGGTAGTCGTGTCGGTCGCGGGCGAGCTGGACATGGCAACCGCACCCCAGTTGCAGGACCAGATTACGGACCTGCTCGACAAGGGTCGCAACCGGTTGGTCTTCGACCTGGCGGACGTCTCGTTCTGCGACTCGACCGGTCTGTCGGTCTTCGTCCGCGCCAAGAACAGCTGCGACGAGGCCGGCGGCGTGGTGCGGCTGGCCGCCCCGCAGCGGGGCGTGCTGCGCATCCTCGAGGTGAGCGGCCTGGTCGAGGTGCTGCACACCTACCCGACGGTGGATCAGGCCGTCGCCGGCGACCCGACGCCGGCCTCCTCCTGACCGCTGCCGCTCGTCACTCGTCCTCGACGTAGCGGGGACGGGCGATCGCCATGCCCGCCGCCGTCTGCACGGCGAGCGCGACGAGCAGGAACCCGACCGGCGCGGTCCAGCCGCCGGTGACCTCGTAGAGGATGCCGACCAGCAGCGGGCCGAGCGCGGCGATCACGTACCCGGTGCTCTGCGCGAACGCGGAGAGCGCGACGGTCCCCTCGGCGGTCCGCGCGCGCAGGCCGATGGTGGTCAGGATCATCGGGAACGCGCCCTGGCCGATCGCCAGCAGGATCACCCAGAGCAGCGCGGCGCCGTGTGGTGCCAACGCCAGCCCGAGGTAGGCCAGCGCCGACGCGGTGGTCAGCCCGAGCACCAGCGGGCGCAACGTCTTCAGGCGGCCGGCCAGGGTGGGCATCAGCAGCGCGATCGGCACGCCGAGCGCGGTCACCCCGGCGAGCAACAGCCCCGCCGACTGGGGCTGGTAGCCGGCGTCCCGGAACAGCTGGGCCAGCCAACCCATGATCGCGTACCCGCTCAGCGACTGGGCGCCGAAGTAGACGGCCATCGCCCAGCCCAGGCGCGTCCGCGCCGGCCGGACCCGCGCCGGTGGGGCGACAGCCGCCGTCGGGGTCGTCCGCCGCGCGGCCGCCCGGGCCCGCAGCGCCAGCGGCACCCACGGGAGTACGGCCACCGCTGCCATCGCGGCCCAGATGCCGAGCCCGGCCCGCCAGGACCCGAAGGCGTGCGCGATCGGCACCGCGGAGGCGGCGGCCACCGTCGTGCCCACGGTCAGGGTCATCGTGTACGCCCCGGTGACCAGGCCGGTGCGGTGCGGGAAGTGCTGCTTGACCAGCATCGGCAGCAGGATGTTCGCGACCGCGATGCCGGCCAGCGCCAGCGCGCTGGTGAGCAGGAAGACCCAGGTCGAGTCGGTGGCGACCCGGAGCACCTGACCGGCGGCCAGGGCGAGCATGGCGACCACCAGGACCCGGGCCGGCGCCACCCGGCGGACCAGCCACGGGGTGAGCGCGCCGAGGCCGGCGAACGCGATGGTCGGCAGGGTGGTGACCAGGCCGGCGGTGGTCCCGGAGAGCCCCAGCCCGTCGCGGACCTCGTCGAGCAGGGCGCCGAGGCTGGTCACCGCGGCGCGCAGGTTGAGCGCGACCAGCAGCATCCCGACCAGCACGAGTGCGCCGCCGGTCGCCGGGTGGGTCCGACGGCCCGCACCGGGGTCGCGCGCCGGGCCGGGGTCGACGACGACGGGGGCGGGAGGTGCCGGAGCGGCGGTCGGTGGCGGGGTCATGGCCTCTAACCTACAATCATGGGATGAATTTGGGACCGGTGATGTAACCAGTGCCACCGTCGGTCGATTCCTTCTCCGCGCCGCCGGTGCCGCCCCGCGGCCACCGGGTCCGGCAGACCATCGAGCAGCTCCGGGCGCGGATCCTGGGTGGCGAGTGGCCGGTCGGCGCTCGCATTCCCACCGAGCCGCAGCTGGTCGCCGCGCTGGGCGTGGGGCGCAACACGGTCCGCGAGGCGGTGCGCGCCCTGGTACACGCCGGGGTGCTGGAGTGCCGGCAGGGCTCCGGCACGTACGTGGTGTCCACCGACGAGCTGGCGCCGGTCGTGGCCCGCCGACTCGGCGACGACCGGATGACCGAGGTGATCGAGGTGCGGCGCGCCTTCGAGGTGGAGGCCGCCCGGCTCGCCGCGCTGCGGCGTACCCCGGAGGACATGGCGGCGCTCGACGGCGCGCTCGCCGAGCGCGAGGCGGCCTGGCACGGCGGCCGGGTGGACGCGTTCGTCGAGGCGGACGCGGCACTGCACACCGCGGTGGTCGCCGCCGCGCACAACGCCATGCTCGCCGAGCTGTACGCCTCGGTCGGCGCCGCCCTGCGCAGCACGGTGGCCCAGGCCATGGGGGACGCCCTCACACCCGAGCGCTACGTCGACCACACCCGGCTGGTCGAGGCGATCCGGGCCGGCGATCCGGGCCGCGCGGCGATCGAAGCCGGCGCTTTTCTGGAGCCCGCCGGAGGGGCATAGGTTGTGCCGGACGGAAAACCGGACACCTCGGGAGTACGAATGCTCAAGGGCTTCAAAGACTTCATCATGCGCGGCAACGTCGTCGACCTGGCGGTCGGTGTCGTCATCGGCGCCGCGTTCACGGGCGTGGTCACCGCTCTCACGAACTCGTTCCTCAAGCCGATCATCAAGCTGGTCGGCGGCGGGGAGGACCAGTTCGCGGGCCAGTGGGAGATCAGCAAGGGCAACTTCATGGACTGGGCGGGGTTCCTCAACGCCCTGATCACATTCGTGCTCACCGCGGCGGTGCTCTACTTCTTCGTGGTGTTCCCGATGAACAAGCTGGCCGAGCGGCGCCAGCGGGGCGAGGAGCCGCCGCCCTCGGCGCCGAGCGAGGAGGTCAAGCTGCTCACCGAGATCCGCGACGCGCTGGTCTCCGCCGGCCACGCCACCCCTGGCCAGCAGCGCGGTGCGCTGGACGACGTGCTGGGCCGCCGCACGGAGCCGCCGGCGCCGCGCTGACCGACGGATGCACATCGGCCCCTGTGGGATTCCCGCAGGGGCCGCACCTTCTCGTACGTGTGTTCGATAGAGTCCGCCCATGGAGCAGCGGAAGCACTGGTGGAACGGGAAATGGGGGCGGCTGGCCCGGCGGGACGTCTTCCTCCGGGTGGACGCCGACCGGTGGCACGTCGAGCAGCGCGCCGGCGGCGCGGAGGGCATCTCCCGGTTCTACGAGTACGGCAGTGCGGACGAGGCCGAGGAGACGGTCCGGGCGCTGCTCGACGGCCCGGACACCTGGCGCGAGCTGTCCCCGCGTCCACCGGGCGGCTGGACCTCGCCCAACGCCTGAGCGGCGGACGGTCGACGGCGGCGTTTAGCGGCGTACCGCCCCGGGAACCGCGGTGGGATGGACCAGCAGCAGACCATCTCGCGGATCACCACGGGGATGCCGGTGATCGACCCCGCCGGCGCCGAGGTCGGCACCGTGGATCTCGTTCAGCGGGGTGACCCGAACGCGGTGACCGTCCAGGCGCCGACCGCCGATCCGGGCAGCAGCCTGGACGAGTTGATCGAGGCCACGGCCGTCGAGGAGCCCGAGGTGCCGGCCGACCTGGCCGCCCGACTGTTGCACGGCGGCTACCTGAAGGTCTCCACCGAGCTGATCGACGCCGGCGCGGTGTACGTCCCGGCCGACCGGATCGCCGCCGTCGCGGACGGCCGGGTACGCCTCACGGTCGGCGTGGCCGACCTGCCCGCCGAGGAGTGACGCACGCACGGAGATCCACACCGGCTGGGGCGAGGTTGATGGTGAGCGCCATACCTCACAGGCATGTTTATGACTCACAGGTATATCGCCAACGACAACAACCACCGCCACACCGGGTGTGATCGCGCAGGGGCCAGGGGCGGATGACGGTCGCCCGCCGGATGGAGCCCCTAGGACGACCGGGCGCCGCCCGTCGCCGGCAGCGGGTCGGTCAGCGCCGCCGGAGCGGGCGCCGCCGGAGCGGGCTGATCGGATGCGGCGGGTGGGCGGCGGTGGAAGAGCAGCAGCATCAGGCAGCCGGCGACCAGGCCCCAGAACGCGCCGCCCACCCCGATCAGCGTCACCCCGGAGGCGGTGACCACGAAGGTGACCACGGCCGCCTCCCGGGTCGCCGGGTCGGTCACCGCCGAGGCGAGCGCGGTGGCCAGCGCGCCCAGCAGCGCCAGTCCGGCGACCGCCTCGATGAGGATCGGTGGGGCGACCGCGACCAGCGCGGTGGCGACGCCGGCGCCCAGCCCGAGCAGGGCCAGGCCGACGCCGGCGGTGACCGAGGCGACCCACCGGCGTTCCGGGTCCGGGTGCGCGTCGGGGCCGGCGGCCAGCGCGGCGGTGATCGCCGCGAGGTTCACGGCGTGCCCACCGGCCGGGGCGGCCAGCAGGCTGGCCAGACCGGTGGCCCGCAGCGCGGCGCCGAACGGCGGGCGGTAGCCGTAGCCGACCAGCACCGCCATGCCGGGCACGTTCTGCGCGGCCATGGTGACCAGGAACAGCGGGAGGGCGAGCCCGACCAGCGCGGACGCGTTCCAGGCCGGCGTGGTCAGCGCGACCGACGGGATCAGCGCGGCGCCGGTCAGGCCGGCCGGCGGCGCGGTCAGCGCGATCGCGGCCACCGCCACCAGCAGCGCGCCGGGCACCGCCCAGCGGCGGGCGTACCGGTGCAGCAGCAGCCAGCCGGCCACCACCGGGCCGGCCACCGTGGGCAGCTCGACCAGTGCGCGGACCGGCGCGGTGCAGAGCGGCAGCAGCACCCCGGCGAGCATCGCGCCGGCCACCGGCTTGGGGATGGCGGCCACCGCTCGACCGAGCGGCGGGAACAGCCCGGCCGCCACGATCAGCAGCCCGGAGACGAGGAAGGCGCCAACCGCGACCGGCCACCCGCCCGGCGGCGGCCCGGTCGCCACCAGCAGTGCCGCTCCCGGCGTCGACCAGGCCACGCTCATCGGCATCCGGTGCCGCCACCCGAGCCAGGCGGCGGCCAGCCCGGCCACAACGCAGAGGGCGAGCAGGCCGGAGGCCGCCTGCGCGTCCGACGCGCCGGCCGCGCGGAGCCCGGCCAGCACGACGGTGAACGAACTGGCGAAGCCGACCAGAGCGGTCACCACCCCGGCCAGCACCGGTTGCGCCCGTCCGACCATCCCACCCTCCCGACTGTTCCGTTTACGGAACGACAGCGTGTAGCACGATAGCCGGGTGCCGCACCGACCACCAGTCCGCCGTCCGGGCCTCGACGTGGATCCCGCCGTCGTCGGCCGCCGGGTCCGCGCCCTGCGCGAGGAGCGGGGAATCTCGCTGTCCACCCTGGCCCGCCTCGCCGGCGTCGGAAAGGCCACCCTCTCCGGCCTGGAGCACGGCACCCGCAACCCCACCCTGGAGACGCTCTGGGCGGTAACCGCGCAGCTCGGTGTGCCGCTGACCGCCGTACTGGCCGAGCCGGCCGCCGCGCCCACTGTGCACGGCACCGCGGTCAGCGCCACCCTGCTGGAGGTGTTCACCGACGCCGACGCGACCTACGAGCTGTACCGGATGCGGGTCGCGCCCGGGCCGGGGCAGCTCTCCCCCGCCCACCAGCCGGGGGTCACCGAGCACGTCACCGTCTTCGCCGGGGTGCTGCGCGCCGGCCCGGCCGACGCACCGCTGACCGCCTCGGCCGGTGGTCACCTCCGCTGGGTCTCCGACGTGCCGCACATCTACACGGCGGTGGGGGACGAGGAGGTCGCGGCCAGCCTGTTGCTGCGCTATCCACGGCTCTGAGCCACGCTCCGGGCGGGCCCGAGCGGGGACATCGGCATCATTTCTCGGCCCTTCGCAGTAGTGCGTAGAGACGAAGGCGGGGTGTTCTTGGCAAGCTTGTCCCCATGACGCTGATCCTCCGCTCGGTCATCCTCAACGACATCGGCCTGATCCGGACCAACAACGAGGACTCCGCCCTCGCTGGTGACCGCCTGATCGCAGTCGCCGACGGCATGGGCGGGCTGCCCGCGGGTGAGGTGGCGAGCGAGATCGTGATCCGGATCCTGGACGAGCTGGCGCCGCCCACCGACCCGGACGGGGCCGCCGACGCCCTGCGCGCCGTGGTCAGCACCGCCAACCAGCGCATCCACGCCGCCATCACCGTCGACCCGAGCCGCGAGGGGATGGGCACCACGCTCACCGCGGCACTGCTGGCCGGCGAGACGCTGGTGCTGGCCCAGGTCGGCGACTCCCGTTGCTACCTGCTGCGCGACGGGGAGTTGACGCAGCTCACCCGGGACGACACCTTCGTCCAGTCGCTGGTCGACCAGGGCACGCTCTCCCCCGAGCAGGCCCGGCACCACCCGCAGCGGTCCCTGGTGACCCGGGCCGTGCAGGGCGCCGACACCCCACCGGCGATCGGTGTGCTCACCGTGGTCCCCGGCGACCGGCTGCTGCTGTGCAGCGACGGGCTCTCCGACTACGTCGAGGACGAGGCCATCGGCGCGGCGCTGGGCATGTACACCGACCGCCAGCAGTGCGGCGAGCAACTGGTGAAGCTCGCCCACCACGCCGGAGCGCCGGACAACGTCACCGTCGTCGTCTCCGACGTCGTCACCCGCTGACCCGCCCGACCTGGCCAGCGGTCCGGGTGACCGGCCGCGTGAGCTTCGGCGACCCACTAGGTAGTTGTGCCATCCCGTGGGTCGTCTTCGGGCCGCCCCAGCAGTACGCGGGCGCGATCGTGGAGAGCATCGGCACCGCGCCCGGGCCCCGCCCCGGGCCGGTCCGGCTGCACGCCAGGGGCATCACCAAGCGGTACGGCCGCCGGACGGTGCTGCGCGACGCGCTGCCCGTCGGCTGACCGGTGTTGCCGCCGTGGATCCGGCCAATCCGGTTGCTCTGAACCAACACGGCAGGCTCAAATGGGCGGATGACCATCCGCCGGGTGACCGCCGAGGAACGTCTCACCACCAGCTTTCCGCTGGCCGCGTACGCCTTCGAGTCGTCGCCGCGCAGCGCCGCCCGGACCGAGGAGTTCCGCGACTACCTGCCCTATCAGGAGGGCAACCGGACGCTGATCGTCGAGGAGGACGGCAGCACGCTGGCCGCCTGCTCGGCGATCCCGATGCGGCAGAACCTGCGGGGGGCGGTGCTGCCGATGGCCGGCGTCGCCGGGGTGGCCACCCATCCGCTGGCCCGCCGGCAGGGGCACGTCCGGACGTTGCTGCACCAACTCCTGGACGAGATGCGCGACGAGGGGCACCCGCTCAGCGCGCTCTATCCGTTCCGGCCCAGCTTCTACGCCCGGTTCGGCTACATCGGGCTGCCCAAGCCGCGCACGGTCACCTTCACGCCGGCCGACCTGGGCTCGCTGCTCCGCGCCGACCTGCCGGGCGAGGTGCGCTGGGAGCGGATCGGCGACGGCTACCCCACCTGGCTCGCCTTCATCGAGCGTTGCCTCCAGGACCGGCACGGCTTCGCGGTCTTCCCGGACTACCGGGCGGTCGGGGTGCGCGACCGGGACGAGTACTGGCTGCTCACCGCCCGGGTGGCCGGCGAGGTCACCGGGATGGTGACGTACCGGATCGACGACCACGGCGGCACGCTGGCCGGCAACGAGCTGTTGTACGCGGATCCGCTCACCCGAGCGCTGCTGTTGCAGTTCTTCGCCCGGCACGTCGACCAGGTCGAGCGGGTCACCCTCCAGGTCACCCCGGACGAGTTGCCGGAGCTGTGGCTGACCGATCTGGACGTCCACGTCGAGGCGCGGATCGCCCGGCCTGGCTCCTCCGCCCCGATGGCCCGGCTGCTGTCGCTGGACGCGCTGAACGGGCTGCCCGCGGGGCCGGGCCGGGTCCGGATCGAGCTGACCGGTGACCGGTGGCTGGCCGGCAGCCACCTGCTGGACGGCACGAGCGGGTCGCTGGAGCTGTCCGCCGGCGCGAGCGGCCGGGCCCCGACCGCCACGCTCACCGCCGCCGGTCTCTCCGCCCTGGCGTACGGGGTGCTGGATCCGGCCGAGCTGCCGTTGCGCGGGCTGGGCGAGGTGCCGGCGGACGCCGCCGCCGAGCTGCGCGGGATCTTCCCGCGGCAGGTGCCGTACCTCCTCGCCGACTTCTGACCGCCGACCCAGCCTTAGGCGCGGGTTAAACCGGCATGGCAGATTCGCTCCGGCGCCTACGCGGCTCCTAGCATCACGGGGTGCGCATGACGTCGCTTGTCGCCCTGCTCGTCCTCGGTGTCGCCACCGCGACCCTGCCCGCCTGCGCGCCCGACGACCCGGCCCCGGCCGCCTCGCAGCCCGGCCCGCCGGCCGAGCCGGAGGCGCTGGCGACCGGCGACCAGGGCGTGGCGCCGGCGGCCCGGGACGGCCTCGGCGGCCCGGGGGCCAGCGCGAGCCCGAAGCCGGCCGGCAAGGCGCTCGCGGCCGGCAACCCGAACGGCAACGCCACCGTGCCGGCCGAGGCGCGGGCGGTGGACACCTCCAGGCCGACCCGCACCATCGGCACCGGCACCCCGGCGAGCTGCACGTCGGCGGCGGTGGTGAAGGCCGTCGCCGCCGGGGGCGTCATCACCTTCAACTGCGGGCCGGCTCCGGTGACGATCAAGATGACCGCCACGGCGAAGGTCCGCAACGCCAACGGGCCGAAGGTGGTGCTGGACGGCGGCGGCAAGGTGACGCTCAGCGGCCAGGGGCAGCGCCGCATCCTCTACATGAACACCTGCGACGAGGCCCAGGGCTGGACCACCTCGCACTGCCAGAACCAGGACCACCCGCAGCTCACCGTGCAGAACCTGACCTTCGCCGACGGCAACTCGACCGGCGACAAGGCCGAGGGCGGCGGCGGTGGGGCGATCTTCGTGCGCGGCGGCCGGTTCAAGGTGTTCAACTCGCGGTTCGTCCGCAACCGCTGCGACCGGACCGGCCCCGACCTGGGCGGCGCGGCCATCCGGGTGCTCAGCCAGTACGAGAACAAGCCGGTGTACGTGGTGGGCAGCACCTTCGGCGGCGCCGCCGGCCAGGGCGGCTCCTGCTCGAACGGGGGCGCGCTGAGCAGCATCGGCGTCTCCTGGGTGGTGCTGAACAGCGTGCTCAGCCACAACGAGGCGATCGGCAGCGGCGCCAACCCGGCCAAGTCCGGCACGCCCGGCGGCGGCAGCGGCGGCGCCATCTACTGCGACGGCAACGAGTTCACCGTACGGATCGCCGGCACCATCATCGAGAACAACAAGGCCAACGAGGGCGGCGGCGCGATCTTCTTCGTCAGCAACAACCGCACCGGCACGATGACGATCGAGAAGTCCACCCTGCGCCGCAACCCGAGTGCCAAGTTCGAGACCCGGGGCTTCCCCGGCATCTTCTTCCTCGGCGCCCGCAACCCCACCGTCAGCGGCTCCAAACTGAGCTGACCAGCGCGTACCTCAGTAGGGGTTGCCCTGGCCGGCGGCGCGGGCGCGGAGCAGGCCGCCCGGCCGGCCGGGCAGGTCCGACGCGGCGGACAGCGGCGGGCTGTCGGTGTGGCCGCTGTCGGCCATCCCGGCGAAGAGTTCCTTGAGCGCGGTGAGCGCGGTGATCTTCGGCTGCCAGTCGAGCTCGGTCTCCGCCCGCTCGCTGGACATCAGCGGCGCGTTCAGGGCCAGCTCGACCCAGCCCCTGTCGACCGGTTGCAGCCGCGCCCACCAGGTCAGCGCCGCCGCCACCCGCAGCACCGGCCCGGCGACGGGCACCGTCCAGCCGTGGAAGTGCCGGGCCACCAGCTCCGGCGTCAGCACCGGGTCCGCGGCGACGTTGAAGGCGCCCCGCGCGTCACCCAACACCGCCCGGGCGTACGCGTCGGCCACGTCGTCGGCGTGCACCGCCTGCATCCGCAGCCGGCGGTTGGTGGGCACCAGCGGGATCCGGCCGAAGCGCAGCAGCCGCACCGGCGCCAGCGGGCCGAGGAAGTACCGGGTGATCTCCACGCCGGCATCGCGCTGGAAGATCAGCCCGGGTCGCAGCCGCACCACCCGGAGCGCCGGGTGGTCCCGCTCGAACCCGTCCAGCAGCGCCTCGACCTCGGCCTTGTTCTCGCTGTACGACGAGCCGGGCACCCCGGTCGCCGGCCAGCGCTCGCTCACCGGATGGTCCTTCGGCCCGGGCGCGTACGCCCCGACCGAGGAGGCGTACACCAGCGCCGGCACGCCCGCCCGCACCAGCGCGTCGAACACGGCCCGGCTGCCGTCGACGTTGGTCCGGCGCAGCACCCGCTGGTCGTGGCTGGGCTGGATCTGCCAGGCCAGGTGCACCACCGCGTCCGCGCCGGAGAACACCCCGGCGAGCTTCCCGGCCGCATCCGGCGCGCCGATGTCGCACGAGTGCCACTCCACCTGGTCGTACGGCTCGCCAGCCTCCGGGCCGGGCAACCGCCGGGCCACCCCGACCAGCTCCACGCCCCGTTCCCGGCGCAGCCGCCGCAGCAGCGCCGTACCGACGTTGCCGCTCGCCCCCACCACCACGATCCGCATGTCCGACCCCGTACCCGCCCAGTCGCCCGCCAACCGCCACTGTCAGCCTGGCACCCGACCCGGCGCTTGGCCCGGCGCTTGGCCCGGCGCTTGGCCCGGCGCTTGGCCCGGCGCTTGGCCCGGCGCTTGGCCCGGCGCTTGATCGACTCGGTTTCCTGGAAGTCTGGCTGTCACGGCCGTCCGGACAGCGCGACTTCCCCGATGTCGAGTGGGTCAGGGGCGGGGCGACTGCCGGACCCAGCCGTGCTTCTCCTTCCCCCGCCGCCCGGCCGTGGCGGCCAGGCAACGCGGGCAGATCCAGCCGACCGGGTCGGCCTCGGTGAGCACGTCGGTGCCCGAGTAGTCGAAGCGCACGTGCGGAAAGCGGCGCAGCCGGGTCCGGCTGAGCGCCAGGCCGCACACCGTCTGGTTCTGGCCGGGCAGCCAGGCGTGCACCTCCCCGCCCGGCTCGCGTACGCCGTCCGGCCCGATCTCCTCCCCGGACGCCGCCACCGCCGGGGTGCTGCTCGGCTTCATGCCCGCTCTGGTTCCCCACCCGCCCGAACCCATGCACGGCACCGAAACCCCACGTGATCCACTCCCCATCGCCGACATGGGTGTAACCAGCGCGTCAGACACCGCCAGCTCGCCGATCTGGTGTTGATCAGGGGCGGTGGGTGCCGGTGGGCCCAGGCATCGACGGTCGGCCGGAAGCCGAGAGTCGTCGGCGGGCACCGTCCGGTAACCTGAGCGCGCGGGCCGCTAGCTCAATGGCAGAGCTGTGGACTTTTAATTCTCACCAGCGCTTTTTGTCTCCGCTACTTACCGTAGCCTCTTTCAGTCCGAACTCTTGCGCCTGTTTCCAGGAAAGTGCCGCCGGATATCAGCAGGTCAGCGTGGTCGTTACCCATTGTGTTCGCCAGGGGCGCGATTGCTCGTGGTCGAAATCCAGATTTTAGGCTTGTAATCCCTCCCGGCCGCTGGCATCCGATCACCCATGGAACACCCACGGCCCCCAGCCACCATGCTTGATTGCTGTGCGCGCCAGCTACGTCAAACGTGGCCGATCTTTCGTCGGGTCGGATTTCTCCGTAACCGCAAGCAAGCTTCTGTAGCCGAGACGCGACTGCGGGCTGCGCGGTGGGTCGGCTTCACACCGGACGAGGCCAAAGGGGCCCGTCACTGTTCGGCGCGACCAATCAACCGTACATCGGATTGAATCCCTTGATCCACTTCTGTTGAGCGTGGTCGTATGCGTACATCTCGTCAGCGCTTGGCTCAGGAGAACCACCATCCCCGATCCAGCGGTATGGCACTTGTGTTCGCTACGGATCACGATCAGCGAAGGCAAGCCTCGGTTCCCCGTCCACGCTCAACCACCGCAAACCACGCGACGGAGGGCCACCAACGCGGGACGCACCACCTCAACGCGGTGTTGTCGACGATCAGCAAACCGGCCGGGTCTCCGAGGTGGTCGACCACGTAGTCCCGCACGTCGTCACGGACCGCACCGACGTCCCAGTCCGCCCAACGCAGCAGCCGCTGCATACCGTCCGGCGACACATCCCCGGCCTGCTCAGCCAGGGTCCACCCGCTCTTCCGGCTCAGGCCCGAGATCAGCCCGCAAAGGTGTTGTCGCCCACGTCGCCGCGGCTCAGAGCGACGAAACCGAGGCCCGATACGGGCATGCAGCCGGTCCAACTCTCCATGCCAACGATCGACATCAACATCCGTCACATTCGGACCAACGAACGCGAACCGAACTCCATTCGCCTACTGGCGTTGCAGCACTAGCCCTTCGACAATCCAGGAGCCGGGGCAACGCCCAGAGTCACCCCGGGCCCACTAGCCCACCGGCGGGCACGGGCGCGCCCCGGCTCCCCTTCCAACACCAGTTCAGTCGCCCAGATAGGCGATCGCTGCCCAAAGCAACTGACCGAGGGCGCCGCTAACCGCGGATCGGTGCGTCCGTCGTCGGTCGTCAACCCGCCTGCTGAGCGCGGCCGCAGCATTTATGAACGTCGCCGACGCGGGCGCCGCAGCCTGGGGGCGTGGACGACGGTGCTTGGGATGGTGGCGCGCCGGTTGGGTTGGACGGCTGGTTGCGGGGTTTGAACCTTGCCAAGCCTGCACCCTACAGCCACACAGATCTGGACCCGCTCGGCCGCAACGCCGACCTGACGGACGCACCCCGTTCGGAAAACGGCTATCCAAGTTCATCTCTCAATGCCGCGAGTTCCGCATGGTGAGGAAAGTCAGAGAGTACCGTGCCGAGCAGTGTCTGAACCTTAATGTCTTGCCCGCCTCCGCCAAGCCGAAGAGTACGCAGGGCAGCGAACCAGTTCGCCCTGCCAGTTCCGCTCAGCTTTAGGCGCGAAACGTCGCCGCCGGCGCGGGCCCAGATATCCTGATCGGTGGGGCCGGCCGGGTAGAGGTCTGACATGAGTTCCTCGATCTCGCGCCAACGCTCGGGGGCGGCTGGCTGGACGACGGACGCTGCCTTCGCTCCGCCGCGGTCGAGCGCGACTGGGAAGTTGTCTTCGAGGTCCGATGCCTTGAAGATTGGATGCTGTCGGCCAGGAACGGTGCGCCGGACCTGCTCGCTGACGTAGTTGAAGACGTCGAAGACGCGGATTAGTCCGTCGCCCGTCGTTCGGGCCTTCCCCTTGAACGCCTCGAGTAGTCGCTCCGTGAAAACGCTATTACGTGCGTCCCGAAGCACGAGTGACGTCTCGTTCGCCCGGGAGGAGGCAATGATCACGCGGCCGGCGCCTTGCGCAAGCCTTCCGAGGGACTTCTCGTCAAACCCGAGCCGGACTTCCTCATTCTCGTTTCTCTTCAAGGTGCCCGCCCCGCCGGCCTGGCAGGCGTCAATAAGCACGAGCAGTCGCCTCGCCTTTATGCCAGCGAGGGCGGCCGAAAATTCCGGCTCCCCGAGCACGGTGTCCCGCATGTTGGTAGTCTGGCAATCGACCGGGACTAGCGCGCTCGTTTCGGTAGGTCCCGAGCCGATCCGCGCGCCGTGTCCCGAGAAGAAGATGACGACGCTGTCGTCCGGATCGGCCGACGACGCCAACTCTGCCAGCTCGGCGCGAATGGCGTCCAGCGTAGCCTCCCCGTCGAGAAGCTGCCGAATGTTACCAGGCAGGAAACCACAATAGTCGGTCGATTGAAGAACTGACGCGATGTCGCGGGCATCGTTTAGCACGGCCTCAGGAAGGCCGCTGATCTCGTTATAGTTGGCAATGCCAATTACCAGCGCGCGACCTTTGGCAAATGTCACGGGTTCACATCTCACTCTCTAAGCGCGCCGTCGCACTCAATCTGGCGCTCACAGGCGGCCTCCGAATTCCTTGTCGTCAGCCATGAAACGCAGCGAGGCATTTGAGGGAAATTCCGTCAGCATCTCACGCAGGAGCTTGTCCACCCGAGGGCCTTTACCCCCGCGACGGATCCTGCTGAGCGCGTCCCGCCACCTCGCGCGGCCGTTTCCAAATTGTTGAAGGTCGGCGTTGTGGCCGCCGGCTCGTTCCCACAGATTGTCATGGTCTGGGCCGGTTTCGAAGAGTTCCGCTGCCAGACTCTCTAGCGATTCCCATTTCTCCGCAGGGCTGATCGGGGACAGCTTGTGCCACCAGCGGTCCAGCGGACCAAGCATCGACACGCAGGCGCGCAGGGCGGGCCGGATGTCTTCGCGCCTGTTCCGCAGCATTCGTAGGAGTTCGTCCGTAGCATGCCGCCACCGTCGCTCCTGCGTCAGACGCCCGATCGCCTCGGCGTCGGTAGGAGGGATGGGGCGGGAATGGTTTGCCACGAGGCGGAGCCAGGCGCAGAAACGGTGTTCGTCGAAGGCCGGCAGAGCCAGCATGATCTGGATGGCCGCACCGACTCGGCCGTCCGCGAACTGATCGAGTAGCGCGTCGAGCTTGTGATCGCTAAGGATCGCGGCTTGGATTTCTGGTTCCAGGCCGGGAGTGGCCCTATTGGCGGCGACGTTGTCGAGCCATCCTCGCGCCGTCGCACGGATCAAGGCGTCCCGGGTTGTGCCCGTCATCGTTGACCACAGCTCGGGGCGACGCGCGAAGCCCGTCAGATCGGCGAGCGGTGTGCGCGACAGGCGCTCGACGAGTTGGGGCGGGACTGGTCGACTGTCAAGCACGTCCACGAGGACGGCGTCGAAGGCTGAGCGCGGGTCTGCCGGGCCACGCCAGGCGTCCATGTTGAGGTCTAAGGCGGTTGACCAAACCAGTCGGGCCGCTTCCCGAGACAGGTCCTCGTCCGCGAGCAGTGTTGGTGTCTGCGCGACCTGCTCGGCGGCAAGCTGAATTACCCTCGGATCGACCACCTTGGCTGCACATACTAGAACCTCGCGTGGTGTCGCCTTGCTGAGCGCCAGCCGGACGCCGTCCGTAGCGGCCGGCGGTGGCTCGACTGCGACCTGCAGGCGAACCGCCTCGGCAGGGTTGTAGGCAGCTGACGCTGTCGCACCATGCAGTCGGTAGAGATGTTCCTGTCGGGCATGTTCAAGGATTGGCTGCGCGGCATCGCGCTTCAACCTTTGCGGCGCGACGCTGACGAGTCGGTCCTCTAGTCCCGTGTCTGCCTCGACTACCTTCCAGAGCAGCTTCACGATTGCAGGGTCTGCCTCGGCCCACCGCCAGAACGCGGTGACGAACGCTGCACCTTGGACGCTAGCGGAACGCGACAGGCCACCTAGCACCGCCGTTCGCCAGTCCTCCGTGCTCTCCGATGCCTCCATCGCGTCCGCGATGACCAGCATGAAGGCAGGGTCCTGAGCTGCTGGGAAGCTGTTCCTCGCGGCCCAGTTCTCCAGCTCAGCCCACACACGTTCGGCCTGATCAAAGCTTCGCAGAGCCAGGTTGCGAAGCGGCAGAACGTCGTCCGCCGTGGCATTTCGCAGATGTGACGTCAGACGGCCCATCAGGCCGGCCTTGTCGTCTGCACCGTGCGCAGTGGTTGGCGATAGACGTCCCACCAAGCGGACAGCAGCTACGGTGTTGGCGATCGTGTCCGGCTTCAAGACGGTAAGTCGGTACGCTTCCTCGAGTAGCGGGAGATCGCTGAAGCTGGTGAGCTCGGCACCGATTCGGTCGGTGAAGGAGCGCAGGGCCTCGCCTTCGCTGGAGCCGCTGAGCATGGCGGCGGCCAGGGTGGGCGCCTTGGGGTACTGCGCTTCGATCAGCCGATGGCCCCGCCATCGCCCGATTAGGCTGGGAGGCGTGCAGACCAGCGCGGGTTGTGGCGTCTCGACGAGGTCGCCGGGGCCGAAGCTCAGCCGGAAGGCGAAGCGTCGGCGCATTGCGGGCAAGAGCCTTCCCCAGAGGGATATCACCAGCTCGTCGAAGCCGTGGTTCCCGAGGCGAACCACGGGCCCGGCTTCGCGGGTCGAGAGCGCTGCCGCCGCCGTCGGCAGATCGGCCGATGGCGGTGGAACTTCCTGACCAAGGTCGAGATTTAGGGCCGGGAGGTCCGACGGCGCGCTTGCCTCAACGATCAGCTGATCGAAAAGGGGCCGGAGATCGGGTGCGTGGACGACGTCCTCGATTGGCACGATGAGTGCGTGGGACAGCACCATGCCGGCCCTCGCTGCGCGCACGTCCATAAAGGTGCGTGCCACCACGAAGTGGTGCCGATGTGCGAAGCCTGATACAAACGGCGACCAGTCCACGCCGGGCGGCACCGTGTCCGGCAGGTCGAGGCGCGGCGCGAGCTCAGCGGCCAGCATTGGGTCGCCGCTCGCCGCCTTGACTGCATGGCCGCCTTTGACCTCACCGAATATTGCCTGCTCCACGATCACGCTTGGCCCTATCCGCCCGTCGCTATCGCAGGCCGTCGAGAAGCATCTGGATCGGCAGGGTGAGATCCGACGAATGCAATCCGTCCGGCTTCACCACGTAACCGAAATGCTCCGGTCCACGGCTGACATAGTCGCTGTCTTTATCGTGTGGGCTGAGTGGCCGTCCCAAGGCTGAGAGCCCCATGATGGACGGCGCGTACCAGGTGGACCGCACAAACGCTGCAAGCATCGGCAAACGTTCTTCTAGAGCCGCCGCCGGCGTTCCATCAAAGTCGAGTTCGTCCCAGCACGTGAGCAACACACCAAGCCTTGGACGATCAGCTTGCCGCCCAGTCGCTGCGCCGCCCACAAAAATCAGCATCTGCAGGAGTTCGATGAGCCGAGCCTGATCAGAGATTTGCAGTTCCCGGTTCTCGATCGCCGCCCCGCGTAGGTCCCCGAGCGGGCGCGAGAAGATGTCTTCCCCGAACCGCGTCTGCTGAAGGCGGATCAGCAGTAGCCAGGCAGGCGCTTGTCGCACACGCGACTGCCATGCGTTCGGCACCCGGCGGGAGGAGATCATGCTCTTGATTTGCTCGCCGCCGTAGTCGGGCCAGACGAGCTCCGCTTGGTGTCCAGCTACATCGGCGACGGGCCAAACGCTGTCCATGTAGGTTGAGGTGGCGGTGTGTCCGGCTGCCTTTCCTTCGTTCAGACTTTCGAGGGCTGACTCGAAGGGCTCGAGGTTCGTTGCCTGTCCGCTCATGCGCAGGTGGCCGTCACCCTTCATCAACCGCCTGAGAAGCTGGGCGCCGAAATGTGTCTTTCCGACCCCGCTTTCACCGAGCAGCAGAATCGAGTCGCGCGACATGGTCACGATGTTCTCGCGCCAAACATGAAAAGTGGATCGTTGCTAGTCGCCGACGGGGAAGGCAACTCCACGTGCGGACGCCGTATCGCCAAGATCCAGTTCAAGAGCTCAACCAAGCCGACACCAACCTCGTGCTTACCAGGACCACTGGAGACAACGCTGACCGAGAACTCTTCAGCGTCGGGCATGGTACCTCGCACCGCCTCCCGAACTGACTGCTCTATCTGGTTGGTGATCTCGATGTCGGACTTTGTCCAGACCAACGCGACTGGGCGTCCCCGCCGCTCTGCAGCCACTCGGCGGGCCAGGAGCTGCAGTGCCCCGCGGGCCGACCCCATGTTCTCGCCGGACAACGCCTCTCGATCGGCAACGAGGAGCAGGACATCGGCGTGGGCCGAGACCCAGCGCGCTCCGGCGCCCTCGGCCGAATCGCGGTTGACCGACCATCTCTGAAACCATTCGCCGGGTGCGTCGGTCATTAGGTAGTCAGTGACCCGCGCCAGCCTCGCGTCCCAGAAGGACAGATGCAGCAGCCCCGGAGCACGCCCGCTCCGGCTCGTTGTGTGGGGCGGAAAACTCGGCGGCTGCCCTGGATTCCAGCGCAGTGATCCCGCGACCGCCTCCCATCCTGTGAGCGAGAAGGATCCGGCGAACTGACGATCTTCGAGACCAACGGCGCCGCGACCGAGTAGTAGGTACCAGGCACCTAATAGCGTGGTCTTGCCCGCGTTCTGCGGGCCGGCAATTCCGACGACCATCGGGCGCGCGCGGCCCGCGACGAAGCCGAGGTCCGCCAAACCCAGCGCACTTCCCGACCACGGCAGCAGCACCTCGTCGGTTAGCTCGACGTCAATCGAGTCCGGTGTCGTGCGTCCCGTCCATTCAGAACACTTCGACAAGTTCAGATAGCCGAGATCGCAGCCGGTGTCAGGTGCGAAGCAGGCTTGTCGCTTACATTTCTGCATGATGCCTAGCTCCTCCGCGTCCGGCGTTTGGCGTTCGAGCCTTCCTTCGCCGCCCTAGCCGCCTGTAGCTCACGGAAAACCCAACTAGCCCAAGCCGGCAGCGTGAGCTGCGCGTCTGGCGGCACTCCGGTCAATCGCCGGAACTCGGCCTCGGCGCGTGCCACGGGCACGTCGGGATAGGCGATCAAAGCCAGAAAAGGGCCTCGGCCCTCGGGCGGACCGATCAGGGCGGCTCCGGCGGTGCGAAGTACCGCCAGCCCAGCCTCCGTCTGCGCTTCCGCCACCAACTCGCGCATCGGATAGGTCTTGTCCTGATCGATCGAGGGAAGACCTACCACGGCCTCAGACAAGAACGCTGCCACGCTCGCCGGGGAGAACATCGGAACCTGCTGATGGAGGTCAAAGGCCATCAGAGTCGCTGCGGGGGCCGGCGGCAGATCCCGGTAACTGACCCGGGTGGTGGGCGAGAACAGGGTCTCCTTCCACCAAAGCAGGTTGGTCCGACGCTGCAAACCGGCCGTAGCGGCAGTCACGGTATTGAGGGCATTTCCGACATACCCGGAAACGGTGGCCGCTAACTCCCGGAACGGGTCCGAAAGATCCGCTTGTTCGATCCTGGTCTTGCCAACGACAGCATCGATGCTCTCAGCCACAGCCTCGGCCATGCGATCGCCGAACTCGGTTACCCAAATATGGTTATTCCCCGGCCAGTACGGATTTCCGTTCGTAGCCACGTTGCCCCGCTGGGGATCCTGAAATTGCGGTCCAGCGGCTGCCCGAAACTCCTTCTTGAGGTAATCGCGGCCAGCGCGAGACGTCGTTACCGTCGGCGCTTTCAACTCCGGCACGTCGAACACCATCGGCGGAACCGCGATCGAAGATGGTGTTGCCCACTCAGTCTCGGCGCGCGCGTCGACTCGTTCCTCGATCTCTGTGACCACGTCGGCCCAGATCTCCCGCTCGTCCCCGGCCTCCATGAACGGGAGAGCGTTGCGTGCCGAGGCGACCACGGCCACACCGATGCGATCGTCGTCCGCCGCGGCCTGCGCCAAGGCATCCAGGAGCATCGCCCGAACCACCGCGACCGGGGGGCCAGAGAAGGTGTTGACGTAGGTCGCCCACCGCTTCTTGAGGGCGTCGAGAGCGTCAACAACGACCGGATCGTCGACGGGCGCCTGAGGGTCGAAAGCTATCAGGGCGTAGGCCAACGCTTTAGACGACGACTTTTTCAAGGATCCGGCAAGATCACTTGCGGTCACCCTGAGTTTCTCGAGCTTGGTGTCGTCTCCGCCGACATCGATCAGTCCGCTGCCGAGAAAGCGGAGCAGGACGTCCTCACTCACTTTGCCCCCAATCACCCCGTCGGCGCTCCCTCTGCCCTCGCCAACTAATTCTTCGGCTAGCCCAGACGACGATCGAGTGCGACTGGGCTGGCTGAATCTACTTCCTCGATCTTGCCTCGCTTCAGCTAGAGGATCGAGGCCGTAGCATAGATGAAACATCAGGTGTCGCGGCGATTCGCTCCTCCGCCCGGCTGGCTCGGCCCACCCAGTCGACAGACCGGCCGAGCCGCAGGTGTAAGTCCTTGTAGATGACGAGACTTTCCGCCTGCCGAATCAGCGGACAGTCGATGGTCCGCCTCGGCCAACACCCATGCTCTCCGATGGGCACGCCGCCCTCGGCACGAGACGCGGAGACGTACTGCCTCGCGATTCGCCGGTACGGCGCGCGTTATTGGGTCCAAACGCACGGCCGCCAAGACGTCGGGACCAGTCAACGTCCGACCCAACAGCGTCCGCCACGACGGCCGCGCAAGGCCAAGCACCGGCTGCCGCCGCCCTCGGCTGAGCGCCACCTCGCCACCCTGGCCTAACTCCCTTCACCCGCCGCCATCCCGGAGGTGGCCGGGCACCGGTCACTGACGGGCAAAGAGGCGGCCCCCGAACACCTCGACCTCGCAGGTTGCCGGTGCGAGATCGACGTCGTCGGTCTCCAGGTGCAGGTTGATCACGTCGAAGCCGTCCCCCGACAGGGCGGCACGGGCGCCTTGAGCGACTCCGAGACATGCGGTGACGACGCCGACGAAGGCGGCGCCGACAGCGGTCCCGGCGAGTTGTACCGATCCGCAGGGATCGCGTCGCTCAAGGTCGGCGAGGGCTGCCGTGGGAGCACGTCGTTGCTGCGAAACGCCCTCCTTCCAGCTGCGGACCTCGCCGCTGGGTACCTCAGCGGGGAATCGGCGCAGGAGCAGGGCGTTGAAGTCGGCCGGTCCGGCGCCGAGTCCGGCGTCTATGGCGAGCTTCCAACCGACTCCGGAGATGAGCCTGCGAGGGTCGAGGCTGTCGACGCCGAGCAGCGCGACATGGTGGTCCTCGGCCTGGACGCGGCTGGTGTGATCGAGCCGCCGGTCGAGGATGACGACGTCGTAACCGGCCCGCTCGAGTACCGCCGCGGCCAGACGGGTCTTGCGGACCGGGTCCGGCTTCACCGGGGTGAGAAGCCCGGTGCTGTGGTTGGCGTCCACGACTCGCTGGGTGTCCTGCAGCACCACCTCGACCCGATCCGGGTCGGCGTAGGTGAGCCAGGACATCACTCAGGCGTAGGCCTGGCCAAGGTGACCGTGGAGGCGGGTGTTGGTGCGCGTCGGATACGGCGTCCACCTCAGCTTGGACGTGGGCGAGGGTGATCACCACGCGATCGGGTCGGCGTAGAGGGCAATCGGCTACATGACGCGCCGTTGCCGAACACCGAGGCCCGGCTGCGGCAGTTGTTCGACGAGCTGGCCCACCACGGTTGGATTTTGGTGGTGATCGACCAGCCCGCCTCGATCGGCGCCCTGCCGGTCGCGGTCGCCCTGGCCTGCGGGCATCAGGTGGCCTACCTGCCTTGCCTGGCCATGCGCCGCATCGCCGATCTGCTTCCCGGCACGACGAAGACCGACGTCCGTGACGCCTACCTCATCGCTGACGCCGCCCGCACCCTGCCGCATACGCTGCAGCCGTCGGCACCAGCGACGAGGCCCCGGCCGAGCGCGGCGAAGGTGGCCGACCTGCCTGGTCGGTCGACGCGGCACTCGCCCGGTGCGCCCAGTCCACCTCGGTCCAACCACAATCGCTTCCCGCGAACGACATCGCACATCGACGAACCGACATCGAAGACTGCCGAGTCATACGAGAGGTGAGAGACGTTAGCGATTGGTCACGGACGGTAGCATCGGATCGCGTTGCCGATCCCTGCCGACCGGTCACGCTTAACCGTCATGGGAGGGCATGTGAGGATGCAGCGGCTGATGCGTTGGTGGCGCGGCCACAGCCCGGCTGAGAAGGCGACCTGGGGCGCCGCGATACTAGGCGGCTGCATCGGTCTGATCGGCACCCTTGTTGCAGCGATCATCCAGGTTGCCGGCACGAACAGCGAGCCGACGGCGAGTGGTGCCACGGCGCCGGTCACGACGCCGCAGACGCCGACGATCGAGACTTGGACTACAACCCCAGCCCCGACCGGGTACCCGTCCGATACTGATTCGCCCTCCCCCGGACCAATCTCGGAGTCGCCCACTCCGGACGGGCCTACAGCAGAGCCGGACACGGCGTTGCTGGCCGACCTCGACCAAGTCTATGACGACAACAACTTCGCCGGGGTCAAGGCGACCCGGATCGGCAACACCCTGTATGACCGCTCGCCCGGCATGGGGTGCCTTACCACTCGATCAATGGCCGTCGAATGGAACACTGCCGGCTACGAAAGGTTCAGCGCTCTTCTCGGTATCGCCGACAGTGACGACGAGGGGTCACGCATCGCGATCCAGATCAAATTCAAGGACCAGGACGGCAAGACGCTCAAGAGTGGCGTTGTCGTCTCCTTGGGGCACCCGGCGCAGGTTTCGTTCCCGCTCGGCAACGCGACGCGACTACGGGTCGAATGTTTGGCGGATGACAAGAGCGGCTCCGAGCGCGGTCGTCATGTAACTCTCAGGCTCGGCGAAGCAACTGTCTCCCGCGGAACCGCCGTCTCCTGAAGCACAGCAGCTGGCTGCGGGACGGCAGACCCGACCGGCGGCCTCACCGCATTGCTCTACTTCAGTCCCACCCGGGGGCGGCGAGTCCCTTGAACATCCTGCTCCGAAACCCCAAGCCGGACACCAGCCTCCTGCACACGGAGGCACTCACTGCGCAGTTTCACCGCCACCGCCAGGCGTTGCTCGGCGGTCAGATTCGGCCATGGCACCTCGCCGGCGGCGGCCCGCTTTACCACCTCCAGGTCGAACGGCGCCCACCGGCGGCGCGAGCGGCCGACCGGGCAGCAGGACGTAGTGCAGCTCCGCGATCCGCTCCGCGGGCGGCCCCTGAATCGGCTCGGCGCGCACCACCGCCGACAGCCGCCTGGTCGACCAGCGCGCCTTCTTCCTCGCCGCGTTCGCCGCCCTGACCCAACTCCGACAGCAGGGCCCACTACGACCGCAAACGCGCCGAAGGTAAACGCCACAACGCGGCGGAGCACCGCCCAGAGGGAGCAACAAGCTCACCGGACTCCGCCGGTTACCGGCACATCGTTTAGGCACTCCTTCGAGCAGTCAGTACTGTTTCAGCTCCTCCTACTGTTGCTCGGTTCTAGTATGGCGGCGTGGTGGAATCGGGCGTTAGGTACGATCTGGGTGATGTTCTCGCCGAAAGTGAGCCGTGGAGACGATGCGCGACGAACGAGGGCGCGAACTCTACGTCCGCGCTGCAGCCGCTGCCTTCTTCGCAAGCAAGGCGACGAGTACTAGACCTTGACCAACGGATTCGAGACCCGTCCAAATGAGGTCAGCGACAGAGCACCGCCAGCGGACCCAATCGCAAGGCGTAGGCGCCTACCGGGAGTAACACATGTCACGGGGATCGCCGTTCAAGAGTTGCTCTTGTCGTGATAAGAACAAGAACAAGATCGGCACCGCATGTCCGAGGCTGCGCCGTGCCTGTGGTGCGTGGAGCGCCACCCACGGCACGTGGGCCTACCGGATCGAGCTACCGCTGCAGCCCGATGGCAAACGGTGGCAGCTGCGACGTTTCGGTTTCGCTACCCGTGAGGCGGCACTCGTTGACCGTGGCCGCGCACAGTCGCTACTCGCACTCGCGGGTGACGACACCACAGTCGGCAACGACATCGCGCGCATGCTGAAGGACACCAAAAGCGGTCGACCGTTTCCCGATCGGGATTCTGTGGTCCGCCGCGTCCGCGCCGGGATCGTGGCATCTGCGGCGATGACCTTGGGCGACTACCTCTGGCAGTGGCACGCCAGTCGTCGCAAGATCCAACCCACCACATTGGTCAATTACGAGACCCATATCCGTGTCTATCTCGTTCCACACCTTGGTCACATCCCGATCGATCGGCTCCGAGTCGGCCATCTCCAGTCGATGTTCGACAGCATCAGCGACCGCAATCTCCAGATCGACATCGCCCGCTGCAATGATGACGTCCAGATCCGGGCGTCGGTCAGAGGTGTCCGGAGGACGGGTCCGGCAACGTTGCAACGTATCCGCGCGACCCTGCGTAAGGCTCTCAACGATGCGATACGCACCCATCGACTCATCGAGTTCAACCCCGCCGCGTACGTCGAGTTGCCGTCAGTTCAAGCACCGAGGCCGCGGGTATGGACCTCCGCCGCCACGCAGCAGTGGAAGAAGACGGGACTTCGGCCCAGCAGCGTCATGGTGTGGACACCGGAGCAAGCCGGCGCGTTCCTCGATCATGTCGAAGACCATGACGTCTTTGTCTACCCCATCGTCGCTCTCATCCTGCACCGGGGCCTGCGTCGCGGCGAAGCACTCGGCCTGCGCGAAAGCGACGTCGACCTGACGGGGAGGACCGTGACGATCAATCAGCAGCTCACGACCGTCGGCTATCGACCGGTGATCAAGATCGTCAAGAGTTACGCCGGTGACCGCATCATCGCGCTCGACGCCTCCACGACCACGGCGCTACGCATCTACCAGGATCGGCGGGAACGCTGGCAGGCCGACGCCGCCTGGCCGAAGGCCGGGTTGTTCTTCGTGCGACCTGACGGTCGTCAGTGGCATCCTGAGCAGCTCAGCGATCGCTTCGAGCGACTCGTCGCAGGTTCCGGGCTGCCGCCGATCCGGCTGCACGACCTACGGCATTGCGCCGCGACGTTCCTCAAGGCGTCCGGATCCGACCTCAAGGACATCCAGGAGGTACTCGGGCTCTCGAGTATCACCGTCGCTGCGAACACCTACACCTCGGTCGTGCACGAACTCGAGTCCGAACGCGCCAAGGCCGAAGCCGCCGCTGCGCTGGTACCACGCCGATCAGGCGCCGTAGGCGGCACGTCTGGGAGACCTCCGCAGGAGAACGATTCAGGTGGGCCGCCGGGGACTCGAACCCCGAACCTGTGGATTAAAAGACTCCAAGGTCTTAATATTTCAGACTTGCAGCAACACTCTCACCTGCGCAAACGTGGTCCTAGAGCGTCCACTGTGCATCGTGGGTGTCCCAAAGGTGCCCCGTGGGTGCTCGCGTGTCGGCAGTATGCCACTACCCTGAGCAACAATGTCCCCGATTTCAGTTACGCAGAGCGACAGCGCAGTCGGGTCGGAACCCCCGAAAGTGCGGGCGGACAGGGAACGGCATCTCGCCGACCACCATCACGCGCCTACTCCATCGTTTGTGCAAAGATGAGGCTCGAGCTGCAGAAACAGTGCGTGCCCTACGCCGAGACGGCTAGGGTGCCCAGCGGATGGGTGACTCCGCTGAGGTCCGGTATCGTGTGTGATACGGGCCGCTAGCTCAATGGCAGAGCTGTGGACTTTTAATCCATAGGTTCAGGGTTCGAGTCCCTGGCGGCCCACTCTGTTGCAGCTCAGCGGCCCTTTGCAGGGCCGCTGTCTTTGTCAGGACGGCTCGTACAGCAGCGAAGTACAGCAGTAGCGCCTTACCGATCCAGTGCGCTGCCGAGTCGCTTGAGCGCGTCGCGGGTCGCCGCCGAGGAGACGACCGTGTAGATCTCCATGGTGATGGCGAACTGAGCGTGCCGGAGGATCTGCATCGCCACCCGAGGGTGGACGTCCAGGTCGGCCAGGAGCGAGGCGCAGGTACGCCGGGCGTCCCGCACGGTGATCCGCCGGACCCCGGCCGCGTCGCAGCGGCGGTCCCAGAAGCGGTTGAAGTTGCGTGGCTCGACCGGCCGGCCGTAGCGGGTGGTGAAGATCAGGGCCGAGGGCTGCCAGGTGGGGCCGGCAGTGTCACGGGCGGCGGTCTGGGCGGCATGGCGGCGGTCGAGCGCCACAGTGCAGATGTCCGGCAGCGGCAGGGTGGCGTCCGAGGCGGCCGTCTTCGTTTCCCGGTGCAGCAGCTCGGCACCGACCCGCTGGAGCTGCCGATCGATGGTCAACTCCCCCGCGTCGAGGTCGACGTCGGCCCAGGTGAGTCCCAACATCTCGCCCTTGCGCAGACCGAGCACCAGGACCAGGACGTACGCGGCATAGAGCGGATCATCGTCGGCGCGGGCCGACTCCAGGAAGCGCCGAGCCTCGTCACTCGTCCACGCCTTCCGCTTGCGCTTCCGTACCGGTGGCAGCTTCACCAGAGACGCCACGTTGCGGGTGATCAGCCCTTCGGCGATCGCCTGGGACAGCAGCGTCCGGAGCACGGTCCGCAAGTGGGTGACGCTGGTTGCCGAGGGCAGATCCTGGCAGCAGCGGCCGAGGGCACAGCAGCGACGCTGGTCTGGCTTCCGCCGCTCGTCCTTGCCCTGGGCGCAGCACTGGCAGGTCCGCCCCACCCCGTTGATCCAGGTCTGGACGTCGCTGACCCGGAGCTTGTCGAGGCGCTTTCGGCCAAGCCCTGGCACGAGGTAGAGCCGGACCACGACCTCGTACGTGACGTAGCTGCCCGGAGCGAGGTTCGGCTTGACAATCTCGCGCAGCCAGTAGCCGGCGTACTCCCCCACCGTCGGCGAGCGCGTCGCCACCGGACCGGCCTTGGCCTGTCCGTGCAGCTTGATCCACTTGTCATGGACCTCCTCGCGGGTCTTGCCGTAGACCCACTTCCGGCCTCGCTTGCCGTCGGGCTTCTCGACCCAGACGTACGCGGCGAAGCCGTTGCGGTACGCGAAGATTGAGCCTTCACCGTTGGCGCGTGCCCGTCCCGGCATCAGGCTGCCTCCTGACGTTCGACCTGGTCGCGGATGTAGTCGTCGACCCATTCGGGGAGGATGCGGCGGTACTTGCCGTCCTTGATGGAGCGCAGCTCGCCGGTGGCGATCTTCATCTTGACCTTGGACAGGCCGAAGCCGAGCAGGACGGCGACCTCGGCGGGCGAGTACCAGCGCGGGGTGAGATCTCTGCTCATGCGGCGGCCCCGCTGAGCCAGGCAGCGTGGGCGAGTTCTTCCCGGCCGACACGTCGGCTCTCTCGTCGCTGTCTGGCGGCGGTGTTGGCGAGCAGGGCGTCACCGTCGCTGAGCCAGCCGGCCCCGATGTAGGTGAGGATGCCGACGGTGACGGTGTCGGTGGTGTCGTCGCCCTCGGCACGGCGATAGGTAGCGCGGGTGTCCCGGAGAAGGCCGAAGGTGACGGAGTAGCGGCGGGCCTTGGTGAGGAAGTGACCGCCAAAACCGAGCATGTGTGCCCAGCGGCCCAGCCCGGCGTAGAAGTTTGGTTTGGTGTCAAGGCTGCCTTGACGGTCGCCGGGCGTTGCGGCGCCGTTGGCGGTGTCGGTGCCGGTGGGCCGTCCGAGGTGCCAGCAGGCGTCGATGAGGCGGGCGAGGTGGTCGCCTTCCGGGTCGGCGTAGTCGTCGACGGTGGCGGGAGTGAGTCGGGTGGATTGGTGGCCGGTGGCTTCGGTGGCCTTGGTGGCGTACTTGGCGAGGTAGGCGGCCACCTTGCCGTCGGTCAGCTCACCGCCCGTGGTGTTGATCCGCCGGACGTCGACCTGCTCACCCCAGCCGACCAGCCAGCCCTGCGGCCGGTCGGGGTGCGGGGGGGGTGGTGACGGTAATTCGCGAGGCGGCGACGCGGACCGCGTCTTCCAGGTCGTCGACAGTGATACCGGTGGGCGGCGGCACGAGAGCGTCCGGGTCGTCGGGGTCGACGCCATCAAGGCGCAGCAGGACGTGGAAGTGCACGGCTGCCCGGCGCTGCATCTCGGCGACCTTGCCGTGCGACACCCTCACCGGCGGCACCCGTCGCACCTTGCCGGAGTCGGTGACGACCTGGACGAAGGGGATGCCGCGTCGGCGGCAGAGAGCGGCGAGGTGCCGTTCGATGGCCTGTTTCGTGCGCCTCCACAGCTCGCCCGAGAAGTAGTTCCAGACGGCCTGGTGGCCGTGGTCGTAGCAGTCCAGGCACAACGGCTGACCAAGCCGCGGATCGTCGGTGTCGTGACGGGCGAAGCACGCCGCGGGCTGCCCGTGCGGGCAGGTGCCGGCGACACTTCGGGCGCGGCAGGGAGCCGGGCGGCAGTCGCAGCGCTGCCGGGTAGCGCAGGTGTGGCGCGGAACGTGGCGGTGGTGAACCGCACCAAAAGACGGGGCGGTGAAGGTGGCGAACACGACCGGGTGCCGGCCGACCGAGGCGGGGACACCCTTGCCGCCGGTCAGGCCGCAGCGGACGACCTGGTAGGCGTCGCCTTGGTAGACCCAGGCGCAGTCCGGACACTGCGATTGGCGGCTTGCCGCACGCCTTGTACAGCGCCCGGTCAGGCAGTTCGTCGGTGTGCTGGTCGATCAGAACCCGGCCGGTGTCTCGCTCTACGGCGGCGATGGTGCCGGATAGGCGGATCGGGCGAGAGCAACCGCCGGCGGAAGCGGTGTGCTCCAACCAGCCGGAGAACTCCGGCGTGGCGGCGCGGCGCAGGGCTTGGGCGTCACGGCCGCTGGCGACGTCGGGACGATACAGGGTGAGCGGGGTGGACACGGTCTTCTCCTTAGGGGGTGGCAGGGACGGGAGACGAAGCACCACCAGCCGTGGACGTTGGTCCGCTGGTGGTGTTCGTCGTGTCTCCTGGCACCGCCGGGAGGGCGGCTGACGCCGGAGGGCGGGTTCGTGGTGATGCCACGTACCGCCGATGGGGCAGGTCCTTTCGCGCTGCTCATGGACTCAGTGATCGGGGCCGGCGCGGGCGGGGAAGCCTGGGATATCGGCATCCGGCGGGGTGCCGCAGGCTGCCTCCCACCCGTGGACTGTGCGAATCCGGGCCATCGTGGACGGCAAAGCAGGCCGTGCTGGGCCGCTCAGCGGATTCGGGAGACCGGCGCAGCGGCCGGTGCGATCGAGAGCCGGCGGGACGTGGCCCGCATCAGCGGCAGGAAGGCCGCTCGGAACCTCTAACGTCGAGTCCAGCAATCCGGCAGGAAGGCGGCGCTGGCGTGCTCGACGAGGGCCAGAGTAGCAGCGGGTACCGACACGTCAACCCGTCGTGATCCCTTGGCCCTGGGTGGGACGGCCGAATGCCCGTCGTGCAGAGCTCCAATTGATCCGTTACCGATCAGCGTCGGATGATCCATTACATGTCCGCCTAAATGATCATCATGCGTCTTACCAGTCCGGCTCGTGGATGTCCTCTTCGAGGGCTTTGATCGTGCTGTAGAAGGTGGTGTAAGGCCAAGGTGGCCTCTCGGCCGCGCGTTTCCAGGTGAGGTGGACGAGGGCCCAGCCCCCAGAGGCCAGTTCCACAACGATGTCGTCTGAGGCCCCGGACCTGCCGATGACCTCGACGGGTTGGTTGTGTAGGGGGTGCCCGGCTGCCACCTCGGTCAGAAGTTGGGCGTGCAGTGCTTCACGTTGTTGGTGTTCGGTTGGGCCACCTCGGCGTAGGTCCCGCCACGGGTCGGTAAAGACGGGCTGTTCGTCCACCGGGTCATCGTCGCGTAGCTCGCGCAGGTTCGGACTCGCGGGCTCGAACCATCGCTTGGCGGAGCGTCACGCATCATCTGAAGCCACCATCTAACAGATCGAGCGGAGTACGACAGCCGGCTACCGGCCGGCTACCGGCCGATGTGGGAGGACTTTCTGTACGTCTATCAAGGCGGCCCGCAACGGGCCGCACGCGCCGCCGCCTGGGCGCGCGCCGGCCGCTTAGCTGTCGCACGCGGCCGACACGCCTACGCCCGGCGGCTGGCGCGGAAGCGGGAAGCCCAAGGGGCCGCCGCAGAACGACAGGGGCGTTGACCGGTGAGGGGTGGGCCGGCAGCCGGCCGGGCCGCGCGGCCACGAGCCCGCGCGGCTTAGGGGAGCGCACGCCGGCCGCGTCGGCGAGCTGGCGGCGGTCGCGAGGTTGCGGTTAGGGCGCCTCCGGCGGGGGCGCTCCGGCTCCAGGATGGCCGGGGCTCCGTCGGCGGGTCGCGGTTCGTGGGTGGTTGCGGTAGCCATCCCGTGTGCCGCCGACCCGGGCGAACCGAGCAGACCACCACCCGACCCGCCAGCGTCCGTACGAGCCGTCAAGGTCCGCTTGACATGGCGGGCCGGGCGCCGGCCCGCTCCCCGGAGGGCGGGTCGACGGCACACGGGATGGCGCGGCTCCCATATCCTGCTCAGGGTGACTGGACCAGAGATTGCAGCCGTAGGTAAGGCCGTTGAGGTGATCGGTCAGAAGGCACTTGGCCAGGATGAGAAGACACGGGATGAGTTGCTTCAGGCCGCCCAAGACACCCCGGAATTCAAGGCAGCTGCCCGTACCGCCGCAGCACGCATGGCGGTCAAGGAGCGAATCAAGCTCAAGCTCTATCAACCATTTGCGCGCATGATTGGCGTCAGTCAGGAGTACTTTGCAGACGTCTTTCCGGAAGAAATGGCGGCCAAGACGGCCAGCATACCCGATGAGCATATGGTCACGCCGCCTGCGAGCATTGCTGTACCGGCAATGCATGGATTAAGTTACAGCTTCGATGATCCCGACCTCAAAGAAATGTATCTGAATCTGCTTACGGCGGCCGCAGACGATCGCCGATCTGAAGATGCGCACCCTGCCTTCGTCGAGGTGATCAAGCAGTTGAGCGCTCGTGAGACAAACCTACTCAACACCGTGCTCCTCGCGAGAGAGACCCCACTGGTCCGTCTCGATGACCGGTTGGAGACAGGCGGCTACGACATTCTGCTGATGCACGTTATGAACCTCCGCGACCTGAACGGGGAACCTATAGAGGACCCCGCAGTTCCCGCATGGGTCGACAACTGGGGGCGACTAGGCCTTGTTAGAGTCGGCTATGAGGTTTCCTTGCACGGCGGTAATCTTTACGACTGGGCCCGTAAGCGGCCGGAATACATTCGCTTCAGCGAAGGTACGATGGTTCGGATCACAAAGGGATACATAGCGCGGACCGCATTTGGCGAGCGGTTCCTGCGGGCGGTTTCTCCGCCGCCGGCCACGGCCGCGACAGTAGCAACAATTTCAGTCAGCCCGCAGGTTGCCGGAGATTGACATCATAAGGCAGCGCGGTGAGGGCGATGCCCATGAGGCGGTAGGGACGTTCTACCAGCCCGAGCCCGCTCCTCGCCCAGCTAACCGACCTGCAATCTCTCCTTCGGCAGGAATCGGTCGGGACGAAGAGGTCGTCGGTTCAAATCCGGCCACCCAGACCAGAGGCAAAGGCCAGGTGAGACAGCCTCTCACCTGGCTCTTTGTCTTACGCGGTGACCTGACGACCGTCGACCTCGAGGTGCACCTTATGAGGGTAGAAGCAGAGGTGTTCGGCGGCGGCCAAGCCCTCGGGGAGCGGGTGTGGCAGGCTCCACGCTGCATCGGATACCCGTTGTCCCTCGGCGTGCAGGTGCCAGTGCTGCCCGTCGCCCTTGTAGGGGCATTCCGAGACGGTGTCGCTGCGTTCGAGGACGCCAAGATCTACGTCGGCGAAGGGCAGGTAGTAGCGGATCGGGGTGCTCGTCTCGAACAGCAGCTTCGGCCGGGTGGACTCGGCGATTACCCGTCCGGCGTGGCGGACCACTACGTGGCGTGATGCGGTGCGTACGTCGACGCGGTGGTATGGATCGCGGACGTGGCCGTAGAGCGGTTCGTCTTCCTCGAACCAGCGATCCATGGCGGCGAAGTCCACCGAGACGTACCCGTGCAGCGGCGGGATCGCGTCGTCGCTGTCCGGGAAGGCGGTGACCGCGCCAGGTGCGGTGCGCTGGCCGGCCCGCACACTGAACTGTGCCCGGCCTTGCTCGTCGGGTTCGGCGGCTGACAGCAGGTTCTGGTCCAGGTCGTCCAAGGGGTAGAAGTGTTGGGGCAGGCGCCCGGTCTCGTGCAGCACGATTCCGCGTTCACTGTCCAGCACGGTCCGCCCGGCGAACACCGCCCGCATCCGGCGGGGCCAGGGTTCCCAGTAGCGCACGTGCTCGGGAGCGGGGAAGTCGAACCCGCCGCGCTGCCTGGCGAATGGGGCGTGCCCGATTGTCAAGGACATCGCTTCTTCCTCTCGCGGTATCGCCGGGTCACGAGTACGCCCGCCGCATCAACCGCCGCAAGGCACACCACGACTACGGCCAGCCGTGCAGGAACAGCACCCATCGGCGCCCTGTCTGCCAGGCTACGGTCCTGACTCCGCTCCCGCGGACGGAACCCAGTACGCGGTCAACGCGCTGCCACAGCCAAGCGCCTCCGATAGCGCGACATGATCGGCTCGCCGACCAGCGGGATGCCCACCGCGACGACCGCGACAAGCCAACCCGGCAGATCGGGTGTGTTCCAGCAGGCGCTCATGACCGGCCCGGTGGCGAGCAGGAGCCGTGCGGTGTGTCGGCCGGGTGCTTGGGGACGGACTCGTCGACTATGTGGTCCGCAGCGCCGAACTCGGCGATGGCGGCGTGCGCGGCCTGGTCAGAGGTGAGGCCGCCCCCAAGCGACAGACGCAACATGGGCTGCCCATGACGACAGCATGACGACAAGCGGGAGCGGACGCGCAGCACCTGGCCCGGCATCGGGCGGTTGGCCGCCCGTCATCGGAGTGTCTGCGACCCCTGCCGCCCGGACTGAAAATCGGAAGGTCGGCGGTGGAAACACCGCGACGCGCCGTCGGCCCCAATACCCCACGAGTCAGCAGGAAGTCAGCGAACGCCATGGTGCGCGATCGACGCCGACGGTCGCGGCCGGCAGACACCGAGGGCAGGACCACAGGGAACGACACCCGCTGACACTGGCCGACAACGCCGACCAGGCTCCCCCCGACGGGGTTCGTCGACGGTTACGACAGCGTCAGCGGCCGACGCGGATGCGGTCGGCGGCGTAGACCTCGCGCGAGCCGTCGGCGCGAAAGATCACGATGACCGGGATGCCCTCACCGATCTCCAGCTCGCGCCGTTCGGCGGGGGTGGGCATCCGAGCGGTGGCGGTGTCGCCCTTGAGGAGGGTCACCGTTTCGGTCGGCTCTTCGGCGCGGACGAACGTGCCGCGCGGTGGTTCCACGATCACGAGCCCTTCCGACCGGAGTAGCGCTACCGCTTGTCGGACGCTCGTGCGGCTCAGCCCGTACTCCTGAGCCAACCGCAGCTCGCTGGGAAGCGAGGCCCCGGGCGCGAGGTCGCCAGACGCGATCCGGTCTCGCAGAAGGTCTGCGAGCTGCCGGAACACGGCGCGATCCGCGCTGGGGTCGATCACGAATGTGACGCTACGTGTCCAACAGTTCTACATCTTATTGTATCTACAGTCCTACGTCGTTACGGTGACATGAGCTGGGACAACAGCCAACGGCCGGCTCCACCTGCCCGTGAGATCGAAGAATGCCCGAGGGGAGACCTGGTGCCTCGCGTGTCGTACGAGGAGTACTTGGTGGCTGTCGCGCTAACCCTGGCGAGGCGGCACCGGCCGGTCTGGTCATGGCAGCGATGGCGGAAGGTCTGCCGATGCGGGGGCCAGTTGCCCTGCCATGCAAGGCATCGAATCCCGATCAACCGGGGTCACTGGCCCTCAGAGGACGGCCGGCCATCCGCTCCGTCATCGGAACCGCCGGTCGAGCAGAGGGAGCCGAAGTGACCAACCACCTCCCGATCACGCCGGCCTGGACCTGCGGTGGCTGTGGTGCCGACTGGCCCTGCCACACCCGCCGTGGAGAACTGCGAGCGGAGTACGAACGAGCCCCGGTGTCGCTCACCCTCTACCTGGCAGCCCAACTCGTCGAAGCCGCCCACGACCTGACCCACGTCCCCGCAGGCCACCTGCACCACCGCTTCCTCGGCTGGACCCGATGAGCATCCTGCGACCCGGCGACGAGAAGTTCCACTACAGCGACGGCTCCCACAAGTGGATCCCGCCGAACCCGGACTACGACCAGGAGGTCTGGGACGAGCAGGTCCGCCAGCACAAGCACGGCCACCTCAGGAACGAGCGCCCGAAGGTCCGCATCCAGCGCCTCGTCTGATGCCAGCAGTACAGCAACGAAGTACAGCAACCGTGCCAGCCGAACCAGGCCGAGAAGCGCGTCAGCAGCCCGGATGACCTCGAACAAGACCCCAGAAGGTCGCCTCGCCGGCAATCCATAGATTCATGTCAGCCACCTGCCTCGGGCCCGGTGCACCCTCGGCTGAGGCGGTAGGGGGATTCAGCCTCTACCCTCGTACCACCGGGGTTAAGGCGAACGATAGGAGCTGATCATGGCAGAGGCGTCCGAGAACGGCCGATACGTGAAGCTCACCGTTCAGGTCTGGTACGACCCAAGCACGAAGCGCGTCCATCTGACGTCCAACGACCCCGATTTGCCCAAGGCCGGTATCCATACCAACCTGAAGCCCGGAACGCAGGCGGACACAAGCGCTCGGGCCCTGCTGGCCAAGTTCGGAAAGCTTCCGGAGGGCGTCGAGTAGAGGCATAGGCCGCTGAAGCAGCCAATCGAGCAGCCAAGCTGGCGAACATCAACGGACGATCAGACGCAGCCCGGATCGTCCACGACACCAGCACTGAGCTGCTGCTCAACCAACAAGCCCGCACCGGCGACCTACAGCCGCTGAACCTCGCCACCGAGCCCGCACTCGCCGAACTCCTCAGCGCCGTCGACCTCGCCGAGCGAACGAGCGGTGTTTTGCCGTCTCACTGGATCTGATTCTCGTCAGACGGCTGACGGAGTAGATGCGGACTGCGCACAGGGGCTCGCGCCCTGTGCGATAGCCCACCAGCGTCGTTCAACGTCGCGGCCGGTCTGTCGTCTGACAATGGATAGGCCGTTATCAAGGGGAGGCACAAGACATGACCGACGAGACTCCGCAGCCCGCCTACTACGGGAACAACATGGCGGACGGCTATGGCGGCTACGGCTACGTGATGTGCTCGCACGGTGTCTGCACCAAGAAGGCTTGGAGGCGCATGGAGGACGGCTACGACCACAACTGTTGCGGCAACTCCAAGCACTCGACCGCGCACGCATACCGAGAGCGGGAACGGAACAGCCAGTAGGTGCGCGCACACGGTGCACGCGGCCTGACAGCCGGTGCCGGCGACAGGCGAAGTCAGCAGGGAGTCAGCAAACAGTTCGCCACCCGGCGATCATGGATGGAACGAGCAGCACGCCGACCGAGCCTGCACGCACACAACGGCGTCTGTCGGCACTATCCGACAAGGACGACCAGGTTCCCCCGGCGGCGGGGGTCGTCCCATTCCGCGATTCGTGCTCGCTGCAGCTCCTACCCCCACTCCCGGCGCACCGGAGGCTGCGGCGGCTCCTCGTGCGGGGGGTCTGTGTCTACGGTCTCGACCTGGTCCTTCTCCGCCGCACGGGCGGGCAGCTCGCCGAACCTGTCGTGCCGTAGGCGGGCGAACTCCTCGTCTGTTGAACGATCGGTGTGCCCTCGATCCTTATCCATCGCCCGACCTCCCTCGTCGGGTCCATTGTCCCCGCTCAGGCACCTTCGCGTTGATCTGGTCTTCCCCTCACACACGCGCCGTGCAGCGCCGGATGCAGCAGAGAGGCAGCGAACGCGTCGGTACGGCAGAGCAACGGACGCGACAGGACTGCCAGCGACCTGCACAAAGGCGCAGCCGACAGCGACAGACGACAGCGGTTGCTAGACCGTCACGGCGTTCGGGACGAAGTGGTCGAGTGCGGCTGCAGATGGTGTGCCACCATCGGCCCGTGCCTACCTGGGATGGCCTGAGCCATGAGGAGCAGTGCCTCATGACCAACGCTCAAGAGCATGACCTACTGCCGAGCGTGCTCTGGAACTGGCGGACCGATCTCGACCAGGACGACAAGTTGCTCCTGCTGCCGGTGCTTGCCGCTGCCCTGGTCGCACTGGTCAATGATGGGCTCATCGAGGTACGCCGGCTGTTCGTCGACGTCGACGGCAGCGGCAGCTACGAGGTGGTTCCCTGCGGACAGCTTCCTGACGTGCTCGCCGACCAGGCTGTGTGGGAGTACACAGACCACAGCTGGATCCATCGCGACGAGGGCCTGGCGATTGTCGAGACCCATGCGGGGCGAGAGTTGTCGCTCACCGATCGCTCGGGTGTGCCAAATCCCCAGAGCTCGAACCCGTACCTGAAGTAGCCGGCCTGTTGAGGGCGTGGGCGGTGAGCCAGCGGTCCGGGAAGCTGAGCGGCGTGAGGATGATCATCGGGCACAGATCCGGCACAACTGACACCGGCAAGGACTGTCAACCGCTGTAAGGCAGCGAAAGTATCCGCCCTGGTCACGGGGCCGATTCGTCCAGTCTGGGGTGATCAACCGAGTGCCGGAGGGGTTCAGGGTTCGAGTCCCTGGCGGCCCACGCACTTCTCTAACCTGCGGTTCTTGGCCTTGCCGCAGTCGTCATGCGAGCCGGTTGATCGGGGGATCGAGTCTTTCCTGGAGACTGAGCGATGCTGCATGCATAATGAATGCATGGTTGCTCTCCAAATTCGGGACGTGCCGGAAGAAGTGCGAGACGCCCTGGCAGCCCAGGCCAAGGCGCGCGGGCAGTCACTCCAGGCGTACCTGCTGGAGTTGGTGGAGACGCAGGCTCGACGGTTGCGCAACACGGCGGCCCTTGATCGCTTCGCCGGCCGATCGGACGGTGCTCGCTCCCTGCCGGGGGAGAGTGCCGCCGAGTTGGACGACCAGCGGGAGCGGCGCGGACCGTGGGGCAGCGCCGCGTGATCGTCGTGGATGCGTCGGTTCTGGCCGATGCCCTGGTCGACGACGGACCGGTCGGCGACGCGGCGCGGGCGGAACTGACCGGAGATCCGCACTGGGCTGCGCCGAGCCATCTTCTGGTCGAGGTCATGTCCGTGATCAGAGGCAAGGTCCTCGGGGGGAAGCTCGCCCTTGCTCGGGCGCAGGAGGCGATTGACACTCTGCCTTCGTTGGTCATCGATGAGGTTGGCGTCGCTATGCTGCTTGACCGGATGTGGCAGTTGCGGGGCAATGTTACGGCGTACGACGCGGCTTACGTCGCGGCGGCGGAGTTGATGGCCTGCCCACTCGTGACCGGTGATGGTCGGCTCGCCAAGGCCAGCGGCGTCCGCTGCGAGATCCGACTGCTCGCGGCGTCCTGACAGTGCCCGCCCGAGGATCATTGGCCTGACCCCCTTGCGCCGCCGAACCTGAGTGGAAGCGGCTTACCGACGATCATCGCGCTGCGGGGCGGCGGTCGAGCGCGACGGTGCAGATGTCCGGGAGCGGCAGGGTCGGCATTCGAGGCGGCCGCCGGCTAAGCGAGCTGGCTGCGCTGTCGAACATGGGGCTGTCCGTGTGGGCGAAGGCACCCAACGGGACGACGGAAACGGCCGGTCCTGGTGCCGCTGGGCTTGTCGAAGCGCCTAGGACCCACAAGCGAGGGATCCCAGGTCGAACCTGCCACGCCGGTAGGTGGAGGGGCCCGGCCGGCAGATCGCCGGCCGGGCCTCCGATCAGGACTGGTGTGTTCGGCGACGCCAGGCGAGGAAGAACATGACTCCGCCCAGGGCAACCATGGCGCTTCCTGTGCCCGTCAGGGCCGGGACCAGGCCACTACCGGTTACCGGCAGCATTCCGGAGTCCTTGCTTGGCGTACGGGGAGCGCCGGGGCTACCGGGAGCGCCGGGGCTACCGGGAGCGCCGGGGCTACCGGGAGCGCCTGGGGCACCAGGACTGCCCGGAGCACCGGGACTACCGGGAGCGCCTGGGGCACCAGGACTGCCCGGAGCACCGGGGCTACCGGGAGCACCAGGACTGCCGGGAGCACCAGGACTGCCGGGAGCACCAGGACTACCGGGAGCACCAGGACTACCGGGAGCACCAGGACTGCCGGGCGCACCAGGACTGCCGGGCGGGCCAGACGGTCCGGGTGGGCCAGACGGTCCGGGTGGGCCAGACGGTCCGGCGCACACCGGGGCGGTGATGAAGTTGGTGTCGAGGGTGACGGCGGCGGTTCGAGCCAGCGCGCGGCCCTGGAGGTTTGCGCCCGTGGCCATCGTGATAGACGCCTGAGCCATGATGGTGCCCACGAAGGTGGTGCCTGTGCCGATCGTCGCCGAGCTGCCGATCTTCCAGAACACGTTGCAGGGCGAAGCGCCGTTGATCAGGACGACGCTGCTGTTCGACGCTGTCGTCAGCGCGGAGTCGACCTGGAAGATGAACACGGCCTGGGGGTTGCCCTGGGCGTTGAGCGTCAGAGCCCCGGTTAGTTGCGCTGCCCCGATCCGATAGACGCCGGCGTTGAGGGTGTTGTTGCCGAGTTCTGGGGGCAAATTGGTGAACGGGACCCGGCCGGCGGCGTCGTTGAAGGCCGTGGTCAGGTCGCTCTGGGCCTGTAGGGCGACCCCGTCGCCGAGGTGGACCTCGCCACCGATAGTTGCCGTTTCGAAGCCCATCTGGGTGGTCCCTGGGTGCCTTCCGAGGTTCTGAGCCAGGAAGCTTGGGCCGGTGTTGGTGGGCTGGGCCCCGGCCAGCACGGAGAAGTTGCCAGCCGTGCCGAGGCCCACTGGCGCCTCCTGCGCGTTGGCCGCAGTCGAGTTGAAGACCAGCAAGGTGACAGCCATGGCGATAGCCGCGAACCCCGCGAGCGCCGGCGGGAGTGCCCGTCTTAGATGAATCGGTTTAACTTTCACAGAACAACCCTCCGTGGGTACTACTTGCAGGAGGCGTCCCGGAAAGGCGCACCCTGCCTTAAGCGGTAGATTTGGCGCAAGCAGCGCAGTGACTACCAAACCACCCCAGAGTGAGGTAAGTGGTCGAAATCAGGCAATACGCAAGTTTCACAATAGGGACTGGACCGTAGAGCACCGCCACTGTGCTGGAAGAACTGGAGCACCTGCATGAGCGGGTAACAGCCGAGTTGACCCTCCGCACGCCAACCGCCGCAAGACTGCCGAGGCGGGGCGGCTGGCCCCGAGCCGGCCGGCCGGGATGAGCAGCGGGTGACGTACGGACGCGAGCCAGATTGGGCGCACCTGGCCGACGACGGCCAGGGCCGCCAGGCTGTCACCAGGCCGTCAGAGGCCGACTGTGAGCGAGCAACGACGACCACCGGTGACGACGTCTGTCCAGGTAACAAGGCGTAGCCGGCCCGGTTACCAGGCCGGCTGTGGCCGCCTTACCTGTCGTTGGTGAACCGGCGAGACGCGTCGTGGTTGTACAGGGCAGCGCTCAAGGCGAGGCAGCGTACAGCTCCGCCAGCTTCCCAGCTCACAGCGCGATTGGCTCGTAGGCCAATGCCTTTTCGATCACTTCCTCATCGGTGAGATGCGGAGTGTGGTGAAACATGTAGTCGGTGATATGCGGGCATCCGAGGATGCGTACGAGTTCCTCGACCTTGCTGCCTACCTCCTTTCCTCGCAGCAGCCGTTCGGGCCCGCTCACCATCAGCGCTCCTCCCGGTGGCACGCCAGGCGTCCGTCGTACCATCCGGACCGGTCGCCGGCGGCGAAAGCCGGCAGCCGGTGGGTCAGCGGAGGATGCCGACCCCGGCGTAACCGTGTGAGTCCACGGCCTCCGCCTCGCCGTCCGGCCGCCACCGGGTGGTCTCCACCAGACCCGGGTCCACCAGGTCGTACCCGGCGAAGAAGCGCAGCGTCTCGGCGTGGGTGCGGGGCACCAGCGGGGCGCTGCTGTTGCGGTAGACGGCCTGCCCGCGCTCGGCCAGCTCGGGCGGGATGCCGTCCAGCGTCAGGTGGGACAGCACCAGCTGGCTGCCGGGCACGGTGGCGTCGCGCAGCCGGGTGATCGCCGCCCACGGGTCGTCGTCGTTCGACACGAAATGCAGGACCGCGAGGAGCAGCACCGCCACCGGGCGGGCGAGGTCGAGGGTGGCCCGCACGGCCGGGTGGGCCAGCAGGTCGTCCGGCCGACGCAGGTCGCCCTGGACGACCGCGGTCCCGGGTACGCCGGTCAGCAGCTGCCCGGCGTACGCGACGGCCACCTCGTCGTAGTCCACGTAGACCACCCGCGCGTCGGGCGCCACCTCCCGCACCACCTCGTGCACGGTGCCCTGGGTGGGCAACCCGGCGCCGATGTCCAGGAACTGGCGGACGCCGCGCTCGGCGGCGTACCGGACGGCCCGGCGCAGGAAGTGCCGGTTGGTCTGTGCGGCGATCCCGGTCTCCGGGAAGATCTCCAGCACCCGTTCGGCGGCGGCGCGGTCGGCCGCGAAGTTGTGGGAGCCACCCAGGAAGTAGTCGTACATCCGGGCGACGTTGGGCCGGGCGGTGGCGTCGGTCGGAGCGGGTGGCGGATGGTCGGTCACGACAGGGATCCCTTCGACGGCCGCACCGAACGTACCAACCCACCCCGCCCATTGACAGACCGCTCAGCCGGGCACCGGTGGGGAGGAAAAGGTCGCCGGTTCGCCACCTGTCGCGTGCTCCGGACGGCTGGTCTGCTGGTGGGTGCTTGTCAGGTCCACCAGAGAAAGCAGGGCTCCATGTCGGTTCTCCGCCGTACCCTCGCCGTCACCGCCACGCTCGCCGCGGCCGCCGCCACCTCGGTGTTCACCGCGTCGCCGGCGATGGCCAGCACGCCGGCCAGCTGCTCCAGCGTCCGCCAGATCGGTACGACCCGGGTGCTGACCGTCGGCGGCGTGGAGGCGGCCTCGGTCAAGCAGTACTACGGCTGCGGCTACAACTACGCCTACATCTACGTCTGGGAGCAGTACCGCAACACCCACTCCAACTGGGACCTGTACGTGCACGTGATCGACCACAGCGACAGCGGCTCCGACTACGGCGTCGGCGAGCTGAACAACACGACCCGCGCGGAGCTGTGGGGCGCGCCCGCCAACACGGCCGCCCACTGCACGCACGTCACCGGTTACCTGAACTCGACGGGCGGCTCGACCAGCACGGTCTGCTGACACCACGGTTCACCCGCGCGGCCCGACGGACGGTGGAAAGGGGGACCGTCCGCCGGGTCGCCGGGCCCGATGGCCGTCGATCGGCCCGAGCCGCCGTCGGCCATAATCAGCCCCCATGGTCCACAAAGCTCAGCCGACGGCCCCCCGCCCCGGGGAGGCCGTTCCCGTACCGGGGCTGGATCTCGGTGTGGTCGGGTGCGCGGACGCGGTGGAGATCGGGCGGGGCGGCTTCGGGGTGGTCTACCGCGCCTGGCAGCCCGACTTCTCCCGCTGGGTGGCCGTCAAGGTGCTCGCCGCGGACTGGCACGGCCCGTCCCGGTCCCGCTTCGAGCGGGAGCTGAAGGTCCTGGGGGGACTCTCCGACCATCCGCACATCGTGACCCTGCACCAGGCGGGGCGGACCGCGGCCGGCAACCCGTATCTGCTGATGGCGTACGAGGAGGGCGGCTCGCTGGCCGCCCGGCTGGCAGCCGATCCGGACGAACCGGCGCGGCGCTGGGTCGCCGCGGTGGCCGGCGGGATCGCGGTGGCGGGGGCGTTGGAGACCGCGCACCGGGCCGGCGTGCTGCACCGCGACGTGAAGCCGGAGAACATCCTGATCTCCCGGTACGGCGAGCCCAAGCTCGCCGACTTCGGGCTGGCCCGGCCCCGGTCGGTGCAGCCCGACCCGGCCCGGTGCCGGGTCACCACCAGCGTGCTGCACGCGGCACCGGAGATCCTGCGCGGCGAGCCGGCCGCGGTGACCGCGGACGTCTACGCCCTCGCCTCGACCGTGCTGCACTGGATCCGCGGCCGGCCCGCCTTCGACGCGGGCACGTCGGACGCGGGCACGTCGGACGCGCACACGTCGGACGCGGGCACGTCGAACGCGCAGCCGGCGACGGGCGCGCAGGCCGGCAGCCAGCGCAACGGCCGCGCCGCGCCCGAACTCACGCGGCTGCTCGCACGGATCGCCACCGAGCCGGTTCCGGACCTGCGGCCGTCCGTCGTGCCCGACGCGGTCTGCGCCGTGCTGGAGCGCGCGCTGGCCAAGGATCCGGCACGGCGGCACCCGAGCGCCGCCGCGTTCGCCGAGGACCTCCAAGAGGCGCAGCGAGCCACCGGCCAGCCGGTCACCCCGTTCGTCCTCGGCGGTGGGGACGCGAGCCACGCCGGCGGGTGGCCGGACGGCGCAGCGGTCGGTGGCGCTCCCCGGCGTGGTTTCTCCCTCAGCGCCCGCCGCCGCGCGGCCCTCGCCCTGGACCTCACCGCCACCGCACGGCCGGCGACCGGGGTACGCCGACGCGCACCGGCGCGGACGGTGGGAGCACTGGTGGTGCTGGCGTCGGTGCTGGCCACCGGCGCGTCGGCGGTCCGGCCGACGCCGGGCCCGGTCGACGTGCCGGCGCGACTCGCCTTCGGTAACCAGGAGGTGAGCGCGGAGTCGGCCGAGCGGGCGGTCACCGTGCGCAACGGCAGTGACCGGGAGGTGCGGCTGACCGGGGTGACGACCACCGGCCCGCACGCCTCCGACCTGCGGGTGACCGCCGAGACCTGCACGTCGCGCCGACTGGGGCCCGGCCAGCGGTGCGAGCTGCGGGTCATCTTCACACCGGGCGCGGCCGGGCCGCGTCGGCCGGAACTCGCGTTGCGCCTCGCCGGACGGTCCGCCCCGGTCACCGTCCGCGCCGTCGGCACCGGTCAGCCGCGCCGGGCCAGCCGGGACGACGCGCCCCCCGGCCCCTGCTACCAGGACGCCTATCAGGTCGGTTCGTCCGCCTACGGTTACGCCGGCGGCATGCGTGCCATCTCCGTGAAGCAGTACTGGTCGCCGACCTGCCAGGCCGTGATGGGGTACATCTGGGTGTGGAAGCAGTACCGCGACAACGCGGCCGTCGACGGCGGCACCTGGGACGTCGACCTGGCCGTCCGGCCCGACGCGGGTCCGGCCGGGGCCCGGCAGCGGGCTGAGGGGCAGCCGTTCGAGCTGTGGACCGAGCCGTTCCGGTTGACCGGCGGCTGTGCCGTCGCGACCGCCACCGTGCAGGGCCTGCGGACGGGGCAGCCGGCCGGGGCGACGACCGCGCCGTACTGTGGCCGCTGAGCCCGGGGAGGCGTTGTGGCGGACGGCTACTTCGAGGTCCACGGCGTGGGTGCCGTCCGGCTGGTGCCGTTGACCGCCGACGCGCTGACCATCGGCCGGGCACCCACCAACGAACTGCCCATCCACAGCAATCTGGTCTCCCGGCTGCACGCCCTCGTCGAGCGGTTCCCGTCCGGCTGGTCGATCCGCGACCTGGGCAGCACCAACGGCACCACGGTCAACGGCAGCCCGCTGCGACCGGCGCAGATCCTGCGGGACCGCGACCGGGTGGAGATCGGCCCCGCCCGGCTGGTCTTCCACGCCCCGGCGGAACACCCCGGCACCCGGACCCTGAACGTCGAGCCGGCGCCCGCGCCACCCGCCCTGACCCGCCGGGAGCAGGAGGTGTTGACCCTGCTCTGCCGCCCGTTCGTCGAGGGCGGTGTGCCCTTTCCCGAGCCACCTGCGGTGCGGGCGATCGCGGCCGCCCTGCACGTCACCGAGAGCGCCGTGAAGAAACACCTGTCCCGGCTGTACGACAAGTTCGGCCTGACCACGAACGACGAGCGCCGCCGGTCGCGGCTGGCCGGCGAGGCCGTCCGCCGGGGTGCGGCCGGCCCGTTCCCGTCCGCACCCTGACCCACGGCAGGGGGCTGGGCCCGCCGCCGTGTCGTTGATCCGGTTGAAGCCTCCCCACCGGCCGGACGACGGTGGGGTACCGACCGTCGAGGGGGACACCGATGACCAGTCAGCGGGAGACCGTGCAGGTCGACAACGACCTGTTCCGCGCCGTGTACGACTCGCCCGCGTCCCTGCCGGGCCGGCACCGGTGGACCACCCCCGAATCGGACGTGCGGCGGCTGGAGAAGCTGCTCGGGATGCCGGCGCGCACCATCGGCGCCCCACTCTGGGTCAGCGGCGACGAGCCGGACTGCCCGAAGTGCGGCCGGCGGGTCACCTGGTACGACATCGTCTCGTCGGCCGTCTCCGGCCTGCACGACAAGGCGATGATCGCCACGGTCATCCTCGGCGAGCGCAAGTACGTCAACACCGAGATCCCGGACGCCATCCCCGGCGTGCGCTGCGCCGACTGCCACACCGCGATCGACGGCCTGCGCAGCTTCAAGTGCCACAACTGGGCGTACGCCTTCGAGGCGCTGGAGGCCGTCCGCGAGCGGATGGCCGGCGGCCTCGGGCCGACCTGAGCCGGGCGGTCAGCGGATCGGCAGAGTCGGCTGCGCGTTTGCTGACGAAGGTCAGGAACCCGCCCAGACCTTCGACTCCTGCCCTGCCCCCCGCCGCATTCCTAACCTTTCTCCCAGGTGAACGAGGTATGAACATCTGGTGAGGTGATGCATGGTCGACACCGGCAACATGGACGTTCCGGAGATCAGCGCCGAGTGGTACCGCGACGTGGTCGACGTCGCCGCCGACAGCCCGCACCCGGTGCAGTGGTTCGTCGGGCACGCCACCGAGGGGGTGATCCTGCTGCTCGGCGCGCTGTTGCTGATGGCCGTGCTGAGCCGCCTGTCCGGCGGCCCGCACGACCGGGCACTCGCCCTGGTCGCGCCGGTGCCGACCCTCCTGTCGTACGCGGGCAGCGAGTGGTTCAAGACCGTGGTGGACGAGGATCGCCCGTGCCGGACGGTGGGCCGGGCCATCATCGCGGGCAGTTGCCCACCACCGGGCGACTGGTCGTTCCCCAGCAATCACGCCACCCTGGCCGGCGCGCTGGCGGTCACCACGCTGCTGCTCTCCCGCCGGCTCGGACTCGTCGCGCTGCCGCTGGCCGTGCTGGCCGCGTTCTCCCGGGTCTTCGTGGGCGTGCACTACCCGCACGACGTGGCCGCTGGCCTGCTGCTCGGCGCCCTGGTCGCCGTGCTGGCCACCCCGCTGCTGGCCCGCGCGACCGCGGAGGCGCTACGCCGCCGGGCCGACCGCACCCGCTCCCCGGTCCCCGACCTGGCCGGCCGCCCCCGCCCCTGACCCGTCCCACCGCGCCGGCCATGCCCTGCCCGGGGCGCAACGCCGCGCGAACGTCGGTCCCGAGCGCGACGGGCGTCCGCGCGACGGCCCTTGGCCGTCCAAGATCGTGCTAGATCCAGGATCTAGTTGCCTCGCCCGCGCCTGAGGCCACTACAACCAGGATCGAGCACGATCTTGGGCGGCGGTTGGCAGGCTGCGGGCCGCACGCGACCGGCGGCGGGTGGCGGGCGGCGCGGGCCGGCGGCGGGTGCGGGTGGTCAGGTGGTCAGTAGGAGGGCGCCGACGGTCCCGAGCAGCAGGAACGGGCCGAACGGCAGGTGGCTGGTCCAGCGGACCCGGCGGGCGGCCAGCAGGCCGAGGCTGACCAGCGCGGACAGCCCGAACGCCAGCAGCAGCCCGAGCATCAGGACCGGCCAGCCGTACCAGCCGAGCAGTGCGCCCACGCCGAGCGCCAGCTTGGCGTCGCCCAGGCCGAAGCCTCGGTGACCGAGCAACAGGGTGCTGCCGGCGAAGAGCAATGCCAGCCCCGCGCCGGCGGTGACGGCGCGCAGCCAGGGCCCCGGCTCCGGGTCGCCGAGCGCGGCCGCGCCGAGCAGCAGCCAGGTGCCGGCGGCCGCGGGCAGGGTGAGCCGGTCCGGCAGCCGGTGCACGGCCAGATCCACGAAGACCGCCGGGATCGTCCAGCCGAGCCACCAGGCCAGCGCCGGCAGCGCCCCGGCCGGGACGCCGGACAGCGCGAGCAGCACCACCGTGGCGAGCCCGGCGAGCGCGACCAGCTCGACCGTGCCCGGCGGTGGGCCGACCCGGGCGCGGCAGCGCCGGCACCGGCCGGCCGGGCCCAGCGCGGGCCAGGGCCGGGTCAGGCTGATCGGCGCACCGCAGGCGTCGCAGCCGTTCCGGCTGGCGCTGCCCGACGGTACGGCGTAGCGCAGGGCGGCCCACCGCAGCAGCGGGCTGACCGCCAGGATCGCCAGCACGGCCGAGAGCTGGCCGCTCCTGCGGAACTGGATCACCCGGCTTCGGCCGGCGGCTCCGACGGAGGGCCCGGTCGTGCCGTCCGGTGGCGGGGATACGAGGGCCCGGTCGGGCGGGGTTTCCCGACCCGGGACGGCCGCCGAGGGCCCGGTCAGTGCCACGTCGCCCCCCTTTCGAAGCCGGAGTCGCCCGGGAAGGCGAACACGCATCGTGACTGAACGATCGCTTTGGTGTAGCGGATGGCGCAGAAAGAGACCTGCGACGCCGGCCGCCCGAGGGCCTCCTCGGCCGGATCCGGTCCGGCCGAGCCGCCGACCGGAGCGGTTCGTCGGTCGGCCGCCGACGTCGAACGGATGCCGGGATGACGCCGCGATGTCCCACTCTCGGGACCGGCGGCGGGGCCCGGGCGGACCCGTTCCGTCCGACGCGGGCGGGTCGTCGTCGGCCCCTCGGTCGGCCATCGCTCGGAGCGCAGCGCGGACACCCCTCACCACCACCTGTCATCACGCAGAGTGTTCACTTGAATTGCCTCTGTTGCATCGGCGAGCGTCAGCCTATGCTCGCCCCTTGGGTGTGACGCAAGCCTCACTGCAACAACCGGAAGACACAGGACCATCCATTTGTAAAAGATCCGTAACGGTGAATGCAGAAGCGCAATGAACGGCTCCGGATGTGCTGATCCGGGCGCGCTTCCGCATGCCCGGCGGCGGTGATCCGTCGCCGCACCGGGCGACCACGAGGAGGCTCGACGGTGCGCGGACGGCAGCTCAGGCGAGCGGCAATCTGCCTGGTAGCGGTCGTGGCGGCGGTGCCGGTCACCGCCTGCGGCAGCGGGCGGGAGGCCGTCGAACGGCCGGCACCGGCCCGGAACGACGGACAACAGGCGGACCCGGCCGTCGAAGGGCGGGCTGCGGAAAAGGCGGCACTCGACGCGTACTCCGGTTATCTGGCGGCCTCGCGTACGGCGAGTCGGCGCAGTGATCCGCACGCGTCGGAACTGTCCCGGTTCCTCGCCGATCCACTGCTCACTCGGGTGCGAGCGTCCATTCGCGAGGCAAAGGAGCACGGCGCGATGCGTACCGGGACGCTGAAGTCGGACCCGACGGTGACCGCGGTGAGCCTGGACTCGACCCCGGCCACGGTGGAGATCCAGGACTGCGTGGACGCGAGCGGCTACCGGCTGGTCTACGCCAAGGATCAGCGGGTGGTCCCGGGCAGCGGCGGCGGCAGGTACCTGGCCACCGCCACCGCGACCCGCTATCCCGACGGTCGTTGGTTGATCAACGCCAGCGCCGCGCACCGGGACCAGCCGTGCTGACCTGGGGAGGAAGGGGCGTCCCGGCCCGTACCGCCCGAGCCGGGACGCCCCGCCGGGCACTCACCGGGATCGTCCTCGCGGTGCTGCTGGTGGTCGGTGCGACCCTGCCGGCCGCCGCCGCTCGCCGCGCCGACCCGGGGGCGGGCTGTCCGCCCGACCAGCCGGACTGCAGCGTCTGGGACGACGAGCCCGGCACGCCGGGCGGCCCGGGTGGCGGCGGGGACCCCGGCGACGGCGACTCCGGCGGGGGCGGAGGCGGCGGCGTCTGCCAGTGGGACGGCCGGACCATCCCCTGCTACGACGACCTGCTCGGCTGGTTCAACAACAGCGACGGGTGCTACTACAAGCTGACCGAGGGGCCGGTCGAGCCGCCCGAGGGTCAGCAGTGGTATCTGCAAACCTGCAACGGTGGCGACCTGGGTGCCCAGCACCCGGTGCTGCTGGATGAGCCACCGCCCGGCTTCGGGGCACCGCCCGATCCCGAGGAGCTGGCCCGCCGCGCCCTGGCGTCGATCAAACTGCTGCCGGCGCGGCTCCGAGTGGCACCCCGCAAGGACGTCGGTCCGGGCCTGGTCGGTCTGCCGGTGTGGATGTGGGCGACCCCGAGCCCCAGCTATTTCGGCCCGCTGACCGCGTCCGCGTCCGACCGGGGGCTGACCGTCTCCATCGAGGCGAAGGTCGACCGCATCGTGTGGGACATGGGCAACGGCGACAAGGTCACCTGCGAAGGCCCCGGCACCCCGTACGACGCGAAGGACAAGGCTCTCGCCGGCCGCGCCTCCCCGGACTGCGGCTACGACGAGGGCTACCCGAAGGCCGGCACCTACCGCGTCGGCGCCACCACGCACTGGACGGTGACCTGGCGCGGGGGTGGCGAGAGCGGGGAGATCCCGCAGACCCGGACCAGCGGCACCGTGCCGATCCAGATCAACGAACTCCAGGTGGTGACGCGATGAGCGCCAGGAACGAGTGGCTTCGGACGGCGGTGGTCCGGTGAGTCTCGCGACCCGCAACGGGAGCCCGGTGGACGCGCCGGTCAGCCCACCCAAGGTGGTCCGGCAGCGCCGGGTCCGCCCCGGGCTGCTGGGTCTGGCCGTACTCCTGATCGCCCTTGGTGGGCTGGGCGCGGCGTTCGCGGTCACCTCGGTTCGGGCCACCGGCAGCTACCTCGCGGTCGCCCGGCCGGTGGAGGTGGGCCGGGAGATCAGCGCCGCCGACCTGATCACCGTGCAGGTCGCCGGCGGCCAGGGGCTGCGCCCGGTGCCCGCCGGTCGGCTGGACGAGGTGATCGGCAAGCGCGCCGCCGTGGCGCTGGTCCCGGGCACCCTGCTCACGCTGGGGCAGGTCACCGACGACCCGCTGCTCGGCCCGGGCCAGCAACAGATCGCGCTCGGTCTGAAGACCGCACAGGTGCCGGCGCGCGACCTGCACCCCGGCGACAAGGTTCTGCTGGTCAGCACCCCGGACGACAACGCCACCGGGGCGGCTGCCGCCGCCGGCACCCGCTTCCCGGCCACCGTGATCGACACGGCCAGCCCGGCGAACGACGACAAGGTGCTGTACCTGGCGCTCACCATCCGGGACGTGCCCGCGGTGGTCGCGCTGGCCGCGCAGGAGCGGATCGCCGTCGTGCTGACCGAGGCGGCCTGAGCATGGCGATCATCGCGCTGGTGTCCGCGAAGGGTTCGCCCGGCGTGACCACCTCGGCGCTGGCCTGCGCGCTGGCCTGGCACCGACGGCTGGTGCTCGCCGAGTGCGACCCGGCCGGCGGGTCGATCCTCGCCGGCTACCTGGGCGGTCAGCTGGACGGGCCGCGGGGCATCGGCGAGCTGGCCGTCGGGGAGCTGCGCGACGGCAACCTGGAGACCGCCTTCTGGTCCCAGCTGGTCGACCTCGACGCGCCCCGTCGGGAGCGGCTGCTGCTGCCCGGGTTGGTCGACCCGATGCAGGCCGGCAGCGTCACCCCGCTCTGGCAGCGCTTCGCCGACTACTTCAACGCCCTGGACCGCGGCACTCCCGGCTACGACGTGCTGGTCGACTGCGGCCGGCTGCACGTCAACGGCCCGCCGTGGCCGGTGCTGCGGGCCGCCTCGGTGGTGCTGCTGGTGACCCGGGCCGAGCTGCCGGACCTCTCCGGCACCCGGGCGGCGGTCACCGCGATCGAACGGGACTTCGCCGAGCACCGGGTGCCGCCGGGCACCCTGCGACTACTGCTGGTTGGCGACGGGCACGGGCGGGCGGACATCAGCCGCGCGCTGAAACAGCCGGTGATCGCGCGGCTCCCGCACGACCCGCGTACCGCCGGGGTGCTCAGCCTGGGCGGGACGGTACGCGCCGGACGGCCGCTGATGCGCGCGGCGGCCGCGCTCGAGGTACCGGTCGGCGCGCTGCTGGAGCGTCGGAGGGCCCGGCTGGCCTGGCCGGTGCAGCAGGGGGTGCCGGATGCGGTTTGAACCGGTCTCCGCCGATCCCCGCCAGCAGCCGCCGGGCGCCACCTCCACGGCGCCGCCGCTGGCCGCACCGAACGCCCGACACCACCACTCGGTGCCGATGCCGATACCGACGCCGGCACCCGCGGCCAGCCCGCCGTCGGAACCACCGCCCCGCCCCCGGATGGACTTCCAGGTGGTCCGGGAGCTGCGCCGGGAGTTGACCGAGCGGCTCACCCAGTGGCAGCGCGGCCGTGAGTTCACCGTCGACGAGGAGGACACCGAACGCGCCCGACTGGCGGTCGCGGTGGTCGCCGAGTACGCGGACGCGGTACGCCGGGCCGGCACGCCGATGGCCGCCGGTGAGGAACGTCTGCTGCTCGACCAGGTGACCGCCGAGCTGGTCGGGTTGGGCCGGCTACAGACCCTGCTGGTCGACGACACCATCGAGGAGGTGCACATCCTCGGCTGCGACCAGGTACGCATCACCCGGCACGGCGGCGGCGTGGACTGGGCCGAACCGATCGCCGACAGCGACGCCGAACTGGTGGAGATCCTCCAGGCGGCGGCCCGCCGCGCGGGGGCGACCGAGCGGTCACTGTCCACCGTGAAGCCGACGCTCGACCTGCAACTGCCCGACGGCAGCCGGCTGGCCGCGGTGTTCCTGGTCAGCCACCGCCCGTACGCGGTGATCCGCAAGCACAACACCCTGGACGTGAGCCTCGACGACGTGACCGGCGCCCGGGGTGACCTGGACGAGATGATCGACCCACTGCTGCGCGACTTCCTCCGCGCGGCGATGCGCGCCGGGCTGAACATCATGGTCGCCGGGCTGGCCGGCGCCGGGAAGACCACGATCATCCGGGCGCTGATGAACGAGATCCCGCCCGACGAGCCGTACGTGCTGCTGGAGGAGAGCCGGGAGTTGCTGCCGGCCCGCCGCCGGGAGCGGCACCGGGCCGTGATGAGTTTCGAGGCCCGCGAGGGGCACGGCGAACGAGGTTTCGACGGTCGACCGGCCGGCGAGGTGACAATCGCCGACCTGATCCCGCTCTCGCTCCGGATGGGCGTACTGCGGATCATCGTGGGTGAGGTGCGGTCCCGGGAGATCGTGCCGATGCTCCAGGCGATGACGACCAGCCGGGGCTCGATGTGCACCATCCACGCCCGCACGTCCGCCGGCGTCGGTGAACGGATCGTCGAGCTGGCGCTGGCGCACGGCCGCGAGATGACCGTCGACCAGGCCCGCCGGATGGCGGGCAACGCCCTGGACCTGATCGTCTACGTCACCATCGAGGACGAGACCGCGATCGGTGGACGCAAGCACCGGTTCGTCTCTCATGTGGAGGAGGTGATCGGGGCTGGCGAAGCCGGCCGGATCACCACCACCACGGTCTTCGGGCCCGGCCCGGACGATCGGGCGGTCCCCCGGCACCTGCCGGAACGGATCCGCGACCAACTGCTGCGGGTGGGCTACGACGCCCGGCTGCTGACCCGGTGGATCGAGGCCGGCACCGGCGCCTGGCGTCGCCCCCGGCAGACCCGACTGGCCCGGCGGTGAGCGGGTGCGGACCAACCTGGAACTGATCGCGGTCGTCTCCGGCGCCGCCTGTGTCGCCGGACTGCTGCTGGCGGTGGTCGCGCTGGTCGGCACCCGGCGGCCCTCGGGGCCTGGCCCGGGCGCCGGCCCGGGTCTGAGTCGGCTCTGGCGCGGCTCCGGCGCCACCCCCGGCGAGCGGCGGGCCTACCAGGCGCTGCTGCTCACGGCGCTGGCCGCCGGCGCGCTGGCCTTCCTGCTGACCGGGCTGCCGGTGGTGGGTCTGCTGGTGGCGGTGGCGGTGCCCGGCACCCCGTGGCTGTTCGCGGTGGGCAAGGCCGAGCAGCGGGCGATCGCCCGGATCGAGGCGGTCGGCGAGTGGACCCGCCGACTCAAGGACGTCTCCGGCACCGGGCAGGGCCTCCAGCAGGCGATCATCGGCACGATCGGCAGCGTGCCACCGGGCATCGAGGAGGAGGTACGGCTGCTCGCCGCCCGGTTGCAGGCCGGCTGGATGGCCCGCTCCGCCCTGCTGGCGTTCGCCGACGAGATCGGCGACCCGGTCTGCGACCAGGTGGTGGCGGCGCTGATCCTGCACCTCACCGACCGGGGTGAGCGGCTGGGTGACGTGCTCGGCTCGATCGCCGGCGCGGCGGCGGCGGAGGTCGCCACCCGCCGGGAGATCGAGGCCAAGCGCACCCAGCCCCGGTTCGCGGTCCGCTTCCTGACCGGCATGACCCTGGCGACCCTGGCGTACGGGCTGGTCAACACCGAGTACATCGAGCCGTACAGCACGCCGGTGGGTCAACTGGTGATGGCCGCCCTCGGTGCCGCCTTCATCGGCCTGCTGGCCTGGGTGCGGTCGATGAGCCAGCCGCAGCGGCCGGCCCGGTTCCTGCCTGCGCCGGACCCGCAGGAGGTGATCGCGTGATCATCAACTGGCAGCTGACCATCGCGGTGTGCGGTGGAGCCGCGGTGGGCCTGGGCCTGTTCCTGGTGGTTCGCGAGCTGGTGCCGGCGAGCCCGGCGCTCGGGCCGGCGCTCCGCCGGTTGCACCAGCCGGCCGGCACCGGCCGGGTCGCCGCTTCCGCGTCCCGGCAGCTGGACTGGCTGACCGGGCTGTCCCGCTGGCTGCGCCCGCCGCACCGTCAGCTCGCGCTGATCGGCCAGACGCCCGAGCAGTACGCGCTGTCGGTGCTGCTCTCGGCGCTGGTCGGGCTGGCCACGCCGACCCTGCTCGGGGTGGCCCTGTTCGTGCTCGGCATCCCGTTCCCGTTGGCGATTCCGGTGCTCGGCAGCCTCGGCCTGGCGCTGATCGCCGGGTTGCTGGCGCACCGGTCGGTGCTCGCCAAGGCCAGCGCCGCCCGGGACGAGTTCCGTCAGGCCGTCTGCACGTACCTGGACCTGGTGGCGTTGCAGCTCTCCGCCGCGCACGGGCCGGTGCAGTCGCTGGAGCGGGCCGCGGCGGTCTGCGACGGCTGGGTCTTCGACCGGCTCCAGGAGTCGCTGCGGATGGCCCAGATGCAGATGCACGCGCCCTGGGACGAGCTGCGCGACCTCGCCGACAAGATCGGCATCCCAGAGCTGGGTGACGTCGGCGCGATCATGCGCTCCTCCGGCAGCGAGGGAGCGCAGGTGCACGAGACGCTGCGCAGCCGGGCCGACTCGCTGCGCGACCAGATCCGCACCGACAACCTCGCTCGCGCCGAGGGGGTGACCAGCAAACTTGACATTCCGGGCGCACTGCTCGTCTTCGTGCTGCTCGGCTTCGTCGTCTATCCGTTCATCGCCCGTGTCTGATCCCACCCCGAGAAGGAGTACGACATGTCCATCATCAGCTACCTGCACGTCGTCGTGACGACGCGCCTGGCCGAGCTGCGCCGCGACGGTGAACGGGGCGACAGCCCGGTGCCGACCGCAGTGATCATCTTCGGGCTGGTCTTCGTGGCGACCATCGTCACCGGCCTGGCCCTGGCCAAGGCCAACAACTGGATGAACGCCATCCCGAACAACAAGAACCCTCAGTAGCAGCCAGCATGTGCCGAGCCGCGTTTCCACTGTCGCGCCGGGCGGTCACCGCCGCCCGGCGCCGGCTCGCGGCCGGGGACCGGGAGCGCGGCGCCAACCCGGTGGAACTGGCCGTGGTGATGCCGCTGATCCTGGTGCTGCTCTTCGCGTCACTCCAGGTCGCGGCCGTCTTCCTGGCCCGCTCCACCGCGCTGAACGCCGCCCAGAGCGGGGTCAACGCCGAGCGGCTGTACGACGCGGCGGACGGCGCCGGGTCGGCCAGCGCCACCCGGTTCCTCAACGCCGCCGGCGGCTGGCTGGTGGGTTGGGACAGGACCGGCCCGAGCTGCGTGGCCACCGACACCGAGGTGACGTGCACGGTGCAGGGCCGGTCCCTGTCCGTGGTGCCCGGCGTTGACTTCCCGGTGCGCCAGACCGCGCACGGCACGGTGGAACGGGTGACCCAGCCGTGAGCCGCAGCGGCGAGCGGGGCTCGGTCTCCATCGAGGTGGCGGTGCTCGCACCCGCGTTCATCGCGTTGATGGTGCTGGCGGGTGTGGCCGGGCGCAGCGCGGTGGCGGCGGAGGCGATCGACGCCGCCGCCCACGACGCGGCCCGCGCCGCCTCGATCTCCCGGGATTCCGACACCGCCCGGACCGCAGCGCGGGAGGCCGCCCGCAAACAGCTGGACTGGCACGGGCTGGCCTGCACCAACGCCCTGGACCCGACGTTCTCCGGGTCGGTGGCCGGCGAGCCCGCCAGTTTCGACGACGCGTTCAGCAGCCCGGTCGGTACGGACGCCACGGTGACGGTGAGGATCAGTTGCCTGGTGTCCTTCCGGGACATCTCGCTGAACGTCGTGCCCGGGATGCCGACCGACAACCGGATCACGGCGGACTTCACCTCACCGCTGGACCGGTACCGGAGCCGGCGATGACCGCCACCTCCCCGGCCCCCCGGCGTCCGGATGACCGCGGCCGGATCAGCATCTTCCTGGCGGTGGCGATGACCGGCGTGCTGGCCATCGTGGGTCTCTCGTTCGACGGGGCGGGGCAACTGCGCACCCTGCAACGCGCCGACAACCTGGCCGCCGAGGCGGCCCGGGCGGGCGGTCAGGCCATCGACCGGGCCACCGCCATCGAGGGCGGACCGAAGCGGATCGACCAGCCGCAGGCCCGCGTCGCGGTCGCCAACTACCTGGCCGCCGCCGGCACCACCGGCCACACCGTGAGCTTCCCGGTCGTCGCCGGGGAGACCCTCGTCCGGGTACGCCTCACGATCACCTACCGCCGATCGATGCTCGGGCTGTTCGGCTTCGCCGGCACGGTCACCGTCACGGGCGAGGCGACCGCGCGGGCCATCACCACAGGACCGTAGGAAGGAAGGCAGCCATGCCCGCATCGGGTCGGTCCGTCGTACGGCGGACCGGACGGATCCTCACCGGCCTCGGCGCGCTGGTCGTGCTCTGCACGCTGCTGACCGGGGCGCCGGTCGCACTGCTCGCCTTCGCCGGCAACCCACTGCCCGACCATCTGCCCACCATCGCCGAGGTGGGCGCCCTGTTGACCAGCCGGGACGACGGCCAGCTCTTCCTACGGGCGTTGGCGTTGGCCGGCTGGTTCGGCTGGGCCACGTTCGCCTTCTCGGTCGTCGTCGAGCTGGGCGCCCAGAGCCTGCGCCGGCCCGCGCCGAAGCTGCCCGGGATGAGCCGCCAGCAGAAGGCCGCCGCCGCGCTGGTCGGCTCGGTAGCGCTGATCCTCGCGGCCAGCCCGGCCGCCGCCAGCGCCGCCGCGATCTACGCCGGCCCGGGGTACGCCCACCCGGGCGCGCCGGCCGTCGCCACCCTGGCCGGGCCGACGTCGGGTACGGCTCACGCGGTCGCCGCACCCCGCGTCGCGGGCAGCGAGGCGTGGGGCCTGGCCGCGCCGGCCCGGGCAGGCGCCCTGCCGGACACGGCGGCCCCGCTCGCCGGGACCGGGCCGCTCGAACGGGCCGGGACCGGGCCGCTCGGGCTGGTCGCGCCCGGCGGGCCGGCCGGAAGTGACGAGCCAGCATCGGTGTACCGGGTGGCGCGGGGCGACTACCTCGGCGAGGTCGCCGAGCGTTACCTGGACGAGTTCGCCGACTACCGCCGGCTGGCCGAGTTGAACCGACTCGACGACCCGGACCGGATCCGCCCCGGCCAGCTGCTCCGGCTGCCCGCCGAGGCCACCGACCAGGGCAAGCGGCCGCACGCCACCGGCCGGCTGGTGGGCCGACCCGCCGCGCCCAGGCCACCGGCGCCCCGGCCGGCACCCGAGCAGGCCGCACCCGAACGGGTGACCCCCGCCCCGCCCACCGGTACGGAGTCGGCGGGTCAACCACCCGCCATGACCGTCGGGGCAGCCCGGGCCGGCACCACCGACCGGGTCAACCGGCCGCTGGCGGTCTCCGCCGTGCTGGCCGTGGCGAGCATCGTCGGCGCCCAGATCGGCGCGGTGCTCGGGCTGCGCCGCCGTCCGGCCACCGCCGGGACGGGCCCCCGGTTGGCCGCATCCACCCGCACTCTCCCGGGCGGCGTGGCCCGGAGCATCGGCGGGACACCTGCGGGAGGCGCTGCCGAACCACCGGCTGGTCGGCACCGCCGCGGCTGACCCGACGCTCACGCGTCCCGTAGGCGGTCGCCGCCGTCGGGGTGGCGAGGTGATGGGTCAGGAGAGCGCCGAGAGTGACACCGTCCCCAACGGCACGGACGCGGTTGTCAGGGCAGGCGGGTCTGGAGTACGCCGTTCTGGACCCGGGTGGGCAGGATCTGCTGGTCGTTGCCGGACGGCCCCTGCACGACCTCGCCACCGTTCAGGCGGAAGGCGCTGCCGTGCCACGGGCAGACCACGCAGGCGTGGCCGTCGATCTCCTGCACCTCGCCCTCGCCGAGCGGCCCGCTCTGGTGCGGGCAGCGCTCCAGCATCACCGTGACCTCGTCACCGTGCCGGTAGAGGATCACCGAGACGTCGTCCACCTCGCGGGTCATCAGGGTGCGCTGCGGCAGCGCCGTCATGTCGACCAACGAGTGCCAGCCGTCGCTCATCCGGTGCAGCTCGGAGATGCTCTGGTTGACCTGCGCCCCCTGCTTGTAGGCCAGGTGACCGCCGATGTACGCCCCGAGGCTCGCGGCGGAGAGCCCGAGCATGCCGAGGGTACGGCCGACGCCGTGCCGCCCGGCGAGCCGCGCGGCCAGCGAACCGGCGTAGAGCGTCAGCCCCACGCCGTTCGCGGCGGCGTGCACCAGGCCGACCCGGCGCTGGTCCCGGGAGAGCGCCGCCCAGTCGTTCAGCCCGGTGACCGCTGCCGGCAGGGCGCTGACGGTGCCCAGGCCGACCAGCATGGTGGCGGCCCGGCGCTGCCCGGGCATCAGGTCCAGCACCGCGGCGCTGATCCAGGAGCCCACCGGCACCTGCACCATCGCCGGATGCAGCGGATGCCCCAGCGTCACCCCGTGCAGCAGGTCCCGCAGCCGCCGCGGACGCAACGTGCCGAGGACCGCCCGCTGGAGCCGGTCACCCACCCGATCCAGCCGGGAATCCTGCTCAACTCTCGTCAATAGTGCTCTCACGAGTACCGACTTCCCGGCAAAGGCGGTCGCAAACCGGTCGGCGGTGACAAAGCCGTAGCGAAACGTGATCGCACCCCACGCCCGCCGATCTTGTAGTTGTTGCCCCGCCATTCCGGTCACAGCCGACAGGAACGGCGACCAGAAGTGCAAGATCGACGAGGATTGTGGCGGCCGGACGCGGCGGGCATGCTGGGCCGATGGGTGTACGGGTGGAGCGCGCCGGGCCGGTGACGACAGTGGTGCTGGACCGGCCGACGGCCCGGAACGCCGTCGACGGGCCGACCGCGCGGGCGTTGGCCGACGCCTTCCGGGCCTTCGACGCCGACCCGGACGCGGCGGTGGCCGTGCTCTGGGGAGCCGGCGGCACGTTCTGCGCCGGCGCCGACCTCAAGGCGATCGGCACGCCGAGCGGCAACCGGGTCGAGCCGGAGGGGGACGGCCCGATGGGTCCGACCCGGATGGCGCTGAGCAAGCCGGTGATCGCGGCGATCTCCGGGTACGCGGTGGCCGGCGGGCTCGAGTTGGCGCTCTGGTGCGACCTGCGGGTCGCCGAGTCCGACGCGACGCTCGGGGTGTTCTGCCGCCGCTGGGGGGTGCCCCTGATCGACGGCGGCACGGTTCGGCTGCCCCGGCTGATCGGTGAGAGTCGGGCGATGGACCTGATCCTCACCGGCCGGCCGGTGCCCGCCGACGAGGCGTACGCGATGGGGTTGGTCAACCGGCTGGTGCCGCCCGGCCAGGCACGGGCCGCGGCCGAGGAGCTGGCGGCGGCGATCGCCCGGCACCCGCAGACCTGCCTGCGCAACGACCGGGCGGCCGTGCTGGCCGGAGCCGGTCGACCCGAGACGGAGGCGCTGGCGACGGAACTCGCGTACGGGATGGACTCGCTGGCCACCGACGCGGCCGCCGGCGCGGCCCGGTTCGCCGCCGGCGAGGGCCGGCACGGCGCGATGCCGCCGGGAGGGGTGAGCCTCCCGGCGGCATCGGCTACCGGTCAGATCAGTTGCGGTTGATGGTGAAGGTCGACGTCGTGTTGCGGATGTCCTGGTAGTTGTTGGTCAGTCGCAGGTTGTTGAAGGTGACCGAGCCGACCGCCGGGCCCTGACCGGGTTCCGGCATCTCGTTGGCCCAGATCGCGTAGCCCGACTTGGCGTCGAACGCATCACCGCTCTTGCGGACACCGCTGATCGAGACATTGGTGAAGACCGTGTCGGTGATCGGGTTCTCCGGCTGCGACCCGGTGTACTTGGTCTGGAACATGATCCCGGTGTACGTCGGATCGACGATGTCGACGTCGGACACCCGGATCCCGCGGAACTCCTTGGACGCGGAGAAGACCCAGATCGCGGGGAACGTCTGCGAGCCCCAGAAGTGCCCGCCGGCCCGGATCAGTGAGATGTTCTGGAACTGGGTCGGCGGGCTCGCCCCGAACCCGATGAACGGGTAGCCGAAGTCCAGCGAGCTGATGGTGATGCCCGAGTACGTCAGCATGTCTGCGATGTACAGGTTGCGGAAGATGTTGTTGTACCCGCCGTAGACCGCCAGCCCGGCCGCCCGCCAGGTCAGCGTGGCCGAGAGGTTCTCGAACACGTTGCCGTTGTTGCCTGTCGACGCACCCTGGTCGGTGGCCGAGAAGAGGGCGAACGCGTCGTCGCCGTTGGACCGCCCCTCGGTGTTGGTGACCAGGTTGTTGGTGCTGCCGTTGGTCATGTTCACGCCATCGGCGAAGGTGTTGCGGAAGCGGCTGTTGCGGATGGTCAGCCCGCTGACGCTCACACCCCAGTACGCGCAGACGGTGTGCTCGACCCAGACGCTGTCCAGCGTCATGTTGTCGACGTCCTTCAGCTCACCCCAGACCTTGCCCGGCCCGTCCTGCCGGACGGTGTAGTTGCCGAAGAAGGCGATGTGCGAGAAGGACGAGCCGCTGGCCGAGGACTCCACCCGGAAGCCCGCGTCGGTGTTCTGCTGCGACGGTGGCGTCTGGAAGCGGGTGTACCACATGCCCGCGCCGACCACCGACACCGCCTTGCCGTACACCTGGAGCTTCTGCGCGGTCTCGTACGTGCCGGCCGGCAGGTAGACACCGATCAGGTTGCCGGTGGTGTCCATCCGGACCGCGTCCAGCGCGTTCTGCACGTCCTGGTGGCTGAAGCCGGCCGGCACCCGGTACCGGGCCGGGTCCGGGTTGGGCCGCGGCGCGACCAGCTCCAGGTTGATGAAGTCGATCGCGTACGTGGTGGTGTTGGCCGGGTCCTTCTGCAGGCGGATCGTGCTGCCGGCCGGGATGGTCGAGTTCAGCATGACGTTCGCCTCGTCGTACAGGTGCCGGGGCGGGCCCGCGCTGGGCGAGTCACTCGGGCTGGCCTCCGCACCGTAGAGCCAGATGTGCTTGGAGGTCAGGTTGATCGGCTTGTGCAGGGTGCCGTTGACGTAGATGTTCAGCGTCGAGTTGATGCCTCCGCCGCCGGGGGCGTCCGGGATGGAGAAGCGCGTGACCAGCGTGTTGGTCGCCGCCCGGGTGGTCCACTCGACGTACGAGCCGGTGCTGTTGAGGGTCACCGCCCGACGGCCGGACGCCTCGCCGCCGAGGTTGCCGATGTCCCGGTTGGGCCCGACCTGCCCGGCGCCGCCGCCGGTCGTGCCGTCCTCGGCCTCGTACATGTCGTAGCCGAGGTTGGCGCCACGGCCCACGAAGAGCGGGCGGTCAGTGGTGTTGTTGGTCTGCTTGACCGGCAGCTCGTTGCCGTCGACGGCGAGCACCACCCGGACGGTGTACTTGCCGTTCGCGGCGGTCCAGGTGCCCAGGTTGATCGGGCCGACGGTCGCACCGGCGTTGATCACGCCGGAGTACGAGCCGGTCAGGGTGCGAACCACCGTGCCGGATTCGTTGAGCACGGTCAGGGTGATGCCGTGCGCGCCGGACGCGGACGCCTGGTTGCCGGCGTTGCGGATCGACACGGAGAAGGTGACCGTGCTGCCCGGCGGCGGGTTGCCCGGTGACCAGTCGACCGCGGAGGCGACCAGGTCGGAGCTGGCGACCGCGCCGACCACCAGCGGGCTGGGGTTGGTGTAGCTGTTGTTGGTGTCGTCCTGTTCGACGACGGTGTTCGACTCGTCGACCTTGGCGCTGAGCGGGTAGCTGCCCGAGTCACGGGTGCCGATGCTGGCGCTGACCGTGGTGGAGGCGCCGGCCGCGAGGCCGCCTACCGACGCGGTGCCGACCCGGGTCGAGCCCAGGTAGAAGTTGACGTTGGTCGCACCGGAGGCCGCCGAGCCCGCGTTCCGCACGGTCGCGGAGAGCGTGATGGCGCTGGTCTCCACCGGAGCGGACGGGCTGAACGACATGCCGGTCACGGTCAGGTCCGGGTTCGGCGCCGGGGTGCCGATGACCTGGAACTCGGCCACCTGACCGGCGGGGGCACCGGTGTTCGAGGCGATCGAGAGCCGTACGTCGGCCGCCGCACCGGAGACCGGGATGGTCACGGTGTTGCCGCTGCCCGGGTTGAAGGTGTAGTTCGCCGCACCGACCAGGGTGGTGAACGTCGAGGAGTTCTGGTCGCGGCCGAGCACTGTGATGTTCTGGGTACGCGTACCCCAGGCGGAGTCCGGGTTCAGCTTCAGCACGATCTGGCTGAGGCTGGCGTTCGCGCCGAGCTGCACGGTCAGGGTGCTCGGGTTGCCGTTGCCCTCCCAGTAGGTCGCCACGTTGTTGTCGTTGGCGTTGGTGGCCACGAACGTGTGCACGAACCCGGAGGCGGTGATCGGCTTGCCGACCGCCAGGTTGCTGCCGACCGGCGGGTTGCCGGTGCCGGTCCGGGTCACGGTGTTGCTGTTCGCCGACTGGTTGCCGGCCGCGTCCCTGGCCCGGACGTAGTACGAGACCGTGGCGCTGTCGGGCTGGCTGTCGGTGTACGTCAGGGTCGAGCCGTTGACGCTGCCGCGCAGGGCGCCGTTGGCGTAGACGTCGTAGCCGGTCACCCCGACGTTGTCCGTGGACGCGGACCAGGCGAGCCGGATCTGCCCGCTGGCGGGCTGGGTGTACGACAGGTTGCCGGGGACGCTGGGAGCCTGGGTGTCGGGGCTGCCGACGGCGCCGTACACCTCGACCTCGGAGAACTGCGCCGCCGGCCAGCCGGTGTTGCCGGTGACCTGCACCCGGACGTAGCGGGTGCTGGCCGCGGTGAAGCTGACGGTCGTGGTGTTGCCGGTGGCGGGGTTGAAGGTGTAGCCGGCGGACGCCTTCAGGGTGGTGAACGACGAGCCGTTGGTGCTGCCGAGCACCGAGAGGGTCTGGGTGCGGGTCTGCCACGCCGACGACGGCGGCAGCTTGAACACCACCCGGTCCACGCTGACCGTGGCACCGAGGTCGGCCTGGATCCACTGCGGGAACGCGTTGTTGGCGCTCTCCCAGTAGGTGTCCGCGTTGCCGTCGTTGGCGTTGCCGGCCACGTAGTTCTGGTTGTAGCTGCTGGCGGTCATGGTCGCGGAGAGCCCGGCGAGCATGGCCACGCGGGCGGCGGCTGCGGACGGATCGGCCGCCGGTGCCGCACTCGCCAGCGGGGTGACGACCGGGGCGGTGGCGAGGAGCATCCCGGCGAGCGCGCCGGCGAGCATCCGACGACGGCCCGTACGGGCGGTGCGGGGGACGGTGGTGGGCGCGCCGGTTGGCGGCGTGCCTCGTCTGGTGCCGGTCCTGGACATGGGGTCGCTACACCTCTTTCGGGGGTGGGTGTGGGTGCGTTGCCCGGCGACGGGTGCAGGGGTACGCCCGTCGTGCCGCGACAGGTGGGGGACGGTGCGGTGGGACGGGAATCAGGCCGGCCCGGAGCTGCGCTGCGCCGGGCCACCCGGCCGGGTGGCCCCCGCCCCGGCTGGGCGGGGGCCGCCGGCCTAGCTGGAGTAGACCTCGAACTCGCTGAGCTGACCGGCGGGCCAGCCGCTGTTGCCGGTGACGGTCAGCCGCAGGTGCCGCTGGCTGGTCGCCGCGAAGGTCACGGTGACGGTGTTGCCGCTGGCCGGATTGAAGGTGTAGCCGGCGGACGGCTTCACCGTGGTCCAGGTGGAGCCGTCGGTGGAGCCGAGCACGGTGAGCGTCTGGGTGCGGGTCTGCCAGGCCGACGACGGCGGCAGCTTCAGCATGACCCGGGACACCGACCGGGCGGTGCCGAGGTCCACCGTCACCGACTGGGGAAACGCGTTGTTGGCGCTCTCCCAGTAGGTGTTCGGGTTGCCGTCCACCGCGTTGGGCGCGGCGTACACGTCGGAGTGGCTGGTCTCGGTGATCGGCCGCCCGGCCGCCAGGTTCCCGGTGGGTGGCGGCGTGGTCGGGGGTGGAGTGGTGGGCGGCGGCGTCGTCGGTGTGCCGCCGTACACCTCGACCTCGGAGAGCTGGGCGGCCGGCCAGCCCGTGTTGCCGGTGACGGTGACCCGGATGTAGCGGCGGTCGCCGGCGGGCAGGCCGATCGACACGCTGTTGCCGGTGCCGGGGTCGAAGACCCGGCCGGCGGAGGCCGCCAGGGTGGCGTACGACGACCCGTCGGTGGAGCCGAGCACCGACAGGGTCTGGGTACGGCGCTCCCAGCCGGCGGGCAGTTTGAGCACCACGCGGTCGACCGACCGGGCCGCGCCCAGGTCGACGGTGAGCGTCTGTGGGAAGGCGTTGTTGGCGCTCTCCCAGTAGGTGGCCGCGTTGCCGTCCACCGCGTTGGCCGCGGTGTAGCTCTGGTTGGTGCTGGTCGCGGTCGCCGGCCGGTTCAGTGCCAGGTTTCCGCCGGCGGGCGGGGGCGTGGTCGGTGGCGGGGTGGTGGGCGGCGGGGTGGTCGGCGGGGTGCTGGGTCCACCGCCCCACTGCGGTTCCGGCCATGGCCCGCAGTACGGGGTGGGCGTGTACCAGCCGGAGTTGCCGGCGCCCTGGGTGATTTGGAAGCCGCCACCCACGCAGTTGTGGATCGGGTTGCTCTGCGCGATGTTGGTGGCCCGCACGTTGGTGAAGGACACCTGGCTGGGCGCCTGCACCTGGAGGGCGTACGTGCCGGCGCCGTCGATCCGTACGTTGTTGAGGTTGATCCCGTTGGTCTGGCCCTCGATCCAGTGCAGCGCCGCGTACGAGCTGTCCAGGATGTCGGTGTCGGTGATGTTGATGGTGGGGTTCTGGAACGCCTCGTTGAGGGCGGAGAACCAGATCGCCCCGACGCCGAAGTTCCAGTTGTAGTCCGAGTTGCCGTTGCGGATCAGCGTGTTCCGGGCGATCGTCCAGGTGCCCTGGACGCCGGTGGCGCCCTGCACGCCGGGGTACCGGTTGGCCACGTGGATGCCGCCACCGTTGGTCAGCGAGTCGGCCGTCACGTTGTCGGTGATCTTGATGTCCCGGCCGCCGTAGCTGACCAGGTGGTTCGCCAGCAGCGTCACGCCGATGGTGTTGTGCGTGAAGGAGTTGTTGACGTTCGGCACGTTCTGCGCCCACATCGCGAGCGCGTCGTCGCCGGTGTTCCGGACGAACGTGTTGGTCACCGTCGAGTTGGTCACGCCGGTGTGGAAGTTCACCCCGTCGGCGGTCTGGTCGAGGATCCGGCTGTTGCGGATGACGAAGTTGTCCATCGGGCCGTCCATCCAGGCCCCGACCTTGGTGTTCTCCAGCCAGAGGTTGTCCACCACCGAGTTGGTCATCGCCCCGCCGAGCGCGTTGACCTGGTCCTCGTCCACCCGTTCCCGGATGTCACCGATGATGGCGAAGTCCCGCAGCGTGACGTTGCGGCTCGGGCCGTTCGCCTCGTGCGGGCGGACCCCGCCGGTGTAGCCGCCACCGGGTACGTACTTGCCGTAGATGCCGGCGGCCCGCTTGCGGTCGGTGGGGTGCCGGCCGCCGAGCACCGAATACCACGGGCCGGCGCCGCGCAGGGTCACCCCGTCGACCACCACGTGGTCCCAGAGGGTGAACGTGCCGGTCGGGATCCAGACCACCCGGCCCTGGGCCTTACCGGCGTCGACCGCCGCCTGGAACTTCGCGGTCGAGTCGGTCGCGCCGCTCGGGTCGGCGCCGAAGTCGGTCACCACGTCGAGCGCACCGGTGGGCTTCGTGATCGCCGGGCCGACCAGCTCGAAGTCGGCCAGGTCGATGGTGAAGGTTGGCGACTGGGCGGTCGAGGAGACCTGCAACCGGATCTTCGTGCCGGTGGGGTAGGTGCTGCCGAACATCGCCCGGGTCTCGTCGTAGAAGTGGTGCGGGTTGGTGTCGCCCGGGTTGTTGTTGAACGGGTAGCCGCCGTAGTACCAGCCGTACCGGGAGGTCACCGGGACCGACTTCAGCAGGCTCCCGTTGGCCCGCAGGTCGATGGCGGCGTCCCGGCCGGTGCCGGCCGGGCTGTCCGGCAGGCTGATCCGGAAGGTGACCGCGTTGGCCGGGGCGGTGAGGGTGAACTCGACGTACTCGCCGGCGGAGTCGAGGGTGACCGCCTCCCGGCCGGACGCCTCGGACGGCAGCGTGCCGTAACGCCGGTCCGGGCCGATCTTCGTGCCGTTGTGGGCGGCCTTCTCCGCCTCCTGCTCCACGAACGGGACGGTGGCGCCCCGGCCGGGGATGTCGAAGGGGGACAGGCCGGCCGCCGAGGCCGGGGTCGCGGTGCCGGTGACCGCGAGGGCGGTCACCGATGTCGCGGCGAGCAGGGCGGCGGCGATGGCGGCCAACCCTGCCCGGGTCGGGTGTCGGAGGTGGTGCGGGGTGCCGGTGGTGTGGTTGGCCATGAGCTGCGCTCTCCCTTTCGTCAGGCAGGCCAGATCCCCCCGTGTCCGTGCGGCGTGGCGCTCTCCCCTTGTTCCTCCTTCCTCCCGACGGTCCCTGCGGAGCCGGGCCGGGTGGTGTGGTGCCGGCGGCCGGGACGGGCCGCCGGCACCAGAGCGGTCAGGTCAGGCCGGGTCCGTCCGCCGCGCGCGGCGCGTCCGCCGGTTCGGCGGTACGCAGCCAGACGGCGGTGTCCGACGGCAGCAGACCGTCGTCGAGTGGCCCGCTGGCCAGCAGCAGGTCCCCGTCGGCGGGCAGCGGCACCGGTGCGTCGGTGAGGTTGACCAGGCAGCGGAAACCGCCGCCACGGTTGAAGGCGAGCACGCCGGCCGGGGCGGGCAGCCAGCTCATCTCCCCGTCGCCGAGCGCCGGCTCGGCCCGCCGGATCTGGATCGCCGCCCGGTACAGCTCCAGCATCGAGGCCGGGTCGCCGGTCTGCGCCCGGACCGTCCGGTCCTTCCAGTCGGCCGGCTGCGGCAGCCAGGGCGCTGCCGCACCCTCGGGGCTGAACTCGAACGGCGGCTCGTCCCCGGCCCACGGCAGCGGGACCCGGCAGCCGTCCCGGCCGGGGTCGATCCGGCCGGAGCGTTCCCACATCGGGTCCTGACGCAGCGCGTACGGGATGTCCTCGACCTCGTAGAGGCCCAGCTCCTCGCCCTGGTAGACGTAGGCGGCGCCGGGCAGCGACAGCGACAGCAGCGCGGCGGCACGGGCCCGGCGGGTGCCCAGTTCCAGGTCGGTGGGGATCCCCTCGCGCTTCGCGGCGAAGCTGAACGTGGTGTCCGCCCGGCCGTAGCGGGTGACGTGCCGGGTGACGTCGTGGTTCGAGAGCACCCAGGTGGCCGGCGCGTTGACCGGCGCGTGCGCGCTCAGCGTCCCGTCGATGCTCTCCCGCAGCGCCGAGGCGTCCCAGGCGCAGCCGAGGAAGTCGAAGTTGAACGCGGCGTGCAGCTCGTCCGGGCGCAGGTAGTTGGCGAACCGCTGCCGATCCGGCAGCCACACCTCACCGATCAGCGCCCGATCGGGGTACGCGTCGGCCACCCGCCGCCAGCCCCGGTAGATGTCGTGCACGCCGTCGAGGTCGTGGAACGGGTGTGGCTGGTCCGGGTCGACCTCGGGCAGCGTCCCGTCCTTGACCAGCAGCCCGGCCGAGTCGATCCGGATGCCGTCCACCCCCCGGTCGAACCAGAACCGCAGGATGTCCTCGAACTCCTCCCGCACCCGGGGGTGGTCCCAGTTGAAGTCCGGCTGTTCGGGGGCGAACAGGTGCAGGTACCAGTCGCCCGGGGTGCCGTCCGGGTTGGTGGTCCGGGTCCAGGTCGGCCCCCCGAACTCGCCGACCCAGTCGGTGGGTCGCTCGTCGCCGTTCGGGCCGCGGCCGGGACGGAACCAGAACAGGTCCCGTTCGGGCGCGCCGGGCCCGCCGGCGAGCGCGGCCTGGAACCACGGGTGCGCGTCGGAGCAGTGGTTGGGCACCACGTCGACGATGGTCCGGATGCCGAGCGTGTGTGCCTCCGAGATCAGCGCCTCCGCCTCGGCGAGCGTGCCGAAGACCGGGTCAATGTCGCGGTAGTCCGACACGTCGTAGCCGGCGTCGGCCATCGGGGAGGGATACCAGGGGCTGAACCAGATCGCGTCGACGCCGAGCGCGGACAGGTGATTCAGCCGGGACCGGATGCCCGCGATGTCGCCGATGCCGTCGCCGTTGCCGTCGGCGAAGCTCCGGGGATACACCTGGTAGATCACCGCTCCCCGCCACCACGGACTTCTGTCAGCTGTGGACACGAGCACCTGCTTTCTGCGTCAGTACGTCGGCGGGTTCGCCGGACCTGGTCATGTGTCGGGCGAACTGTCGTTGTTCGCCGCGCGGACGGATGCGGTGGTGGTCAGCCCTTGATGCTGCCCGTGGTCAGACCGGACATGATGTTCCGTTGGAAGATCAGGAAGATGATGACGGTCGGGATCGCGGCGATGACCGACGCGGCGATCACCACGTTCATCGGCGTGCCACCGGCGAAGGTGTAGATGCCGACGCTTACCGTCCGGGTCTCGGGCGAGGGCATGACCAGCTTCGGCCAGAGGAAGTCCTTCCAGACCGCCGTCACGGCGAAGATCGCGACTACGCCGAGGATGGGGCGCGACAGCGGCAGGATGATCGACCAGAGCGTACGCAGCGACGTCGCCCCGTCCATGAGGGCGGCCGCCATCAACTCCTCCGGGATCGAGTCGAAGAACCGCTTCAGCAGGAAGATGTTGAACGCGTTCGCGACCAGGGGCAACCAGATCGCGAACGGCGAGTCGAGCAGGTTGATGTGCAGGATCGGCAGGTCGAGCACGGTCACGTACTGCGGCACGATGAGGACCATCGCCGGGATCATCAGCGTCGCCAGCATCAGGCCGAGGATCGCGTTGCCGAAGATCGGTCGAAGCTTGGACAACGAGTACGCCGCCGCACTGTCGAAGACCAGTTGGAACAGCACCGCGCCGATGGCGTAGTAGAACGTGTTGAACAGCAGCTTGGCGAGGGCCAGGTTGTTCCACGCGTCGACGTAGTTCTGCGGCTGCGGATCCTTCGGGAACAGCGTGGGTGGGGTCTGCGCGATCTCCTGGCCGGACTTGAGCGCGCCGGTGACCATCCAGTAGAGCGGTCCGAGAAAGACGAGCGTGAACCCCGCCACGACGATGACCAGCAGCGTCCAGTAGATGACCCGACCGCGCCCCCGGCTGATCTGGGTCTGGGAGATGAGGGTCCGGGTTCCGGAGTCCTGTGCCATTCCTCGCCGTCCTAGTCCTGTTTCGCAGTCAGCCGCACGTACACGGCGGAGAAGCCGGCCAGCACCACGAGCATGATCACGCCCAGTGCGGCGGCGCCGTTGAGGTCGTTCTGGAAGAACCCGTGCTGGTAGATGAGGTACGCCACCGAGGTCGCGGAGTCCTCCGCGCCCGCACCGTTGGCGAGGATCAGTGGCTCGATGAAGAGCTGCATCGTGGCGACGATCTGCAACATCGCCAGGAGCGCGAGGATCAGCCGGGTCTGCGGGATCGTCACGTGCAGGATCCGCCGCCAGATCCCGGCGCCGTCGAGCTCGGCCGCCTCGTACAGCTCGCCGGGGATGTTCTGCAACGACGCCAGGTAGATGAGCACCGCGCCGCCCATGTTCATCCAGGTCGACGCGACCACCATCGCCGGCATCGTCATCTCCGGCGACTGCATCCACTGCGAGGTGGGCAGGTGCAGGGCCTTGAGGATCGCGTTGAAGAGCCCCGCCTCGCTGGGGTCGTACGCGTAGAACTTGAACAGGAACAGCGCGGAGGCCGGCGGCAGCATCACCGGCAGGTACACCAGGATCCGCAGGTAACCCTTGCCGTGGCGGAATTCGTTGAGCAGGATCGCCACGAAGAACGGCACCACGTACCCGAGGGCGAGCGCGAGCACCGTGAAGTAGAACGTGTTCTGCCAGGCCGTCCAGAAGCTCGGGTCGGCGATGATGCGGGAGTAGTTGTCCCAACCCACCCAGGTGGTCTCGCCGCGCCGGGTGCGCTGGAAGCTCATGACGATCCCGCGGATCATCGGGTACCAGGAGAAGACGACGAAGCAGAGCACCGCCCCGATCAGGAACGCGTGACCGGTGAGGTTGTCCCGTACCTTGCGGCCGAGGCTCGTGCGCTGCGGCCTCGCCGAGTACGGCGACGGCGGGCGGCCCGGTTTCCTGGGGGTCTCCGGGACGGTGGTGAGCGCCAAGGCAACTCCTGGGTGAGTCGGTGACGTCGACGATGCGGTGCGAATAGCGTGGGGGCCGGGTCGGCGTCCCGGCCCCCACACGATCTGTCAGCTCTCGGCGGCGAGGAGCTGGTTGACCTTCTCCTCAGCGGTCTTGAGCAGTGCGTCGATGTTCGAGTTCGGGTTCGTCAGCACACCGGACATCGCGGCGTCGAGCACCGCGTAGACCGCCTGCGCGTTGCGCGGCTCACCCTTGATCGGCACCGGGGTCGCCTCGAAGATCGCGAAGTTCGCGGTGTCGACGTTCGCGTTGGCCTTACGCAGTTCGAGTTCCTGCTTCTGCGCCTCGCTGCCGTTGGCGAAGAGCAGCGGCTGGGGCAGACCCACCGGGTAGTTCTGCGGCTTGGCCCGGACGTAGTCGAACTGGCCCTTGCCCGGCGTCAGCTTCTGGTACGCGATCCACTTGAGACCGGCCTTGACCTGCTCGGGGGTGAGGTCCTTCTTGAAGAAGTAACCCTCGCCACCACCGAGCGTGCCCTTCGCCAGGCCGTCCTGGCCGGGCAGCGGGGCCATCGCCCAGTCCTGGAACTTGCCCTGGAACTGGCTGACGATCGCCTGCGTGGCGTCCGGGGCGCCGATGAACATGCCGACCTTGCCCGCACCCGCGTTGGTCAGCAGGTCACCCCACTGGAGCAGCTGCCGGGCCCCCATGCTGTTGTCGCCGTACCGCATGTCCTTGAGGTTCTGCAGGACCTGCTTGCCCATCGGGTTGTTGAAGTCGGCCTTCTTGCCGTCGGCGCTCAGCACCTGGCCGCCCTGCGAGTAGAGCAGGGAGGTGAAGTGCCAGCCGCCGGTGTTGCCGGCGCTGTACTCCGAGTAGCCGGCGATGCCGTTGCCGAGCGCGGAGATCTTCTTGGCGGCGGCCCGGACCTCGCCCCAGGTCTTGGGCGGGTTGTTCACGTCGAGCCCGGCCTGCTGGAACAGGACCTTGTTGTAGACCAGGCCCATCGAGTAGTTCTTCACCGGGACGGCGTAGAGCTTGCCGCCGTCGGTGAAGACCTCCTTGAGCGCCGGGTCGACGCTGTCCCAGGTCGGGATCGTGCCCTTGTTGACGTGCTGGGAGATGTCCATCGCCTGGCCGGAGTCGAGCACCTGCTGGAGATCGGTCATGTACCCGTAGAACACGTCGGTCACGGTGCCGCCGGCGAGGCGGGCGGTGAAGTCCGGCGGGTTGTTGCACTGCTCGCCGACGCTCACGCTCTTGATGACGATGTCCGGGTTCTGCCGCTGGAACTCGGCGACATCGTCGTTCCAGTTCTTCAACAGCTCTTTCTGGGCGCCGACCGGCTGGCAGTCGACCGTGATCGTGACCTTGCCGCCTGCGTTCGTGTCCTTGTCATCGCTCTTCGTGGAGCATGCCGTGAGGCTGAACCCCAGGCCGGCCACGAGCGCTAACGCCGCAGCCTTTCGGTATTGCGGTACGGACATCTGTCCATCCCTTCGGGAACGGTGTCTGCATGACGTTCGCTAGCTGCGGTGATGCGACCTGACCGGCAGTAACTGCGCCGGAGCCAGATGTGAGTGGAGTCACTGTAACGAGGTCGACTCATTTCGGCAAGGTATCGATCCTGTTGTGAAAGGACACGACTTTCTAACGGCAAACCACGACAGGATCTTGAAATGGGGGCGGGATGTTGGCTTTCGTCCCTTGTGACCCATCGGCGGCCCCGGCCGGCGCTGCTCGATTCCGGCAACGACGAGAACGGCCGTCGACCGCTGATCGCGGTCGACGGCCGAGCGTCGTTTCAGGGGATTGGAGCGGCGGGGCGCAGGTTCTCCGTCGCCGGAGGGTCGGTCAGCGGCCCGGGGCCGGGGCGGTCGAACCGCGAACCACCAGCTCGGGCTCGAACAGCAACTCGTCGTGCAGCACGCCGGCACCCTCGATCTGGGTGACCAGCAGGTCCACCGCGGCCTGCCCCATCGTCTCGATCGGCTGGCGCACCGTGGTCAACGGCGGGTCGGTGCAGGTCATGAACGCGGAGTCGTCGAAGCCCACCACCGACACGTCCGTCGGCACCACACGACCCAGCCGGCGGGCGGCCCGGATGGTGCCCAGGGCCAGCACGTCGCTGGCGCAGATGATCCCGGTGACGCCACGCTCGACCAGCTTCGTGGCGGCGACCCGCGCCCCCTCCATGGAGAAGCTGGAGCGCTCGACACAGTCCGTGTCGTCGGCCCAGCCCGCGGCCCGGATCATCGCGTCCAGCTTGCGCCGGGACGGCACGTGCCCCTCCGGGCCGAGCACCATCCCGATCCGGTCGTGCCCCAGCGAACGCAGGTGCCCGTACGCCTGCTCCACCGCGACCGCGTCGTCGGTGGAGACCCGGGGGAAGCCCAACTCGTCCACACCCGCGTTGACCAGCACCACGGGAAGGCCCCGGTCGGTCAGCCGGCGATAGTGGTCGTGCCGGGCGTCGGCGAGCGCGTACGAGCCACCGGCGAAGATCACCCCGGAGACCTGATGATCGAGGAGCATCTCCACGTAGTCCATCTCGGAGACGCCGCCGATCGTGCGGGCGCAGAGCGCTGGCGTGTAGCCACGCTGGGCGAGCGACCCGGTGACCACCTCGGCGAGCGCCGGGAAGATCGGGTTCTGCAGCTCGGGCAGCACCAGCCCGACCAGCCGGGCCCGCTCGCCGCGCAGCTTGGTCGGTCGCTCGTAGCCGAGCACGTCCAACGCGGTCAGCACGGCCGTCCGGGTCGCCTCGGAGACCCCGTCCCGGCCGTTGAGCACCCGGCTGACGGTGGCCTCGCTGACGCCCGCCTTCTTGGCAACTTCAGTCAACCGCTTGGTCACGGCCGCAATCGTACGTCACTGAAATGAAAGAAATGAACAGCCAGATGCCCGGCGTTTGCTTCCTCCCTGCCGTGCTCTGCTCCCCGACGTCGGTGGTCGGGGACCGTCAGGACAGGTTGCGCAACGCGTCCTCGATGGCCCGGTGGAAGGTCGGATAGGCGTAGATCATGTGCCGGAGCTGACTCAGCGGCACGGCCGCGTGCACCGCCACCACCAGCGCGGAGAGCACCTCGCCACCCGCCGGGCCGACCGAGGTCGCCCCGATCAGCACCCCCTGGTCGGCGTCCGCGATCAGCTTGATGAAACCGTCGTCGCCGACCCGGTGGATCCAGCCCCGGGTCGAGCTGCCCAGCTTGGTGAAGCCGACCTGCACGTTGATGCCGCGCTCCCGGGCCTGGTGCTCGGTCAGCCCGACCGCGCCGACCTCCGGGTCGGTGAAGGTCACCCGGGGCAGCGCCCGGTAGTCGGCGCGCGGCACGCTGCCCGCCGATCCGCTCGACCCGCTGGCACCCAACGAGCTGGCCGCGCCCATCGCACCGCCGACCACGCTGGCGGTGCCGCTGGCGTCCGGCCCCGCGTTCGCCTGCCGGGCCAGGGCCAGCATGTCGGCGATCACGATCGCCGCCTGGTACATGGCGATGTGGGTGAAGGCCCCCTCGCCGGTCACGTCACCGACCGCCCAGATGCCGTCGGTGACGTGCAGCCGGTCGTCCACCGGCAGGTACCGCTGGGCGGCGTCCATGCCGACCGTGTCGAGTCCCAGCTCGTCCAGATGTGCCCGGCGGCCCGTCACGACCAGCAACTGATCGGCGGTGAACTGCGCCCCGCCGACGCCGTGCAGGGTGAACCGGCTCCCGTCGTGCTCGACCCGCTCGGCGCGTACCCCGGTGTGGATCTCCACGCCGTCGGCGCGTAGCGCCGCGGCGGCCACCTCGGACGCCTCCGGCTCCTCGATGGCCAGCACCCGGTCCAGTGCCTCCATCACCGTGACCCGCACCCCGAACCGTGCGAAGACCTGCGCCAGCTCCAACCCGATCGCGCCACCGCCGAGCACCAGCAACGACTCCGGTAGCTGCTCGACCTCGATCGCCTGGTGGTTGGTCCAGTACGGAGTGTCGGCCAGCCCCTCGATCGGCGGCACCGATGGCCGGGTGCCGGTGCCCAGCACGATCCCGTGCCGGGCCTGGAAGACCTGGTCGCCGACCCGGACCCGACCCGGGCCGTCGAGTCGGCCACTCCCTCGGACGAACCGGCCGCCCCGATCCGTGAACCGCCGCACCGCGACCGTGTCGTCCCAGGTGTCGGTGGCCTCCTCGCGGATCCGCTTCGCCACCGGCGCCCAGTCCGGCTGGACCGTCGCCGTCCCGGCCAGCCCGTCGACGCGGCGCGCCTCGGCGAGCGCGTTGGCCGCTCTGATCATCATCTTGCTCGGGATGCACCCCCAGTACGGGCATTCCCCGCCGACCAGGTCCCGTTCGATGCCGACGACGCTCAGGCCGGCCTCGGCGAGACGCCCGGCCACCTCCTCGCCGCCGACCCCGAGCCCGACCACGACCACATCCACCAGCTCCGGCTCCGCCACCCCGACAGCATCCCCCAGCAGCCCCACCCGGAACACGGAGGTGCGGGAAAAGTCGACGCGCTCACCCGGCCCGGCCGCCTACGGTGACCGGATGCACGCGCGCTTCGCCCCGGTCCGGGACTGCTTCCACGACCTGCTCGCCACCGGTCGGGAGACCGGCGCCAGCCTCACCGTCTGGTACGACGGCCATCCGATGATCGACCTGGTCGGCGGCTCCCGCACCGTCGCCGGCGCTGGGACCGGCCCGGCCGGCGGCGACGGGTGGCGGCCCGACACCCTGGTCAACGTCTACTCGGTCGGCAAGCCGGTGGCCGCGCTCTGCCTGCTGATGCTGGTCGACCGTGGGCGGGTCGACCTCGACGCGCCGGTCGCCCGGTACTGGCCGGAGTTCCGCACCCCGGCCACGGTGCGCCAGGTGTTGTCGCACACCGCCGGGCTGCCGGCATTCCCGGTGCCCCGACCGGCCACCGCGATCGCCGACTGGGCGCTGCTCACCGGCGACCTGGCCGCCGCCGACCCCGAGTGGGTGCCGGGCTCGGTCGCCGGGGAGCACGCCTGGACGTACGGGCACCTGGTGGGCGAACTGGTCCGCCGGGTGGACGGCCGGTCGGTGGGCCGGTTTTTGGCTGAGGAGATCGCCGGCCGGTGGCGGCTCGACCTCGGCTTCGGACTGGCGGCGACGGACCAGCGGCGCTGCGCGGACCTGCGCTACGGCGACCCGGAGTGGCCGACCCGGATGCTCGGCGAACCCGGCTCACTACGTGCCCGCTCGATGGACAACCCGCCCGGCGGGCGGGACCTGGCGATGGTCAACAGCTCGCTCTGGCGGGGCGCCGAGGTGCCCGCGGTCAACCTGCACGCGACCGCGTCCGGCCTGGCCCGGCTCTACGCCGGTCTGCTCGCCGGCGGCGCCCTGGACGGCGTCCGGCTGTTCAGCCCGGAGCTGGTGGCGGAGGCGACCCGGGTCCAGTACGACGGGCCGGATCTGGTGCTGGACCGTCCGACCCGGTGGACACTGGGCATGCAGTGGGAGCCGGACGGCAGCTGGGGCATGGGCGGCATCGGCGGCAGCAGCGCGTGGGCGGACCCGGAGCGCGGCTACACCTTCGCGTACGCCACCGGGCAGCTGGCCGAGCACGACCGGGTGGACGAGCTGGTCGAGGCGCTGCACTCCTGCCTCTGACCAGCCGGCACCCCGGCCAGCTCCGGGGTCGCGCGGTGCCCGCGCTCACCGGGGTTGGACCGTCGGCCCGGGGACGGTGACCGGGGTGCCGGCCGAGGTGAGCAGGGCGCGGGCGGCCACCGCCATCCGGCGTCGCTGCGGCACCAGGGCCCGCCGGGCGAAGACGTCGTAGCCCTGCGCGGCCACCTCGTCGAGGATGCCGCCGTAGAGCGCGTACGCGGTGCGCATGCAGGCCTGCGAGGCCGGCGCGAGCATGGTGATGCCGGGCGCGGCGGCGGCGTAGTGCGCCTGGGCCCGGGTCACCTCGTACTCGATCAGCTCGCGGATCCGGGGTGTGCCGCGCCCCCGGACGCGGGCCTGGGCCAGCTCGTCGTGGGTGACGCCGAACTTCGCCAGGTCCTCGTCCGGGAGGTAGGTGCGACCCCGGTCGAGGTCCTCGGCGACGTCCCGGATGAAGTTCGTGAGCTGGAAGGCGAAGCCGAGCTGCCGGGCCGGCTCCCGGGCCGCGGTCGGGTCGGAGCTGCCCAGGATCGGCAGCATCATGGTGCCGATGACCGCCGCCGAGCCCTCCATGTAGTCGAGCAGGTGGTCGTAGGTCGGGTACGCGGTGACCGTCAGGTCCATCGCCATGCTCTTCAGGAACGACGCGAAGTCGTCCCGGTCGAGGTCGAAGACGGCGATCGTGTGCAGCACGGCCGGCAGCAGCGGGTCGTCGACCGGCGCGCCGTGCAGGCCGGCAAGGAAGCGGCTGGCCCAGTCGTCCAGCCGGGCGGCCCGCTCGGCCGGCGGCAGGTCCTCGGTGCGGTCCACGATCTCGTCGGCGTAGCGGGTGAATCCGTAGAGGGCGTGCACGTGCCGCCGTTTCCAGGCGGGGAGCAGCCTGGTGGCGAGATAGTAGGTGCGACCGTGACGTCTGTGCACCTCACGACACCGGTCATAGGCAGCGGTGAGATCGGTGTCCACCGGCCCTCCTCGTTTATCGACGCACCAATCGACGCAACTCGTAAACCCTAGGGTACGCTGGGCCGCATGGCCAACGACGCAGTTGTCGGCAGCGCGATCCGCGTGGCACCGGCACGTCCGGGCGAGGGGGACGATCCCGTCCGCGCCGTACTGGCCGCGTACACCCGTGACCTGTTGACCGCGGTGGACGACACCCTGACCACCTTCCTCACGACCGAGGTCGACTCGCTCTCCGGGATCGACCCGGCGATGGGCGGCTTCGCGGCCTCCGCGCGAGAGGCCGTCCTGGTCGGTGGCAAGCGGATCCGGCCCACGTTCGCGTACTGGGGCTGGCGCGGGGCCGTGGGCGGCACCGAGCCGCTGCCACCGGTGCTGCCCGCGTTGGCCGCCCTCGAACTGCTGCACACCTTCGCGCTCGTGCACGACGACGTGATGGACTCCTCCGCCACCCGCCGCGGCCGGCCCACCGCGCACGTCGCCCTCGCCGCGCAGCACGTCGCCGCCGGCCACCGGGGCGATCCCGGCCGGTTCGGCGAGGCGGTCGCCGTGCTCATCGGCGACCTCTGCATGGTCTGGGCCGACCGGCTGCTGGCACAGGCCACCGTGGCGCCGGCCCGACTGCTCGAGGTCCGCCGCTGCTACGACCAGATGCGGGTGGAGACGATCGCCGGGCAGTATCTGGACGTGCTCGGCGAGAACGACGCGGCCAACTGGTCGGTCGACCGGGCACTGCGGGTGGCCCGCTACAAGACGGCGAGCTACACCGTCCAGCGACCGTTGCTCTTCGGCGCCTGCCTGGCCGGGGTCCCCGCCGACGCCCCGCTGGCCACCGCGTACACGCGCTACGGCCTGGCCGTCGGCGAGGCGTTCCAGCTCCGCGACGACCTGCTCGGCACCTACGGCGACCCGGCCGCCACCGGCAAGCCGGCCGGTGACGACCTGCGCACCGGCAAACCGACCACACTGCTCATGCTGGCCCGGCAGCTGGCCACGCCGGCCCAGCTCAAGGCGCTGGACCGGGCCGGCGAGCTGCCTGCCGGCCGGCTCGCCGAGCTGGTCGCCGACACCGGGGCGGTGGCCCGGGTGGAGCGGATGATCGCCGAGCGGCTGGGCGACGCGCTGGCCGCGCTCGACGCCGCGCCCGTGGACCGGACGGCGCGGACCGCGCTGACCGGGCTGGCCGCCGCCGCCACCAACCGGCGGGCCTGATGAACGACTTCTCCGAGGAGGTGGTCACGTGCGGACGGTGACGGGACGGACGGACCGGGTGGTGGTCGTCGGCGCCGGGCTGGGCGGGCTGGCCTGCGCGCTGCACCTGGCCGGCAGCGGCCGGCAGGTGACCGTGCTGGAACGCGAGCCGGTGCCCGGCGGGCGGGCCGGCCGGCTCGCCGTGGACGGCTACGAGTTCGACACCGGCCCGACCGTGCTCACCATGCCCGAGTTGATCGCCGAGGCACTCGGGGCGGTCGGCGAGGAGCTGCGTGACTGGCTCGACCTGACCCCGCTCGACCCGGCCTACCGGGCGTACTACCCGGACGGCTCGACCCTCGACGTGCTGACCGACACCACCCGGATGGCGGCCGAGATCTCCCGGGTCTGCGGGCCGCGGGAGGCCGACGGCTACCTGCGCTTCGTCGACTACGCGCGGGAGCTGTGGCGCCTGGAGCGGGCCGACTTCATCGAGCGCAACCTGGACGCGCCGACCGACCTGATCACCGGCAACCTGCTCAAGCTGCTCGCCGGCGGGGCCTTCCGCCGCCTCCAGACGAAGATCAACCAGTTCTTCCGGGACCCGCGCACCCAGCGGATCTTCTCGTTCCAGGCGATGTACGCCGGGCTCGCCCCGCACGACGCGCTGGCCATCTACGCGGTCATCGCGTACCTCGACTCGGTGGCGGGGGTCTACTTCCCGCGCGGCGGCGTCCACGCCGTCTCCCGCGCGATGGCCGGCGCCGCCGAGAAACACGGCGTCCAGATCCGGTACGACACCACGGTGACCCGGGTGGAGACCGCGAACGGCCGGGCCACCGGCGTGCTCACCGCCGACGGCGAGCTGGTGCCCGCGGACGTGGTGGTGCTCAACCCCGATCTGCCGGTCGCCTACCGGGACCTGCTCCCCGCCGCCCACCGGCGCCGGCTCAGCTACTCGCCGTCCTGCGTCGTCCTGCACGTCGGCTCCCGTCAGGAATATGCGAAGATCGCCCACCACAACATCCACTTCGGACGCGCGTGGAAGGGCACCTTCGATGAGGTCATCCGCCGGGGCGAACTGATGACCGACCCGTCGCTGCTGGTCACCAACCCGAGCCGGACCGACCCGTCGGTGGCCCCACCGGACCGGCACACCTACTACGTGCTCGCGCCGGTGCCCAACCTCGACCGCGCCCCGTTCGAGTGGCGCGGCGACCTGACCCGGCGCTACGGCGACCAGTTGATCGGCACGCTGGAGGAGCGCGGCTACGTCGGCTTCGGCGCCGGGGTGGAGGTGCTGCGGGCGATCACCCCCGCCGAGTGGGCGGAGCAGGGGATGGCCGCCGGCACCCCGTTCGCCGCCGCGCACAGCTTCTTCCAGACCGGCCCGTTCCGCCCGTCGAACCTGCACCGCGACCTGTCGAACGTGGTCTTCGTCGGCTCCGGCACCCAGCCCGGCGTCGGCGTGCCGATGGTGCTGATCTCCGGCAAGCTGGCCGCCGGCCGGATCACCGGGGAGGGCCGATGAGTAGCCGCGAGGAGCACCTCGTCGAACTGGTCGACGACGCCGGGCAGCCCCGGGGCGAGACCACCGTCGCGGCCGCACACCAGCCGCCCGGGCATCTGCACCGGGCCTTCTCGGTGCTCCTGGTCGACCCCGACGGTCAGGTGCTGCTCCAGCGGCGGGCAGCGGTCAAGACCCGGTTCCCGCTGCGCTGGGCCAACTCCTGCTGCGGCCACCCCCGACCCGGCGAAGCGCTCGCCGAGGCGGCCAACCGGCGGCTGCGCGAGGAACTGGGCACCGGCCCGGTCGAGCTGACCGAGGTCGGCGTCTACGTCTACTACGCCGAGGACCCGGCCACCGGGCGGGTCGAGTTCGAGTACGACCACGTGCTGCGGGGCGAGTTCCGCCCCGCAGCACCGCTGCAACCCGACCCGGACGAGGTGGCCGAGCTGCGCTGGGCCGACCCCGCCGCCCTGGAGGCCGAGCTCGACCGGGACCCGCGGTCGTACGCACCCTGGCTGGGTGGGGTGGTGAACCGGCTGCTGCGCCCCTCGGCGTCGACGCCCGGCGCACCCGACCCGGCCGTCACCCCGCCCGGATCGTCGGCGGATGACGCGGCGGAGCGGTCAGGTGGCCGATGAGGCGCTGAGCGCGGGCGCGGTCGCGCGTCGGCTGGGGGTCGCGGTCACCACGCTGCGCACCTGGCACCAGCGCTACGGGCTCGGGCCCAGCGAGCACGTCCCCGGACACCACCGTCGGTACACGCCCGCCGATCTGGCCCGTCTCGAAATCATGCGACGGCTCACCGCCGAGGGAGTGAGCCCCGCCGAGGCGGCCCGGTGGGCCCGCCAGGCACCCGATCCCCTGCCCGCCGACGCCGTCGCCCGGAGCCGGATCCGCCCGCCGGGTCGGGACGGCGGCGGAACCATCCCGGTGGGCCGCGCCGGCCCGGCAGCCAGAGGGCTGGCCCGGGCCGCCATGCGGCTGGACGCGGCGGCGATCAGCGAGACGATCGCGCGGGCCCTCGCCGCCGGCGGAGTGGTCGCCACCTGGGATCACCTGCTGCGCCCGGTGCTCGCCGGCATCGGTGACCGGCACGCCGCCACCGGCGGCCTGATCGAGGTGGAACACCTCGTCTCCCGCTGCGTGTCGGAGGCGTTCGCGGCGAGCAGCCGGGCGGCGGCGCCCACCGGGCCGGCCCGGATCCTGCTGTCCTGCGCTGACGAGGAGCAGCACAGCCTGCCGTTGGAGGCGTTGAGCGCCGCGCTCGCCGAAGCCGGGCTCACCTACCGGATGCTCGGCGCCCGGGTGCCGGTGGCCGCCCTCGTCGAGGCGGTGACCCGGACCGGGCCGGCCGCCGTGGTGCTCTGGTCGCACACCCGGGCCACCGCCGACCCGGCCCAGCTCAGCGCGCTGCTGGCCGCCCCCCGCCGCCCGCTGCTGGTCCTCGCCGCCGGCCCCGGCTGGCGGGCCGACACCCTGCCCGCCGGCGTGGTGCGGCCCGCCGACCTGGCCGAGGCGGTCTCGCTCGCCGTCGCGGTCCGTGACTCACTGGACCAGTCGAAGGGGGCCTGACCGGGCTTTCCGACCCCCGGCGGCTTCCACTAGCGTCGAGGCGTCCGCCTGCCCCGACCCCCCGGGAGCGAACAGATGCAAGCCCGCGCCGTCCTGGCGTCCGCCCTCGCCGTGGTGCTGGCCCTGGCCGGCTGTGCCCAGCCCGAGGGCACCCTCACACCCGCCGCCGCGCCCCAGCCGGTGGAGTCGACCACACCGCCGACCCCGAAACCGAGCCCGTCGCCGCGCCTCACCCGCACCAAACCGCCGAAGCCCACCCTCCGGCCGCTGCCGGCCAAGCTCCCCGCCGGCCTGCGGCGCAGCACCGGCGTACGCCCGGTGGCCCTGACCTTCGACGACGGGCCCAGCCCGGCATGGACGCCCAAGGTGCTCGACCAGCTGCGGGCGGCCCGGGTGACCGCCACCTTTTGCGTGGTCGGCCAGGAGGCGCAGCGCCACCCGGAACTGGTCCGGCGGATCGTCCGCGAGGGACACCAGCTCTGCAACCACAGTTGGCGGCACGACCTCGACCTGGGCCGGCGGCCGGTCGCCGAGATCCGGGCCGACCTGGCGCGGACCAACAAGGCCATCCAAACTGCCGTACCGGGCGCACCGGTGCCCTTCTACCGACAGCCGGGCGGTCGGTGGACGCCGGAGGTGCTGGCGGTGGCCAAGGATCTCGGCATGCGCCCGCTGCACTGGAACGTCGACCCGCAGGACTGGGACAAGCCGACCGCGGCCACGATCGCCAAGCGGATCCACTCCGCCGCCCGTCCCGGTGCCGTGGTGCTGCTGCACGACGGCGGCGGCAATCGGGCCGCGACGCTCTCCGCCTGCCCGCACGTGATCGCCGACCTGAAGCGCCGCTTCGGCATCACCCGACTCCGCTAGACCCGCCCTGACCTGCGGTTATGCGCCGGGATGCGGCTCCGGCCATACCGGTTTTGTCGACCGACCGGGGATCACGTATGCTTTCCAAGCCTCCGGCGGGGCCGGATGGGAGCAAGTCCGCTTGAAGTTGCGAATGTGCAATGATGGCGGGGCCGCCCTCATCGTCTAGCGGCCCAGGACGCCGCCCTTTCAAGGCGGTAGCACGGGTTCGAATCCCGTTGGGGGCACGACCGGCGCAAGCCGGAGCAACACAAGCTAGGTCCTGTGGAGCAGTTGGAGTGCTCGCCGCCCTGTCAAGGCGGAGGTCGCGGGTTCAAGTCCCGTCAGGACCGCAGCGCCGACGCCGCGCCCAGCGCGGCGTTCTGCGTATCGGAGCATGTGGCCCTGCCAGCGGTTCGTCCGGTTGGCGGGTAACATGAGCCGAGCAGCACGGCCAGGTAGCTCAGTTGGTACGAGCGTCCGACTGAAAATCGGAAGGTCGGCGGTTCGACCCCGCCCCTGGCCACATAGCCTTTCGCCGGGCTACAGAGGTCCCCATCAGCGGAAACGCCGGTGGGGATCTTGCTTTGTGCGCCCTTGCCGGCTGGATCGCCGGTGCCCGTGGTTGACCGCTCTTGGCCCTTGATCGCCGCCGCTAGTTGCACGTTCGCTGCACGCCGCTCTCCGGCAACCGGTCACATCGACCCTGGACGCAACCCGCCATCCCGAGTGCGTCTCGTGCCCCCTCATGACCGCTCAGCCCTTCGGCTACTGGCCCGTGGATGGCCCATCGGACTCAGCTTGGCGCTCGGCTTGCCAGATGGCGTGTCCCTTCAGTAGGTATCCGGTCCAGTAGATCGCGAACAGGATCAGGAAGCACGTGAAGAACACTCCCGAGACGATGCTCGCGAAGACGAGTGCTTTCCCGCCGTCGGCCCGTGCATGTACGGCGAATCCAAGGAAGCCCAAGAGAAAGAAGATGACCATGTAGATGGACAGTCTCCGACTGTCGGCTGGGTGAGGCACGCGAGGCAGCCGGGGGGCGCGAGGGTTGTTGCTGGTCACGCCGTGAGTATTAGGGACGCGCTGGGTGAAAGCTAGCGGATCTCCTCGTCGGGCAGTCGTAGACCTTCCAGCCTCCCTGGGGTGCCCGGCGAGGTGATCCGCGTCCGGCTGATCTCTGAGGAGGGTCGGGGTTCGGGGCGGAGCCCTGAGGTCTTCAGGGTCTTGTGTCTCCGTCAGCGTGGCCGGCCGGCCCGGCCGATGCCGGCCGGAGGTCGCCAGCAGGCCGGGGCCGGGCCGGCGCCGCCCGCTTGCGGGCCGCCTTGATTGGACGGGGGTGGTCGCGGCGATGCAGGTGGCGGCAGCGACTAGCGATAGGTGCCCTCTCGCTCGTGGGGAGGGTGGCTGGCGGCAAGAGACGGCGCCGCCGCCCGACGCCTAACCGGCCAAGGACTCCCCTACGCCGAGGCATCGATGGACAAGGGTCACCATGAATCGTGAGTAGTGCCAGCTCGTCGGGGCCGTACCGGCGTCCCCGAGGTAGGCCGCCTCCGATCATGACAAGGCACCACTGGTTTCCGTTCCTGGGAATGTCACCCTGTTGTGCGGGAAGGCACAGCCATGGACAGCGGGAGGATCAGCGACCACGGTTTCCTCGCCGACGGACGCAGCGCGGTACTGGTCGACCGAGCGGGCTCGGTGAACTGGTGGTGCCCGGCGCGGTTCGATTCACCGGCAGTTTTCGGCCGGCTGCTCGACGACGACGCGGGACACTGGTCGATCCAGCCAGACGAGGACTTCACGACCGAACGGGCCTACCTGGACGACACGCTCGTGCTACGCACCGTCTTCACCACCCGGCATGGCTCGGTGGCGGTGACCGACGCGCTCGCGTTGGAGCCGGGGGCGCGAGGGCATCAGATCGGCCTGCGCTCGCCCCGGATACTGGCGCGCGTCGTACAGGGTCTCTCCGGCGAGGTCCCTATGCGGGTTCACTACCGGCCGCGCTTCGAGTTCGGGATGGTAACCCCCTACCTCGTCGATCGGGACGGGGCGCTGGAGGCCAGCGCGGGAGGGGACGACCTAACACTCCACAGCAGCGTCCCGCTGCAGTGCGATGGGGGTGAGGCGAGCGCGTCGTTCACCGTCCGGGCCGGATCGACGCAGCGGTTCACCGCCGCGTACACCCCAACCTACGACGGTGGTCGGCCGCACCGGCCTGATGCTGACGAGCTGATCGCCAACGCCGTCGAGGGATGGCGGTCCTGGGCTGGCCTGCACGACTACCGCGGCCAGTACCCGGAGCAGGTGCGGCGCAGTGCCATGGTGGTGCAGGGCCTGACCTACCAGCCCAGCGGAGCCGTCGTGGCAGCGGCAACCACGTCGGTGCCCGAAAAACTGGGCGGGGACCGCAACTACGACTACCGCTTCGTCTGGGTCCGCGACTTCAGCCTCACGGTCCGGGCACTCTGGCACGCGGCCTGCCTAGATGAGGCGAACCGGCAGTTCTCCTGGGCAAGCCGGGCGATGGGCCAGATCGGCGACGAGCCGGCGCCGATCATGTACAGCGTCGAGGGCGAGCGGGACCTGACCGAACACCAACTCGACCACCTGAACGGGTACGCCGACAGCAAGCCCGTCTTCGTCGGCAACGATGCGTGGCGGCAGCGGCAGCCAGATATCTTCGGCGAAGTCCTCGACGCCGCCTGGCTGATGCGGTATTACCTGGACCCGATGGCGCCCGAGGTTCGTCAGCGGCTACGAACGCTGGCAGATCAGGCGGTGACGGCCTGGCACCGGCCGGACGCCGGGATGTGGGAGGCGCGGGACGCCGAACGGCACTACCTGTCGTCGAAGGTGCAGTGCTGGACCGCGTTGGACCGGGCCGTCAAGTTCGGATCCCGGATCGGCGACGAGGCGGACGTCTCCCGCTGGGCGACCGCCCGGGATGAGGTGCGCGAGGCCGTGCTGACCCGAGGGTGGAACGACCGGGTGGGCGCGTACACCGGGGCGTTCGAATCGGACCACCTGGATGCGTCGGTGCTGATCATGCCCCTCGTGGGCATCGTCGACGGTGGCGACCAGCGGATGCGGTCCACCATGACGGTGCTCGAGCAGCGGCTGTCCCACAACGGCCTACTGCGCCGCTGGGACGGCGATCCCGCCGGGTTTGTCATCTGTTCATTTTGGCTGGTGGGGTGCCTGGCCCTGGCCGGCGAAGAGGACCGGGCGAGCCGCCTGTTCGAACAGCTGGCCGGTCGGGCGAACGACCTGGGCCTCTTCACGGAGCAGATCGACCAGGTCACGGGAGAGCCGCTCGGCAACTTCCCGCAGGCGTTCTCGCACATCGGACTCATCAACGCTGCAGGCAACCTGACCGACGTCGCCGAACAGCGCCGCGCTGGCGCCCAGGAACGGCGGCAGCTCGTGCCGCCCGGCATGGGACGGATGGAAGGAAAACGCTGATGACTGGACGGCTTGACGGCAAGACCGCGCTGATCACCGGCTCCGATTCCGGCATCGGTCAGGCGACGGCCATCGAGTTCGGCAAGGAGGGCGCCAACGTGGTGGTGCATTACCTGCACGATCATGCTGGCGCGAACGACACCCAACGCCAGGTCGAGCAGGCCGGGCAGCGAGCCATGGTGGTGCAGGGCGACATCAGGTCCGAGGACCAGGTCGAAGCCATGTTTGACGAGGCACTGGCCGAGTTCGGCGCGCTCGACATCCTGATGAACAATGCGGGGGTGGACGCCTCCGGCACGCCGGTCGTCGACCTGGACACAGAGACCTGGGACCGGGCCATCCGCACCAACGTCTACGGCGCGTTCTTCTGCTCCCGGCGATTCGTGCGGCACCGTCGTGACCAGGGCGGGCGCGGCAAGATCATCAACATCACCTCGATCCACCAGGAAGTCGCCCGTGCCGGTGGTTCGGACTACGACGCCAGCAAGGGCGCCATGCTGGAGTTCGCCAAGAGCCTGGCCCTCGAGGTCGCCCCCATGCGCATGAACGTCAACAACATCGGGCCGGGCATGGTGCTCACCCCGTTCAACCAGCGGGCCATCGACGACCCGAAGTACCGGGAGGAGCAGGTGCAGAGCATCCCCTGGAAGCGGGCCGCCCAGCCGCAGGAAATCGCAAAAGTGGCGGTCTTCCTGGCCAGCGACGACGCCGAGTACGTCACCGGCTCGACGTACTTCATGGATGGTGGCCTGATGCAGAACCAGGGCCAGGGCGCCTGATCCAACGTTGCCGGGCCGACGTACTCTGCCGCACCCTGGCGCGGCTCAAGGCACAGGCGATGAATCCGCGCCCCTGCCCGCAAATCATCGCCAGTTCTGGCTATCATCACGTTATGGCGATTGGTTGCACCCCAGGGCTCGCTCCTGCTGTGGCCTTGTTCCGGTCCCTCGGCGACCCGACCCGCCTGGCCATCCTGCGCCGGATCGCGACCGGCGAGGTCCGAGTGGTGGACCTGACCGGCGAGTTGGGGATGGCTCAGTCGACGGTGTCGAAGCACCTGGCGTGTCTTCGTGACTGCGGCCTGATCGACTACCGGGTTGAGGGTCGCCAGTCGTTCTACGCCCTGACCCGACCTGAGCTGCTGGACCTGCTGCGCTCGGCGGAACAGGTCCTCGCTGCAACAGGCGAAGCGGTCGCCCTGTGCCCGGTCTACGGGACGCCGGCCGACTCCACGTCGGAAGTCAACGCGTGAGCACATTGCTGCTGACTCCGGAGCGTCGGGCGGCGCTGTCCCGCCGCAGCCTGTGGCTGGCCTACGCCACCGCCGGCTACAACCTGCTGGAGGGCCTGGTCGCCATCGCCGCTGGCGCGGCGGCATCCTCCACCGCGCTGATCGGCTTCGGCCTGGACTCGTTCGTCGAGGTGTCCAGCGCGGCCGTATTGATCTGGCAGTTCCGCTCCCGGGTGCCCGAGGACCGGGAACGGTTGGCACTCCGGCTCATCGGCGCGTCGTTCTTCGCCCTGGCTGCCTGGGTGACCTTCGATGCCGTTCGCTCGCTGCTGGCCGGCGGAGACGCTGACGCCAGCCCGGTTGGCATCGGTCTTGCCGTCGCGTCGCTGCTTGTGATGCCGCTGCTCGTTCGGGCCAAGCGGCGCACCGGCCGGGAGCTCAGCTCGGCCACCGTCATGGCCGACTCGACACAAACCATGCTGTGCGCCTACCTCTCCGCAGTGCTGCTCGTCGGCCTGGTCCTCAACGCCGTCTGGGGCTGGTCCTGGGCTGACCCGATCGCCGCGCTCGTCATCGCCGGGGTCGCGGTCAAGGAGGGTGTCGAAGCCTGGCGCGGTGAACACTGCGACGACTGCGCACCCCTCCCTGCCGCCGGCATCGCCGGCGACCAGTCTCAGGGCTGCGCCGATGGCTGCTGCACCGAGAAGGCGTAGTCATGGCGTCCAGGGATCAGAGAGGCTGGACGATCTGGATCGGATTGCCATCAGGGTCGGCGGTCCAGGCGATCAGCAGACGACCGAGCCATTCGTGGGGTGCCGCCAGGGCGGGAGCCCCGGTTGCGGTGATCTCCGCGTAGGCGGCAGCGGTGTCGTCGGTCCACAGAATCACGGCGGCCCGCTGACCCTCCGGCACCGGGTCGAGGCCGTGATCATCGCGGGTTGAGGCGACCGAGGCGACACCGATCTTGTAGCCGTCGAGCACCAGATCGATGTGAATCGGGTCGCCCTCGACCGGCACCCGGAATGTCTCGGTGAACCCGAGGCGCGAGTAGAACCTGACGGCGCGAGGAACGTCCGCACTGAAGAGGATGACCTGCGGAGTACGGAACATCGACACGGGGCGACGTTACCAGCGCTCCACGTCAGCGCATTGGAGGCGAGTCTTCTCCTCCGCCGGGCACGCAACCCAACCGGCCTCAGTGGTCCCGGCCTCCCTGCTGGCGGTGCTGCACGCCACCCTGGATCGCCTCCCACACGCTGCGCCCGGCCTGCCGCAGAGTCTCCCCCGCCTGCTCGGCGAGCTGAGCCGCGCTCTGCACCGCCGCCTGGGCCCCACCCGGCACACCACCGCCGCCCTGACCGCCGACACCATTCTCAGACGGACCGGGGGCCGGCGAGGGGCCCCGTTGCCGCTCCGGCTCCCGCGGCTCGGGCTCCTGCCGCTCGTGCGCCTGGCCCGTCGGCGGCTGGCCCTCGGGGCGGCGTCCCGAAGGGCCGGTGGGTTCGGCCCGGCCCTGCTCGCCCGCCCCGGGGCGGCCTGGACCCGGTCGACGCCGGTCAGCGGCGGCGCCGGCGGCGCCGACCTGCCGGCCCAGCTCGTCGAGTACGCCACCGGAGCGCTGCACCGACCCGGTGACCTCGGCCGCCCCCGCCGCCAACTGCTCGGCGCTGCGGTTGACGTCGTCGATCGCGGCGCCGGTCGTCCGGGAGAGGGCTTCGATGATCTGCGGGTTGTTGTCGATCGTCTCCAGCGCCCGACCGAGAATCGTCACCAGTTGCTCCAGCCGCACCCGCAGCTGCGCCTCGGCGTGCACCCCGTTGATGTCCAGCTCGACGCCGTGCAGGTGCACCCGTACGCCGGCATCGAGCTGGAGCAGGTTGGCCAGCCGGGCCCGCAGTGACAGGTCCGCGTCCAGCCCGTCCACGGCCAGCCGGATCGAGTCCACCGAGACGTTCGGAATGTCGAGCAGGACATCCGGATCGCCGCCACCATCGGCCCGGTCCGGCCGCTGGACGTCCCGGTCCGGCTCCCGTTGCTGCGCACTCTCGCTCATGCTCACCCGCTCCGCCGCACCTCCACCCGGTTCGTCCGGGCCGTCCGGCGCGGTTACCCGCTTTCCGGCGTGACACCCGTCCGTGACTGCCCAGCGACCCACTGTCCGGAACCAGGCACCTCGCGAAGCTGCACACCCGGGCATCAGCCGGTATGGTCCGGGCCTATGGGACAGGGGATGGCTGATCCGGCCGACATCCGGCAGGACCTGGAACGGTTCTCCTTACGGTGCACCCTCCTCGTCCCGGGCCCCGCCGAACACGCGTTCGCGGTTTTCACCGACGACCTGACCGAGTGGTGGGTCACCGAGTACACCTGGTCCGGTCCCGAGGCCCTGGCCGAGCTGGGCATGGAGCCGCGGGCCGGCGGCATGCTCTACGAGATCGGGCCGTACGGCTTCCGGGCCGACTGGGGCCGGGTGCTCACCTGGGACCCGCCACGCCGACTGGTCTTCGCCTGGCAGCTCGGCCCGGACCGGGTGCCGGTCCCGGACCCGGCCCGGGCCAGCGAGGTCGAGGTGCTGTTCCTCCCCGACGGGCCCGAGCGCACCCGGGTCGAGCTGGAGCACCGGCACTTCGACCGGCACGGCGAGGCGGCCGAGGGATACCGCAAGGCTCTCACCGCCGGCTGGCACGAGCTGCTCACCCGCTACCTCGCCACGGTGTCACGCCGCCACCCCGACGCGCCGGCCTGACGACCTCAGGGGATCAGCGACGGAGCTGTCGTCCCACGGCGGAGCCGGTGCCGAGGTCCCGGCCGCCCAGGTCGGCACGGCGCCCGGCCTCCGCCCCGGACCCGAAGCCGGTGCCGGCCAACCGGCGCGGCGGCGCGGTGCGCAGCCTCGGGTACTGCTCCGCGAGTCGCCGCTGCACCCGGTCGGAGCGGTCGGCCAGCACGAGCGCCACCGACGGCGTGCCGGCCCCGCTGGCCGCCGCCGTCTCGGCCGCCCAGAGCCGTCCCCCGATCACCTGCGCGAAGCCGGCGAGCCACGACCGGCGGAAGGCGACCGGATGCTCCCCGGCCGGCACCGGCGTGCCGGCCAGGCCGTGCGCCGCCTGCACGAGCAGCGAGGTGAAGAGCAGGTCGACCCGTTCCAGGTCACTGGCGAAGCCGAACAGGTGCAGCGCGAACCCGTTGCCCTGTCGACGGCGTACGCAGCGACAGCGCAGCGGCTCGGCCACCGCGGCGAGCAGGCCGACCTTGTCCCGGGCGTACGGAGCGACGATGTCCACCACGCGGTCGCCGACCGGGTCGGTGGCCGGGAGCCGGGCAGCGAGCAGAGCCCGGTCCACGCCGTAGCGGGCGATCAACTCGGTCGCCTTGGCGGTGAACGCGGCGGACTCCGCGGGCGTGCAGGCCGGGTCCTCGGCCTGGGCCAGCAGCTTGCGCACCTTGCTGAGCATGGCCTCGGACATGCCCCCAGAGCTATCACATCGACCGGTCCGGCACGGGGCCGCGCCGGCACCGGTCGAGAGCCGCTGGTCGCACCACGCCTTCCGAGCGGCCAGCCAGAGCGAGCGTCGCGGCGGGGTGAGACAGTCAGCCGGCTCTGCTGCGCAGGGTGGCGATCGTCGACCCGGCGAGGGTGAGCAGGCAGTCTGGAAGCAGCCCGTCCGCCTCGGCCGCACCGAACAACGCCTCCCCGGTCGGCACGTCCCGGTTGGCGTACGCGCTGACGAAGCGCGCCACCCAGCGGGTGTCGTAATCTGCCTGGTCGATGCCCGGGAACTCCAGCGCGCAGCCGCTGCCCCGTGGCGCGTCGCCGACCATCGTGGCCGCCAGGCACCAGGCGACCCCGTACGCGCCACTCAGGCCGGCGCGGTCGACGACCGCGTCGAAGGCCCCCACCACCGCGTCGCCATCCCCGGCGAGCGCCGAACGGAGCACGGCGGCCGCATCGTCGAACGTCTGCTGTGGTAGGTCCGTCACCCAGCGCACAGTAGGACGGACGGTCAAGGCCCCCGCCGGCCGTCACTCTCCGTGTTCAAGGCGGGCGACCTGCGCATTACGCCACCTCCACGGTCCCGTCGCCAGCCCCGGCACGCTAATGTGCGCAGCGGACCTTCGCCGGAGGAAGGACGACCATGCTCGTATCACGCCGCTCGCGGGTGGCCTCACTGGCCGCCTGCGCGACGATCCTGCTTGCCACAAGCGCCTGCGGGAATGACAAAGCCGAGGAGGGAAGCGCCCAACAGGTGCGCCTCTATGGCACGGACGGCAACATGCTCAACTCCTACCCCGCGGAGTTGAAGGAACGTGCCAATCTCGTCGACGGGATGAAGGGAACCACGCCGCTCACTCCGCTACCGGAGGACTTCAAGAGCCGGCTACGGTCCGTCGATCCGGCGCTGACGGACTACCTCTACGCCGCGGAGACGTACGACGCGGTGGTGATCGGGGTGCTCGCCGCCCAACTGGCCGGGAGCACCGACCCGGCGGCCATCGCCAAGCAGATCGTCGGCGTGACCAACAACGGTCAGCGCTGCGAGAATCCGGCGAGCTGTCTGGCGCTGGCCCGCGCCGGGCAGGACATCGAGTACCGCAGCGTGTCGCTGACCCGGGCGGGCTTCACCGACGAGGGTGAGCCGGCCACCGCGAGCTACGCCACGCTGACCTTCGACGGGCAGCAGATCAACGACGGCAAGACCGAGTTCGTCGGCGCGGGCAACGAGTCGGCGGCGAGCACCAAGGCGCCGCCGAAGGCGAGGAAGCAGCCCTCGGGCGACAACGACGACCAGGAGCCGCTGGTCCTGGGCGGCCTGCTCCCGAAGACCGGTGACCTCGCGATCGCCTACCCGCCGATGGCCGCCGGCGCGACGCTGGCGATCAGGGAGATCAACGCCGCGGGTGGCGCGCTGGGCAAGCCGGTGACCTGGCTTGACGGCGACGACGGCACCAGCCCCGCGGTGGCCAAGGCGACCGTGGCCAAGCACGTGACCGACGGCGTCAGCGTGATCATCGGTGCCGGCGGCTCGGGTATCTCCCGTGAGGTGCTGCCGGACGTGGTCAAGGCCGGGAAGATCCTCTTCTCGCCGTCCAACACGGACAGCGGCCTGACCCAGGTGGAGGACAAGGGCCTCTACTTCCGCACCGCCCCGCCGGACAGCCTCCAGGGCCGCGCGCTGGCTGACGTGATCCTCCGCGACGGGTCGCAGAAGATCGTCATCGTCGCCCGTAAGGACTCCTACGGTGAGGGCCTCCAGGCCACCGTCCGCGACGAGTTGCAGAAGGCGGGCATCGCCGACGACCGGCTCAAGCTGCTCACCTACGAGCCGCCCGCCGATGCCAAGGCTCCCCCGGTCGACTTCACCGACGGCGCGAAGGAGATCAAGGACTTCGGCGCGGACGCGGTACTGATCATCGGCTTCGGCGAATCCGCCCAGGTGATCCGGGCGCTCGCCGACGGCGGGGTGCAGATCCGGCACTGAGCACCGACCGCGGACCTCGACGGCCGCACCGGCATCGCGCCGGTGCGGCCGTCTCCGTCCGAGGGTCACCGGGGCTGGCGGCGCTCCAGGAACTCGGTCATCCGGCGGTGCTTCTCCTCGTCCTCGAAGAGCACCGCCTGGCTGACCAGGTCGAGCTGTGGGTGCGCGGCGGCCGGCGCGTCCACCGCCAGCTTGGTCAGCCGCAGCGCCAGCGCCGAACCCTGGGCCATCTCGTCCAGCAGCCCGTGCGCCGCCGCCAGCAGCTCACCGGGCTCGTCCACCACGCGGTTCACCAGGCCGATCCGCAGCGCCTCCGCGGCATCCACCCGCCGACCGGTGAAGAGCAGTTCCTTGGCCCGGGCCTCGCCGATCAGCGCGGGCAGCCGGTGGGTCGCGCCCGCGCCGGCCAGGATGCCCAACCGGACCTCCGGCTGACCGAAGACCGCCCGCGCCGTGCACACCCGCAGATCGCAGGCGTACGCCAGCTCCGCGCCGCCGCCCAGCGCCGGGCCGTCCACGGCCGCCACGCTCGGCATCGGCAGCGCCCTGATCCGGGCGAAGGCCGCCGAGTTGATCGCGGCCAGGGCGTCCGTGCGGCCCCGCTCACGGAGCTGACCGATGTCGGCGCCACCGGCGAAGATGCCCGCGGCGCCGCCGGTGAGCAGCAGCAGCCGGGGACGCGCCTCCAGCTCGGCACAGACCTGGTGCAGCTCGGCGATCAGGTCGGCGTCGATGGCGTTGCGTTTCTCCGGCCGGTCCAGGGTGACCACGAGGCGATCCGGCCGCTCCTCGATCCGCAGCCCGCTCACCGCTTGGCACCGCCGTCCCACCGGTAGAACCCGTGCCCGGACTTCTTGCCCAGCCGTCCGGCGGCCACCATCTCCACCAGCAACGGCGGCGGCGCGAAGCGTTCCCCGTACGCGGCCTGGAGGGTGCGGGCGATGTCCAGCCGCACATCCAGGCCGACGAGGTCGGTCAGCTCCAGCGGCCCGATCGGGTGCCGGTAGCCGAGCACCATCGCCTTGTCGATGTCGGCCGGGCTGGCCACTCCGTCGGCGACCATCCGGATCGCCTCCAGGCCGAGGGTGACCCCGAGCCGCGAGGTGGCGAAGCCGGGCATGTCGCGTACGACGACGGGGTCCTTGCCCAGCCGGGCGGCGAGCGCGACGGCCGCGGCGGTGGTCTCCTCGGCGGTCGCCGGGCCGACCACGATCTCCAGCAGCGTCATCGCCCAGACCGGGTTGAAGAAGTGCAGGCCGAGGAAGCGTTCGGGCTGCTCCAGCCCGGCGGCCAGGTCACCGATGGCGATGCTGGAGGTGTTGCTGCCCAGTAGTGCCGGTCGCAGCGCGGCGGCGTCGCGCAGCACCGCCCGTTTGAGGTCGAGTCGCTCCGGCACCGCCTCCACGATCACCTCAGGGCCGGCGGCGACCTCGGCCAGAGTCGGGCGCAGCGTCACCCGCTCGCGGTTCGCCGCGGCCTCGTCGGCGCTCAGCTTCCCGCGCTGCACCGCCCGCTCCCACAGCTCGGCGAGCCGGTTCAGCGCGGTCGCGCCCCGGTCGGGGTCCACCTCGACCAGCTCGACGGCGTGCCCGGCCCCGGCCGCCACGTACGCGATGCCGAGCCCCATCGTGCCGGCACCGACGACCACGAAACGATCGCTCATCACGCCTCCCTGTCCCGCCCGGCGGCGCGCGGGGTCTCCGCCACGCCGGCCCGGGTGATCCGCCTGGTCCGCTCGCTCATGGTGCGACCCTATTCAGCGCGGGGAGCCGGCCCATGCGTGGGGGAGCGCGCGATCGGGTACAGACGGCCCGTCAACCGAGGGAAGGACCAGTCGACATGAGCCAGGCACCGGAGAGCGTCACCGACCCGGGCAGCACCGACGGCGAGACGGTGGAGACCCGGGGAGACGAGCGGGTCGACCTGCTGCGCGCCGACACCAACAACGACGGCAAGACCGACGTGTGGGTGGTGGACACCGACGGCGACGGCAAGGCCGACCTGTTCCAGTTCGACACCGACGGTGACGGCAAGGTGGACATCACCATGGTCGACATCGACGAGGACGGCACCCCGGACGAGGTGGTCGACGGCGACGGCGGCCTCCCGCCCGAGCAGCTACCCCCCACCGTCCAGGTCTGAGTCGTGCGAAAGGGGCCCTTGTCATCGCTGGGTGCGTGACAAGGGCCCCTTCCCGACACCAGCTGGGTGGGCGGTCAGTCGGCGAGGCGCAGGGTGGCCAGGTAGTAGGGGGCGTCCCGGTCGTCCACATCGGTCAGCCGCCAGCCGCTGCCCCGCACCAGCGCCCCGAACTCGTCGGCCGAGCAGACCAGGTAGTCGAACCACTCGGTGCCCAGCTCCCGGTAACGCAGGCGGAGCCGCAGCTGGCCGCCGAGCCGGCCCAGACGGCGGTTGCGCTCGTGGTAGCCGGTGTGCAGCGGGTCGCGGGTGCCGTACGGGTCGGTGCCGTGCGCGATGATCTGCGCCCCCGGCCTGGCCAGCGCGGCGAGCGCGGCCAGGAACTCCGGCGCCCGCTCCCGTCCCTCGAACAGCCCGAGGTTGTTGCCGAGCAGCAGGAACGTGTCGTACCGCTGGCCGTCGGCGACGTGCGTGTCCACCGTGCCGTGCACCAGCCGTCGGACACCGCGGCGCCGGCTCACCGCCAGCGCGCCCGCCGAGGTGTCCAGCCCGGTGACCGGTACGCCGCGCTCCTGGAGCAGGAGCGCGATCCGGCCGGCGCCGGTGCCGATGTCCAGCGTCTCGCCCCGGACCCGGTCCACCGCCCGGTGGTCGTACGGCTGCCAGTCCGCTGGCCCGTCCAGGTAGTGCGCGGCCGGCGCACCGTTGATCAACCCGTCGTCCCGCTCGATGATCTCGATGACCGGCCGGGGCAGCCGCCCGCCGACCAGTGGTCGGGGACCCACCCCGGTGGCGACGGCGAGCGTGTCGCGCAGCAGTTCGCCGATCACGTCACCGATTTGAGGCTCCCCCGTCATGACGTCACGCTATCCGGCCACTCAGCGGCCCGCAGCGGCCGTATCCTGACGGCGTGACCACGTTGGACCGGCTGTCGGCCGAGAAGTACATCCTGCTCACGACCTTCCGCAAGGACGGTCGGGCGGTGCCGACCCCCGTCTGGTCGGTACGCGACGGCGAGGCGTTGGCGGTCTGGACGCGGGCCGACTCGGGCAAGGTGAAGCGGATCCGCCGCAACGGGGACGTGACCGTGGCGCCGTGCGACGTGCGGGGCCGGCCGCACGGGGCGGAGGTGCCCGCCCACGCGACGATCTACGGCAACGGCGACACCGGCCGGGTACGCGACCTGCTCAAGCACAAGTACCGGCTGATCGGCCGACTGAGCCTGCTCGGCAGCCGGTTGCGCCGGGGCGAGGGCGGCACGGTCGGCATCCGGGTGACGCTGGCCGAGGGGCAGGGCTGAGGGCCGCCGGGCATGGAAAGGGGCGGCGGATCGAGATCCACCGCCCCTGACCGGAAAACTCGTGCCGCTCAGTCGCCCTGCCGCTGCTGCGGGATCTGCCCCTGCAACAGCGCCCTGACCTCCGACTCGCGGTATCGACGGTGACCACCCAACGTGCGGATGGCGCTGAGCTTGCCAGCCTTGGCCCACCGGGTCACCGTTTTCGGGTCGACACGGAACATCGACGCCACCTCGGCCGGTGTGAGTAGCGGCTCTGGTTCGTGCGTTCGCGATGCCATCGGTCACTCCTCCACATGTATAGACATCGGCCGGGGTCCCGCCGGCCGACGCGTCTCCCATGGTCCGGCTAGTCCCCGATGTCCGACATGGGCCGAACGGATGAAGGTCCCTAGACGGACGGATGAACCATGCCCGATTTTTACGACTTTTACATAGCAGAAACTACCTTATTCGGACTCATGATCACGGTTCGTGATGCGTCAACTACGAGCACACCTCACCTTGAGAGCGCTCTGCGGGCGATTTGCCTCAGTTGCACCGCTCGAGCAGCTGCACCGCGCGCCACCGTGCCACCAGCTTGTCGTACGCGGCGGACGCCTCCTCGGCCTCGCCGCGCGACAGCCCGGCGAGACCGCCGGCCACCAGCTCAGGCGAGTCGTCCGCGGCCAGCGTCTCGTCGGAGAGCAGGTCGACCAGGCCGCCGTAGTCCAGTTCCACCACCGAACGCGGGTGGAACTCCTCCAGCCAGCGGGCCGCCTCCTCCACCGCCTCCGTGATCGGCGCCTCGCCCACGGACTTGCGCAGCACGGAGAGCGCCCGCGACGAGCGACGCCGGGCCTTGGAGATCTCGGTGCGGTAGCGCAGTGCCCGGCGGCCGGGCTGGGCGACCAGGTCCCGCTCCGCCGGGTCGAAGAGCACGAACCAGCGCAGCGGCACACCCCAGGTGGCGATCTGCTCGTGCACCCGGGGCACCCCGTGCTCCAGCACCCGGGCGCCGCTGCGCCAGTCGTCCACGACCGCTCTGGCCTGCCCGGCGAGCACCGGCGGCACGAAGGCGTCGGCGAGCACCGAGGGCACCCCGTCCCGGGCGCTGAGCGCCGCCTCGGCGACCCGGATCCGCAGGTTCCATGGGCAGACCAGCAGGCTGTCGTCCGTCTCCAGGACGTACGCCTCCTCCGGCAGATCCGGTAGCCGGGTCCAGCCCGCGCCCAGCGCCTCGATCACCGCCGTCCGCTGCCGGCCGGGCCCCTCCACGGGAGCCACCGCCCGCCCCTCGGAGACGTAGCGGCGCCAGTAGCTCTGGCGGTCCCGGTCGAAGGCGGTCAGCGGTTCGTACACGCGCAGGTAAGAAGCGAAGAGCGACGGCACGGCGCGATCCTCCCACGAACCGCACCCGGACGCGGTCAGCGGCCGGACCACGCGCGCCGCAACGTGAGACGGCGGCGGCGCGTCGGGCGACACCGCGGCGGCCGATACTAGGCTCGATCACACCGGCAGCATCCCCGCCGGCGTCCACCAGGTCCGCGTCCCACAAGGACGCACACCACTCCAGGAGCAAGCCATGGGCGTATTCGCGAGCACCGACGACCCGGTATCGACCGGTCACGAACAGATCGTGTTCTGCCAGGACAAGCAGAGCGGCCTGAAGGCGATCATCGGGATCTACTCCACCGCGCTGGGGCCGGCGCTGGGCGGCACCCGCTTCTACCCGTACGCCAACGAGGACGCGGCGCTCGCCGACGTGCTCGACCTGTCCCGCGGGATGGCGTACAAGAACGCTCTCGCCGGTCTTGACCTGGGTGGCGGCAAGGCGGTCATCTGGGGCGACCCGGAGCAGATCAAGAGCGAGGCGCTGCTGCGGGCGTACGGCCGCTTCGTGGAGTCGCTGGCCGGCCGCTACTACACGGCCTGCGACGTCGGCACGTACGTGGCGGACATGGACGTCGTGGCCCGGGAGACCCGCTACGTGACCGGCCGCAGCGTGGAGCACGGCGGCGCCGGGGACTCCTCGATCCTGACCGCCTGGGGCGTCTTCCAGGGCATGCGGGCCGCCGCCGAGCACGTCTGGGGCACTCCGAGCCTGCGCGGCCGCCGGGTCGGCGTGGCCGGCCTGGGCAAGGTCGGCAAGTACCTGACCGGGCACCTGCTGGAGGACGGCGCCGAGGTGGTCGCCACCGACGTCAACCCGAAGGCCCTGGAGTGGGCACGCACCAACCACCCGCAGGTCACCCTGGTGGACGACGCCGCCGCGCTGGTCGCAGCGGACATCGACGTGTACGCCCCGTGCGCCCTCGGTGGCGCGCTGAACGACGACACCGTCCCGGCACTGCGGGCCAAGGTGGTCGCCGGGGCGGCGAACAACCAGCTCGCCCACCCGGGCATCGAGAAGCTGCTCGCCGACCGGGGCATCCTGTACGCCCCGGACTACGTGGTCAACGCTGGCGGCGTGATCCAGGTCGCGGACGAGATCGAGGGCTTCAACTTCGACCGGGCGAAGCTGCGGGCCACCCGGATCTACGACACCACCCGCCAGATCCTGCACCTGGCCGACGCCGAGGGCGTGCCGCCGGCGGTGGCCGCGGACCGGCTGGCCGAGCGGCGGATGGCCGAGGTCGGCCGCCTGCGCACGATCCACCTGCGCTGAGTGTCCCCCGGAGGCGGACTCTTCGGATCCGCCTCCGGGCCCCGCGCCGGCCCGCTCTCGGTAAGCTGAGGGCCGGGTCAATTTTAGGCCCTTTTGTCCGGTGTCACGGGTGCTCTCCGTTCCGCTCCTTACCGGGTACACTGGGTGACGGCCGGATCGCCACGACTCGCAGAGCCGGCCGACGGTAACCCGAGGTGCCGAACGATGGCATCCCCATGTACCGTAAGAGCCACGAGAGATGCCTGACGTCATCGGGGCCCGCCTTCGGGCTGCCCCGCATTCTGTGCGAGGGGGTCGAGCCATGGGGCGCGGCCGTGCTAAGGCCAAGCAGACGAAGGTGGCCCGGGAGTTGAAGTACCACTCCCCGAACACCGACCTCACCGCCTTGCAGCGTGAACTGGCGGGTGCTGGTAAGTCTGAGCACCACTTCGACGACGACTCTAAAGAGTTCGTCGACGACGATGATGAGGATCACGCGGACGAGGACCCGGATCCCTGGATCCGTCCGACCCGCTGACCTCTCGACGTAGCTGAGCACGCGGTGACCCCCGCGTGCTCACGCATGTGCCCGTCGGGAGCGACACCGGTGCCGACGATTCAGGGGCCTGCCCTGGCCGGAGACAACTCCGGCCGGCCGACAGGCCCCTGATCGCGGTCGCCGTCAGCGCGGTCGGTTGTTCCAGTTGTAGAAGGTCGGGATGTTCTCGAAGTGGTTCCAGGCGCAGACCGCGCTGGCGCCGCCTCCGCCCGGCACCTCCGCCCGCAGCCGCCGCGCGTCCTCGGCTTCCTGGAGGAGCGCGACGAGCCCCGGGGCCACGTCCCGCACCCGATCGGCGACTGCGTCCGGAGCGTCCTTCGCTCCCCGTTCAGCCCGCCGGTGACTGGTGGTCTCGGGCATGCTCCAACACTCCCTCCAATAGGCGGATCTTGCTGTTGCGGCAGTGCTCGGTCTCCGTACCGTCAAAACGCCCCAACTCGAAGTACCGGTTGGCGGCATGACCACCGCCACAGAAGCCGAAGTACGGGCAGGAGGCCCGACAGGCCTCCACCCCGGTCAGGAACTCGCCCACCCACGGCGTCGCCCCGGCGCCGGCGAGGATCTCGGCCAGCGGGGTGGTCAGCACGTTGCCGCTGCTGAAGTCGCCGTAGCGGGGATCGGTGAAGCCCGCGAGTTCCGGGGAGAGCACCGTCACCGAGCCGTCGTGGCCGATGGTCGGAATCGGGTCCAGCTGGCGGGGCAGAACCGCGTCCGCCGAGTCGTCGAGCACCGCCGCCGCGTAGCGCAGCGACCACTCGATCTCGCGCAGATGGATCCGGGGATTCCGGCGCCAGACCGCCACCAGCTCCGCCCAGAACGCGGACACCACCGCCGGGTCGTGGCGGTTGGCCCGGGTGTTGACCCCCTCGGTCTCCTCGATGTTGATGCCGAGCACGTCGCAGCCCAGCCCGAGGAAGTATTCGTACAGCTCGGCGGCGAGCCCCGGCTCCGGCCGGGACACCACGGCCAGCGCGGAGAAGGGCACGTTGTGCCGGCGTAGCGCGTCCACGCCGCGCATGATGCGCTCGTACGCGGGCTGGCCACCCCGGTTGACCCGGTCGCTGTTGCGCTCCCGCGGCCCGTCCACGCTCACGCTCACCCGCACGTCGTGCTGGGCAAAGAAGGCGCACCAGTCGTCGTCGATCAGCGTGGCGTTGGTCTGCACGTGGTGCTCGACCTCGGGCCCGAACGGCGCGATCAGGTCGGCCAGGCACTCCCGGCCGGCCGCCAGCGGCTCGCCGCCGTGCCACACCACGGAGAACCGGCCGGCCGCCGCCCACGGGTTGACCGCCGCCGCCACCGCCTCGGCCACCGGCACCGGCATCCGCCGGTCGGCGGCCCGGAACGGCAGGTAGCAGTACGCGCAGTCGAGGTTGCAGAGCGTGGTGGGCTGCATGACGACGTACGACGGGATCGTGGCCAGGCCACGCATCCCGCTGAACGACTGTCCCCGAGCAGCCATCGCCCTCCTCCGCCTAGCCTGAGGGTGCCCTTCAGGCTAGGCGGCATTGGCCACTCGGGTGAAGCCCTGATCAGGTGCCCGTACGATCACCAGAGCGTGATCATCCGCGGGTGTGCTGGCCGACCATCTGCACGTTGCCGGTGCCCTCGATGATCTCGCCGGCCTGCCACGCCTCGACTCCACGGCCGGTCAGCGTGGCCAGCGCCCGGTCGGCGTCCTCGGCCGAGACGATCGCGAACATGCCGACACCCATGTTGAAGGTCGACTCCATCTCCGGGTCGTCGATCCGGCCCTTCGACTGGATCAGGTCGAAGACCGGCTGCGGCTTCCAGGTGGACCGGTTGACCACCGCGTCGACGTGCTCCGGCAGCACCCGGACCAGGTTGCCGGGGATGCCACCGCCGGTGACGTGGGCGAACGCCCGCACCTCGGCCTCGGCGATCAGCTTGAGGCAGTCCTTGGCGTAGATCTTGGTCGGGGTGAGCAGCTCCTCACCCAGGGTCCGCTGCCGGCCGAAGTCGTCGATCACGATGTCGAGCCGCATCCGGGCCGCGCCGAGCAGCACGTGCCGGACCAGCGAGTAGCCGTTGGAGTGCAGGCCGGAGGAGCGCATGGCGATCACCACATCGCCCACCTCGACCCGGTCCGGGCTGAGGATGTCGCTCTCCTCGACCACGCCCACGCCGGTCGCCGAGATGTCGTACTCGTCCGGGCGCAGCACGCCGGGGTGCTCGGCGGTCTCCCCGCCCAGCAGCGCGCAGCCGGCATACCGGCAGCCGTCGGCGATGCCCGCGCCGATCTCGGCGACCTTGTCCGGAACGACCTCGCCGGTGGCGATGTAGTCCAGCAGGAAGAGCGGCTCGGCACCGCAGGCCACCAGGTCGTCGACGACCATCGCGACCAGGTCGATGCCGACCGTGTCGTGGATGTCCATCTGCTGGGCGATCACCAGCTTGGTGCCCACACCGTCGGTGGAGGAGGCCAGGATCGGGTTCTTGTACTTCGTCGTGTCCAGCCGGAACAGGCCCGCGAAGCCGCCGAGGTCACCCAGCACCTCGGGACGACGGGTCTGGCGCACCTTCGACTTGAGCAGCTCCACCGCGCGGTCGCCCGCGTCGATCGAGACCCCCGCGTCGGCGTACGAGACCGAGCGTTTGCGCGCCTGGCGGCCGGCGCCGGCCGTCCAGAGCTGGCGGTCGCCGCCGGCGCCGGTCGGGCTGCTTCCTGCGCCGCTGCGCTCGGACACGTGCGTCACGGTTCTCCCCTTTGTGGTTCTCGGTGCCGCGCCGGCCGTGGCCGGGCCGCGCCGGTTGGTGCTACGGGCGGTTTGCGGTCACGCCACGCGGCGTGGCGACGAGCGGGCCGTTGGTGTGCGGGGCCTCCGGTGCCGAGTTGGCGACCCGTCGGCCCACCCCTTCGAGCACGTGCTTGCCGATCAGGTTGCCGGCCGGCAGCTCGATCGGGTACTCCCCATCGAAACACGCCCGACACAGCCGGGTCTTCGGCTGCTCGGTCGCGGCGATCAAACCAGAGAGCGAAACGTAACCGAGCGTGTCGGCACCGATGGAACGCCGGATGCCGTCGTTGTCCAACCCGTTGGCCAGCAGCTCCGCCCGCGTGGCGAAGTCGATGCCGTAGAAGCACGGCCAGCTCACCGGCGGGGAGGAGATCCGGACGTGCACCTCCAGCGCCCCCGCCTCGCGCAGCATCCGCACGATGGCCCGCTGGGTGTTGCCGCGGACGATCGAGTCGTCCACCACCACCAGTCGCTTGCCCCGGACGTTCTCCCGCAGCGGGTTGAGCTTCAGCCGGATGCCGAGCTGGCGCAGCGTCTGCGACGGCTGGATGAAGGTGCGACCCACGTACGGGTTCTTCATCAGGCCGGCGCCGTAGGTGATGCCGGACGCCTCGGCGTAGCCGATCGCGGCCGGGGTGCCGGACTCGGGCACCGGGATCACCAGGTCGGCCTCGACCGGGTGCTCCTTGGCCAGTTGACGGCCGATCTGCACCCGCGCCGCGTGCACGTTGCGCCCGGCGATCGTGGCGTCCGGGCGGGCGATGTAGACGTACTCGAAGAGGCAGCCCTTCGGCTCCGGCGCCGCGAACCGGGTCGAGCGCAGCCCGGCCTCGTCGATCGCGATCAGCTCGCCCGGCTCGACCTCGCGCACCACACTGGCGCCGACGATGTCCAGCGCGGCGGTCTCGCTGGCCACCACCCAGCCGCGCTCCAGCCGGCCGAGCACCAGCGGGCGTACGCCGTGCGGGTCACGGGCCGCGTAGAGCGTCGACTCGTCCATGAAGACGAAACTGAACGCGCCCCGCAGCTGGGGCAGCACCTCCAGCGCGGCCGCCTCGACCGACAGGTCGGGACGGCTGGCCAGCAGCATGGTCACCAGCGACGTGTCGTTGGTCGAGCCGTCCGTGACGAGGCCGCGCTCGGCGACCTCCTTCTCGAGCTCGGTGGTGTTGACCAGGTTGCCGTTGTGGGCCAGCGCGATCGTCGTGCCGGAACTCGTCGACCGGATCGTCGGCTGGGCGTTCTCCCAGTTCGAGGCGCCGGTGGTGGAGTAGCGGGCGTGCCCGATCGCGAGGTGGCCGCGCAGGCTCGCCAGGGTGGGCTCGTCGAAGACCTGGGCCACCAGGCCGAGGTCCTTGTAGACCACCACCCCGGAGCCGTCGCTCACCGCGATGCCCGCCGCCTCCTGGCCGCGGTGCTGGAGGGCGTAGAGGCCGAAGTAGGTCAGGTTGGCGACCTCTTCACCGGGGGCCCAGACGCCGAAGACGCCGCAGGCATCCTGGGGGCCGGGTCGTTGGGGATCAAGGTCGTGGCTCAGCCGGCCGTCGCCTCGGGGCACTACCGCTCCCTCATGCTGGTCTGGACCGGCCTGGCGGGGATCACGGGCGGATCCACACTCCTCTGCCGGGACCACTGTCGTCGCCTGACAGTGTACGCGAATCGTCGTCAATACAGAAAGTCACGGTTTCCCTGCCCAGCGTCACGAGGGGCAGGGCATCCGGGCAGCTAGAGCGGCAGATATGCCGAGAGGTCCGCACGGACCCCGCTCACCTGGACGCGACCCTCGGTGACCGCCTCGGCCCAACCAATTCGCCCGGTGGCCAGCGCGAGCCAGGTGTCCGGGGCCATCTCGACAACGTTTGGCGGGTTTCCCCTGGTGTGTCGAGGGCCGGGAACACACTGGATCGCACCGTATGGTGGGACACGCACCTCCACCGATCGGCCGGGGGCGCGCTCCGCGAGGCCGGCCAACAACGACCGGACCGCCTCCCGGAGTACCGGCCGTTCGGGCGTACGCCCCTCGTCGAGCGCCGACAATGCCGCCTCAACGGCGGCGGACTTACTGTACGGAGAGGACACGACGGGACGATACGACCCGCAGGCAGAGCACCCGACGCTGGCCCTGGGTCGCGCCGATCCAGTAAGACAAGGCATAGTTGCCGACGGCGTATTCGTACCGTGATGATCCCCGGCCCGGCGCCCCGCCGGTAGAGGGAAGTCAGTCCGGAAGGCGGTGGACGTGTCAACACACCGACGTGCCTGGAAGCAGCGGGCCGGTGTGGTCGTAGCGCTGGTTGCCGGCGCTCTGCTCGCCGTCCCCGCCACACCAGCCCTGGCCGCAAATGTCGACGTATCACCTGGCTCGGTCACCGTGAACGCCGGCAGCGACGCCACGATCACCGTGCGCGTGACGGGTGACAACGGCGACGACAAGGCGAAGATCAGCCTCTCGGGGCTGCCGTCGGGTGTCAGCTGCGCCAGCGGCTGCGGCGATGTCGATCTCCCCCAGGGAGGCTTGGGCAACCCCACCAGGTCGGTGCTGGTCAGGATCGCGGCCAACGACAACGCCGGTGACGCCACCGCCACCATCACCGTGGCCGTCGAGGCCGCTTCGGGCCCGGACACCGCCACCGTCTCGCTGACCGTCAAGGGCAAGGCCGCGCCACCGCCGCCGCCGCAGGCGCAGACCGTACGGTCGATCTCCGGCAAGGTGGTCTCCAAGGCCGACAGCAAGTCGGTGCCCAACGCCGTGGTCATGCTGCAGGACAGCACGGGCCGGCGCTACGACACCACCAGCAACGGCAGCGGCGAATTCCGCTTCACCGGCACCACCGACCGGCCGATCGCGCCGGGCCGGATCGACCTGGGCGCCAGCTTCGACAACGTGGTGGCCACCAAGACCCTCAACGCCAGCGCCGGTCAGGCCATCACCGGGCAACGGATCAGCCTGGAGCTCAAGGTCGAGGTGACGCCGAGCCCCACCCCGTCCGCCAGCGCCGAGGCCACCCCCACCGAGGAGCCGCTCGAGGAGGGCACCGAGGAGGAGGCCAGCGAGGAGGCCACCCCGGGCGCTCCGGCGAACGCCTCCAACGAGGACGAGGGTGGCGGCTTCGGCTCGTACCTGATCATCCTGCTCGGCGGTCTGCTCGTCGCCGCGGGTGTCGGCACGATCGTGCTGCTGTGGATGCGGCGCAAGGAGAACGGCGACGAGGACGACATGGCGGGCGCCGGCGCGGCTGGCGCGGTGCCGGCCGCCCGGGGCGGGTTCCGGGGCGGCGACGACCAGACCCGGGTGGTCAACCGACCCCTCGGCACACCGGACCCGACGATGGTCGGCGGTGCGGCGCTGAGCGAGGCGCCGACGATGATGCACCGTCCGGTCGTCGACGACGTCCCACCGGACCCGTACGGCGCGCCGGCGCAGCCGTACGGTGCGGCGGGCCAGCAGGGCTGGGGTGGCACCGGCTACGGCGACGAGCCGGCACCCGGCGGATACGGTGCCGGCGGCTACGGCAACGCCCCCGCCTCGGGCGGTGGCTACGGCACGTCGGCGGCCCCCGAGGGTGGCTACGGTGCCGGCGCGGCCGGTGACGGCTACGGCGCGGCACCCGGGTCCGGGGCGGGCTACGGCGGCGCTCCCTCCTCCGGCGGCGGCTACGGCAGCCGCGACTACACGGCCCCGGCCGGGGCGGCCGGCTACCCGCCGGCTCCCGCTGGCGGCGCGGGCTACGGCGAGCGCTTCGACGAGCCGACCGGCCGGTACACCGGCGACAGCACGCAGTACCCGGCTCCGGCCGACCCGTACGCCACCGGCGTCTACCAGCCGGAGCAGGCCCAGGGCTACGGTCAGCCTGACACCGCCCCGTACGGCGGCCGGGCGGCGGAGCCGACCGGCGGCTACGGCCAGCAGGCCGGTGGCTACGACCAGGGCGGCTACGGCCAGCAGGCCGGCGGGTACGACCAGGGCGGCTACGGGCAGGAGCCGCCGCAGCAACGCGGCGGCTACGACGACCGGGGCTACGACCAGCAGGGCGGCTACGACCAGCAGGGCGGCTACGGCCAGCAGGGCGGCGGGTACGACCAGGGCGGCTACGGCCAGGAGGCCCCGCAGCAACGCGGCGGCTACGACGACCGGGGCTACGACCAGCAGGGCGGCTACGGCCAGCCGCAGACCGGCCGGGCTGCCCGCCCGGCGGACGGCCCGCCGCCGACCGAGCGGAGCGGTCGACGCCTCGACTGGCTGGACGACTGACCCAGCACGCACGCCAAAAGGCCGCCCGGATCTCTCCGGGCGGCCTTTTCGCTGCCGCAAGGTCCACTCGTTCGCTTACTTCGGGGTGTCCTCCGGACCTGGACACACAGGCTCCACCGAAGCCGAGTTGATTGAGGCGGCGGCCCGGGACCCTGGCGTTGGTGGAGACGGGGCCGGCGACCCGCGTCGGTCAGGCGGCGGAGAACACACCCTGGCGGAGCACCGGCACGACGTCCGACACGCCGACCCGGACGGCGATGTCGACGTCCTCGGCGAAGCCGCCCTCGGTCAGCTCCCGGCCAGAGACGCTGCCCCGCACCGCGGCGGGCACGTCGGGGGTGCTGGCCAGCGCGGCGAGCGCCATGGCCGCCTCCACGGAGAGCCCGCCCGGCACACCGGAGAGGGCGTCGAGCACGCTGGCCGCGCCGAGCTGGTCCTCCACGGACGGGCGCAGCGAACCGTCCGGCCACCGCTCTCCCGAGGCGATGACGCCGATCGGGGCGTCCGTCGTTCCGTACCCCTGGCGGCGCAGCCAGCACCCGACGGCGCGCGCGTTGCGCAGGCACGCCGCGACCACCGGTAGCCCGGTGGCGCTGGCGGCGGCGCTGATCGCGGAGCCGTTCGGCGAGGGCAGCACCAGATCGGCAACCATCGGCGCGGTGCTCAGCGCGGCGGGTGAGAGCGACCACGGATGCTCCGTTGTCACCCGCCGACGGCCCACCGCGGCCACCGCGCCGACCCGCAACGCGTACTCGGCGGCCTGCTCACCCCACGGAAACGGGTGCACCCGCATGCCGCGGCCGACCGCCACCTCCACGGAGGTGGTGAACGAGAGCACGTCCACCACCACCAGCGCCGCGCAGACCCGACCCAGCTCGGCCGCCCCGGTCAGTCCCCAGTCGAACCGGGCACCCGAGCCGGGCTGGCCGTAGACAGCGGCCGCCAACGCCTCAGCGCTCGTCAGGCGACGGGTCGGTGACACCGGAGTCAGACTCGGACGATCCACCGGGCCCGGCCGGCTCGGTGGTGAACGGCTGCTCCGGCTCGGTGTGCTCGACCTGGCCGGCCGACGCCTCGGCGACCGGCTCGACGGCACCGGCCTGCGGGACCGGGCCGGCCGACGCGATCGGCTCGGAGACCACCTCGGCCACGTCAACCGGCTCGGCCTGCGCGACCGGCAGCGGCACGGCCTCGACCGCCCCCGCCACACCAGCCGCCGGTGCGGGCACCTCGACGGCGGCGTCACCGAAGAGACGCGGCAACGTCTCGGTGTGCGCGGCGCGCAGCTCGTCCAGGCCGATCCGGAACTGGCCGTGCACCTCCAGCGCGCCTCCGGCCGGGTCGGTGACGCCGATCAGCTCGAACGGCACCCCCCGCTCGGCACAGAGCGCCGCGAACGCCTTGTCGTGGCCCCGCGGCACGGACACCAGCGCCCGTGCGGCCGACTCGCTGAACAGGTAGACGAACGGCATCGAGCCGCCGGCGAAGTGCTCCGGCACCGCGATCCGGGCGCCGACGCCCCGACGCAGGCAGGACTCGACCAGGCTCTGGGCGAGGCCACCGTCGGAGAGGTCGTGCGCCGAGCTGAGGTGACCGACCCGGGCGGCCTCGGCCAGCAGGTCGGCCAGCGCCTTCTCCCGGGCGAGGTCGACCTGCGGCGGGATGCCGCCGAGGTGCTCGTGCGTCACCCAGGCCCACTCGGAGCCGGACAGCTCCACGTTGGTCTCACCGAGCAGGTAGAGCTGGTCGTGGTCGCCACCGGCGCGCGGGACGAAGCCCATCGGGACCCGGTCGGCGACGTTGTCCAGCACACCCAGCACGCCGACCACCGGGGTCGGGTGGATGGCCGCCGCGCCGGTCTGGTTGTAGAAGCTGACGTTGCCGCCGGTGACCGGGATGCCCAGCTCCAGGCAGCCGTCCGCCAGGCCGCGCACGGCCTCGGCGAACTGCCACATCACGCCCGGGTCCTCCGGGGAGCCGAAGTTGAGGCAGTTGGTCACGGCGATCGGCTTCGCACCGGTCACCGCCACGTTCCGGTACGCCTCGGCCAGTGCCAGCTTGGTGCCGTTGTACGGGTCGAGCCGGGTGTACCGGCCGTTGCCGTCCACGGACAGCGCCACGCCGAGCCCGGTCCGCTCGTCGATCCGGATCACGCCGCCGTCCTCCGGCTGGGCGAGCACGGTGTTGCCCAGCACGTAGCGGTCGTACTGCTCGGTGACCCAGGTCTTGTCGGCCAGGTTCGGCGACGCGATCATGCGCAGCACGGTCTCCCGCAGCGCCTCCGGGTCGGCCGGGCGGGGAAGCGTCTCGGCCCGGTCGGCCTGGAGCAGGATCAGGTCGGCCGGCTCACGCATCGGGCGGGCGTAGACCGGGCCGTCGTCGACCAGTGAGCCCGGCGGCACGTCGACCACGAGGTGGTCCCGCCAGGTGATCAGCAACCGGCCCGGGCTGCCGTCCGGCTCCGGCGCGGTCACCTCGCCGATGGCGGTGGCCAGCACGCCCCACTTCTCGGCGGTCTTGAACACCGCGTCGAGCTTGTCCGGCTCGACGACCAGCAGCATGCGCTCCTGGGACTCGCTGGCGAGGATCTCGTGCGGGTCCATCGACGGCTCACGCAGCGGCACCCGCTCCAGCCAGACCCGCATGCCGGTGCCGGCCGCGGCCGCAGTCTCGGTGAGCGCACAGGTCAGCCCGGCGCCGCCGAGGTCCTGGATGCCGACCACCAGCTGGCCGTCGTACAGCTCCAGGCACGCCTCGATCAGCAGCTTCTCGGTGAACGGGTCGCCGACCTGCACGGCGGGGCGGCGCTGCTCGCTGCCCTCGTCGAAGGTGGCGCTGGCCAGCACCGAGACACCGCCGATGCCGTCCCGGCCGGTCTTGGCACCCATCAGCACGACCACGTTGCCGGGGCCGGCGGCGGCCTTGTTCTGCAGACGGTCGACGGGCAGCACGCCCAGGCAGAGCGCGTTGAGCAGCGGGTTGCCCTGGTACGAAGGGTCGAAGACCAGCTCGCCACCGATGTTGGGCAGGCCGAGGCAGTTGCCGTAGCCACCCACGCCGGCGACCACGCCGGTGAGGACCCGGGCGGTGTCCGGGTGGTCCGCGGCACCGAAGCGCAGCGGGTCCATCACCGCGATCGGGCGGGCGCCCATGGCGAGGATGTCCCGGACGATGCCGCCGACGCCGGTCGCCGCACCCTGGTACGGCTCGACGAAGCTCGGGTGGTTGTGCGACTCGACCTTGAAGGTCACCGCCAGCTCGTCGGAGACCTGCACCACGCCGGCGTTCTCGCCGATGCCGGCGAGCAGCCGGTCGCTGCGCGGGGCCTTCTCGCCGAACTGGCGCAGGTGCACCTTGCTCGACTTGTAGGAGCAGTGCTCGCTCCACATGATCGAGTACATCGCGAGCTCGGACTGCGTGGGCCGGCGACCGAGGATCTGCCGGATGCGGTCGTACTCGTCGTCGCGGAGCCCCAGCTCGGTGTACGGCTGAAGCTCGCCCGGGGTGCCACCGGCGCGCGGGACGGTGTCCACGCCGTCGGTCCAGTCGGCGGTCGCCGGCTGGGCGGGAGCGGCCGCCGGGGCGGCGGGCTGCGCCGGGAGCGGCTCGGCCGGCTGCGCCGGGGCCGAGTACGCCTCCGGTGTGTCGCGTACCGGGTCCGGATGGGTGGTCATGACCTCTCCTCGCTGCGCTCGTGCCCGCCAGACCGGCGGTTGAGCTGACCGATGATCGTGCCGCCGGTCACGCCGGCGTCCCCACCAGGTGCTTGAGGACCGAGGTGAAGAAGCCGAGGCCGTCCAGCGAGGGGCCGGTGAGCGCCTCCACCGCGTGCTCGGGGTGCGGCATGATGCCGACAACGTTGCCGGCGGGGTTGGTGATCGCGGCGATGTCGCGCAGCGACCCGTTGGGGTTGCCGCCGACGTAGCGGGCGACCACGCGGCCCTCGGCTTCGAGCTGGTCCAGCGTCGCGGTGTCGGCGACGTAGCAGCCCTCGCCGTTCTTCACCGGGACGAGCACCTCCTGGCCGGGCTGGAACACGTTGGTCCACGCGGTGCCGGCCGACTCGATGCGCAGGATCTGGTCCCGGTTGCGGAAGTGCAGGTGCTGGTTGCGGGTGAGCGCGCCGGGCAGCAGGTGCGCCTCGCAGAGGATCTGGAAGCCGTTGCAGATGCCGAGGACCGGCAGACCGCCCTGGGCGGCGTCCACGATCGTCTCCATCACCGGAGCGAACCGGGCGATGGCGCCGCAGCGGAGGTAGTCACCGTAGGAGAAGCCACCGGGCAGCACGACGGCGTCCACCCCGTGCAGCTCCGGGTCACCGTGCCAGAGCCGGACCGGCTCGGCGCCGGCGATCCGGACGGCCCGGGCGGCGTCCCCGTCGTCGAGCGAGCCGGGGAAGGTGACCACACCGACCCGGGCGGTCACGAGCGGGCGTCCGCGGTCTCGTCGGCCTCGACCAGGCGGACGGTGAAGTCCTCGATGACCGGGTTGGCGAGCAGTTTGTCGGCGATCTCCCGGGCCCGGTCCAGGTCCGGTTCACCGGTGAACTCGATCTCGATCCGCCTGCCGATCCGAACCGAGGCGACGTCGCTGACGCCGAGCCGGGGCAGCGCGTTTGCGACGGCCTGGCCCTGCGGATCGAGGATCTCGGGCTTGAGCATGACGTCGACGACGACGCGAGGCACTGGGCACTCCTGACTGTGTACGCAGTTGGGTGCCGACCCACAACGGGCGAGCGCAGCCAGCGTACCTGGCAGATACCGTCGCGGACGCACCGGCCGGGCGCAGTTCAGGCAGTGATCAACATAACCGGCGGCCGGGACGGGTCGACACGCGGGACACGCGGTCTCACCAGGGCATATACGGCGCTAGAGGTGGCCGAATCGTTACATTGGCCAACCTCGATCAAATTCTTGAAATCAGCCGCCGTGGGCCCTACTGTACATCGACACAACTCGATGTAGGCGACGGCGGGGACCCCCGCTGTCGCATCCCCGCACCCGGCGACCCCGGGCCTGCCCCGTCCAAGGAGTCCACCCGATGCGCATCCGTCCCCTGCTCGCCCTGCTCGGCGCCGCGCTCGTCGGCGTCCTCGGCGCCGCCTCCGGCGCGTCCGCCGCCCCGGCCGGCCCGCAACCGATCATCGGCGGCGGCACCGTCTCGTCCGCCCCCTGGGCCGCCGCGGTGATGAGTAACGGCTCGTTCACCTGTTCCGGCAGCGTGATCGCCCCGCAGTGGGTGCTCACCGCCCGGCACTGCATCAGCGGCACCATGTCCGTCCGGGTCGGCAGCGTCTACCGCTCCTCGGGCGGCGTCACCCGTACCGTCAGCGCCACCTACACCCGCAACGACCTGGCCCTCATGCGGCTCTCCAGCACCGTCAGCACCTCGGCGGTGAGCCTGGCCAGCAGCAACCCGCCCATCAACTCGACCAACTCGATCTACGGCTGGGGCATGACCTGCTACAGCGGCTGCTCCGCGTCCAGCCAGCTCAAGACCGCCACGGTCCGGGTGACCAGCAACAGCGCCACCGACGCGTACGGCGGGCAGGCGATCCGCTCCACCAGGATCAACGGCAACGCCTGGCGGGGCGACTCGGGCGGCCCGCAGTTCTACAACGGGCAGCAGGTCGGGGTGGCCTCGACCGCCGACGGCTCCAGCATCCAGAACTACGGCAGTGTCGCGTACAACCGGGCCTGGATCACCTCGACGGCCGGTGTCTGACGGTTAGCGCCCCGGGCGGCGCGGATGGCCGGCAGCGTGCCGGCCGTCCGCGCCGCGTCGTTTTGCAGCATCCGATCAGGTGAACAGTGCGCCCGAGCCGGTCGCGCCGCTCCTGACAGCATCGGAACCGTGCTGGTCGTGACGACGGAGCAACTGCCCGGCTACGAGATCCGCCAGATTCTCGGTGAGGTGGTGTCATCGATGGCCAGGACGCGCAACCCGTACCGCGAGGGGGTCAAGAACCTGCGCGGTGGCGCGTACGACCCGATGGCCCCGGACAACCTGACCCGCTGGCGCACCGACTCGGTGGCCCGGCTCGGCGAGGAGGCCCTCCGGCTGGGTGCGAACGCGGTGATCGGCATGCGGTTCGACAGTCGGGACTGCGGCGAGATGTGGATGGAGATCTGCGCGTACGGCACCGCCGTGATCGTGGCGCCCAAGGTGCCCGACGTCATGCCGTCCGACCAGCCGGCGATCGCCGCGGAGACCGCGCAGGAACCGGGCATCACGGAATCCCCCGGCGGCATCGCCGAGCCGGCGAGCGCCCCCAACCTCCGCACCGCCGCCGAAACCCCCACCCGCGAGTAACCCGCCGCGCCCGACCCCCGACTCCACCCCGTCGATCATGAAGTTGTTGCCGTCCGCCTCGGCGTGTCGCGGCAACAACTTCATGATCAACGCAGACGAGGGCCCCGCCGGGGTCAGAGGATGGGGGGTGGGGAGTAGGTGGCGGCGTCGGGGTGGGCGGTCACCACGGCGGTGATGCGGCGGGTTACCGCCGCGACCTGGGCCGGGGCGGCGCCGACGAACGCGGTGCGGTCGGCGACCAGCGTGTCGATGTCGGCGCGGGACAGGCCGAGCCGGCCGTCCGCCGCCAGACGGTCGAACAGGTCGTTCTCCGGCGAGCCCTTCTCCCGCATGGCCAGCGCCACCGCGACAGCGTGCTCCTTGATCACCTCGTGCGCGACCTCCCGGCCGACACCGCGCCGGACCGCCGCCACCAGGATCTTCGTGGTGGCGAGGAAGGGCAGGAACCGCTCCAGCTCCCGGTTGATCACCGCCGGGTACGCGCCGAACTCGTCGAGCACGGTGAGGAAGGTCTGGAACAGCCCGTCGGCGGCGAAGAAGGCGTCCGGCAGGGCCACCCGGCGGACCACCGAGCAGGACACGTCCCCCTCGTTCCACTGGTCACCGGCCAGCTCGCCGACCATCGACAGGTAACCCCGGATGATCACCGCGAAGCCGTTGACCCGCTCGGAGGAGCGCGTGTTCATCTTGTGCGGCATCGCGCTGGAGCCGACCTGCCCCGGCTTGAAGCCCTCGGTGACCAGCTCCTGGCCGACCATCAGGCGGATCGTGGTGGCCAGCGACGACGGCGCGGCGGCGGTCTGCGCGAGCGCGGCCAGCACGTCGAAGTCCAGCGAGCGCGGGTAGACCTGCCCGACGCTGTCCAGCACCCGGGAGAAGCCCAGGTGCTCGGCGACCCGGCGCTCCAGCTCGGCCACATTGTCGGCGTCGCCGTCGAACAGGTCGAGCTGGTCGGCGGCCGTGCCGACCGGCCCCTTGATCCCGCGCAGCGGGTACCGGGCGATCAACTCCTCCAGCCGCTCGTACGCGATGAGCAGCTCCTCCGCCGCCGAGGCGAAGCGCTTACCCAGTGTGGTGGCCTGCGCCGCCACGTTGTGCGAACGGCCGGTCATCACCAGCTCGGAGTGCTCGTGAGCGAGCCAGGCGAGCCGGGCCAGGGTGGCCACCACCCGATCACGGATCAGCTCCAGTGAGGCACGCACCTGGAGTTGCTCGACGTTCTCGGTGAGGTCCCGGGAGGTCATCCCCTTGTGCACGTGCTCGAACCCGGCGAGCGCGCTGAACTCCTCGATCCGTGCCTTCACGTCGTGCCGGGTGACCCGCTCCCGCTCCGCGATCGAGGCGAGGTCGACCTGGTCGAGCACCCGCTCGTACGCCTCGACCACGCCGTCCGGCACGGGTACGCCGAGGTCACGCTGAGCGCGGAGCACGGCGAGCCAGAGCCGCCGCTCCATCCGGACCTTCTCCTCCGGTGACCAGAGGGCGACCAGTTCGGGCGAGGCGTACCGGTTGGCGAGCACGTTCGGGATCGTCGTCACGTACCTCATTGTCTCCTACCCGGCGGTCGCCTCGGCACGAGGCCACAACGGCCTCCGCCGGGAGCGTTTGACCTTTTTGTCGCACGGGGCTGGCGCGCCTACCGGCCGGTACCGGATCATGGCCTCCATCTGACTTCCGGCGGCAGCCGGATCCTCCTCTTCCACCGAGGGCATCCATGCGTAGAACGTCCCTCGCCGGCCTCACCGCGATCGCGGTGACCGGCGGCACCCTCTTGGCCACCGGTGGGTCCGCCCAGGCGGCCGACCCGGAGAACCTGTACGTCAAACCGGGCATCACCACCTGCTCCGACCAGGGGCCCGGCAGCAAGACACAGCCGTTCTGCACGATCGGCGCGGCCGCCGCGGTGGTCACCGCCGGCCAGACCGTCTACGTGGACGGCGGCGTCTACTCCGAGCGCGTCACGCTCACCCGCTCCGGCACCCCCGAGGCGCCGATCGCGTTCATCGCCAACAGCTCCAGCCCGCCTGTCACGCTCCGCGGTCCGACCGCGGGCCTGGTCGTCGACGGCCAGCACGACATCGGAATCCAGGACTTCAACGTCGACGGGCCGGTCGACGTGCCCGCCCTCGACCTCCGCAACTCCTCGAACATCGAGATCGCGGGCGGCAGGTTCACGATGGCCGATGTCTCGACGGCACCCGCCGTGCGGCTCGTCGGGGTGACGGTGGCGAGCCTGAGAGACGTCGCCGGCAGCGGACTGGCGTACGTCGACGGGCTGACCGTGGACGCGACGTCCAGCGATGTGACGGTCGATCGCGCGGTCCTGGTGGGCGGCGGCGCCACGAACGGCACCGCCGACCCCAGCGCCGGCATCCGCACCGACGGAGCCCGCACCACCATCCTCAACAGTGTCATCGGTGGCTACACCGGCGCGGCCATCGCGGTCGGTCCGAGTGCCTTCGGCACAGTGGTGGCCAACAACCAGATCAACCCCGGGGCCGGCTACGGCATCCACAACCGCGGGGCCGACGACACCGCGATCGTCAACAACGCCGTCCAGGGCCGCTGCCTCGACGGTGTCCGGGTCGACGGAGCCTCCACCGGCGTCTCCGTACAGAACAACAAGGTGTCCGGCAACGGTCGCACCTCACAGAGCTACTGCGACCCGCAGGGCGTGGGCGGAGTCCAGGTCGGGATCTACGACCAGGCGCTGAGCGGAACGGTGATCGACTACAACAACACGCACAACGGTGTGTCGTCCCCGTCCGCGAACACCTACTCCTGGAACGGGACGGTGATGGGCCTGGCCCAGTTCCGCGCCGTCTCCGGCCAGGCCGCCCACGATCGGGACACCGCACAATCCTCCGACGGGATCGACTCGGCGAACTCTGCCGCCCCCGGCTACCAGATCTACGACAGCCGAGGCTGGTCACGCCGTGACGACCCGGCCGTGCCGAACACCGGCGCCGGCCCGGTCGCCTACGCCGACCGCGGCACGGTGGAGTTCGTGCGGACACCGATTGCGTCCTTCGACGCCACCCTGGACCTAGGTGCCAGCGCGGTCACCGTGGACGCCTCCGCCTCCCGGCCCGGCTTCGTCCCCATCAAGGAGTACGTGTTCAACTTCGGCGACGGCACCGCCGTCACCCAGTCCGCCCCGCGCGCCACGCACAGGTACGCGATTCCGGGCACCTATGACGTCACCGTCACCGCCCGGGGGACCGACGACCTGCAGGGCAGCAGCACCGAGCAGGTGAGTGTGCTGCGGCGCACCGCGACGGTGGGCTTCCTCGCCCTGTCGAACCTCCGCTACGTGGGCACCTCCGCACCGGTTCTCCTGCCGAACCAGGTCGGGTTGACCGCGGCCGCGCAGTACGACGTGGCGGACGCCGGCAACGGCCGGGTCGCCCTCGTATCCCGGGCCAACGGTCTCTACGTCACCCAGGTCGCCACCCCGGACGCGCCGCTGGACGCGTCCCGCCAAACCGTCGGCACGGCGGAGGAGTTCACCGTCGTCCGCAACAGCGACGGCACCGTCAGTCTCAAGGGAAGCAACAACCTGTACGTCACCGCCGAGCCCAGCGGAGCCGTCACTCTGTCGGCCAGCCGGCCCACCATCAGCTCCTGGGAGAAGTTCCACCAGGTGCCGGTCGCCGACGCGAACAGGTCGCTGAAGGCCAGCGTGAACGGTCGCTTCGTGATGGCCGACGGCGCCGGCGTGAAGCCGCTGATCGCGAGCCAGGCAACCGTCAGCACCTGGGAGCGGTTCGACGTCGTCGACCTCGGCGGTGGGCAGGTCGCCCTGTTCGCCCGCGCCAACAACCGCTTCGTCACCGCCGATGGTGCTGGCGCGAAGCCGCTGATCGCGACCCGACCCACGGTCAGCCTCTGGGAGAAGTTCACCCTGACCCGCAACAGCGACGGCACGGTGAGCTTCAAGGCCGTCGTCAACGGTCGCTACGCCAGCGCCGACGGCGCGGGCAGCAAGCCGTTGATCGCCAACGGCCCCGCGATCAGCCTGTGGGAAAAGTTCACCCTCGGCTGAGCCGATCCGCTCGTTCGACGCCCGCCGGGCCCTCGGGTCCGGCGGGCTTCGTCGTCCGGGCTCGCCGATGACGGCTCAGAGCAGCTCGTAGATCGTGACAGTGCCGGAGACCAAGCGGACCCGAGCCAGCCCGGCCAGCGCGGGCGACACCCAGCCCGCCCGGGTGTCGGCGAACAACCAGCGGACCCGGTACTCGGCACGCAGCCGGTCCAGGTCGGCCACGGTCGGCGCCCGGAACACCCGCTCGTTCAACGCGAACCGAGCCGGGTCCGGCGGGTCCTGCCGCACGTAGCCGAGGCCCCGCCGGCCATGCGCGGCGAGCGCCGCGTCGGTGTAGCCCCAGCTCTCCACCACCGTCCGGTGCCCGCCCAGCCCGGTCACCCAGTAGGCGCGGGCGTCGCAGTGCGCGGTGGTCCGCACCGGCTGACAGTGCACGTTCGTGGCCACCACGTCGTCGTCCGCAGCGTGCGCATCGAGCCAGAGCGCGGCCCGCATCTCCGCGGCGGTCACGGTGGACGGCTGCGCCGCCGACACCGGGCTGACCGGCGGGACCTGGACGTACCGGATCGCCCCGTCGACCCCTCGGGCGACACTCGCGCTCAGCAGCGCGGCCGTCACACCGGCCAGCGCCACCGCCACGACGCGACGCCGCCCACCACCGTCCGGACGGCGGCGGCGCAGCAGGGCCTGCACACCGACCGCGACCAGCACGGCCAGCAGGAGGAAGACGGCGAGCCGCAGGTACGACCGGCCGAGGACACCCATCCAGCCGGCCATGGTCGCGGCCGGTCGGGGCATCACGGGCACGGCGAGGTACGCCACGACCCCGAGCAGTCCGGCGAGCACCGGCACCGGCCAGGGCGGGCGAACGGTCGTGAGCAGCCACACGGCCAGCACGGCACCGAACGGGAGCACGTCCAGCCAGAAGTAGACCTGGCTGAGCGACGGGTGGTGCAGAGTCCAGATCCCTCCCGCGCCGGCGACCACCGCGCCGGAGAGCAGCCAGGTGGCGGGATCGGCGCGGCGCGGCCCGGCGAGGATCAGCATGCCGATCAGCCGGGGCAGTTGCACCAGCAGCCACCAGCCGAGCAGGGTGAACGCCAGCACCCATCCACCGGCACCCGCCTGCGCGAGACCGAGCGGCAGCAGCCCGCCGCCGCGTACCCCGTCGCCGGCCCCGATCGTCTCCCGGTACTGCGGCATGGCGTGCAGGAACGCGAACGCCTGTGGGGTCAGGGTGCTCGCCCCACCACCGGCGAAGAGGAGGTAGCCGGCACCCATCGGCACCAGCAGGCAGAGCAGTGCGGTGAGCGCCGGCCACGGCACCCGCCGCCGCTGCCACCAGGTGGCGACGGCGGCCAGCCCGACGCCGGCGATCAGTGGCGGGAGTGCGCTGGACTTCGCGCCGGCGCAGGCCAGCCCGAGGGTCGGCAGCAGGGCCCAGCCCACGCCCAGCGGTCGTCCGCGAACCACGTCGAGACAGAGCCCGGCGAGCAGCACCAGCAGCGGCAGCACGTACGTCTGCGACGGGCTGGCGAACGAGAACGCGAAGGCGCCGTCCGCGATGGCCGAGTTGACCGCCACCGGCATGCCGAGGCCGGCGACCGCGCCCGCCAGCGGGCCGGCCCACCAGCGGTCCGACAGGTCCCGGGCCAGCCCGGCGGTGACCAGCACGGTGGTGACCACGATCGGTGCCAGCCACAGCCGCAGCAGCACCACCGCGGGCGACACACCGGTGATCATGCTTCCGGCGGCCATGTGGGCGTCGGACAGGTAGTGGTACCGCAACGGCTCGCCGGCCACCTGCGGTAGCTGGAAGGGCAGATCCCGGGTCAGCTCCTGCACCAGCGACAGGTGGTAGAGCAGATCCTGGTAGTAGGTGTGGTTCACCGGCGGCAGTGGCACCAGGCGCCACTGCGCGACGGCCCAGAGCAGGACCAGCAGCAGCGTCGCGCAGACCGTCCAGTGCCAGGCCAGCGGAAGGGGTCGCCGGGGTCCGACCCGCCAGTGCCGGCGCAGCCGGGGAACCGCGGCGAAGGCCAGCACCAGCGGCACCGGCCACCACCGCAGGAGGTGTTGCTGGCCGGTGGTCGCGGCGGCGGCCCAGGCACCGAGTTCGAGCAGCAGGCCGGTGGCCGCGCCGTAGCCCAGATCCTCCGGCAGGTTGCCGCGGGCGCCTCGCACCGCCCGGTGCACCAACGTGCCGGGCAGTAGCAGGGCCAGCGACCAGTAGGCCAGGTAGCGGAGTACGTCGGCGGCCGGTACTCCGGTCTGCCACCAGGCGACCGCCAGCACGGCCAGGAGGACAGACCACGGCAGGGCGGCGGCCGCCGCGACAGCGACCGACCGGGCACGCCGGCGGTCGGCCGGCGGGTCGGGTGTCGTGGACCGTTCCGCGAGGGCGAGCGGCTCAGCCACGTCCGCTACCCGTGGGCGCGTCCGCGAAGGAAGCAGACAGCTCGGTCTCCGCCGAGTCGGCGCCGACGTGGTACGTCGGCCGTCCCTGCACGGTCGCGTAGATCCGCCCGACGTACTCGCCGAGCAGGCCGAGGCAGACCAGTTGCACCCCGCCCAGGAGCAGCACGGCCACGAACATCGACGTCCAACCTGGAATGGTCACCCCGCGCAGGTGCGCGACGATGCCGAACCCGATGAGCCCGACGCAGGCGAGGAAGCTGATCGCGCCCAGCCAGGTCGCCAGCCGCAGCGGCGCGGCCGAGAAGTTGGCCACGCTGTCCCAGGCGAGGGCGACCATCCGGTGCAGCGGGTACTTCGTCTCGCCTGCCGCCCGAGCTTCCCGGACGTAGCGCACCTCGGCACTGGCGAAGCCGAGGGCCGGGATCAGCAGCCGGTAGACCGGGGTGCGTTCCGGCAGTCGGCGCAGCGTCTCGATGACGTCCCGGCTGACCAGCCGGAAGTCGCCGGCCTGAGCGGGTACGTCGGTGCCGACGAGCCGGCGCATCAGGCGGTAGTAGGTGTGCGCGGTCCGCCGCTTGAAGAAGGTGTCGGTGCTGCGGTCGGCGCGTACGCCGTAGACCACGTCCACACCGTCCTCGCGAGCCACCCGGAGCATCTCCGCGATGGTCTCCGGCGGGTCCTGGAGATCCGCGTCCAGGCTCACCACCCACCGGCCGTGGGCCCGGTGCAGCCCAGCGGTCAGCGCCGCCTGGTGCCCGCTGTTGCGGCGCAGCCGGATCACCCGGAGCTGCGGCCAGTTCCGTCCGTGGTCGAACAGCACCGCCACGGTCGCGTCCCGGCTGCCGTCGTCGACGGCGACCACCTCGTAGTCGGCGCCGAGCGCGTCGAGCACCGGCCGCAACCGGGTGACCAGGGCCGGGATGACAGCGGCCTCGTTGTACATCGGAATGACGACCGACAGGATCGTCCCGTCGGTCGTCTCTGGCACCAACATGAACCGGCCCCGTTCCGGACGCAGGTGGCATCGCCGCACCTCAGTGGGGGTGCGAACGGCCACGGTCACAGGGCAACCTCGCCGGCAGCCGGCCACCCGTTGAACAGGTGGTGAACGTCAGCCTGCACTCCGCGCTTCCGGGGCGATCACGCACCCCGTTTCCTCTTTGTCGCCCGGGTCAACGTCGGGTCAGGCGTTCAGGAAGGATGTCTCCGGCTAACTTCCGGCGGGCCGCCGGATCCTCCTCTCCTGAGGACACTCATGCGCACAACATCCCTCGCCGGCCTGCTCGCCGCCGTCCTGACGGGCGGGGCCCTGCTGGGCACGACCGCTCCCGTCCGGGCGGCCGAGCCCGGCACCCTCTACGTCCGGCAGAACCCGCCGACCGGCTGCTCCGACCAGAACCCCGGCACCCTGGCGCTGCCGTTCTGCTCGATCAGCGCCGCGGCGGCGATCGTCACCAGCGGGCAGACCGTCGACATCGGCGGCGGCAACTACCGCGAGCGCGTCACCATCACCACGTCCGGCACCCCGGAGCAGCCGGTCGTGTTCGTGAGCCGCTCCACCTCCGGCAACCTGGTGGGGGCGACCGCCGGTTTCGTCATCGACGGTCAGCACGACGTCGTGCTTCAGAACCTCCGGGTCGTCGGGTCGGGTGACGCTGATGCCCTGCCTGCTCTCGACGTCCGCAATTCCTCGGGCATCACCATCCGGGGCGGCGGCTACTCGTTGTCCAACTCCTCGACCGCACCGGTGATCCGGTTCGCCGGGGTCACCGGTTCGAGCGTGTCGCAGACGACCGTCGGCGGACCGAGCGCCGCCGCCGGCATCACGCTGGACGCCGCGAGCAGCGACGTGGACATCTGGGCCACGACCGTGAGCGGCTACACCAACCAGAGCCTCGCCGACCACACCGTGGGCGTCCGGATCGACGGTCCCGGCAACACGTACGTGGGCGGCCGCATCGAGGGCTTCACCAGCGCGGCGGTCGCGCTCGGGCCGGGTGCGGCCGGCACGGTGGTGGCCAACAACCTGATCAACGGTGGCGCCGGGTACGGCGTGCACAACAACGGTGCCGCCAACACGGCGATCACCAACAACACCGTCAAGGATCGCTGCCTCGACGGCGTCCGCGTCGACGGGGCGTCGTCCGGGGTCTCCGTCCAGAACAACAGCGTCAAGCTGAACGGCCACTTCGGCCAGGGCTACTGCGGCTCGGCCGTTGACGGCGTCGAGATCGGGGTCTACGGCGGCGCCGTCGGAAAGACGGTTGTCGACTACAACAACGCGTATCACTACTACGCCGACTCGCCGGTGATCTACGCCTGGAACACCCGGATGAGCCTCGCCCAGTTCCGGGCCGCGTCCGGGCAGGCCGCCCACGACCGGGAGACGGGCAATCCGCGGGACGACATCGACTCGGCGAACTCCGCGGCCCCCGGTTTCCAGGCACTGGACCGCAGCGGCACCCCGCGCATGGACGACCCGGCCGTCTCGAACACCGGTGCCGGCCCGATCACCTACGCCGACCGTGGCGCGGTGGAGACCATCCGACCCCCGGTGGCGTCGTTCGGCGTCAGCATGGATCTCGGAGCGCGCTCGGTGAAGCTGGACGCCTCCGCCTCCACGCCGGGCCTCCATCCGATCGAGTCCTACCGGTTCGAGTTCGGGGACGGGTCCGGCGTCACCCAGAGCACAGCGGTGGCCTCGCACACGTACGCCAACCCGGGCACCTACAGCGTCAGCGTCAAGGTGACCGGGACCGACGGTCGGACGGACACCAGCTCTCAGCAGGTCAGCGTCCTACGGCGGACCGCGACGGTAGGTCTGCTCGCCCTCTCCAACCGCCGCTATGTCGACGCGGTCGGCGTCCCGACGGGTCTCGTGCCGAGCAGGCCCGAGTTGGGCCTCGCCGCGCAGTTCGACCTGGCGGACGCGGGCGCTGGCCAGGTCGCGCTCTTCTCCCACCTCAACGGGCGGTACGTCAGCCGGACCTCCGACGGCGGCCCGGGCTGGCTGCACGCCATGAGCCAGGTCGTGGCCGCTCCGGAGCGGTTCAGCCTCAACCGGAACAGCGACGGCAGCGTCAGCCTCAAGGCCGACAACGGCCAGTACGTCACCGCCGATCCCAGCGGCGCCGTTCCCCTGTCCGCCAGCCGACCGACGATCAGCACCTGGGAGAAGTTCCACCAGGTGGCGGTCGCCGACGCGAACCGGTCGCTGAAGGCGCGGGTCAACGGCCGCTACGTCAGCGCCGACGGCGCCGGGGCGAAGCCGCTGATCGCATCCGCCCCGGCGGCCAACCTCTGGGAGCGGTTCGACGTGGTGGATCTCGGCAGCGGGCAGGTCGCACTCCTCGCCCGCGTCAACAACCGCTTCGTGTCCGCCGACGGCGCGGGAGCGAAGCCGCTGATCGCGTCCGCTCCGGCGGCGAGCCTCTGGGAGCGGTTCACGCTGGTGCGCAACAGCGACGGCACGGTCAGCTTCAAGGCCGCCGTCAACGGTCGCTACGTCAGCGCCGGCGGCGCCGGGGCGAAGCCACTGATCGCCAACGGGCCCGCGATCAGCACCTGGGAGAAGTTCACCCTGGGCTGAGCCGGCCCAGCGCGCCGACGCCCGCCGGGCCAACTGGTCCGGCGGGCGTCGCCATTTCCGAACGGCGGCGTCAGGTGACGGCCGAGCGCGCTCAGCGCTCCAGGATCGCCGTCACGCCCTGACCACCGGCCGCGCAGATCGAGATCAGCCCGCGCCCGCCGCCCTTCTCCGCCAGCAGCTTGGCCAGCGTTGCCACGATCCGCCCGCCGGTGGCGGCGAACGGGTGCCCCGCGGCCAGTGACGAGCCGTTCACGTTGACCCGGTCCCGGTCGATCGCGCCCAGCGGGGCGTCCAGACCCAGGCGGTCCTTGCAGAACTCCGGTGACTCCCAGGCGGCGAGGGTGGCCAGCACCTGCGAGGCGAACGCCTCGTGGATCTCGTAGTAGTCGAAGTCCTGAAGCGTCAGCCCGGCCCGGGCCAGCATCCGGGGCACCGCGTACGCGGGGGCCATCAACAGCCCATCGTCACCGTGCACGAAGTCCACCGCTGCCGTTTCCGACCAGCTGAACCAGGCCAGCACCGGCAGGTTGTGCGCGCTCGCCCATTCCTCGCTGGCCAGCAGCACGGTCGAGGCGCCGTCGGTGAGTGGCGACGAGTTCCCGGCGGTCATGGTGGCGTGCTCGGCGTCCGGGCCACGGGTGCCGAAGACCGGCTTGAGCGAGCCGAGCTTCTCCAGGCTGGTGTCCGGGCGCAGGTTCGCATCACGGGTGAGGCCCAGGTACGGCGTCATGAGGTCGTCGAAGAAGCCCCGGTCGTACGCGGCGGCGAGCCGCTGGTGGGAGCGCAGCGCCAACTCGTCCTGGGAGCGCCGGTCGATCTGCCAGCGCAGCGCGGTGCGGGCGGCGTGGTCCCCCATGGACAGCCCGGTACGCGGCTCGGCGTTGCGCGGGATCTCCGGCTTGAACGGCTGGAGCGGACGGAGCTTCGCCGCGATCCTGAGTCGCTCGCCGAGCGTGCGGGCGGAGTTGAGCTTGAGCAGCGTCCGGCGCATCTCCTCGTTGACCGCCAGCGGCGCGTCGGAGGTCGTGTCGACGCCACCGGCGATGCCCACGTCGAGCTGCCCGAGGGCGATCTTGTTGGCGACGAGGATGGCCGCCTCCAGGCCGGTGCCGCAGGCCTGCTGGATGTCGTACGCCGGGGTGTGCGGATCGAGTCGGGAGCCGAGCACGACCTCGCGGGTGAGGTTGAAGTCGCGGGAGTGCTTGAGCACCGCGCCGGTCACCACCTCGCCGACCCGCTGCCCGGCCAGCCCGTACCGGGCGATCAGACCGTCCAGCGCCGCGCCGAGCAGGTCGGCGTTGGACGCGTCCGCGTAGCGGGAGTTGGAACGGGCGAAGGGGATCCTGTTGCCCCCGATGACCGCGACCCGCCGGATGCTCTGCACGATCCGCCTCCTCGACATGTGTTGCTCGAACCCTACTCGCCAGTAGGCTACGCCCATGACCGACAGGTACGCGAGCTTCGTCCAATCGGCCTCCGGCCGCGCGCTGGTCAAGCGCCTGGGGCTGCCCGACCCGCCGCGACTGCGCCGACACCGCCCCGGCGACGCGCTGCTGCCCGCGCCGGCGCTGCTCGGCGCGGCCACCGGCGGCCGGCTCGCCGAGCCGGTCGCCCGGATCCTGACCGCCGCCGGGGTCGAGCTGGCCGATCCGGCCGCCACCGCATCCACCGACACCCCGCAGCGGTACGGCGCGCTGCTCTTCGACGCCACCGGCATCACCGACTCGACCGACCTGCGCCAGCTCTACGACTTCTTCCACCCGCAGGCCCGGGCCGTGCTGCCCAGCGGTCGGGTGGTCGTGCTGGGCAGCCCGCCGCAGGAGTGCCCGACGCCGCGCGAGGCCACCGCCCAGCGGGCCCTGGAGGGGCTGGTCCGCAGCATCGGCAAGGAGTTCGGCCGCGGCGTCACCGCGCAACTCGTGTACGTGACCCGCGACGGCAGCACCGCCACGGCCGCCCCCGACGAACAGGCCGGCCCGGACCATTCGGCCAGCACGCTCACGAGCCTCGAATCGACCCTCCGATTTCTCCTTTCCGGCCGGTCCGCGTACGTCTCCGGGCAGGTGATCCGGGTCGGCACCGGCGACGCGAGCGCCCCGGCCGACTGGGACCGCCCGCTCGACGGGCAGGTCGTGCTGGTCACCGGCGCCGCCCGGGGCATCGGTGCGGCGCTGGCTCGGGTGCTCGCCCGCGACGGCGCTCGGGTGGTGGCGCTGGACGTCCCGGCTGCCGGGGACGCGTTGGCCGCTGTGGCGAACGACATCGGCGGCACCGCCGTCCAACTCGACCTGACCGCGCCGGACGCGCCGACCCGACTCGCCGACCACCTGGCCAGCCGGCACGGCCGGGTCGACGTGGTGGTGCACAACGCCGGCATCACCCGGGACAAGACGCTCGGCCGGATGGACGCCGACCGGTGGGACCAGGTGATCGACGTCAACCTCTCCAGTCAGGAGCGGATCAACGACGTGCTGCTGGAGCGGAAGCTGATTCCGGCCGGCGGGCGGATCGTCTCGGTCTCCTCGATCGCCGGGATCGCCGGCAACCGGGGGCAGACCAACTACGCCACCAGCAAGGCCGGCGTGATCGGGCTGGTCGACTCGCTCGCACCGGCCCTGCGTGACCGGGGCGTCAGCGTCAACGCGGTGGCCCCCGGGTTCATCGAGACCCGGCTGACCGCGCGCATCCCGCTGGTGGTCCGCGAGGCGGGTCGGCGGATGAACAGCCTCGCCCAGGGAGGGTTGCCGGTCGACGTGGCCGAGACGATCGGCTGGCTGGCCTGGCCGGCCAGCGGCGCGGTCAGCGGCAACGTGGTCCGGGTCTGCGGCCAGAGCCTGCTGGGGGCGTGATGAGCGCCGCGGACGACCAGCCGGTGCGGGCCACCGTCGAGCTGCCTCGGCTGCCGGCCACCGGCCCGCTGTACCGGCGGGCGCTGCGGGGCGCGCTGCCCGGTGGCCGACGCGACCGGGCGGTGCCGGCGGTCGCGCTGACCGTCGCCGGCGTCCAGGTCGACCGGGCACACCTCGCCGACTACGACCGGGTCTGCGGTTTCCCGCTGGCCGAGCGGCTGCCGGTGACGTACCCGCACGTGCTGGGCTTCCCGTTGGCGCTGCGGCTGATGACCGCGCCGGAGTTCCCGTTCCCGGTGACCGGCCTGGTGCACGTGGCCAACCGGATCACGACCCACCGCCCGGTGCTCGCCGGTGAGCTGCTGGACTTCACCGCGTACGCCGAGCACCTGCGACCGCACGAGCGGGGCCGGCAGCTCGACGTGGTGCTGGTCGCCTCGGCCGGCGGGACCGAGGTCTGGCGCGGCGTCGCCACGTACCTCAGCCGGGAGCGCGGCGACGGCGGCGGTGCCCGGCGCGACCGGGGTGACCGGCCCGCGACGCCGGCCGCCACCGCCCATTGGCGGGTCGGCACTCGCGTCGGCACCGACTACGCACGGGTCTCCGGCGACCACAACCCGATCCACACCTCGCGGCTGGGCGCCCGGCTCTTCGGCTTCCCCCGGCCGATCGCGCACGGCATGTGGACCAAGGCCCGCTGCCTGGCCGCACTGGAGAACCGGCTGCCGGACGCCGGCACCGTCGAGGTGGCGTTCAAGCTGCCGGTGGCGCTGCCTGGCACGATCGGCTTCTCCGCCGAGCGCGCCGAGGACGGCTGGGACTTCGCCCTGCACGACCCCCGCACCGGCCGGCCGCACCTCGCAGGCACCGTGCGCTGACCGAACGGGTCGGGTGGCGCAAAGTCGGCGAAGCGCCACCCCCCGGCGGCCGGCCACCGAGCATTGGGGGCATGGACGCCCTGCTCGACCTGCTCCGGGGGACGGTCACCTCACCGTGGGTGTACCTGGTGATCTTCGGGCTCACCGCGGTCGACGCGTTCTTCCCGGCGGTGCCGGGCGAGGCGGCGGTGATCACCGCGGGGGTGCTGGCCGCCGACGGAGCGAACCCCAACCTGGTCGCGGTGATCGCCAGCGCCGCGGTCGGCGCCCTGGTCGGCGACCACATCTCGTACGCCATCGGGCGGGGCGGGGGCGCGCACCGGCTGGCTCACCTGCCCACCGGCAGTCGTCGGCGGGCCAGCTCCGACTGGGCCCGGCGCGCGGTGGACCGGCGCGGAGGTCTGATCCTGACCACCTCCCGGTACCTGCCGGGCGGCCGGACCGCGGTCACGCTCACCATGGGCGCGGTGCGCTACCCACGCCGGTCGTTCCTGCTCTTCGACAGCATCGCGACGGTCACCTGGGCGTTGTACTGCGGCCTGCTCGGCTACTTCGGCGGGCTGGCCTTCGAACGTGATCCGATACGGGGTGTGCTCGCCGGCGTGGGGCTCGCGGTGATCGTCACGTTCGGCATCGAGGGCGTTCGTCGGCTGCGCCGCCGGGCGGCCGCCCACCGCTGACCGTCCCGGCGGGCCGGCCCACGCTCGGCGAACGAGCTGATCAGTCGCCGGGTCACCGTCGGGGCGAGCATCGCGTTGCCGGCGGCCACCGTGCGGACGGCCGCGGCCAACTCCCGAGCCGGCGAGCCGGACACCGGCGCGATGACCGGTCGGGGCGTCAGTCGGTGGGCGGGCGCCAGGTGACGCCGTGCAGGAGTTGGCCGGCGCCGAGCCAGGCCACGTTCATCATCCGGGTGGCGGTCTTCTCCGGGTCGGCATCCGGGTGGTCCGCGAGCCAGTCGGCCAGCGACTCGGTCGCGCCCACCAGGGCGTACGCGACGACCTCCAGGTCGGTGGCGGCCACCTCGCGCCCCTCGGCGCGCAGCGCGTGGTCGAGCATCCCGGCGACGACCTCGACCAGTCGGGCCCGCATGGTGGCCAGCTCGCCGGCGAACGGCTGCTCGCCCCGGGCCTGCCGGTAGAGCACCGCCCAGCCGTCGCGGTACGCGCCGACGAAGCCGAAGAAGGCCCGCAACCCTCGCCAGAGCCGCTCGTCGGCCGGCAGGTCGGGGGCGGCGGCGCCGGCGATGGCCTGCATCATCCGGGTGCCCTCCCGGTGCAGGCAGGCGACGAACAGCTCCTCCTTGGTGCCGAGGTACGCGTAGACCATGGGCTTGGAGATGCCGGCGTCCTCCGCGATCTCGTCCATGCTGGCCGCGTGGAAGCCACGTCGGGAGAAGACCTTGACGGCCGCGTCGAGCATCTGCTGCTCGCGGACGGCCCGTGGCAGGCGCTTGAAGGTGGGAGCGGTGGACACCTTGCGAGCATACCTACTCGTGCGTAGGGTTACGCCGGAGTAACCAAGTCGGACGGCCCGAGAGGTGTTTCCCCCATGACTGACTTCGACCCGGCAAACTTCGCCAACGTCGGCCCCAAGGAGTTCGCCCAGCTGGTCAAGTCCACCCCGGACGACAAGATCGCCCAGGTGATGTCCGGTGACCAGCGCGGCAAGATCCTGGGCGAGGTGTTCGGCCGGATGCCGTCGCTGTTCCGCGCGGACCGGGCCGGCTCCACCAACGCGGTCATCCACTGGGTCATCACCGGTCGCCCGGACGGCGGCAGCGACACCTACGAGGTGGTCATCGCCGACGGCAAGTGCGACGTGAACGAGACCCCGCAGCACGACCCCAAGCTGAGCCTCACCATGGGTCCGGTGGAGTTCCTGAAGATCGTCTCCGGTGGCGCCAACCCGGTGATGATGTTCATGACCGGCAAGCTGAAGGCGAAGGGCGACCTCGGTCTGGCCGCCAACATCGCCAACCTGTTCGACATCCCCAAGGCCTGACATGGCCGAGTTCTCGCTCGACCTGACCGAGGAACAGCGGGATCTGCGCGACTGGGTGCACGGCTTCGCCGCCGAGGTCGTGCGCCCGGCCGCCGCAGAGTGGGACGCGCGGGAGGACACCCCGTGGCCGGTGATCCAGGAGGCCGCCAAGGTCGGCCTCTACGGCTTCGAGTTCCTCGCCACCTGCTGGGCCGACCCGACCGGGCTGTCCCTGCCGATCGCCAGCGAGGAACTCTTCTGGGGTGACGCCGGCATCGGCCTGAGCATCTTCGGCACCTCGCTCGCCGTCGCCGCCATCTACGGCGCGGGCACCCCCGACCAGATGGTCGAGTGGGTGCCGCAGTGCTTCGGCGACGTCGACTCGCCGGCCGTCGCCGCGTTCTGCACCAGCGAGCCGGAGGCCGGCTCCGACGTCGGCTCGATGCGCACCCGGGCCGTCTACGACGAGGCCACCGACGAGTGGGTGCTGACCGGGCAGAAGGCGTACGCCACCAACGGCGGGATCGCCGGCGTGCACGTGGTCACCGCCTCGGTCGACCCCTCGCTCGGCTCGCGTGGCCAGGCGGCGTTCGTCGTACCGCCGGGCACCCCCGGCCTGGCCGCCACCCGCAAGCTGCGCAAACTCGGCCTGCGCGCGTCGCACACCGCCGACGTCTTCCTCGACGGGGTACGCGTGCCCGGCCGGTGCCTGCTCGGCGGCCGGGACGCCCTGCTGGAACGCCTGGACCGGGCCCGCTCCGGTCAGCGGGCCACCGGGCAGGCCGCGATGCGCACGTTCGAGCTGTCCCGACCCACCGTCGGCGCGCAGGCGCTCGGTGTGGCCCGGGCCGCCTACGAGTACGCCCTGGAGTACGCCAAGGACCGGGTCCAGTTCGGACGGCCGATCATCGAGAACCAGGCGGTCGCGTTCGCGCTGGCCGACATGCGGATGGAGATCGACGCGGCGCGACTGCTGGTCTGGCGGGCCTCCTGGATGGGCCGCAACAACCGCCCGTTCACCGCCGGCGAGGGGTCGATGTCCAAGCTCAAGGCCGGCGAGGTGGCGGTGTCGGTGACCGAGAAGGCGGTGCAGCTGCTCGGTGGGGCCGGCTTCCTGCGCGACCACCCGGTGGAGCGCTGGTACCGGGACGCGAAGATCTACACCATCTTCGAGGGCACCTCCGAGATCCAGCGGTTGGTGATCTCCCGGGCGATCTCCGGGATGCAGATCCGCTGATCACACCGGTTGGGCAGCAGGGCGGATCCGGTGCATGATCGACAAGAGAGCCCGCGGAAGGGTCCCTTCGGGGGCCCTTCCGCGCACCCCCCGAAGGAGGCCCGAGAGCATGGACCTGCCGTTCGTCGTCGCCACCCTGACCCGGCGCGGCCTGCTCACCCCCGGCCGACCCATCCGGGTAGCCTCGCAGCTCAACGCCCTGCGTACCTGGGGTTGGAGCCTCGCCGGTGAACTGCGCCAAGCCGCCGCCCGGGACCCCGGCCGGCCGGCGGTCATCGACGAGCACGGCACCGAGCTGACCTACCAGGAACTGCTCGACCGGTCCGAGCGGCTCGCCCGGGCACTACGCGCCGCGCTCGGCGTGCAGGCCGGCGACCGGATCGGCATCCTCTGCCGCAACCACCACGGCCTGATCGAGACCATCGTCGCCGCCACCCTGCTCGGCATCGACGCGGTCCTGGTCAACACCGGCCTCTCCGCCGCGCAACTGGCCACCGTCGCCGAGGAACAGCGACTGCGCGTGCTGGTGCACGACGACGAGTTCGCCGAGCCGGTCCTCGGGCTCCCAGCCGAGCTGCACCGCGTCGACGAGCGCGCCCACGCGGAGCTGATCGCCGGGGCGCTGCCGGGCGAGCTGCGCCCACCGGAGCGCGACGGCCGGATCATCGTGCTGACCTCCGGCACCACCGGCTCCCCCAAGGGTGCCCGCCGGCCCACCCCGAACGGCTTCGGCCCGCTGGTGTCCATCATCGACCGAATCCCGCTGCACGCCCGGGACACGGTGATGATCGCCGCGCCGATCTTCCACACCTGGGGCTTCGCGGCGCTACAGGTGTCCTTCGCGCTGCGGGCCACCATCGTGCTGCACCGCCGCTTCGACCCGACCGCCACGCTGGCCGCGCTCGCCACACACCGGTGCGACGCCCTCTTCGCCGTACCGGTGATGCTGCAACGGCTGCTGGAGGTGCCACCGCCGGACCCGCGCCCCACGCTGAAGGTGGCCGCGGTCAGCGGCTCGGCGCTGCCCGGTGGGCTCGCCCCGGCGTTCATGGACACCTACGGCGATGTGCTCTACAACCTGTACGGCTCGACCGAGGTCTCCTGGGCCTCCATCGCCGGGCCCGCCGACCTGCGGGAGGCCCCGACCACCGCCGGCCGGCCGCCGCACGGCACCCGGCTGGAGATCCTCGACGACAGCGGCGAGCCGGTGCCCGGTGGCCGGGTCGGCCGGATCTTCGTCGGCAACGAGATGCTCTTCGAGGGCTACACCTCCGGCGCGAACCGGGAGACCCACGACGGTCTGCTCGACACCGGCGACCTCGGCCGGGTCAACACCGATGGTCTGCTCTTCGTCGACGGCCGCGCCGACGACATGATCGTCTCCGGTGGAGAGAACGTCTTCCCCTCCGAGGTGGAGGACCTGCTCGCCCGGCTACCGCAGGTCCGTGAGGCCGCGGTGATCGGCGTGCCCGACCCGGAGTACGGCCAGCGGCTGTCCGCCTTCCTCGCCCTGCACCCCGGCGAGACGCTCGACCCCGAGGCGGTCCGCGAGTACGTGCGGCACTACCTGGCCCGCTTCTCCGTACCCCGGGACGTGGTCTTCGTGAAGTACCTACCCCGCAACGCCACCGGCAAGGTGCTCAGCCGCGAACTGCGCCGCTACTACGGCTGACCGACCGCTCAGGGGCCTGCGCCAGCTCGACTCGGTGTGATCCTGACCACTCAGGCTAGATCAAGTATCGGGCGACCCGGCAGCCTTGCCGCGTGACAACCCTGGTGCGGCCTGAGAGCAGCGGCGTCGCGGTCGCGCCCGCCACCCGCGACCCGTACATCGACAACGTCAAAGGGCTACTGATCGTCCTGGTCGTACTCGGCCACACCGTGGGTCAGACGGTGGGCTCCTCGCCGGGTGGCAGAACGATCTACACGTTGGTCTACCTGTGCCACATGCCGGCCTTCGCCATGCTGTCCGGGATGCTCTCGGCAACCGAGCTCACCGGACGCCGGGCGGCGTCGCTGGTCCGCGATCTGCTCGCGCCGTACGTGGTGTTCCAGCTGCTCTACATGGGCTTCTACACGGCCATGGACCAGCCCATGGACTGGACGGTCAACCAGTTCCTGTCCCCGGTCTACCACCTGTGGTTCCTGCCCGCCCTGTTCATCTGGCGGTTGCTCGCTCCGCTCTTCGCTCAGCTCCGCGGAGCCATCCTGATCGCGATCGGGGTCTCGCTCCTCGCCGGAGCAACGACGGTCCTCAGCCACGCCCTGGCGCTGAACCGGGTCGCCGGCATGCTGCCCTTCTTCGTCCTCGGCGTCTGGCTCGGACGCGGCAAACTGGCGTACCGCCCGTCTCCTCGGGTGCGGCTCGCCGCGGTCGCCGTTCTCATCGCTGCCGTGCCGATCGCCTACCTGGTCGGTTCGCGCCTGCCGAACCTCTGGCTGTACTGGAACAGCGCCTACCAGCGCATCGGGGTGGACCTGACCGACGGCGTCCTGATCCGGCTCGGACTGATGGCCGTCGCGTCGGCGATGACCTGGGCGATCATGATGCTGGCACCGCGCCGCCAGACGTTCCTCACGGGTTGGGGTGCCAACTCCATGTACCCGTACCTGCTGCACGGGTTCGGCGTGCTGGCCTTCGCGTGGTCCACACTCGACAGCCGAGTCGACAGCATCCCGGCCCTGCTGGCGCTCGTCGCCGTGGTGGTGGCGGTGGTCTGGATCACCGCCAGCCGGCCGGTGGCGTGGGCGCTGCGTCCGCTGGTCAGCCCGCCGGTCGGCTGGCTGCTCCGGAAGGGCCCCTCGGGGCAGCCCCCGGTGGGGGTACGCGCCTAGGACCTGGGCGGCGGAACTCGACCGTCCGGTCGTACGGCGGTCGGGTCGGCGCGACCCCCGCCACTCGATGCCACGATCATCCGACGTGGCCGTGCGGGTGGCGGCTGCGACGGGGGTTACCGATCAGCCGGGAATCGTGATCCGGCCGTCGACCGCGGCGGCGGCGATGTCGGTGCGGTGCTGCGAGCCGGCCAACTCCACGCCGTCCACCAGCGCGTACGCGGCAGCGCGGGCGGCGGACAGGTTGGGGCCGGTGGCCGTACCGCAGAGCACCCTGCCGCCGGCGGAGAGCAGAGCGCCGTCGTCGGCCCGGCGGGCGGTGCCGGCGTGGATGATGCCCGGCCGGTCCGCGCCGGTGATCACGTCGCCGGTGCGCGGCGCGGCCGGATAACCCTGCGCGGCGAGCACCACGGTGACCGCGGCACCGGGACGCCAGCGCAGCGGCGGGTGCCCGGCCAGCGTGCCGGTGGCCGCCGCGTGCAGCAGCCCGCCCAACGGCGTCTCCAGCAGCGCCAGCACCACCTGGGTCTCCGGATCGCCGAACCGGGCGTTGAACTCGATCACCCGGGGGCCGGCGGCGGTGATCGCGAGCCCGACGTAGAGCAGGCCGGCGAACGGGGTGCCCCGGCGGCGCAACTCGGCCAGGGTGGGGTGGACCACGTCACGCATGACCTCGTCGACCAGGCCGGACGGGGCCCAGGGCAGCGGCGCGTACGCTCCCATGCCGCCGGTGTTCGGGCCGGTGTCGCCGTCGCCGATCCGCTTGAAGTCCTGCGCGGGCAGCAGCGGCAGCGCCGCCTCGCCGTCGGTCACCACGAACAGGCTGACCTCCGGGCCGTCGAGGAACTCCTCGACCACCACGCGGCCACACTCCCGGGCATGCGCCAGCGCGGCGGACCGGTCGTCGGTGACCACCACGCCCTTGCCGGCGGCGAGGCCGTCGTCCTTCACCACGTACGGCGCGCCGAACTCGTCGAGCGCCCGTGCGGTGCTCTCCTCGTCCGTGCAGACGTACGCCCGGGCGGTGGGCACGCCGGCAGCGGTCATCACATCCTTGGCGAACGCCTTGGAACCCTCGAGCCGGGCGGCCTCGGCCGAGGGGCCGAACACGGCGATGCCCTTGGCGCGTACGGCGTCGGCGACCCCGGCGACCAGCGGCGCCTCCGGCCCGATCACCACCAGGTCAGCCGCGGTCTCCACGGCCAGCGCGGCCACCGCGGCCGGGTCGGTCGGAGTCACCGCCCGCAGCTCGGCCAACCCGGCGATACCCGGATTACCAGGCGCCGCGATCAGCGCGGTAACGGCCGAATCGTTGGCCAACCCGAGCGCGAGCGCATGCTCCCGCCCCCCACCACCCACCAGAAGAACCCGCACGACCCAGGATCCTACTGTCCCCCACCCCCACCCCCGTTGATCATGAAGTTGTTGCCCACCGCCTCGGCGTGTCCTGGCAACAACTTCATGGTCAACGGCGTCGGGCGGCGGCCATCGCCTGGCGGACGGTCCAGGGGATGTAGTCGGGACGGAGGGTGTCCGACCAGGTGAAGCGGAGCACGGTCCAACCGGCGTTGACCAGGCGGTTCTGGCGGCGGCGGTCCGCGAAGGCCGCCTCGGGAACATCATGCGGGCCGCGACCGTCAGCCTCGGCGATCACCCTCGGGCCGCGCCAACCCAGGTCACCGATGCCGAGGAGATGGCCGTCGTCGTCGCGGACCTCTAGCTGCAACGCGTCGGGCGGCACTCTGCCATCGACGCACCGGAGCCGGGTACGGGTCTCCAGCGGCGACTGCGCCCGCCCGTCCGCCTCGCCAAGGTAGCCACGCGCCGCCACCGCACCCCGCCGGCCCCGGATGAGACGCGGAACGGAGAGCAGGTCATCTGCCGCCACGAGGCGACGGTTCAACGCCGAATCCAGCACGCTCACCGCCGAGAAACGATCAGCCCGAAGGCAGAGGTCGGCAAGGGTTCGCAGCGGCCCGGTGGCGCCGATTCCGTCCACCCGGACGAGGTGCTCGGGCGGGATGACCAACTGATGGACCACCACCTCCGGATGGGCCAGTCGAGCCGGCCGGGCGACCGGACCCGGCACCGACAGATGAATCAGCTCGGTGACCCGCATTCCGGCCAGTCCGTGCAGCTCCGCGGCCGTCGCGAGAACCGCGGCGGCCGCCGGGCCGAAGGAGGCGACCGCCGCCCTGATGAGCGCCCGCCGGGGCACGCCGTCATACAGGTCGGCGTCCACGAGATAGCTGCCCCGAGCCACGACCCGCCAGCGCCCGGACCGGCACAACCGCTGCACCTCATGCGTGCTCAAACCGGCGGCTCGCGCCTGCGGGAGCGTCACGATGCCGTCCCGCTCGACCGCAACCCGCCGCACAACGTCCAAGGCATCCACCCGGCCACCCTGACCGACCCCGAAACCCCAGACATCCCCCTGTGGACAACCCGACCGCCCCTGTGGATAACCCCTGCGACTAGCGAACGTTGATCATGAAGTTATTGCCACGACACGCCGAGGTGGCAGGCAATAACTTCATGATCAACGCGGAAAGGGCCGGGCGGGTGGGGTGGGTTAGGGGAGGAGGGGGTGGAGGAGGACGTTTTCGTCTCGGCCTGGGCCTACGCCTACGACGCTCACTCGGGTGTTGCAGAGTTCCTCTACCCGGGCGATGTAGCGGCGGGCGTTCTCCGGCAGCTCGTCAGCGGTACGCGCCTTGGTGATGTCCTCCCACCAGCCGTCGAGCTCCTCGTAGACGGGCTTGGCGTGGTGGAAGTCCGTCTGGCTCATCGGCATGTCGTCGACCCGGACGCCGTTGATCTCGTAGCCGACGCAGATCGGCACCTTGGGCAGGCCGGTGAGCACGTCCAGCTTGGTGATGACCAGGTCGGTGACGCCGTTGAGGCGGCAGGCGTACCGGGCGACGACCGCGTCGAACCACCCGCACCGGCGCTCACGCCCGGTGGTGGTGCCGTACTCCGCGCCGATCTTGCGCAGGTGATCACCGTTCGCGTCGAACAGCTCGGTCGGGAAGGGGCCCGCACCGACCCGGGTGGTGTACGCCTTGCTCACCGCGATCACCTTGTTGATCGCGGTGGGCGGGATGCCGGCGCCCACGCACGCGCCGCCGGCGGTCGGGTTGGACGAGGTCACGAAGGGGTACGTGCCGTGGTCCATGTCGAGCATGGTGGCCTGGGCGCCCTCCAGCAGCACCGTCTCGCCCCGGTCCAGGGCGTCCCAGAGCATCGCCCGGGTCTCCGCGATGTACGGCTTGAGCCGCTCCGCGTACGCCAGGTACTCCTCGACGGTCGCCTCGAGGTCGATCGCCTTGCGGTTGTAGACCTTGAACAGGATCTGGTTCTTCTCGCGGAGCGCGAGTTCCAGCTTCTTGCGCAGGATGCCCGGGTCGAGCAGGTCCTGGAGCCGGATGCCGATCCGGGCGACCTTGTCGCCGTACGCCGGGCCGATGCCCCGACCGGTGGTGCCGATCCGGGACGAGCCGAGGTAGCGCTCGATCACCCGGTCCAGCGCCCGGTGGTGCGGCATGATCAGGTGCGCGTCGCCGGAGATCCGCAACCGGGACACGTCCACGCCCCGCTCGGCCAGCCCGTCGATCTCGGTGAGCAGCACCTTCGGGTCGACCACCACGCCGTTGCCGATGACGATCATCGCGCTCGGCGAGAGCGCTCCGGAGGGCATCAGGTGCAGTGCGTACTTCTGGCCGTCCGGGGTGATCACCGTGTGGCCCGCGTTGTTGCCACCGGAGTAGCGCACGACGTAGTCGACCCGCTCACCCAGCAGGTCGGTAACCTTGCCCTTGCCCTCGTCGCCCCACTGAGCGCCGATGAGCACGATCGCTGGCATCTTTTCCGCCTCCAGAAGGCTCGGGTGCCAGGTGGCGACCGGTTGGCGAGCCCGGGGTGTCAGGTTAACAAGTAGTGACGGCGCGGCCGGCAGGGGTCGCGGCGAGAGGCAGGAGGCTCCTTCCGTGTACGACGTGGTGCTGCTCACCCTCGGTTCGGAGCGGGACGCTGCCGGGGGCTGCGGCAGCGGCGGGGCCTGCTGCGGCGGGGCGACCGAAGCCGACCCGGCGACCGTTGCCGGCGGCACGACCGGGGACGACGGTGGGGCGCACGGCGACGCGGACGGGTGCGCCTCCGAGCGGCCCCGGGTGCCGGTGCTGGCCTGCGCCGACGCCCTGACCGCCCGGGGCGCCCGCGTGCAGATGGTCACCGCCCGCTCGAACACGGAGATCGACGAGGTGTTGGCGCAGCTCGACGGTCCGCCGCGCCCCGACGGCCTCACCTGGCCCGACCCGGACGGCAAGACCAGGCTGGTCGTCGCCACGGCCAGCGACGGGCAGTTGCGCGCCGTGCTGCGCCGGCTGGTCCGGCGGTACGCGCCAGCGCCCAGCCGCCGCCCGGCGGACCTGCCCGCTGACCGAACCCTGCCCGACCTGCCGCCGGTGGCCGTACTCCCGCTCGATCCGGCGCGCGGCGGCACCCAGCGGGATTTGGCCGCGCAGCTCGGGCTGCCCCGCGACCCGGCGGCGGTGGCCGCCGCGGTGCTGGACGGCACGCCACGCCGGCTGGACCTGCTGCGCAACGACGGCGGCTCGGTGACCCTGGACGGCGCCCTGCTCGGTGCTGCCGACGACGCCGGCCGGCCGCTGCACTGGCGGGCCCGGGTCGAGGTGGACGACACCATCCTCACCGACGGTGATGAACCGCTGCTGGCGTGCGCGATCGGCAACGCCGGCGGGTACGCGACGCTCGACGACGTGACGCTGCTGGCCGCACCGGATCCGGCCGACGGCCAGGTCGAGGTCGCGGTGGCCGTGCCGGTGGTCGTCCGCTCGGCGCTGGGCAGGAAGCGGGTACGCCTGGAGGTGCGCCGGGCCCGCGGACGGGCGGTGGCTGTGCTGCCCCGCGAGGAGAAGGTGCCCTACCTGGACGACGGTGTCGAGGGCGAGCTGACCCGCAAGCGGTCCTGGTGGATCGAACCGGGCGCGTGGGCGGTCTGGTCGATCTGACCCTGGCTGCGCCGACCGGCCCTCGTCGGCCGATGCGCCTATCCTCGCAGGAGGACCGGGGAGGAACCGTAATGGACGAGAACGCCGACCGGGCGCAGGTGCCCGGCCAGCAGCCGGTGCCGGAGCGGGACATCGAACCACTCTGGCCACCGGATCCGGCCGACCGGGGCGCGGACGCCGCGGCACCGCCATGGGCGTCGATCTCCGCGCAGCGGGGTGCCCCGTCGTCGGCCGTGCCGCCGTCGACCGTGCCGCCGCCCGTGGCCGCGCCGCCGACGGGCCGTCCGCCGGTTCCCGGGCAGCCCGGGGCCGCACCGCAGACCCCGCCGTCACCGTCCGACTACCCGTCGCTCACGGGTGCCGTGCCCCCGCCCGGCGGCTGGGGCGTCACCGGCCCCGCCGCGTCCGGCTGGGCCCCGGCCCAGCCGAGTTGGCCACCACCGGCCGATCCACCGGCGGCCAACACTCCCGCCCAGACGGCCGACGACACCCGGCCCACACCGTGGGCACCCAGCCCTGGGCCGGAGGCAGCGGGCGCCGCGTCGGAGGCAGCCGGTCTCGCGGCAACGTCGGGATCAGGGCCCACGACCGGCACGGAGACTCCCGCGTCGGGAGCAGGCGCCACGACCAGCGCGGTGACCCCCGCCTCAGGAGCAGGCCCAACGACCGGGGCGGCGGCCCCCACGTCCGTAGCGGGCTCCACGGCCAACGCGGTCACCCCTGCGTCCGTAGCCGACCGCACGACCAGCGCGGAGACCTCCGCGTCCGGAGCGGGCCCCGTGGCCGGCGCGGAGTCCCGCGCGTCGGGTGCGGCACCGGGGCAGGCCGTTGATCCGGCCCCGGCCGCCGTTCCGGCACCGACGATCGCGCCGGCCGGCGTCGACCTGGACCTGCCGTTCTCGCTGGACCGCCCTGCGGCGTCCGCCGGGCCCACCCCGGCTGGGCCGGCGGCGAGCGAAGCCGCCACGGAGGACCCCACCACGACCGGGCCGGCGGCGAGCCAGGCGGGCGACACCGGTGCCGGTGACGGCACCGCCACTCGGGAGGACGGCGCCGCCGCCGCGCGGCCGGCGACCGAGTCGCCGTGGGCGTACCCGCCCCAGCGGCCGGCCGGGGCGACTGGGACGGCACACGACGAGGCGGCCACCGGAACGCCGCCGGTCCCCGCCCCGCCCATCCCACAGCCACCGCAGCCGGACGGAACGGCCGTCCCGCAGGCCGGGCCCGGTCAGACGTACCCGGGTCAGACGTACTCCGGCCAGTCGTACTCCGCGCAGTCGTACCCCCCGCCGATTCCCGGTCAGGCCGGGCCGGCACCGATCCCGCCCCCGCCCGACCCGACGCAGTTCGCCGACCCGACGAACGGCGGCCCGGCGCCGCAGCAGGGTGGCCAGGTGGCTCCCCCTCCGGGGCCGTTCCCGCCGTCGCCGGGCTGGTATCCCCCGCCCTGGCAGCAGAACGCCCCCGGCGCGCCGCCACCGCCGCCGCAGCCGTACCAGGAGGCCGCCGGGGTGACCCGGGTGCCGGCCACCGACTATCCGGACGCCACCTGGACGCCGGAGACCACCGCGGCGCCTACCGCGGAGGACTTCGCCCGGCGCCGGCAGGTGCGGCCCGCCGACCCGGTCGCCACGATGGGTGTCCGCGCGGTGGTCAACAAGATGGGGCTGCTGCGGCTCGCTCCGGGGCGGCACGAGCAGGAGCTCAAGCGGGACATCGAGATGGTGCGCCGCAACTTCGGCGGGCTGCGCCAGGTGACCGTGGTCAACCCCAAGGGCGGCGCCGGCAAGACGGTGGCCATCCTGCTGCTCGCGATGACGTTCGGCCAGAAGCGCGGCGGATACGTGCTGGCCTGGGACAACAACGAGACCCAGGGCACTCTCGGGATGCGGGCCCAGCAGGACTTCCACTCCCGCACGGTGCGGGACATGCTGCGTGACCTCGGGCAGTTCCAGGGCGCGCACGGGCGGGTCGGCGACCTGTCGCAGTACGTCCGCTCGCAGGGCGAGGGGATGTTCGACGTGCTCGCCTCGGACGAGTCGGCCACCGGCGGCGAGATGCTCACCGCGGCGGCGTTCGCCGAGATCCGCGAGGTGGTCAGCCGGTTCTACAAGTTGATCTTCGTGGACACCGGGAACAACGTCCGGGCGCAGAACTGGCAGGCCTCGATGGACGCCACCGACCAGCTGGTGGTCACCATGTCCGCCCGTAACGACTCGGCGGAGACCGCCGCCCGGATGCTCGACCACCTGGAGCAGAGCGGCCGGCAACGGTTGGTGCGGCAGGCGGTGACGGTGGTGTCGATGCCGCCGTCCCGCAAGGAGATCGACCTGCCGGCCATCCAGGAGCACTTCGCGGCCCGGACCAGGGCGGTGCTGCTGGCGCCGTACGAGCGGCTCATCGACAGTGGCGAGCCGATCCGGTACGGCGCGCTCTCCTCAGCCACCCGGGACGCCTGGCTCAAGATCGCCGCCGCGGTCGCCGAGGGGCTGTAGCGCGCCGACGACGACAGCCCGCCGACGGCCGGCCGGCGCGTGTGCCGGACCGGCCGCCGGGTCGGATGTCAGTTGCTGGCCAGCGCGTCCGCCGCCGACGGGTCACAGTCGCGGAGGAACTGGGCGCAGCGCGCCGCCTCGTCGGCCTCGCCGATCTCGTCGGCGGCCCGGGAGAGCACGTACAGGCAGCGGAGGAAGCCCCGGTTCGGCTCGTGCGACCACGGCACCGGCCCGTGACCCTTCCAGCCGCTACGGCGCAACTGGTCCAGGCCACGGTGGTAGCCGGTACGCGCGTAGGCGTACGCCGTCACCACCTGGCCCTGCGCGAACGACCGGGCAGCCAGCTCCGCCCAGGCCGCACTGTAGGTCGGGAAACGGGCAGCCACCTCGGCGTACGCCTGGTCGTCGCCCGCCTCTTCGGCGGCGGCCAGGGCTGCGTCGGCCTCGTTGTTCGCGGGAAGGAGGGTGGCCGGTGGCTCTGGCAAAAGGTTCTGCATCGCCCCATTCAACCCGCTGGACGGGGCGACACGCGAGCGGGTCGGCCGACGCGTTCGACTGAACGGCTGAGGAGTTGGTCACGCCTGCGGCCTATGCCGCCGCCAGGTGTTTTCCACTACAACTAATGGTCCGGAGCCTCCCCAGGACCCGGTTACGCAGGAGCCCGGTGGCCACGGCCGCCGGGCTCCTGTCGGTTCCGCCCCGGCCCCAGGGTTTGGCCGGTCCATGCGGAGGGGCAGGATGGCCGGGTGCCGACCCCACCTCCCGCGGACGTCATCGAGCCGCAGCTGCACACCGACGAAATCCAGACCCGGGACGAGTTCGACCAGCGGCTGGCCACCGGCCGACTGACCGGGCTGACCGTGCAGGGACTGCGCCTCGACCTTGCCCCGGTACCGGACCTGACCGCAGTCGAGGTCACCGGCACTCTCTTCGTCGGGTGCCGGTTCGCGTCCCGGGACGTCGGCGCCGACCTGGTCCGGCGCGGCGCGAACGTCGTGCCGCCGTTCTCCGGGCTGCCGTACCCGACGCAGCCGGCGCACCTCTACACCCCGGAGGACCTGGCCGCCGGGTTCGCCGAGGGCGGGTTCACCGGGATGTACGACACCCGGGTGTACGAGCACTACCGGGCGCACGGCGGCGCGCTGCCGGACGTCAAGGAGGCGCTCGGTCAGCGGTTGCACGACCACGGCGTGGACAACGCGCTGGCCGACGCCACCCGGGCCTGGCTGACCCGGCACGGGCCGCAGTCGGTGGTGGGCATCATGGGCGGGCACGCGGTGCGGCGCGGCAGCGCGGCGTACCGGATGGCGGCCGTGCTGGGTTGGGAGCTGGCCCGGGCCGACCGGCTGGTGGTGACCGGCGGCGGCCCCGGGGTGATGGAGGCCGCCAACCTCGGCGCCTACCTGGCGGACCAGCCGGCGGCGGAGTTGACGGCCGCCATCGACCTGCTGGCCACCGCGCCCGACTTCACCGACCATCAGCGGTACACGGCCGTGGCGTTGACGGTCCGGCAGCGGTACGCGGGCGTGCCCCGGCAGCGCGGCACCGACGCGGAATGGGCGCGGGCCGGTGGGCTGGCCATCCCGACCTGGCTGTACGGGCACGAGCCGGCGAACCTGTTCGCCGGGCGGATCGCCAAGTACTTCTCCAACGCGATCCGGGAGGACACGATCCTCCGGCTCGCCCGGGGCGGCATCGTCTTCGCCCCGGGACGGGCGGGCACGGTGCAGGAGGTGTTCCAGGCGGCCACCAAGACCTACTACGGGACCGACGGCGCCAGCGGCGCGTACATCTTCCTGGACCGCGCGTACTGGACCGAGGAGCTGCCGGTGGAGGCGCTGTTGCGTCCGCTGCTGGCGGCCTCCCCGTTCGGCGACCTGTCGGCGACGATCCACCTGACCGACGATGTCCACGAGGCCGTCCGCCTGCTCACCGCGCCCGCCTGACGAAACGACGACGGCCGGCTCCCCGAGGGGAACCGGCCGTCGGTGGACGTCGTTACCTGGACATCGTGGTGCCGGTGGAGCGCAGGTGCTCGCACGCCTCGACGACCCGGGCGGCCAGGCCGGCCTCGGCGGCCTTGCCCCAGGTGCGCGGGTCGTACTGCTTCTTGTTGCCGACCTCGCCGTCGATCTTCAGCACGCCGTCGTAGTTGCGGAGCATGTGGTCGGCGACGGGCCGGGTGAAGGCGTACTGGGTGTCGGTGTCGATGTTCATCTTCACCACGCCGTAGTCCAGTGCCTCGCGGATCTCGCTGAGCAGGGAGCCCGAGCCGCCGTGGAAGACCAGGCTGAGCGGCTTGTCCTTGCCGTACTTCGCGCCGACCGCCTCCTGGATCTGGTTGAGGATCTCCGGGCGGAGCTTGACGTTGCCCGGCTTGTAGACGCCGTGCACGTTGCCGAAGGTCAGCGCCGCCATGTAACGGCCCTTCTCGCCGAGGCCGAGCGCCTCGACCATGGCCAGGCCGTCCTCGACGGTGGTGTAGAGCTTGTCGTTGATGGCGTTCTCGACGCCGTCCTCCTCGCCACCGACGACGCCGACCTCGATCTCGAGGACGATCTTGCCCTTGGCGGCCTCGTCGAGGAGCTGGGAGGCGATCTGCAGGTTCTCCGCCACCGGCACGGCCGAGCCGTCCCACATGTGCGACTGGTACAGCGGCTGCTCGCCGCGCTTCACCCGCTCCTGCGAGATGCCCATCAGCGGCCGGACGAAGCCGTCCAGCTTGTCCTTCGGACAGTGGTCGGTGTGCAGCGCGATGTTGACCGGGTACTTCTTGGCCACCTCGTGCGCGTACGCGGCGAACGCGACCGCGCCGGTGACCATGTCCTTGATCGACGGGCCGGAGAGGTACTCGGCGCCACCGGTGGACACCTGGATGATGCCGTCGCTCTCCGCGTCGGCGAAGCCCTTGAGCGCCGCGTTGAGCGTCTGGGAGGAGGTCACGTTGATCGCGGGGTACGCGTACCGGCCAGCCTTGGCGCGGTCCAGCATCTCCGCGTAAGCCTCGGGGGAAGCGATGGGCATGTCGAACGCTCCTTACTTACCACTCTCGGCCGTGCTGGCCGCTGTTGTTCACGGGTGCGCCGGACCGCGCTGTCCTCCACACGGCAGTATCCCGTAGGTGAGGTGCGCCGGGACAACCGACCCGGCCCTCGTCCACCCGTCGGGCCGTGCCGGGGATCCGGTCACCGGGCGTCCAGGCGGTCCGGCACGATCACGCTGATCAGCCAGGTGACGACGGTCATCACGATGGCTCCCCAGAACGCCGCCCAGAAACCGTCCACCTGGAACGGCAGGTCGAGCCCCCGGGCGATCCGGTCGGTGAGCAGGAACAGCAGCGCGTTGACCACCAGCGCGAACAGACCCAGGGTCAGCAGGTAGAACACGCAGCCGACCACCTTGATCACCGGTTTGAGCACCGCGTTGACCACGCCGAAGATCAGCGCGACCACGATCAGCGTGAGGACGGTGTTGCCACCTGAGCGACCGTGCACGTCGACCCCGGGCACGATCAGCGTGGTCACCCACAACGCGACCGCCGTGATCGCCAGCCGGATGAGGAAGCCCACGGCCCCATCCTGGCACCGGGTCGCGCCAGCCAGGGGTGATTCGGCCGACTCGGCTTCCGCGCGCGGCACCGGCACAGCCCGTACGGTGGGTGGGAACCGTGCACCGAGCCCCCGGGAGGAACCATGGGTCAGCCCGACGAGGACTTCACCCCCGGCGACCACCTCGCTCCGGACGAACGCGACCCCGAGGCGGAGCCGGCCGACGCGGTCGAGCAGGCCGCGGTGGTCGGCCCCGCCGACGTCGACGGTGAGCCGCAACGCGGCCTGGAGGTCGACGACTGGGACGCGATGGAACAGGCCCGGGTGGTCACCGGGGACGAGGACGACTACCGCTGACGGTTCACCGGCCGGCGTCGACCAGCTTCGGGTGACGGGCCGTCCAGTCACCGAGCCGGTCCTCCCGCAGCGCGGTCAGGAACTCCGGGGCGAGCTTCGGGTCCAGGCGCAGGTACCGGTCCTGCCCTGTCGGCTCGACGACCGGCAGGCTGAGCCCGACCGGCTCGACCGATCGCAGCGCGGGGACGAGCCGCAGCAGGTCCAGCACGGCGGCCCGGTCGGGTGACACCACGAGGTCCGGGCCGACGGCGGCCAGCAGCTTGGTGAGGCGTACCGGATCGGTGAGCACGCCCTGGTCGGTGGCCTGGCGGACCAGACTGGCAGCGAAGAGCCGGGCGTTCCGGTCCCGGTCGTGGCCGCCCTCGGGCAGACCGTTGCGCTGGCGGAGCAGGTCGACCGACGCGGCGCCGCCGAGACGCTGACAGCCCGCCGGGAAGACCCGCTTCGTGTGGACGGAGAGCACCCGCTCGGGCAGACAGACCGGCACTCCGCCCACCGCGTCGGTCAGCGCGCGCACGGTGGGGTACGTCAGCACCACACCGGCGTCCACCCGGATCCCGGTCAACTCGGTCACCGTGCGCCGAGCCAGCTCGTAACCCTTGGTCATCTCCGGCCGGGTGAACCCGGCACCGAACGGGAACGCGGCGTTCAACTTGTCGTTGCCGTGGCCCGGGATCGGCACCCCCAGGTCACGCGGCAGCGAGATCAGGTACGGACGACTGTGGTCGGCCGGGATGTGCACCAACAGCATCGCGTCGGTGCGTGACACCTCCCGCCCGTCGCCGTCGAGGCCGAGCAGCAGGATGTTCAGCGCGCCCGTGGGCACCGGCCGACCGGACTCGCCGATCAGATCGGCGGCCGGCGGCGGGCCGGTGCGCTCCGGAGTCAGCAGGGGCACCCCGATCCCCAGTACGCCGAGCAGCGCCAACGCCGCACTGCCGGCCTGCCACCGGCGGCGACGACGACGCCGCCGCGTCACCAGGCGGTCGATCGCGACCCGCAGCGGGCCGGTCGGCGGGGTCATCGGTTCGTGCCGGGCGAACGCGGCACGCAGGTCGTCCTCGATCATGAGCAGGCCTCCACGTACTCGGCCCGGAGCGTGGCCAGGGCGCGGGAGATGGACGAACGTACGGTCCCGACGGCGCAGCCGAGGATGTCGGCGATCTCGGCGTCGGGCAGGTCCTCGTAGTAGCGCAGCACCAGGGTGGCCCGCTGCCGGCGCGGCAGTCGGGACAGCCAGGACCAGATCTGGTCCCGGTCCACGGCGGACTGGGCATGGTCGGCGGGTGCCGCCACCGTCTCGTCAGGTTCCCCGCGCAGCAGCACCCGGCGCATCCAGGAGCCGCGGCGCCAGTCGACGTACTGGTTGGTGAGCATCCGGCGTACGTAGCGCTCGGGTGAGTCCGCCCGAGCGACCCGTCGCCAGTTGAGCTGGACCCGGACCATCGTCTCCTGCACCAGATCCTGCGCCTGGTGCGGGTCGCCGGTGAGCATCACCGCATATCGCAGCAGCGGGGCCAGTCGCGTGTCCGCGAACTCCTCGTACGTCACTGCACCTCCCGGGGCTCCTGCCTCAGATGACGGGAGCGGGCGGACCGAACGTTGCGGTGACCCTGATCAACCTTTCGGATTGTCTTGGCAGCCGGGGGGTGGTTGGGGCGGCGCTCAACCTTAGCGATTCCTTAAGATCCGCAGGCTCCACCTGAATCCCCCCTCTGGAGGAACCCCCTCATGCTCACCCACTCCACCCGGCGCTGGCTCGCCGGACTGGGCGTAGCAGGCGCGTTCGTCGCCGCCTCCGCCAGTCCGGCCGTCGCCGCCGAAGAAGCTCCAATCGAGCTGGGCGTGTACTTCGGCGACACGACGATCGCAATCGACTCCGCAGGCAAGATGGAATACGCGACCGTCTACAGCAACGCTCCGGTCGTGCTCCGCGAGCTCACTGTCCGCTACGACTACCGCGGCCTGGAGGGCAAGGTCACCATCGCGGAGGAGGCGGACACAGCGACCGACTGCACCACTCCCGAGAAGGGCGTCCTGCTCTGCACCGATCCCTTCGAGGTCGGTGTGGACGAGTGGGGCCTCGGCGGCCTCTTCCCCGTCGTCATCGCGCCCACCGACAGCGCGAAGGACGGGGACGCGGGCACGGTCAAGGTGACGCTGAGCGCCGCAGGTTTCGACGCCGTCAGCCACGATGCCAAGATCCGAGTTGGCGAAGGTGTCGACCTCGCCGCCGGGCCTGGCGCGGAAGTGTCGGCGGCACCTGGCGGGAACTTCACCACTGCGCTCAAGGTCAGCAACGCGGGTGAGACGACCGCCACGGGCGCGAGCGTCATCTTCTACAACGACTACGGCATCCGCGCCGACAAGCACTACAGCAACTGCACCTACGTCGATGACGAACTGCGCAGCTGCCACTTCGAGGAGAACCTCGCCCCGGGTGCCACCTACAGCGCCAACCTCGCCTACAAGCTCGGGAAAGACGCGTACGCTCCGGGCTCCCAGTACGGCGAGATCATCTGGATGACTCCTGCCGAGTTCGAGGACTTCGACGCGTATCTCGACAGCGCAGGTGTCTCGGTAGGCAAGCCGGGGACGGACGGGAAGCTCGCCCTCACCGAGCTGCCCACGAAGGCCGGAGCCCGCAGCTTCCAGGCCGACACCGAGCCGGACAACAACCGATCCTTCCTTGAAGTCAAGGTGACCGGCAAGAACGGCACCGACCTCGAGGCGATCGGCGACAAGGCCTCAGGCAAGAAGGGTGACGAGGTCGACGTCACCGTTGGCTTCCGCAACAACGGACCGGCGACGCTCGACCACAGCCGCGGCGGCTCTTCGGTCACCCACATGAACGTGGAGATTCCGAAGAACACCACGGTCGTGGCGGCTCCGGAGTTCTGTGCTCCGATCAACGGCGAGGAGTGGGGCGAGCCCGGTGAGCCGGGCGGCCGGGTCTACGGCTGCTACCCGACGCCGTTCATCAAGGCGGGCGACCAAGAGACCGTTGACTTCACCCTTCGGATCGACAAGGTCGTCGCGAACGACACGGGCGCAGTCAAGATCAACCTTCCCTGCGAGTGCGACGGCGGCTTCTACGCCGATCTGAAGCCGGCCAACGACACCGCCAAGATCGTGGTCAACGCGGCCAACGGCGGCGGGGGCGGTGGCGACGGTGGCGCGCTGCCGATCACCGGTGAGTCGACCGGCCTGATCGCTGGCATCGGCGCGCTGCTGCTCGCCGCTGGCGTCGGTGGCTATCTGGTGGCCAAGCGCCGCCGTACCCGCTTCGTCGCCTGATCCACCCCGCACCACCGGTGCCCGTCACCTACGCGGTGGCGGGCCCCGCCTCATCTGCCCAACTCTTCGGGAGGAACCCGGTAATGCTCAAGCATTCCACCCGGCGCTGGCTCGCCGGACTGGGCGTGGCAGGCGCGTTCGTCGCCGCCTCCGCCAGTCCGGCCGTCGCCGCCGAAGACCCGTTCGAGGTCGTCGCCCAGGACATCCTGGTCGCCCCGGACCACTCGGGCTTCGCGTACGTCTACGCCGAGCCGACCAACTGGGAGCAGCCGCACCAGTTCGGCCACACCACGTTCGACCTCGACTTCTCCGGCATCTCCGACTTCGCCGTCCTGGAGCAGCCCGGTGAGGGCTGGGGCTGGGCGTGCGAGACCTCGGGCCAGGTCGTGCACTGCGAGACCGATTTCGCTGAGGACGACGGTCCCTGGCTCGGCATCTACGTGAGCGGCAAGCACGAGGCCAAGCCGGGTCAGAAGGGTCAGCTCAAGTTCGCGATGACCTCCGGTGGCAAGACGGTCACGACGACCTCCACCGTCACCGTCGCCGAGGCCGTCGACCTCCAGACCGTTCCGGAGGCCAGCGTCAGCGGCGCGCCGGGCAGCAAGGTGGCCATGCCGGCGACCGTCCGCAACGGCAGCGAGACGACCAGCCAGGGCGCGGTCCTGCTGATGAACGGCGACTACCTGGTCGAGTACGCCGGCAACTACTCGAACTGCCGGCCGTCCGAGTACGCGGGGGTGCTCTGCACCTTCGACGAGGACCTGGAGGCGGGCAAGAGCTACCGCCTCTCCGCCGATCTGCCCTTCCAGCTCAACAAGGACGTTCGGACGGGTGCGGACCTGCTCGCGACGAGCGTCTGGTGGACCAAGGACGACTGGGAGCTGACCAGCGTCGACTGGCCGCAGGACGGCAAGCCGGGCACCGGCGAGAAGCTGCGCCTGGTGGAGCAGCCCGCCGCGCAGTCACTGACGCGGCAGACCGACCCCGACATGATGAACAACTACACCGACATCTCGGTGAAGGTGACCGGCGACAACCCGGCTGACCTCAGCGTCAAGGGCGCCACGGCCAGCGGCAAGAAGGGCGACGTCGTCCAGGTGCGGCCGTCCGTCACGAACCTCGGCCCGGCCCTGCTCGAGTACCAGGACCGCCCGGTGTTCCGGGTCACGGTCCCGGAGGGCACCACCGCGGTGGAGGTCTCCGGCGAATGCCAGCCGTACACCACGGACGACGAGTGGGACCAGTGGAACGGCAACTGGGGTGAGCCGGGCGCCAAGGAGTACGGCTGCCAGATCACCGAGACCCCGAAGGACTTCGAGAACCCGTACGAGTTCGGTCTGCGGATCGACACGGTCGTTCCGGACGCCTCGGGAGCCGTCGCCGCACGCCTGGCCGGCGACCCGAACAGCAAGAACGACACCGCCAAGATCGTGATCAACCCGACCACCGTGGGCGGCGACAACCCCGGTGACGGTGACGGCGACAACGGCACCGGCGGCCAGGGCGGTGACGACGGTGGCGCGCTGCCGATCACCGGCCAGTCCACCGGCCTGATCGCCGGCATCGGCGCGCTGCTGCTCGCCGCTGGCGTCGGCGGCTACCTGGTGGCCAAGCGCCGCCGGACCCGCTTCGTCGCCTGATCCACCCCGCACCACCGGTGCCCCGCCGACCATCCCGGTCGGCGGGGCACCGTCGTTGCGGCCACCCTGGCCCTGGGGATTGCGCCGGCGGGTGGTGGGGGCCGGTCCGGCGCGGCACGGGACCCGGACTTCGGTACCCTTTGTGGCCGTGGACACAGCTGAGAAGACCCGCACGCTCGCGGAGAGCGTCGCCCTGAACCCGCTCGATCCCAAGGAGCTGTTGCAGACCTTCGGGCTGATCGGCGTCTGGGTGATCCTCTTCGCCGAGACCGGCCTGCTGGTGGGCTTCTTCTTCCCCGGCGACTCGCTGCTGTTCCTCGCCGGGGTCGCCGCCTCGCCCGTGGCGGACGCCATCTTCGGCGACGGCACCCGGCTCTCCCTGGTCGGCCTGCTGATCGGCGGTCCGATCTGCGCGATCGTCGGCGCCCAGCTGGGGCACTGGCTCGGCGCGCGGTACGGCCGGCGGATGTTCGAGCGGCCCAACTCCCGGCTCTTCAAGAAGGAGTACGTGGAGAAGGCGGAGTACTACTTCCAGAAGTTCGGCCCGGCGAAGGCCGTGGTGCTGGCCCGCTTCATCCCGATCGTCCGGACGTTCCTCAACCCGGTCGCCGGCGCGCTCGGCATGCCGGCCCGGCAGTTCCTGCTCTGGAACATCGTCGGCGCGGTGCTCTGGGTGGACGGCATCCTGCTGATCGGCTACCTGCTGGCAGAGCAGATCTACCAGGCCATCGGGGACAAGATCGACCACTACATCCTGCCGGTGGTGGCCCTCATCATCGTGATCTCGGTGCTGCCGATCTTCTTCGAGTTCCTGCGCGACCGGCGGGCCCGTAAGCGTGGCGAGGCGGTCGCGGTGGTCGCGGCGGCGAGCGCCGTCGGGGCGGTCGAAGCGGTCCGCGAGACGTTCGACCACGACGAGCACCCGCACGGCCGCCAGCGTCCGGAGCACGGCCAGGAGCGCTGACCCTCGGGTACGACGACGGCCGGCCCCCTGGTGAGGGGGTCGGCCGTCGGCATGTCGGACCCGGCCTCCGGCGGTGCGGCCGGGGACGAGCAGGCGTCATCGAGCGGTGGCGCCACCCCTGGCTCGCCACCGAACACCATCCCGGAGCGGGACGGTGTGCGGCGCCTGCTTCAGCGGGCCTTCTTGGTGGCCCGCTTACGCGGCGGGGTCAGCAGGTCGGCGATCGTCGCGATCGCACTCGGGACCAGCCGGTAGTACGCCCAGACACCGCGCTTCTCCCGCTCCAGCAAGCCGGCCTCGGTGAGGATACGCAGGTGGTGACTGACCGTCGGCTGAGAGAGGCCGAGCGGCGCCGTCAGGTCACAGACGCACGCCTCGCCCTCAGGGGCCGACTGGATCAGGCTGAGCAGCCGCAACCGAGCAGGATCGGCGAGGGCCTTGAGGACCCCCGCGAGACGCTCGGCATCGGCACGTTCGATCGGCTCACCGGCAAGCGGCGAGATCTGAGGCATAGTCATTTCGGCCAACGCAGTTCCCACGTATTCCATCCTTCCACCAGCAGCATCGATCCGCCTGCATATCAGCAGATCCGAATCGGCAAACTTTTACGCCACAAGGCCGAGGTCAGCCAACGTATAGGCCGCCCGGTACGGCAATCCGGCGGCTCGCACCGCGTCGCCGGCGCCTCGATCAACAATAACCGCCACGCCAACGACGTCGGCTCCGGCCTCACGAAGCGCCTCGACCGCGGTCAACACACTTCCGCCTGTTGTGGACGTATCCTCCACCGCCAAGACTCGGCGGCCGGCCACCTCCGGTCCCTCGATTCGCCGTTGCAGACCGTGGGCCTTACCCGCCTTGCGCACCACAAAAGCGTCCAGGGCCCGACCGGTCGGAGCAGCGGCGTGCAGCATCGAGAGCGCGACGGGGTCCGCGCCCAGGGTGAGCCCGCCGACGGCGTCGTACTCCCAGTCGGCGGTGAGGTCGAGCAGCACCCGGCCGACCGATGGAGCGGCCTGGTGATGGAGCGTGACGCGACGCAGATCGACGTACCAGTCCGCCTCGCGCCCCGAGGAGAGCACGACCCGTCCGTGGACCACAGCCAGGTCGGTAATGAATTTACGCAGGTCGTCGTGGTCCCCCATGGCGATAGAGGTTACTGCGCAAGTCTGAACGCCGTGTGTGGGGTCCACCCTGATCAGCCCGCTGGGGGACAGATGGCTGGCGATGTTCGACTACGCTCAGCGATCGGTCTGGTGGCGGCGAGCCAACGTCGCGGCAGTGGCGCCGGCCGATCGACGGCCCGTGGAGGCTCAGCGCTCGTCGCGGCCGATCCGACCTCGGGTGTCCCGGGCGACCGCCTGGAGCAGTCTGCGCGGCGCGTGTCGCAGGCCGGCGACGGCCACCTTGTACTTCCACGCCGGAATGCTGACCAACTTGCCTTTTCCCAGGTCACGCAAGGCTTCGTCGACCACATCCTCGGCCCGCAGCCACATCCACTCCGGGGTCTTCGACATGTTGATGCCGGCCCGCTGATGGAACTCCGTTCGGGTGTAGCCGGGGCAGAGGGCCATCACCCGGACGCCGAACGGGCGCGCCGACTGGCCGACGGACTCGCTGAAATTGGTGACCCACGCCTTGCTGGCCGAGTAGGTGGAGCCAGGCATCACCGCGCCGAATCCGGCAACCGAAGAGACATTTATCACTGCCCCATCGCGCCGTTCGGTCATCGGCCTCAGCGCAGCCAGGGTCAACCGCATGACCGCGTGCACGTTGAGCCGCAGCAGCCGCGCCTCATCTTCCGCAGAGGAGCGCAGGAACGGTTTGTTCAGACTGATGCCGGCGTTGTTGACCAGCAGGTGCACCGGACCACCGTTGGTGAGCCGCTGCTCCACCACGACGCAGCCGTCGTCCGTGGACAGATCCGCCGATATCGTCTCCACCTCGCGGCCGTGTCGGGAACCCAGCTCGGCGGCCAGCTCGGCCAACCGGTCCGCGTCGCGCGCGACCAGCACCAGGTGCCAGCCGTCGGCGGCCAGCCGACGGGTGAACGCAGCGCCGATGCCGGCGGTGGCACCGGTGATCAGAGCCCGTCGCTCGGCGGTCGCGGGGTCGAGCGTCACGGGCGGTCCTCACCTGGGCGGGTACGGGGGCGCGGTCTGCGCCGGCGGGGGCTGGTGCGGGGCGGGCGGGAACCCGGGCGGAGCGGACGGCACGGTCGGTGCCGGGGGGCGGTGCCGACCGAACCAGGCGTTCGCCGCGGGCAGGGCCAGCAGCGTAGCTACCACAAGGTAACCGAGGCCCTGTCCAACGGAAAGCCCCGCGTTGAGCGGGATCCACCACGACGGGTACGCGTCACCGATCAGGCCCAGCAACTCGGCGGTGGCCCGCTCACCGCCACCCAGACGCAGCGGCGCGGCCCGTTCGCCGATGAGCACCGCCACGCTGCAACAGCCGGCGAGCAGGCCGAGCCCGCAGACCACCCAGGTGGCCACCCGGACCCCGCCACGACCGGCCAGCAGCCCGAGGGCCAGGCCGGCGAGCAGCAGCGCGGAGAGCGCGGCCACCACCGCCGACGCCGCCGCGGACGCGCGCAGCAGGGTCACCACATCATCGATCTGCTGCGGAGTCGCCGAGGTGTCGCGGGCGGCGGAGCGGAACACGTCGACCGTGCGACCGAGCACCGCCAGGTCGACAACGGTGTACGCGAGTGCGGCGACCGCCATCACCAGCAGCACGGCCGTGGCCAGCAGGACCACGGCGGGCCGGCGGGCCGGTGCCGATTCCGGGTACGACACGACGAATCCCTCCGGTAGGCGTCGGGTTGCAACCTACTCGGAGGGATCGTCGGCGTCGTCGTTATCGAGCGGTCAACTCGTCGACGGCGGGGTCGGCCCGGGGCGGTCGGCCGGCGGACTGTCGTCCGGCCGGTCCGTGCCGGTCGGGCCCGACGAGGGCGCGGGACCGGGCGGCGGCGGGTAACCCGGCTCCGACCCCGGCGTCTGGCCCGGCGTCGACGGGTAGCCCGGCTCCCCGGTGGACGGGTAGCCCGGCTGACCGGGGGCCTGCGGGTAACCCGGCTGGCCCGGCGCCTGCGGGTAACCCGGGTAGCTGGCGCCCGGGGTCGGTGGCTCCCAGCCCGCGGTGGGCTTGCGGAAGAACTCGTTGGCCTTCGGGAGCGCCAGCAGGATCAGCGCCGCGAGCAGCGCGATCAGGCTGATCACGCCGAGCAGGATGCTGACCGGGGTGATCCAGGAGGGCAGCGCCTCGTCCAGCCGGCGCTGGATCTCCTCGCCGCTCGGCATGTCGCCGCCGGTGTCCCCGCCGGTGGTGAAGCTGCCGGCGGCCCCGCTGAGCAGGGTGCCACCCGTGCAGCAGACCATGATGCCGCCGACGATCCAGGTGGTGATCCGGGCGCCGTTGCGGCCCTGGTTGTTGAACAGGGCCAGCACGGCCAGGGCGACCGCGAGCAGCAGCAGAAGGATGCTGCTGCCGATGCCGAAGGCGAAGAAGAAGTCCGCCACCTGCTCGGCGCCGTCGGCGGAACTGCCCTCGTACGCCTCGCGGAGCACGTCACGGGTCTTGCCGATGGTGGCGAGGGTGAGGATCAGACTGATCACCTGGCACGCCAGGAACAGGAAGAGCAGGTAGCTGGAAATCGTCACGATGGATGGCCGCTGGCGGGCCGGCGTGCTCTGGGAATCGACCACGATTCTCCTTCCCTAAGATCGCGCCCACACCGTATCGACAACTGGCCACTCTGGCATGCCGTGACGACCCCGGCGCGCCCGCCGCGTGTGGCTCAGCGTTCTTCGGCGGCGGGTCGGATCGTCAACTCGGCGGGGTCGAGCAGGTCGCCACGGGCGACCCGCCAGCCCTCCTCGCCGTACGCCTCGAAGGAGAGCCGCGCGCCGCCGCCGGACTCGTAGTCGTGGTAGCGCATCGTCCCGGCCGCCGGCAGCCCGGTCTCCCCGGTGGCGGTGTAGCGCGCCTGCCCGGTCTCGGACCACGTGTAGCGCCGTCCGTCGAGGTCGATGGTCGGGGCGCCCGGGGTGACGGTCGCGCCCGGTTCGGCGGTCCAGAGCACCAACTCCAGGTCGGGGCCGTCCTCCACGGACAGCCGGTGGCTGGCGCCGGAGGCGTCGTTGAGCAGGTGCTGCACCCAGCTCCAGTCCCCCTCGACCAGGCGGATCGTGCCGCTCACGGCGTACTCCCGCTCGCGGATCCGCACGCGGTCGCCCGGGGCCAGGCGGTGCGGGCCGCCGCGCGGCGACTCCGCCATGCGGCCGCGCGCCGGCCCGCCGGTGGGCAGCGCGCCGCCGGGCCGGGTCCCCGCCCGCCGCCGGGCCCGCACGACGATCACGAGCACGGCCACCACGAGTACGGCCACAGCCGCCACCAGGTACGCCACCGACAGGTCCACCGACCACCTCCCCAGGTACGTCGGCGCAGACGGTAACAACCACCGACACCGGCGCGACTCTCGTCGTGACGGAAAGCTCAGCTACTGACGGCGGCCGGGAAGTCGCCGCGCGTGGTCATCTGCACTGTGGACAGATCGGGTGGATCAGGCTGCGGCGAGTCGACGGGTGGCGTATTCACCGAGGGTGGAGCGCCCCATCACGCAGCCGACGAAGGTGCTGAACTCGGTCGGGTCGTCCCGCAGCGACGTCCAGACCGTCCGGGCCGCCACCGGGTCGATCCGCTCCAGCAGCGTCGCCGCGTACGCCCGGCCGGCGGGTGAGCCCTCGGCCAGCACCCGGTCGAGCTGCCGGCGCACCTCCTCGGGGTGGTCGTCGAGGGCGGCCTCGACCCGCTGGTACGCCTCGGTCACCGGCAACAGCGTGCCGGCGAAGCCGACGCCACCAAAGGCGAGCGTGTCGGCCACCACCAACTCGTCGACGGCCGCGCCCAGTTCCCGTTCCCACTTCTTCCCGATCCCGAACATGCCCCCATCCTTTCCCCGCCCACCCCCACTCCACCCTGTTGATCAAGAGGTTTGCGTCATGAAAATGAGGTCTCGATGACGCAAACCTCTTGATCACGGAGGCTGGGCGGGGCCCCGGAGGGGTGGATTAGGCCGGGGTTACCGTCAGGGTGTTGGTGGGGGTGGCCAGGTCGACCTTGACGGTGTCGCCGTCGCGGATCGTCCCGGACAGGAGGGCCTTGGCCAACTGGTCGCCGATCGCCGTCTGGACGAGGCGACGCAGCGGGCGGGCGCCGTAGATCGGGTCGTAGCCGTGCTCGGCGAGCCAGCCGCGGGCGGCGTCGGTGATCTCCAGGCCGAGCCGGCGGTCGGCCAGCCGGCGCCGCATCCGGTCCAACTGGATGTCCACGATGGAGCGCAGATCGTCGCCCCGCAGCGAGGCGAAGACCACGATGTCGTCCAGCCGGTTGAGGAACTCCGGCTTGAAGTGCGACCGGACCACGGCGAGGACGCCCTCCCGGCGCTGCTCCTCGGCCAGCGTCAGGTCGCCGATCACCGACGACCCGAGGTTGGAGGTGAGGATCAGGATCGCGTTGCGGAAGTCCACCGTGCGGCCCTGACCGTCGGTGAGCCGACCGTCGTCGAGCACCTGGAGCAGCACGTCGAAGACGTCCGGGTGGGCCTTCTCCACCTCGTCCAGCAGGATCACCGAGTACGGCCGGCGGCGCACCGCCTCGGTGAGCTGGCCGCCCTCCTCGTAGCCGACGTAGCCGGGCGGGGCACCGACCAGGCGGGCCACCGAGTGCTTCTCGCCGTACTCGCTCATGTCGATACGGACCATCGCCCGCTCGTCGTCGAAGAGGAACTCGGCGAGCGCCTTGGCCAGCTCCGTCTTGCCGACACCGGTCGGACCGAGGAAGAGGAAGCTGCCGGTCGGGCGGTCCGGGTCGGCGACGCCGGCCCGTGCCCGGCGCACCGCGTCGGAGACCGCGGCCACCGCCTCGGCCTGGCCGACGACCCGGCCGCCCAGCGACTCCTCCATCCGGAGCAGCTTGGCCGTCTCGCCCTCCAGCAGCCGGCCGGCCGGGATGCCGGTCCAGGAGGCGACAACCGCGGCGATGTCGTCGGCGCCGACCTCCTCCTTGAGCATCGCGCCTTCGGCCTGGAGCTGGGCCAGCTCCTCCTCGGCCTGCTTCAGCTCGACCTTGAGCGCGGGGATCCGGCCGTAGCGCAGCTCGGCGGCACGCTCCAGCTCACCGTCGCGCTCGGCCCGCTCGGCCTCGCCGCCCAGGCGCTCCAGCTCCTCCTTGGCGGTGGAGAGCTTGGTGATGTGGCTCTTCTCCGTCTGCCAGCGCTCGGAGAGCACGGTGAGCTGCTCGCGCTTGTCCGCCAACTCCTTGCGCAGCCGCACCAGCCGCTCGGCGGAGGCGGCGTCCGGCTCCTTGGCCAGCGCCATCTCCTCGATCTCCAGCCGGCGGACCGCCCGCTCGATCTCGTCCACCTCGACCGGCCGGGAGTCGATCTCCATCCGGAGCCGGGACGCGGACTCGTCGACCAGGTCGATCGCCTTGTCCGGCAGGAACCGGTCGGTGATGTAGCGGTCCGACAGCGAGGCGGCGGCGACCAGCGCGGCGTCGGTGATCCGGACGCCGTGGTGCACCTCGTAGCGTTCCTTGAGCCCGCGCAGGATGCCGATGGTGTCCTCGATGGTGGGCTCGCCGACCAGCACCGGCTGGAAGCGGCGCTCCAGCGCCGGGTCCTTCTCGATGTGCTCGCGGTACTCGTCCAGCGTCGTGGCGCCGACCATCCGCAGCTCACCGCGGGCGAGCATCGGCTTGAGCATGTTGCCGGCGTCCATCGAGCCCTCGCCCTTGCCGGCGCCGACGACGGTGTGCAGCTCGTCGAGGAACGTGATGACCTGCCCGTTGGAGTTCTTGATCTCCTCCAGCACGGACTTCAGCCGCTCCTCGAACTGGCCGCGGTACTGGGCGCCGGCGACCATCGCGCCGAGGTCCAGAGAGACCAGCTTCTTGTCGCGCAGCGACTCGGGCACGTCGCCGGCCACGATCCGCTGGGCCAGCCCCTCGACGATCGCGGTCTTGCCGACGCCGGGCTCGCCAATCAGCACCGGGTTGTTCTTGGTACGCCGGGACAGCACCTGAATCACCCGACGGATCTCCGAGTCACGGCCGATCACCGGGTCGATCTTGCCGTCGCGGGCGCTGGCGGTCAGGTCGACGCCGTACTTGGCCAGGGCCTGGTAGGTCTGCTCCGGGTCGGCCGTGGTGACCCGCCGATCCCCACCCCGGACGCTCGGGAAGGCGGCGACCAGGGTCTCCTCGGTGGCGCCGGCCGACGTCAGCGCGCCGGACACCGCACCGCCCACCCGGGCCAGGCCGGCGAGCAGGTGCTCGGTGGAGGTGTACTCGTCGCCCAGCGGCCGGGCGATCTGCTCGGCGGCGCCGATGGCGTTGACGAACTCGCGGGCCAGCGTGGGCTCGGCGATGCTGGAGCCCCGCGCCGCCGGCAGGGCGTCGACCGCGCGCTGGGCGGCCCGGCGCAGCTCGGCGGGGTCGGCCCCGACGGCGCGCAGCAGGCCGGCGGCGGTCGAGCCGTCGGTGTCCAGCAGTGACAGCAGCAGGTGCCAGGGCTCCACGGTGGCGTGGCCGCGCTGGTTCGCCAGCGCGACGGCACCGGTGATGGTCTCGCGGCTCTTGGTGGTGAGGCGTTCGGTGTTCATGGGCTCCCCCGGATCGGCGTTGTCCACTGGGTTGGACACAACCAGAGTTGAGCGTATTCCGCTCAACCCTAGCGCTGTGACGCCCATCACTCTCGACGCCGCCACCGCCAGTCGAACTCTCCGGCCGCCGGGGGCGGACCGGGCAGCGGGTCGGTGTCCGGCGCCGTCGACAGGCCGGCCAGCAGCACCGCGAGCTGCCGGCGGCGCAGCTGCCCGGTGCGCTCCGCATCGGGTACGCGCACCGCGGCGCACGCCTCCAGCAGCAGCCCCAGATCCTGCACGACCACGTCGGGGCGCAGCCGCCCGCTGGCCCGGGCCCGTTCGAACAACGCCGTGGCCAGCTCGTTGGCACGCACCGCGTCCCGGCCCATCTCCTCGGTCGGGGTGAAGGTGCCAGCCAGGTGGACGGTCAGCGAGTGCACGTCGGCGTCGACCACCCGGGCCAGGAACCCGGCGAACGCGGCCCAGTCGTCCCGCTGAGCGAGGGCGGCCTCGGCCTCGGCGACGTATCGGCGCAGCCCGTCGTGGCAGAGCTGACGCAGCAGGTCCTCCTTGCCCGCGTACCGCCGATAGAGGGCGCTGATGCCGACGCCGGCGCGTTCGGCGACGGCGGCGATCGGAGCCTTCGGGTCGTCGAGGAAGACCGCGCGGGCGGCTTCGAGGATCACCTCGTCGTTGCGGGCGGCCTGGGCGCGGCGGCCGGCCAGCGGGGCGTCCGTCTTTCCGGGGGAGGTCGACATGACGTCAGCCTAACAGTGGAACGGATCGTTCCGGTCTGCTACTGTGATTGCAGAACGAAACATTCCGTTCCGAAGGAGTCCCGAGATGACCGGCACCGCGATCCGCCCGTTCCGCGTCGAGATCCCGCAGACCGCCCTCGACGACCTGGCCGCCCGGTTGGGCCGCACGCTCTGGCCCGCCGAGCTGCCCGGCGTCGGCGACGCCTACGGGATGGGCACCGACCGGGTCCGCGCCCTCGCCGACCGGTGGCGGGACGGGTTCGACTGGCGCGCCGTCGAGGCCCGGCTGAACGCGTACCCGCAGTTCCGCACCGAGATCGACGGCGAGCAGATCCACTTCCTGCACGTCCGGTCGTCCCGGCCGGACGCCACCCCGCTGGTGCTCACCCACGGCTGGCCCGGCTCGGTGCTGGAGTACCTGGACGTGATCGCCCCGCTCACCGAGCCGACCGACGCGCACGCGCCGGCCTTCCACCTGGTCATCCCGTCGCTGCCCGGCTTCGGGTTCTCCGGCCCGACCCGCAGCGCCGGCTGGAACCGGTACCGCACCGCCCGCGCCTGGGCGGAGCTGATGAACCGACTGGGGTACGACAGCTACGGCGCCGTCGGCAACGACGCCGGTTCGATGGTCGCGCCGGAGCTGGGCCGGACGGATCCGGAGCACGTGCTCGGCGTGCACGTCACCCAGCTCTTCTCGTTCCCGTCGGGCGACCCGGCCGAGTTCGCCGGCCTCTCCGAGGCGGACCAGGCGGCGCTCACGCACCTCCAGTGGTTCTACGAGAACAAGTTCTCGTTCAACCAGGTGCACAGCCAGCAGCCGCAGACCCTCGCGTTCGGTCTGGCCGACTCGCCGGTCGGGCTGCTGGCCTGGAACACCCAGCTCTTCGACGAGAGCCTGGACGCCGACTTCATCCTGGCCAACGTGGCGCTCTACTGGTTCACCGGCACGGCCGCCTCGGCGATCCGGTTCTACTGGGAGGACGCGCACGCCGGCGAGCCGCCGGCCGCGCCGACCACCGCACCGACCGCGCTGGCCATGTTCCCGGGCGACTTCCAGTCGATCCGCCGCTTCGCCGAACGGGACCACGCGAACATCGTCCGATGGACGGCGTACGACACGGACGTCCAGGGCCGGGGCGACGTCGGCGGCCACTACGCCGCCCACCAGGCCACCGACGTGCTGGTCGCCGACATCCGCGGGTTCTTCGCCAGCCTGCGCTGACCATCGCGCGCTCCGGTGCCCGCCCCGCTCTGCGGGGGTGGGCATCAGCGCATCCAGGGCTTCGGCGTCGGGCGTCGGGCCCCGGGCGTCGGGCCCCGGGCGTCGGGCTCCGTAAGGGACAACCTGCGCGGCGTCCTTTGCTCTGCTTCAACCCACGCAACACACCACGTCCGACATCCGGACGCCGGGATGTTGCGCCTGTTGAAGCAGAGCAAAGGACGCCCCACAGACCCATGACCAGGCACCCGAGGCGCACACGAGTGGTAAATCCACTCCGCTTCCGGGAAGTCGGGGCGTCCGGACTGCCGGGACCCAGCGACATCGCCGAAACCGAGTCGATCATCTCGACGAACGGGTCATCCGCGGCCATTACTGGCCGGTTCGCCGGGGCAGGCGGGCGGTGCAGGGGGTCTCGTGGTCAGCGCGCAGCACGCAGCGGCGGCCACTGTCCAGCCGTCGGTCGCAGAAGACCCAGTGCCGTATCCCCTGATCGTCCTCGGTGGACACGGTGATCCCGCCGAGGTCGATCCGGGCGAGGAAGGCCAGCGACCGGCCTGCGGTCCGGGCCAGGATCTTGGCGCGAGCCAGGTCGGACGCGGCGACCGGCAGATGAATGACAAACCGCCCGGTCACAGCCGCTGCACCAGGTAAGACATGAGCGGTGGCTCCTCCTCGCGGACGCGGATCGCTGGCACGGCCGTTCACCCGGGCGGAGCGCCCGGCCGTGCCAGCGCGGCGCGGACGACCAGGCCGAGAGGCCGGCTGCCTACCAGGCTTTCCACTCCCAAGCGCCCGCACGGACAACATACAATGCAAAGCATTGTAAGGCAATCAGTGACCATGCTTAGCACGCGAAGTGTTGGCCGACCAGCCGCCCGCATGGGAAGATCTTGGGGCCTACCAGGAGTGCCCCATGCCCCGAGTTTCGGACCGCCAACGCATAGCGCAGGACATTCGCGACAAGATCAGTTCGGGCGAATACGCGCCCGGTGACAAGCTGCCCTCGTTGCGCGAGATGATCGCGCACTATGGCGTGTCCGCCGAGCCGGTCCGTTCTGCCCTGCTGATCCTGCAAGCCGAGGGCCTGATCGAGGGTCACCAGGGCAAGGGCACATACGTCAGCGAGAAGTCCTAGATCTTGGAGCGAAACTGCCCCTGGTGGGGCGGAATTCGACCAAGATCTACGACCGGTTCATGAAGCGGTAGCCTTGGCGGGGTGCGAGTACGTGTCGAGCAGACCGCCCTACCCGGGATCGGGGTACGCCACGATCTGGTGACGGAGTCCGGCCGCCGCCTGGGCGTGGTCTCCCACCGCAATGGCCGCCGGGATCTCGTCTTCTACGACCCCGACGATCCCGACTCCTGCCAGGCGGACATCCCGCTGACCGACGACGAGGCGGAGGCCCTGGCCGACATCCTCGGCGCGTCGCTGATGCTCGGCCAGTTGTCCGGGCTGCGCGAGCAGGCCGCCGGTCTGCTCACCGAGCAGATCGCCATCCCGGCCGGGTCGAGGTACGTCAACCGGCAGCTCGGTGACACTAAGGCGCGTACCCGCACCAGCGCCTCCATCGTGGCGGTGCTGCGCGACGGCGAGGTGATCGTCTCGCCGCTTCCCACCTTCCGCTTCGCGGCCGGTGACGTGGTGGTCGTGGTCGGGACCCGCAAGGGTCTCGACGGCGTGTCCGCCATTCTCGCCGACAGTGACCCGGACGGCTGAGGCGGATGCACGAATCGACAACACTGCTCGTCGAAGTCGGCGCGCTGCTGCTGCTGCTCGGTGTCCTCGGCCGGCTCAGTCGCCGCGTAGGTCTCTCGCCCATTCCCCTCTACCTGCTCGCCGGGCTCGCGTTCGGGCACGGCGGGCTGCTCCCGCTCAACGCCAGCGAGGAGTTCTTCGCGGTCGGCGCCGAGATCGGCGTCATCCTGCTGCTGGTGATGCTGGGTCTGGAGTACTCGGCCAACGAGTTGGTCGGCAACCTCCGCTCGGCAGCCCCCGCCGGCCTGATCGACGCGGTGCTCAACGCGCTGCCCGGTGCGGCGTTCGCCCTGCTGCTCGGCTGGGACTGGGTGGCCGCCCTGGTGCTCGGCGGCATCACCTGGGTCTCCTCCTCCGGGGTGATCGCCAAGGTCCTCGCCGACCTGGGCCGACTCGGTAACCGGGAAACCCCGGTGATCCTCTCGGTCCTCGTGATCGAGGACCTGGCGATGGCGCTCTACCTGCCGCTGGTGACCGCGGTGCTGGCCGGCACGGGCCTGCTCGGTGGCGGCATCGCACTCGCCGTCGCGGTGGGCACGGTGCTGCTCGTGCTGGTGGTCGCCATCCGGTACGGCCACCTGATCTCGTCCGCCCTCTCCGCGAAGGACCCGGAGGCGCTGCTGCTCGGCGTACTCGGTCTGACCCTGCTGATCGCCGGCCTCGCGGCGAAGCTCCAGGTGTCGGCGGCGGTCGGCGCGTTCCTGGTCGGCATCGCGCTCTCCGGGCCGGTGGCGCACCACGCCACCGAGTTGCTCTCCCCGCTGCGGGACCTGTTCGCCGCCGTGTTCTTCGTGTTCTTCGGGCTGGTCACCGACCCACGGGACATCCCACCGGTGCTGCTGCCGGCGCTCGCGTTGGCCGTGGTCACCATGGCAACGAAGACGTTCACCGGTTACCTCGCGGCTCGTCGGGTCGGCATCGCCGAACCCGGTCGATGGCGGGCCGGCCTGGCGCTCGTACCCCGTGGAGAGTTCTCCATCGTCATCGCCGGGCTCGCGGTGGCCGCCGGCAGCGTCGAGCCGCGGTTGGCCGCGCTGGCCACGGCGTACGTCCTGATCACCGTGGTGACCGGGCCGATGCTGGCCCGACTGCCCGACTTCCCGTGGTTCAAGCGGTGGCTGCGCACCCGCGCGGCGGCCCAGCGGCGGGAGGCCGTTCCGGTCCGCGACTGACGCGTCGTCGCCGCTGCCGAGAGCCCTCAGGGGTACGGCAGCGGCGGCGGCCGATCCGCCCGACCATCCGGTCGACCCGGCCAGGCCAACGGTTGCTGAATTGCTCCTCACGGGGACTACCGCAGCAACCGGCGGCGGGATACCGTTTCGCCGCAGCAGCCAGGGTCCGCGGTGGCCAGTGCCAGCGCGGGCGAAAGCGGAAGGTTGGCCGGTGAGCGTGCAGGAGTCGACGTTCCACGGCTTCGCCAACCCCGTCGATCCGACTCCGGCGGAGTTGCGAGCTTGGGCGTACCAGCCCGATTCGGTGCCGTTGGCTTCCATGCCACCGGACTGGGACCTGCTGGTCTCCGGTGACCGGCTCATACTCACACTCTTCGAGTTGGCGATGGACCCGACCTGCCCGGCCCGCCGCTTCGCGCTGCACTGCCTCTACATCTACGCGGCCGACGGCATCCGGACGAACTTCCGCGCCCATCCCAAGCGCCGCTTCCGCAAGCTGGTCGAGCAGGCCGAGCGCGACGGCGACGACCTGATGAAGATCTGGGCGCACAACGGCCGCGTCCTGCTGGCCCGACCGGATCTCTTCGTCTACCGGGACTGGTGCGAAGGCGGCCTGGTCCGCGAGAACCGCCGCCTCGGCTGACGCCGCCTCCGCGTCCCGGCCCGCACTCATGGACGGCGAACGGGCCGGGACCCCCCGTGGGTCCCGGCCCGCACGTCGGTCACCGGTCAGTCCTGCTTCCGCTGGGTTTCCGCCCGGGCCTGGTCGACGCCGTGGTCGACCTGGTCGGAGAACCGCCCCTCGGTGATCCGGTCCCGGAAGCTTCCCTCGGTCACCTTGTCGAACTTCTCGCGGACGGTGTCGGCCAGGTCCTCCAGCCGGTTCTCCGTCTGCTGGGCCATCTCCTTCGCCGGCTCCGCCATCGCTCCCCTTTGCCATGCCGGTAGGTCCGAATTCAGCCGATAGAACCCTTATCGACAGGCTAATGGAAACGGCCCGGCCGGCGCCGGAGAATCCGGTGCGGGCCGGGCCGAGGAAAGCCTGGTGAGCGGCAGGTCAGCGGTCGGGCGTGCGGCGGGGCCGCCAGACCACCAGGGCGGTGGACGTGCGGTTGGTCGGCACCAGGTCGCGGCCCGGGAAGCGGGCGAGCGACTCCAGCTCGGCAACCCTGCGGTACGCGGCGTCCAGTTCCGCCTCCAGCCGGGCCACCCGCTGCTGCGCCTGCTCCAGCAACCGCTCCAGCCCGATGATCCGCTTCACGCCGGCGAGGTTGATCCCGTCGTCCTGGCTGAGCCGCTGCACCTCGCGCAGCAGCACCACGTCGCGGACGCTGTAGCGGCGACCGCCGCCGGCAGCCCGGCCGGGCTGCACGAGCCCCAGCCGGTCGTACTGGCGGAGGGTCTGCGGGTGCATCCCCGCCATCCGTGCCGCCACCGAGATCATCAGCACCTTGGCCTCGTAGGCAGGGTCACCCGAACCGAGGAACTCGCCCGACATCCCGCTCACCTCCGCGTCCATCCACCGGCTAACTGACTCGACGCACCCGCGCGTCGAGATGTTCCCTGGCCGCCGGCGGGCTCTGCTCGGCGAACGCCTCCAGCGCCGTCCGGGCCTCGTCCGACAACCGGGCCGGCACCACCACGTCCAGCGTGACCAGCAGGTCGCCGGCCTGGCCGTCGCGGCGGACCACACCCTTGCCCCGGGCCCGCAGCACCCGCCCGCTCGGCGTACCCGGCGGGACCCGCAGCGTCACCGCGCCGTCGAGCGTCGGCACCCGCAGGTCCGTGCCGAACACGGCCTCCGCGAAGGTGACCGGCACGGTCAGCGTCAGGTCGTCTCCGGTACGACCGAACAGCTCATCCGGCCGGACCTTGACGTGCACGAACAGGTCACCGGCCGGGCCACCGCGCTCACCCGGCTCGCCCCGCCCGGCCAGCCGGATCTTCTGGCCGTCGGCCACCCCGGCCGGGAAGCGCACGTTCAGCGTGCGGGTCTTGGTGACCCCACCGCTGCCGTGGCACTCCGGGCACTTCTCCTCGACCACCGTGCCGACGCCCTGGCAGGTGCGGCACGGCTCGGAGAAGCTGAACGACCCCTGGTTGCGGGTGGTCACCCCCGCGCCGTGGCAGGCCGGGCAGGTGCGGGGCTGGGTGCCGGGCTTGGCACCGTTGCCGTGGCAGGTGTCGCAGACGCCCGGGGCGCGCAGCGTCAGCGGCAGGGTCACGCCCCGCACCGCGTCGCCGAAGTCCAGCGCCACCTCGGCCTCCACGTCCCGGCCGCGGGCCGGGCCGCGCGGCGCGGCCTGCCCCCCGGCAGTGCCGCCGGAGAAGATCGAGCTGAACAGGTCCTGGAAGCCGGCGCCGCCGAAGCGACGGTCACCACCTCCGGCCCCGCCACCGAACATGTCGGAGACGTCGAACGGCATCCCGCCCGGCTGGCCCCCTCCCCGGGCGTTACGCCGGAACGCGCCCGAGCCGAACAGCGAGCGCATCTCGTCGTACTCCCGGCGGCGACCGCTGTCCGAGAGCACGTTGTACGCCTCGGAAACGGCCTTGAACCGCTCCTCGGCCTTCGGGTCGCCCGGGTTGTGGTCCGGGTGCGACTCCCGGGCCAACTTGCGGTACGCCTTCTTGATGTCATCCGCGGAGGCGGCCTTGTCCACGCCGAGCACGGCGTAGAAGTCCTTCTCGAGCCAGTCCTTCGAACTCACCGGTCCACCCCCTTCCGACCGTCGTGGCCCGGCCGTCTCGCCCGCCGCAGCGCGGCGGGCGAGACAGACCGGTCACCGTCTCGCACTATTCCGGATCCGCGACCGCTACCAGCGCGGGGCGAAGCAGCCGCTCACCGAGCTGGTAGCCGCGCCGCATGACCTGCACGCAGGTCGGCTCGCCGACCTCGGCCGAGGTCTGGTGCGCGACCGCCTCGTGCCGGGTCGGGTCGAACGGGTCGCCCTGCTCGCCGAAGGCGTTCAGGCCGAACTTGCCCAGCGCGGTGGTGAGCTGTTCCGCCACCGTTCCGAACGGCCCAACCAGGTCGCCGTGTTCCCGAGCCCGGTCCAGGTCGTCCAGGATCGGCAGCAGCGCGGCCAGCACCGAACCCGTCGCCTGCTCCTGCACCAGGCTGCGGTCCCGGTCCACCCGCTTGCGGTAGTTGGCGTACTCCGCCGACACCCGCTGCAGGTCCCGGGTCCGTTCGTCCAGCTCCGCCCGGAGCGCCTCCAGCTCGGCACCCAGCGGCGTGCCGGTGCCGGTGCCTTCGCCGTCGACCGGCTGCGCCGGGGCGTCCACCACCGGCGGCGTGGACGGCGCCGGCCCGTCGACCAGGGTGCCCTCGATCTCGATCTCGTCGACCACGACCTCGGCGTCCTCGACCAGGCCCTCGGCCGTTGCGTCGCTGCCCGCGTCAGCGGCGGTGCCCTCGGGCTCCGTGTTGTCGCTGAGCTTGCGGTTGTTGCGGATGACGACCCGCTCCCCGTCGCCGGTGGCCGGCTCGGTGGGCGCGGAGCCACCCGGCGCCGACCCGGTGTCGTCCGGGTCGGCGGCTCGTGGCTTCTGCGTCATGCGGCTACCTCATCCCCTTCGCAGTGGATACGTGTCGGAAGCCGACGGTCACTTCTTGCCGTCCTCGTCCACGATCTCCGCGTCGACCACGTCGTCGGCGCCACCGGCAGCACCGGCCTGCGGGCCGGTCGCCCCGGCCGCACCCGGACCGGCCTCGCCGCCCGGCTGCTGACCCTGCTCGGCCTGCTGCGAGTAGAGCAGCGAACCGGCCTGCTGGGAGACCTGCGCCAGCCGCTCGTGCGCCGACTTGATCTTCTCGATGTCCTGCCCGCCGAGGGCGCCACGCAGCTCGCCGAGCGCCTCGTTGAGCTGCTCCCGGGTCTCGCTGGGCAGCTTGTCGCCGCTCTCGGCGAGGAACTTCTCGGTCTGCCACTGGAGCGCCTCGGCCACGTTGCGGGTCTCGGCGTCGTCGCGGCGGCGCTTGTCCTCCTCCGCGTGCTCCTCGGCGTCCCGGCGCATCCGCTCGATGTCGTCCTTCGGCAGCGAGGAGCCACCGGTGATCGTCATCTTCTGTTCCTTGCCGGTGCCCAGGTCCTTGGCGTGCACGTTGACGATGCCGTTGGCGTCGATGTCGAAGGTGACCTCGATCTGCGGCACGCCGCGCGGCGCCGGCGGGAGGCCGGTCAGCTCGAAGGTGCCGAGCTTCTTGTTGTAGGACGCGATCTCCCGCTCGCCCTGGAACACCTGGATCAGCACCGACGGCTGGTTGTCGTCGGCCGTGGTGAAGACCTCGGAGCGCTTGGTCGGGATGGTGGTGTTGCGCTCGATCAGCTTGGTGAAGATGCCGCCCTTGGTCTCGATGCCCAGGCTCAGCGGGGTCACGTCGAGCAGCAGGACGTCCTTGACCTCACCCTTGAGCACGCCGGCCTGGAGCGCGGCGCCGACGGCGACGACCTCGTCCGGGTTGACGCCCTTGTTCGGGTCGCGGCCGGTGAGCTGCTTGACCAGGTCGGTCACGGCCGGCATCCGGGTGGAGCCGCCGACCAGGATCACGTGGTCGACGTCGGAGACCTTGATCCCGGCGTCCTTCACGGCCTGCTCGAACGGACCCTTGCAGCGGTCCAGCAGGTCCTGCGTCATGCGCTGGAACTCGGCCCGGCTGAGCGTCACGTCGAGGTGCAGCGGGCCGGCGGCGCCAGCGGTGATGTACGGCAGGTTGATGTTGGTGGTGGTGGCGGCGGACAGCTCGATCTTGGCCTTCTCGGCGGCCTCGCGGAGCCGCTGGAGGGCCATCTTGTCCTGGCCCAGGTCGATGCCGTGCTCGCCGCGGAACGTCTTGACCAGGTGGTCGATGATCCGCTGGTCCCAGTCGTCGCCGCCGAGGTGGTTGTCACCGCTGGTCGACTTGACCTCGATGACGCCCTCGGCCAGCTCCAGCAGCGACACGTCGAAGGTGCCGCCACCAAGGTCGAAGACCAGGACGGTCTGCTCCTTGGAACCCTTGTCCAGCCCGTACGCCAGGGCCGCCGCGGTCGGCTCGTTGACGATCCGCAGCACGTTGAAGCCGGCGATCTCACCGGCCTCCTTGGTCGACTGGCGCTGGCCGTCGTTGAAGTACGCCGGGACGGTGATCACCGCGTCGGTGATCTGCTCGCCCAGGTACGCCTCGGCGTCCCGCTTGAGCTTCATCAGCGTCCGGGCGGAGATCTCCTGCGGGGTGTACTTCTTGCCGTCGATGTCGACGGACCAGTTGGTGCCGATCTCCCGCTTGACCGAGCGGATCGTCCGGTCCGGGTTGGTCACCGCCTGGCGCTTGGCGACCTCACCGACGAGCACCTCGCCGTTGCGGGCGAACGCGACGATCGACGGGGTCGTCCGCGAGCCCTCAGCGTTGGCGATGACGGTGGGCTCACCGCCCTCGAGAACGCTGACGCAGGAGTTCGTCGTGCCGAGGTCGATACCGACCGCACGTGCCATCTTCGCTTCCTCGCTTCGTAAGGTTGTGCAGGTGACGGGCACTGCCCGCGGGCTGCCTGGCGGGCGCCGCCCGCAGCGGGCCCCACCACAAGTTGAGTGAACTTGACTCAATAGTGCCACGCCTCGGCGAATCGTCAAGTTGGGTTGAGTCGACCCGACGCAACCCAGCCGTTATTACCGTCCGGTTGTCTTCTCTTGCATCGGTCGGGCACGCTTTAGCGGTGACGACGCACGGCGATTCCGCCACCCGTTCCGGCGCGCCCGCCGTCGCAGCCCGCACCGGCCCGCCGGACGCCGCGGAGGAGCCGCCCGCCACCACCGGGGACGACAGCCTCCCCGGCGCGCTGTCTGGTCTCCGGGCAGCGATCGGCGCGACCCGGTATCCCCTCGCCCTGCCCTCCGCAGGCCCCGCCCGGCACACCGCCGCCACCCTCACCGACCAGCTCGACGACTACCTGCTGCCCCGGCTCTCCCGGCTCGACGCGCCACTGCTCGTGGTCGTCGGCGGTTCCACCGGCGCGGGCAAGTCGACCCTGGTCAACAGCCTGGTCAAGGCTCGGGTGAGCGCTGCCGGCGTGCTCCGGCCGACCACCCGCTCCCCGGTGCTGGTCTGCAACCCGGCCGACGCCGCCTGGTTCCGTCAGGGTGAGCTGCTGCCCGGGCTCACCCGCACCACCGAGCCCAGCGAGGACCCACGCGCCCTGCACCTGGTCACCGCACCGGCCCTGCCCGCCGGGCTGGCCTTCCTCGACGCACCGGACATCGACTCGGTGGTCGACGCCAACCGGGCGCTCGCCGGCCAGCTGCTCGCCGCCGCCGATCTCTGGCTCTTCGTCACCACCGCCGCCCGGTACGCCGACGCGGTGCCGTGGGAGCTGCTGCGCAGCGCCCGGGCCCGGGGTGCGGTGATCGCCATGGTGCTGGACCGGGTGCCCGCGGAGGCCACCGACGAGATCGCCGCGCACCTGGCCGAGATGCTCACCGCGCAGGATCTCGGCCGGGCGCCACTGTTCGTGCTGCCGGAGACCTGGGTCGACGGTCAGGGCCTGCTGCCCGAGGGTGTCACCGCGCCCCTGGCCGACTGGTTCGCGCGGCTGGCCGCCGACGCCGACGCCCGGGCGGCTGTGGTCCGGCAGACCCTGGACGGGGCGCTCGCCGCGCTGCACCCGGCCGTCGAGGAGTTGGCCGACGCCGCCGACGAGCAGGTGGCCGCCGCCGACGGGCTTGACGAGCGGGTCCGGGCCGCGTACCGGGGCGCCGAGCGGACCGTCGAGGAGGGGCTGCGGGACGGCCGCCTGCTCCGCGGCGAGGTGCTCGCCCGGTGGCAGGAGTTCGTGGGCACCGGGGAGCTGTTCCGCACTCTGGAGGCGCGGATCGGGCGGCTGCGGGATCGGGTGGTCGCCGCCGTCACCGGCCGGCCGGCGCCCGCCGCCGAGCTGCGCAACGCCATCGAGTCGCAGCTGGTCACACTGCTGCGGGGGGTGGCTTCCGAGGCTGCCGAGTCCGCGCACACGGCGTGGAAGGCGCACCCGGCCGGGGCCGCGCTGCTCGACCCGGCGCTCGCCCATCCCAGTGACGACCTGCCCGAGCGCGCCGAGCGGATGGTCCGGGACTGGCAGCGTGGCGTGCTGGAGCTGGTCCGGGTCGAGGGCGGCGACAAGCGGTTCGTGGCCCGTACGGCCGCGTACGCGGTGAACGCCACCGGGCTCGCCGTGATGATCGCCGTGTTCGCCTCCACCGCGTTCATCCCGACCGGGCTGGAGGTGGCCACCGGAGCGGGCACCACCGTCGCGGCCCAGGCCGTTCTCCAGGCGATCTTCGGCGACCAGGCGGTGCGTACCCTCGCCGCCAAGGCCCGTGCCGACCTGCTGGACCGGGTGCGGACCCTGCTCGACGCGGAGGCCGACCGCTTCCTGACCCGCACCGCCGAGGCCCGCCCCGCCGCGGACGCCGGCGACGGCCTGCGCCGGGCCGCCGGCCGGGTCGAGCTGGCCCGACACCGCAGCGGCCTGGCGACCGGCGGCGACGACACACAGCCGGCCGCCGACGAGGAGGACTCCCGGTGAGCAACATCGCCGGCCGGGTACGTGAGGCGTTCCGGGGGGACCAGCGGATCGACCCCGACGCGCTGATCGCCCGCCTGGACGCGGTACGCCGGTTCCTGACCGCGGTGGACGGCCTGCTGCCGGACTCCGAGCTGGTGCCCGCCCACACCCTGGTGGAGCGGGCCGGCACCCGGCTCGCGCTGTCCCGGGACCACACCGTGGTCGCTCTGGCCGGCGCCACCGGCAGCGGCAAGTCGAGCCTGTTCAACGCGCTGGCCCGGCTGGAGCTCTCACCGGTCGGGGTCCGCCGCCCGACGACCGGCGTCACCCACGCCTGCGTGTGGGGGGCGCTGGAGGGCGCCAACCGGCTGCTCGACTGGATCGGCGTGCTGCCCCGGCACCGCTTCGTCCGGGAGAGCGCGCTGGACGCGGACGACGAGACGGCGCTGCACGGGCTGATCCTGCTCGACCTGCCCGACTTCGACTCGGTGCAGCGGTCCCACCGGCTGGAGGTGGACCGGCTGCTCGGCCTGGTCGACCAGGTGGTCTGGGTCGTCGACCCGCAGAAGTACGCCGACCGGGTGATCCACGACAGCTACCTGCGCGAGTTCCACCGGCACCGGGACGTCACCCTGGTCGTGCTCAACCAGGCCGACCGGCTGCCCCCGGCCGAGCTGCCGCGGGTGCTGGACGACCTGCGCCGACTGCTCGACGCGGACGGGCTGACCGGCGTGCCACTGCTGGCCACCACGGCCATCGACCCGGCCGGGATGGTCGGGCTGCGGACCGCGCTCGAACGGACGGTCGCCGAGCGGCAGGCGGCGCTGCGCCGGCTCGCCGGCGACGTCGACACGGTGGTCGCCGCACTGGACGAGCTGGTCGGCTCGGCCCGACCGGCGGGCGGCCCGGACGACACGGCCGTCGGTGGGCTGAACCGGGCGCTGGCCGGCGCGGCCGGCGTGCCGGCGGTGACCGAGGCGGTGGAGCAGGCGTACCGGCACCGGGCTGGCGCGGCCACCGGCTGGCCGGTGGTCCGGGGCTGGCGGCGGCTGCGGCCCGACCCGCTGCGCCGGCTGCACCTGCCCGGCCCGGCCGGTGATCGGGCCGACCCGGCGGAGAGCCTGGTCGCGGCGACCTCCGTACCGGACCCGACGGCCGCCCAGCGCTCGGCGCTCGGCCTGGCGATCCGCGCGGTGGCCGACCGGGCCGCCGCCGACCTGCCGGCCGCCTGGCCGACGGCGGTCACCTCCGCCGCCCGCTCCCGGCTCGGTGACCTGCCGGACGCGCTGGACCGGGCGATCGCCGGCACCGACCTCGGCGTGGGCCGTCGACCCGTCTGGTGGCGGTTCGTTGGCGGTGTCCAGTGGTTGGTCACCCTGGCCGCCGTTGTCGGGTTGGGCTGGCTGGTGCTCGGCTACGCGCTGCGGGCGCTCGGCCTGCCCGCACTGGACAACCCGATGGTCGGGGAGGTGCCACTGCCCACCCTGCTGCTGCTCGGCGGTCTGCTGGCCGGGCTGCTGGTGGCCGCGCTGACCCGACCGGTGGTGCGCTGGGCGGCCCGGCGGGCGCGGGGCCGCGCCGAGCAGCGCCTGACCGCCGAGGTCGCCGGCGTGGGCGAGGAGTACGTGCTCGCCCCGGTGCGGATCGTGCTCGCCTCGTACGCGCAGGCGCGCGACGCGCTGCGGGACGCCGCCCGCCGCTGACGCCCCGCACGGGCTCGCTACCGCTCTGCGTACCCCCAGAGCGGCGTAGGGTCGGAGCATGGCCACGCCTCAGACCCCCTACGACGCGGTGCTGCACGCCGCACGCGACGTGACCAAGCTCGAGTCGGCGCTGGACGCCGAGATGCTCGGCAGCGCCCTCCTGGGCAGCGTCTACGCGATCGCGGAGACCGACCGCGACACTGCGGTACGGGAGTTCGTCACCGGGTTCCTCGCCGCCACCGCGCGCCGCCGGGTCGCGGCGGCGACCACCATCCGGCAGGTCTTCGCCGCGCTCGTCCCCAACGCCGAGGGCACCGAACGGGTGCGCCCGGGCAGCCAGGCGCCGGCCTGGACCGGCCAGCTCGGCCAGGTGCACCTCACCGGCAGCTGGGCTTACGGCGACGTGTACGGCGACCAGACGTCCTACCTCGCCACCTTCGCCTACGACGACGCGGCCGGCGGCCCCGAGCACGCGCTGGTGGCCCTGGTCGACCACAACATCGGGATAACCAAGGACATCTTCGTCGGCGGGCCGGCCGAACGGATCCTGGACCAGGTCCGCCAGATGTGCGCGGACGACGAGCTGACCTGGTTCCGCACCGAGGACCCGGCCCAGCTCCGTGGCGAGGTGGCCCGCCACCTCGCGGTCACCGACGACCTGGGCGAGCTGCCCGGCGAGGGCTCGCTGGCGACCGACCGGGCGCTGGTGGGCGCCCGACTGGCGTTGCTGCCCACCGCCGCCGCCCCGACCAGCCTGGCCGAGGTCGAGCCGCTCTCCGCCGCCGAACGCACCGAGCTGGTCCGCCGGTTCCTGGCCGCGCCGGAGGCCGCACGGTTCGGGCTGGACGCCGTCGACGGCCCGGAGCTGGCCTCGCTGCACTTCTGCCTGAGCCTGCTGCTGGACCATTCGGCGACCTTCCCGGACGCCGACCCCATGCGGTGGAGTCCCGCGGTGTCCGGGCTCTTCCTGCTCGACTGGGTGCATCGCCGGGCTGTGCTGGACATGGACGACGCGGCGATGCTGCCCCGCGTGCTGCGCGCCTGGGCCCGGTACGCGTCGCGCCAGCGTGGGTTGCCCGAGACCGCCGCGACGCGCACCGACGAGGCGATCGAGGAGATGGTGCCGGAATTCGCCCGGCTCTACTCGACCGGTGAGCGGCGCAGCCCGGCCACCGCGGCGGTGGCCCAGCTGATGGCCGACGGGGTCGACCCGGACGACCCGGCGGCACTGGACGCCTGGATCGAGGCGAACCGGCACCGTCTCGCCGACGACGGCGCCTGACGGCACCCCGGGCGGGTGGCAGTCGCCGCCTGCCCGGGCCCGGCGCCCGCGCACAGGCCCGACAGGCACAGCGGCCCGTCAGTGCAGCAGGCCGAAGACCACCCCGGCGATCAGCGCGCCGAGCACGCCGCCGGCCAGCACCTGCGGGACGGTGTGGTCCCGCAGCCGCACCCGGGACCAGCCGACCAGGCCCGGCAGTGGCGCGGCGACGAGCAGCCCGGTCCCGAAGGTCAGCACCAGGATGACCAGCGTGCCGGCGGCGACCGCCGAGTGGATCGACATCTTCCACCAGTGGCTCATCGACACGGCGACCACCAGCCCGACGAGCCCGGCCACCGCCAGTGCCAGCACCGGACGGGGTGCGCCGAGCACGGCGAGCAGGGCCAGCCCGGCGGCGACGGAGCCGAGGCCGACCAGCAACGGCACCCGGCGCTGCTCCCGACGGCCGACGTGGTGGTCGGTGAGCCGGCCGCGGCGTACTCCGCCGACGATGTAGGCGAACGGAATGCCGGTGACGAAGAGCGTCGCGAGCAGCCCCCACGCAAGGCCGTGACCGGCGCTGCGGGAGCTGTGCCAGCTCACCGCGACCGTCAGCAGCGACACCAGCACGGCGGGCGCGGTCAGCTCGGTGACCAGCCGGGCGACCCGCAGCCCCGGGCCGGGCCGGGCGGTGACCGGGCGGGGTTCCGCACCGCCGCCCACGCCACCCCCTCCGGTACGCCCCTATCGCCGACACCGGGTCGGTCGCGCCTGATCGTCACCGTACCGCCGGGGACACCGTGGAGTAGGTCGGTCCGGCGAGCGGCGACAGACTGACGGTCGGGCTGGGCCGGCCGGGCGGTGAACCGGTGGTGACCGGCGGCGCGGGTGCGGTGGACGGCACGGACGGTGTGTCGCCCGGCTCGGAACGGGTGCTGGTCGGCACGGCGGTCGGGGACTCGGTCGCCGCCGGGGGATCGGTCGCCGCCGGGGGGTCGGACGCGGTGGGCGTCGTCGGCGGGGTGAGTGTCGGGGTGGCCGTCGGGCTCGGCGTCGGAGTGGGGTCCGGGTCCGGCGGATCGGTCGGTGGGGGCACCGGCGGGGGGCTGTGCGGGGGTGGGACCGGGGGCGTTGTCCGGACGGGCCTCGGTGGGGGCGGCGGGGGCACCACCGGGTGGACCGGCCCCGCGTCGGATCCGGTCGGCCCCGGATCCCTCCGATCCTGGTCGCGTCGGGGAGCCGCGGCCAGCCACCCGGCGGTCGCGGTCGCGGTCGGGGCGACGCTGGGCGTGGCGGGTGACGGCAGCGCCGGCTGGCTGGTCGCCGGCAGCGGGATCACCACCGGCCCGACCGACGGGGTGGGGATGAACGGAGTGCTGCTGTCCGGCAGCGCCGTGCTGCCCGGGGTGGCCGAGCCGGCGCTGATCGCGGCGAGAATCGGCATCGACGCGGTGCCGGCCAGGAGCGCGACGGTGAGCAGGTAACCGCGGGAGGGGCCGCCGGCGCCCGGGGCGCGGTGCGCGCCGACCACCCGGCGGTAGCCGCCGGCGGACCGGTGCTGGCCGAGCGCCGGCGTGCCGGGACCGTCACCTGGCTCGTACACCGCACACACCCCTTGTCGTCGGCCGTGGGAGGACGCGGAGGGACGTCACCGGCTGGAGAACCCCGGCAAATCACCCGATCGGCGCGATCCTGCGGTAATCAGCCTCACCCAATCACCCTGCGTCAGCCAACCTCCACCGCGTGTCGACACGCGGGGATGGCCCGAACGGTGACGAACCATCAGCGGAACACCCGGTGGGGGCGGTCGGGCACGACGACGACAAAGGCCCGCAAACAGAGGCCGGTGGGAATGCGGGGCGGGCGTACTGTGGGCGCGCTCACCTGCTCTGCAAATATGGAGCACGACGGCAACGCAGCCGTGACCTCCGCGCACCCTCGCGGCAGGCGCGGTTGAGCGCCGGCGCTCCCGAACCGGGTTCGGCCAGAATCCGGCTCACGCCGCGCGGCAACCCCCACCGGGGCTAGGCGCGGCCGCCAGGAACCGGTCCGGCAGCAGCCGGACAGGCGCACGAGTTGCGCGGCCGGGTGACCCCCCGGTGCCGACGCAGACACGACAGGGAGAGACGGATGGCAAAGGGCGACCCCGGGGGCACCACCCGCAGCAGGCGGGCGGCACCCCGCTCCAGGAAGAGCGCAGCCGGCGACCCCCAGCTGGTGCAGCTGCTCACCCCCGAAGGCGAGCGGATCGAGAGCGCCACCGGGCCGGACGGCACCGAGTATCGCGTCGACTTCACCGACGAGGAGTACCGCGGGCTCTACCGCGACCTGGTGCTGGTCCGCAAGCTGGACGCCGAGGCGACCGCACTCCAGCGCCAGGGCGAGCTGGGCATCTGGGCCAGCCTGCTCGGCCAGGAGGCGGCGCAGGTCGGCTCCGGGCGGGCGCTGCGTACCCAGGACATGGCCTTCCCGACCTACCGGGAGCACGGCGTCCTCTACTGCCGGGGCATCGACCCGATCATGCCGCTCGGCCTGTTCCGCGGTGTCGACCAGGGCGGCTGGGACCCGAACGAGTTCAAGTTCAACATGTACACGATCGTGATCGGGGCGCAGACCCTGCACGCGACCGGCTACGCCATGGGCATCACCATGGACGGCAAGACCGGCACCGACGACGGCGAAGCGGTCATCGCCTACTTCGGCGACGGGGCCACCAGCCAGGGTGACGTCAACGAGGCGTTCGTCTGGGCCGGCGTGTTCAACGCGCCGATGGTCTTCTTCTGCCAGAACAACCAGTACGCGATCTCCGAGCCGCTGGAGCGGCAGACCCGGATTCCGCTCTACCAGCGGGCCGCCGGCTTCGGTTTCCCCGGCGTCCGGGTGGACGGCAACGACGTGCTGGCCTCGTACGCGGTCACCCGCACCGCGCTGGACAACGCCCGGCACGGGCAGGGCCCGAGCCTGATCGAGGCGTACACCTACCGGATGGGCGCGCACACCACCTCCGACGACCCGACCCGCTACCGGATCGCCAGCGAGGTCGAGGCGTGGCAGGCCAAGGACCCGATCGCCCGGGTCAGGGCCTTCCTGGAGAAGCAGCAGATCGCCGACGCGGACTTCTTCGCCGAGGTCGACGAGCAGGCCCGCCGCGAGTCGGTGCACCTGCGCGAGCGGGTGCTCGCCATGCCCAACCCGGAGCCGGTGACGATGTTCGACCACGTCTACCCGAACGGGTCCCCGCTGCTCGACGAGCAGCGCGCGCAGTTCAGCCGCTACATGGAGTCGTTCGAGGGGAGCGTCCACTGATGGCCACGGAGACGCTCACTCTCGGCAAGGCCCTCAACACCGGCCTGCGCCGCGCCTTGGAGAACGACCCCAAGGTCGTCATCATGGGCGAGGACGTCGGCAAGCTCGGCGGCGTGTTCCGGATCACCGACGGGCTCCAGAAGGACTTCGGCGACCAGCGGGTGATCGACACCCCGCTGGCCGAGTCCGGCATCATCGGCACCGCGGTCGGCCTGGCCATCCGTGGCTTCCGGCCGGTCTGCGAGATCCAGTTCGACGGCTTCGTCTACCCCGCGTACGACCAGATCGTGTCGCAGGTGGCGAAGATGCACTACCGCTCGCGCGGCAAGCTGAGCATCCCCATGGTGATCCGGATTCCGTTCGGCGGCGGCATCGGCGCGGTCGAGCACCACTCCGAGTCGCCGGAGGCGTACTTCGCGCACACCGCCGGCCTGAAGGTGGTGTCCTGCTCCAACCCGCAGGACGCGTACGTGATGATCCAGCAGGCCATCGCCTCGGACGACCCGATCGTCTTCCTGGAGCCCAAGCGGCGCTACTGGGAGAAGGGCCAGGTGGACCTGGACGCGCCGCTGTCCGACGCGTACCCGCTGCACTCGGCCCGTGTGGTCCGGCCCGGCACGGACGTGACAGTGCTGGCGTACGGCCCGATGGTCCGGACGTGCCTGGAGGCGGCGACCGCCGCCGCCGAGGACGGCCGGGAGCTGGAGGTCATCGACCTGCGCACGCTCTCCCCGCTGGACCTGTCCGCGGCCTACGAGTCGGTGAAGCGCACCGGTCGCGCCGTGGTGGTGCACGAGGCGCCCTCCAACATCGGCCTCGGCGCCGAGCTGGCCGCGCGGATCACCGAGGAGTGCTTCTACTCCCTGGAGTCGCCGGTGCTGCGCGTGACCGGTTTCGACACCCCCTACCCGGCCGCCCGGGTGGAGGAGGAGTACCTGCCCGACCTCGACCGGGTGCTCGACGCCGTCGACCGCACCTTCGGCTGGTGAGCGGCATGTCCCGGATCAAGGAGTTCAACCTGCCCGACCTGGGCGAGGGGTTGACTGAGGGCGAGATCCTGGCCTGGCTGGTCAAGGTCGGCGACACCATCGAGCTGAACCAGCCGATCGTCGAGGTGGAGACGGCGAAGGCGGCCGTGGAGATCCCGGCGAAGTGGGCCGGCCAGGTGCAGGCGATCTTCCACCCGGAGGGCACCACGGTCGAGGTCGGTACGCCGATCATCGCGATCGACACCGACCCGGGCGCCGGCCCACTGGACGCGCCGTCGACCACGGCCACGTCCGGCGGTGACCTGCCCACCCCGTCGGCGGCCTCGCTGGCCGCCGTCGAGGTGGCACCGGCCGAGGGCATGGTCGAGCCCGGCCTGATCGGCGGGCCCGCCCCGGGTGGGCGGACCGCGGTGCTGGTCGGCTACGGCCCGCGTACCACCGCGGCCAAGCGTCGGCCACGCAAGGGTGGCGTCCCGGCCCAGGCCGCGGCGACGCCCACGGTCGCACCGACGCCGGCCCCGGTCGCGCCGGCTCCGCAGCCGGTGGCCGTGCCGACGCCGGTCGCTACGGCGACCGGCGGGCTGGTGCTGGCCAAGCCGCCGGTACGCAAGCTCGCCAAGGACCTCGGGGTCGACCTGAGCACGCTGACCGGTTCGGGTCCGCTGGGCTCGATCACCCGGGAGGACGTGCAGCAGGCGGCGAACGGGTCCGTGGCGGCGGCCGAGCCGGTCGCGGCGACGTCCACGGCCACGAGCGCCGCCAGCTTCGGTGCGGACCGCGAGCAGCGCATCCCGGTCAAGGGGGTACGCAAGCTCACCGCCGAGAACATGTCCCGGTCGGCGTTCACCGCGCCGCACGTGACGGAGTTCCTGACCGTCGACGTGACCCGGGCCATGAAGGCGCTGGACCGGCTGCGCGGCCGGCGGGAGTGGCGCGACGTCCGGGTCTCGCCGCTGTTGCTGGTGGCGAAGGCCGTGCTCCTGGCGGTCAGGCGCCACCCGATGGTCAACTCGACCTGGGCGGGCGACGAGATCGTGGTCAAGGAGTACGTCAACCTCGGCATCGCGGCGGCCACCGAGCGCGGCCTGATCGTGCCGAACGTCAAGGACGCCGGCCGGCTCTCCCTGCGGGAGCTGGCGGACGCGCTGAACGACCTGGTGCAGACGGCGAAGTCCGGCCGGACCTCGCCGGCGGACATGTCCGGCGGCACCCTGACCATCACCAACGTCGGGGTGTTCGGGGTCGACACCGGTACGCCGATCCTGCCGCCGGGTGAGTCGGCGATCCTGGCCTTCGGCGCCGTACGGGAGATGCCCTGGGTGCACAAGGGCAAGGTCAAGGCGCGTCAGGTCACCACGCTGGGGCTGAGCTTCGACCACCGGATCATCGACGGTGAGTTGGGCTCGAAGTTCCTGCGCGACATCGGCGACTTCCTCGCCGACCCGGAGGCGGCACTGCTCGCCTGGACCTGATCGTCCGAACGCCAGCCACGGCCGGTGTGCCACGGGTTAACGCCCGGCACACCGGCCGTGTCCGTTGGGCGACGGAACCGTCTGCGTGCGGGCCCTCTCACCTTTGATTGTTAGGCAAGTGGCTCAGCTCACCTAATAATCGATGGAAGTTCACCGGGTTCTGCGGTTGAATAGATGCATCAGGGGCCGACAACCGAATAGCCAGGGGGACCCACCAAATGAGCATGATCGAGCGAATCCGCAACCACCGCGACGCCACCCGCCGCGCCCGTGCCATCGAGCACGCGCTGCGCTCGGCGAACTCGCCGGCAGTCCGCGAGGAACTCCTCATCATCGCCCAGCGTCACATGGGCTGACGCTCCACGACATTCCTCACCTCCTCCAGATCGATGGCCCGCCCGGCCCACCGGGCGGGCCATCGGCGTTTCCTCACCTCGTGACACCGGGATTCCGCCATGCCGCAGCGCCCGGTACGGTGGGCTTCGGTCGCCGCCCGCCAGCCCGGCACAGGCCGAGCCGATAGAAGCTGCTCGACACCGTCCGGCAACGCGGAGTGACGACCGGTGCTCCTTGGACGCCCCGTGTGGCCACCGGATACGGTGCGGGGAGCCGGCACGGCGGTACGCCGGTGACGCCGGCAGCCATGCCGAGGAGACCGATCGGCACCCGGCGGCCGACATGTGATGGAGGAGGCGCACCGATGACGTCCGAGGGCCCGCACCGCCCCGGCCAGGAGCCGGACGAGGTGTCACCGGGCGCCGGCGGACCGGCGCCGTACGGCGACCGCCCGGCGCAGCCGGACAACGGCTACAACGCCCCCGGCCCCGACCTGGGCTGGGCACCCCCGCCGCCGGCGCGGCCAAACCCGTCGGCCCCGGCGTGGGCCGCCCAGCCGGAGCAGCAGCCGAACCCCGCCTGGGGTGCCGCCGCCGCGCCGCAGCCCACCGAGCCGACCCAGCCCGCCTGGGCCACCGGTGCCGCGAACGAGCCGCAGCAGCCCGGCACCTGGGCCGCGCAGCAGCAGGGCTGGACGCCACCCGAGCAGAGCGCACCCGCGTGGGCCGCCGGCGCCGCCCCCGAGCAGCCCGACTGGGCGCAGACCCAGCCGGCCGTACGGGGTGCCGCGCAGGCGCCACCCGCCACCGCCGCCTGGCCCGCACAGGACGACCCGGCCCGCTCTGGCGGATGGAACGCCGACGCCCAGCAGGCCAACCCGCCCGCCGGTGACTGGCGCGGTGCCGAGGCTCAGCAGTCCGAGTCGGCGCAGGCTCCCGGGTGGGCCGGCGGCGGTTCCGGTCAGCAGGACAATCCGGCCGGCTGGGCCGCCGGCACCGCGGGTCGTGACGACCAGCCGGTGTGGACGCCCGCCGAGCAGGCGCCATCGACCTGGGGTCAGGCGGCCGAGTCGACCGAGCAGCCGGCCCCCGGGTGGGGCCAGGCCGAGCCGGCCGCCGCCCGTGGCGCGGCTCACGTGCCGACGCCCGCGCCGAACTGGCCCGGTCAGGACGACCCGGCCCGCTCCGGCGGCTGGGCCGCGCAGCAACAGCCGGCGCAGCCCGGCGGATGGGGCGACGGCGCCGACGGGAAGCAGGACGACGCCGCGCAGCCCGCCGCCTGGGGCGGCGCCGAGGAGCGTCCGCAGCAGCCGGACTGGGTGCTCTCCCAGGACCAGCCGGCCCAGCGGCCGGAATCGGCCGAATGGACTCCGGAGACGCCGGGCGCTCCCGCCCGGGCCAGCGCCAGCGTGCCCAGCAACGACGGCGCGCCCGCCTGGGCCGCTACCCCGGACAATGCCGCTCAGGGCAGCGCCGGCGTGCCGGAGGCCCAGCCGTGGGCGCCCGGCGAGGTGTGGGGTCGCGCCGAGGCGGAAGCGTCGCAGTCCCGCGGTGGCTGGGAGGCGGGCCGGGGCGACGAGTCCCCGGTCTACCAGCCCGCTCCCGCGCCGGGCATCTCGCCGGCCAACGCCGTGCCACTGCCCCCGCAGGAGCAGCGCGTGCCGGGGGCTAGCCTGGCTGCCGCCCCGCCGGCCAACTACGCGCCGCCGGCCCAGTACGCCTCCGTCCCGGAGCAGCCGGCGTACGCCGAGCGGGAGAACCCGGACGCCGCCGCGCAGTACGAGGCGGAGCAGACCGGTTGGGGCCGGGCCGAGGAGGCTCCGGCGGCCGGCGCGATGGTGCCCGCCCCGCGTACCTCTCCGGAGGCTGGAGCGGGTCGTGCGGTCGTACCGGTGCCGGAGGCCGAGTCGGCGGCCGGCGCGGCTGGCCGGGCCTCGGCGAGTGCCTCGGTGCCGCTGGCCAGCCGGGTCATGCCCCCCACCGACGAGGTCGTGCGACCGGCCGGCGCGCCCGCGCCGCAGCCCCGGGTGTACGGCAGGCCGTCCCGACCGGAGCCGGAGAACGAGCCGGAGCAGGCAGCGCCGGAGGCGTTCCAGGCCGACCAGGGCCCCGAGCGGCAGAGTGCACCGGACTGGCCGAACGCCCCGGAGCGCCAGGCCGCGCCCGACTGGCAGAACGGCCCGGACCGCCAGAGCGCACCGGAATGGCCGAACGCTCCCGAGCGCCAGGCCGCACCGGACTGGCCGAACGCTCCGGAACGCCCCGCCGCGCCCGACTGGCAGAACGCTCCCGAACGCCCGGCCGCGCCCGACTGGCAGAACGGCCCGGAGCGGCAGGGCGTCCCCGCATGGGGCGGTGAGGCGCCGCCCGAGCCGCGCTTCGACGACCGGGACCGGCCGGCGGCGCCGAACGGGTTCGGTGAGGCGGCCTCCGCGCCGCCCGCGTTCCCGCCGGGTGTGCCGTCGTTCGTCGACACGCCGGGCAGCAACCGGCCGGTGAACGGGGTCCGGCCGCAGGCCGGAGCCGAACGTCCGGCCGACCGGTTCGGCGCCCCGGGGTCACCGGCCGCCGGTGCCGCCTCCGTGAACGGCACGCCCGGCTTCGGCGGACCGGGCTTCGGCGGCGGGCCGGCCACCGAGCCGGCACCGGGCGGTTTCCCGCCGTCCTTCCCGCCGGCGCCCCAGCAGCCCGCGCCATCGTGGGGCCAGGAGGCCGGCGAGTCGGATCAGGGCCGGTTCGACGCGTTCAAGCCGGACGCCGAGGAGCCGAAGGCGGAGCCGCCGGTGCCGAAGGTGCGCAACGGGCGGGTGCTGGCGGCGGTCCTGATCGCCGCGGTGCTCATCCTTGCGGTGCCGCTCGGCCTGCTGATGCTGCTGGGCAAGTTCGGTGGAGATGACACGCCGGCCTTCGACCCGGCGGTCGGCACCTGCGTGAAGCAGTCCGGCCAGGGCGCCTCGGCGGTGGACTGTGGCGAGGCGGGCGCGTTCACCATCGTTTCCAAGGTGGATGCGAAGGACAAGTGCGCCGACCCGGCCCAGCCGCACGTGGTGCTCCCCGGTGACGGCATCAACCGGGTGCTCTGCCTGAAGCCGGCCACCAAGTAGCGCGTACCGACGGCGGGGCCACGGGTGACCGTGGCCCCGCCGTCGTCGTTCCCCCGCCCCACGGTCAGGCCAGATCTCGCTGGCTCGCCCCCCTCCGGCCGGCGGCGGGCCGGTGATCAGGCACGATGGGCACATGAGCGCACGAGTACGGGCCCCCGAGCTGCGCGGTCGGGGCTGGCTGAACACCGGTGGACGCGACCTCAAGCTCGCCGACCTGCGCGGCAAGATCGTCCTGGCCGACTTCTGGACCTTCTGCTGCATCAACTGCCTGCACGTGCTCGACGAGCTGCGCCCGCTCGAGGAGAAGTACGGCGACGTGCTCGTCGTGATCGGCGTGCACTCGCCGAAGTTCGAGCACGAGAAGGACGCCGACGCGCTGGCCGCCGCCGTGGAGCGGTACGGGGTGCACCACCCCGTACTCGACGATCCCGAGCTGGACATGTGGCAGCAGTACGCGGCCCGGGCCTGGCCGACCCTGTCGGTGATCGACCCCGAGGGGTACGTGGTGGCGACCATGGCGGGCGAGGGGCACGCCGAAGGGCTGGCGCGACTGATCGACGAGTTGATCGCCACCCATGAGGCCAAGGGCACCCTGCACCGGGGCGACGGCCCGTACGTCCCGCCACCGGCACCGGAGACCACCCTGCGTTTCCCGGGTAAGGCGGTGCTGCTGCCGGACGGCAACCTGCTGGTCTCCGACTCGGCCCGGCACTCCCTGGTGGAGCTGGCTCCGGACGGCGAGGCGCTGGTGCGCCGGATCGGCTCGGGTGAGCGGGGCCGGGCCGACGGGCCGGCGGGCGTGGCGGCCTTCTCCGAGCCGCAGGGGCTCTGCGTGCTGCCGCAGCACGTCGCCGAGGTGGCCGGCTACGACCTGGTGGTCGCCGACACGGTCAACCACCTGCTGCGCGGCGTACGCCTGTCGTCCGGCGAGGTGGTGACGGTGGCCGGCAGCGGCCGGCAGTGGCGGGCCTCGGTCGACGACCACGCGCACGACGCGCTCGCCGTGGATCTCTCCTCCCCGTGGGACCTGGCCTGGTACGACGAGAAGCTGATCATCGCGATGGCCGGCATCCACCAGCTCTGGTGGTTCGATCCGATCAAGCGGACCGCCGGCATGTACGCCGGCACCACGGTCGAGGCGCTGCGCGACGGCCCGCTGGCCGAGGCGTGGATGGCGCAGCCGTCCGGGCTCTCCGTCTCCGCGGACGGCACCCGGCTCTGGATCGCCGACAGCGAGACGAGCGCCGTCCGGTACGTGGAGAACGGGATGCTCGGCACCGCCGTCGGGCAGGGCCTGTTCGACTTCGGTCACGTGGACGGGCCGGCGGAGTCGGCGCTGCTCCAGCACCCGCTGGGGGTGTGCGCGCTGCCGGACGACTCGGTGCTGATCGCGGACACCTACAACGGCGCCGTGCGCCGCTTCGACCCGGCGACCGGTCAGGTGTCCACGGTCGCCGACGGGCTGGCCGAGCCGAGCGACCTGGTCCTCACCCCGGACGGTGAGGTGCTGGTGGTGGAGTCCGCCGGGCATCGGTTTACCCGGCTGGCCCCGGGTTCGCTGTCGGCGGCCGGTGCCAGCACGGTGGACGGCCCCCGGCACCGCGCCGAGCGGAAGCCCACCGACGTCGCGGCGGGTGAGGTCACCCTCGACATCGTCTTCACCCCCGCGCCGGGGCAGAAGCTGGACGAGACGTACGGGCCGTCGACCCGGCTGGTGGTCTCCGCCTCCCCGCCCGAGCTGCTGGTGGAGGGTGCCGGCACGGGCACCGAGCTGTCGCGCCGGCTGGTGCTCAACAGCGAGGTCACCGACGGGGTGCTCCAGGTGACCGCTCAGGCGGCGACCTGTGACGCGGACGTGGAGCACGCCGCCTGCCACCTCACCCGGCAGGACTGGGGCGTCCCGGTCCGGGTGGTCGACGGCGCCGCGGCCCGGCTGCCGCTCGTGCTGCGCGGCCTCGACGCCTGACGGTCCGGAAGGGGCCCATTTCTCAGGCGAACGGGGCCAGGGGCACGTCGGCGTCGATCAACGTGGCGCGGACCAGCTCCGTGGCGGAGACCGCGCCGGGTGTGTCGCCGTGCACGCAGATCGAGGCCGCCGGGCAGGGAATGACGGTGCCGTCCACCGCCACCACGGTCCGTTCGGTGGCGATCCGTAGCGCCCGGGTCGCCACCTTGTCCGGGTCGGTGATCAGCGCACCGGGGGCGCCGCGGGGCACCAGCGCCCCGTTGGGCAGGTAGCCGCGGTCCGCGAAGGCCTCGGCGACCACCGGCAGGCCGGCGCCGACCGCGAGCTGGGCGAGCATCGAGCCGGGCAGGCAGAGCACGGGCAGCTCGGGGTCGTGGCCGGTCACCGCGGCGACCACCGCCGCCGCCTGGGCCTCGTCGGTGACGACCGCGTGGTAGAGCGCGCCGTGCGGCTTGAGGTAGCGGACCTGGGTGTTGAACAGCTTGCAGAACGCGCTGAGCGCCCCGAGCTGGTAGGTCACCTCGTCGCGGAGCTCGGCGAAGTCGTACGCGATGTGCCGCCGACCGAAGCCGGGCAGGTCCCGGTAGCCGACCTGCGCGCCCACCGCCACCCGGCGCTGCGCCGCGCCCTCGCAGACCCGCCGCATGGTGGACGGGTCGCCGCCGTGGAAGCCGCAGGCGACGTTGGCGGAGGTGACCAGGTCCAGCAGGGCCTCGTCGTCGCCGAGTCGCCAGATGCCGAATCCCTCGCCCAGGTCAGCGTTGAGGTCCATGGAATCTGACGGTAGTACCTGGCCGGGCCTGCGCGAGCGGGGTCACGTCGCTGACCACCCCGATGACCGGGTATCCGCCGGTGGTCGGGTGGTCGGCGAGGAAGATCAGGGGTTGCCCGTCCGCGGGCACCTGGACCGCGCCGAGCACGATCCCCTCGCTGGGCAGTTCGCCGGCGACCGCGCGGGGCAGGGGCGCGCCGGCGAGCCGCGCGCCGACCCGGTTGCTCACCGGGCTGACGGTGTACGCGGTGCCGAGCAGCCGGTGGAACGCGGTCGGGGTGAACCAGTCGTCGCGGGGGCCGGGGCGCAGGGTCAGGTGCAGCTCGGTCGGGGGTGGCGGGCCGATGGTGACGTCCACCGAGGCGGGCTCGCCGAGCGGCGCGCCGAGCGGCAGCCGGTCGCCGTCACGCAGCGGGGACGGGCCCAGCCCGGAGAGGGTGTCGGTGGCCCGGCTGCCGAGCACGGGCGGCACGTCGATCCCGCCGGCCACGGCCAGCCAGCTGCGTACGCCTCGGCGTGCCGGGCCGATCCGCAGCACCGTTCCGGCCGGCAGGGTGAGCGGGCGTCCGGTGTCGCCGGGCCGGTCGCCGGCGCGGACCGCCACCTCGGCGCCGGTGACCGCCACGGTGGTGGCCCGGGTCAGCCGGAGCGCGCAGCCGGTCAGGGTGATCTCCAGGCCGGCGGTCCGCTCCGGGTTGCCGACCAGCCGGTTGGCCAGCCGCAGTGCGGTCGGGTCGAGGGCGCCGGACCGGGGTACGCCCAGGTGCGCCCAGCCGGGGCGGCCGAGGTCCTGCACGGTGGTGAGCGCACCGGCGCGGAGCACCTCCAGCTCGCCAGGACGGGTCACGCCGCCGCCAACCGGACGCGGGTGCCCGGGCCGAGCAGGGCCGGCGGGTCGGCGTGCACGTCGAAGAGGACCAGCTCGGTCCGGCCGACCAGCAGCCAACCGCCGGGGGACGCGCTCGGGTAGATGCCGGCGTACGCACCGGCCAGGGCGACCGAGCCGGCCGGCACGCGGGGGCGCGGGGTGGCCAGCCGGGGCAGCGCCAGTTCGGCGGGCAGCCCGTCCAGGTACGGGAAGCCGGGGGCGAAGCCGCAGAAGGCGACCCGGAACCGGGTGCCGGTCAACCGGCGCACCACGGCCGGCACGTCGACCCCCCAGTGCTGGGCGATCTCCGGCAGGTCGGGCCCGTCGAAGTCGACCGGGACGATCACCTCGGCCCGGTCCCGTTCACTCGTCCGGCCGGCCGCGCGGTCGGCGTCGTCGATGGCGGCGGCGACCGCTGGCGCCCAGCGGGACAGCAGGTCGGCCGTGGCGGCCGGGTCGGGCAGGCCGTCCAGCAGGACGGTGGCGGCCGCCGGCACGATCTCGACGGCGGTCAGCTCGCCCCGCTCGCGACGGTGCCACAGCTCGGCTCGCCACGCGTCGACCAGGGCGGCCTGGGCCACGTCGGTGGGCGCGGAACAGTCGAGCAGCAGGGCGTGCGCCCCGACGGGTCGGATCCGCATCCGCTCATCTTCGCCGATGCCGTGCGGGTCGGTGTTCACGGCGACGGTGCCGGGCGTCACCAACACGACTACTTGCAAGTAACCTACGGTGCCGTAACCTGATGACGTGACCACCTCCGCTCCGCTTCGACTCAAGCCGGTCGACATCGGTAAGCCCCGGATGCGCGGCTGGCTGCACACGTACGCCTTCTTCGTCGCCGTGGTCTGCGGCATCGTGCTCTGCTCGATCGCCGCCACCCGGCCGGGGTGGGCGCCGTTGGTCAGCTGCGTCATCTACAGCCTGACCGTCTGCGGGCTCTTCGGCACCAGCGCGCTGTACCACCGTCGTGTGTGGTCGGAGCGCGGCTACCAGGTGATGCGCCGGATGGACCACTCGATGATCTTCGTGTTCATCGCCGGCACGTACACACCGTTCTGCGCGCTGCTGCTCACGCCCCGACCGGCCACTGTGATGCTGGCCCTGGTCTGGGGCGGCGCACTGGCCGGCGTGGCGCTCAAGGTGGTCTGGCCGCACGCGCCGCGCTGGGTCTCCGCGCCGCTCTACCTGGCGCTCGGCTGGGTGTCGGTGGCCATGCTGCCGGAGATCCTGCACGGCGGCGGAGTCGCGGCGCTGGTGCTGCTGATCATCGGCGGCGCGATCTACAGCGTCGGGGCGATCTTCTACGCGTTGCGCCGGCCCAACCCGTGGCCGACCGTCTTCGGCCACCACGAGTTCTTCCACGCCTGCACGCTGCTGGCCGCGCTCTGCCACCACATCGCGATCTACTTCGCACTGTTCGCCTGATCCACCGGGCAGGACGAGCCAGGCGCGGGCGCGAGCCGGACGCGGGCAGACGCGAGTCGGGGCCCCGCGTCGCCGCGGGACCCCGGTGTGCGCGAGCGGAAGGTCAGACCGGCCGGCCCGGCCGACGCACCTCGCGGTACTCCCGCATGACCTGGTCGTCCTGGACCGGCACCACGCGGTCGGTGACCACGCGGTCCTGGCGGACCGGCGTGGCGACCACCGTGCGGCGGCGGCTGTTCCAGAAGTGGAGGGTGAGGAGCAGGCCAGCGACACCGGCCAGCATCAGCACCCAGCCGACCACGGCCAGGTTCAGCCAGCCCAGGTCGGCCTCCACGGCGAATGCGAAGATCGCGCCCAACGCGATCAGGAAGATGCTGCCACCAATGCCCATGTCTCGCTCCTCGGCTCTAACCTGGCGTACGTCCCGCCGCGGCCGTCGGTAGGGGTGCGGCAACCATCGACTTACCCCGGCACGGAGATCGCCAATCGGGCAAGCTGAGGACATGACGGACGCCCATCCCGAGACACGGATTCTGGTGCTGCTCCGCCACGCGAAGGCCGAGCAGGGCGGCGAGGGGACGGACGACGCCCACCGGCCGCTCTCCGCGCGGGGGCACGCCGACGCGGCGGCTGCGGGCGCCTGGCTGGCCCGCCAAGGGCTGCTGCCCGACGTGGTGATCTGCTCCACGGCGCTACGCACCCGGCAGACCTGGCACGGGGTGGCGATGGGGATGACCGGTTCACCCCCCGAGGGCGGCCCGGCCGGCCCCCGCCCGACCGTCCGCTACGAGCCGGGCGCGTACGACGCCCACCCGGAGGAGTTGTTGGCGCTGGTCCGCACCATCGATGCGGTGGCACGCACGGCGTTGCTGATCGCCCACAATCCGGGCATCTCGCTGCTCTCCGCACTCCTCGATCCGGAGGGCGCGGACGCGGAGGGGTTGCGGACCGCCGAACTGGCGGTGCACCGGGGCGCGCTCAACTGGACGGAACTGGCCCCGACGCGGGCGCCGATCACCGAACGGCACACGGCACGAGGCTGAGCCACCCGCCGAGGTCGGCGGGTGGCCCGGGCGTACGCGGCTCAGGAGGGTGGCGCGGTCGGCGGCGGCGGGTCGGGCGGCGGCGGCATCATCGCCGTCGGATGCGAGAGCCGGTTCTCCTCGACGATGAGGGTCCGGGCCCGCTTGCGCCGGTCCTGCCAGAACCAGAGCGTGGTCAGCAGCACGGCCAGCCCCGCCAGGATGAACACCCAGCCGACCGCCCGCAGGTCTATCCACCAGACGTTGGCTCGTATCGCGAAGGTCAGGATGGCGCCGATCGCGATGAGAAAGATGCCGCTTCCTACACCCATGTGCGCTGCACTCCCCCGTGCGGTGGCTCTGGGCGTTCCCTGTCGTGACCACGCGACGATTACCCGCCACGCCGCCGGCCTACCCGGGTCGGGTCACGGAATAGGAGGAGCGACGCGGACAGCGCGACGGCCGGCGGGGCAGGGTGCCCCACCGGCCGTCGGTGTCCGGTGCCGAGTGCCGTCCCCGGAGCCTTCAGGCGTGCCGCGGCACGGTCAGAAGGCCTCCTCCGGGAGGTCCATGATGTCGAGGTCGGCGCCCTCGATGATCCGCCGGTCGGCGCCGATACGCGGCAGCACCTCGCGGGCGAAGAACCGGGCAGCCGCCACCTTGCCGGTGTAGAACGCCTTGTCGGTGGTGGAGACGTCACCGGCCAGCGCCTGCAGCGCCACGTCGGCCTGCTTCTGGAGCAGCCAGCCGACCACGAGGTCGCCGATGGCCAGCAGGAACCGCCGGCTGCTGAGCCCGACCTTGTAGAGGGCGCGGGTGTCGCCGCCCTGCGCCTCGCCCAGCCAGCCGGTCAGCACGCCGAGCATGTTCTGGATCTCGGCGAGCGCCTTGCCGAGCGCCTGCCGCTCCTCCTTGAGCTGGCCGTTGCCCGCCTCGGAGGAGATGAACTCCTGGATCTCGCCGGCGACCGCCATCAGCGCCCTGCCGTTGTCCCGGACGATCTTGCGGAAGATCAGGTCCAGGCTCTGGATGGCGGTGGTGCCCTCGTACAGGGTGTCGATCTTGGCGTCTCGGACGTACTGCTCCAGCGGGTAGTCCTGGAGGAAACCGGAGCCGCCGAAGGTCTGCAGCGCCTCGTGCCCGAGCAGCTCGTACGCCCGCTCCGAACCGACGCCCTTCACCAGCGGCAGCAGCAGGTCGTTGACCCGCTTGGCCAGCTTGGTGGCCTTCTCGTCGCCCCCGGCCTCGGCGATGGCGACCCTGTCCTGCCAGGTGGCCGTGTAGAGCACCAGGGCACGCAGGCCCTCCGCGTACGACTTCTGAAGCAGCAGCGAGCGGCGCACGTCCGGGTGGTGGGTGATGGTGACCCGCGGCGCGGTCTTGTCGGCCTGCTGGATCAGGTCGGCGCCCTGCACCCGGTTCTTCGCGTACTCCAGGGCGTTGAGGTAGCCGGTGGAGAGCGTGGCGATGGCCTTGGTGCCGACCATCATCCGGGCGTACTCGATGATCATGAACATCTGGCGGATGCCGTCGTGCTTGTCGCCCAGCAGCCAGCCCTTGGCCGGTACGCCGTGCTCGCCGAAGGTCACCTCGCAGGTGTTGGAGACCTTCAGGCCCATCTTGTGCTCGACGTTGGTGGCGTAGACGCCGTTGCGCTCGCCCAGCTCGCCGGTGGTCTCGTCGAAGTGGTACTTCGGCACCACGAAGAGCGACAGGCCCTTGGTGCCGGGGCCACCGACGCCCTCCACGCCCACCGGGCGGGCCAGCACGTAGTGCACGATGTTGTCGCTCAGGTCGTGCTCGCCCGAGGTGATGAAGCGCTTCACGCCCTCGATGTGCCACGTGCCGTCCGGCTGCTGGATGGCACGGGTGCGGCCGGCGCCGACGTCCGAGCCGGCGTCCGGCTCGGTGAGCACCATGGTGGAGCCCCACTGCTTGTCGATGAAGAGCTTGGCCCACTTCTGCTGCCGCTCGGTGCCCTCGACGTGCAGCACGTGCGCGAAGGACGGGCCGGAGGCGTACATCCAGACCGGGGCGTTGGAGCCGAGCACCAGCTCGGCGAGAGCCCACCAGAGGGCGCGCGGCGCGTTGGTGCCGCCCAGCTCGGGCGGCAGGTCCAGCCGCCAGAACTCGGAGTCCATGAACGCCTGGTAGGACTTCTTGAACGACTCCGGCAGCGGCGCGGTGTGCGTGGCCGGGTCGAAGACCGGCGGGTTGCGGTCGCTGTCCGTGTAGCTGGCGGCCAGGTCCTCGCGGGCGAGGCGGTCGACCTCGGCGAGGAAGCTGCGGGCGGTGTCGGTGTCGAGATCCGAGTACGGCTCCTGGCCGAACGCCCGGTCAGCCCCGAAGACCTCGAACAGGTTGAACTCGAGGTCCCGGAGGTTGCTCTTGTAGTGGGTCATGCTCACTGGCCCCGCTTCCGGACAGGTGTTACCGATCAGTAACCCCGACTGTATTACTCGCGGGTAGCCACCGACAAGCCGATCACATAAGTGACGGGCATTACACACTTCCGTGCGACACCCGCACCGGCCCGACCGGTCAGCTCTCGGTGGCGCCGACCTCCCAGCTCGGCACGGCCGCCGTCACGCCGGTCCGCGCGCCGGTGTACTCCATCAGGACCAGGGCGATGTCGTCGTCTAGCCGGCCGTGCACCCACTCGACCAGGGCCGTCTCCAGCGAGGCCAGCCCGTCGGCGACCGTGCCGTGCCCGAGCAGTCGCCAGGCCCGGTCGGCGGTGGGAAAGAACTCGCCGTCCCGCCGTGCCTCGCCCAGACCGTCGGTGAACAGCAGCAGCCGGTCACCGGGCTCCAGGCGTTCCACCCGGGGCCGGACCACCGGCATGAACCCGAGCGGAGGCGCCGGCGCCGGTGGTTCCAGGGGGATCACCGCGCCCCGGCGCAGCAACAGCGGCGGCGGGTGCCCGCAGTTGACGATGGTGAGCGTGCCGCCACGCTCCTCGACCAGCGCCGCGGTCACGAAGTCCTCGTCGCCGACGTTGCGGGCCACCGCGCGGTCCAGGTCGGCCACCACCGCGCGCAGGTCGGCCCGCTCGTAGGCGACGTGCCGGTAGGAGCCGAGGACGATGCTGGCCAGCCGGACCGCCTCCAGGCCCTTGCCGCGCACGTCACCGATGATCATGCGAACGCCGTAGGGCGTGTCGATCGCCTCGTACAGGTCCCCACCGATCTCGGCGGTCGCGGTGGAGGAGATGTAGCGGCCGGCCACCGACAGCGTCCCGACCTGCGGGCCGAGCGAGCGCAGCACCGCCTGCTGGGCCACCGAAGCGAGCCTGGTCAACTCGGCGATCTTCACGGCCTGCCGCTGCCGCACCGACGCCACCGCCACCGCCAGCGCGGTGGCGAGCGCGACCCCGACCACGTTGACCGAGGTGACCAGCGACATCTCCGGCTCGGCCAGGGCGAAGCCGGCCCCGAGCAGGGTCGCCGTCGCGCCGACCCCCAGCACCACCTGCCACGCCGCCAGGGCGGCGGCCAGGAACGGGGCGGCCACCAGCAGCGTGACGTAGTGCGCGGGGCGGCCGTCGGCCAGTTCCACGGCCGAGACGATCGCGAGCAGAACGAGGGCCGCGCCGAGGCCGGCGCGGGATCCGGGGCTCAGCGGGCGACGGCCCGACTGGAGGAGTCGCGTGGGTACGAGGGACAGCATGCCTGATCCCCGTGAGCGGGTGAATGAACCTGGCCCCTCGTCCGAGGAGGTTCTGTCCGGCCGGCCGGGGTGTCCGGCCGGAACGGCATCGCCCGCTCCGCTCAGCCGAGCACCTCGTACCGGACGGTGAGCGCGCCGACGTCGACCGAGGCGATGGTGGCGAACGCGGCGCGGGAGAGGTCCAGGCAACGGCCGTCGATGAACGGGCCGCGGTCGTTGATCCGCACCACGACCGACTTGCCGTTCGCCGGGTTGGTCACCCGGACCTTGGTGTTGAACGGCAGGGTCTTGTGCGCCGCGGTCAGCTCGTTCGGGTTGAACGACTCGCCGTTGGCGGTGAGCTGCCCCTCGGAGTAGAAGGAGGCGCCGCACGAGCCGCTCTCCAGCACCTTCGCCGCCACCGTCTTCTTCGTCGCGGTCGGGCTCGGCTTCGGCGCCGCGGTGCGGGCCTTGTTCCGCGAGGCGGCCTGCGGCGACCGGCTGGCGGACGGGCTGGCCGTCACGCTCGGCGAGGCGCTGGCGCTCGGGGAGGCGGTCGGGGAACTGGCGGCGGGGCTGCTGGCAGGGATGGTCGGGGCGAACTCGATGGTGGCCTGCCCGGGCTGCGCGGACCCTGAGGTCAGCTGCACGGCGCCGACGGTGCCCCCGACGGCGAGGGCGACGGCGACCGCCGCGGTGGCCGCGATGCCCGCCGGGGAGGAGAACATGCGGGTACGGGAGTGCCTACCAGCCACCGGCCCGGTCCTTTCGTCGACTGAACAAACCGGGTCGGACCGTAACGAGAGAAGCACTTCCGAAGTCAAGGTGATCATCATGGTATGCCCGTATTTGCACTGGTACGTGTAGCCGATCATCCGAGCCGGCATGGGCCGGCCGGCCCGGGTGCCGAGGCGCTGGCCCGTCGGTCGCGGCGACACGACGGACGCGCGTGCCGCAGGATGGACCGATGCCGGCCGAGCTGACCGAACGCCTCACCACCCTGTTCCGGTGGATCGACCCCGGGCCGGGCACCAGCCACCTGGTCAGCGACATCTCCGGTTGGTGGCGGGACCCGGCGGTGCTGGCCGAGCTGGGACCGGCCCTGGTGGCGCCGTACCGGGCCGCCCGGCCGACCGTGGTGCTCGCCCCCGCGGTCACCGGGCTGCTGCTCGGGCCGCTGGCCGCCACCGCCCTCGGAGTCGGCTTCGTGGCCGCGCACAAGCCCGGCGACGGGCGGCTGCCGGCCGGGCCGCTCACCTGGGCGCAGAGCCCGCCGGACTACCGGGGCCGGCAGGTCGACCTGGCCGTGCGGGACCGGCACCTCGGCCCCGGCGACCGGGTCCTGGTGGTGGACGACTGGGTGCGCACCGGGGCGCAGATCCGCGCGCTCTACGACATCTGCGCGGCGCGCGGCGCCGAGGTGCTGGGCAGCGCCGTGGTGGCCGTCGACTGCCCGCCCGACGTGGCGGCCGAACTGCGGATCACCGGTCTGATCAGCGGCGCGGATCTGCCGGCTTGACCTGAACCTCGGTTCACCTTCGACGATGGGCGCATGAGCGACGGGATCCTCGACGAGGCGTACGAACGGCTGCACCGCACCGGCCCGGAATACGAGGGCTGGCTCTCCAACCACGGGCCGATGGCCGTCGAGGCGCTGGTCCGACACGGGCACCAGGAGCGGGTGCACCGCTGGCTCGACGACTACCTCGGGCGCCTCGACGAGCTGCCCCGGGGGCTGCGCCCGATCGACGACTGGCACTCGGCACTCGGCGACCCGAAGCGGGCCGGTGACCGGCTGGCGTACTTCGACCGGGAGCTGCGCGAACGCCCGTGGCGGGAGGTGCTCGGCACCTGGTGGCCCCGACTGCTGCCCGGCATCGCCGCCGGCGCCACCCACGGTGTGATCCGGGTCGGGCACGCCGTGCGCGCGCTCGACCCGGCCGGCGCGAACCCGCAACGACTCGCCGAGCTGGGCCAGGCCCTCGGCTACTGGGCCGCCCGCTGGCAGCCGGTTCCGGGGGCCGACCGACTGCTCGACCCGACCCGCGTCCGGGCGACGTCCGGCGGGCCCTTCGCCGTAGGGGCGGACGATCCGGCCGTCGCCGAGCTGGACGTGGCCACCGCCCTGGCCGGGCTGCCCCGGATCGAGGACCAGTCCGGGGGCATCCTCAGCCGGCTGGGCCAGCTTCCGGGCGTACCGCGATGGGAGCCGGCACTCGCGGCGCTGCGCCCCGCGCGGACCCCGGCCGAGGCGGAGCGGGGGCTCGCCACGCTGGTGCACCGGGCCGGCCTGGACTACCTGCGCTTCGGGCACGCCGCGCCGGTCATGCTGGTGCACGCGGTCACCGCGCCGACCGCGGTGCTGCGTACCCTGCCGGCACTGGATCGGGCGCTCTGGGCGCCGAGCCTCGCCGCGGCCTGGGCCGCGACGGCGGCTCTGACCTCGGTGTACGCCCCAACCGACGGGATGGCGCCGCCGACCGTGCCGGCCGCGACCCCGGCGGAGGTCTTCGCCCGCGCCGCCCGGCACGGCGACGAGCACGTGGTCAAGTTGGCCGACGCTGTCCTCGACGCGCACGCGGCCACCGGCGACGAACGGCTGCTCACCGCCGCCGGCTACGCCGGCCAGCTGATCTGACCGGGCCGGCATATTGCGGCGGCGGTACCGGCCGCGCTCGCCTAGCCTCGGCAGGATGTGGCCTCGGATCGGTGAACTGCGCACCCTCGCCCTCGGCACCCCCGGCGAGCTGCGGACGACCCTGAACACCCTGGTGCTGGCCGGCGTGAAGACCGCCACGGCCGGCCGGCTCGCCGAGTACGCCGAGGAGGGCGAGGAGTTGGAGCGGGTCGGCGAACGGCTGGCCCTGATCGACGACGACGACGCGCTTGTCGGCGTCGTGGAGATCACCGGGGTCGAGGTGGTCCGCTTCACCGACGTGCCGTGGGACTTCGCCCGCTCCGAGGGCGAGGGTGACCGCTCGATCGAGGAGTGGCGGGCCGGCCACTCGGCCTACTGGGCGCGGCTCGGCACCCCGGTCGACGACGACACCCCGATCGTCTGCCTCCGCCTGCGGCTGGTCTCCGCCGGCGAGGGCGGCGTGGCCGGCGGCGACCTCGGCACCTGACCCCGTTGGCCGCGCCCGCTCTGGCGACAGGCTCAGGCGCGTAGCTCCGGCAACAGTCGGGTGGCCACGTCCACGAGGACGGCCTCGTCACCGGCGTACCAACTGCTGGCACGCGGCCAGTGCGTCACCACGTCGGTGAAACCCAGCTCGGCGGCCCGGCCGACCTGGTCGGCGAAGAACTGCGCGCTGCTGAGCGAGAAGACCGGCGCCGCGTCCAGCGAGAGACAGCGGTCCAGGGTCGCCGGGTCACGGCCGGCCTCGTCCAGCGTCCGATCCATCCGGCTGGACAGCGCCGACACGGTGGCCCACCAGCCCTCCACGTCGTCGGCGTCGGTGCCGGTGGTCACCCACCCCTGGCCGAACCGGGCCACCAGCCGCATCGACCGCGGCCCGTTGGCGGCCACCACGAACGGCACCCGGGGCTGCTGCACGCAGCCCGGGTTGTTGCGGGCGTCCACCGCGGCGAACCAGTCACCGCGCCAGGTGGTGCCGTCCTCCCGCAGGATCAGGTCCAGCAACTCGGTGAACTCGGCGAACCGGTCGACCCGCTGGCGAGGCGGCAGCGTCTCGCCGCCCAGCACCGCCGAGTCGAAGCCGATACCGCCCGCACCAAGACCGAGCAGCAGCCGGCCGTCGGAGACATCGTCCACCGTGGTGATCTGCCGCGCGAACGCGGCCGGGTGCCGGAAGTTCGGCGACGCCACCAGGGTGCCGAGCCGGATCCGGGAGGTGACCGTCGCGGCGGCGGTCAGGGTGGTCATCGAGTCGAACCACGGGCCGTCCACCAGGTCCCGCCAACCCAGGTGGTCGTACGTCCAGGCGTGGTCGAAGCCCCACTCGTCGGCCTGGCGCCACCGTCGCTGCGACTCCGCCCAGCGCTGGTCCGGCAGGATCACGATGCCAATCCTCATGATCGCCAGCCTAGTCGCGCCGACCCCTCGTGGCCGGCGCGGTTTTCGGGGACACCACGGCCGCCGGGTCTTCGCTACCGTTCCGGTGTGGACCTACGGTCGCGGCGGGTCGACACGGTACGAGCATTCGGCACCGTGGCGCTGGTGGCCGGCTTCATGACCTCGCTACTCACCATGTCGTCCGGCTACAACGGGCTCAAGCCGCACATCCTTGCCGCCCTCCTCATCCTGACCGGCATCGGTCTGCGGATCGAGGCGGCCATCACCGACCGATCGTCGTAGTTCCACCGTTGCTGCCGGCCCGTACGCTCCCGCCATGCCCGTCGGACCAACCGCTGCCCGCGTACCCCTGAGCCGCCGGCCGCGCACCGCCCTCGCGGCGGCGATGGTGGTCGCGGTGGTCGTGCCGTCCCTGCTCGTGCGCGAGGTGATCGAGGTCCGGTTCGGCCATGGCCCGGCGGCCGACCTCAGCGCGATCGTGGTGCCGGTGGCGGTGACCGCCTGGCTCGCGCCACGCGCCTCCTACCGACGTCGCGACGCCCTGCTGTGGGTGGTCGGCCCGGGGATCTACATCTTCGCGGTGATCGCCTGGCGGCTGGCCCTCGCGCCGTACCGCGACTGGAAGCCCCGCCCGGAGGAGGTGCCCCGCATGCGCTGGCTGCGCGGCCCCGAGCACGCCGGAATGTGGTACCTGCCAACGAATGACCGGCAACCGGACAGCAGCCCCGCCTGACCCGATGTGGCTCAGGTCACATCACCGCCGGTAGGAAGTTCCCGGTCGACTCCGACCCATCGGTGAGCGGGCACCCGGGCGGGGTGCCGCCCGAGCAGAGGAGCGCGCGAGATGACGAAGGTGACCGCACAGCTGTCGGTGTCGGCGGACGGGTTCTACGCCGGCCCGCAGTTCGCCGGCGAGGGCGACTGGATGGACTCGGCCGAGAGCGCCGGCTTCTTCCGGGTCACCCGCTGGGTGACCAACGCGACGGCGTGGCGCGAACGGCAGGGCTTCGCCGGCGGTGAGCGGGACACCAACTCCGACGTGGTCGCCGAGTCGTTCGGGGCGGCCGGCGCGTACGTGATGGGGCGGCGGATGGCCGACGGGGGTGAGGTGCCCTGGGGTGAGGAACCGCCGTTCCGCGCGCCGGTCTTCGTTGTCACGCACCGCCCCCGCCAGCCTCTGCTGCGCGGCGGTGGCACCAGCTTCACCTACGTCACCGACGGCGTGGCCAGCGCGGTCGAGCAGGCACGCGCGGCGGCCCGTGGCAAGGACGTCGCCGTGGCCGGGGGCGGCAGCCTCGTACGGCAGGTCCTCAAGGCCGGCCTGCTCGACGAGTTGGAGCTGCACGTCGTACCGGTCGTGCTCGGCACCGGTCTCCGGCTGTTCGACGCTGACCTCGACCTCGGCGAGAAGGAGGCGATCGAGCTGACGCCCACCCGGGTCATCCACACCCCGGAGGTCACCCACATCCGGTACGTGGTGCGCGGTCGCGCCCCGCTCGTGCTCGACGATCGGGGCAGCGGTGGCGGTCCGACGGTGACCGCTTGATCGTCGGCGAACGGTGACTACAGGCGTGCCAGCACCAGCAGCCGGTTGCCGTCCGGGTCTTCGACGCGGGCGGAGCGCTCACCCCACGGCTGGTCGACCGGCTCCTCGGTGACGGTCGCACCAGCGGCCCGCAGCGCGTCCACGGCCGCGTCGCAGTCGTCGGCGTAGACGCACAGCTCCCAGCGGTGCGAGGCGGAGGGTTCGCCGGCCTTCGGGTCGGCGGCCAGGCCCAGCTCACTGTTGCCCAGCCGGAGCGCGACGAACTCCGGGTCACCGTCGTCCGGGAACCGGTACGTCTGCTCGAAGCCGACGACATCCCGGTAGAACGCGATCAGTCTCGGCAGGTCGGGCGTAGTCACGATCGGAAACGCTTCGGTGAACACGGGGACCACCTCCAAGCCGGACACTAGCCGCCAGGGGGTTCAGCGGCATCAATATCGGTCGCGTTCGGGGGTGCGATGCCGCTCAGTGTCGACCGACCCGCTTGTGCTTCGAACGGCTCGTGAAGCCGACGCCCTCCCTGCTCGGAGCGCCGGACCGCCGCGGCCGCGCACGAGGAGGAAACCACTTCCGGAACGGGATGCGGGAGAGTGTCAGGGGCACCGCCACGACCAGGATCACGAACCCGGCGGCGCCCACGACGCCCTGGATGCGGCCCCGGTGTCCGCTGAGCGCGTCGAAGTCGGTGACGAAGTCGCTCGGATCGGCGCGGTTCACCCAGATCGGCACCTCGTCGCCGGCCGGCAGGCACACCTCGACGCAGCCGATCTCCTGCTCGTACGTCCGGCCGGCCACCTCGTACCGGAGATACATGGTGGTGGAGGTGCCACCGCGCTTCGACACCCGGTCGTAGATGACCCCCCGCGCCGGTACACCGGTGGCCCGCAGGTCGGTCTTCCAGTCGTCGAGCGCGGACTGGGTGCGTATCGGCAGCCAGAGCAGCGCACCGCCGGCCACCACCAGCAGCACGCAGCCCACGGTCACCCAGACCGGGCGCCTCAGCATCATGATCAGGCGAGTCACCGGCTCATCGTGCCGCTGCGACGCAAGCCTGGTGACCGTGAAACATCGAAGACCCCGGGCCGGGACACGCGTCCTGGTCGGGGACTTCGCAGTGGAGCGGGTGACGGGAATCGAACCCGCACTGTCAGCTTGGGAATCGCCTTGATTAACACTCCGGGTAGCTGCGCGGCCAGCGGACAGCACAGAGCGTTCAGCTCGACACCGTGGAAGTGCCAGTGCTGGCCGATGTTGACCGTTGCATCGGGCACAGATCGGGCACGCCTATCGTTCCGGTTTCTCCCGGTCAGAGGGTCTGCGGCGGCTCCTCGCGCTTCCGACGACTGCTCCGGTGCCAGCAATCAGGAGGAATAGACCAAGGGCCGATCCGAGGTAGAGCAGACGGTCGGACGCGGCAACCTCCTTGTCGTACTGCTGCGCCATCTCTGGGGTGGGGTCCTGGTAAGGGATCGTTGCTCCCATGCAGCAAGCGAACAGCGGAAGCATGATGCCCCCGCCGATCATGAGCCAACCAACTGCCCCAACAACCCTCAGCCGTCGCATCATTCAATGATCAATGAAGAGGCCCGTGCAGGATGCCGACGAGGCGATTGCCGAGTTGCTGCGCGCGATGGATCTCGTCCTCGCCAACCGCGGTCCGCTGTCGGCGGGGAACTCACCAGCGCCCTCAAACTCAGCCCAGCCGCGACCACCACGGTCATCGACCGCCTGGAACGCGCCGGCAGAACGAGCCTAAGCATGTGTTGCAGACGGCCCCGACCAGTCTGGACTGTCTGCGGACCCCTGATGAACCTGGTTGTTCAGCCAGTCGGTGACGCGCCGGAGCACTGCCTGGTCGACCGGCTCGCGGATCTCCTTCTTGTAGGCCCGCAGCGACGCGGGGCCGGGCTGTACCCGCAGTAGGTGGGACACGTCGGGTGCGAGCCACGTCTCCACCGGCCCGGGCACGAGTCGGGCGATCTCCACAAGGTCCCCCGGGTCGACTTGCAGGTCTTTGGTGCCGGTGATCGCCAGTACGGGGAGGTCGAGCCGTCGGAGGTCGGGTCGTGGGTCGTAGTCGAGGTACTCCCGGAACCATTTGGCGTTGAGCTTGGCACCGCCGACCCGCGCGACGTCGCCGGTGGTTCGGCGGATCCTGTCGTGGTTCCTGCTCACCTTGGCCACGAGGTCAGTGCGGGTGAGCCGCAGGATCGCGCGTACCGGTGCCGGCAGTGTCGGCGCGATCGCGGCGGCCTGCCACCGCAGCACCGCGTCGCCCGGCGCGGCCGCGGCGGCGAGCAGGACGACGCCGGCCGGTTTCGGTCCGTGCGTGTTGGTGAGCGCGTGGGCGGCGACCTCGGTGACCAGGACGGCTCCTTCGCTGTGCCCGATGAGAAAGACCGCGTCGGGGTCGACTTCGTCGCGGGCCGCGAGCGCAGCCATTGCGGCGGCCGCGTCGGCGCTGTTGTCGTGGAGTCCGGCGTGCCGCCAGGCGCCAGCGCCTTCGGTGGTGCCGTCGTGCAGCCGCCGGCTCTCACCGACGCCGCGCTTGTCGTAGCGCAGCGACGCGATGCCGGCCTGAGCCAGGGCGTGGGCGAGCTGGCGGACGACGTCCAGCCGCATCCGCGGGTGGTTGGAGTCGCGGTCTACCGGGCCGGAGCCGCTCGCCAGCACGGCCGCCGGGAAGGGACCGGGTCCCTGCGGCAGGGCGACCGTCCCAGCCAGGTCGCGGTCCGGGCCGGCGAAGCGGATGGCGACCTCGCGGATGCCGGCGCCGATCGCGGTCGGCGCGGGGCCCGGCCGGGTGACGGCACTCATCGCAGCACCGCCCTCAGCCGGGACGCCAGCCCCTCGGCGTCGTCCACCCCCACCAGGACGGAGGACAGCTTCTGGCCGCGCAGCGAGATCCGCACGGCCGCCTCGCCGCGGCTGACGACGACCAGTTCGCTCCCGGCCCTGGTGCGCCAGGTCCCCACCTTGCGCACTCCGGGCAGGGACAGGCCGGGGGCGCGCAGCCCGTGGGCGGCCGCGAGGCCGTCGGGAACGACCTCGACACTGGTGATCGCCGACAGGGGGATGTGGACGTCGCCGTGGAGTCCGGCGACCTTCTCGGCCGGCGTCAGCTCGATGTCAAGCCGGTCGGCGTGGAGGGCGACTGTGCTCATGGCCCGTACTATTCTCGACTTTGATAACGTTGTCAAGCGTGAGAATCTGAAGACGGAGGTGATCTGTATGGCATCCGCCGAACTGCTGCTGCACCCCGTGCGGCTACGGATCGCGCAGGCCTTCCTCGGCGACCGCGCGCTCACCACGACGCAACTGCGCCAGGAGCTGTCCGACGTGCCCACCGCCACGCTGTACCGCCACGTGGCCGCCCTCGTCGAAGGCGGGGTACTGCAGATCGCCGAGGAGCGCCGGGTGCGCGGCGCGTCCGAGCGGACCTACCGGCTGCGCGCCGAAACGGCGTCGGTGGGGCCCGAGGAGGCCCGTACGATGAGCGTCGAGGAGCACCGGCAGGCCTTCATGACCTTCGTGGCGGCACTGCTCGCCGACTTCGACCGCTACCTCGCCCGCGACCAGGTCGACCTGGCCCGCGACCTCGTGGGTTACCGGCAGAGCGGAATGCACCTAACCGACGAGGAGTTGCTCGAGCTGATCCGCGACCTCGGCGAGGTCCTGGCACCGCGACTGGCCCTGCCTCCGTCGCCCGAGCGGACCCGGCGGATCCTCACCACGATCCTCGTCCCGTCGACCTGAGTCTTCACTGATGATGGGATGGGCGGCCGCACGCCTGGCCGTCAACCCGGCCAGGCCGACTACCCTGCCGCCAAAGCCCATCTCCGGCTCTGTTGCGTTGGGCGTGGGCAGGATCGCGGCATGCTTGACGCGTGATGCGCTCGACCCGTCCCCGCCCCCTTGCTGCCACCGAAGTCGGCGTTCGCCGGGTTCCGGTTCCCGCCCGAGGTGATCGTGATCGGGGTGCGGTGGTACCTGCGCTACAACCTCTCCCACCGCGACGTAGAAGAGCTGCTGGTTGAACGCGGTGTCGAGGTCGACCACGTCACCGTATTCCGGTGGGTGCAGCGGTTCACCCCGATACTGGCCGCCGCTCGATTCTCTCGTCACGCCCCCGGTGACAGGTCGTATGTCGACGGGACATACGTCAAGCTCAACGAAGTCTGGCGGTACGTCTACCGGGCGGTCGACCAGTACGGGCAGATCATCGACATGCTGGTCTCGGCGAGTGGCACGGGGCGGACTGCAGCTGGCCGCTTCGCTGCCCGGCCTCCTTTGACCATCCGCCCGTCACCGCCATGCAGTGATCGTCCCTGATCGTCGGCTCGCGACCGACGCACTACTTTCGGCAGTTCAGGATGCCGGCACCACGGGAGGCCGAACACCGAGCGTGACGGCTCGTCGTCTGCCTGCGCGCACGGACGGCGGCAGATGCGGATGCCCGTCGGCAGCTCGCGCTGGACGTAACGGGTTGTGTTCCTCATGCTCGGCACCGCCCCGCGCAACGTCGACAGCGACCTCATGAAGGGTGTGGTACGCAAAGTGGGCCGGCACAGTCCTGGACGTCGACGTCGAGGCTCTGAGCCAGGAGGTGGCCGTCTCTCGCGACCGAATCATGGCTGCGGCGGGCAGCTGCGGCGGGCGGGCTGGACCCTCCCACTGGGGCCGCTCCAAACCGGAAACTCCGGTATAACCAGCGTGCAGTTCCGCTTGGCCGACATCGCCCTTTCGGAGTGCCCCATGACGACGCAGTTGCGTGCCCGCCTCAACGAAATACTCCAAGCTGGCCAAGTCAGCGGTCTGCACGCCGTCGCGGCGGTTCGCGGTGGCCAAACCTTGCTGGAGTACTACAGGGCCGGCGAGGACTTCGCCTGGGGCGACTCGCTGGGCTTCGTTGAGTTCGGGCCCGAGACGCTGCACGACATCCGGTCAGTCACCAAGAGCGTGACCGCGCTGTTGTACGGCATCGCGCTCGGCGAAGGGCTGGTCCCGCCGCCGGCGGAGCCGCTCCTGCAGGGGTTCCCGCAGTACCCCGACCTGGCGGCCGACCCCCAGCGTGCCCGGCTCACCGTCGAGCACGCGCTGACGATGTCGTTGGGCGTGGAATGGCGCGAAGATCTCCCGTACAACAGCCCGGCCAACGCCGAGATCGCGATGGAGCTGGCGCCGGACCGGTACCGGTACATCCTGGAGCGGCCGATCCTCGGGCCGCCCGGCGCCCGATGGACCTACTGCGGCGGTGCCACGGCCCTGCTCGGCCGACTGATCGCCGACGGCACCGGGCAGTCGCTGCCGCAGTACGGGCAGGCCGTCCTGTTCGCGCCGCTGGGCATCGGCAGCTTCGAGTGGATGACCGGCGCGGACGGAGTGGCCTCCGCCGCGTCCGGGCTGCGACTCGCGCCCCGCGACCTGGCCAGGATCGGCGAGCTGGTGCTGGCCGAGGGAGCCTGGGACGGTCAGCGGATCGTCCCCGCCGAATGGATCCGCACAATGCTCCAGCCACGCCTGCAGACCAGCTGGGGCGCGCAGTACGGCTACCAGTGGTACATCGAATCCATCGAGGGCTATCGGCTGGTGGCAGGCATGGGCAACGGCGGCCAGCGCCTGTTTGTCCTGCCCGACCTGGACCTCACCGTGGCAATTACCGCCGGCAACTACGACGACCCCGACCAGTGGCGGACCCCGCTCACGGTGCTGGAGCGGGTCATCCTCTCCGCAATGGCCTGACGGCGCCGGGTCCTCCAGTCAGCCGTGTCGGCACGGCAGGTATCTGGAAGGGCCGCGATCGGGCACGCAACGGGCACGGCAAGCGCAAGAAGCGACCGGCATGCATGAGGCTCAGGTCGGGAACGTGTCCTGACCTGAGCCTCGTACGTGGAGCGGGTGACGGGAATCGAACCCGCACTGTCAGCTTGGGAAGCTGATGTTCTGCCATTGAACTACACCCGCAAGCGGCACCACTGTACCTGAGTCACCCAGCCGGTGCACCCAGGTACCCCCGTGCGCCGGACCCGCCAACCCGGCCCCGCCACGCAGAACCACCGTCGCTCCCCGTGATCCATTGCTAGCGGAAAGAAGTTTCCTGATGGCAAGGTATGGCCGTTCTCAAATGCGTCGATGAGTTGTAACGTCTGCCGCACATTGCCAGCCACGGCGTGACACACCCCCCTGCCACGCCGCCAGAAAGAGGTGGGCCCATGGGACTCCGTCCCAACCTGCTGACCCGGCGCGCCGCCGGCGTCGCGTCGACGACCCTCGCGCTGCTGCTCAGCACCGCCGCGGTGGGCGTCGTCCCGGCTGCCTCGGCATTCTCCGCAGCCCCCGGTGGCGCCTGCGTGGAGCCGACCGACAGCCACGCCGACGCCCGGATGAAGCCCGGCGCCGCGGCCAGGCACGACCCGAACGAGCTGACCGCACAGCAGGTCCGCGAGCGGGACGCCGACCTCGCCGCGGCGCTGCGCGAACGCGCGAACTTCCGGGCCGGCGCCGGCGCCACGCCGCTGGCCACCGTCACCATCCCGGTGGTGGTGCACGTGATCCAGCGGGACAGCACCCGCGCCGGCGGCAACATCCCGGACTCGCTGATCACCGCCCAGGTCAACGTGCTCAACCAGGCCTACGCCGGCGCCACCGGCGGCGCGGCCACCGCGTTCGCCTTCCGGCTCGACAAGATCAACCGGGTGACGAACCCGTCCTGGTACCCGATCGTGCAGGGCTCGTCGGCGGAGCGGTCGATGAAGTCGTCGCTCCGGGTGGGCGGCAAGAACACGCTCAACCTCTACCTGGGCGAGTTGAGCGACGGCCTGCTGGGCTGGGCGACCTTCCCGCAGCGGAACCTGAACAGCATGGACGGCGTGGTCGTGCTCAGCGAGTCGCTGCCCGGTGGCACCGCCACCAACTACAACCAGGGCGACACCGGCACGCACGAGGTGGGCCACTGGCTGAACCTCTACCACACCTTCCAGGGCGGTTGCGGTGGCTCGGGTGACAGCGTCAGCGACACCCCGGCCGAGGCCTCGCCGGCGTACGAGTGCCCGACCGGGCGGAACACCTGCTCGGCGGCCGGGCTGGACCCGATCACCAACTTCATGGACTACACCTACGACTCGTGCATGTACCAGTTCACCCCGGGGCAGGCGAGCCGCATGCTGACCGCGTGGAACGCGTACCGCGCGGCGTAGCTTCCCCGCGTACACCTGGTGCCGGCTCCGTCACGACGGAGCCGGCACCGGTGTCTTTCCCCCAGGACCGCCGCGGTCAGGCCGCCGAGCGTTGGACGTCACGGCTGCGACGCGCCGGGCGCGTCTGCGGTACGGCGACCGGCGGGGCCGCCGCCGGCGGGGCGTGCGGGTCGAGCCAGACCTGGACGGCCGGCCGGCCCGGCGCGCCACCCGGGATGCCCATGGCGTGCTGGTCTCGGCGGGTCAGCATCGCCACGTCGACGGTGAACTCGAACAGCCGCCAGTCGACCTGCGGCTCCGCCCGGGCGCTCTGCGCCAGCCGCGCCACCCGGGCCGGATCGGTCACCGGCCAGGCGCGCCCCGCCACGTACGCCTCGTCGTCGCTCTCCTCCGGCGGGAACGAGTGCAGCGCGTAGCGACCGTCGCGTTCGAGGTCGCGGCGCTTCGGCGAGTCGATGATGAAGCAGAAGAGGCCCTCATCGGTGATGACCGGGGAGACCGGATGGACCCGGGGCCCGCCGTCGGCGCGGACCGTGGCCAGGTAGCCGAAGCCCGGCCCGTACTGCTGGAGGAGAACGCGGATCCCGTCGGCGAGTCGGGGCTCGTCGGCGGCGAAATCGGACCAGGAAGCCATGCGGGCATTCTATCGAACAAATGTACGAGCAGCGACCTCGACGCGCTGGTCACCGGCACCGAATCCTGCCCGCGCGGCCGACGCCGCTATGGTGGTCGGATGCTGCTCTCCGACCGCGACCTGGTCTCCGAGATCAAGGCCGGCACGCTGGGCCTGGAGCCGTTCGAGCCCACCCTGGTCCAACCGTCCAGCATCGACGTACGACTCGACCGGCTGTTCCGGGTCTTCAACAACCACCTCTACACCCACATCGACCCGGCCATGCAGCAGGACGACCTCACCTCGGCCGTCGAGGTGCCCGACGGCGAGCCGTTCGTGCTGCATCCGGGGGAGTTCGTGCTCGCCTCGACGCTGGAGGTGATCTCGCTCGGCGACCAGCTCGCCGGCCGGCTGGAGGGCAAGTCGAGCCTGGGCCGGCTCGGCCTGCTCACGCACTCCACCGCCGGCTTCATCGACCCGGGCTTCTCCGGGCACGTGACGCTGGAGCTGTCCAACGTGGCGAACCTGCCGATCACCCTCTGGCCGGGCATGAAGATCGGGCAGCTCTGCATCTTCCGGCTGTCCTCGCCGGCCGAGCACCCGTACGGCTCGGTGGTGTACGGGTCGCGCTACCAGGGCCAGCGGGGGCCGACGCCGAGCCGCGCCTGGCAGCACTGGCGCACCTGGCCGACCCGCTGACGCCGTGACGACGAGGGCCCGCCGCGACGAATCGCGACGGGCCCCCTCGGTCGTCCGGGATCAGCCCGGGCGGCCGTAGCTGTGGATCGGGCCGTCGTCGACCTTCTTCATCTTGATCGGTTGACCGGCCTGCGAGGCGTGCACGACCCAGCCGCCGCCGACGTACATGCCGACGTGGTGGATGTCGCTGTAGTAGAAGACCAGGTCACCGGGGCGCAGGTCGGCCCTGCTCACGTCCTTGGTCACCCGGCTCTGCTGGGCGGCGTTGTGCGGCAGCGACACCCCGGCCTTGGCCCAGGCGGCGAGCATCAACCCCGAGCAGTCGTACGAGTTCGGGCCCTCGGCGCCCCACACGTACGGCTTGCCGATCTGCGCGCAGGCGAACTTGACCGCCACGCCGGCACCGCCGCCGGGGTAGCTGGCCGGGCAGGGCGCCGGACGCAGCGGCCCGCCGCCACCGTTGCCGTACACCTTGAGGCGCAGCTTCTGCAGCCGGTCGATCTCCTCGTTGATCTGCTTCTTCTTGGCCGCCAGCTGGGCCTCGGTGCGGGTCAGCTGGGCGACCATCTCGTCCAGGGGCGCCTTCTGCCGGGCCAGCTCGTCGCGCAGGTCGGACACCTGCCGTACGTCCTGCTGCTGGTCGTGCGCGAAGCGGTCGAGCATCTCGAGCTGCCCGACCACCTCGCTGGGCGAGCTGCTGCCCAGCACGGCGTTGACGGTGGAGACGTTCTCGCCCTTGTACGCGCGGACGGCCAGGGAGCTGACCTTGTCCATCGCGGCGTCGACCTGGCGCTCCAGCGGGGCGATCCGGGCGGCCAGCGCGTCAGCCTGCCTGCGCTTGGCGGCCAGGTCGACGCGGGTGGCGTTGTGCCGTTCGATGATCGGTTCGAGCTTGTTCCAGTCGGCGTCGATCTGGCGCTCGATCTCGGCGACGGACGGGTCGGCGTGGGCGGCCGTGGCGCTGCCCGTCAGGACGACGGCGACGCCGACCAGTGCGGCGAGGGAGGTGGTGAAGCGGGACCAGCGTGGGCGCGGCACGATCGACGTCGGGCCGGCTGACGCCGACCGCTCGGACGACGGCCGCGGGGCATGGTGAGCCACCGGGTTCCGTACTCCTTCTTCCTGACCGCCTACCGGGTTAGCTGACGGGTTCGGGCGGGAAGGTGGACGCCCTACCGCAGTGGCTGCGGATTCACCCCGGAAAACCTGGGTCCCCGGCTCGCTCGGAAGCGACTCGGCGGTGTCGGTCCGTTACCGCCCGGGTGGGCGGAGCTGCTGTCGGCCCGACGAATGACCAGAGTAGAGACGGCCGTTACCAATCCGCAACCGGGGGGGCCGTGACACTCCGTACCAATTCGCGGCGCGGCCGCCGTCGACCGATCGCAGCGACGGCCGGCAAAAGACTACGAGCATTCTCTCTGAGTAGTAATTCATTTACATACCGCTGCGCAGCGGCTAGATTGGTCATCGTCGATAGATCACGGGGGCGTGGATCTACAAGACATACCGGAGGTTGCTCTCCCGCGGTCAGACGCGCACACCGTCGACGAGGGAGGCACGGTGCAAACAGGCATGGCGGAGGTTACCCAGCTCGCCCTGTTGGGCGTGGTTGCGGTGACGGTGGTCGTCCGAGCCAGGGGGAGACGCCGCTGGACGTACCTAGCCGGCGGACTGCTCGCCGGCGCGTGGCTGGCGCTGACGGGCGGCGCGGTCTGGGCGATGTCCACATCGATGGCGGCCGACCTTCCACCGAAGGCGACGAATCCCGGCAGTCCGTGCGTGGCGGGCGCGCCGGCACGGTCCTTCGACGTCTCGCTGATCAACATCCCGATCTTCCTGAACCGCTTCGGGGACGTGGTGCCGGAAGGCCGGATGTACGTTCTCGACGAGAACATCGGGAGGGTCCGTCAGGAGTTCGCCCAGGCGGCCGATCCGTTCCACCAGGCGGATCTGATCGAGCCCCTGGTGCTCCGCGCGCACCGGGGCGACTGCGTGACGATCCGGTTCACCAACCGGCTCCACGAGGCCGCACCGTCGTTCGTCCGGGACAACTCGATCTTCCTGCTGCCCGGCGAGCAGTTGGCGGCAGCGGGCACGGTTACGCCCGAACCACGCCGGTTCGCGCCGGCGCGGACCCGGCCACACAACGACTTCAACCCTGCTGCGGCGCCCGCGGCCTCCATCCACATGGAGGGACTGGCCTACGACGTCAAGGGGTCGGACGGGACGGCGGCCGGCTCGAACCCCGACTCGACGGTGGCACCCGGAGCCAGCGGCACATACCGGTACTCCGCGACGGTGGAGGGCGAGTTCCACTTCAACGACGGCGCGGATCTCTCGTCGGTCGAGACCGGGGCCGGCAATGCGATCGGGTCCCACTCCTTCGGCGCATTCGGCGCGATCGTGGTGGAGAAGGCCGGCACCAGTTGGGTGGACGCGCGCACCGGAGCGCCACTCACCTCCGGCACCCGCGCCGTCATCAAGGACCCGGCGTCCGGCGCGCCGGACCACCGCGAACACGTGATCTTCATGCACGACGAAGTGGAAGCGGCGTCCGGCATTCTCACCCGGTTCTGTCGCGGACAGGACGGCGCCGACGACGATCGGGCCGACGGCGAGTGCGTGGACCCGACGGCCGCTGAGCTGAGCAAACTCAAGCGGGGCACGCTGCCCGGGCTCTCCGGCGGGGACGCGGACGCACTCGTTCAGGGTGAGATTCCGGTGAAGCTGGAGTGGTTCGCCTTCAACTACCGCGCCGAACCCGGGTTCAACCGGGAGGAGATCGGCTGTCCGCAGGCGAGCCGTGCCGGTCAGGGCTTCGACGCCCAGGCCTGCCACGGCGAGGAGACCGCCCTGTCGTCCTGGGCGTACGGCGACCCGGGCGGCGGCGACCTCGTCTTCGCGAACTACCGCGGTGAGCCGATGCAGATCCGGCTGCTGCACGCCGCCGAACGGGAGACCCACACCTTCCACTGGCACGTCAACCGGTGGCCCTTCGACCCGAAGGACGAGGGCGGTCTGGCCGAGGTGAGCAAGCCGAGCCACCACATGTCGGTCACCAACATCCTCGACGTGCAGGCGGTGTCCCCGGGCGCCCACTACGCGCTCATGCCCGAGGGCGGAGCGGGCTCGGCGCACGACACCAAGCCGGCGACGTTCGGTGACGTGATCTTCCACTGCCACCTCTACCCGCACTTCGCCAACGGGATGTGGGCGTTGAACCGCACCCACGACAAACTGGAGGACGGCACCCGGAAGCTGCCCGACGGCACGATCGTGCCAGCGCTGCTGCCGCTCGAGGACTTCGACTACCAGCCGGCGGTGTCCGGCATCAACCCGCCACCCGCGCCGACGGCGACCAAGCCGGGCTATCCGCACTTCGTGCCCGGGAAGTTCGGGTTCAAGGCGCCGAAGCCACCGCTCGGGGTCGCCTCCCGACAGGCCGTCGGCGTCTTCCCGCCCACCCAGCTCGAGCGGGACGCGGCCGATGCGGGTGCGCAGACACCCGGCGGGTTCTTCCAGAACCCCTGCCCGGCCACCCGTTCGGACGGCCGGCCGACGCCGGTGAAGACCTTCGACGTGGCGGCGATCCAGGTGGCGCAGTACTACAACGAGGAATTGCGCTGGAAGAACCCGCAGGCCCGGGTGTACGTCCTCCAGGACCAGAAACAGGCGGTCCTGGACGGCCGAAAACCCGAGCCGTTCGCGCCCCTGTTCAACGTCGGCGACTGCGTGGTCTACAACTTCACCAACGAACTGCCGGAGAACTTCGGCGGTAACGTGTTCGACCGCGCCCAGATCACCAACGAGGCGGGAATCCACCAGCACCTCGTCCAGTTCGACGTGCTGACCTCCGACGGTGCCGCGAACGGGTGGAACTACGACCAGGGCGCGGACCGCAATCAGACGATCACCTACCGGTCGTTCGTCCACGAGGATTTCGCCACCAGCAGCTTCCACGACCACTTCTTCCCGAACGTGCACCAGGACAACGGCCTGCTCGGCGGAGCCTCGGTGCACCCGGCGGGCTGCACGTACCACGATCCGAAGACCGGTACGACGCTCCGGGTCGGGACGGTGGTCGACATCCACTGTTCACCGGGCACCGACTACCACGGCAAGCCCATCGACGACAAGGACTACCGAAACTTCTCGGTCTTCGTCGAGGACCACGTACCGATGTTCAAGCCGGCCGATCCGAACGATCCGAACGACGACCAGTTCGTCACACCGGACGGCGTGCCCATCTATCCGCCCAAGTTCCCGTCCAGCCCCGACGACCAGGGGGTGGTCGGGCTGAGCTACCGATTGGAACCGTTCGAGGGTCGCCGGGGCGCCGACCCGTCCAGGGTCTACGACCAGCGGACGCACGGCGCGGCGTACACCACGACGTACACGGCGCACGAGGGCGACCGGGTCAAATGGCGGCTGTTCCAGCTTTCCCAGGAGGAGTCGCACGGCTTCACCGTGGACCGGTTCCCCTGGAAATCGGAACCGCGTGATCCCGAGTCGAACCTCATCCAGGCACAGCACCTGGGAGTGCTGGAGTACTTCGACATGAATCTCGACATGGGCGGGGAGTTCGGCTGGCAGGACTGGATACAGACCCGCAGATACGTCTACGGGCTGACCGGCTCGGACGACCGGTTCCTCGGGGCCTGGGGGCACCTGCGGGTGATGGACTGCGATGACCCCAAGGGCGAAGGCAACTACGAGGTCCAGCTCCTACCGGACAATCCGCAGTGCACGGGCGTCGGTGGCGGCACCAAGATCTGTGATGGATCGGTACCCGGTCCCGGCGTCAAGCAGTTCACCGTGGTCGCGTTCAACCATGACATCGTCTACAACAAGTCGGGCGACCACGATCCGAACGGCGCGATGTTCGCGCTCGAGGAGGACGTCAACGCGATCAGGTCCGGCCAGAAGCCACCGGAACCACTCGTCCTGAGAGCACATGCCGGCGACTGCATCCAGGTGACCCTCAAGAACCAGCTCGATCCGACCAAGATGCAGCAGACCTGCTTCGAGGCCACCGAGCCGGGCCAGCTGGGCTGGCGGCGGGGCAACGGCAACACGTTGCCCGGTTGCCTCGACCAGCCGCCGAAGGACGAGCACAACGTCCCCGGGTTCAAGCCGTACCCGGTCAGCTCCCGTGTCGGGCTCACGCCCACCCTGCTCGACTACTACCTGGAATCGCGGGGTTCCAACACGGGCGACGACGGGGAGCTCGTCGGTGATCTCACCGTGGGTGTCGGCGAGTCCCGAGTCTTCACCTGGTACGCCCCGCAGGACGTGACCGGGCTGGCCCTCCTGCAGGACCAGGCCGATCCGCTGCACCACGGGCACCACGGACTCTTCGGTGGCCTGGTGATCGAGCCGAAGGGCACCAGCTGGGTCAGCCCCAAGGACGGCACGCCGCTCAGGTCCGGGACTCAGGCGGTCGTCGTGGATCCCAACGGCACGGACTACCGGGAGAACATCGTGCTGCTCAACAGCGATCTGGCGTTGTTCCGCAGCAACGGCTCCGACGTGCCCGACAACGTCGACCTCGCGGTGTCTCCGAGCCGCGAGACCGACGATCCGGAGGACTCCGGGGAGGTCGCGGTGAACTACCGGAACGAGCCATGGCATCACCGGTACGCGGCCGATGCCAACCTGTCCAGGATCTTCAGCAGCTATCCGCACGGCGATCCGAGCACACCGCTCATGGAGGCCTACACCGGGGACAAGACCGTGATCTGGGTCGGCCAGGCGGTCGGAAAGCCGCGCTCGACGGGCTTCACGCTGCACGGGCACACCTGGCGGGCGGCGCCCAAGGACCCCCAGTCACAGATCAAGGCGTTCCAGGGTGAGTTCAACCCCGGCAGCGTCTACCAGGTGGTGCTCGATCCGGACGTGACCAACGGCGCTGGCGGTCCCGCCAGGGCCGCCGGTGACTACCTCTACCGCTCCAACACCCTCTCGCCGCACCTCACCGGAGGACAGTGGGGCCTCTTCCGTGTGTACGGCAGTTCTCGACCCGGGCTGATCCAGCTTCCGGACCATCCCGTCGGCTGACTCGTCACGTGGGTGGGCGGCACTGCCGCCCACCCACGGGAAGGACGGACCCATGACAGCGCCCTCGAAGTGGCGGCTCGTCGAGCCGGCACCGACCCGGAACCGTCCGAAAGGACGGTCGACCACCTCGCGGACGAGGAAGGCCCCGGCTTTCGTAGCAGGCGTCGGCACCGGTCTCACCCTCGCTGTCGCCATCGGCGGTCTGGCATTCCTGACGACCGACCGGGGTCGACCGGCGCCGGATCCGGTCGGGGCCGCAGCGACGGCGGCACCGCACGCAGCGCCCAGCTCGACGTCCGCGGTCTTGAACGTCACCGCACGGCACACGGGCAACCTGCAGGTACAGATCGAGGTGCAGGCGGTGAGCCCTGGTTCGTACCAACCGATCACGATGGGACGGATGGTCGCCTGGACCGACATGATCGCCATGCCCATGTCCCACCGGCAGGGCCCGATTCCGCTGATGGAGGTGCCGGGCAAACACGGCACCTACAGTGCGGTGACGGCGGTGCCGATGATCGGTGAGTACGACGTCCGGGTCGAACTCCAGCAACCGATGCCCGCCGAGGCACACGAGCGGCTGACGGTGCAGACGGTGAGCGGCGGGGGCTGAGCGTCTGTGCGCGGCGCCTCCAGAGGAAGCGCCGCCCATGGGCAAGGGCCCCCGGTCGTCCGACCGGGGGCCCTCATCGTGCCTGCTGGGATCAGCCGGGTCTGCGGAACCCGGCGACCGGCATGTAGTTGATGCTGGCCACCTGCACCGGCTTGCCGGCGCGCGGCGCGTGCACCATCTTGTCGTTGCCGAGATAAAGGCCGACATGGTGCAGGTCGCTGAAGAAGAAGACCAGGTCACCAGGGCGGGCGTCGGCCCGGGAGATGGCCTTGCCCTCGTGCCACTGGTCACCCGTGTGGTGGGTCAGGCTGATCCCCGCCGCCTTGTAGGCGTACTGGGTCAGGCCCGAGCAGTCGAACGAGTTCGGGCCGGTGGCGCCCCAGACGTAGGGATCGCCGACCTGCTGGCAGGCGGTCTTGATCGCCTTCTGGGCCGCCGCGTTGGCCACCCCGTTGATGGTCGGGCAGCCCTCGGTCTTGATCGTCGTCTTCGGCAGCGAGGCCTCGAGCCGCTTGATCTCGACGTCGATCTGCTTCTTCTTGGCCGCCAGCTCGTTCTGCTGCCTGGTCTGGGTGGCGATCAGCGCGTCCAGCTTCCGCTTCTCACCGTCGTACTTGGCCCGCACGGCCAGTACGCCCTCGACCTCCTTGCGCTCCCGCGCCGCAAGCCGGTCGAGGACGGTGAGCTGCTCGGTGAGCGTGTCCGGCTTGGCACTGACCAGCAGCGCGCCGATGTCGTGGGACGGACCCGACATGTAGTACCGGGAGGCCAGGTCACCGACCCGGTTGAGCGCCAGCTCGCTCTGCAGCGCCAGCGGCTCGATCTTCTTCTGCAGGTCGGACGACTTCTTCCGGTTGGTCTTCAGCTGCGACCGCACCTTGTTGTACTGCTCGATCGTGGGCTCCAACTGCTCCCACTGCTTGTCGATCTGCGCCTCGATCTCGTCGACCGTGGGCGCGGCCTGCACGGGCGCGGAGAGCATGCCTGCGCCGACAGCCGCGGCGGCGACCAGAACGAGTAGACGGTGGGCGACCCGGCGCAGACCGCCCGGCCGAGCGGGCAGTCCCGGGGCGTGACGATGAGGGGGCATGGTTGCCACCGGCACCGACTCCTTTGCAACCGACCGCCGGGCGCCTCGCGTGAGGGAAGGGCCGAGGCAGACGACCCACAGCGGTCGGTGCCTCACATTAGGGAAGCGCGGCACCGGAATCAAGGCGAGCGACGTCACCATCACCGTGGCGCAACCGCTTGCGTACCAAGGGTGTTGGTCGATCAGCCAACGATTGCCGTCAATACGTCGTCGAGCGTGACCACACCGAGCGGGCGCCGGCCGTCGCTGACCAGCACCATGTGCCTGCGCTCGCGGCGCATGGCCAGCAGCAGGTCGGCCAGCGTACGCTCCGGCGGCACCACCGCCAGCGGCCGGTAGACCTCTGCCGGCACCGGTGCCCGGCGAGCATGCCCGGAGTACCCGAGCACGTCCTTGACGTGCACGAAGCCGAGCACCCGGCGGGTGGACCGCTGCACGACCGGGAACCGCGACCGGCCGGTCCGGGTCGCCAGCACCTCCAGCGACGCGGGCGAGACGTCCTCGGCCACCGTCACCACCGTCGACCACGGCTGCCAGGCGTCCGCGGCCGTCCGGGTGTGCAGCGCCAGGGCGCCCGTGATCCGGGCGTGCTGCTCCTCGTCGAGCAACCCCTCCGTACGCGCCTGGGAGACCAGCCCGGCCAGCTCATCGGCGGTGAACACCGTCTTCACCGCCTCGGACGCCTCGATCCGCCAGAACGCGAGCACCCGCCGGGCCGCCCACTTCATCGCCAGCAGCAGCGGCTTGGTGGCCACGCAGAACGCCAGCATGGCCGGGCCGAGCCAGAGCGCGGAGAGTTCCGGACCCGCCAGCGTGATGTTCTTCGGCACCATCTCGCCGACCACCGTGTGCAGGAAGACCACCACGCCCAGCGCCAGCACGAACGCGACCGGGTGCACCGCCCGCTCGGGCAGGCCGGCCGCGTGGAACGGTGACTCCAGCAGGTGGGCCAGCGCGGGCTCGGCGATCGCGCCGAGACCCAGGGAGCAGACCGTGATGCCGAGCTGCGCTCCGGCGATCATCAGGGGGATCTGGTTCATCGCCGACAGCGCCCAGCGGGCCCGCTTCGAGCCGGCGGCCAGCGGCTCGATCACCGTCCGCCGGGACGCGATGAGCGCGAACTCGCTGCCCACGAAGAACCCGTTGCCGAGCAGCAGCAGCACGGTCACCAGCAGCTCAGGCATCGTCGTCCGGCTCCGCCGGGCGCAGCACCCGGACCTGCTCGATCCGGTGCCGCTCCACCTCCACCACGGTGAACTCCCAGCCACCCGCCTCGACCGTCTCGCCGGCCAGCGGGATGTGCCCCAGCCGGGCCATCAGGTACCCGGCCAGCGTCTCGTACGGCCCCTCGGGCAGCCGGAAGCCGGTCTGCTCGGCCAACTCGTCGGAGCGCAGCACCCCGTCGACCAGCACGGTGCGCTCCCCGCCCGGCACGGTCAGCTCGACCGGACCGGTGTCGTCCACACTGGCCGGGTCGAACTCGTCGGCGATCTCCCCGACCAGCTCCTCGACGAGGTCCTCGATGGTGACCACGCCGTCCGTGCCGCCGTACTCGTCGACCACGATCGCCAGATCCGCCCCGGCCGCCTTCAGCGCGGCCAGCACGCCGTCCAGGTCCAGGCTCTCCGGCACGTACACCGGCTCGCGGGCCACCGAGCCGACCATGGTCGACGACCGGGCGGCCAGCGGCACCCCGAGCGCGTCCGGCACCCCCGCCACGCCGGTGACCAGGTCCAGGGTCTCCTCGTACACGGGGAACCGGGTCCGCCCGGTCGCCCGGGACAGGTCGAGCAACTCGGCCACGCTGGCCGTGGCGCGCAGCGCCACCACGTCCACCCGCGGGGTCATCGCCTCGGCGGCCCGCTTGTCGCCGAAACGGATGGTGCGGCGCAGCAGCATCGCGGTGTCCGTGGGCAGCGCCCCCGCACGGGCGGAGATGGCCGCCAGCAGGCCCAGCTCCTCCGGTGAGCGCGCGCTCGCCAACTCCTCCTGCGGCTCCACCCCGAGGGCCCGGACGAGCCGGTTCGCCGACCCGTTCAGGCCCCGGATCACCCAGCCGAACGTCCGGGAGAAGGTGTGCATGGGGCCGGCGGTGGCCAGCGCGGCCGGCATCGGCCGGGCCAGCGCCGCGTTCTTGGGCACCAGTTCACCGAAGAGCATGGAGAGCAGGGTGGCCAGGGCCAGCGCCAGGAACGGCGTGAACCGCTCGGTGTCGTCCCCGGCCACCGGGCGCAGCAGCGGGGTGAAGATCCGGGCCAGGGCCGGCTCGGCCAGGTAGCCGGTGAGCAGCGCGGTGATGGTGATGCCGAGCTGCGCACCGGAGAGCTGGAAGGACAGCTCGCGCAGCGCCGTGCGTACCGTCAGGGCCGCCTCGTCGCCGGCGGCGGCACGGCGGTCGATCTCCGCGCGGTCGACCGTGACGAGGGCGAACTCGGCCGCGACGAAGAACGCGTTGCCGGCGGTCAGCGCAGCGAAGCCGACCAGGGGCAGCAGCGTGGTCAGGAGAATCCCGTCGATGTTCGCCTCACCTCGGCGCGATTGTGCCACGGCGGGTGCCGAGCCACCGGCCGGGCCGGCCAACTGGCGGTCGAGGCGGGTGCGCGGTGCCCGGAGATGGCGCCGGTGCCGCCGTGGACCGGCATGACGACGGCGGTGGCACCCCGTGGGTGCCACCGCCGTCCGGTGTCCGTACGCGGTACGCGGCTCAGCCGGCGACCGGCGCGGCCTCCTTGTCGCCCTGCGGCTGCTCCGGCTTCACCGAGCGGAGCAGCACGCTGGCCACGTCGATCACCTCGACCTGCTCACCGGCGCCCTTGCCGTTGACCCCGTCGTTGAGCATCGTCGAGCAGAACGGGCAGCCGACTGCGACCGTCTTCGCCCCGGTGGCCATGGCCTCCTCGACCCGGTCCACGTTGATCCGCTTGCCGATCTTCTCCTCCATCCACATCCGGGCACCGCCGGCGCCGCAGCAGAAGGAGCGCTCGCTGTTGCGCGGCATCTCGGTGATCTCACCCTCGATGGCGTCGCCGAGCACCTCGCGGGGCGCCGCGAAGATCCGGTTGTGCCGGCCCAGGTAGCAGGGGTCGTGGTAGGTGACCCCGCCGTCGACGGGCTGCACCGGGGTGAGCTTGCCGGTGGACACCAGGTGCGCCAGGAGTTGGGTGTGGTGGACCACCTCGAACTCGCCGCCGAGCTGGCCGTACTCGTTGCCCAGGGTGTTGAAGCAGTGCGGGCAGGTCGCGACGATCTTGCGCTTGGCCTTCTCGCGGCCCTCGAACGCCTCGTTCAGCGTCTCCACGTTCTGCTGGGCGAGCATCTGGAAGACGAACTCGTTGCCGATCCGCCGTGCCGGGTCACCGGAGCAGGTCTCGCCCTCGCCGAGGATGGCGAAACTGACGCCCGCCTCGTTCAGCAGGGTGGCCACCGCGCGGGTGGTCTTCTTGGCCCGGTCCTCGAACGCGCCGGCGCAGCCGACCCAGAACAGGTACTCGAAGTCGTCCACCTCGCCGACCCGGGGCACCTCGAAGTCGAGGCCCTTGGTCCAGTCCTCGCGGGTGTTCTGCGGGGCACCCCACGGGTTGCCCTTGTTCTCCAGGTTGCGCAGCATCACGCCGGCCTCGGAGGGGAAGCTCGACTCGATCAGCACCTGGTAGCGGCGCATGTCGACGATGTGGTCCACGTGCTCGATGTCCACCGGGCACTGCTCGACACACGCGCCGCAGGTGGTGCAGGACCAGAGCACGTCCGGGTCGATGACGCCGCCTTCCTCGGCGGTGCCGATCAGCGGCTTGTCACCCTCGGCGAGCGACAGCACGTCCAGGTGGGCGAGCTGCGCCTGGGTGGCCTTCTCCTCGCCGGTCAGGTCCTTGCCGCCGCCGGCGAGCAGGTAGGGCGCCTTGGCGTACGCGTGGTCGCGCAGGCTCAGCACGAGGAGCTTGGGCGAGAGTGGCTTCCCGGTGTTCCAGGCCGGGCACTGCGACTGGCAGCGACCACACTCGGTGCAGGTGCTGAAGTCCAGCAGGCCCTTCCAGCTGAACTGCTCGACCTGGGCGACGCCGAACTGGTCCTTCTCCGGGTCGGCCTCCTCGAAGTCGAGCGGCTTGCCCTGGCTCGTCATCGGGCGCAGCGCGCCGAGGCCGGAGCCGGCGGGCTTCGCCGGCTCGCGCTTGAAGAAGATGTTGGGGAACGCCAGGAAGCGGTGCCAGGCGACACCCATGGTGACGTTCAGCGAGATGACGATCAGCCACGTCATCGAGATGACGATCTTGATGAGGGCGGCGACGCTCGCGCCGTCCTGCCAGTCGGGCAGCACCGCACCGACGGCGTGGCTGACCGGGGTGGCCCAGAGCGGGTACTCGAAGTGGTCGGTGGCGACCTTGAAGCCCCGGATCACGAACCCGAAGATCAGGACCAGCAGCACGATCCACTCGACGAAGTAGCCCTGCCACATGGTCGAGCCGGTGAAGCGGGACCGACCGCCGGGCCGGTTCGGCCGGTTGCGCAGCCGGATCGCCATCAGCACCAGGATGCCGACCAGGCCCAGCACGCCGATGATCTCGGTGGCCAGCCCGAAGACCGTCCAGTGCCCGATGATCGGCAGCCCGCCGGTCGGGGTGACCACCTCGAAGTACGCCTCGAGCACCAGCAGCGACAGCACGATGAAGCCGACCATCACGAACCAGTGCGCCGCACCCACCACGCCCCACTTGAGCATCCGGGTGTGGCCGGCGGTCTCCACCAGCATGGTCCTCGTACGGGTGACCTTGTCGGTGAACCGCTCCGGCGCGGGCTGCCCGAGCCGGATGACTGCCACCATCTTGAGGACCGCGCGCACCGCAAGCCACACCGCCACGGCGGTGATGGCGGCCGCGAGGATCGTGGTGACGATCTGGACGCTGCCCATCGAGTTGGCCTCCCCGGTCTGCTGCCTGTCGAGCGGCTCGGCGACCGGGGGCCGGGTCAGGACGGAGCCAGCGTAGCGCCGCTGCCGCACCTGCGACCGGACCGGTCGATGACCTCGCTCCGCTCGGTCATGCAGTGCAGCCTACGCGCAAGGTTACCCAGCAGTAACGTGAGTCATCTCGCAGTCGGCCGCGCCGCCCTGCGGACACCATAGGGTGCCCCGCCCGGTCCTGCCGGGCAGGGGCTCCGTGGGGTGACGTGGATCCTCCGGCGTGACGACGCCGGGCCGGCTCAGCGCCAGCGGGAGAGCAGCGCCAGCGAGGCGACCATCGCGCCGAAGCCCACCGCGAGGTTCCAGTAACCCCACGACATGACCGGGTACTGCTGCTCGGAGAGGTAGTAGACGACCAGCCAACCGATGCCGGCGACGATCAAGGCAACCGCGGTGACCGGCAGCCACACCGGGCTAGGCTTGCGCGACGATGCCGCCGTCGTCGGACGGACGTCCGTCGGCGGGGTGTACACCTTCTTCTTGCGGACCTGAGACTTGGGCACGACGCTCTCCAGAGGGGTGACGACCTCGTCCGGCCTGACAACCGGGCGCGGGGGCGACGGTCCATGGCCAATAATGTTCGAAAGCTAGCGTAGTCCGGAACGCCCGCCCGGACCACGAATGGGGTCAGGCCGGTGCGCGGAGTGACCGAAAAAGGCGGGACTGTTCGCATCACCGGCCCGGCCGGCGCGGACCGATCCCCGAAACGCGGAAGGAACGCTCGGTGGAGTACACATCCGGCGCCGCCTCCTGGCAGAAGGTCCTCCGACGGGCCGGTGCCGGGCTGCTGCCCCGGCGACCGCGTCAACGCCGACCGGGCTGGTCGATCGGGGTGCCCCTGATCGCCGCCGCGGCGGGGCTGCTCTTCACCACCACGGCGACCACCGCCGGCGGCACCGCACTGCGCGAGGACCGCCGGCCCCAGCTCAACCAGCTCATCGAGGACCGGCGCGAGCAGGTTGCGGCGAGCGAGCGCCGAGCCGCCACACTGCGCGGCGAGGTCGAGCAGCGGACCGACGCGCTGGCCGACTCGGACAGCCCGATCAAGGCCCAGCAGGACCGCGCCCAGGGCAGCCTCCAGGCCGCAGGGTTCACCGCTCTGGCCGGCACCGGGGTGACGGTGGAGCTGAACGACGCGCCGCGACGCAGCGACCAGACGCCCTCCGACGCCAGCAACGACGACCTGGTGGTGCACCAGGGTGACGTGCAGGCGGTGGTCAACGCGCTCTGGGCCGGCGGGGCGGAGGCCATGTCAATCATGAACGTCCGCGTGCTCGCCACCAGCGCGGTACGCTGCGTCGGTAACACCCTGCTGCTCCACGGGCGGGTGTACTCCCCACCGTTCAAGATCGTAGCGATCGGCGATCCCGCTGCCCTCCAGCAGGCCCTCGCCAGCTCTGAGGGAGTCCGGTTGTTCAAGGACGCAGTCGACGACTACCAACTCGGCTACAAGGAGACCGTCTCCCCGGTGACAGTCCCGGCATTCGAGGACTCGACCGCCCTGCGCTCGGCGACGGTGCCCAAGTGAGCGGCCCGGACGACCGGCGCGACGGCCGACATCGGGACCAGGCCGACGAGCCGACGGCGTACCTGCCCAAGGTCGACCGGCCCGAGCACACACCTGACCGGCCGGCCCCGGCCGGCAACTGGCCCGATCCGGTGCTGCCCACCCGGCCCCGGGCGACGCGTGCACCGGCCGTACCCGAGCCGCCGGCCGCCGGCCCTCAGCGCGGCCACACGGGCAGCGAGGCGCCGCCACCCTGGCCCGGAGCCGCACCGGCCGGGCCGGGCTCACCCGGCCGTCCCCCCGCAGCCGCACCCGGCCGACCCGCCACCCCCAACCAGGGTCAGATCCGATCGGCCGTCCCCGGCAACGTCCCCACCAGCCCGCCGGCCCCGGGTGGCGCCTTCACCCGCCCGCCGGCCACCGCCGGCCCGCCGGGTGGCACGCCGACCCGGCCACCGATGCCCGGCACCCCGGCCTCTCCGGGTGTCGACTCGCCCACCGCGTTCATCCCCAAGCTCGGCTCCGGGCCCGCGCGCGCCACCGGGTACCCGGCCACGCCGGACCGCCCCGCCGACCCGGGTGCGACCGCGCTGATCCCGAAGGTTCCCGCCCGGCCCTCGGCCCGGCCGCCGGCCATGGACTCCACGGCGCTGATGGGTGCGGTCCCTCGCACGCCGACCACGGATGAGCCCGGCGGCGCCGATGACGGTCCCGCCGAGCCACCGCGACCGCGACGCGGCGAGCGGGTGGTCCAACTCCGCCCGCACCAGACCGGCGAGGGGTACAAGAGCGTCTACTCGGAGCTCACCCGCCCGTCGCTCGCCTCCCGGCTGCGCACCGGCATCCGGGTCACCGGCGAGGTCCTGATCACCTTCGGCCTGGTGGTGCTGCTCTTCGCCGGCTACGAGGTCTGGGGCAAGTCGGCCATCGTCGACGCCCACCAGAACGACCTCAGCCAGCAACTCGCCCAGGCGTGGGGCCCGACCGACGACCCCACGGTCACCCCGTCGGCGGCCGCTCCGAGCGCCAAACCGTCGCCGCCGGTGCGCGGCAAGCCGATCGCCGGCCTCTACATCCCCAAGCTCGACAAGAACTGGGTGGTGGTCGAGGGCGTCACCCAGGCCGACATCCGGTACGCCCCGGGCCACTACCCGACCAGCGCCCTGCCCGGACAGGTCGGCAACTTCTCCGTCGCCGGCCACCGCAACCGGGCCACCTTCTGGCGGCTGGACGAGCTGGACGATGGCGACGCGATCGTGGTCGAGGGCAAGACCGACTGGTACGTCTACCGGGTGTCGCAGTCCCGCATCGTCAGGCCGACGCAGGTCGAGGTGGTGGCGCCGGTCCCCGGTGAACCGGACAAGAGGCCCACCAAGCGGATGCTCACCCTGACCACGTGCAACCCGAAGTTCGACAACTACCAGCGCCTGATCATCCACGCCGAGCTGGACCGGACCCAACCCAAGTCGGCGGGCCGGCCGGCGGAGCTGGGAGGCTGACCGATGTACGCGTTCATCTGGCGCAAGCTGCCGTTCGGCCTGGCCGGCAAGCTGACCGGGTCGGTGCTGCTCGCCGCCGCCGCGGTGGCCCTGCTCTGGTACGTGGCCTTCCCGTGGGCCGAGCCGCTGCTGCCCTTCGACGACGTGCAGGTCACCCAGGACTCCGGCGTACCCGGGGACCCGGGCGGCGGGGACGCGGTCACCGGGGAGACGCCGGCGGGCGACGAGCACGAGCTGCCGTACGACACCGATCAGAACAACACCGCGCCACCCTCCCCGGACAGGTGACCATGCGCGTCCTGGTGATCGACAATTACGACTCGTTCGTCTTCAACCTGGTGCAGTATCTGGGCCAGCTCGGGGTGGACTGCGAGGTCCGCCGCAACGACGAGATCGACGTCGCCGAGGTGGGCAGGGTGGGCGCGGCCGGCATCCTGCTCTCACCGGGGCCGGGCAGCCCCGACCGCGCCGGCATCTGCCTGGACGTGATCCGGGAGTACGCCGGCCGGCTGCCGATCTTCGGCGTCTGCCTCGGCCACCAGGCGATCGGCGAGGCGTTCGGTGCGACCGTCACCCGCGCGCCCGAGCTGCTGCACGGCAAGACCTCCGAGGTGCGGCACCACTCGGTCGGCGTGCTCGCCGGTCTACCCGACCCGTTCACCGCCACCCGGTACCACTCGCTGGCCGTACTGCCCGAGACTCTCCCCGACGAGCTGGAGGTCACCGGCTGGACCGGCTCCGGCGTGGTGATGGCGATGCGGCACCGTACGCTGCCGATCGAGGGCGTGCAGTTCCACCCGGAGTCGGTGCTCACCGAGGGCGGCCACCTGATGCTCGCCAACTGGCTGGCCGGCTGCGGTCACCCCGAGGCGTTGGAACGGGCCCCGGAGCTGGCCGCCGAGGTCGACGCCCGCCGCCGGGCCGCCTTCGCCACCACCTGACCGCGACCGGCCCGCTCCGGTCCGGACGTTCAGCCGCGCAGCGCTTCCTGAACCGCCGGGCTCGCGGGCGAGCGCACTGCCGGTGCCCGGCCCCGGCCCGCGTCCCAGGCCGCTTTGCCACTGGCGAAGTAGTCCCGGACGGACTTCCCGGCCAGCAGGACGGGGCCGCACCCGGCGCAGCGGGCAACCACCCCGTCGACGTCGAGGCCGAGATGCCGGCACAGCGTCACGGCCCGGGACAGGTGGTAGGACTGCGTCACGATCAGCGCGCGCTCGACTCCGTACACCTCGCGCGCCCGGGCGCAGCTGTCGTAGGTGTCCAGGCCGAACGGGTCGGCCACCACGCGACGCGGATCGACACCGAGCTCGGTCAGGTACGACGTCATCACCGCGGGCTCGTCACCCGACGTGCCACCGCCGTCGCCGGACACCAGGACCACCCGGGCCCGCCCGCTGTTCACCAGCTCGGCGGCGGTCTCCAGGCGGCCGGTCAGCCGGTCCCCGGGTTGACGTCGATCAGCAGCCACGGCGGTGCCGAGGACGATCACGACGTCGGCGGCCGGCGCGTCGGCCTCGTCGTACAGGTGGCCACGTGCCGCGATCGTCGTCCACAGCCACGGAAGGCTGGCGACGAGCAGCGCGACGGCCAGCCCCAGGGCGGCTGCCCGGGTCCGGCGATGCCGCCACCACGTCGCCCGGCTCGGCGGGTCGGCCGCAGAGGGTCCGACGGCCGTCACGCCGACGGTCCCCGGAAACCGAGCCACCGGGTCTACTCCTCGTTGAGCCGGGTCGGCGGGGGCGGGAACGGCAGTCCGCCGCCGCCTCCGGTGCCGGGGGTCGTCGGCGTGGCGCTCGGCGTACCCGTCGGCGTCGCCGTCGGGGTCGGCGTCGGGTCGACCTTCTCTGGCTGACTCACCTTGATGGTCACCCTGGTGCTGCTCGGCTTCTTCTCCTTGCCATTCGGACTCTGGTCGGTGACTCTTCCGGCCTCGGCAGCCGGCACCTCCGGCCCGTCCTGCACATTGACCGAGAAGCCAGCGTTCCGCAGGGTCCGGGTGGCCTCGTCCTCGCTCAGCCCGACAACGTCCGGCACCTCACGCACGTTGCCCTTTGACACGGTCAGAGTCACCTTCGTGCCCTCGGGGACGCGCTCTCCCTCCGGCGGGCTGACGCTGAGGACGATGTCCTGGCTCTCCTCGTTGTCTACGGTCTTGATGATGTAGCCGAGCTTCGCCTCTTCCAGGCGGGCGATTGCGCTCTCCTGCTTGCTGCCCTTGAGCCCAGCTGGGACGGGCACCTCAGGCTTACCGCCACAGAGCTGAATGGTGACCTGACGGGTCGGCTCCAACTGGGTGCCCGGCTGCGGGGTCTGCCGAACCACCGTGTCCTTCTGGCAGTTGCTCTCCAGCACCGGCTCGCCCACCACCGGCTGGAAGCCGGCGTTGGTGATCTCGGCGAACGCGACGGCTTGGGTCTTGCCGGTGAGGGTGGGCACCGACTTCAGGTCCTTGTCCTTCTGCTGATTCCAGAGCAGTGCCGCGACCAGGGCGATCACCGCGAGCACGCCGACCGCGCTGAAGGTCGCGATGAGCCAGGAGGACGCCTTGCGCTGGCGCGGGTCGCCGACCCGGGCCGGAATCTGGCGGGTCTGCGGCCCACCGGCGGCCGGCGGGTAGCCGCCCCCGCCACCGGCCGGGGCCATCGCCACCGTCTCCGCCTCGCGCATCACCGGGGTGGCCAGCACCGGCCGGCCAGCGGCAGCGCGGAGCAGGTCGGCCCGCATCTCGCCGGCGCTCTGGTAGCGGTTGAGCGGGTTCTTGGACAGCGCCTTGAGCACGATCGCGTCGACCGCGGGGGTGACGTCCGGGTTGATGTCGCTCGGCGTCGGCGGCGTCTCCCGCACGTGCTGGTACGCGACGCTGACCGGGCTGTCCCCGACGAACGGCGGGTGCCCGCAGACCAGTTCGAAGAGCACGCAACCGGCCGCGTACACGTCGGAGCGGGCGTCCACAGCCTCGCCGCGCGCCTGCTCCGGCGAAAGATACTGGGCCGTGCCGATCACCGCGCTGGTCTGCGTCATGGTGGTCGCGCCGCTGGCCAGCGCCCGGGCGATGCCGAAGTCCATCACCTTGACCTGGCCGGTCTGGGTGAGCATGACGTTGCCCGGCTTGATGTCGCGGTGGATGATGCCGTGCCGGTGGCTGAACTCCAGCGCCGCGCACATGTCGGCGCAGATCTCCAGCGCCCGGCGGGGCTGCAACCGGCCCTCGACGCCGAGCACCTCCTTGAGAGTCCGCCCGTTGACGAACTCCATCACGATGAACGGCAGCGTCTCGCCGGTCGGCGCGGTCTCCTCGCCGGTGTCGTAGACCGCCACGATCGCCGGGTGGTTGAGCGAGGCGGCGTTCTGCGCCTCCCGACGGAACCGCATCTGGAACGTCGCGTCCCGTGCGAGGTCGGTGCGGAGCATCTTGATCGCGACGTCCCGACCGAGCCGGAGGTCGCGACCGCGATGCACCTCGGCCATGCCGCCGTAGCCGAGCAGCTCGCCGACCTGGTACCTGCCACCGAGCAGGCGGGCCTGCGCTGTCATCGCGTCTGTCGTCCTTCGCTCGTCGTCGTCCCGCCGTCGTCCGGCTGGAGCCGTACCTGAAGACGGTACGACGTCCGGGTCGCATCGTCGCGTCCGTCGAGCCGCAGCGCGCCGGACGTCACGGTGTGCGGAGCCAGCGCGCCGGGTTCACCGGCTTGCGACTGCTTCCGCAGGTTGTAGGAAATCACGCCGGAACAGACCAGAACCAGTACGGCCAGCAGGATGGCGAGGAGCACCATTCCGGGCCGGGACCGGCGTGGATCGGGTGCCGGCAGCGCCGGGCCGGCCTGCCGGGCGTACGCCGGCTGATGCTCCTGTCGAACCGCTGCCGGCGGCACCGCGGCGGCGCCGCGCGGGTAACCGGCGGGGGCGACGGGCGGCCGGCCGTGCGGGACGGCCGGCGCGACGGCGGTGGGGCGGGGCTGCTGCGCCGGCGCGACGGCGGTCGGGCGCTGCCCGGCGGACGGCGGCCGGTGCGGGGCGCCCGGCGGGCGGAGCTGCTGCGCGGACGGCACCTGCGCCCTGCCGGGTGCGCCGGGCGAGGCCGGCGCCGCGGAGACCGGCCCCGGGTGGCCCCCGGCCCGGGCCTGCTGGGAGAGCGCGGCCTTGAGCTGGCGGGCGACCCCGGCGAGGGCGGCGGCACTGGGCCAGCGGGCGGCCGGGTCCTTGGCCAGCGCCCGTTCCACCACGGCCCGGACCTGCGGCGGGATGTCCGCCGGCAGTGGTCGGGGGGTCTCCCGGACGTGTCGCATGGCGATGTCGAGCGGGTTGTCGCCCTCGAACGGTCGCCGTCCGGCGAGGCACTGGTAGGCGACCACGCCGAGGGCGTACACGTCGGACGCCGGGGTGGCCACCCCACCGGTGGCCTGCTCCGGCGAGATGTACGAGGCGGTGCCGAGCACCGAGCCGGCGGCGGTGAGCTGGCCGACCATGTCGGAGCGGGCGATACCGAAGTCGGTCAGCACCAGCGTGCCGTTCGGACGGACCAGCAGGTTGCCCGGCTTCACGTCGCGGTGCACGATGCCCTTCTCGTGGGCCGCGTGCAACGCGTCGGCGGCCTGCGCGACAAGTGCCATCGTCCGGGCCGGAGTGAGGCGGCCGACCCTGCTCAGCGTGGACGACAGAGCGTCGCCCTCGACGTACTCCATGACCAGGAAGGCGATCTGCTGGTCGTTGCCGAAGTCGTACACGTCCACCACACCGGGGTGGTTGATGGTGGCCATGGTCCGGGCCTCGCCGCGGAACCGCTCGGCGAAGTCCGGGTCGTCGAGCAGCGCGGGGAGCAGGCTCTTCACCGCGACCGTCCGGCCGAGCACCTGGTCGGTGCCGCGCCAGACATCGCCCATGCCGCCGCTGGCGATCCGCTCGTCGAGACGGTAGCGGTTACCGAGCTGGACGCCGGGACTGAGCATGTCAGCGGCCCCCCGGATCGGCGATGGCGGCCCGCATGATCTGACCGCCGATCCGGGCCGCCTCGGCGCTGCCGCCGCTGCCGGCCTGCTCCAGCACCACGCAGACCGCGGAGACCGGGTTGCCGTTCTTGTCCAGGGCGAAGCCGATGAACCAGCCGTGGTCGGGCCGGTCCGGAGCGGACTGCGCGGTGCCGGTCTTGCCGCCGACCGTGTAGCCGCTGATGGCGGCCTTCTGGCCGGTGCCCTTCTGCACCACGCTGACCATCATCTCGCGCAGGTCGCCGGCGACCTGACCGTTGACCGGCTGGCGCAGCTCCCGCGGCTTGGCGGTGTAGTAGCTGGTGGTCCGGTCCGGGGCGAGCAGCTGCCGGACCAGGTACGGCCGCATCTGGCTGCCACCGTTGGCGACGGCGCCAGCGATCATGGCGCCCTCCAGCGGGGTCATCCGGACGTTGTTCTGGCCGATCGACGACTGGGCCAGTGCGGCCGGGTCGGTGCTGCCGTCCGGGTTCTGCATGTCGCCGGTCCGGCTGGGCGCCGTGGGCAGCCCGTCCTCGCCGAGCTGGCCGACGGTGAGGTCGTCCTGCTCGAAGCCGAACTGCCGGGCCTTCTCCTTGATGGCGTCGGCGCCGAGCCGCACGCCGAGCTGCGCGAAGCCGGTGTTGCAGGATTCGGTGACCGCCTCCAGCAGGGTGACCTGCGGCTCCGGGCAGATCGACGCGGCGGCGTTGCGGATCGGGCTGCCCGAGGTGGGCGGAGTCCAGCTGGAGCCGGCCGGGATCGAGGTGGATTTGCTGACCCCGTTCTCCAGCGCGGCCGCGGCCACCACGATCTTGAAGGTGGAGCCCGGCGGCAGGGTCTCGGAGAGCGCGCGGTTCTTCAGCGGGCCGTCCGCGTCCTGCTCGAGCTTGTTGTACGCGGCCGCCGCCTCGGTGGAGTTGTGGCTGACCAGCGGGGTCGGATCGAAGCTGGGCATGGAGACCAGCGCCTGCACCGCGCCGGTGCGCGGGTCGATGGCGATCGCCGCGCCCTTCTTGACCCCCTGCTGGTTGTTGCGCAGCTGGTCGTACGCCACGTCCTGCGCCCGCTTGGAGAGGGTGAGCAGCACGTTGCCGCCACCGGTGTCGTCGCCGGTGAACATGTCCTTCAACCGGTCGCCGATCAACTGGTCGCTGGTGCCGGCCAGGAAGTCGTTCTCCACCCGTTCGATGCCCTGATCCGCCAGGTTGACCGGCTTGTAGCCGAGCACATGGGCGTACTTGGCGCCGCTCGGGTAGGTGCGCTGGAACTTCAGCGTGCCGGTGGTCTCCTTGCTGGTGGCCACCGCCGTGCCACCCGCCTCGATGTTGCCGCGCTTGCGCTCGTACTCGGCGACCTGGACGCGGCCGTTGTAGTCGCTGGTGCGGTACTCGTCGGCCTTGTAGGCCTGGATCCAGTTGAGGTTCGCGAAGAGCAGGCCGAACAGGACCATGACGACGACGCCGACACGGCGCAGGGGTGCGTTCACGGCTTGATCACCTCCGTGGGAGCACCGTGCAGCTGCTCCGGCGGGCCGCCGGTGGGCCGGGCCGCCTTGCCGGCGCGCCCGCTCACCGGCCGACGGGCTCCGTCGGAGACCCGCAGCAGCACCGCGATGAGCAGCCAGTTCGCCATCAGCGACGAACCACCGGCGGACAGGAACGGGGTGGTCTGACCGGTCAGCGGGATGAGCTTGCTGATCCCGCCGACGATGACGAAGACCTGGAGGCCGAGCGTGAACGCAAGGCCGCCGGCGAGCAGCTTGCCGAACGAGTCCCGGACGGCGAGCGCGGCGCGCAGCCCCCGCTCCACGATCAGCAGGTAGACGACGAGCAGCGCGGAGAGGCCGAAGAGGCCGATCTCCTCGCCGATGCCGGCGAAGATGAAGTCGTTCTGCACCTCGGGCAGGATCTCCGGCTGACCGCCGCCCGGCCCGGCGCCGAAGAGCCCACCCGTGCCCAGGGCGAGCAGCCCCTGGACGAGCTGGTAGCCCTTGTTGGTCGGGTCGGCGAACGGGTCGAGCCAGATCTCCGCCCGCACGTAGAAGTTGGCGAACGGCCCACCGACGGTCGAGCCGAGGAAGTAGGCGAGGTACGCGCCGCCGAAGAAGAGGACCAGGCCGATCAGCAGCCAGCTCACCCGTTCGGTGGCGATGTAGAGCGTCACCACGAACATGCCGAAGTAGAGCAGCGAGGTGCCCAGGTCCTTCTCGAAGACCAGCACCAGGACGCTGATCAGCCAGACGCCGACCACCGGGCCGAGGTCGCGGCCACGCGGAAAGTCGATGCCGAGGAAGCGCCGACTGGCCAGCGACAGCACCTCACGCTTGCGCACCAGGTAGTAGGCGAAGAAGACCAGCAGCGCCAACTTGGCGAACTCACCCGGCTGGATAGAGAAGCTGCCCACCCGGACCCACAGCTTCGCGCCGTTGATCTCGGAGATGCTGCGGGGCAGCACCGCCGGGAGCATCACCAGGACGATGCCGGCCAGGCCCAGGGTGTACGCGTACCGGGAGACCGAACGGTGGTCGCGCATGATGGCGAGCAGACCGGCGGCGAGGAGCACCGAGACGAGCGTCCAGGCCAGCTGCCGGCCGCCGATGCCGGCGAAGATGGCCAGGCTCTCCCGGTCGGGCACGGGCGCCTCGCCCAGGTCGATCCGGCGCAGGAAGCCCACCCCGAGGCCGTTGAGCAGGGCCACCGCCGGCAGTAGGGCCGGGTCGGCGAACGGGGCGAGGAACCGGATGACCAGATGCAGACCGAGGAAGACCGCCCCGAGCGCGGCGGCGGGCATCCAGAAGTCCGGGGTGACCGTGTCCAGCAGGTTCGCCTCGACGGTCGCCCCGTACGCGGCCACCAGCACCATGGCGAGCAGCAGCAGGGACAGCTCTGCGTTGCGCCGGGACCGGGCCAGGCGTACGCCGGACTGCCCGCCCGTGGTGGCGGGCGAGGGTGCCGGTGTGGCCGCTACGGTCACGGGTGGAATCCTCGGAATCTCAGCTGACGCTCACTCGGGAGACCGGCAGCCGGCGGGGTCGAGTGCCGGCGGGGCCGAGTCGGAGGGCGTCGCATCGGTTGTGGTGGTCGGTCCGGTCACGCCGACAGCCGCGGTGGCGCGGGTGGTCGGGCTCGCGCTGACGACCCCGTTGGGGGTCGACTGCGCGCTGGCGCTGGGGCTGCCGTTCGGCGTGGGCGTCGTCCCGGCCGGGGTCGGGGTCGGCGTCGGCGTCGGCGCGCTGCCCTCCGCGGTCGGGTCGGGCGGGCAGATCGGCTTCAGGTTGGGGTTGCTCGGGGTGTCGCTGGTCAGCTCGGCGAGCTGGCGCTCGGCGTCCGGCTCGCTCTTGGCCCGGATGCCCACCTTGACGGTGTCCTGCGCCGCCACGGTCAGGTCGTCCAACCGGGTGCCGCTGGTGCGGTGCACGGTGGAGAGGTCCATCCCGGCGATCTGGCCCTGGATGCCACGGAAGACGGCGACCTGGCCCTCCTCGGTGGCGCCCACGTAGTACTGCCGCTGGGTGTAGGTCCAGCCGGCGAAGAGCCCGCCACCGATGATCACCAGCAGGGCCAGCGCCATGGCGGTGGCCCGTACCGGTCGGCGCTTCGGCTCCTGCTCGTCGTCCGCGGTCGACGGCTCCTCCGGCGCGGCCGGGCGTGGCGCGGAGAGCGCCGAGGCCCGGGCGGCAGGGGTCGAGTCGTCAGCGGAGGTGGCCATGCCCCGGTCCCGGGCGGCGGCGCCGCCGACGATCGGGGTCGCCTCGACGATGTCCTGATCAGTGGCGTCGGCGATGATCACGGTGATGTTGTCCGGACCACCGCCGCGCAGCGCCAGCTGCACGAGCCGCTCGACGCACTGCTGCGGGTCGGTGTACTCCCGCAGGGTCTCGCCGATGGTCTCGGCGCTGACCACACCCGAGAGGCCGTCGCTGCAGATCAGGTACCGGTCGCCGGGCAGCACCTGGCGCACCGAGTACTCCGGGTCGATGTCCCGGCCGTCCAGGGCCCGGGTGAGCAGCGACCGCTGCGGGTGGCTGCTCGCCTCCTCGGCGCTGATCCGACCCTCGTCGACGAGCATCTGGACGTAGGTGTCGTCCTTGGTGATCTGCGCGAACTCGCCGTTGCGCAGCAGATAGGCCCGCGAGTCGCCAATGTGGACCATCCCCAGCTTGCTGCCGGAGAAGAGGGTCGCCGTCAGCGTGGTGCCCATCCCCTCCAACTGCGGGTTGGCGTCCACCGTGTCGCGGAGTTGTTGGTTGGCGGTGCCCACGGCCGAACGCAACGCGTCGACGAGAGCGTCCCCTGGGACGTCCTCGTCGAGCGGCGCCATGGCACCGATGACGATGTTGCTGGCGACGTCACCGGCGGCCATGCCGCCCATGCCGTCGGCAACGGCGAGTAGCCGCGGGCCGGCGTAGACGGAATCTTGATTGCCGTCTCGGATCAGACCGCGGTCGCTGTGGGCCGCATAGCGCAGGGTCAGAGTCATGGCCGTAATTCGAGGGAAGTGCGGCCGATCCGGATCGGCACGCCGAGGGGGACGGGGGTTGGTCCGGTGACCTTAGCGCGATCTAGGTACGTGCCGTTAGTCGAGCCGAGGTCCTCGACGAACCACTGCCCGTCGCGCGGCACGAGCCGGGCGTGCCGCGCGGACGCGTAGTCGTCGGTGATGACCAGGGTGGAGTCCTCGGCCCGACCGATGGTGATCTGCGCTTCACCGAGCGTGATCCGCGTGCCGGCCAGTTGACCGGCGGTCACCACAAGCTGGTGTGCGGCCCGCCCCCGCTTCACCTTCGCCGGCTTGGCCGCCTGCCCCGTCGAGGCGCCCACCGCGCGCGGCGCGGCCACCAGACGACCGGACCGGGCCCCCGCGAAGAGGTCCCGGCGGATCACCCCGACCACCGTGAACACGAAGATCCACAGCAGGATCAGGAACCCGAACCGGGCGACGGTGATGACCAGTTCCGGCAAGGCGGGTCAGCCGTCCACGCGGAAGGTCAGCGTCGTGGTGCCGAGCTGGACCATGTCACCCGGGTTGAGGGCGACGGCGGAGACCCGCTGCCCGTTGACCATGGTGCCGTTGGTCGACCCCAGATCGGTCAGCACGACCTGTCCGCCGTCGAAGTCCAGCCGGGCGTGTCGCCGGGAGATGCCGACGTCCGGCAGGCGCAGGTTGGCCTGGTCGCCACGACCGATCACGGTCGACCCCATCTGGAGGGGATAGGTGCGCCCGTCGCCGGAGACCAGCCGCACGTTGCGGCCGCCGCCGTGCCCGGGCGGCGGGCCGTAGCCACCACCCTGGTCGTACGCGGGGTAGGCGGGCGGGCCGGCGTCGTAGCCGGGCGCCGACACCGGGGCGACCTCGCCGCCGGTGTAGACCTCGGCGGTGACCCGGAACATTCCCGTGTCCAGGCCCTCCCCCCGTTCGATCTCCACGATCACGTCGCCGTAGACCGTCCAGGCCTGCTCGCCGATGAACTCCGCCTGCGACTGGGCCAACTCCTGGGCCAGCGCGGCGGCGTACGGCGCCAGCCGACTGTGGTCGAACGGCGAGAGATCGATCACGTAGCGGTTGGGCACCAACGTGCGCCCACCGGCCAGGATCGCCTTGTGCGCCTCGGCCTCCCGCTGCATGGCGTTGAGGATCTCCACGGGGTGGACCACCCCTTTGAAGACCTTGGCGAAGGCCCCTTCGACCAGGCCTTCCAGACGCTTCTCGAAGCGTTGCAGCACGCTCACCGGCTCCTCCTCGGGTCCCGAGGACATGATGGTATCCGGCCGGCGCGCGCGCAGCTCACACGCCGCTCGGCCGCCTGCTACCGGCCCGTTCGGATGGGCCGGTGTTCCCGTGCTAGTCTTTCGTCCGCCACGAACGGTAACCGCTCGTGGCGAGCACCTGGAACAGCGTAGTATCTCCGGGGCCCGTTGGAGACAGCGGGCTCGGGGCGGCTAGAGTGTTCCGGGTTGTGCCACGGGGATGTGGCGGAATGGCAGACGCGCACGGTTCAGGTCCGTGTGCCCGAAAGGGCGTGGGGGTTCAACTCCCCCCATCCCCACCAGCGACGAGGGCTCCGCAGAATGCGGGGCCCTTCCGTCATATCGGGGCGTGCCCGGCGTCACGCTATGCTCCGATGGTTTCTGCCTCCGATGGACCAGGAGTGGCGTGTGAGTGTCGCGTTGGTGACCGGGTCGGGTGGTCTGATCGGCTCCGAGGCGGTCCGGCACTTCGCCGGCCTCGGTCTGGACGTCGTTGGCATCGACAACGACATGCGCCGGTACTTCTTCGGCGAGGACGGCTCCACGTCGTGGAGCCTGGAGCGACTCGGCCGGGACCTGGGGACCGCGTACACCCACTTCGCGGTCGACATCCGGGACCGGGACGGCCTGGAGCAGGTGTTCAAGAAGTACGGCTCGGACATCGCCGTGGTGATCCACAGCGCCGCGCAGCCGAGCCACGACTGGGCGGCCAAGGAGCCGTACACGGATTTCGACGTGAACGCCGGCGGCACGCTCAACATCCTGGAGAACACCCGCCGGCACGCGATCGACGCGCCGTTCATCCACTGCTCCACCAACAAGGTCTACGGCGACCGGCCCAACAGCCTGCCGCTCATCGAGCTGGAGACCCGGTACGAGCTGCCCGAGGACCACCGCTGGTACCAGGGCATCACCGAAGAGATGTCGATCGACCACTCGCTGCACTCGGTCTTCGGCGCCTCCAAGGTCGCCGCGGACGTGATGGTCCAGGAGTACGGGCGCTACTTCGACATGAAGACCGCGTGCTTCCGGGGCGGCACCCTGACCGGTCCGGCGCACTCCGCGGCCGAGCTGCACGGGTTCCTGGCCTATCTGATGCGCTGCGTCATGGAGGGCCGGACGTACAACCTGTTCGGCTACAAGGGCAAGATGGTCCGCGACGCCATCCACTCGCGTGACGTGCTGACCGCGTTCGAGGCGTTCTTCCGGGCCCCGCGCTCAGCGGAGGTCTACAACCTCGGCGGAGGCCGGCACGCCAACACCTCGCACATCGAGGCGTTCCGGATCGCTGAGGAGATCACCGGCCGCGAGGCGCAGATCAACTACGTCGAGCAGAACCGCACCGGCGACCACCAGTGGTACGTGAGCAGCATGGCTCGATTTGAGGAGCAGTACCCGGAGTGGGAGATTACGTATGACGTCCCGATGATTCTGCGGGAGATCTACGAGGCCAACGTGGACAAGTGGGTGCCCCAGGCATGACCGCCCAGACCAAGCGCAACGTGCTCGGCGTCCTGGTCGACGCCACCGACTACGCCACGGCGACCGACGCCGTGGTGACCGCGGCGCACGAGCGGCGCCCGCTCGCGCTGACCGCGCTGGCCGTGCACGGTGTGATGACCGGGGTGCTGGATCCGGCGCACAACGCCCGACTCAACTCCTTCGACGTGGTCACGCCGGACGGGCAGCCGGTGCGCTGGGCGCTCAACCTGCTGCACCACGCCGGGCTCACCGACCGGGTCTACGGGCCCACGTTGACGCTGCACGTGCTCTCGCGCTTCGCCGACGAGGGGCTGCCGGTCTACCTGTACGGCTCGACCGAGGAGACGCTGGCCAAGCTGATCCCGGCGCTGGAGCGGATGTTCCCGGCGCTGAAGATCGCCGGGGTGGAGCCGTCCAAGTTCCGCGCGGTCCAGCCGGGCGAGGACGCGGAGATCGCCGACCGGATCCGGTCCAGCGGTGCCCGGCTCGTCCTGGTCGGGCTCGGCTGCCCGCGCCAGGAGGTCTTCACGTACGCCATGCGGCCGTTGCTCGACATGCCGCTGATGGCGGTCGGCGCGGCCTTCGACTACCACGCCGGGCTGCTGCGCCAGCCCCCGTCGTGGATGCAGCGCGCCGGCCTGGAGTGGTTCTGGCGGCTCGGTCTGGAGCCGAAGCGGCTCTGGCGCCGCTACGTCATCCTCAACCCGGCCTACCTGGCCCGGCTCGCCGGCCAGAAGACCGGCCTGTGGAAGGCCCACCCGCCGGCGCCCGCCACCGAGCGGCCGGCCACCTTCGCGGTCTGACCCCTGATCAGTACGGCACGAGGCCCCACCCGGCGTTGCGGGTGGGGCCTCGGCCGTGGGAACCAGGTCAGAGGGTCAGGGTCCAGGTGTTGATATAGCCGGTGTCCCCGGAGTAGACGTCCCGCACCTGCAACCGCCAGGTGCCGTTCGCCGCCTCACTGGAGACGTTGGCGGTGTAGGTCGTGTTCACGTTGTCGGCGCTGTCGAAGTAGCTGCTGTTCTTCAGCCGGTACGCCGAGCCGTCCGGGGCGACCAGGTCGATCACCAGGTCACCGCGGTAGGTGTGCACGATGTTCACCGCGACGGTCGAGCTCGACGAGGCGTTACGGCCGCAGCCGGCGATCGTGATCGAGCTGGACACCGTGGCGCCGGTGTCCGGGATCGCGACGTCGGTGCCGTTGCTGCCGGAGCAGCCGCCACCACCCGAACCGGTCACGGTCAACGTGTAGGTGGCCGTGCGGGTGCCCGCCGCGCCGCTGCCGGTGATCGTGACCGGGTAGCTGCCGGCGGGGGTGCTCGCCGAGGTGGCGATGGTGAGGGTGGACGAGCCGCCCGAGGTCACTGTCGACGGGCTGAACGACGCGGTCGCGCCGGCCGGCAGGCCGCTGGCGGAGAGGCTGACCGACTGGGCGGAGCCGGCGGTGGTGGCCGTGCCGACGGTGGCCGTCACCGAGCCGCCCGGCGCGGTGGAGCCGGAGGTCGGCGACACCGAGACCGAGAAGTCGTTGGCCGGCGGGGTGCCGTTGACCACGTAGAGCAGCTGGTTCGGCGTGCCGGTGCCGACGTTGGTCACCACGTTCGGGGTGGAGTTGTTGACCAGGTTGTCCCGGACCTGCTGCGGGCTCCACGACGGGTTCGCCGAGAGCACGAGCGCCGCGGCCCCGGCGACGTGCGGCGAGGCCATCGAGGTGCCGCTGATGGTGTTCGTCGCGCTGCTGCTGGTGTACCAGGCCGAGGTGATGTTGACGCCCGGCGCCAGGATGTCGACGCAGGTGCCGAAGTTGGAGAAGCTCGCCGCGGCGTCGTTGTTCTGCGTCGCACCCACGGTGATCGCGGAGGCGACCCGGGCCGGCGAGTAGTTGCAGGCGTTCTGCCGGACGCCGAGGGCGTTGCCGTTGCCGGCGGCGACCGCGTACGTGACGCCGGAGTTGATCGAGTTGGTGACGGCCGTGTCGATCGAACTGTTGGCGCCACCACCGAGGCTCATGTTCGCCACCGCCGGCTTGACCGCGTTCGCGGTCACCCAGTCGATACCGGCCACCACCTGGGCGTTGGTGCCGCTGCCCTGGCAGTTGAGCACTCGGACGCCGACGATCTGGACGCCCTTGGCCACCCCGTACGCCGAGCCGCCAACCGTGCCCGCCACGTGGGTGCCGTGGCCGTTGCAGTCGTCGGCGGAGCCGCCGTCCACCGCGTCAAAGCCGGAGACGGCCCGTCCGCCGAAGTCGTTGTGCCCGTACAGCACGCCGGTGTCGATGATGTAGGCGCGGACGTTCGACGCCGTGTTCGGGTAGGTGTACGAGCTGTTCAGGGGCAGGTTCCGCTGGTCGATCCGGTCCAGGCCCCAGGATGGCGGGTTGGTCTGGGTGCCGGCGATCGAGACGGTGTGGTTCTGCTCGACGTACGCCACCGCCGGGTCGGCGGCGATCCGGGCGGCGGCCTTCGCGCCGACCCGGACCTCGAAGCCGCGCAGCGCCGCGCCGTAGGTGCGGGCGACCGTGCCGCCGTGCCGGCCGACCAGCCGGTCCGCGTTGTCGCCGACCGCGCCCCGGCTGACGGCGGTGTCCTTGAAGACGACGATGTAGCTGTCCGCGACGGCCGTGTCCCCACCCGCCGCCCGGATGGCTCCGGTCGGTTCGGCGGCCAGGGCGGGTGTGGCAGCGGCCAACAGCGTCAGTGTGGCCACCCCGACGAGTACGGACCTGTGGGCGAGACCCATCTCCTACCTCCCTCCGACCGGCAGTCGCCCGACGCGGGTCCCGCTCGGATTCATGACGGCCGATCTTTACGAGAGTAGGTCACTGGATTGACGGAGATAAACATGTCGAATGTTTCATAACGCGGGAAGGATGCCCCTACGGGACGGCGTCCGGGACGATCGAGGGCTGCGCCCGGATTCGCGGCCGGCCGCGATCGGGAAGGCTTTCCAGCATGGAGAGCCCCCTCGCCGCCCTGCTACCGATCGCCGTCCTGTGGCTGGCCGCTGGCGTGGTCGCGGACGGCCTGCCCCGACTGGACCGCGCCCGCGCGCTGCGCCGGCGGGCCGGACACCTGCTCGTCCTGACTCTCGTGGGCCTGACGCTCACGGTGACCGTGCTCGCGGCCGGGCTGTTCAGCGCCGGAAACACTCCGGCCGACCGGGCCGCCGCCACCCTCGGTATCGCCGGGCTTCCCACCCTCGTGGTGGCGGTCTGCACGGTACGGCGGGTGCGCCGGCTCCGGGCCGGCGCGGGAGCGCTCGCCGCAGCGCCGGAGACGCCCGCGCCGCACGGCCTTCGGGCCGCCGCCGCGCACCCGCTGATCGGGTTTCCGTTGCAGGTCACCGCTGTGCTGACGGTGCCCGCAGTGGTCACGGCGAGCGGCACCGACCTCTTCGCCGCACCGGGCGTCACCGGGCCAGCGATCACCGTCGGCGCGCTCGGCGTCCTGGTCATCGGCGTCCGGCATGCGCTACGGCACAACCGGCTCGTCGAGCGGGCCCAACCGGGCGCGCCGCGGTCAGGTCAGCGCGAGCGCCCGGGCCCCTGCACGTACAGCAGCTCCAGGATTGCCCGGGTCGCCTCGAACCAGCGGTCCAGCCAGCCCGGCGGCGGCACGCTGCCCTTCGGCGGCAACTCCATCAGCAGGCCACGCAGCAACGGGTGGTCAGCCAACGCGCCGGTGGGCTCCATCGGCCAGCCGCTCGGCGGGAAGGAGGGCTCGACCAGGGGGTTCGGGTCCAGCGAGGGCAGGGAGAGCGGCGCGTCGGTCGCCTCGGCCGCCGGCGCCTCCCGCCCGCTCATCTCCTGATCGCTCGAGACCACCTCGGTCAGTACGCTGTCCCGACGCGCCCCGCGGTACTTGCCACCGAACCGCTCCGGCTTGCCCGGACCGTTGGTGAGGTTGTCTGACCCGATCGTCGTCATCCGTCTCGCCTACCTCGCTCGGTTGCGGATCGGTGCGGCGGGTCGTCGACCAGCGCCGTACCGACGGGTTCAACGAGGCGGAACCGCTGTGGCGACGGGAATCCCGGCGGAACCTCACCGACCCCGGTCTGCGCACGGCGATCGGGAGCCCGGCAGCCCGGCCACGGGAAGATCCCCGCCCGGTCGAGACCGGACGGGGACTCACGTGACCGTTCGGTCAGGCCAAGCCGAAGGCACCACGTCTGGTGCCGGCGACGAAGGCATGCCAGTCACCTGGGGCGAAGACCAGGGCCGGGCCGGCCTTGTCCTTCGAGTCCCGCACTCCGACCGCCCCGGTCACGTACGCCACCTCCACGCAGTTGTCGCAGTTCGGCCCGCTCTTCGAGCTCTTGAACCACGTTGCCTGCGTCAGGTCCACGGGGAACCCCTTGGTCGCCATTTCCACAACGGCTCCTCTGCCAGTTTTGCGATGTGTGCGACGGACTCCTCCGGACGAATGGCCGCGGCGCGGATGTGATCGAAGATGAAGCTGTACTTCTGTAGTTCGTCACTCTTCTCAAGGAAGAGCCCACCCGTGGCGTTCTCCGCGTACACGACATCCGGATCACCGGGCTCGGGGAAGCTGAGGATCGTGAAGGTGCCGTCCATGCCGGCGTGCGCACCCACCTCGAAAGGCAGGATCTGCAACGTCACGTTCGGCAACTCGGCCACTTCGACCAACCGTTTGAGCTGGCCACGCATCACCTCGTCCCCACCCACCGGCCTGCTTACCACCGCCTCATCGAGCACCACCCACAGATCGACCGGATCGTCCTGGGTCAATAACGACTGACGGCCCAGTCGGACACGCACCCGCTGGTGGACCTGATCGGCGGTGAAGTCCGGCCGGGCGGCGCGGATCATCGCCCCCGCGTACTCCTCGGTCTCCAGCAGACCAGGCACCACCTGCTGCTCGTACGCCCGGATCGAACTCGCCGCGGCCTCCAGCCCGACGTACGCGCCGACCAGCACGGTGCTGTACGGATGCCACCAGCCCTTCTGCCGGGCCTCCCGGGCGATCTGCACGAGTTCGTCGCTCTCGGCACCGACCACGCCGTAGATCCGCAGCATGTCCCGGACGTCGCGCGGGGTGGCCGTGGTGTGCCCGGTCTCGATCCGGGAGACCTTCGACGCCGAGCACTCCAACTGCTCGGCGACGACCTCGATGGTGATCCCGGCGGACTCCCGCTGGCGGCGCAGCTCGGCACCGAGCCGCCGCCGCCGGATGGTCGGGCTGCGCCGCTCACTCATGCCGCTCCCCGGTCACTGGTCCCCGCCGCTGGCTGCTCGACCCCACTCGGGCTACCTCCGGTCGACGCGCCACTGGCTGCCGCCCGCCGTTGGCGCGACCGTCGACCGGCGAGCGTTCGCGGCGAGGGGTGGTGCCGGTCATCGGCCGGCCGCGACGGGCGAAACCATTCCTCAGTGTGCCGTCCGGACGCGGATGGCTTCAAGCGCCGCTTTGCAGGGGCGACTCACGTATCGGCAAAACTCGACGTGCAACTTGCATGAAGCACGTCACTGATGCACTCTGTCCGTATGGCACGGATCACTCAGCGTCTCCGTCCGGTCCCCCGGTGTGGTGATCCCACCGATCCGGGAGAGCCGGGCGCGATGCGGGCCCGGCCGGCGACACCGAGAGCTGCTCCGGGGTGATGACCCCGCCGCTGCAAGCCTGCCGGCTGCGGCGGCGGGCGCGGTTCCCGGAAGCAGCCGCGTGATGGTCGGGTGGCGGCACGCCACCAGCGGAGTACGGCCCGACCACCACCAACCGCACCACCGGTCCACGAGGCGCGACCCCGTCACCGGGCCGAGACGTTCCCCTGATCAGTCACCGCCGGCACCACCGCCGGCCGAACTTTCCAGGAGCCCATGTGCTTCCCCGCTCCGGTGACGTACTGAACGTGACTCGCGCGGCGAGTGTCCAGTTCCTCAGGCCCATCAATTTCCGGGTGATCCGGGTGCTCGACTGGCCGACCTACGACGGTTGGCTCTGGCTCGACGGCTACGAGTTGAACACCGCGGGCGACGCGGTCAACCGTCGGTCGATCTTCGTCCAGCGGGAGGGGCTGCAACAGGTGCAGGCCGCGCCGGAGTCCCGCCCGCACACCGTACGGAGCCGCCGCCCGGTCGTCCGTACTCCGGTACGGGTTGGCTGACCGACGCGATCCGCCGCCGGTGGGCGTGCCGTCGCCATAGAATTGGTACGCCCACCCCGGCACCGTTTCACCCGCACGTCCAGGGCCCTGAGCCTGGGATGGTCATGGTCAATCAGCCCGCCGTGCGGCGGCACCACCGCTCCCGTATCGCCTACGCTTCTGGACTGCTCGCCCTGCTCGGGGCCGTGACCATGCTCGTGGTCCTGGTCCGCGACCCGGCACTGTCGTCCACCCGGCTGACCACTCCGGTGCCGGCACCGGAGATAACCGTGGTCGATGCCGACCCGCCGACGGCCGACGAACCCGGCTGGTTCGAGACCCACACACCGGACAGCAGCGCCGACGTGATCGACCCGGCCGGTGTCGGCTCGGGTGGCGGCGGTCAGTCCGTCGGAGGAATCACCGAGGCCGGCCCGGCCCGGCACACCGCGACGGACGTCCGCCGCTCGTTGTTCTGGTCCGGCATCTTCGGTCTCACCATCTCGCTGGCCGGCCTCGGCCTGGTCGGCACCCGCCGCCGGATGTGGTGAGCAGGGGTCACGGCGTGCGCGTCACCGTCGGGCTCGGCCTTGCCGGACTGGTCGACGTCCCCGCCGAGGGTCGGGCCTGGGACACGATCAACAGCACCTCCTCGTCGGCCGGCACCGTGCTGCCGGCGTCCGGTTCGGTGCCCACCACCGTCCCCGGTGGCAGCTCGGACGGGCGGTACACCACCCGGTAGGTCAGGCCGAGGCGGTCCAGCAGCCCTTCCGCGGTGGCCTGCGGCAGACCGGCGAGCGGCGGCACCGGCACCTCGGCGGACTCGGTGGTGGCCGCTGGGCTGCTCGGCGTCTCGCTGGTCGGCGCCGCCGAGGTGGGGGCCGCACTCGTCGGGGCGGCGCTGGTGGCACTGGGCGGCGGCAGCGACGGGGTGGAGCCCGGGTCGTCGTCCCGGCCGTCGTCCTGCGCGGCGAGCACCACCCAGAGCGCGGTGCCGAGCAGGCCGGCGAGCAGGAGCGCGAGCACGCCCCAGAGGATCGGCAGCCACCACCGTCGACCACCCTGCTCCTCGGCGTACCACTCGCCGGAGGGCTCGGCCGGTCGCGGCGCCCGTACCTCCGCCCGCCCGGACCACGGCGCCGGAGTCGCACGCTCGGCGGGCATCCGTGCGGTCCGGTCGACCGGCGCGCCCGGCTGCGTCGGCCCGGGGCGGTCGATCGGCATGGTCTGGTCCGGCGAGGCGGCGGGGGCCGAGGCCGCCCGGTCGATCGGTGCCGTCTCGTCCGGCGACGCGGGCGTAGGGGTGGCGGGCCCGGTCGGTTGGGGCGGCTCGGACCCGCCGGCGCTGGGCGGCAGGGGGCGCGTCCGGTCGTCGTCGTGCTCCCCGGTGGGCGGCTCCTGGCGGTCGTCGCTCATCGCACGTCCTTTCCCGACCCGGGCGGGCGGCATGGCCCTCGACCGCCAACCTAACCGCCCGCACCCTGATCGGCGCGGATCATCGGCCCGAACCGCCCGGCGCGCGCGAGCCCCGACCGGCACATCGGCAACCGCGATCGCGCGTGCGGATGGCGGTGGGAACCGGTTCGTGGGCCGGGTGTCAGAGGGGAGGGTTCGTGCCCGGCAGGCTCGGTGGCGTCGCCCCGCACCAGATGCTGACCTCGTCGTTCCAGCGGGCCGGGCCATCCTCGGCCGGCTCCTGCCGGCTGACCTTTCCGGTGCGGCCGCTGCGGTAGCGCGGGTACAGCCCCTCGTCGACCAGCTCGTCGGCAGCTCTGGCGCAGTCGTCACCGACCACGTCCGGCACCTCGGCCGCGGGCGGCGGGCCGGCAACCCGCAGTTGCACCGTGGTGCCCCGGGCCACCTCGGTGCCCACGGCGGGCGAGGTGCTCTCGACCGTACGTCCGGTGCCGCTGCCGAAGACCAGCCGCCAACCCAACCGCTGCTTGCGCAGGGTGTCCCGGGCCTCGACGAAGTCGGTGCCGACCACCGGTGGCACGGTCAGCCCGGTCCCCTTGGTGGCGCTGGCGGAGGTCCGGGGGGCGGAGGGCGTGGTCCGGCCGGTGCTCGGTCGGGGCGCGGTGGCCCGGCTGGTCGGCGTACCGGTCGCGGTCGCCACCGCCAGTGGATCCGCCGGAGGTGCGTCGTCCTCGCCGGCCAGCAGCCACCCGCCGGTCGCGCCGACCGCGGCGAGGAGCACGGCGACCAGCCCGCCACCCAGCAGCACGCTGGCCCGGCCCGCACCGCCGCCGTCCCGGCCGGCGATGGAATCCTGCCGACCCGTGTTCGCGTCCGTCATTGCGCCCACCGCCTCATCACCGGCGACCGTACCGGTCGTCGCCCAATCCGTTGCGTCTGCGGTCCACCCCGGCGGGTAATTGCGACTCGCCGCGCCGACGACGGGACGTTACGCTGCCCGGCATGGCCAAACGGGGCTGGGGAGTATCGATCGTGACGGCGATCGGGGTCGCTGCCGGCGCTGGCGCCGCGCAACTGGGCTTCGGCTACGGGCTCGGCGTCATCACCTGGACGCCCACCGATGCGGCGGCCACCGGCACGGCCTGGGCGGATGGCCTCGCCTGGGCCACCTGGCTGGCCGCCAGCTCCACGGTGCTGGGTGCGGTCTGTGCGCAGCGCCTGCACCAGCGGGCCGTGCCGCCAGTGGCCGAGCCGGCGGTGACCAGCGCGGAGCCGACGAAGGTCCCGGCGGCCGATCCCGCTGAGCCGGTGACGCTCGCAGCCGGGCGGCCGGCCCCCTCCGAGGGCACCGGCGCGGCGGCGGACCGGCCGAGCGCGTCGGACGGCGTGACGCCACAGGCGGCCGAGGTCCTGCCCAGCGAGCGCGGCGGCCTGCTGCGGCGGGTGTCCGTGGCGCTCGGCGCCGCGCTCGGCGGGCTGGTCACGGTGCTTCTGGTCGCCGTACCCGCGCGGGTCGCGGTGGGCGCCGACACCGGCGCGCCGCAACGGGTGGCCGCCGTACACGCGGGGTTGGGCGTCCTGATCGGGGTGCTCGTCGCGCTCTGGGCGCTGCGCTCCCGCGCCGCTGCGGTGAACGTGACCGCGACGGCCGCCTGGCTCTGGCTGCTCGCGGTGGTCTCGGTGATCGACGGGGTACGCGTCGGGCGCGGGCTGACCGGCGCCCAGCTCGGCACCTGGCAGCTCGACCCGGACCACCCGCGGTACTGGATCGCCGACCAGCTCTACTGGCCCGGTGCGCTGCTGGCGATCCTTCCCGCCCTGGTGATCGGCGCGCTGGCCGCCCGGCGGGCCGCCCGGTCGACCGGGCACCTGGTCGGCGCGGCGGTCTCCGGCGCGGCCGGCCCGCTGCTCGTCGCGCTCGCGTACCTGACCACCGTGCCGCGCTGGTCGGCGCTGGGCCCCGCGCAGCTCTCCACCCAGCTGATCGCCCCGTACGCGGTGATCGCCGGCGTCGGCGGCTCGGCGCTGGTCGCCATCCTCGCCGAGCGGGCCAACCGGAGTCGGCCTGCGGACCGGGACGCGACCGTCCCGGTCGGAGGAGGCCCCGCGCCCGCCTCGACCCGGGCCGGTGAACCCGACGCCGAACCGGTGAGCGCCACGACCAGGGCGAGCACCGGGCCCGGAACGGACGATGCCGCACCTCCGGCGACCGGAACCGCCGCGCGGAAGCGGGACGGGGCCCGCGTACCCCGGATTCCGGCGCCCCGCACGGACCCGGACAGCTCCGCTCCGGCCGCGGGGAACGGCGACCCGGTGGAGGGCGCGGCGCCCGGCGGACGGCCGGGCCGGGCACCGCGACGGACCGGGCGACCCGTCACCGACTGAGCCCGGACGAGCCACGGCCGAGGCCGCGGGTGTGCGGGGTCAGTCGACCGGCCAGGTGTGCACCGGCTCGTTGCCGCGCTGGAGTTCCGCGTAGCGCTGGACCATGTGGTGCAGCGCGGCGGCTCGGTCCATTCCGTGGTGCCGCTCCGCCGCCCAGACCGCCTCGGTCTGCCACACCGCGCCGTTGCGACCGGTTCGGCAGCGCTGCTCGATGATGCCGAGCAGCCGGTCGCGCTCCGCCGGGGCGACGCCGAACCGGTCCAGACCCGCCGCGGCGGTGGGCAGCAACTGATCCAGCACCAGCGTGGTGACCGGCACGTCGCCGACCCGGGGCCAGTGCAGCACGGCGTCCAGGCCGCGCCGGGCGGCGGCGTGGAAGTTCTCCTCGGCGGAGCTGAAGGTGAGCTGACTCCAGATCGGCCGGTCGGCCTCGGCCAGGCCGCGGGCCAGCCCGAAGTAGAAGGCCGCGTTGGCCAGCATGTCCACCACGGTCGGACCGGCCGGCAGCACCCGGTTCTCCACCCGCAGGTGCGGACGGCCGTTCATGATGTCGTAGACCGGGCGGTTCCACCGGTAGACCGTCCCGTTGTGCAGCCGCAGCTCGCCGAGCTGGGGCACACCGCCGGCGTGCAGCACCTCCACCGGATCCTCGTCCTCGCAGATCGGCAGCAGCGGCGGGAAGTACCGGACGTTCTCCTCGAACAGGTCGAAGATCGAGGTGATCCAACGCTCGCCGAACCACACCCGGGGGCGTACGCCCTGGGCCTTCAGCTCGTCCGGGCGGGTGTCGGTCGCCTGCTCGAACAGGGCGATCCGGGTTTCCGCCCAGAGCTGACGGCCGTACAGGAAGGGGGAGTTGGCCCCGATCGCCACCTGCACCCCGGCGATGGCCTGGGACGCGTTCCAGTAGTCGGCGAAGCTGTCCGGCGCGACCTGGAGGTGGAACTGGAGGCTGGTGCAGGCCGCCTCGGGGGCGATCGAGTCGGTGTGCGTCCGCAACTGCTCGACGCCACGGATGTCCAGCTCGATGTCCTCGCCCCGGGCGCCGACGATCTGGTCGTTGAGCACCCGGTACCGCTCGTTGGTGGAGAGATTGTCCTCGACCAGGTGCCCCTCGGTGAGGGTGGGCAGGATGCCGACGAGGACGATCTTCGCGTCGGACTTGGCCGCACGCTCGTCGGCACGGGACAGGCTGCTGCGCAGGTCGTGCTCGTAGTCGGCGAAGCCGCTGCCCTCGATCAGCCGGGGCTCGGCGTTGAGCTCCAGGTTGAACTGCCCCAGCTCGGTCTGGAAGAGCGGGTCGGCGATGTCGGCGAGGATCTCCTCGTTGCGCATCGCCGGCTCGGCCGCCGAGTCGACCAGGTTCAGCTCGATCTCCAGGCCGGTCATCGGCCGGTCGGCGTCGAAGCCGAAGTCGTCCAGCATCAGGGCGAAGACGTCCAGGCACCGCCGGACCTTCTGCCGGTAGCGGACGCGGTCCTCCCGGGTGAAGGCGCCCTGCGAGACGTCCCTGCCCATGTGTCCTCCCGGCGGCCGGCGCGGTCGGGATCCTGCCGTCCCGGAAAGCGCATTGTGAACCATCCACGTTAAGAGCGCCCACCTGGCGGGAGCCAGGGGCCGGCACCGGTGCTGCGGAACCGACCGGAGCAGACGCGCTCGTGGCGCATCTGTACCCCGTCGGGATCGCGTCGGACCCGACGAAGGTGCGAACAAGCCGTGACAATTCACACGCAGGTGGCGACCGCCGGCAGAGACGACGCCGGGCCCGCGCCGACCTGCGGCGTGGGCCCGGCGTACCGGCGATCCGGAGGATCAGGCCTGGCGGACGGCCTCGCCCTCGATCTCGATCTTGATCTTCTTGCCGACCAGCACGCCGCCGGTCTCCAGCGCGACGTTCCAGGTCAGGCCGAACTCCTCGCGGTCGATCTCGGTGCTCGCGGAGAAGCCGAAGATGTCCTGGCCGAACGGGCTGCGGCCGACACCCTCGAACTCCACCTGCAGCTCGACCGGACGGGTGACGTCCTTGATGGTGAGCTCACCGGCGAGCACGAACTCGTTGCCACGGCGGGACGTGACCCCGGTGCTGCGGAACTCCAGCGTCGGGTACTTCTCGACCTCCAGGAACTCGGGGCTGCGCAGGTGCGCGTCCCGGTCGTCCTGCGTGGTGTCGATGCTGGCGGCCTGAATGGTCGCGACGACCGAGGACTGCAGCGGGTCCTCGGCGATGGTGATGGTGGCGGTCGCCTCGTTGAACTCGCCGCGGACCTTGCTCACCATCATGTGCCGGGCGACGAAGCCGACCCGCTTGTGTGCCGCGTCCAGCGCGTAGGTGCCGGCCGCCGGGATGGTGAGGCCGTCCCAGTCGCGGGTAACCGCATCGATGCTGCTGGTCATGCTGATGTCCTCCAGGAGAATGTTTAGTAGCCCAACGACTGCCTGAGCAACTATAGCCATAGCAATATTCCCCGTGTCAAGGACTGGTAGGATGAACGAGTGACCAACGTGTTCGACGATCCCCGGATCACCGCCGTCGGCCTGCTCTACGAGGTGCACGCCGGGCTGTCGGCCCGGTTCGCTGCCCAACTCGACGAGCAGGGCCTCTCCGTGGTCGAGTTCGAGGTGCTCACCCGACTGGCCCGCTCGCCGGGCAACCAGCTGCGGATGACGGACCTCGCCGCGCAGACCTCTCTATCTACCAGTGGGGTGACCCGCGTGGTGGACCGGATGGAACGTGACGGTCTGCTCACCCGCCGGGCCTGCCCGTCCGACCGCCGCAGTTCGTTCGCCGTGGTGACCGCCGTGGGCATGCAACGGCTGGATGAGACGCTGCCCGGGCATCTGCGGATCATCGAGCAGTGGTTCACCGGCCAGCTCGACCCCCAGGCCCTGGCCGCGCTGCTCGACGGCCTGCGCCGGGTACGCGACGCTGTGCACCCCTGCGCCACGGCTGGCAGCACCGACACCGCGCCCGAGGACGAGATCCAGGCCACCGACGACTCCGCCCGGCTCTGACCGCCGACGCTCACCCGGCCCCGATCGGACGGCCGCTGGCGTTGGCGGGCCGGCCCGGAGCGGTGTCCGCACTACCGGCAGAAAGACCGGCAGAACTGACCTTGCCAACCGGACCTATCGCTCGGAATAGACTTTCCGCCCCGATAACGGTGGCAGGCTTCATGGCACCGGGGATACACCGGGGGGTGACGGCGCGGGCGAACAGCGAGGGGTAGCACCAAGGGGGCTTTTCGTCCGCGCCACTCCCCGCCCGCACGTCCCGTCCGCTGCGACCGACCAGCGACGAGGGCGCGGCCGACCCGCCGCCACTACCGCGCGGCCGACCCGTCCCGGGCAGCCATCAGCGAGTAGAGCAGCCCCGACTCGGTCGGCAGCAGCCGGATGCCATTCTCCTGACAGACCCGGTCGAGCCGGTCCAGCACCGCCGGGTCTGCGGTGCTCGCGGCCAGCCCCACCAGTGCCTCCACCACGTCCCGCCGATCCTGACCGGCATCTGCCGCGGCGGCGAACCACTCGGCCGCCAACTCCCGGTCACCCCGGTGCAGCGCCAGGTTCCCCTCGATCAACGCGCAGATCCCCGCGTCCGGACCGCCCCAGGAGAGCACCGGGTCGTCCGAGCGGGGCCGTGGCGCCACTGACCACTCGGCCCACGGTCGCACCGGTACGGCCACCGCCCCCTCCGCCATTCCCGCCCGCAACTCGGTGAGCACCTCGGTCGCCTCCGCACCGCGACCGTCCTGCGCGAGCGCCAACCCGACCGTGCCGAGCACCCGGCGCCGGTGCCGGGGATCACCCAGCTCGGACAACGCCGCCACGGCCCGCCAGCCCTGGTCGACGGCGTCGGCGTACCGGCCCTCGAGGCGGGCGACCTCGGCCCGGTTGGCCCAGGCCAGCACGCGCAGCCGCTGCTCCCCACCCTCGGCGGCGAGTCGGTCCACCGCGGCCAGCCGCCGGCGCGCCGCGGCCAGATCGCCGACCCGGATGTCGTGCCAGGCGAGGCTGTTCTGAGCCACCGCGAGGTCCCGGGTCCGTCCGTTGCGGGCCGCCAACCGGAGCACCGCCTCGGCCTGCTCGCGGGCCTCGTCGTGCAGGCCGACGGTGATCAGCGACGCGCCGAGCACGGTCCGCGCCTCCAGTTCCCCGGTCACGTCGCCGGCCTGCCGGAACACGTCCAGCGCCGCCCGCGCCGTCGGCAGTTCGTCGGCACCCGCGCCGTGTTCGGCGGCGAGCCGGGCCACCCCGAGGGTGGCCCAGCCACGCAGGACGAGATCAGCGTCGGCGGTCCGCGGATCGGCCAGCAACCGGCGTAACCACTGCCGCCCGGCGACGTCGCGGCCCCGGAACCGCCACCAGCGAGGCAGGCAGGCCGCCATCCGGAGCGCGGTCACCGGGTCGTCGGCGGCCGCGTGGGCCAGCGCCGAGCTGATGTCGCTGCTCACCTCGTCCAGCCGGTGCACCGCGTCGGTCAACCGGGGACCGGCCAGGTCGGTGGCGATCCGCGCCACCAGGCGGGCGATCACCTCCGCGTGCCGGCGCCGGACGCACGTCAGCTCGCCGCCTCCGGCCGCCTGTTCGAGGGCGAACTCGCGGACCGCGTCGAGCAGGCGGAACCGGAACGGCCCCGTGCCGCGCACGCTCAGCAGGCCAAGCTCGACGAGCCGGTTCAGCAGCGGCAGAGGGTCGATCGCCACCGTTCCGTCCGGGTCGGCCTCGTCGGCGAGCATCTCCTCGGCCAGTTCCACCGACCACCGGTTGCCGAACATGGCGAGCCGGCGCAGCGCGTCCCGCTCGTCCGGCGCCAGCAACCGGTAGCTGGTCGCCACCGCGTCCCGCAGGGTGACCGTCACCGCGGCCGGGGTGACGTCGGTGCCGTTCGAGCGCTGGGTGGCCGCATCGGGTCCGTCCCAGCCGGGGTGGACCGCCGGGTCGGCAGGCGTCGCCAGGTCGAGCACGTGGTCGCCGTACCGGTCGAGCAGCTCGGTGAGGTCGAGGAGCCGGCCACGGGCGGCCATCAGCTCGATGGCCAGCGGCAGCCCACCCAGCCGGCGGACCAGCGCGGCCAGCGCCGGCAACTCGCCGGGGGTGGGCGGCTCCCGACGGACCTGGGCGAGGCGGGCGGTGAACAGCGCGACCGCCGGCCACGACCCGAGGGTGGCCGGTCCGGACAGCTCGGCGTCGGGCGGCGGCACGTCGAGCGGCGCGACCGGCCAGACCCGCTCGCCAGGCAGCCCGACCGGGTGTCGCCCGGTGACCAGCACCCGCAGCGAGGGCAGCGCGCCGGTCAACCGGTGCAGCGTCTCGGCCACCGGGCCGGGCGCGCGCTCCACCGCGTCCATCAGCAGGAGCGCCGGACGGCCGGCGAGCCGGGCGGCGAGTTCCGGCAGCCGGGCCGGGCCGAGTACGGCCATCGAGGCGGCGAGCACGTCCGGCCCGTCCGAGCCCTCGCCGACCAGCACGCCGACCACGCCGGCCGGGTGGGCGTCGGCGACGACGTGTGCGACGGACAGCGCCAGCGCGGTCTTGCCGACCCCGGCGAGCCCGACCAGGCTCACCAGCCGGGGGCCGTGCTCCGCGGTGAGCATCGCGGCCAGCTCGGTGACGTCGCGGTCCCGGCCGATCAGCGCGACCGCCGGTGGGAGGGCGACCGGCGGATCCGACCAGGCCGGGTCGGCTGCCGACGTGGTGGGGCCGGTCGCCGCGAGCGCCGCCGGAGTGACGTCCGGGCGGGGCGGCTCACCGCCGGACTGGCCCCGGGCGGCGGCCAGGAACGCCGCCCGGGTGGCCCCGGTCAGCTCCAACACTCCGGCGAGCAGCTCGACGGTGGTGCGCTGCGGTCGGACGGACCGACCGCGCTCCAGGTCACGCACCGTCCGCACGCCCACGCCGGCCCGGGACGCCAGCTCGGCCTGGGTCAGGCCGGCGGCACGCCGGTGCCCGCGGAGCAGTTCCGCCAGCCCGGTGGGACCGGCCCGGCTCCGCGACCGTTCATGATCCGGAGTCATGGGCTCGAAGAGTACGGTTCGACACCGGCCATCGGCAGTGGAGCGTCGGGCTGCCGACGCCCGCTCGCCGATATCCGACAGCCGGGTCTGCCAGTCCTTCCGGAGGCGGCTGGGCGCCCGGCCCTCGGCCGGCGGCTGGGCCGGTCAGAGACCCAGGTCGCGCGCGATGATCATGCGCTGCACCTCGCTGGTGCCCTCGCCGATCTCCAGGATCTTGGAGTCACGCCAGAACCGGGCCACCGGGTACTCGTTCATGAAGCCGTAGCCGCCGTGGATCTGGGTGGCCTCCCGGGCGTTGTCCACCGCGATGGTGCTGGCGTGCAGCTTGGCGATGGCGGCCTGCCGCTTGAACGGCTCACCGGCCAGCATCCGGGCGGCGGCGTCGTAGTAGGCCAGCCGGGCGGTGTGCGCCTTCAGCTCCATGTCGGCGATCTTGAACTGGATCGCCTGGTTGGCACCGATCGGCCGGCCGAAGGCGTGGCGCTCCCTCGCGTACTTGATCGACTCGTCGACGCAGCCCTGGGCGAGGCCGACGGCCAGTGCGGCGATGGCGATCCGACCCTCGTCGAGGATCCGGAGGAACTGGGCGAAGCCCCGACCCCGCTCGCCGAGCAGGTTGGCCGCCGGCACCCGGCAGTCGTCGAAGGTCAGCTCGTGGGTGTCCGAGGCGGTCCAGCCCACCTTGGAGTAGCCCGGCGCCACGGTGAACCCCGGCGTGCCGGTGGGCACGATGATGGTCGACAGCTCCTTCGAGCCGTCCGGGTTCGTACCGGTCACCGCGGTCACGGTGACCAGGGCCGTGATGTCGGTGCCCGAGTTGGTGATGAACGCCTTCGAGCCGTTGATCACCCACTCGTCACCGTCCAGCACCGCCCGCGTCTGGGTGCCGGCGGCGTCCGAGCCGGTGCCCGGCTCGGTGAGCCCGAAACCGGCCAGTGCCTCGCCGCTGAGCAGCTTCGGCAGCCACGTCGCACGCTGCTCGTCGGTGCCGAACCGGTAGATCGGCATCGCGCCGAGCGAGACCGCCGCCTCCAGCGTGATCGCGACGCTGGAGTCGACCCGGGCCAACTCCTCCAGGGCCAGGCACAGCGCGAAGTAGTCGCCGCCCATGCCGCCGTGCTCCTCGCCGAAGGGCAGGCCGAACAGGCCCATCTTGCCCATCTGCCGGATCACCTCGTACGGGAAGGTGTGCTGCTCGTAGTGCTCGGCGATGACCGGTGCGACCACCTCGCGCGCGAAGTCCCGCACGCTCTCCCGCAGCGCCGCTTGCTCGTCGGTGAGCCGGAAGTCCATCTCATCCTCCTGTGTGGACGGGGCCGCCGGGCGCTCGTGACGCCGGGACGGTTCGCTGTGCTGGGCCGGTCGGGGTCAGACCGGGGTGACGCCGTGCCGACGCCGGGAGAAGTGCCGATCCTTGGTACGCGCCGCCGCGAACCGCCGGACCAGCTCGGTACGCAGGTCGTGCGGCTCGACGATGGCGTCCACCACCAGCTCGCTGGCGAGACGGACGACATCGATGTCCCGCTCGTACTCGGCCCGCTTGGCGGCGACGAAGGCTGCCCGCTCGTCCGCGTCCGGGATCGCGGCGATCTTGTTGGCGTAGACCGCGTTCACGGCGGCCTCGGCCCCCATCACCGCGATCTTCGCGGTGGGCAGCGCGATGGTGGCGTCCGGCTCGAACCCGGGGCCGGCCATCGCGTAGAGGCCGGCGCCGTACGCCTTGCGGACCACCACGCAGATCTTCGGCACGGTCGCCTCGGAGATGGCAGTGATCATCTTTGCGCCGTGCCGGATGATGCCCTGCTTCTCCACCGCGCTGCCGACCATGAAGCCGGGTACGTCGCTGAGGAAGAGCAGCGGCACGTTGAACGCGTCGCAGAGCTGCACGAACCGGGTCGCCTTGTCGGCGGAGTCGACGAAGAGCACGCCGCCCTTGAACATCGAGTTGTTGCCGACCACTCCGACGACCTCGCCGTCGAGGCGACCGAAGCCGATGGTCAGCTCCTTGGCCCACAGCGCCTGGATCTCGAAGAACGAGCCCTCGTCGAGCAGGCCCTTGACGTACCGCCGCATGTCGAACGCCTGCCGCTCGCTGGCCGGTACCAGCGCGGCGAGGTCGGCGTTCGCCGGCGCGGCGACGGCCGGCGCGGCCGGCGGCGCTTGCGTCCAGTTCGCCGGCAGGTACGACAGGTAGGTCTTCACCACGTCGAGCGCGTCGGCCTCGGTCTTGCAGAGGAAGTGCCCGACGCCGGATTCGGCGGTGTGCACCTTGGCCCCGCCCATCGCCTCCAGGGTGGTCTTCTCGCCGGTGACCATCTCGACCATCCGGTCGGAGCCCAGGTACATGCTGGCGTTGCCGTCGACCATGGCCACCACGTCGCAGAACGCCGGGATGTACGCCCCACCGGCGGCGCTCGGGCCGAACAGCGCGCACACCTGCGGGATCGAGCCCGAGGCGCGGACCTGGTTCCAGAAGATCTTGCCGGCGCCGCGTCGACCGGGGAAGAGGTCGACCTGGTCGGTGATCCGGGCGCCGGCCGAGTCGACCAGGTAGACCATCGGCACGCCGGCGCCGTAGGCCCGCTCGATGATGCGGATGATCTTTTCGACGGTGCGGGCGCCCCAGCTGCCGGCCTTGACGGTGGAGTCGTTGGCCATCAGGCAGACCTGCCGCCCGTCGATGGTGGCGGTGCCGGTGACCACGCCGTCGGCGGGCAGCCCCTCGGCCAGCGCGTTGGCGTAGAGGCCGTCCTCGACGAACGAGCCCTCGTCGACCAGGAGCGCGACCCGCTCACGGGCGAAGAGCTTGCCCTTGGCCGCGTTGGCCGCGTGGTACTTGTCCGCGCCGCCGGACCGGGCCCGCTTGCGCAGCTGCTCCAGCGCCTCACCGTCGAGCGTCACGCCGACTCCCTCACCGTACTGACCTGAACGATCGTTAGGTTAGCGCATTCGCGCGACGTCCGGCGACCCACGGGCAGATCGGGCGGCGGGGCGGGGCCGGGAGGCCACGGATCCGTACGAGATATTGAAATCTATTAATCTCTGCGATTAGGCTCCTGGCACCCCCCTCCCAGATTGGAGTCAACGATGACCTCACGACTCAATCGGCTCGCGGTCGCGTTCGTCGCGACGGCGCTCGCCACCCTCGGCGTCACGGTCGCCAACCCGGCGCCCGCGTCCGCCGCCATGACCATCTGCTACAACACCAGCCAGGCGGGGAGCTTCGCCGGCACCGCCAACCAGGCCGCCTCGATCTGGAACAACGCCACCGTCAACCTGACGCTCTCCGCGAACTGCGGCTCCAACCTGCGGATCTACCAGATCACCGGCGGTGGCTCGTACGCCGTCCGCACCAGCCTCGGCAACGGCCGGGTCTACATCGACACTCAGCAGGCGGCGCAGTACAGCCCGCTGCGGATCATGACCCACGAGATCGGCCACATCCTCGGCCTGCCGGACAACTACAACGGGAACTGCGCGATCCTGATGTCCGGCGGCAGCGCGGGCACCAGCTGCACCAACCCGTACCCGAGCACCGCCGAGGCGAACCGGGTGAGCAACCTCTTCGCCGGCACCCGCATCGCCACCGAGCGCAGCACGGACCGCACCGGAGCGGACATCTTCCGCGACAGCTGGCCGGCCGCGCTCACCACGGTGGGCTGACCGAACAGATACGGCGGAGGGGCCGGCAGTGCGCCGGCCCCTCCCCGCGTCTCGAAACGGTCAGCTCGGCATCGGCGTCAGCCGGGTACGGGGGCCGGCGCGCAGCACGCCGGACGGGAGCTTCTTGCCGAGCAGGTGCTCGGCCAGCTCGGCCGCCTCGATCAGGGCGGCCAGGTCGATGCCGGTGTCGATGCCCATGTCGTGCAGCATGTGCACGGCCTCCTCGGTGGCCAGGTTTCCGCTGGCCCCCGGGGCGTACGGGCAGCCGCCCAGGCCGCCCACACTGGCGTCGAACTCGGTCACTCCCAGCTCCAGCGCGGTCAGCAGGTTGGCCAGCGCGGTGCCCCGGGTGTTGTGGAAGTGCAGCAGCACCGGCACGTGCGCGTTGCGGTCGCGTACCGCGGTCAGCAGCTCGCGGACCCGACGTGGAGTGCCCATGCCGGTGGTGTCGCCGAACGCGATCCGGTCGGCGCCGTCGCGGACCACCCGGTCCACGATGCCGGCCACCCGCTGCGGGTCGACGTCCCCCTCGTACGGGCAGCCGAAGCTGGTCGCCACGATCACCTCGACCCGCGCCGAAGCACCGTGCAGCAGGTCGATCAGCTCGGCGATGTCGTCCAGCGACTCATCCGTGGAGCGGTTGACGTTGCGCCGGTTGTGCGTGTCGCTGGCCGAGACCACCACCTCGATCTCGGTGAACCCGGCGGCGAGCGCCCGCTGGGCGCCCCGCGTGTTCGGCACCAGGGCCGAGTAGCGCACCCCGTCCGCCCGCGCCGCCCGCCGCCACACCTCGTCGGCGTCGGCCATCTGCGGGATCGCCTTCGGGTGCACGAACGACACCGCCTCGATCCGGCGTACGCCCGTACCGGAGAGCGCGTCGAGCAGCCGCACCTTCGCGTCGGTCGGAATCGGGTCCTCGTTCTGCAGCCCGTCCCGAGGCCCGACCTCACGGATCGACACGGAATCTGGCAACTGGCTCATCGGTCACCTCGCTGTGACGTCGGATCGGGGCGGGATGTCGGCTCCACCTCGCCCTTTGCACTGCTTCAACGGACGCAACGGCGACTGTCCGGTATCCGGACGACCGCTGTTGCCTCCAGGTAAGCAGAGCAAAGGGCTCGGCTGCCAGTGCCGCCGGATCGCCGGGACGAGGGCCCGGCGGCCCGGCGGGCGGGCGGGGTCAGCGCATGCGGGAGACGATGCCGGTGTCGTAGGCGCCGGAGAGGAACTCCTCGTTCTCCAGGAGCTCGGCGAAGAAGGGGAGGTTGTTCTTCGGGCCCTCGATCTGGAAGGCGGCGACCGCCGTCCGGGCCCGCTCGATGACCTGCTCCCGCGTGTCACCGCTGATGATCAGCTTGGCCATCAGGCTGTCGTAGAACGGGGTGACGGTGTTGCCCTCGGTGTAGCCCGAGTCCACCCGGACTCCCTCACCCGTCGGCTCCACCCAGGTCCGGACCACACCCGGGCCGGGCAGGAAGCGCTTCGGATCCTCGGCGTTGATCCGCATCTCGATGGCGTGCCCGCTGGGCGCCAGCGCGTCCGGGTCGAAGGTCGGCGCCAGCCCGGACGCCACCCGCAACTGCTCCTCGACCAGGTCCACGCCGTAGACGTACTCGGTCACCGGGTGCTCCACCTGGAGGCGGGTGTTCATCTCCAGGAAGAAGAACTCGTTCGTCGCGGGATCGAGCAGGCACTCCACCGTGCCCGCGTTGCGGTAGCCGACCGCCTCGCCCGCCCGCACGGCCGCAGCCAGGAAACGCTCGCGCAGCTCGGGCGAGACCGCCGGGGACGGCGACTCCTCGACCAGCTTCTGGTTGCGCCGCTGCACCGAGCACTCGCGCTCGCCCAGCGCCACCACCCGGCCGTCGGCCAGGCCGAGGATCTGCACCTCGACGTGGCGTACCCGGGGGAAGTACCGCTCGATCAGCACCGAGCCGTCCCCGAACATCCGCTCGGCGAACGCGCGCACCTTGTCGTACTCGGTGCGCAGCGCGGCCTCGTCGACGGCCACGCCCATGCCCATCCCGCCGCCACCGGCGGCGGCCTTGACCATCACCGGGTAGCCGATCTCGGCCGCGGCGGCAACCGCCGTGTCCAGGTCGGCGGCCGGGTCGGTGGTGCCGGGCGCGACCGGAACGCCGGCCGCCGCCATCAGGTTCCGGGCGTTGATCTTGTCACCCATCGCGGTGATCGCGTCCGCGCCGGGGCCGACCCAGATCAGGCCGCTCGACTCGACGGTACGGGCGAACTCGGCGTTCTCCGACAGGAATCCGTACCCGGGGTGGATGGCCTGCGCGCCGGTCGACTTGGCGGCGGCGAGGATCGCCTCGGCGTTGCGGTAGCTCTGCGCCGGGTTCGGCGGGCCGACGAGGACCGCCTCGTCGGCCTCGGTGACGAACGGCAGGTGGGCGTCGGCCTCCGAGTACACCGCGATCGCGCGGATGCCGAGCCGCTTGGCGGTCCGGATGATCCGGCGTGCGATCTCGCCCCGATTGGCGACCAGCAGTGACTCGATCATGTTTCCTCCCGGCGTCCGGATGGTGGGACGCTGTCAGGAAACCATGACCGGCATGCCGGTGACGAGTCGGCTCAGGCGAGCAGCGCGGCCAGGGTCGCGTCACGCAGCAACTCGGCGCGGCGCCGGCGGTCCACCTCGCCACCGAGGAACGGGGTCGAGTTCATCAGGCCGAACGCGGCGTGCGCCAGCACCCGCGCCTCGCCGTCGGGCATGCCCGGGTGCAGCGCGGTGAGCACGGTCACCCACTCCTCGACGTAGAGCCGCTGCAACCGGCGGATCCGCCGCCGCGGCTCCTCCGGCAGGCGGTCCAGCTCGTGCAGGTGCAGCGCGATCACCGCCGGATTGGCCAGCGCGAACTCGACGTGGAAGTCGATCAGCGACTCCAGCGCGCCGCGCGGGTCGTCCGGGTGCCCGGCGGAGCGCTCCCGCCCGCCGGCCAGCAGCCCTTCGCTGACCGGGATCAGCGCGGCGGCCAGCATCGCCTCCTTGCCGGCGAAGTGGTGGTAGAGCGCCGGACCGGTCACCCCGGCGGCCGCGCCGATGTCGTCCATCGACACCCCGTGGTAGCCCCGCGCGGCGAACAGACCGACCGCGATCTCCAGGATCTCGTCCTTGCGGGACCGCCGCCGGCCCGCACCCGCCGCGCCCCGCGCCTGCTGCTCCACCGTCACCGGGCAAGCGTAGACCGCGAGCCGTGCGCGGTGGAGCGGTGGTTACCGGTCGGTTGCGCAGGCCGCACCGCCGGTCGACCCCTCCCGACCTGCCCGGGAGGGGTCGACCGGCCGGCGAGGTCAGTCGTCCTGGTCGAGGTCGTGCTCGGCCCGCAGCGCCGCGGCCTCCTCGGGCCGGTCCAGCAGGTCCAGCGCACGGGCCAACAGCCAGGCCGTCTGGCGCACCGGCCGCGAGTCGGCCGGGAGCCCGCCGAGCACCCGGCGCAGCAACGGCTCCGCCTCGGCCGGCCGGTCCAGGCGCAGCAGCAGCTCACCGGTGAGGACCTCCACCTGGGCGGCCTCACCGAACGCCTCGATCGACCGCAACCGGTCGGGCACCCCGGCCAGCCGGGCCAGCGCCTCGTCCGGCCGGTCCTCCCCGGTCAGCACCCGCGCCCCGGCCTCGGCCGCCATCGCCAGCTCGTACGTCACCGGCGGAGGCTGTTCCGGCTGCCCGGCCAGCGCCGCCACCAACCCGTCCACCAGCTCGATGGCCCGTACCGCCGCCGGCCGGTCGTCGGACCAGAACCAGGCGTACGCCTCGCGCCGGCGGGCCCGCAGCTCGTCGAGCGGCAGACCGGCGAGCCGGTACGCCGTGGCGGCGGCCGCGAACCGCTCGGCGGCCACCGCGTCCCGGTCGGCGTCGTAGAGGATCCCGCCGGCCTCCTCCAGCACCTGCGCGCGGTGCGGGAGGTTGTCCGGCCCGTCCAGGTTGTCGGCCAACCGCTCCAGGATTGCCAGCGCCGGGTCGATCTCGCCGAGCCCGGCGTACACGCCGGCCAGCAGGTGCCGGCAGCGGTCGGCCTCGGCCTGGGCGCCGAGCCGGTCCAGACCGAGGACGGCCTCCTCGGCGACCTCGGCCGCCTCACCGAGTCGGCCCACGATCCGGTACGCGTTCGCCAACTCCCAGCGCAGGAAGGCGTCGCCCTCGGCGCCCCGCTCCACGCAGAGCGTCACCGCCTCGACGAAGTCGTCCACCGCGTCGGCGGCCCGGCCGGCGGAGAGCAGCGCCCGGGCCCGGGCGACCCGCACCGGCAGCTCGGCTGCCGCCGGCGCCACCCCCAACGCCTCGTCGCAGGCGGCGACCGCGTCGGCCGGGTCGTCGACCGTCCGGACGTACGTCAGGCAGCCCGCCGTGACCAGCTCGCCGACGCCCAGCTCACGGCCGATCCGGCGGGCCTCGTCGGCGGCCGCTCGGGCCTCGTCGACGCGGTCGGACTGCTCCAGCAGGTGTGCCCGGTGCAGCGCGATCCGGGCCGCCAGGTGCCGGTCGCCGCCCGCGTCGGCCGGCGCCCGGTCGAGCGCGGCGAGGGCGTCCGCCCAGCGTTCCCGGTGCAGCAGCGCCAACGCCACCCGGTCGTGCCCGGCGGCCCGCTGTCGGGCGTCACCGAGCCGGTCCAACACCTCGGCGGCGGCCCGGACCAGCGCCAGCCCCTCCTCGGCGTCGTCGTCCGACCGGGTGAGCAGCACGCCGAGCCGCCCGGCGACCACCTGGGCGGGTACCTCCTCGGCCGCCTCCCGGTACCGGCTCAGCGCCGCCCGGTTCATCTCGATCGCGCCCGCGATGTCGTCCTCGTCGCCGCGCTCGGCCGCCCGCAGCGCCAGTCGGTGCGCCACCGTGCGCGGTGGCAGGTCGTCGGTGCCGAACCGGTCGTCGCAGGCGGCCAACGCCGCCCGGAACGTCGCCCGGTCGTGCCGGCCCCAGCTCTCCTCGGCGAGGGTCAGCAGCTCGTCCGGGCCGGCGTCGGCGGGCAGGGTCACCGCCTTCTCGTCACCGGCCCCGGCCCGCGCCCGACCGGCGGCCGGTGACGCACCCGGGTCGTGGGGGATGCTCGGCCCGCCGGCCGGGCGACGGCGAACGCTCGCGGAGAGCGGCAGGTGCTCACCGCTCGCCCGCAGGGCGAAGCGACGGGCGATCCACTCCGACTGGTGTGCGCTGCCGTTGCGGGCGTCAAAGCGGGTGGCCAGCGCGGTCGCGGTCTCCGCCAGCTCGTCGGCGAGCGCCAGCGCCGGCACCTCGCCGGCCGGCCGACCCTCGGCGGCACGGCGGTACACGGTCGGCGCGCCCACCTGACCCGCCTGGCGCAGCGCGGCGGCGGCGGTCGCCGCGAAGTGCATCGCGGCGGCCGGGGACGGCGGCCGGTCCAGCCAGTCCAGGTGCCGTTCGACCAGCTCCACCGCCCGCGCCTCGTTGCCGGTCAGCGTGCAGAACTCGATGTGGTCGCCGATGTCCCACAGGTCGGCGAGGTTGCCACGCAGCCGGCGGTACGCCTCCCGGTGCGCGTCCCGCGCCGACTCGCCGCGCCCGGTGCGCAGGTACGGCAGGAGCAGCGCGGTGAGGATGGCCTGCGGCTGCTCGGTGCAGGTGAGCCGACCGGCGAGCACCGGCTCGGCCAGCGTCACCGCCTCGGCGTCCCGCCCGGTGTCGGCGAGGTAGCCCACCTGGCTCGTCGGGTCGCAACCGGCGCAGTCGGAGAGCTCGTCGCGCGGGGTGGTCTGCCAGAGCCGGTACCAGTGCGCGGCCGCCTCGGTGTCGCCCACGTGGTCGGCGATCCGGAACCGGTGCTTGTGGACGGGCTGCAGGCTGTGCCCGCCGGCCCGGTAGCGCTGCTCCATGTCGTCCAGCACCGCGTACGTGCGGTCGAGCGGCACCTCCGGGAACTTCAGCAGCCCGGACACCATGTACTTGAAGTGCCACAGCAGCTGGTGCAGGTGGCGCTGGTGGTAGGGCTGCGGGTCCCGGTCGAACTCGGACAGGCACCAGGAGAAGGTGACGAACGACTTCGCCGGCTCGCCGCCGTAGACGTACCCGGTGGTGGCCTGCATCCGGGTCACGAAGGCGAGGTGGCGGTCGTCCGCCGCGTCGACCCGGCGCAGCAACTGCTCCAACGCGGCGATCTGCCCCGCCCCGTACGGCATGTCGGCGATGCCGCGCAGCACCCGCCACAGATCCTCGTCGGCCATGGTCACTCCCGTCCCGGCACGGCCCGGCCGAGCAGGCCGAGGAAGGAATCGTTCAGCAACGCGGCGTCGGCCGCGCGGATCGGATGGTGGCCGAGCAGCAGCGCCTGCCCGTACAGCGCCTCGACGGCGAGCCCGACCAGCTCCGGGTCGGCCAGCATGGTGACCCGGCGGACCAGCGGGTTGCGGTGGTTGAGCACGAGTTGCGGGCGGTCCGGCGGGGCAGTGGCGGCGAGCGCGTCGAGCACCCCGCCCCACAGCTCGTCGGCCCGGTCCCGGCTGGCGGCGAGCTGGTCGTTGAACGCCGCCGACCGGCTGACCAGGTAGAGCGCGGGCAGCGAGACCGGGTCGTACGCCCGGATGACCACTTCGCAGCCGGAGCGCTCGACGGCCCGCTGGGCCGCGCTGAGGAACGGCCGCAGCGCCAGCTCCACCTGCGGGTCGAGCCCGTCGAAACGGGTGGTCAGGTCGCTCGGCTCCAGCCGCTCGATGAGCACCGAGCGATCCACCGTCGGCAGCCGCTCGATCAGCTCGGTGTCGTAGGTGTAGCCGGCGTTCACCACCGCCAGGTCCTGCGCGGCGGCCACCGCGGCGAGCTGGCGGAACTCGTCCAGGCTCGCCGCGTAGCGCAGCACCCCGTAGCGCTCCCGGAACTCGGCGAGGGTGAGCGTGCCGACGTTGGTGTCCATCGGCCACCACCGGTCGACCAGCCGGAGCATCTCGTCGTCGTGCAGTGCCAGCGCCTTCACGCCGAGGTGGTGCACCTGGAGGAACTCGGCCAGCCGGTGCGGGTCGTGCCGCGCCAGCCGGACGAGCCAGCCGCGTACCTGGTCGCCGAGCGCGTCCCTGGTGGCGGTGAGCAGGGTGTCCTCGTAGAGGGCCTCCCGGCTGGCGGTGGGGCGCAGCTCGGTCGCGTCGACGACGCAGTGCGCGAAGAACGCCCAGTCCGGCAGGAGCCCGTCGGCGTGCTCGGTGAGCAGCATCCGCTTCAGGTAGACCCGGTGCCCGGCCCGGGCCGCCGGGTTCACCGGGGTGGGCAGGATGAAGGCGACGCCGGTCAGCCCGGCCTCCGGCACGGTCAGTGGCAGCACGTCGAACGGGTCGACGCCGAGCATCTCCCGGGCGTACGAGATCAGCGCAGCCCGGTCGACCGGCGCACCGGCCGTGGTCGGCCAGGGTGGCTCGCCGGTGGTGGTGACCACGTCGCCGACCCGGACGGTGACCGGCAGCAGGGAACCGAAGAGCCGGGCCAGGTCGGTGACGGTCGGGGTGCTGAACCACTGGTCGGCGTCGCGGCGGGGCACCAGCGTGACCGTCGTGCCCGGCTCGGCGCGGGCGGCCTCGGGCGGCGCCACCGTCACCGAGTAGCGGCCGTCGGCGTACCCGGTCCAGCGGACCGTGGGGTGGTCGCCGTGCCGGGTGAGCACCCGGATCTCGTCGGCCACCAGGAAGCAGGAGAGCAGGCCGATGCCGAACTGGCCGAGGAACTCGTGCCGGGAGAAGCCCAGCTCGTCGCGCTTCGAGCTGCGGCCGATGGTGGCCAGCAGCTCGTGCACCTGCGCCTCGGTGAGGCCGATGCCGGTGTCGTGCACCCGCAGCGTGCCGTCACCGGTGCTGTCCGGCGGCTCGATGCGGACCAGCGCGGGAGCGTCCGGCTCGCCGGCACGGCGGGCGGTGATCGCGTCCACCGCGTTCTGCAGCAGCTCACGGACGTAGACCCGCGGGCTGCCGTAGAGGTGATGACTGAGCAGGTCGACCACGCCACGGAGGTCGACCTGGAAGGTGTGGTCCACGCCTGATTTCTCCCCGGTCCGGATGCCGGCGCCCACCGTACCGATGATCACCGACGGGCGCGTCCCCCTTTCGCCCGGTCGCGCTGAGCGGGTTCGCGCTGGCACGGCACCCCGTGCCGGGCGGGATCGCGCTGGCCGTCTTCGCCGCCGGCACCGTGGTGTGGAACAGCCTGTGTGCGTCGTACGGGCAGCGGCACGTGCCGGCCGGGCTGCTCGGTCGGGTGGGTGCCGCCCAGCGGATGGTCGGGCTGCTCGCCGCACCGGTCGGCGCGGCGCTCGCCGGGCTGGCCGCCTCGGCGTACGGGACGGTGCCAGTGGCGGGTGCGGCCGCCGGGACGTTCGCCCTGGTCACCCTGGCCGCGTGGCGGACACTGCGGGCCTAACTCGGCGTACGTTCCCGGTGCGACAGCCCGGACAGGCGCAGCGCGATCTGCCGGCGGGCCGGCGGAACGGCACCGAGCAGCCGGAGCAGCACGTCCCGGATGGGCCGGCGGGCCGGGGAGAGCGTGGCCAGCCGGGTCAACCCGGCCGCGAAGCTCAGCACGTCCTCGGCCATCGGGCGTTGCCGGGCGGTGTAGTCGTCCAGCAGCGTCTCGGGGCCTCCGCCGAGCACATCGGCCAGCGCGGTGCCGAGCGCCACCGCGTCGCAGATGCCGAGGTTCATGCCCTGCCCGCCAGCGGGGCTGTGCACGTGCCCGGCGTCGCCGGCCAGCAGCACCGGCCCGGACCGGAAGGTGTCGGCGATCCGGTGGTGCACCCGGAACCGCGAACCCCAGAGCACCTCGGTCACCCGCTCGGGTCGCCGCGCCGGGCCGCGCTCGTCGAGCAGCGCCTGGAGGTACGCCGGGTCCGGCTCTGCCGGCGCGGTCGGGACGGCGGCGACCAGCCGGACCACCCCGTCCGGGAGCGGTGCCCAGATCAGCGGACCGGAACGGGCGAGGAAGAGCGCCGCCTCGTCGCGGGGCAGGGCGCTGCGCACCCGGACGTCGGCCAGCACGAAGGACTCCTCGTCGCTGGGGCCGGTGAATCCGATGCCGGCCAACTGCCGGACCGTGCTGTGCAGGCCGTCCGCCCCGACCACGTACCGGGCGCGCACCTCGGCGCCGTCGACCTGCGCGAGCGCCCCGTCACCGGTCCGCGTCAGACCGGTCAGCCGGCACGGCCGCCGCACCTGCACGCCGAGGTCGGCCAGGCGTTCGGTGAGCACGGCCTCGGTGACCGCCTGGGAGACCAGCAGCGCGTAGGGAAAGCGGGACGGCAGTTGGTGGAACGGGACCGACAGCAGCACCCGGTCGCGGTCGCGGACGGTGAAGCGCGGCGCCCGCACCCCCTGGGCGATCAGCGGCGCCGCGGCGCCGATCCGGTCCAGCACCTCCAGGGTGTACGCGTGCACGACGGCCGCCCGCGAGGTCACCGGCGGGCTGTCGAGCTGGTCGAGGACGGTGACGTCGACCCCGCGGCGGGCCAACGTCAGCGCGGTGGCGAGGCCGGTGGGCCCGCCGCCCACCACCAGAACGTCGGTATTCGTGGGCAGCATGACCACCTCCGGAACAACCGTTGCCAACACGTGTTGGCAAACACTTGTTGGCAACGGTAGGTCGGCACGAGTTGTCTGTCAACAGCCGTTGGCCTACGGTCGTTGACATGACAGCGCCCGCCCATTCGACCCAGCCCCGCCGCTCGGACGTCACCCGGGCCGCGATCCTGCAAGCCGCTCGCGAACGGTTCGCCGCCGACGGGTACGAGCGCGCCACCATCCGGGCCATCGCCGCCGACGCCCGGATCGACCCGTCGATGGTGATGCGCTACTACGGCAGCAAGGAGGGGCTCTTCGGGGCGGCGGCCGAGTTCGACCTCCGGCTGCCCGACCTGACCGACGTGCCGCCAGGGCGGCTCGGCGAGGTGCTGGTGCGGCACTTCCTCGCCCGGTGGGAGGGCGACGACACGCTCGTTGCGCTGCTGCGGGCCGCAAGCACCAACCCGGGCGCGGCGGAACGGATGCGCGGCATCTTCGCCGACCAGCTCACCTCCACCGTGGCCACGTTCGGCACCGAGGAGACGATGACCGCCCGGCGCGCCGGCCTGGTGGCCAGTCAGATCCTCGGTCTCGCCTTCACCCGCTACATCGTCCGCCTGCCACCGATGGTGGAGATGGATCCGGAGGAGCTGGTCTTCTGGGTCGCACCGACCCTCCAGCGCTACCTGACCGGGCAACCGGAGAGCTGACCCAACCTTTTCCCCCTCCCCGTGCGTCTGCCAGGTGAGGCCGAACGCGACGGCCGGGAGGTGGGCGGATGGCAAGCGACGGACGCGACGGCTACCTCGCCTTCGTGGAGAGCCACCAGCACCGCCTGCTGCGCGCGGCCTACCTGATCTGCGGCAACCGGCACCAGGCCGAGGACCTCCTCCAGGACGCGCTGCTCAAGCTGGCGCTGCGCTGGACCACGGTCCGCGACGGCGATCCCGCCGCCTACGTGCGAGCCATCCTCTACCGGGACACGGTGTCGTGGTGGCGGCGCCGGCGGCGCGAACGGCTGAGCGCCGAGCCGCCGGAGCAGGTGGCCCCCGACCGCGACGGCGCACTGCGGCTCACGCTGCACGACGCACTCGGCCTGCTACCGCCCCGACAGCGGGCGGTGCTCGTGCTGCGCTACTACGAGGACCTGACCGAGGCGGCCACCGCCGAGGCGCTGGGGGTGACCGTCGGCACCGTGAAGAGCCAGTGCCACGCGGCGCTGCGCCGGCTCCGTGAGTTGGCTCCGGACCTCGCCCGGGACTCCCGGCCCGTCCAGGAGCCGACGAGTCACGGCGACCTGGCCACCGGCCTGGAGGTGAACCCATGAACGAACAGGACCTGCGCCGGCTACTGACCGTCAGTGTCGAGGACGTGCTGCCGAGCCAGCCTGCGACGGCCGGCTGGGAGCGGGCCCGGCGTACCCGACGTACCCGCCGGGCGGTCGGCGCGGTCGCCCTGGCCGTGGTACTGATCGGCGGCGGCACGGTGGCCGCCCTGCGACCGACCGCCGAGCCGCCGCCGGACCTCACGGTGGCCCCGACCGTCGCCCCGACCGTCGAGACCCCGCACTCCGGTCCGGTGCAGCGACCCCCGACCGAGCTGACCTTTCCGCCCGACCCGCTGGCCCGGCTCGGCGACCCGGCGACCGTGCCGCTCTCCGCGCGACCGGTCCAGCAGGCGCTGGCGCTGTTCCAGCCGCTGGACGAGGAGTACCGCGCGGACGGGCCGGTCCGGATCCTCGGCGACGACGGAGTCATGCGCAGTCTCGACGTGGTGACCCCGGCACCCACCCGGGACGAGGGCGGCAACGAGGCACCCGCCCTGAAGCCGGGAGTGCTGTCGCCCGATGGCCGTTCGGCCGCGTTCGCGCAGACCAACGAGCTGATCCTCGTCGACCTCACCACGGCCACCGTGCGCCGGATCCCACTCGCCGGCTACCTGGAGCTGGTGGTCTGGGCGAACGACCGGGTGCTGGTCGGCGGGGACAACCGGACGTACGCGGTGGACCGGGTGACCGGCGCGGCGAGCACGATCACCGTCTCGGCCTGGGACGTGGCGGCGCCCGACCCGGCGGCCGGACGCGAGGCGGCGCTGATCGAGACGGGCGGCGAGCGGGGCGGCCTGATGATGCGCAGCCGGACCGCCAGCAAGGGCACCGTCCGCTCCGAACAACGCGTCACGGGCCAGTTGCTGCCAGCGCCGTACCAGGTCAACGAGTTCTACGGCCGGGGCTGGTTGCACGGCAACCGGCTGGCCCGCGCCGCGTGGATCACCAGCGGCGAGATCGACGGTGCCGAGGGGGTGGCCGTGCTGGACGCCCGTACGGGTGCGGTGGCCCACGTGCTCGACCTGGGCCGGGACCGGGCCAAGGGCTGCTGCGAGGTGCTGGGCTGGGACAACAAGGGCGGGGTGCTGCTCCGCCTGGAACCGGTCGGCCTGGCGCGGTGGAACCCGGAGACCGGCGAGATCACCGGCATCGTCCGCGACCTGCGCGGCATGGTGGCACTCGCCGGCTGAGCACCATCCCCGCGCGTCCGCCACGGACGCGCGGGGACAGGTGGGCCGCTCAGGCGGCGAGCCCGCCCGGCTGGTCGCCCTTCACGACGGGAGCCCGGACCAGGTTGCCCCACTCGGTCCAGGAGCCGTCGTAGTTGCGCACCTGCGGGTAGCCCAGCAGGTGTCGCAGCACGAACCAGGTGTGGCTGGACCGCTCACCGATCCGGCAGTACGCGATCACGTCGTCGTCCGGGCTGAGGCCGAGCTGGTCGGCGTAGATCGCGCGCAGTTCGTCCGACGACTTGAACGTGCCGTCCTCGTTGGCGGCGGACTTCCACGGCTTGCTCACCGCGCCCGGGATGTGCCCGCCCCGCAGCGCACCCTCCTGCGGGTAGTCCGGCATGTGCAGCATCTCGCCGGTGTACTCACCCGGCGACCGCACGTCGACCAGCGGGCGGCCCGCGGCGATGTGCGCCATCACCTGCTCGCGGAACGCCCGCAGCGGCGTGTCGTCCCGCAGCGGCACCGGGTAGTCGGCGCGCGGGCGGGACGGCTTGTCCCGGGTCACCTCGCGCCCCTCAGCGATCCACTTCTGCCGGCCGCCGTCGAGCAGCCGCACGTCGGCGTGCCCGAAGAGCGAGAAGACCCAGAGGGCGTACGCGGCCCACCAGTTGAAGTTGTCGCCGTAGAAGACCACCGTGTCGCCCCGACCGATGCCCTTGGCGGCGCACATCTCGGCGAAGCTCTTCGCGTCGAGATAGTCCCGGGTCACCTGGTCGTTCAGCTCCAGGTGCCAGTCGACCTTGATGGCGCCGGGGATGTGACCCGACTCGTAGAGCAGTACGTCCTCGTCGGACTCGACCACGACGAGGCCCTCGTCGCCCAGGTGCTCGGCCAGCCAGTCGGTGGTGACCAGCCGCTGCGGGTCCGCGTACGACTGGAGGCGGGGATCAGGATCGTTCGGCACAGACATGATCCCCAAGGTACGCCGCGATTCGGCCCGGCGGCCGGCCATCGGGGATCGGGGGCCGCGGATGTGGCGGTGGGCACGTGACGGTGGTCAGGCGCGACGGTGGGCGATCCGGCCGGCGACCACGGTCACCAGGCAGGCACCGTCGGCGGCATGGACCGCCAGGTCGGCACGCCCGCCCCGATTCAGCTTCGGCGGTACGGCGGTGGGCAGCGCCAGCAGGTCACCCCGGTCGATGGCCGCCCGCAGCGCCGGGTCGGCGAGATGCTCGGCCAGCACCGCCGTCACTCCGCGCCGCAGCAGCGCGTGCACCCGCTCGCGCGGGGTTGGCGCCGCCGGCAGCGGCCCGTCGTGCAGCATCCCCGGCCCCAGCGTGCCGGGCCAGCGGCGGACCCGCACCCCGGCGTACGACCCGCTCAGCTCGGCCAGCGGGCCGACAGCCTCGATCCGGTCGCCGCTCACCAACACGGCCTGATCCGGCACCGGCTCGCCCTCGGCGGTGAGGCGCAGCAGCGGCGCGGTGTGCAGGGTGAGCACGGTCAGTCGGTGAGCGGACCGAGCAGGGGGCGCTTCGCGGTCACCGTGTCACCGGACGACCGGCCGGTCAGCCGCCGCCTGATCCACGGGGCCAGGTGCTGCCCCGCCCAGCGCAGGTCGGCCGCGCGGGCGGCCAGCCACGGCGACGGCGCAGGGTGCGGCGGGACCAGCAGCCACTCCTCGTCGCAGCCCACCCCGAGCGCGGTCAACACCTGCCCGGCGACCCGGCGGTGCCCGGCCGGGGAGAGGTGCAGCCGGTCGGTGCTCCAGAGCATCGGGTTGAGGAAGGTGTCGTCGGCGTAGAGGTCGACCAGGATGGCGCCGTGCCGCTCCGCGGTCTCACCGACCGCCTGGTTGAGCAGATTCACCCGGGGAGCGACGAGGCGCTGGCCGGGCAGCCGGGCCATCACGTCCGCGAACCGGAAGAGCAGCACGTCCGCGCCGCCCGAGCGCAGTTGCCGGACCACGTCGTCGAAGCGGGCGACCAACGTGTCCGGGTCGAAGGTGCGACGCAGCACGTCGTTGCCGCCGGCCGCGAAGCTGATCAGGTCGGGCTTCATCGCCACTGCGGCGGGCACCTGCTCGGCGACCACGCCGGGGAAGAGCCGGCCCCGGATGGCCAGGTTGGCGTAGCGGAAGTCGGGCCCCGCCTCGGCGGCGAGCCGGGTCGCCACCAGATCCGCCCAGCCCCGGTACGTGCCGTCCGGGTAGGCGTCGTCCATACCCTCGGTGAAGCTGTCCCCGACCGCGACAAAACTGCGCCAGCGCACCCGCGCCTCCCTCACGCCACCCGTTGCCTGCGGCGACCAGTCTGTCACCGCAGGAAGGCCTGGCACCGCCCCGATTCCACGACGTGTCGGAGGTCATGGCGCACACGACAGGCGGGACCGGCCACCCCCCGTCAGTGGCCGGTCCCTCGTACCCGGTGGCAGCGCACCGGTGGCTCAGCCCAGCAACCTGCTCCGCAGGTCCTGCGCAGGCAGCAGAAGGGTGGGCCACCCGAGGGCGGCCCACCCTTTCGCCCGTGACGCTCGTCAGTCCACGACGGCCAGGATCTGCATGTCCTTCAGGCTCGCCGGCTCCGCGGTCTCGGAGATCTTCTTACCGTCCTCGTCCACCAGCAGCACCGCGTACCCGCTGCCAGCCTGCACTCGCACGACCATGGAGCCGTCGGTCTGGAAGTAGACCTGCCGCAGCGTGCGTCCGCCCAGTGGCAAGGTGACCTGCCTGCCACTGCGGGTGTCCAATACCGCGTTGGCCCACAGTTCACGAGCGATGTCGCCGGACTCCTCGCCGGGCGCTCTCCGCAGCAGAGCGATCCGAGAGCCGTCCGAGGACAGGCTGGCGATGTCGTGGCTGCGCCAACCGTCCAGGGAGAAGCCGGGGACCACCCGCTTCTTCGTGCCGTCCGTGGCGTAGAGGGTGACCCCGATGTCCACGGCCATGGCGATGGTCCGACCGTCCGCCGACCAGAGGGCGTGGCAGCCGGGGGGCTGCTCGGTCCACCAGGCGACTGTCCGCTTGTCGCTGCGGGTGTCCAGCACCCCGTGCCGACCGGGCTCACCCGCCGACTTCGCCTCGATGAACAGCAGGTGCCGCCCATCCGGTGACCAGACAGGGGTGCAGCTGCTCGCCACGTCCGAGCGCATCTCCTGCCTGTCGGAGCCGTCGGCGTCGGCGACGACGAGGGTGCCTTCACTCTCCACCCAGGCAACCCGGCGGCCGTCCGGCGAGATGCTCGCGTTGCCCTTCGCCGCGAGCTCGGGCAGAGCCAGCAGACGCACCGGACTGTCGCCCGGACGCCAGGAGCGCAGGTTCGTCGTCTCCGCGTCGGTCACCACGGCGGGGCCGTAGAAGAGCTTCCCGAACTGCAGGGCCGGCGTGTTCGTGCTGGACCCGCTGCTGCTGGGCGGGGCACCGGGCGTGTCGGCGCTGGTGGACGGCGTCGGGGTGGGCGACTGCGTCGGCGAGGGCGACGCCGTTACCGACGGGGTGTCCGCGGGCAGTGGGGTCGGGGACTGGTCCGGTCGGATGGCGAAGGCGGTGCCAGCCGCCGCTGCGATCAGCACCAGCGCGGCGGCCGACGTGGCCACCGCCCGCTGGATACCGAGCCGGCGGGACGTGCGCAGCGTACGGTCCCGTAGGTCGACCGAGGTGACCTCGTCGGCCAGGGCGGTCAGGTCGAGCCGGAGGCGCTGGTCGTTCATCGGGTGCTTCCTTCCAGGACGTACAGCTCGGCGAGTTCGGGCGCGACGGCGCGCAGCCTGGCCAGTGACTTGGCCGTCTGGCTCTTCACGGTGCCGACCGTGACGCCGAGAAGGTCCGCCGCCTCCGCCTCGGTGCGGTCCTCGAAGAACCGCAGGACCAGCACGGCCCGCTGTTTCGGGGAGAGCTTCGCCAGCGCAGACCGCAGGGTGAGTCGCAGGCTGGTCTGGTGGGCGTGGTCGGGGGCCGAGTCGCCTCCGCGTGGCTCGGGCAGCTCGCCCGGCATCGACTCGGAGATCCGGCGTCGCCGCCACCAGGAAACCTGCAGGTGGTACATGGTCTTGCGGGTGTACGCCTCGGCGTTGCCGCTGTGGTGCAGGCGGTTCCAGGAGCGGTGGGTCCGGGCCAGGGCCGACTGGACGAGGTCCTCGGCCAGGTGCTGGTCGCCGGTGAGCAGGTAGGCCGAGCGCAGCAGCGCCGGCGTGCGGGTACGGACGAACGAGTCGAACTCACTCAATAGAGGGTCCACACGAGCCGATCCTTGGGGTAGTGGTGCGGGTTGATGTCCTGCCCTCCCTGACGCGAGCCGGCGCGGCCATGGTTGCCACCCGCGCTGTCCGCTCGCCGTCACCCGTCCGGCTCGACGATCGGTCGGCGGTACGGCCCCCAGGCGACGAACCGCTCGAACAGCTCGCGCGGCGTCGGGCCGTCGTGCGGATTCAACCGGAACAGGTCGTGCGTCGCCTCGTGGTAGAGCCCGGAGAGGTAGATGGCCAGGTCGACGTAGTGATTGTCGTACTCGATTTTGAGCAGCAGCCGCGCCTCGACGCAGGGCCAGGGCAGCCCGCAGGCCCGGCACAGCCACAGCGGACGGATCGGCAGGTGCGGCCGGTGGCCAGGCGGGTACGGCCGGGGCCGGTCGGCGTGCGGACCGAGCCGGGGTACGGGCAGCTCACCGGAAAGGCGCTTGCGCATCTCGACCTCCTTCAGGCCCTGCGTGACACTCTGCTGAAGGACGAACTACTGTCGGAAGGCATCGACGGTGGTCGGGGCGAGGTCGGGTCGGTGCCCGGCGATCGTCCGGACCGGCCGGGGCAACGCAGAAAGAGCGTGGAGGAAGTGTGGAAGGTGAACCGACCGCGGAGCTGATCCGGGCACAACTCCGGAGGCTGCGGCTGAGCGCCGAGCTGAGTCAGGAGGAGTTCGGGAAGCTCGTCCACTTCTCGGGCTCCCAGGTGTCCGCCGTCGAGCTGGGTCAACGCCCGCTCGACCGGTTCTTCCTCAAACGGGCGGACGAGGTGCTGGGCACAGGCGGGCTGCTGATGTCGCTGCTCAAGCTGGCCGAGCGGGACGGTCAGCCGAGCTGGCTCCGACCGTGGCTGGAAGCCGAACGCCAGGCCCAGCAACTGCGGTGCTACCAGCCCACGCTCATTCCCGGCCTGCTACAGACCGAGAACTACGCCCGGGCGGTGATTCGGGCGAACGACGCGCTGAGCGATGACGAGGTGGAGAAGCGACTCGCAGTCCGGATGGACCGCCAGTCCATCCTGGAGCACGCGGAGGCCCCGAAGCTCGTGGCAGTGATCGAGGAAGGTGTGCTGCGGCGCGCCGACGAAGGGTTTCGCGGTCTGATGAGCCAACAGGTCGCCCACCTTGTCGAATGCGCCGATCGCCCGCACATCAGCGTGCACGTCATTCCTATCGAGGTCAGCAACCACATCGGACTCAACGGTCCGTTCACCCTGGCTCGTGGTAGTGACGGTGGGTGGGTCGGTCACCTGGAGAACCAACTCGGCGGCGTGGTGGTCGACAGGGACGAGGACGTGGCTATCCTGCTGGCGAGGTGGGAGAGCGTCCGCAGCGAGGCCCTGCCTCACCGGCAGTCGACCCTGCTCATGAAGGAAGTGATGGCGTCATGGAGCTGATCGGCGCGGCCTGGCGCAAGTCCACTCGGAGCGGGCAGGGTGAGTGCGTCGAGGTGGCCGACAACCTCGTCGGCATCGTCGGCGTGCGGGACAGCAAGGACCCGGCCGGCCCGGTGCTCACCTTCGACCGGCAGTCCTGGCGAGCCTTCGTCATCTCTGCCAGTCAACGCTGACGCCAGTTGATCATCGGCCGGGACGTCACTGGCCGAACGTGTCCCGCAGGTTGCCGTTGATCAGCAGGTTGAGCCGCTTGCGCAGGTGACCGAGCAGCGACGGGTCCGGCAGCGGCTCAGCCAGCAGGAGTGTCCAGCGCAGATCGGTGCCGTAGGTACCGTCGAACGGCAGGTCGAACCGCACGACCGCGTCCGGTCGCTTCGGCCAGACCGAGGACCAGACGACGAGGTCGGGCCTCCGGGCCTCGAGTGTCCGCGGGCGCTGCTCGTCGTCCAGCAGCAGGAGCCACGGGCGGGTCGGGTCACGGTCCGGGTCGGTCAGCGCCTCGAAGACCGCGTGCGGTGGTGCCGGTTGGTTGCGCTTGCGGCTGCCGGCTTCGAGCACGCCTCAGCTTAGGCCGAAATGAATCGCTCATTCCGCCGCGCCGGTCGTAGGCTGCGCGAATGCTGCTACGCATGTCGACCCTGCTGCTGCGGACCCTGCGCGAGGACCCGGCCGACGCGGAGGTGCCGAGCCACCGGCTCCTGCTGCGCGCCGGCTACATCCGTCGTGCCGCACCGGGCGGCTACACGTGGCTGCCGCTGGGCAAGCTGGTGCTGGACCGGATCACCGAGGTGGTGCGCGGCGAGCTGATCGCGATCGGCGACCAGGAGGTGCACTTCCCGGCACTGCTGCCGGCGGAGCCGTACCGGACCAGCGGCCGGTGGACGGAGTACGGCGACGACATCTTCACCCTCGCCGACCGGCGCGGCGCCGAGCATCTGCTGGCGCCCACCCACGAGGAGATGGCGGCGCTGCTGGTCAAGGATCTGTTCACCTCGTACCGGGACTTCCCGGTGACGCTGTTCCAGGTGCAGACGAAGTTCCGCGACGAGGCGCGGCCACGGGCCGGTCTGCTGCGCGGCCGGGAGTTCCTGATGAAGGACGCGTACTCCTTCGACCTGGACGAGGAGGGTCTGCGGGCGGCGTACCGACGGCACCGGGCGGCGTACCGGCGGATCTTCGACCGGCTGGGCCTGGAGTACACGGTGGTGCACGCGATGTCCGGGGCCATGGGTGGCTCGGCGTCGGAGGAGTTCCTGGCTGCGACGCCCGTCGGGGAGGACAGCTACGTCGGCTGCACGGCCTGCGAATACGCGGCGAACACCGAGGCGGTCGTCACCCGGGCGCCCGCCGCCGGGGATCCGGCCGCGCAGCCGGCCGTCGAGGTGCACGACACCCCCGAGACCCCGACGATCGCCAGCCTGGTGGAGCTTGCCAACGCGCACCGGCTGGGTCGCCGGGACGGCTGGACGGCCGCCGACACCCTGAAGAACGTCGTGCTGACCGTCCGTCAGCCGGGCGCGGACCGGGCCGAACCGCTGGTGATCGGTGTTCCCGGTGACCGGGAGGTCGACCTGAAGCGGGTCGGTGCCGCGCTGCACCCGGCCCAGGTGGCCGTCTTCGAGGACTGGGCCGACCATCCGGAGCTGGTTCGCGGGTACATCGGGCCGCAACTGCTCGACAAGCTGGGCATCCGCTACCTGGTCGATCCGCGGGTGGTGCCCGGCTCGGCGTGGTTGACCGGGGCGAACGAGCCGGGCCGGCACGCGACGGACGTCGTCTGCGGGCGGGACTTCACGCCCGACGGCACGATCGAGGCGGCCGACGTACGCGCCGGCGACCCCTGCCCGGCCTGCGACGGTGGGGAGCTGACCATCCGGCGGGGCATCGAGATCGGGCACATCTTCCAGCTCGGCCGCCGGTTCACCGACGCGTTCGCGGTCGACGTGCTCGGCCCGGCGGGCAAGCCGGTCCGGCCGACCATGGGCTGCTACGGCATCGGGGTGTCGCGGGCGGTGGCGGCGGTCGCCGAGCAGCACCACGACGACCGGGGGCTCGTCTGGCCGACGGCGGTCGCGCCGTGCGACGTACACCTGGTCGTGGCGGGCAAGGGGCCGCAACTCGACGCGGCGCTGGAGCTCGGCGGGCGTCTCTCCGCGGCCGGGCTGCGCGTGCTGGTCGACGACCGGACGCACGTCTCGGCCGGCGTGAAGTTCACCGACGCGGAGCTGATCGGCATTCCGCGCGCGGTCGTGGTCGGTCGCCGGCTCGCCGACGGGTACGTCGAGCTGCGCGAGCGGGCCGGCGACGGGCGCACCGAGCTGCCGCTGGACGGGCTGGTGGAACGGCTGGTCGACGAGGTGCGCCGGGAGCGTGCGAACCTGGTGTAGCGACGGCGTCACGGGGTACCGCAGTCTGATCGGGTGGAAACGTCTTCGGAGGCTCTCATGACCGGTTACCGGGTCAGCGACGTGATGACCAAGCAGGTGGTGTACCTGCCGGCGGAGACCACCCTGGACGAGGCGGCCAGGGTGATGAAGGAGGCGGACATCGGCGACGTGGTGGTCACCGACGGCGCCAGCCTCGCCGGCATGCTCACGGACCGCGACATCGTGGTCCGCGCGGTGGCGGAGAACAGCTCACCGGCGGCCACCACCATCGGCTCGATCGTCACCCGTGAGGTGGTCATGATCGAGCAGCACTGCACGGCGGGCGAGGCGGCGGCGTTGATGCGGGACCGGGGCATCCGGCGGGTGCTGGTCTGCGACACCGACCGCAAGCTGGTCGGGATCGTCTCGCTCGGCGACCTGGCCATGCAGCTCGACCCGACCAGCGCCCTCAGCGAGATCAGCGAGCAGTCCCCAACCGTGTGAGGAAGGGGCGCTGTCCGCAGCGGTAGCCTCGACGCATGGCTGACATGCCGGCCCGACTGGCCGAGATCGTCGACGAGTTCGCCTCCGCGCCGCGCGACCTGGTGCTGGAGTTGCTGCTCGAGTACGCCGACGTCATCCCGCCGCTCCCGGCCGGGGCCGCCGAACGTGAGGGCATGGAGCAGGTGCCGGAGTGCCAGACGGCGTTCTTCCTGCGCGCCCGGGTGACGCCGGAGGGGGTCGTGGAGACCCTCTTCGACTGCCCACCGGAGGCCCCGACGACCCGGGCGTTCGCCGGGATCCTCGCCGAGGGGCTGGCCGGCGCGAGCGCCGAGCAGGTGCTGGCCGTGCCGGACGACCTCTACCAGCGGATGGGCCTGGCGCAGGCGATCAGCCCGCTGCGGGTTCGCGGCGGCACCGCGATCCTGGGCCGGCTCAAGCGCCAGGTCCGGGAACAGATCGGCTGACCGGGGGGTTGGCACCAATCATGGAGATCGAGATCTACGCGGATGTCGTGTGCCCGTGGTGCTACATCGGCAAGCGCCGGCTGGAAGAGGCACTCGCCAGCTACGACGGCGACGTGACCGTCCGCTACCGGCCGTTCCAGCTCGATCCGTCGCCGGTGGCCGAGCCCCGACCGCTGGTGGAGGCGATGGCCGCCAAGTTCGGCGGCCCGGAGCGGGCCCGGCAGATGTTCGCCCACGTGACCCAGGTCGCCGCGGGTGACGGGCTCCGGCTCGACTTCGACCGGGCGGTGATCGCCAACACCTTCGACGCGCACCGGCTGGTCTCGTACGCCACCGACCACGGCCGGGCGGCCGACATGGTGGAGGCGCTGTACCAGGCGCACTTCACCCAGGGTGTCGACGTGGGCTCCCGGGAGGCCCTGGCCACGCTGGCCGGCGGCATCGGCCTGGACGCCGCCGACGTGCGTCGGTTCCTCGACTCCGACGAGCGGACCGCCGACATCGCCGCCGAGCTGGCCGCCGCCCGGGAGCTGGGTGTGACCAGCGTGCCGACCTTCGTGCTGGCCGGGAAGTACGCGGTCACCGGCGCTCAGGAGGCGCAGACGCTGCTCGCCGCCCTGGCCGAGGTCGAGCAGCGCGAGTCCGGGGCGCACTCGCACTGAGTCGGGCCGCACCCGGCATCGACCGACGTGATGTTTCACGTGCAACGGTATCGATGCCGGTGCCTGGTCAGGCCGGCCGGGCCAGGCCCTCCACCACCTGCGCGCCGGGCAGGGCGCCCAGCGCCGGCCCGGGCAGGGCGATCTTGCTGTGCCGTACGCCCGATCCGATGATGACGTGTGGCGTGGCGATCACCCGCGCGTCGACCAGGATCGGCCACTGCGCCGGCAGCCCGATCGGGGTGATGCCGCCGTACTCCATTCCGGTCAGCTCGACCGCGTCGGCCATCGGGGCGAAGCTCGCCTTGCGCACGTCCAGCGCCCGGCGGACCACGCCGTTCACGTCGGCCCGGGTGGTGGCCAGAACGATGCAGGCCGCGTAGCGGACCACACCCTCGCGCTTGCCGGCCACCACGACGCAGTTGGCCGACACGTCCAGCCCCACCTCGTACGCCGCGCAGAACGCGGCGGTGTCGGCGAGGTCGGCGTCGATCGGCGCGACCAGCAGCTCGTCGACGTCCACCGGCGCGCCGGCAGGCCACTGGGCGATCGCCTCCGCCACCGGCGGGGCGAGCAGGTCGAGGCGGACGCGGGCCGGTTCGGTCTTCAGCGTTCCCATCACGGGTGCGATCCTCGCATCCGCCACGCCGAACCGCCCGGCGACTCCCGAGCCGCCCCGCAGCACCACCCGTCCGGGCTCCACCGACCGGTGGCTCAACTTCCGGCGAGGAAGGCGTTCTCGCGCAGGAAGGTGCGGTCGCGGGAAGCGGCCAACTCCTCGGCCCGCTGGGCCTTGGCCCGGTACAGCTCCAGGTCCTCCAGCGCGTGCCGGACACCCAGCCGGATCACGCCATAGAGGAAGACGAAGCCGAAGACGTACAGGATCACGGTGACGACGACAGTGAACATGGCGTCACCGTAAGACGAACGTGAACCGTTGTACGTCTCATCTCCGCCGGGTTCCCCCGTACGTGTCAGCGAGGTGGTCGGCCCAGGTGCGAACGCCCCGGGGCAGCGCCTCGGTGACCAGGCCGCCAGCACGCAGTTCACGACCGATCCGGCCCGGGATCCGCACCGGCAGCAGGGGCCGGCGCGACCCTCGGGCCTGTCGCCAGGCGCGGACCGCTTCGTCGAAGCGGAGCACCTGCGGCCCTCCGTACTCCTCGATGCCGCCCAGCGGGCCGGCGACCAGCCGGGCCGCCAGCCGGGCTGCCACCTCGCCGGGGTCGACCGGTTGGGCGAGCACCGCCCGGTCCCCGATCACCGGCCCCAACCGTGCGCTGGTGGTCAGAATCTCGTCCAGGAGCTGCGGGAACTGGGTCGCCCGCAGCACCGACCACGGCACGGGGCCGGCCGCGATCACCTGCTCGGCGGCGAGCTTGTGCCGGTAGTACGGGATCGGCACCCGGTCCACACCGACGATCGAGACGTACACCAGGTGCTGGACGCCGGCCGCGCCAGCGGCCACCACCAGCCGGCGTGTGCCCAGCACGTCCACCTGGTAGGTCCGCCGGCCCTGTGGTGCGGACGCCAGGTGCAGCACCGCGTCCATCCCGGCCACCGCCTCGGTCAATCCTCTCCCGGTGACCAGGTCGGTCACCACCCACTCCACGTCGCCGCCTCCGCGCGGCCGTCGGCTGGTGGCCCGCACGCTGACCCCGTCCGCGTGCAGCCGGGCCAGCACCTTGGAGCCCAGGCGACCGCTCGCCCCGGTGACCAGAACCTTCATCCCGTCCTCCTGTCCGCCGCACGACCACCGCTGTTGACGACGCCTCGGAACGACCCGTGACCGGATGTGCGGTGGCTCACCCGGTGCGGATCAGGTCCAGCACCGTCAACACCGCGAAGAACGCGATCAACACCTCATTGACCACCCAGGCGTGCCCCTCGGCCCACTCGCGCATCCGGGTCAGCACCCGCGCCGCGCGATGCCCGAGCAGCAGCAACGCCAGCAGCGGCAGGGCCAGCAGCGTCACCGTGAGCAGCACGAACGGCAGCAGGTGCCACCACGGCAGGCCATGCCGGGCCACGCTCGCCCCGACCGCCGCCATGATCAGGTCGTCGGTGGGCGTCACCACGAAGAGCAGCGCGCCCAGGCGCAGCGCCCAGCGCGGATCGGCGTGCCCGATGCTTCTCAGCCATCTCGGCCGCCCGGCCCGGTTCCGACGCAGCCAGACCACCACGGCCAGGCTGACCAGCAGGGCGAGCACCACCAGGTCGATGACGGGACCGCTATCGACCCGGCCGGCAACGTCGCTGGCGTCGGTGGCCACGCCGCCCACCAGCCGGACGAGCAGCCACGCCACCGTCACGCCGACGGTGATCACCAGCCCGGCGCCGGCGAGGAAGCCCAGCGACGCGGCCCGGGGACGGTCCGACGAGGCGAGGAAGACCGCCACGACCAACTGGGTCCCGGCGACCATCACCACGGCCAGTGGCAGGACGGTCAGGAAGGTCATCGTCCGCCATCCTCCCGGCCCAGCGGCGTTGGACGCGCCGAATGCACGGATCACCCGCCCGGCCGCGCGCTCCCGCCAACCACCACCCGGCCCGCCAGCAGCGCACCGAGCAGCGCCAGTCCGGCGGCCACCGCCAAGGTCGCCGTGTAGCTGGCCGGGCCCGGGGCGCTCCCGGCTGCCAGCACCGCGCCGGTGAGCGCCAGCACGGTCGCCGCGAAGAGCGAGTCACCCAGTTGCAGCGACGAACTGTTGCGGCCCTGCTCCCCGGGGGCGGACAGCTCCAGCGTGAGCACCGACAACGACGGGTAGAGCAGCCCCATGCCGAGACCGGCCACCGCCCAGCCCAGCACGGCGACGGCCACCGGCAGCTCGGGCCGGACGGCCAACGCCACTGTGGCGATGCCGACCGTGATGCAGCTCAACCCGGCCCGGGGCAGGCTGGCCCAGGACGCCGGCAGCGGGATCCGGCCCTGCACCCAGGAACCCACCGACCAGGCCAGCGCGCCGACCGTGAGGACCAGCCCGGCGGCGGTCGGCGACAGACCCCGCTCCCGGGACAGCATCAGCGGGAGGACCACCTCGGCGCCGACGAACGCCGCCGAGGCCAGACCCCGCAGCCCGATCACGGTGGGCAGCCCCCGGGCCGCCCGGAGAAACCCGGCCGGCAGCAGACGCGGGGCGCAGACCAGCAGGCCGGCCACCGCGAGCGCGACCACGACCACGGCGGCCCCGCCACGCTGCTGTCCCCCGATGTGCAGCAGTGCGGCGCTCACCCCCGCCCCGCACGCCCAGCCGATCCGGGCCGCCGCACCCGCCGGCGGCCGGGTCGGCACACTCCGGTCCAGCGACCGCAGGCCGGGATGGATCAGCAGCACGGCCGGCACGGCCACCGCCGGCACCGCCAGGAAGACCCAGCGCCAACCCAGGTGCTCCACGATCAGGCCGGCCAGCGCCGGCCCGACCAGCGACGGAACGACCCACGCGGCCGCGAACGCGGCGAAGATCCGCCGGTGCAGCTCCTCCGGGTACGCGTGCCCGACGATCACGTAGAGCGCCACCGAGAGCAGCCCGGAGCCGAACCCCTGCACCACCCGGCCGACGACCAGCGCGCTCATCACCGGGGCCGTCCCGGCGATCAGCAGCCCCACCACGAACCAGGCGACGCCGTGCCACATCGGCCCCCGTGGCCCCCGGGCGTCGCACCAGATTCCGGAGACCACCATGGCCAGCACGCCCGCGGCGAACGGGCCACCGAACGCGATGCCGTACAGCGCCAGCCCGTCCAGGTTGCGGGCGACGGTCGGCATCGCCGTACCGACCGCCAATGCCTCGAACGCGAGCAGTGAGATCAGCGCGACGCTGCCCACCGTCATCGCCCGCAGCCGGGGCGCGAACAGTCCCGGTGGGACCGGTGGGGCCGGTACGGACGTGGTGGAAGGGCTCGGCATGCCCCGAGCCTGCGACCTCAACCCGTATTCATGTCAACCGGGTGGTGACCCGGCTCTCGTCAGGCGCTCTCCAACGCGTCCCCGACTCCTCGTACCAGTCCCGAAAAATGCTGGTCCGCCAGCAGGTGACCGGCGGTGATCACCAGGGCCATCGGCCACTCGATGACCTGGAGCGCGGCGAGCACCCCGAGCCCCGCGTAGTAGGCGAGTTTGTCCGGCGGTGGCACCGCGACCTCACCCAGCATCGGCACCTCCACCCGCCGGCTGTACATCTGGACGGTTTCGCGCGAGCCGTTGAGGTGTCGCGTCAGCGTGCTCATTCCGGCCTCCCCGTGTCCGTTGACGTTCGCCGGATTCCACCACCCACCCCTGTCCATGCACCCCGGACTGCGGAAAGTTCCGCTGCTCGCGGGGCATAACGGGCGGCAGGCAGGGAAGCCAGGCCGCCGGACGCGAGGCGGTGGGAGGGCGGCGATGGGCGAGTGCAGGACCAGCGGCAGCGGGGAGTCGTGCCGGCGTCCTTCCGGCCGTACGCCTCGATGACGGCGGCGGGCCGCGTCGTCGGCCGCGTCCTGCCTACCTTCGGCGTGCCCAACCTGGTCGGTGCGGCGTCCCGGACCGTGGGGTCGGCCGCGACCGGGCTGGCCCGGACGGTCGGCCTCACCGGGCGTCGGGTCTGGTCCCGGCCCGGCCGGCACCACATCGAGGTGCACGGCGTCTGCCAGGACGGCGGTGACCGGCTGGCCCGGCAGGTGGAGCGTGCGCTGGAGCGGCTGCCCGGGGTGGCCTGGGCGCGGGTGAACGCGCCGTCCGGTCGGGTGGTCGTGGCCGTGCAGGCACCCGAGCCGAAGCTGCGCGACCTGATCGCCACGATCGCCCGGTGCGAGAAGACCTGTGACCACGAGCCGGACCCGGAGATCCCGCCGCCGCACCCGCCGGAGGAGGGGCCCCGCACCCCGCGGACCCTCGGCGCGCTCGCCTCGGACGCGTTGGGCCTGACCATCTCGGCGGCCACCCGGATCCTGCCGTTCACGCCGGTGCCCGGCGAGGTGGCGGGGCTGCTCGCCGCGGTCGACCTGCAACCGAAGCTGCACGCGCTCGCCGGCCGGGGGTTGCGCTCCGATCCGCGCGCCGACGTCCTCTTTCCGTTCGTCGAAGCGGTGGTGCAGGGCCTGACCGGTGGCTGGGCGGGGATCGTCGTGGACGGCGCCCAACGGATCGTGCAGTGGGGCGAGGCGCGGGCCCAGCTCTCCGCGTGGGAGCGGGCCGAGCCGCGGCTGACCGGCGATCCCGAGCGGGCCGTCGCACCCTGGCCGGCGACCGATCGCCCCCGGCCGAAGCCGGACGGCCCCGTCGAGCGGTTCGTCAACCGCATGCTCGCCGCCGGGGCGGCGGCCGCGGCGGCGGCGACACCGTTCGCCGGGCCCAAGCGTGCCGCCGCGCTGGGCCTGTCCGCACTGCCCAAGGCCCCGGGCAGCGGGCGCGAGGGGTACGCCGCCCAGCTCGGCCAGATTCTGGCCCGGCGCGGGGTGATCGCAATGGACCGCAGTGTGCTGCGGGAGCTGGACCGGATCGACACGCTGGTGCTGGACGCCGCGGTGCTCGGCTCGGACCGGGGCGTGCTGGCTGACCTGGCACCCGCTCGGGGAGTGGACGTCGAGCAGGTGGCGGAGCGGGCGTTCGCGCTGTTCGACCCGGCGGATCCGGCCGGCTCACGGGCGGCGGACGGCTGGCAGCTCGGTCCCCTGGACAAACTGTCCGCGGGCGACCCGGATGACATCCCGGACGGCGACCGGTTGCGGTCGGCCGGCGGCCAGTTGCTCGGTCTGGCGCACGGCGAACGGCTCGCCGCGCTGCTGCGGGTCGACCCGGAGCCCGCGCCGGGTGTCGACGGCCTGCCGGCCGTAGCCCGACAGGCGGGCCTGCGGCTGGTCGTGGCCGGCGGCGACGAGCAGCGGTACGGCTTCGCCGACGCGATGCTGCCCGGCGGGGACCAGCTGGCCGAGTCGGTACGCGCGTTGCAGCGCGACGGGGCGGTGGTGATGCTGGCCTCCGGGGACCGGACGGCGCTCGGCGCGTCCGACTGCGGTCTCGGGATGTCAGCTACGGAGGATCTGCCGCCGTGGGGGGCGCACCTCCTGGTGGGCGCGGACCTACGGGTGGTGGCGCTACTGGTCGAGGCGACCGGGGTGGCCCGGCGCATGACCGAGCAGAACATCCGGCTGTCCATGGCCGGCACCGGTCTCGGGGCGCTGGGCGCGTTCACCGCCGCACCGACTCAGCTGCCCCAACGGTCGCTGGTCGCGGTGAACGGCGCGGCCGGGTTGGCGTTCGCACACGGCGTCTGGCGGGCACGGCGGCTGCCGGACCGGTCGGACACCCCGGCGCCGGTCGCGACCGCCTGGCACCTGATGCCGGTCCGCAGCGTGTGCGACCGGCTGGGCACCGGGCCGGACGGGCTGGACAGCGCCGAGGTGCGGCGCCGACAGGACGGGAAGGGCCCGAGCGGCGGCGACGCGCCGGGCAGCGGTGGCCTCCTGCGTGCCTTCGTGGACGAGCTGTCCAACCCGCTCACCCCGGTGCTGGCCGCCGGGGCGGTGCTCTCCGCCTCGTTCGGCTCGCTGGTCGACGCCGCGCTGGTCGGCGGCGTGGTCGGCGGGTCGGCCCTGATCGGGGCGGTGCACGAGCGCAACACCGAACGGTCGCTGGCGGAGCTGCTGTCCCGGTCGGCGGTGACCGCCCGGGTCCGCCGCGACGGCGACGAGCGGGTGGTCGCCGCCGAGGACCTCGTCCTCGGGGACGTCATCGCCCTCGAGCCGGGTGACTCGGTGCCCGCGGACTGTCGGGTCCTCGAGTCGGTGGCGCTGGAGGCGGACGAGTCATCGCTGACCGGTGAGTCGCTGCCGGTCGCCAAGACCGACCGACCGGTGGTCGCCGCCGCCGTCGCCGACCGGCACTCGATGCTGTACGAGGGCACCACCGTCGCCGCAGGGCACGGCACCGCCGTGGTGGTGGCCACCGGCGCCGACACCGAGGCCGGACGCAGCCTGGCGCTGGTCCGGCAGGCGCCACCGACCAGTGGAGTGGAGGCCCGCCTGGGCTCGTTGACCAGCGCCGCCATCCCGTTGGCCGCCGGTTCGGCGGTGGCGGTGGCGGGCGCCGGCCTGCTCCGGGGCGTACCCCTGACCGAGACGGCGGCGACCGCCGCGAACCTCGCCGTGGCGTCGGTGCCGGAGGGGCTGCCATTCCTGGTCAGCGCGGCGCAGCTGGCCGCCGCCCGGCGGCTGGCCGAGCACGGCGCGCTGGTCCGCAACCCGCGCACCATCGAGGCGTTGGGTCGGGTCGACGTGCTCTGCTTCGACAAGACCGGCACCCTCACCGAGGGCCAGTTGCTGCTCGCCGGGGTCGGCGACGGTGTCGGAGACCGGTACGCCGCGCTGGACCGGCTGGACGACCGGCTCCGGTTGACGCTGGCCACGGCGCTGCGGGCCACCCCCGCCGCCGCCGACCCGGAGGAGTTGGCGCTCCAGACCGACCGTGCGGTCCGGCGGGGTGCCACGGTGGCCGGGGTGGTGGAGCAGACCGGTGCCGCCGGCTGGCGGGCTGCCGGCGGGCTGCCGTTCGAACCGTCGCGCGGTTACCACGCGAGCGTCGGGGAGACCGAGGGCCGCCTGCTGTTAAGCATCAAGGGCGCCCCGGAGACGGTGCTGCCGCGCTGCGCGGCCCGGCGCACGGACGGCCGTCAGGAGCCGCTGGACGACGCCGGCCGGGCGGAGCTGCAGAGGGTTCTGGCCGACCGGGCCGGCGCCGGGCACCGGATCCTGGCCGTCGCCGAGTGCGAGGTGGACGACCCGAAGGTGACCGACGGCGACGTCCGGAACCTGACCTTCGTGGGCTTCCTCGCCCTCGCGGACGGGGTCCGGGAGAGCGCCGCCCCGGCGGTGCGGCGGATCCGGCAGGCCGGCGTACACACCATCATGATCACAGGGGATCATCCGGCCACCGCCGAGGCGATCGCCGCCACCATCAGCGAGCACGACGAGCAGCGGGTGGTCACCGCCGGCGAGCTCGACCAGTTGGACGACGAGGCGCTCGCCGAGCGGTTGGCCAACACCGACGTGGTGGCCCGCTGCACCCCGGCGCACAAGGTGCGGATCATCCAGGCGTTGCAGAAGTGCGGGCGGACCGTGGCGATGACCGGCGACGGCGCCAACGACGCCCCGGCGATCCGGCTGGCCGACGTCGGGATCGCCCTCGGCCAGCGGGGCACCCCGGCGGCGCGGGCCGCCGCCGACCTGGTGGTCACCGACGACCGACTGGAGACCATCATCGCCACCCTGGTCGAGGGCCGGGCGATGTGGTCGTCGGTGCGGCACGCGCTCAGCATCCTGGTCGGTGGCAACCTCGGCGAGATCGCGTTCAGCGTGCTCACCGCCGCGGCGACCGGCCGCTCCGCGCTCACCGGACGGCAGCTGCTGCTGGTCAACCTCCTCACCGACCTGGCACCGGCCCTCGCCATCGCGATCCGGCCACCCGCGTCGGACCGCACCGACGGCCTGCTCCGGGAGGGCCCGGACGCGTCGCTCGGGGAGACGCTCACCAGGGAGATCGGGCTCCGCGCGGCGGCCACCACGCTGGGCGCCACGGCCGGCTGGACGTTGGCCCGGTACACCGGTCGCCGTCAGCGGGCCGGCACCGTCGCGCTGGTGTCCCTGGTCGGCACCCAGCTCGGCCAGACGATCCTGGCCGGCGGCACCAGCCCGGCGGTGCTGGCGTCCACGGCAGCGTCACTGGGGGTGCTGGTCGTGGTGGTGCAGACGCCGGGAGTGAGCCAGTTCTTCGGCTGTACCCCGCTCGGGCCGGTCGGCTGGACCATCGGGGCCGGGTCCGCGCTCGGCGCCACCTTCGCCAATGGCGCGCTCACCAAACTGGTGGAGCACCTGCCGCAGACCCGCCCCGGCGGCGGTGGAGCTGGCGGGTCCGAGGGCTGACCTCCAACCCACACATGCACGCCGCTCGCGGGGGTACCGGAGCACGGAAGGAGGTGGGCATGGTGACCGAGCAGCCGCAGGTGACGTTCATCGGCACCGCGACGACCGTGCTGCGGATCGGCGGGTTCACCCTGCTGACCGATCCGAACTTCCTGCACCGGGGCCAGCGGGCGTACCTGGGCAAGGGCATGTGGTCGCGCCGGCGCACGGACCCGGCACTGCGGATCGCCCAGCTCCCGGAGCTGGACGCGGTGGTCCTCTCCCACCTGCACGGCGACCACTTCGACCGGGTGGCACGCCGCGACCTGGCCCGCGAGCTGCCCATCGTCACCACGCCGGCGGCGGGACGCAAGCTGCGTCGCTGGGGATTCCAGGCCGCCGAGGGCCTGCCGACCTGGTCGTCGCGGGAGCTGCACCGCGACGGTACGACCCTGCGACTGACCTCGATGCCCGGCAAGCACGGCCCGGGTGCCCTGGACCTGCTCATGCCCGACGTGATGGGCACGATGATCGACGTGGAGCGCGCCGGGCGGCGCGACTTCCGGCTCTACGTCACCGGCGACACGCTGAACCGGCCGCTGCTCACGGCCATCCCCGAGCGGTACCCGGACATCGACGCGATGCTCATCCACCTCGGCGGCACGAAGGTCGCCGGAATTCTGCTCACCATGGACGCCCAGCAGGGCGCCGACCTGGTGGAGCTGGTCCGGCCGAAGCTGACCGTGCCGATCCACTACGACGACTACGGGGTGTTCCGCTCCCCGCTGGCGCACTTCGTCGACGAGGCCCGACGTCGAGGCTGGGCGAAGCAGGTACGCACCATCGCCCGCGGCGAGACCGTCCCCCTCACCCCGCCGTCCTGACCGCCCGGCGGCTTCGGCGACACAGCGATCGCCCCCACCGGTTGGCCGGTCGGGGCGATCGGTGACAAGCGACGGTCAGCTTCGCTCGGAGATGGCCTCGATGAGGTCACCCACGGGCCGCTCCGGCAGGGACCGGGCCACATCGGCCACCGCCACGATGCCGACGAGCTGATGCCCGTCGATCACCGGCAGTCGGCGTACCTTGTGCTGGCCCATCGTCCGCAGGATCTCGGCAGCGTCGTCGTCCGCGCCGATGGTCACCGCCTCACCCTGGGCCAGCTCACCGGCGGTCACGTTGGCCGGGTCACGACCCTCCGCCAGCACCTTCACCACGATGTCGCGGTCGGTCAGCATGCCCTTGAGCCGGTTGTCGTCACCGCAGATCGGCAGCGAGCCGACCCCCAGCTCGGCCATCCGCTTCGCGGCCGACTTCAGGTCGTCCTGCTCGCGGACGCAGCTCACGTCGTTCGTCATGATCTCGCGTGCGGTCGGCATTGGTCTGACACCTCACTTCCGGGGGGTTGTTGCCGTTCCTCCTACCCCGACCGCCTTCGACCATGCGAAGCCCCCTCGGCCTCGATGACGCTCGGGAGACCGAAACTGCGTTGTTGTCCTGGTGGCCCGTGTCTACGGTGCAGTGATGCTCTCGCGAATGCTGACGGTGACCTTCGATGCGCACGAGCCGGCTCGCCTGGCGCAGTTCTGGGCCGGCATGCTCGGCCGGGAGGTCGTCGAGAACGCGGGTGGCGCGCTCCTGCCTGGCGATGAGACCCAGGTCAGCCTCCAGTTCGTCCCGAGCCCCGCGAGGAAGGTGGGGCCGAACCGCATCCACCTTCACCTGACCAGCGCCCGCGACGACGACCAGCAGCACACGGTGGATACGGCGCTGAAGCTCGGTGGCGGCCACCTCGACGTCGGGCAGCGCCCCGAGGAGGGGCACATCGTCCTGGCCGACCCCGAGGGCAACGAGTTCTGCGTGATCGAGGCGGGCAACGGCTTCCTCGCCGGGTGTGGCCTGCTCGGGGAACTCGCCTGCGACGGCAACCGGGAGGTCGGTCTCTTCTGGAGCGAGGCGCTGGGCTGGCCGCTGGTGTGGGACCAGGACCAGGAGACCGCGATCCAGTCACCGCACGGCGGCACGAAGGTCGCGTGGGGAGGCCCACCCGTGGCCCCGAAAAAGGGGAGGAACCGGCAGCGCTTCGACCTCGCCCCGGCCGGTGGCGATCAGCAAGCGGAGGTCGAGCGGTTGGTCTCGCTCGGGGCGACTCGGCTCGAGGTCGCTGAGGACGGCGCCGTCATGCTGGCAGATCCCGACGGCAACGAGTTCTGCGTCCGAGGGAGCTGACTCGACAGCGGGATCAACCGAGGAAAGTGCTGGTGGAGCCCAGGGGACTCGAACCCCTAACCCCTGCCGTGCAAGGTTCTTTGCGTCGCAGACCCGCCGGCTGTCAGCCGAACAGAGGAAGGTCAACGACAACCACGTCCGTGGCCGTCGGCGTTGTGGCAGCGTCACCCAAGAGGGCGTGACGGAAGTGGCACTCCTGTGCCGTGATCTGCGGTGAGAGGAGATCCCTACATGAGCGCATCGTCCACCGGCCTGCGCCCCGCGGAGGGCCCCGGCTCCGTCTCGCAGGCTCCGAACCTGCCGGACGGGTTCACGGACACGTTCACCAGCCGGTACGTCGATGCCGGGGCACTGCGTCTGCACGCGGTCATCGGAGGCGACGGGCCGCCGCTGCTGCTGGTACACGGCTGGCCCCAGACCTGGTACGCATGGCGGCTGATGATGCCGGCGCTGGCCGAGAACTTCGAGGTGATCGCGGTCGATCAGCGTGGTATGGGGCTGTCCGACAAGCCCCGGGACGGCTACGACACCGCAACCGTCGCAAACGACCTTGTGGCGTTGATGGACGCGCTCGGCCACCAGCGGTTCGCCATGGTCGGCTGCGACACCGGACTGCTCATCGGCTACGCCCTGGCCGCTGATCACCCCGACCGGGTCGACCGCCTGGCCCTCGGGGAAGCCCCTCTTCCGGGCGTGTCTCCCACGCCGCCGCTGTTCCTTCCCGCGCCGCTCAACGAACGCCTGTGGCACATCCCGTTCAACGCACTTCCAGAGGTCAACGAGAAGCTCGTCAGCGGGCGGGAGGACATCTTCTTCGGCGCGAAGTTTTCGGCCGCGGCCGGAAAGAAAAACCTGTCCACCGACGCCATCAAGTACTACGTCGACCTCCTCGCGGCCGACCCGGAGGCGCTGCGCGCCAGCTTCGAGCTCTACCGCGCTTTCCCGGTGAGCCAGGCGCAGAACGAGCAGCGCAAGACCCGGCGGCTGACGATGCCCATCCTGGCGATCGGCGGAGCGGAAAGCTTCGGCGAACAGGTCGGCAAGTGGATGGACCTCGTCGCGGACGACGTGCAAACCGTGGTCCTGCCCGACTGCGCACACTGGGTCGCCGAGCAGGCTCCGGACGCGATGCTCGCCGCCCTGATCGGGTTCCTGGCCCCGTACCGGGACGGGTGGCTCGCGGCCCGCAATTCGCGCTGAGCTACTACTGAGCCGGCCGACGGGCGGACTGGACGGCCCGTCAGAGGTGCGTGAACAGCCGTAGATCCGGATGCCGTGCCGGTGCTTTCTTTGCCTGAGCACCCGGCCCCGAACACCGGGGTAACGCTGCTCGGGGCCGGGTGGGGTTGTTAGGCCGTTGCTTCGCGCAATCGGTGCCAGGCGAGGGTGGTGACCGCTGTCATCACCACGGCGGCGATCCAGAACGGTATGGTGATCTCCCAGACGCTGGCGAACAGACCGCCGAGGAGAGAGCCCAGCGCGGCTCCGCCGAGGTCGAGCAGTGCGTATACGCTGCCGACCCGACCGCGCAGATGTGCGGGCACCGTCCGCTGCCGGACGGAGGCGACGGTGATGCCCCAGACCATTGCGTGGATGCTGAATACGACCAGGATGACTGCGGCCACCCAGGGTGTCGTCGTGGTCGCCAGGGTCACGTGCGTGACGCCCTCGATGACTAGGCCGGCACGTAGCACCGTCGTGTTCCCGAAGGCTCGGGTGAGTTTGGCGGCGACTGTCGTACCGAACAGGCCGCCGACCGCGAAAGCGGTCAGTAGGAAGCCGTAGCCGACGTCGGACAGGTCCAGTCGCTGCCGGCAGTAGAGGACGAACACCGCGAACGCGGCACCGAACGCGATGTTGCCTAGGCCCATGGTGATGGCGAGGGTCCGCAGCAGCCGGTGCCGCCACAACCACCGCACACCAGCTGCGATCTCGCCGTGCAACGAGACCCGCGGCTGGGGTTGCTCGGGTGCGGGAACCGATCGGATACCCGCTATCAGAGCTGCGGCCACGGCGAACGTGAACGCGTCGAGCCCGAACGGTACGGCGGCGGAGATGACGAACAACCACGCGCCCAGCGGTTTGGCGACGAACTGGTTTCCGATGGTGAAGCTCGCGTAGAGCCGGGCATTGGCGCTGGGCAGCTTCTCGGGTGCGACCACCGACGGAAGTAAGGCACCCATGGCGGTGTCCGCGAGGGTTTCTCCGGTACCGAGCAGAAAGAGCACCGTGTAGATGATGGGCACGGTGACGGTTTCGGTCGCGATGGTGGCCGCCAACCCGGCTAGGGCGGCGGCACGTACCAGGTTGACGGCTACGACCAGCTGGCGCCGGTCGAGGCGGTCGACGTAGGCGCCGCTGATCAGAGCGAACAGCAGCCAGGGCAGCTGCTGGGCGAAGGCGGCTCCGGCGATGAGGGCCGGATTGTCACTGACGGAGGCGACCAACAGAGGGCCGGCAGCCATGGTGACACCGTCGCCGATGTTGGACACCGCCGAAGCGGTCCACAGTTTGGTGAAATCCGCGCCCAGACGCGCGGATACAAGGGCACGCAAAAGAGCTCCTCAAGCCAAGAAAGGGAAACGGTCGTAGGACCGCTCCGCGGCGAGGAGCACCGCACCGCCGGCTAGATCTCTCCGGCGGCGAACGATCAGTGTCCGGTGTGCTCTCGCGGCGAAGCGGGGACCGTGACCATGGCGAGGCGCATCTCAGCTCCTAACTGTGGATCAATAGCCCGAGCAGGGTAGCCGGGGTGCCGTTGCGGCTCAAGCGGATACGGGCATGACCGGCCGGGCGACGAGGTCAAGGCAGGAAGCGCGCGACTGTTCGTGCCCCTGGCGACCGTCCGGGGTACCGACTACTGGCACGTGGATGGCACGGCAACTGGCGAGGTTTGTAACTCACTCCTCCGACCAGGAGTGAGGCTCGATCACCCACGGCTCGCCGGGGTTCTTCCGGAAAGCGGACTGGCCGAGCGGGAGGCTGGCGAGTTGGGCCACCGATGAGTTCAGTTCGATGACATGCCTGATGCATGTCGCGACTACTGCGTCAGGCTGGTTCGGGTCGTTGACGCCGTCGCCGACCATCCATGAGTTGGCGTCGGTGTGGATCACCTCGCGGGCTGGCTCTCTGCCCTCCAACACGGTGCGCTGCACGACTGCCCCCAGATTGTCTGGGAACCGGTCCCCGCTAAAGGGGAAGGGCAGGAATCTGAACATCTCATGCTGATCCGAGTGCCCGGAGGTCTGGGTGGTGTGATCGTCCACCGCGACACCATAGGCCCTGCCCCCCCCGGATAGGTGCCAAAGACTGCGGCGCATGGTCGGGGTCCTGCCGGCGCGGGCTCGTCAAGCTGCCTCGGCCATCGATCGCCTGCTAAGCGAGGAGGGGACGGCGTGACCGCTTGGCTGCACTCGGGAGGTCAACCAAAGGAAGTGCTGGTGGAGCCCAGGGGACTCGAACCCCTAACCCCTGCCTTGCAAAGGCAGTGCTCTGCCAGTTGAGCTAGGGCCCCGTGGGCGGCTGCGGCGGTTGCCGATCGCTCGCCGCCGGGCCGACGTCAGCGCAGGTCGGGTGAGGTGGTCGCCTCGTGCCACAGGGCGCGCTCGTCGTTGGCGGCCTTCACCTTGTTGAACACGACGGCGGCCACGCCGACGACGCCGGCCAGAATCAGCAGCTTCTTGAACATGGGGCGACCCCTCGCGCTCGACTACCGTCGGACGACGTGCGGTGGGGCTAGATGGAATCGAACCATCGACCTCAGAGTTATCAGCTCTGCGCTCTAACCGACTGAGCTATAGCCCCGCGTTGCGACGAGCAAGATTAACCCATCCGCCGTGCCGGCCCCAAATCGGGGTCCGCGCCCGCGAGCCGGGTCGTCGCCGCCTGCAAAACCTACCTGAGTACGGGACGCCGGAGCGACCGCATTCCGCGGTGCCCCGGCGTCCCGGTCGCTCAGTCCCGCTCTGCGAGGGTCAACTCGACCCCGCCGACCAGGTCGGCGCAGACGTTGTAGACGAACGCCCCCAGCGTGGCCAGCGCGGTGAACAGCACCACGTTGACCAGGCCGATCAGCGCCGAGCTGAGGATCACGCCCTTGGCGGTGATCTGGAAGCCGCTGGTGCTCTGCCCCCCGCCGGCGTTCACCAGGTCGCTCAGGCTGTCGTTGACGCTCTGGAACACACCCATCGCGTCCAGCGCCAGGTAGAGCACCGAGGTGGCGACCACCACGACGATGAAGAGCACCACCGAGACGGCGAACGCGAACTTCATCACGGACCAGGGGTCGATCCGCTTCAGGTTCAGCCGGGCCCGGCGCGGTCCGCGGGACGCGGCCGAGGTGACCGAGGTACGCGCGGCGCGTACCGCCTCACCGACCCGGGCCGCCCCGACAGCGGACGCGTTGCCGATCCCCGGTGGCAGGCCACCGCCGCTGGCCGGGCGGCTGGCACCGGTGGTACGCCCCGAGTCCGGCTGCGGCTGTGTCATGCCGGGCGTGATCCGGGGCTGGGTGCCGGTGGTCCCGCTCGACGCCGCCTGGCCGGCCCGGACACTGATCGGCTGGGTGGTCGTGGGACGGGCCGGGGTCGCCGCCGGCGCCGGAGGCGCGTCGGCGGACGCCGGCGCCTCGACGCCGGCCGTCTCGGTCTTGTCGCCCGACCCACCGTCCTCGCCGGGCTGGTCCGGCGGTGGTGTCATGCCGGGAGCCCGGGTGAATTTCGGGGCAGGCGCGTCGGCGGGGACCGTTGCCCGGCCCACGGCCGCGCGGCCGGTCGCTGGTGTGCCGCCCTTGGCGGCCTCCTCGTCGACCGGGTTGGCCGAGGTCCCCGTGTTCCCCGACTTCGCCTGTGTCTCCGTCATTCAACTAGTCCTGTTCGTCGGGTTCGTCGGCATTGCGAGCAATGGCCACGATAGTCACGCCGTCCGGGAGGTCCATCAGCTTGACCCCCATTGTGTTCCGGTCACGCGTTCGGCGTACAGGCTTCACCGGAGTCCGGATGACACCACCGTTGCTGGTGATCGCGAACAGCTCGTCGTCCGGGTCGATCACCACAGCGCCGACCAGACCACCGCGCCGCTCGGTGATCTTCGCAGTCAACACGCCCTTACCTCCCCGGCCCTGCACCGGGTATTCCTCGATCGGGGTACGTTTCGCGTATCCCCCGTTCGTGGCCACCAGAACGTCCAAACCCTCGCGAACGACCTCCATGGCGAGCAGGACGTCGTCGTCCGTGAAGCGCATGCCGATCACGCCCGAGGTGGCCCGGCCCATCGGCCGCAGCGCCTCGTCGGAGGCGTTGAACCGGATCGCCTGCGCCTTCTTGGAGACCAGCAGCAGGTCGTTCTCCGGCGCCACGAGCGCAGCACCGACCAGCTCGTCCTCATCGCGCAGGTTGATCGCGATGATTCCGCCGGAACGGTTGGAGTCGAACTCCTCGAGCCGCGTCTTCTTCACCAGGCCGTTCTTCGTGGCCAGTACCAGATAGGGGGCTACCTGGTAGTTCGGGATTTCGATGATCTGCGCGATCTGCTCGTCTGGCAGGAAGGCGAGCAGGTTGGCCACGTGCTGGCCCTTGGCTACCCTACTGGCCTCCGGCAACTCGTACGCCTTGGCCCGGTAGACGCGGCCCTTGTTCGTGAAGAACAGGATCCAGTCGTGGGTTGAGCATACGAAGAAGTGGCTGACAATGTCGTCCTGCCGCAGAGTTGCGCCGCTGACTCCCTTGCCGCCCCGCCGCTGCGAGCGGTAGAGATCGACCTTGGTCCGCTTGGCGTACCCCGTCCGGGTGATCGTGACGACCACGTCCTCCCGGGCGATGAGGTCCTCCATGGAGACCTCGCCGTCGAACGGGATGATCTGCGTTCGCCGCTCGTCGCCCCACTTGGCGACGATCTCGCCCAGCTCCTCCGAGACGATCCTGCGCTGCCGCTCCGGCTTGGCGAGGATGTCCTTGAGGTCGGCGATCTCGATCTCGAGCTTGGCGAGGTCGTCCAGGATCCGCTGCCGCTCCAGAGCCGCGAGGCGGCGCAGCTGCATGTCCAGGATCGCGGTCGCCTGGATCTCGTCGATCTCCAGCAGCCGGATCAGGCCCTGCCGGGCGTCATCCACGGTCGGCGAGCGCCGGATCAGGGCGATCACCTCGTCCAGCGCGTCCAGTGCCTTGGACAGACCGCGCAGGATGTGCGCCCGCTCCTCGGCCTTGCGCAGGCGGAACGCGGTCCGCCGGCGGATCACGTCGATCTGGTGCTCGACGTAGTAGCGGATGAACTGCGCCAGGTTGAGCGTGCGCGGCACCCCGTCGACCAGGGCCAGCATGTTGGCGCCGAAGGTCTCCTGGAGCTGGGTGTGCTTGTAGAGGTTGTTCAGCACGACCTTGGCGACCGCGTCGCGCTTGAGCACGAGCACGATCCGCATGCCGGTACGACCGGAGGACTCGTCGCGGATGTCGGCGATCCCCGCGAGCTTGCCCTCCTTGATCAGCTCGGCGATCCGCTCGGCGAGGTTGTCCGGGTTGACCTGGTAGGGCAGCTCGCTGACGACCAGGCACGGCCGGCCGCGCTTGTCCTCCTCGACCTCCACCACGGCGCGCATCCGGATCGAGCCGCGACCGGTGCGGTACGCGTCCTGGATAGCGGTGGTGCCGACGATGAGGCCGTGGGTCGGGAAGTCCGGGCCCTTGACGATGCCGAGCAGGGCTTCGAGGGTGGTCTCCTCGTCCTCCTCCGGGTGCTCCAGGCACCACTGCACCGCCGCGCCGATCTCCCGCAGGTTGTGCGGCGGGATCTTGGTGGCCATGCCGACCGCGATGCCCTCGGAGCCGTTCACCAGCAGGTTGGGGATCCGCGACGGCAGGATGGTGGGCTCCTTGGCCCGGCCGTCGTAGTTGTCCTGGAGGTCGACGGTGTCCTCGTCGATGTCCCGCAGCATCTCCATGGCCAGCGGGTCGAGCTTGCACTCCGTGTACCGCATGGCGGCGGCCGGGTCGTTGCCCGGGGAGCCGAAGTTGCCGTTGCCGTCGACCAGCGGATACCGCAGCGACCAGGGCTGCGCCATCCGGACCAGCGCGTCGTAGATCGCCGAGTCGCCGTGCGGGTGGAACTGGCCCATCACGTCGCCGACGACCCGGGAACACTTCACGTAGCCGCGGTCCGGGCGGTAGCCCGAGTCGAACATCGCGTACAGGATCTTGCGGTGGACCGGCTTGAGCCCGTCCCGGACGTCCGGCAGCGCGCGACCGACGATGACGCTCATGGCGTAGTCGAGGTAGGAGCGCTGCATCTCCACCTCGAGCCCGACCGGTTCGATCCGGTCGTGCGCGACCACGGCGGCGATGGCGTCGGCGGGGACCTCGGGCTCGTTCGGTGTGGACTCGGGGGAATCGGTCACTGTATACCCTTATCAGACTCAGAGTCGTTTTCGTGCTGTGGATAACGGCTGTGGATACCGGCCAAGCTGTGGATAACTCTGTGGATCGGCGGGTCGGCCGGGTTCACCCCGGCCGACCCACCAAGCTCCGTCAGATGTCCAGGAACCGCACGTCCTTGGCGTTGCGCTGAATGAACGACCGGCGCGCCTCGACGTCCTCACCCATCAGCACGCTGAACAACTCGTCGGCGGTCGCCGCGTCGTCGAGCGTGACCTGACGCAGAGTACGCGTTGCCGGGTTCATCGTGGTTTCCCACAGCTCGGGATAGTTCATCTCGCCGAGGCCCTTGAACCGCTGAATGTCGTCCGGCTTGGCGTTCGGCTTCTTCTGCTGGCGCAGCGCGATCAGCCCGTCCCGCTCACGGTCGGAGTAGGCGTACTGCGCGTCGTCGCCCTTCTTGTTCCACTTGATCTTGTACAGCGGTGGCGCGGCCAGGTAGACGTGGCCCAGCTCGACCAGCGGACGCATGAAGCGGAACAGCAGGGTGAGCAGCAGCGTCTGGATGTGCTGGCCGTCGACGTCCGCGTCGGCCATCAGCACCACCTTGTGGTACCGCAGCTTCTCCATGTCGAAATCGTCGTGGATGCCGGTGCCCAGCGCGGTGATCAGCGCCTGGACCTCGTTGTTCTTCAGCACCCGGTCGATCCGGGCCTTCTCCACGTTGAGGATCTTGCCGCGGATCGGCAGGATCGCCTGGGTCCGCGGGTCCCGGCCCTGCTTGGCCGAACCACCGGCCGAGTCGCCCTCGACGATGAACACCTCGGACTCGCGCGGGTCGGTGGACTGGCAGTCGGCCAGCTTGCCCGGCATCGAACCGGACTCCAGCAGCGACTTGCGCCGGGCCAGCTTGCGCGCCTGCTGCGCGGCGATCCGGGCCCGGGCCGCCTGGGACGCCTTCTGGATGATCGTCTTGGCCTCGGCCGGGTTGCGGTCGAACCAGTCGACAAGCCGGTCGTTGCAGACCCGCTGCACGAAGCTCTTCACCGGGGTGTTGCCCAGCTTGGTCTTGGTCTGGCCCTCGAACTGCGGGTTGGTCAGCTTGACCGAGATGATCGCGGCCAAGCCCTCGCGGATGTCCTCGCCGGAGAGCTTCTCGTCGCCCTTGAGTAGCTTCTTGTCGGTGCCGTACCGGTTGACCACGCTGGTCAGCGCGGACCGGAAGCCCTCCTCGTGGGTGCCGCCCTCGTGCGTGTTGATGTTGTTGGCGAAGGTGTAGACCGACTCGCCGTACGACTCGTTCCACTGCATGGCGATCTCGAGGGACATGCCCTCCTCCTCGGCCTCGAACTCGACCACCGTCTTGTGCATCGGGTTCTTGGAGGCGTTGAGGTGTCGGACGAAGTCGGCGATACCGCCGTCGTAGCGGAAGGTGACCTCGCGGGTCTTGCCGTCCTCGTCCTCAGGGACCCGCTCGTCGAGCAGGTGGATGGTGATGCCCCGGTTGAGGAAGGCCATCTCCTGCAGGCGTCGGTAGATGGTCTGGAAGTCGAAGTCGATCGTCTCGAAGACGTCCGGGTCGGGCCAGAAGGAGACCGCAGAGCCGGTGCGGTCGGTGGTCTCGCCCTTCTCCAGCGTGGATGGCTTGGAGTGGGTGTACTGCTGCCGCCAGACGAAGCCAGACTTGTGGATCACCACTGCCATCTTCGTCGACAGCGCGTTCACCACGGAGACGCCGACGCCATGCAGGCCGCCGGAGACCGCGTACGCCTTGCCGTCGAACTTGCCACCCGCGTGCAGCACGGTCAGCGCGACCTCGACGCCCGGCTTCTTGAGCTTCGGGTGGAGGTCGACCGGGAAGCCACGGCCGTTGTCGGTGACCTGGACCCCACCGTCGGCGAGCAGTACCACGTCGATGGTGTCGCAGTAGCCGGCCATCGCCTCGTCCACCGCGTTGTCGACGACCTCCCAGACGAGGTGGTGCAGACCGCGCTCGCCGGTGGACCCGATGTACATACCGGGCCGCTTGCGAACCGCCTCCAGCCCCTCGAGAACGGTGATCGACTCTGCGCCGTACTCCTGCTTGTCCTGCGCTGCCACCCTCGGCCACTTTCTCGCGTCGTTCGCGCCGCAGGGGCGCGTCGGGCGCGGGTTCGGCGGACAGGACGCGACGTCGGCGCGCGGACCGGTGCCGGAGACCTCCGGACAGCGGGTCGAACGCGCCGGTCGCCGCGGTTGCCCGCGGATCGCGATCGGCTCGACCCGAAGTGGAGAATGATCCTGGGGCCACCGGCCCCGTCCCTCGCTCCGCACCGGGTCTTCGTCTCACCGTCAATCCTACTGTGCGTGGAGGACAGAACCACCACTCGGCACCCTCAACGAGGCGGCTGAGATGTCCGTAGCCGGCAGAACCCCATTACCCGCGACTCCCCCCACACGCCAGGCTCCGATCGGACGCGCCGCCCCCGAACGGGTTGACCCGCGCCCGGGCGGGTCGGGGGTCGCGGCCGGACCGCCCGTGCCGTACGTTTGCGGCGCCCCGGAAGCGGCCTTGATCTTTACCGGCCAGAACCGGGACGATCGACCCGATCGACCCGACACGTGCTCTTTAAGAGGTGACAGATGGGGCTGGACAACGTCGCGGTGCACTGGCCGCGGACCGGCCGCTTCTACGATCCGGTCGCGCCGGCCGAGTTCGTCGACTTCGGCGAGATCGTCGACGTGCCGCGGATCTCCGCGCCGACGGCGGCGCTCGCCGAGCTGATCGCGAAGACCGGCACCGTCCGGGCGACCGCGTACACCGAACTGGTGGATCTCCTGCTCGGCCTGCAAGGTGTGTTGTACGCCACAGACGCCGCGGCCGAGGACGAGGACCCGGTGATCGACCCGGACGGCTGTGCGTGGATCGCCGGTGGCATCGAACGGTTCGTCGCCGGCCACCGCGCACACGGCGAGGCGGTCACGTTCGAGTCGGTGAGCACCGTGCTGCGCTCGCTGCTCGGTGACGGACGGCTGGCCGAGCAGCAGCTGCGCTGGCTGGAGAGCCGGCTGGACGCGCTGCGCGACGAGAGCGGCGACCCGCCGCAGTGGAACTTCACCTGCGCCGAGCTGGGCGTGCTGGCGGCGTTCTACCGGCGCTGCGCCGAGCGCGGCTTCGCCGTCTACGCCGACGCCTGACCGGCCGGCCCGGGGTCGGCGACGATCTGCTCGCCGCCCCCGGGGCGGTTGGCCGCGGCGATCACCTGGGTCAGCACCGCGTGCAGGTGTTGCAGGTCCTCGACCGGCAACCCGAGCCGCTGCACGATCGCGGCCGGAATCTGCTCGGCCCGGCTGCGCAGCGCCGCCCCGCTGGCGGTGAGGGTGACCGCGAGGCTGCGCTCGTCGGCCGTGTCGCGCTCGCGGCGCAGGTAGCCGGCGGCTTCGAGCCGCTTCAGCAGGGGCGACAGCGTGCCCGGGTCGAGCTGCAACAGCCGGCTGAGGTCACGGCCGGACAGCGGCGCGTGCTGCCAGAGCGCCAGCATGACCAGATACTGCGGATGGGTCAGCCCCATCGGCTCCAGCAACGGCCGGTAGACGGCCACCACGCTGCGCGCCGCCACGGACAGGGCGAAGCAGACCTGTTGCTCCAGCGCCAACGGGTCGACGCCCTCCGGTCGTTCGCTCATCGGTTGCCCTCCCCAGACACAGTGGCTATCGTACCGATCATTGGTACACCAACTGTTGGTGCACCAATGCTCTGTTCGGGGTGATCGGGCGGAGCGACGGCGCGCAGGAAGAGGCGGGCAGATGAGCGACGACGGCTCGGCCACCAGGTCCCCCGGCGAGGGCGGCCGCTTCATGCGTTGGGCGTTCCGGCACCTGGCCGGCCCGCCAGAGGTCGAGGGCGCGGTGCAGGGCGGCTCGGCCGAGGCCCGCGAGCTGTGGAAGCGCGACCTGGCCGAGCGCAAGCGCTACACCCGCGAACAGCGCGAACGGAAGCGGGCCGCCAAGGAGGCCGACCGCCGGAGCTGAGGCGCCCGCTCAGCCGTAGGTGTCCCGCGGCCCCCGACCGCGCACCCGGCGCGGCCCCTTCTGCCAGGACGGCGCGGCCGGGCCGTGGATGTGCAGCTTCCGCACCACGTTGTGGCCGACCTCCTGGGCGATCTGCTTGAGCAGCGAGCCGGCCAGCAGCCGCAGCTGGGTCGCCCAGGCAGTCGAGCGGGCCTCCACGGTCAGCTCACCGTTCTCCAGCTTGACCGGCCGGCTGTGCTGGGCGACCTCCGCGCCCACCACCCGCTCCCAGGCGCCGAAGACCGTGGCCTCGGCCGCCGGCTGCTGCCAGCCACGCGCCTTGACCAACCGGTTCAGCACGGCGCTGAGCGGCTGCGGATCGCGCGGGTCGGGGCCCGGGCCGGAGTAGCCGCGCAGCCGCCGCCCCGAGCCGCCGTCGCCACTCCCGCCACCGCCGGGGGTACGCCGGGCGCGGGCCGCCGCCTGCCGCCGGGACAGCGCCGCGTCGAGCACCGCCCGCGCCAGCTCCGGTCCGCTGGCGGCGGCCGGCTGTCCGCCGCCGGCCGCTTCCGACCCCGGGGTACGCGGCGTCGCGGCATCGCCGGCGTCGGGTTGGTTGGGTCGTGGCTCATCCGACACGGCGTACCGTCCCCTCGCCGACCTGGTAGCGGGTGCCCCGCAGAGCGGCCGGCACGTCGTCGTCCACCGCGCAGGTGACCAGCAGTTGGCTCGCGCCGCCCACCAGCTCCGCCAGCCGCTCCCGGCGCCCGGTGTCCAGCTCGGCGAAGACGTCGTCGAGCACCAGCACCGGCTCGATGCCGTCGGCGCGCAGCAGGTCGTACCCGGCCAGGCGCAGCGCGAGCGCGAACGACCAGGACTCGCCGTGGCTCGCGTACCCCTTGGCGGGCAGCGGACCGAGCGTCAACGCCAGCTCGTCGCGGTGCGGGCCGACCAGGGTGGTGCCCCGTTCGATCTCGGCGGAGCGGGACGCCGCGAGCGCGGCGGTGAGCGCGGCGGCCAGCACGGCACGGTCGGTGGTCGGCTCGGCCAGCTCGATCGAGGGCCGGTAGGCGATGCCCGCGGCGCCACGCCCGGCCGCCACCGCGTCGTACGCCTTGGAGACGTGCGGGGTGAGCGCGGCGACCAGCTCCAGCCGGCCGGCGAGCAGCTCCGCGCCGTGCTGGGCCAGGTGGGTGTCCCAGACGGCGAGCGTGCCGAGGTCGCTACCCCGCGACCCACCGGTCTTGCGGGCCAGGTACGCGGTACGCAGCAGGGCGTTGCGCTGCTTGACCACCCGCTCGTAGTCGGCACGCACGCCGGCGTACCGGGGCTGCCGGTTGACGAGCAGGTCGTCCAGGTAGCGACGGCGCTCGGCCGGGTCGCCCCGGACCAGCTCCAGATCCTCCGGGGCGAAGAGCACCAGCCGCAGGGCGCCCAGCACGTCCCGGGCCCGACGCGCCGGGGAACGGCCCAGCCGGGCCCGGTTGGCCTTGCCGGGCACGATCTCCAACTCGACCAGGAGTTCACGGCCGTCGTGCACGACCGCGCAGCGGATCACCGCCGAGGTCGCACCCATCCGGACCAGTGGCGCGTCCGTGGCGACCCGGTGCGAGTCCAGGGTCGCCACGTAGCCCAGCGCCTCGACGAGGTTCGTCTTGCCGACGCCGTTGGCGCCGGTCAGGACGTTCGCCCCCGGCTGGAGGTCGACGGCCACCCGCTCGTACGAGCGGAAGTCGACCAGTTCCAGCCGGTGGACGTACACAGGGTGTGGATACCGCTCAGCGCTTGTGGACGGCGTGGCCGCCGAACTGCTGACGCAGCGCGGCGACGGCCTTCATGGCGGGCGAGTCGTCCTGCCGGGACGCGAACCGGGCGAACAGCGAGGCGGTGATGACGTTCAGCGGCACGGCCAGCCGGACCGCCTCGTCGACCGTCCACCGGCCCTCGCCGGTGTCCTCGGTGTAGCCGCTCAGCTCGGCCAGCTCCGGGTCCTCGTCGAGCGCGCGGTCCAGCAGGTCGAGCAACCAGGAGCGGACCACGGTGCCCTCACGCCAGGACTTGAACACCCCCGGCACGTTGGTCACCAGCTCGGAGGCCGCCAGCAGCTCGTAGCCCTCGGCGTAGGCGTGCATCAGGCCGTACTCGATGCCGTTGTGCACCATCTTCGAGTAGTGCCCGGCGCCGACCGGCCCGGCGTGCACGAAGCCGAACTCGCCCTCGGGCTTGAGCGCCTCGAAGATCGGCATCAGCCGGTCGACGTGCTCCTGAGCGCCGCCGACCATCAGCGCGTAGCCGTTCTGCCGGCCCCAGACGCCGCCGGAGACGCCGACGTCCAGGTAGCCGATGCCGCGCTCGTTCAGACGCTCGGCCCGCGGGGCGTCGTCGCTGAACCGGGAGTTGCCGCCGTCGATGATGATGTCGCCCTCACCCAGCACCGCGGCGAGCTCGTCGATGGTCGCGTCGGTGACACCGGCGGGCACCATGACCCAGACCGCCCGCGGCGACTCGAGCTTCTCCGCCAGCCCCGCGAGGGTCGCGACGTCACTCAACTGCGCGTTGTGATCGAAGCCGACCACCTCGTGGCCGGCTGCCCGCAACCGCTCCCGCATGTTGCCGCCCATACGGCCGAGTCCTACCAGGCCGAGCTGCATGTGTTCCTACCTCCGTGGATCTGGGTATCGGTGCGCGCGATCAGCGGGACACGCGGATCGGCATGATGAGGTACCGGTACCCCGGAATGACCTCGCCATCCTCGCCGGCGGGCGAGATGACCGCAGGCTTGAAGGCGTCGACGAACGAGAGCATGGCGGTTTGGGAGCCCAGGTTGGCCAAGCCGTCGATGAGGTACTGCGGGTTGAACCCGATGGTCAGCGCGTCGCCGGTGAAGGTGGCCTCCATCGCCTCGCTGGCCCGCGCCTCCTCGGAGCCGCCGGCCTCGACCACCAGCCCGTCGGCGCTGAAGCTGAGCAGCACCGGGGTGGTCCGCTCGGCGACCAGCGCGACCCGCTTGACCACCTCGATCAGGGTGCTGACCGACACCCGGGCCTCGGCGTTGTGGGTGGCCGGGAAGAGCGAGCGCACCGGCGGGTAGTTGGCCCCGTCGAGCAGCCGGCTGGTGGTGCGCCGGGTGCCGCCGGCGAGGCCGACCATGCCCTCGCCCGCCGCGCCCTGGGCGAGGGCGAGGGTGACCTCGCCGCCCAGTGGGCCGAGCGCCTTGGCGGTGTCGTTCAGGGTGCGGGCCGGCACCAGAGCGTTGATGCTCACGTCGGGGTCGTCCGGCCGCCACTGGATCTCGCGCAGCGCCAGCCGGTAGCGGTCGGTGGCGAGCATCGACAGGGTGCTGCCGGAGAGCTCGACGCGGACGCCGGTCATCATCGGCAGCGTCTCGTCGCGGCCCGCGGCGATGGCCACCTGGGAAACGGCGGTGGCGAACGCGGCGGCGTCGACCGTGCCGGCGCTCTGCGGCATCTCGGGCAGCGCGGGGTAGTCCTCCACCGGCATGGTGGGCAGGGTGAACCGGGCGCTGCCGCAGACCAGCTCGAGGTGGGCGCCGACCGCGGCGATGTCCACCGGCTTGGCCGGCAGTGCCTTGGTGATCTCGGCGAGCAGGCGGCCGGAGACCAGCGCGGCGCCGTCGGCGTCGCCCTGCACCTCGACGGTGACCTGGCTGGAGACCTCGTAGTCGAACCCGGAAACCCGCAGGTTGCCGTCGGTGACGCGGAGCATCACCCCGGCCAGCACCGGTACGGACGGCCGGCTCGGCAGGCTCTTCGCGGTCCAGGCCACGGCCTCAGCGAGCGCGTCGCGCTCCACTCGGAACTTCATCAATGCCTCCGCGTCGACGTCAGCGACAACTCTCTCATGCCGACCGCTGCCTACCGTCCCGCCCAACCGTGCGGGTACCCATCGCACTTTAGGGCGCGGGGGCATCGGCTGTGCGCCCGGCCCCGTGGATCGTGTCGATGCTGACCGGCTGGTCCGGCAGCGTTCGGCCCGATCCACAGAAAGTCCAACGGTGATGATTGGTTTTTGTTCTCTTAGAAGAGATAACCCATCGTCTTCATCGCACCTGTGCAAACTGTGGAGAACTTGGGTCCGCGCAGCTCAGACAGGTTATCCACCGGTGATTTGGCTGTGGAGAACCGGGGGTACAACTTCCTTGTGTGTCCACAGCCCGGCGACGGCGGTCGGTTGTCCACCGTTGTCCACCGGTTGTCCACCGGTAATCCACCGACTTTCTCCCCAAGCCTGTGGATCGCCAAGAAGATCACCATTGGCGTCATCCCCAGAACCTTCAACAGGTCGTACACAGGGCGATGATCACCGGTGGACAACCACACCGTTGTCCCCAGGCATCCACAGCGTCGTACACAGGGTTTCTCCACAGCCTGTGGGTAACTGGCGGAGGACGGACCGTAGTTATCCACCGACGGTGGATAGCGAGCTGTGGACAACGAGTGAGGATCGAAGCGGTCACGGCGTCGATGCTGTGGTCTGCACCATGTCGAGGGTCAAGCCACAGACCCTCCGGGGCCGAAAAAGAACGCCCGACCGGATGTCCGGTCGGGCGTGTCCCGTCGCTGTGCGCCGTGGCGATGGCGTCGTACGCCTCAGGTGTTCTGCTTGATCCGGTTGGTCAGCTCGGCGATCTGGTTGTAGAGCGAGCGCCGCTCGGCCATCTGCTGGCGGATCTTGCGGTCGGCGTGCATGACAGTGGTGTGGTCCCGGCCACCGAAGGCCTGCCCGATCCGGGGCAGCGACAACTCGGTCAACTCCCGGCACAGGTACATGGCCACCTGGCGGGCGTTGACCAGCACCCGGGAACGGGACTGACCCCGCAGGTCCTCCAGGCTCACCCCGAAGTAGTCAGCCGTGGAGACCATGATCTGGTCCGCCGTGATCTCCGGGCCCGCGCCGTCCGGGATGAAGTCCCGCAGGACCTCCTCGGCCAGCGACAGCTCGACGGTCGACCGGGTCAGGCTCGCGAACGCGGTCACCCGGATCAGCGCGCCCTCCAGCTCCCGGATCGAGTTCGACACCCGGGAGGCGATGAACTCCAGGACGTCCGGTGGGGCGTAGAGCCGCTCCTGCGCCGCCTTCTTCTGCAGGATCGCGATCCGCGTCTCCAGATCCGGCGGCTGGATGTCGGCGAGCAGGCCCCACTCGAACCGGGTCCGCAGTCGGTCCTCCAGCGTGGCCAGCTGCTTCGGCGACCGGTCCGACGTGATCACGATCTGCTTGTTGGCGTTGTGCAGCGTGTTGAAGGTGTGGAAGAACTCCTCCTGGGTGCGCTCGCGGTTCTCCAGGAACTGGATGTCGTCGATCAGCAGGATGTCGACGTCGCGGTAGCGCCGCTGGAACGCGCTGGTCTTGTCGTCCCGGAGCGAGTTGATGAAGTCGTTGGTGAACTCCTCGGTCGATACGTACCGCACCGAGCGGGCGTTGCCGAGCGTCGTGGCGTAGTGGCCGATGGCATGCAGCAGGTGCGTCTTGCCCAGCCCCGAGCTGCCGTAGATGAACAGCGGGTTGTACGCCTTCGCCGGTGACTCGGCCACCGCCACGCTCGCCGCATGGGCGAACCGGTTGGACGAGCCGATGACGAACGTCTCGAACATGTACTTCGGGTTGAGCCGGTTGCCGCCGGTGTCGGCGCCGGGCAGCCGGCGGTCGTCGCGGCCCCCGGTCCGATGGTCCACACCACTGCGTCCCGGCCCGCTGTCCGTTCCGCTGTCCCGGGGCAGCGCACGGATCACGTGCTGGTCCCGTGGCGACGCCGCGTCCTCTCGGTAGCGGGGCTCGTAGGGCCGGGTGTCCGGGCCCGGGTCCAGGCGGGCGGCCTGCTCGTCGTAGCCGCGCCGGTCCGGCGCCGGCCGGGGCGTCCGCAGCGGCTCCACGAACGCGGCGCTGAACAACGCCTCCTGCCCGTCGCGGCTGGCCGGAATCAGCCCCGAGCGGTGCCCGTCGGCGGTCGGGGCGAGCGGCGGACCGGACGGGGCCGGTGGCGCGGCCGGCTCGGGCGCGCGCGCCGGGTGCTGCTGTTCGGGGATGAGCGCGTCGGCCGCCGGCCGGGTGGAATGTTCGTCGTCGAGCGAGCCGGCGGGCGGGCCGTCGGCGTCGATCGAGCCCGGCTCCGGGGTGCTGCGGTAGACGGTGCCCGCCGGGCGGCCCGTGGTGTCCTCGGCCACCCGCACGGTGACCGCGACCTGGATCGGCCGGCCGAGCCGCCGGGTGAGCGCCTCGGTGATCGCCGGGCGTAGCCGTGACTCGATCACGTCGCGGGTGAACGCGTCCGGGACGGAGAGCAACGCGGTGTCCTCGACGATCGCCCGCAACCGGGTCAGTCGGAGGTATGCCCGCTGCTGGGCGGAGATGATCTCGTCGGCGAGCTCGTCGGTCGCCGCTAACCACACCGCGGCAAGGTCGGTCGTACCGGCCACCGTCGTGCCACCCCCTCGCCTCTGCTCCCGGCCGCCGCTGTGTGCCAGCCGGCCGTCCCGGGCCCGCCGCGTTCGCGGGTGGAACATCACCCACCCGGACGGTTGACCAGTGGTCTTCCACAGGTTATCCACAGCCTGTGTACCGACCGAATCTGGCCGCCCGCCGGACGCGGGTGGGACCTGCCCCTGCCTGAACGGGCGCTGAAGCGGGTTCACCGTGCCGAACGATTCACTACCGTGTCCGGTCTTGCTGCGCGCGACGACCGGAGCCCGAAGACGCTCACCGCAATCGGGCACGGTAACAGCGTTGTCCCTGCGCCATCAACCGGCGACGCGGCGGGCTCGTTGTCGGCATCAGCGAAAACCGCCCCTTCGGTCCCGGGCGCGCCCCGATCTCCGCCGCCGCGAGGTGTTTGACGGTCATTGCACCCCTGCGTAGGCTGGAGCGGCTGCTCTCTCGCCCTCTGCTAGGGTGATGGGTGCTTGCTGTCCGCGGTCGCATCCCCGCATCGCCGAGGTCCCGCTCCGCCGGGCAGCACCGATCGGTGGCCACCGTCGCGGTGGCCTGGACCACCCCACGACCCCGGCGATCCCGTCGCCCGGGGCGCGTACGAAAACGGAGAGCCTGACGTGAGCAAGCGCACCTACCAGCCGAACAACCGCCGGCGCGCGAAGACCCACGGCTTCCGGCTGCGCATGCGCACCCGTGCCGGCCGTGCCATCCTCTCGAGCCGCCGCGCCAAGGGTCGCACCACCCTGTCGGCCTGAGCCGTCGGGCCGGTCCGGGGGACGTGGGCAGTCGTGCTGGCCGCCGCACAGCGACTGCGGCGTAGCACTGACTTCGCCGCAGCGGTCCGCGGTGGCCGACGCGCCGGACGAGGCGCCGTCGTGGTCCACCTGACCGTGCCGGCGACCGCCGACCCCAGCACACCGACCTCGCCGGAGCCGGCGCGGGACGCCGGTGCGGAGCAGCCCTCCGCGCCGACCCGCGCCGGCTTCGTCGTGTCCAAGGCCGTCGGCAACGCGGTGGTCCGCAACCGGGTCCGGCGTCGGCTTCGGGCCCTGGTCCGGGAGCGGCTGGCGGCGCTGCCCGCCGGCAGCACCGTCGTCGTCCGAGCGCTCCCCGCCGCGGCCGAGGCGTCCTACCCCCGGCTGGCCGCCGACCTGGACGCCGCCCTCGCGGCCGCCCGGTCGCCCCGTGCGCGGAGGGCCCGATGAGTACGGAGCCCACCGCCCCCCGGCCCACAACCGGTGCCAGGGTGCTGATCGCGCCCATCATCGCGTACCGTCGGTGGATAAGTCCGGCACTGCCGGCCCGCTGTCGGTTCTACCCGTCGTGCAGTGCGTACGCCCAGGAGGCGGTAGCCCGGCACGGCGCGCTCCGGGGAGCCGCGCTGGCGGTCCGGCGGCTGTTGCGCTGCCACCCCTTCCACCCTGGTGGACATGACCCGGTGCCGGAGCCGGGCGGTCGCCGTCGTGCCGATGTGACTGGAGCACCGAATTGAGTCTCGACTGGATCTACTTCGCGATTTCGTGGATCCTGCTGACCTGGCACTCTGCCTGGGACGCCATCGGGGTGCCCGTCAACGCGGTGATCGGCACCAACTTCGCCTGGATCCTGGCCATCGTCTTCCTGGTTGTCACGGTCCGGGTGATTCTGTTCCCGGTCTTCGTCAAGCAGATCAAGTCGCAGCGGGCGATGCAGGCGCTCCAGCCCAAGGTCAAGGAGCTGCAGGAGAAGCACAAGGGTGACCGGGAGACGCTCCAGAAAGAGATGATGGAGCTCTACCGGAAGGAAAAGGCCAACCCGCTGATGGGCTGCCTTCCGATGTTCCTCCAGATCCCCGTCTTCCTCGGCCTCTTCCACGTGCTGCGCCGGCTCGACCCGGCCAAGCAGAGCAAGACCCTCTACGGCTGGACGGCCGACCAGTTCGAGAGCGCCTCGCAGGCGAAGCTCTTCACCGCCCCGATCGCCGGCAAGTTCGGCTCCACGGCCGACGAGCTGGCCCGCCTCGGCGCCAACGGCACCACCGTCAAGATCATCGCCGGCATCCTGGTCCTGGTGATGATCGCCACCACCTACCTGACCAGCCGTCAGATGATCCTCAAGACCGGCTGGGCCGAGGACCCGCAGCAGCGGATGATCCAGCGGCTGATGCTCTACGGCATCCCCGCGTCGCTCTTGATCTCCGGCGCGATCTTCCCCATCGGCGTGATCATCTACTGGGTCACCAACAACCTCTTCACCCTCGGCCAGCAGCAGTGGGTGCTGCGCAAGTTCCCGCCGCCGGTGACCGCCACCAAGGCCGCCACCCCCGCCACCCGTAACCCGGTGCAGCCCGCCAAGTCGGGTGGCCTGTTCGGGCGCGGCAAGTCGGCCCCGCCGGCGCCGGTCAAGGCGACCGCGCCCAAGGTGGCCGGGCCGAAGCCGGGTGCCAAGCCGGTGAACCCGAAGAAGAGCCGTCCCGCCAAGCGGCAGGGCTGACCCCTGGGCCGTCGTCGGGTGACCGGCGACGGCCCGTTCCGCACCGCGCAGCCGCCGTACGGCCGGCGCCGGACGGAACCGACCGCGCGTGACGCGGCCACGGGCGACACTGCCCGTACAGACGTGCCCGTGGGCACCGGCGACCTCCCGCCGGCCCCGGGAAACCAGCGGACCCGACGGTCCGGCCGAGCGAGTACGGAGATGAGACCGTGACCGAGACCAGCATCCCCCGCGCCGAGCAGTCCCTGGACGAGGAGGAGACCGCGCCGCTCGCGGTGGACGACAGCACCGAGGCCGACGACACGGAGGCCGACGACACCGAGGCCGGCGACGACACCGAGGCCGGCGACGACACGGAGGCCGGCGACGACACCGAGGCCACCGCCGGCGGCCGGGAGAAGAAGGCCGCAGGCGAGGGCGAACTGTTCCGGCAGAGCGAGATCGCGGCGGACTACGTCGAAGGGCTGCTCGACATCCTCGACTACGACGGCGACATCGACGAGCTGGTCGCCGGTGGTCGTCCGGTGGTCGAGGTGGTCGGTGCCCGGCTGCAGAACCTCGTCGGCCAGCGCGGCGCCACCCTGGAGGCCCTCCAGGAGCTGACCCGGCTCGCCGTCTTCCGGCAGACCGGCACGCCGAGCCGCCTGCTGCTCGACGTCGGCGGCTACCGGGCGAACCGCCGCAAGGAGCTCGCCGCGGTCGCCAAGAACGCCGTCGAGACGGTCAAGGAGTACGGCGAGGCCGTCCGGCTGGAGCCGATGTCCGCGTTCGAGCGCAAGTGCGTCCACGACGTGGTCAACGCCATGTCCGGTGTGGTGAGCGAGTCCGAGGGCGTCGAGCCGAGTCGGCGCATCGTCGTACGGCCGGCGGACTGACCGGGTGACCCACGACGACACCACGGCTGACGCCGTGACCGGCCCGGGCGGCACGCCGCCCGGGCCGTCCGCTGTCCGGCCCGACACCCCGGGCGCCGACACCGATCCGGCGCGGGACGGCGCGGACGACGGTGCGCCGTCCCCGGCCGACGCGGCGTTGCCGCCGGAACTGGCTCCGGCCGCCCTGACCCTCCTCGGCGACCGGCTGGACGTGGCCGCCGCGTACGCCGAGCTGCTGGCCACCGACGGGGTGATCCGCGGTCTGATCGGCCCCCGGGAGGCGCCCCGGATCTGGGACCGGCACCTGCTTAACTGCGCCGCGGTCGCCGAGCGGATCCCCGCTGACGCGACCGTGCTCGACGTCGGCTCCGGCGCCGGTCTGCCCGGTCTGGTTCTCGCCATCGCGCGTCCCGACCTGACGGTGACCCTGATCGAGCCGCTCGCCCGCCGGACGTCGTTCCTGATCGAGGTGGTCGAGCGACTCGGCCTGACCAGATCGGTCCGGGTGTTCCGGGGTCGAGCCGATGAGGCGGCCAGCGGATCCAGTGGCCGGGAACCGATCAGCGGGGATGTGGTGACGGCTCGCGCCGTCGCGCCCCTGGACCGACTGGCGGCGTGGAGCCTGCCACTGGCGGTGCGCGGCGGGCGGCTGCTGGCGCTCAAGGGTGCGTCCGCCGCCGAGGAGATCAACGAGCACGCCGAGGTGGTGGCGCGGCTCGGCGGCGGGGAGCCGACCGTGCATTTCTGCGGCGTCGGGGTGATCGATCCACCCACCACGGTGGTGGAGATCGTCCGCGAGCGGATGGTCGGCCAGCCCCGTCCGGCTGCCAGCAAACGCTCCCGGGCCGGGCGGCCACGCCGCCGTTGACGCTTGGCGCCATCGGGCGTCCGGCCGGTGGGTTGTCTCGTTGTACCCGTACGGATGGAACGAGGGGATGAGAACCCGACGTGGACCGGCCACGCCCGTCCGCCGTAGGCTGACCGCGCGTCGATAGTGTGGAGCGGGCGACGGACGTCGCGGGCCTCCGACCGCTCCCGAGGAGCCGTACGCTCCGAGGTGCGGGCGTGGGTGCGGCAAGTTGACCGGGGCGCGGACCGACCATCCGAAGCGGGTAGGGATGACAGGTGCATGACGACGGCAGGTACGACGATCCACGCGTGACCGGGTCAACCAGCGACCCCGTTTCACGTGAAACCGACTACCCGAGCTGGTCGCCCGGCGCCTCGGGGCCGGCAGACAGCGATCCGCTGGTGTTGCGCGACGAGCCCGCCGGCCAGCCGGCCGGCCCGGACACCACGGAACCGGCGGTTGTTCGCCGGGCACCGGATGCGGCGACCCGACCGGTCAACGCGGCCGACGTACGGGCGACCTCGGGTCGACGGAACACGGTCGCGGCGGTCCGCTTCGAGTCGGCGGTGCCGCACCAACCAACCGCGGCGGCGGCTCCGGACGCCGCACCGGTCGCCGATGCACCGGTCGCTTCGGCCGAGTCACTGGCAGCCGTCGCGGCAGACCCCACGTACGTTTCACGTGAAACCCCGACGCGCGAAGAGGATGACCCACCCTTGGCTATGGAGGCGATGCGCGCCGTGCAGATCCTGAATCCCAGTGGCGAGGTGACCATGCCTCGGCCGCACCGGACCCGGGTCATGTGCGTCGCGAACCAGAAGGGCGGCGTGGGTAAGACCACGACCACGGTCAACCTTGCGGTGGCGCTCGCGCTGCACGGCAACCGGGTGCTCGTGGTGGACCTCGACCCGCAGGGCAACGCCTCGACCGGCCTCAACGTCCCGCACCACACCGGCATACCCGACGTGTACGACTGCCTGATCAACAGCGTGCCGCTCGCCGAGGTGGCGCAGGCGGTCGAGGGCATCCCCAACCTGTGGTGCGTACCCGCGACGATCGACCTGGCCGGCGCGGAGATCGAGCTGGTGTCCGTGGTGGCGCGGGAGTCGCGCCTCGACCGGGCCATCGCCGCCTACCCGGGGCAGTTCGACTACGTCTTCATCGACTGCCCGCCCTCCCTCGGTCTGCTCACGGTCAACGCCCTGGTCGCCGCGCAGGAGGTGCTGATCCCGATCCAGTGCGAGTACTACGCCCTGGAGGGGCTCAACCAGCTGATCAACAACATCAACCTGGTGCGGCAACACCTCAACCCCAAGCTCGACGTCTCGACCATCCTGCTGACCATGTACGACCGCCGTACCCGTCTGGCGGACGCGGTCGAGCAGGACGTCCGGAACCACTTCGGCGACAAGGTTCTCCAGGCGGTCATCCCCCGCAACGTCCGGGTCTCCGAGGCACCCAGCTACGGCCAGTCGGTGATGACCTACGATCCCGGTTCGCGGGGCGCCACGAGCTACTTCGAGGCCGCCCAGGAGATCGCCGAGCGGGGCGTCAAGGAGCCGGTGGGCCGGAATGCGTAGTGCGGACGATTCGCTGGGAGGCGTGGCATGAAGAACCGTCCTCGGGGCGGTCTGGGTCGGGGCCTGGGCGCGCTCATCCCGACCGGGCCGGTGCCGGGTGCAGCTGGCACCCTGACGGCCGAGCCGGAGAACGGGCACGTGGAGGATGAGTCGGTCCCGGCCGTTGCGGCGGTGCCCGCCAGCGCGCCGACCCACGAGCCGGAGCCAACGCTCAGCCCGGTGCCGGGAGCCCGGTTCGCCGAGATCCCGGTCGACGCGATCGTGCCGAACCCCAAGCAGCCCCGGCAGGTCTTCGACGAGGAGGCGCTGGAGGAGCTGAAAATCTCCATCCAGGAGGTCGGCTTCCTCCAGCCCATCGTCGTCCGGCAGCTCGACGACGAGAAGTACGAGCTGGTGATGGGCGAGCGGCGGTGGCGGGCCGCCCAGGCGGTCGGGCGGGAGAACATCCCGGCGATCGTCCGCGACACCCGCGACGACGCCATGCTCCGGGACGCGCTGCTGGAGAACATCCACCGGGCCAACCTGAACCCGCTGGAAGAGGCCGCCGCGTACCAGCAGTTGCTGGAGGAGTTCGGTGCCACCCACGAGGAGTTGGCCCGCCGGATCGGCCGCAGCCGACCGCAGATCTCCAACACCATTCGGCTGCTGAACCTGCCGGCGCAGGTGCAGCGCCGGGTGGCCGCCGGCATCCTGTCCGCGGGCCACGCCCGTGCCCTGCTGAGCCTCGACGAGTCGGAGGCGCAGGAGCAGTTGGCGCTGCGAATCGTGGCGGAGGGGCTGTCGGTCCGCGCGACCGAGGAGATCGTGGCCCTGACGCTGAACGACGGGCCGGCGAAGGGTCAGGCCGCGAAGCGGCGACCGAAGCCACACGCGCCCGCCCTGACCGACCTCGCCGATCGGCTGTCCGATCGGTTCGACACCCGGGTGAAGGTCGACATCGGCCGGAGCAAGGGCAAGATCACTATCGAGTTCGCGACGGTGGACGACCTGGAGCGGATCGTCGGCATCATCGGAGTGCAGCAGGAGGAGTCCGGGGACTGATCGCCCCTTCGCCTGCGGCCGCGCTTCCCCTCGGGGTGCGCGGCCGCTCTGCATCCGGGCACACCGGTTTCACGTGAAACAAGCGCGGCGCTGTGCGATGCGGGGTGCGGGTCCGGAGGGGTCTGATGCCGGCCGAGGTCGCCGGGCTCCCGGCCGGCGTTCTGACCTCCGCCCGTGAACGGCGCCCCGTCTGGCTGGCCGCCGGGCGAGTCCGCCGTTTCACGTGAAACGGCGGTGGAGTCGGTGGCGATAGTCGACGACTGGGCCGGTGCGCTGGATCAGCCGACGATGACAAGAGAACGCCTCTTGCGCCCGCCCAGGGGCCCGCTGCGGCCTCGCGCGCCTCGCCGGGTGGTCGTGGCTGGCTGGCCCGCTTCACGGCCGGTTTGGGGCTCCTGCTGGCGGCCTACTCCTCGGTCGACTGCGGAAGTGGGCTTCTTGACACTCGGTGGGGTCGACGAATCGTGTGCGCTGTGTCTGCGCGCGTTTCTCGGACGGCCCATACCCACGGGTGGGTCGGACTCCGGGAGCCCTGAACCGGCGGCTTGGCGGGTTGCCCGGCGCGGATGGCGGTACCTCGGGCGCCGTGCCCGTGGGCCCCGCTTCCATGCGTCCCGCGCCTGTGCGGCCCGCGCGCCTGTGCGGCCCGCGCGCCCGCGCGCCCGTGCACCCGTTCGTTGGTCCGTGCGCTCCGCGTCCGTGCGGCCCCGTTCGTCCGTGCATCCGGTGCGCCCCGCGCCAGTGCCTCCGTGCGTCCCCGCGCCCTTGTGTCCGTCGCGCGTACCCGCGCCTAAAGTCCTGACTGCGTCCGCGCGCCCCGCGTCCCTGCGCCCCGCGTTCGTGCGCTCGTTCGTGCGCCCGCCCTCCTGGCCCATGCGTGCCTGGCGCCTGTGTCACGCCGTCTGCCCACACCGCGCCCTGCTCCCGCCGGCGCCTCACGCTGGCCTCTGCGCCGTGACTCGGTCGTCGCGTCGTCGTCGTCATCGCGCGGGCCGGTCCGCGCTGCGGTGTCGAGCGCTGTGCCTGGCACCGCCGACCGGGCTGGGCTCCGCTAGGCCGTGCGCCGCAGGGCTCCCGCCGACTAGGCCCACCTTGCGCGTTCGTGCGGCCCCCGGCTCAGCGCCTCCGTCTCGCGCCCGTGCGTCGTCCCGGCGTCCCGCTGGCCTGTGGCCAACCGGTCCCGCCCGCCACGCGCCCAGGCCCTGCACGGCGAACCCTTGCCCTGCTGCGTGCCATGCCACCCAGGCAGCCACGGAAGAGCCAAGATCCGAGCAACTTCAGGGATGTTGCGGCCTCAGGCTCTGGGGAGACACCAATATCCCGGAAACTGCTGCCTTCCCGGTCGGCGGAGCCGGCGAGCACGCCCTCGGCACCGTCCCGAGCCGCAGCGTCGGCGCGGTCCCGGCCGGGGCTGGCGGACCATGCGCGTGCAACGAACGACCTGTCAAAAAGTTATCCACACCGGTTGTCCACAGGTACCCCCGGTTTCACGTGAAACACCGCGTGAAAGCGGGTGCCAGCCTGTGGATGACGGCCCGTGTTCACGATCTCGGCAGCCTGTGGATATCCCTCCGGCCGCGCCTCGATGACCCCGATAAGGATCGACGATCAGCGCTGATCGGTCAGGTCTGGAGGGATCAAACTGGTAGGGACAGCGGTGCCAGACTCGGTTAGGGTCAGCGTCGTGCACGACACCCCTCCCTCAGTCCCGGACTTCACCCAGTGGCCCTCGTTTCCCTTCGAGGGTGACCTCCGCGTGAAACAGCTCGACGATCCGGTCCCGGTCGAACCGCCACGCAAGGGCGAGGGCCTCCGGGAATGCACCGCCTGCAACGCACCCGACGACGCCTACATCTGGGTGGGAGAGCGGTGGCGGGTACGCGCCATGGATCGGCCAACCGGCCTGCCCATGGTGCTGATCCTGGAGTCGCGGACCCACCTCGACCTGGGTGACCTGCCGAACCTGCTCGCCGCCGAGCTGGGCGTGATGACCGTACGTCTGGAGCGGGCCATCCGGTCGCTCGACGGCGTCGCACGGGTGCACGTCAACCGGTGGGGCGATGGCTCCGCTCATCTGCACATGTGGTTCCTCGCCCGGCCGTACGGACGGCTTCAGCTGCGGGGCACCTTCCTGTCGCTGTGGGACTCGATCCTGCCGCCGATCTCCGAGGCGCAGTGGCGGGAGAACCTGGCGCTCGTCGCCGCCTGGCTCGCCGAGTTCGGCGGCCGGCCGCTCGCCGAGCCGCCCCGCATCCAGTGGCAGGCGCCGTCCAGCCTGCTGGCCCAGTCCGCCGCTGCGGACGCCGCCGCGGCTGCGGCTGAGGCCGTCTCGGTCATCGAGGCTGCGGAGGAAATTCCGGAGCCAGCGCCCGACGCCGACCACGACGCCGACGCCGACCACGACGCCGACGCCGACCACGACGCCGACGCCGACCACGACGCCGACGCCAACGGCGACGGCGGCGCGGACACGGACAGCGGCGCGGACACCGTGACGGGGCCTTCTGCCGCCCCCACCGGTCCGGCAACCGGAACCACCACCTCCGCGGGCACCAGCCCAGCCACCGAGATCACCAACTCAGCCACCAAGCCCGCTGCCGAGCCAGCGCCCGATCCGGCGGACGCCACCACCGGTCCGGCGGGCGCCGCTGGCGGTACCACCACGGTGGCTACGGCCGGCACCGCACCCACCGGCAGCAGCACATCCGAGGACACCCCCAGCGCCCGCTGACAGTCGACACGATCATGAGGTTGGCAGCGGCCCGACGCCCGCCAACCTCATGATCGACCGACCGGCAGCAGCGCACGGAGAGCCGGCTAGCGGCATCGAATGGAAGCCGGGCCGGCCGGCAGTAGCGCACGGAAGCCGGCGTAGCGGCACGGAATGAAAGCTAGGCCGATCGGCAGCAGCGCACGGAAGCCGGCCCACCGGCACGGCACTGAAGCCGGGCCGGTGGTGCGGAGATCAGGACGTGGCGTGGCGGGCGGCGGCCCGGGTGACCAGGGAGCCGAGGAGTCGACCGAAGTCCAGGCCGGCCGCCTGGACGGCGAGCGGGAGCAGGGACGTCTCGGTCATGCCGGGTGAGACGTTGACCTCCAGCACGTGCGGCTGGCCGGCGGCGTCGACGATCACGTCGACGCGGGAGAGGTCACGCAGGCCGAGCGCGGTGTGGGCGGCGAGGGCCACGTCAGCCACCCTGGCGGCCACCTCCGGCTCGAGCCGGGCCGGGGCGTGCCACGTGGTCCGTCCGGCGGTGTAGCGGGCGGCGTAGTCGTAGACACCGTTGCGCGGCACGATCTCCACCGGTGGCAGCGCCTGCGGGCCGTCGCCGAGGTCGACGACGGAGACCGCCACGTCCATGCCGGGTACGTACCGCTCGACGAGCGCCGTGGAGTCGTACGCGAAACAACCGACCATCGCGGCCGGCAGCGACGCGGCGTCCCGGACCACGGCTGCGCCCAGCCCCGAGCCGCCCTGGGCCGGCTTGACCATCAGAGGAAGGCCGAGCCGCTCGGCGATCCGGTCGAGCACGGCCACCGCACCCAGCTCGGAGAAGCGGTCGTGGGGCAGCGCCACCCAGTCCGGTGTCGGGATGCCGGCCTCGCGGAGCACCGCCTTGGCCGAGGGCTTGTCCCAGGCGAGCCGGGAGGCGCGGGCGTCGCAGCCGACGTATGGGATGTCGCACAGGTCCAGGACCCCGCGCAGCGAGCCGTCCTCGCCGGTGGCGCCGTGCAGTGCGATCACCACGGCGTCCGGCGGGTCGACGGTCAGCGCCGGCAGCAGGGCCACGTCGGCGTCGCGCAGCTCGGCTTCCACCCCGACGGCGCGCAGTGCGTCGAGGACCCGGCGACCGGAGCGCAGCGACACGTCCCGCTCGTAGGAGAGCCCGCCGGCGAGTACCAGCACGCGCAGGTCGGCCGCGACGGCGGAATTGGTCACGTGGAAGCGCTCGGCAGCGGTCGTACCCATGCCGGCATCATGCCAAGTCGGGTCCCGGCACGTCGGAGCCGGCCCGGCCGCGTCGCCCGGCGGCGCCTCCCGCAGTGCCGAAGACCCGGCGCATCGCGATCTCCTGCTCCATCACGCCGGCCAGCCGACGGACGCCCTCGCGGATCCGCTCCGGCGGCGGGAAGCTGAAGTTCAGTCGCATCGTGTCGGTGCCGGTGCCGTCGGCGTAGAAGCCGGTGCCGGGCACGTAGGCGACCCGTGCGGCGACGGCGCGCGGCATCATGGCCTTCGAGTCGAGCCCGTCGGGCAGGGTGGCCCAGACGAAGAGGCCGCCGGCCGGGGTGGTCCAGCTGGTGCCCTCGGGCATCAGGTCGGCCAGCGCGTCGAGCATGGCGTCGCGGCGCTCCCGGTAGACCTCGCGGTAGACCTTGAGCTGCTGGCGCCACGGCATGGTGCCCAGGTAGGTGGCGACCGCGGCCTGGGCGTAGCCACTGGGGCAGAGGATCTGCGCCTCGCTGGCGATGACCAGCTTGTCGCGGACCGCGTGCGGCGCCAGGATCCAGCCGACCCGCAGGCCGGGGGCGAAGGTCTTGGAGAACGTGCTGAGGTAGAAGACCCCCTCGCGGCGGCGGGCCCGCAACGGCGCCGGCGCCTCGCCCTCGAACCCCAACTGGCCGTACGGGTCGTCCTCGACCACGAGCAGGCCGGCGCGCTCGCAGATGTCGAGCACCCGCTCCCGGCGCTCCTCGCTGAGCGTCACGCCGGTCGGGTTCTGGTAGGTGGGGATGGTGTAGAGGAACTTGACCCGACGACCGGCCCGGGCCAGGTCGTCGATGGCCGTCTCCAGCGCCTCCGGGATCAGCCCGTCGGCGTCCATCGGTACGTGCACCACCTGCGCCTGGGCGGCCTGAAACACCCCGAGCGCGCCGACGTACGTCGGCCCCTCGGCGAGCACCACGTCACCCGGGTCGAGGAAGAGCCGGGCCACCAGGTCGAGCGCCTGCTGCCCGCCCACGGTGACCACCACGTCCTCCGGGGAGGCCCCACAGCTGGCGTCGATCCCGGAGAGGGTCATCACCTCGCAGATCCGCTCGCGCAGTTCGAGGGTGCCCTGACCGATGCCGTACTGGAGGGTGGTCACGCCGTGCTCGGAGCCGAGCCGGCCGAGCATCTCGCCGACCGCGTCGAGCGGCAGGGCGGCGATGTACGGGGCTCCGCCGGCGAGCGAGACGACCTCCGGTCGACTGGCCACCGCGAAGAGTGCTCGGATCTCGGAGGCGGTCATCCCGCGTACCCGCCGGGCGTACCGGTCGGTGTAGTCGTCGAGTGTCGTGCCGGTCATGACCTCACCTCGATCGCTGCTCGGGTGGCTCCCGCCCCGGGTACCCCGCACGCTGGCGACCATGGCGGCGGGGACACCGATTGTCGATCCTAGTCCGCCGGAGCCACGGCGCTGGCCTGTGGCGGCGGACCGTCCACATCCCGGACCCGGCCGCCGGCGTCCCCCGGTGTGGTGGTGATCTGCGCGTCCCCTCCCGTACGGTCGATCGGCGGCGTACGATCGCTCGTCGGGGGCAGGAAGGCGGCGCTGTCGTTCCGTGCCGGTCTCACCACCGAGCCTATTGTGGGGATGCGCCAATGTCGCGACGTCTGGTCAGCCTGACCCTCGACACGTTGGAAGACCTTCCTCGCCCGTGCCGGCAGTGCGTCTACTGGGAGCTGGACCCGGTCTCCGCCGACCGCGCCTGCGCCGCTGGCGACCCGGGCCTGGAGAAGGAGGCGTGGGTCTCGCAGACGCTGCTGGAGTGGGGCTCGTGCGGCAAGCTCGCGTACGTCGACGGGATGCCGGCGGGCTTCGTGATGTACGCGCCGCCCGCGTACGTGCCGCGCTCCATGGCGTTCCCCACCTCGCCGGTCTCCGCCGACGCGGCGCTGTTGATGACCGCCAACGTGGTCGCCGCGTTCTCCGGCGGTGGGCTGGGCCGGATGCTCGTGCAGGGCGTCGCCCGGGATCTGACCAAGCGGGGGATCAAGGCGATCGAGGCATTCGGCGACGCGAAGTTCGGCGATGCCGACGACCCGGCGGGCGGCTGCGTGGCACCGGCCGATTTCTTCCTCTCCGTCGGGTTCAAGACGGTCCGTCCGCATCCGCGGTTCCCCCGCCTGCGGCTGGAGCTGCGCACCGCGCTGAGCTGGAAGTCCGACGTCGAGTACGCGCTGGAGAAGCTGCTCGGCTCGATGAGCCCGGAGACGCTGCTCCGTCCGGTCCGCCCCGCCCCGGCCACCCGCTCCACCAGCGGCTGAGCGGAAGACGCGCGGAGCGCCCCAGAGATGGCTCAGTCGACCACCGTCCCTGCCGTCACCACCGCCCGCAGTTCGCTGACGTCGATCGAGCCGGTCGGCACGTCCCGCTCGATCGGGAAGTACATCCGCTGCACCGCGGCCACGATCGCCTCCACCACCCGGTCCCGGAACCGGGGGTCGATCAGCCGGGCACGGTCCGCCGGCGAGGTGAGGTAGCCGACCTCCACCCGGACCGCCGGCATCCGGGTCAGCCGCAGCAGGTCCCACGCCTTGGCGTGGGTACGGCAGTCCCGCAACCCGGTGCGGGCGACGATCTCCCGCTGCACCAGCCCGGCCAGCCGCTCACCGGTCGCCGAGGTCACGCCGTTGTTGGTGCCGTAGTGGTACGTCGCCACGCCCTCGGCCTCCGGGTTGGCGTGCCCGTCCACGTGCAGCGAAATGAACACGTCGGCGCCGAGTGAGTTGGCCAGCAGCGCGCGGTCGGTGTCCGGCAGGCAACTGTCGGGTGCCGGGCCTCGGGTGAGCTGCACCCGCACCCCGGACGCGGCGAGGCGCCCCTCCAGCCGGCTGGCCAGGTCGTGCATCAGGTCCGCCTCCGTCCAGCGCAGCGACCCTTCCGGCACCACCACCCCCGGGTCGGTCCCTCCGTGGCCCGGGTCGATGACCACCGTCTTACCGACCAACGCCGGCCCGGACTGCCGGATCGCGTCGGACTCGCGCAGCCACTGCGGGCGGCCACCGACGACCTTGCGGCCGATCCGGCGCAGCGCGTTCATGGTGTGCGGGCCGCAGGAGCCGTCCGGGGTCAGCCCGACCTCGCGCTGGAACTGGGCCACCGCCCGGGAGGTCCGGATGCCGTAGATGGCGTCCGCCCGGCCCACGTCGTACCCCATCTCCAGCAGTCGCTCCTGGAGCGACCGGACGTCCTCGCCGGTGAGCGGATCCGGTACCGCGTGGTAGAGGGTGCGGGCGCCGAGCCGCCAGCGGGCGGCGTCCAGGGCCCCCCAGGTCTCCCTCCCGACCCGGCCGTCCACGCTGAGCCCGCGGGACTGCTGGAACGCGCGGACCGCTCGCTCGGTGTCGAGATCGAACTCGTCGAGGTGTGGGTCGGCGGCGGAGGCGAGCAGGTCGAGGCCGGTGAGGATGGTACGGATCTCCGTGACTGCGGGTCCCCGGTCACCGGGTCGGATCGGACGCACGCACGACCCCCTCTGCACGACGCTGGCTGGCCGGGCGGCCCCGGCTTGAGGCTATGCGTTCCGGGGCTGCGAGGTGGCTCGGGCCGGAAAAACGGGCGGGGTGGGGGCCCGGAAGACACCGAACCCCGCACCCGGCGACCGGGTACGGGGTTCGGTGGTGTTGCTACTGGTCAGAGTGCCGATTCGATGAGCCGGACCAGCTCACCCTTCGGCTTGGCGCCAGCGATCGACTGCACCGGCTGGCCGTTCTTGAAGACGGTGAGCGTCGGCACGGACATCACCCGGTAGGCCCGGGCGGTCTCCGGGTTCTCGTCGATGTTGAGCTTGACGATGCTGACCTGGTCACCCATCTCGCGGGCGATCTCCTCGAGCAGCGGCGACACCTTGCGGCAGGGCCCGCACCACTCGGCCCAGAAGTCCACCAGCACCGGCTTGTCGGCCTGCAGCACGTCAGCGACGAAGCTCTTGTCGGTGACCGCCTTGGTTGTTCCCACTATGCCCCTCCTCCGGGATGTGTTCGGTATGTCAGCTGAGCGTCGCGATGAACCGCTCGGCGTCGAGCGCGGCGGCACAGCCCGTGCCGGCCGCGGTGATCGCCTGACGGTAGGTGTGGTCGACCACGTCACCGGCGGCGAAGACGCCGGGCAGGCTGGTGCGGGTGCTGGGGGCCTGGACCTTCACGTAGCCCTCGTCGTCCAGCTCGACCTGGTCGCGGAAGAGTTCGCTGCGGGGGTCGTGACCGATGGCCACGAAAACACCGGTCACGTCCATCACCTTGGTCTCGCCGGTGTGCACGTTGCGGACCCGTACGCCGGTGACCTTGCCGTCGGCGCCCAGGACCTCCTCGACGGTGCTGTTCCACTCGACCTTGATCTTCTCGTTGTTCATCGCCCGGTCAGCCATGATCTTGCTGGCCCGGAACGAGTCGCGTCGGTGGATGATCGTGACCGAGTCGGCGAAGCGGGTGAGGAAGCTGGCCTCCTCCATCGCCGAGTCGCCGCCGCCGACGACCACGATGTGCTGGTTGCGGAAGAAGAACCCGTCACAGGTGGCGCACGAGGAGACGCCGTGGCCGAGGTACTCCTGCTCGCCGGGCACACCCAGCGGGCGCCAGGCCGAACCGGTGGACAGGATGACGGCGCGGGCCCGGTAGGCGGTCTCGCCGACCCAGACGGTGCTCACCGCGCCGGAGCCCGCGTCGCCGGTGTCGACCAGCTCGACCCGGGTCACGTCGTCGGTGAGGAACTCGGCGCCGAACCGCTCGGCCTGCTTGCGCATGTTGTCCATCAGCTCGGGGCCGAGGATGCCGTCGGCGAAGCCGGGGAAGTTTTCCACCTCGGTCGTGGTCATCAACGCGCCGCCCGACTGCACGCCCTCAATGATCAGCGGCTTCAGGTTGGCGCGTGCCGCGTAGACGGCCGCGGTGTAACCGGCCGGCCCGGAGCCGATGATGATCAGGTTGCGGACCTCGTCCACTGCCGTCTCCCGAGTTGTGTGTGTCGGCGTCGGCGCGCGCACCGATGCCGATCCGAGTGCCGACGCCTGGAGGGTGCCGGCAGGTGACTTCCAGAACGTCATCGTACGAACCGGGGATTCCCGAGCCGGACATCCGGTGGGTCAGGTCACGCCGATGCTCAGCGCGCCGGTGACCGCAGATTCACCCTACCCGCGCCGAATACCGGCTGTCCGAGCCGGACCCGGGGACACCGCACTCCGGGCCGCTCACCCAGGCATAGCGCGCCCCGGTCGCGTCGGTGAACCGGATGACCAGCGCCTGCTCGCCCCGGAACTCCGCGTAGTCGATCACCTCGACGACCAGCGGGGCCGATCCATGCTCCGCCGCCACCTCTGCCAGGCAGGTGGTCAGCGCGGCCTCGTCGCTCAGCCGGGCCAGCTGGTCCTGCCCGTCCGGCGACGGTCGCCGGTGGCTCTCGGCGTCCACGCCGGGCTGCCCTGCGGGGCCGCTGCTGTCCTCCTCCCGAAGGGGGGACGGCCCGCCCGCCGCCTTGCCGAGGCTCTGGGGTGTGTAGTCCGTACCGCTGCGGAGGGACGGCCCGGTGGTGCGGACCGCCCCGGCTGCCGCCGCGCCCTCAGGGGCGCTGGCCGGCTGGTCCATGGCGCTGGTGCCGGCGGTGTCCGAGGCGTTCATGGAGAGCTGATTGAGGCCGAGGCCGACCGCGACGACGGCGACCGCCGCGACGGCCACCGGAGCGGCACGCCGGGTCCACCTGCGCCGGCGGCGACCCGGACCGGTCCGGGTGCCGTGCCCCGGCTCGGCCGGGGACGAGCCGGTGGGCCGCCGACCGGGGCCACTTCCGCCCTGGGCCGGCACGACCGGCGTCGCGATGCCGGCTTCCGGCTCGACGCCCGGCGTGCTGTCGGTGGTGTCCGCGTCGGTCGGGGTGTCGCTCGGCACCGGATCCGCGGCGGCCAGCGCGGCGGCGAGTCGGTCGAAGACCGCCGACGGCAGCTCCGGGGAGGGCTCGGCCCACCGGGCCAGGTCGGCGCGGACCTCCGTCACCGCGGCGGCCAGCAGCGCGTACGCCTCGCCCCAGGCCGGGTCCGTGTCGACCAGCCGAGCGACCTGCGCCTGCTGCGGTGTGCCGTCCAACGCCCCGCCGAGGTAGTCAGCGAGCAGGTCGTCGTCGACCTCCCTGAACCCCTCGGTTGTCACGTGTCCTCCTGATTGGCGTCCCGCCGGTACCGGCCCGACCCCGATCCGACGCCCTCGGCCGGGCGTGGGTTCCCCGGCGTGACGTCGGGCACGTCCGCGACCGGTCCGGATGGCTCCGGGCGGACCGGCGGTGCCGCCGCACCGGTTGCCGGCCGCAGATGCCCGAGCAGCACCGCCAGCCGGGCCCGACCCCGGGCGCACCGGCTCTTCACGGTCCCCTCGGCGACACCGAGGATGCGCGCCACCTCGGCGACCGGGTAGCCCTGCACGTCCACCAGCACCAGGGCGGCGCGTTGCTCGACGGGCAGCGCGGCGAGCGCCTCGCGGACCACCAGTGCGGTGTCGTGGTCCTGCGCCGGTGCGGCCGGCTCCACCCCTCCGATGCCCGAGCCGTGCCCGGCGCGGTTGCCGTCGGGCAGCGGAACGGTGGGGTGTGCCTGCCGGCGTCGGATCCGGTCCAGGCAGGCGTTCACCACGATGCGGTGCAGCCAGGTGGTGACGGCGGAGTCGCCCCGGAACCGGCCGGCCGCCCGGTGCGCCGACAACAGCGCGTCCTGGAGGGCGTCGGCGGCCTCCTCGCGGTCACCGAGCGTCCGCAGAGCGACCGCCCAGAGCCGGTCCCGGTGCCTGTGGAACAGCACCGCGAAGGCGTCCCGGTCCCCGGAGACGTGGGCGCGCAGCAGCTCCAGGTCGGTTGCGGCGTCGCGCCCGTCCATCACCACGTCCAGGGGATGCGGTGCCTGCTGTCTGGTGACCGGCTCACGACCCCTGGACCGTGATCTCCTGCACCCCCAGCTTGAAGCCACCCTCGGCCGGAGGCAGTTCGGTGATCCAGAACAGCAGGTACTGGTATTTCCGGTCCGCGTCGAAGCCGTTGAACGTCATCGTGGTGCCGTCATGGTCCTCGAACGGCTGCCCGATGGCGGTCTTGTAGTTCGCGACCACCTGCTTGTCGCCGTTGGAGGTCGACGGCGGGTTGACGGTGCCGGCGAGAAGTTGGGCGGACGCGTTGGTTGCGGAGAGCACCGCCTGCACCGACTTGACGTTGTGCGGCTCGCCGAGATCGAGCCAGACGCCCATGCCCTTCTTGAGGTTGCCGAAGTTGGGACGGTCCTTGTAGGTGTCCGTCTCCCAGCCCTTGTCCTCGTCACCATCAATGATCTTGTCGGCGTCGCCGAGCTCGTTACGCTGCCTGCTGTCCGGGTCGATGATCCGGACGTCCTTCACGGCCAGCTTGCGCGCCGTGGCGGCGGCCGGGGTGGCCTCGCCTGCCGGGGCGCTGGAGGTGGGAGCGGCCCCCGCGTTGTTCTGCGGATCCTTGTCGTTGTCACCGAGCGCGCTGATCCCGATCAGCAGGCCGACCAGCGCCACCGCCAGCAGACCGGCGATGCCCACGGCGACCTTCCGACCGCCGGCCGCGGCCAGCGGGGACGGCTCGTCCTCGGTGTCGGCGGTGAACCGCAGCGGCCCGCTGTTGTCCAGGTAGTGCTCCTCCTCCGCCGGCACGTCGAGCCGTGCCAGTTCGGCGGCGAGCACGTCCGAGGAGGGTGGTGCGATCTCGGCGTCGAGCAGGTCCATGGTCAGGTCGTCCAGGTACGCGGGCACACCGGCCCGCACCTGGCGGGGCGCCGCGATGCCGCCGCTGGCGTCCCGGACCGCGTCCGGGATGGCGGCCCGGCCGTGGCCGGCGGTGGCGCCGTGCAGCGGTGCCTCGGCGTGCGGCCAGTAGCCGGTCAGGGCGAAGTAGAGGATCCCGCCGACCGCCCGGATGTCGTTCTCCTGGCTGTCCGCGCCGTCGGTGCGCGCGTCTGCCAGGACCACCCGGCCCTCGTCACTGATCATCACGGTGCCGGGGTGCACGTTGCCGTGCACCATCCCGGTGGCGTGGACCGCGGCGAGCGCGCTGGCGACGGCGTTGCCGATCGCGGTGGCCCGGGCCGGGTCCAGGGGGCCCTCGGTCGCCAGGTCGCGCAGCGACTGCCCGTCCACCCACTCGCGCACCACGTACGCCCGCTCGGCCTCGTCGATCGCGTCGTAGACGCCGACCAGGTTGGGGTGGATGACCCGGCTGGCCGCGACGGCCGCCTGAAGCATCTCGGTGGCGGAGTCGCCACCCGGGTAGCGCAGCACCACCGCGACGGGGCGGCGCAGGATGACGTCAACCCCGCGCCAGACCAGCCGACCCGCGCTGTCGTTGTTGATGTGCTCGACCAGCTCGTATCGCTCGGCGAGAATTTCACCGGCCGTGGGAGCACCGAAGGTCATGACCGGAGGAGCGCTCTCGTCCGCCTCCTGACCCTCGCCGACCTGGGTCACCCGTCCTCCCTCGGTGATCGTGTCGATCGATGGACCCGAACTGCTGGGCATGTGGCTTCCCGCTCTGCCGTCGAAGGAACCGGCCGACCGGTGTCGACGCGCAGCGTCGGCGCCTGCCGTACCCGTCGAGAGCGACCTTACCCGGGTTGCCCGTCTCCCCGACATGTCATCTTCCCGCCGTACCCGGCGGGGTGCCGGGTGTCGGGGAACTCGTCCGGTTACGACCGTTGTCAGCCACGTTGCTGGCACATGTACTAGCCAATCTACGGCTTCACCGCAAGTGACTGACGCCGGGGCCGGGCCGTTCTGGCGCTCCCGCCAGCGGCCGTGTTCCCGCCGATCGGACCGGCACGCTCAGCCGTACGGTTGGTTATCCACAGGAGATTCGGTCGCTGACCGGCGAATCGCTGAGTTATCCACAGGTGCGTCCCCAGCCTGGTGATCCCCGGTCACAGTCCGTGCAGGTACGACTTTCGTGCGCGGATGCTGGCGTTCAGCGACCGAGGCGGCGGCGGACCATGCCCACCACCTCGGTGATCTCACCGATCCGCAGCACCATGGCCAGCCCCAGGTAGGTCCCGCCGATCACCACACCGCCGATCACCAGTTGGACGACGGCCTGCGTCCAACTCGGCGTGTCGCCGCCGGGCAGCAGGTTGACCACCAGCAGACCGACCAGCGCGGCGCCGAGCGCGGCCACCAGGACCCGGCCCAGGGTGCGCATGATGCCGCCCAGCCCGATCCGGCCGACCCGCGGACGGAGCAGCCAGGCGGAGCCGATCGCCGCGGCCAGGTACGAGACGGCGTTGCCGATCATCATCCCGGCCGCCGCGAAGTGGGCGGCGAACGCGGCGAAGAGCACGATCTGCACGCCGATCCGCAGCGCCACCACCGGAATGTTGATCAGCGCCGGGGTGCGGGTGTCCGGCAGGGCGTAGAAGGCGAAGGTGAAGAGCTGGCTGATCGCGAACGGCACCAGGGCGAGCGCGGCCAGCAGCAGCACGAGCGAGGTGTCGGCGGCGTTCTCGTCGCTGAACGCGCCGTAGCGGAACAGCACCACCGCCAGCGGGGTGGCCAACACGGCGTAGCAGACGGCGATCGGAGCGAGCACCGCGGAGACCGTCCGGGTGCCCCGGGACAGGTCGGCGGCGACGTCGGCGTAGCGGCCGTCGGCGGCGGCGGCGCTCATCCGCGGCATCAGCGCCGTGATGATCGAGACGGCGATGATGCCGTGCGCCATCATCAGCAGCAGGAAGACGTTGTTGTAGATCAGGGCGCCGGCGTCCCCGTCGCCCGCCCGGTTGAGCAGGTTGAACAGCACGATCAGACCGACCTGGCTGACCGCCACGTAGCAGAACATCCAGCCGCCGAGCCGGCCCAGCTCACGCAGGCCGAGCGCGCGGAAGTCGAACCGGAGCTTCCACTGGAAGCCCACCCTGCGCAGCGCCGGCAGCAGGCCGGCGGCCTGGATCGCGACACCGAGCAGGGTGCCACCGCTGATCAGGAGGATCCGGCCGGGGGTCATCTGGTCCGGCCGGACGATCTCCGCACCGAAGATCGCGATGTAGAGGCCGGCGGTGGCGATCACCACGATGTTGTTGAGGATCGGCGCCCACATCGGGGCGGCGAAGTGCCCCCGGGTGTTGAGCACCGCGCTGATCAGCGCGCTGAGGCCGGTGAAGAAGATCATCGGCAACATCAGGTACGACAGGCTGGTGACCAGCTCCTGGTAGTCCGTCCCGCGGTTGTCACTGGTGTAGAGACTGGTCAGGAGCGACGCGGCGGCCACCGCGACCAGCGCGGCCGCGGCGAGGGTGACCACCGCCAGGGTGAGCAGCCGCTGGGCGTACGCCTGACCACCGTCGGCGTCGGCCTTGCGCCGGCGCACCAGCACCGGGATCAGCACGCTGGTGAGGATGCCGCCGAGCAGGAACTCATAGACCATCCCCGGCAGGATCTGCGCGGTCGTGTACGCGTCACCGACCAGCGCGCCACCCAGCGCGGCGGTCAGCACCAGCGTCCGCAGAAAGCCCGTACCCCGGCTGACCAGGCTGCCGATCGCCATCACCGCGCTGTTGGTCGCGGCGCTCGCCTCCGCCACCTGCTCCTGAGGCGGCGCGGTCGACTCCATGGCCGGCTGGTTCAGCGGCTCGGCGGAGATGAAGGTGGCACCGTCCCCCGGCGGCACGCCGGCTCCCGCACCGCCGCCCTGCGCGGCGTTCGCGCTGCGGTAGAGCCCGCCGCTCATCTCCAGCCTCCCAGGGGGTACGTCGAGCCGGGCGCCGACCCGCACGTCACAGACCATAGTCAACCGGTACCCGTTACCCGCGCCCGGCGGCGGGGATGCGAAGGAGGCCCGATAGGCTGGCGATCCCATGTCCGAAGCTTCCGCTCCCCACGCCGCCGACCGCCGCGAACTCACCGCAGCGCAGCGCAACGCCGTCGCCGAACTGCTCCGGGTCTCCCCGGTCGCCGACGAGTTGGGCCGCCGGTTCGTGCGCGCCGGTCACGAGTTGCACCTGGTGGGCGGTTCGGTACGGGACGCGCTGCTCGGCCGTCTCGGGGACGACCTGGACTTCTGCACCGACGCGCATCCCGACGAGACGCTGCGGATCATCAAGGGCTGGGCCGAGTCGATCTGGGAGACCGGCCGGGAGTTCGGCACCATCGGTGCCCAGCGCGACGGCCTCCGGCTGGAGATCACCACCTTCCGCGCCGAGTCGTACGACCAGGTCACCCGCAACCCGGTGGTCGTCTACGGCACCAACCTGACCGAGGACCTGAGGCGGCGCGACTTCACCATCAACGCGATGGCGGTCAGCCTGCCGGAGCACCGGTTCACCGACCCGCACGGCGGGCTGGACGACCTCTCGGCCAAGGTCATCCGTACTCCCGCGGATCCCCGCGAGTCGTTCGGCGACGACCCGCTGCGGATGCTGCGGGCCGCCCGGTTCGCCGCCCAGCTGCGCTTCGCCGTGCACCCGGACGTGCACGCGGCGATGAGCCGGATGGCCGCCGACCTGGACCGGATCACCGCCGAGCGGATCCGCGACGAGTTCACCAAGCTGCTCTGCGGCGCAGACCCGATCACCGGTCTGCGGCTGCTGGTCGACACGGGCCTGGCCGAACGGTTCCTGCCGGAGCTGACCGGGCTCAAGCTGGAGATCGACGAGCACGCCCAGCACAAGGACGTCTACGAGCACACGCTGACGGTCGTCGAGAACGCGGTCTCCTTTGAGGAGGACGGCTGCGACTTCATCCTGCGGATGGCCGCCCTCATGCACGACGTGGGCAAGCCGGCGACCAAGGCGGTCGGCCCCGACGGTCGGGTCAGCTTCCACCACCACGAGGTGGTCGGCGCCCGGCTGACCAAGGCCCGGATGAAGGCGCTGCGCTACCCCAAGGAGATCACCGCGAAGGTGACCGCGCTGGTCGCGCTGCACCTGCGCTTCTACGGGTACGGCCGGGGCGAGTGGACCGACTCGGCGGTACGCCGCTACGTCGCCGACGCCGGTGACCTGCTACCTCGCCTGCACAAGCTGACCCGCTCGGACTGCACCACCCGCAACCGCCGTAAGGCCGCCCAGCTCGGGGCGGACTACGACGCCCTGGAGGACCGGATCGCCCGGATCGCGGCCGAGGAGGACCTGGCCCGGGTCCGCCCCGATCTGGACGGCAACGCGATCATGGAGCTGCTCGGCGTACCGCCGGGGCCGGTCGTGGGGCGGGCCTGGAAGCACCTCAAGGAGCAGCGCCTCGAGCACGGCCCGCTGGACCGCGACGCCGCCGAGGCGGAGCTGCTGCGCTGGGCGCGCGCCGAGGGCATCCTCGACTGAGATCGGTTGGCCCGTCGACCCGCCGTCGACGCGGCGCCGAAAGCTGTCTGGTCGACGACGAAACGCGCTCGGATCGACCGAATGGCTGAGGTGTACTGCTTCGATCGTCGTCCATGATGTCTTGGCGTCCGTCGGCTGCCGGTGCACTGACACCGCCGCCGACCCCACCGCCCGTCCGGCCGTCCGGATCGGACGGGCGACGACCAACGGGGAGATCACCTAGTGAAACGCCGTGGCGTGATACGCCGCTCGGCGGTGGCGGGCCTTGCTCTCGTCTCCGCAACTGTCATCGTCAGCGTCGGCACCGGTGGTGCCGCATCGGCTGACCCGACCCCCAGCCAGCGACCCCAGGTGCGGGGCGCGGGCACCCACGACGCGGTACCGGACCGGTACATCGTGGTCCTCAAAGACAAGAAGGCCACCCCGAAGGAGGTCAAGGCGAAGGCGTCCGCGCTCGCTGCGGCCAACGGTGGCACGGTCCGTCGGGTCTTCTCCAGCGCTCTGCACGGCTATTCGGCTGCCATGAACCGGCGGCAGGCGGAGCGGCTGGCCGCCGACCCTGCGGTGGCCTATGTGGAGCAGGTCCAGGTCGCCTCGGCCAGCGGCACCCAGACCAACCCTCCGTCCTGGGGCCTCGACCGGATCGACCAGAGCGGTGCGAAGCGCGACAACAGCTACACGTACCCGTCGACGGCCCAGAATGTCACCGCGTACGTCCTGGACACCGGCATCGACATCGCACACCAGGACTTCGGTGGACGGGCCAGGTACGGCTGGGACGCCGTCGACCAGGACGACGTGGCCCAGGACTGCGAGGGGCACGGCACCCACGTCGCCGGCACGATCGGCGGCACCACCTTCGGTGTGGCGAAGGGTGTCCAGCTCGTCGGCGTCCGTGTCCTGGACTGTGAGGGCAGCGGCACCTCCGAGCAGATCATCTCGGGCATCGACTGGGTCACCGCCAACGCGGTGAAGCCGGCGGTGGCCAACATGAGCCTCGGGTTCGGTGGCACCAACCAGGCGGTCAACGACGCCGTCAGCCGCTCGATCGGCACCGGCATCAGCTACGCGGTGGCCGCGGGCAACAGCATGCAGGACGCCTGTGGCGTCTCGCCGGCCAACGTACCGGCGGCGATCACGGTGGGGGCCACCGACAAGATCGACTTCCGGGCCTGGTTCTCGAACTACGGCAGCTGCGTCGACACCTTCGCCCCCGGCGTGAGCATCGTCTCCGCTGCCGCTGGCAGCACCAACGGCACGCTGTCGATCAGCGGCACGTCCATGGCCTCGCCCCACGTGGCGGGTGCCGCGGCGCTGCTGCTCCAGGCCAACCCGACCTGGACCCCGCAGCGGGTCCGCGACCAGATCGTCACCACTGGTGTCGCTGGCGCGGTGCACGACCCGGCGGGGGCGACCGACCGACTGCTCAACGTGCGCAGCACCTCGCCGGCGCGCAGCTCGCACGGCCTGCGGGCTCGCTCCAACGGCAAGTTCGTCTCCGCCGACGGCGCGGGCAGCAAGCCGTTGGTCGCCATCGGGCCGGCGTTCGGTGCCTGGGAGAAGTACGACATCGTCGACGCCGGCAGCGGACTGGTCGGGCTCCGGGCCAAGGTCAACGGCAAGTTCGTCTCCGCCACTGGCGCGGGCAGCAAGCCGCTGGTGGCCGAGGGTCCGGCGGTCGGCCTGTGGGAGCAGTTCCAGCTCATCAACAACACCGACGGCACGGTGAGCCTCAAGGCGAAGGTCAACGGAAAGTACGTCTCCGCCCCGAGCAACGGTGCGGCGCTGGTCGCGAGCGCGGCGGCCATCGGCACCTGGGAGAAGTTCGGCGTCGAGGCGCCGGCCCCGGTGGTCAGCATCAAGTCGGTGGCGAGCGGCAAGTACGCCTCCGCAGAAGGTGCCGGCAGCCAGCCGCTGAGGCCGGTGTCGAGCTCGGTCAGCACCTGGGAGAAGTTCGAGGTCGTCAACCTGTCGGACGGGTTCTACGGCATCCGGGCGCTGGTCAACGGCAAGTACGTCTCCGCGGAAGGTGCCGGCAGCAAGCCGTTGCGGGCCAGCGGCCCGGCGATCGGCGACTGGGAGGTCTTCGACTTCCTCGACTACAACGCTGACGGGTCGATCTACCTGCGCGCCTACATCGACGGGCAGGCGGTCAGCGCCGGCAGCGCCGGCACCGGCCAGCTCATCTCCAACCGGACCATCGACTGGTTCGACCCGAACCTGGGTCTCGGCATCGGCGAGAAGTTCGTCCTCGAGGTCGCCTGATCCAGCCCGCTCCACCCGGCGCCCGCCGGCACCCCTCCCTCGGGAGACGGTGCCGGCGGGCGCCGGCCGTTGCGGGTCATCCGGTGCCGGCCGGACCCCTGACGGTCCGGCCGGTCCCTCGGGCTCAGCGGGAGACGGCGCTACCGTCCACCGTGCCGGCGGCCGGCACGGCGGCGTCGGTCCGTCCGGCGCCGAGTCGGGAGAGCAGGCCGGCCAGGTCGATCCCGGTCAGGTCGCTGCCGAGTTGCAGCCCCTGGGCCACGTTGCCGGCCACGGACCTGGTCAGCGACGACGCGCCGTCGGTGGAGATGACGGTCATCTTGTCGATCGCCCCGATGGGTGCGCTGGCGGCCTCCACGACCTGCGGGAGCACCTTGACCAGCAGGTCCAGCACCGCAGCCTCCCCGTACGCGGCGAACGCCTCGGCCTTGCGCGCCATCGCGTCGGCCTCGGCCTGACCCTTCGCCAGGATGGCCGCCGCCTCGGCCTGACCCTCCCGCTCGACCGCCTCGGCGATCGCGGAGCGCCGGCGCTGCTCGGCCTCACCCTCCTTGGCACCCTCGATGGCGTTCGCCTCGGCGAGCGCGGCGCGGCGGGCCCGCTCGCCCTCACCGGTGAGCCGGGCCTGCTCGGCGGAGGCCTGCGCGGCGGCGATGACCGACTGCCGCTGCGCGTCCGCGTGCAGCACCGCCGCGTTGCGGGCCGCCTCGGCCTCCTGCTCCACCTTGTACCGGGCGGCGTCGGCCGGCTTGCGGACCTCGGTGTCCAGCTGGCGCTGCTTGAGTTCGGCGTTGCGCTCGGCCACCTTCTGCTGCTCGGAGAGGATCGCCTGGTCCCGCTCGGCCTGGGCGAGCGGCCCTGCCGCCGCGGACTTCGCCTTCGCCGCGTCGATCTCCGCCTGGATGCCGGCCTGCTTGAGGGCGAGGTTCCGGTTCGCCTCGGCGATGGCCTCCTCGGCGAGCAGCCGCTCCTGCTCGGCCTGCTGCCGGGCCCGCGCCTCGGCGATCGCCGCGTCCTTGAGCACCCGGGCGGCCTCGGGCCGACCCAGGTCCTGGAGGTAGGAGCCCTCGGCCAGGATGTCCTGGAGCTGGAACGTGTCCAGCACCAGACCCTGGTTGGTCATCGAGTGCTCGGCCTCCTCCGCCACGGCGCTGGCGAACGCCGCCCGGTCCCGGATCACCTCCTCGACGGTGAGCCGACCGACGATCGAACGCAGCGCGCCGGCCAGCACCTCCCGGGTGAAGTTGTCGATCTCGTCCTGCTGGTGCAGGAACCGCTGGGCGGCGGCCCGGATCGCGTCCTCGGTGCCGCCGACCTTCACGATCGCCACGCCGTGCAGGTCGGTGCGGATGCCCTGCTTGCTCACCGCGCCCCGGATGCCGACGTCGATCCGCCGGCTGGACAGGTCGAGCGACTGGAGCTTCTGCACCACCGGCAGCACGAAGACCGAGGCGCCCAGCACCACCTTCTGGCCGGACATGTCGGTCGACCGACCACCGTCGGCCGTCTGCGTGGTGCGGCCCTTGCGGCCGGTCACGATGAACGCCTCGTTCGGCCCGGCCACCTTGATCCGGGAGAGCACGAAGAACACCAGGACGAGCACGAGGAGAACCGCGCCGCCGATGGCGATTAACAGGGGCATGGAGGAGTCCTGTCTGCGAGGAGGATTCAGTAGGTCTCGACGTGCACGCTGGTCTCGCTGAGCGCCTGCACGACGAAGACCTGGGCGCCGACCGGGATCGGCTGGTCGGCGCGGGCGTTGAGCTTGACCGGCTGGCCGGCGACTCGCACCCGGACCTCGCCGTAGCCGTCGACCGGCACCGGGGTGACCACCAAGCCGAGCGCGCCGACCAGGTCGTCCCGGGTGGGGGTGGGGTCGGTGCGCATGTTCCGCGCCGCCCGGCTCAGCCGGGACGCCAACCAGCCGGTGGGCACGGCGGCGAGCAGGCCGCCGGCCGCCGCGCCCGCGATCATGCCGGGGGTACGCGCACCGAGCAGCTCGTTGACGATGGCTCCGCCGAACCCGAACGCCCCGGCGAACCCGGCGACCGTCTCGATCGAGATCGGCCCGTCCACGTCGGCGTGCCCGAACTGGAGCAGCTCGGTGCCGAGCAGGGCGAGCGCCAGCACCCCGACGCCCGCCCCCCCGATGATCAGAAAGATGAGCGTCCCCGTGGCCACGACCTGCACGGTATCGATGTCACGCAACGTCTCGGCGGGTCAGCGTGGGGCGATGACGATCTCCCGGTCCACCAGCTCGGTGGGGAGCGGCTGGCGCTCCAGCTCCCGCCCGGCCGGGTCGGCGAGGACGAAGTCGCGGTCCCCGGCCGAGCGCCGGTAGAGCAGCAGGTCGGCCGAGACCCAGACGGCGTCCTCGCTCGGCAGGGCCCGGACCACCCGGCCGGTGCCTACCTCGACCAGCAGCGGACCTGTCTGCCCCCGCACCACCACCAGCCCGCCGTCCGGCGACCAGGACCACGGCCCGGCGGGGTCGCCCGGCATCGCCAGGAACCGGGTGGGGCGACCGTCGTCGGCGGAGAAGAGCTGCACCCCGCGGCGGGCGTGCCGCACCGACTCCGAGCGCGGGGCGCCGGGGTCGGTCTGCTGGAGCACCACCTCCCGGCCGCCCCGGATCCAGGTGAAGAAGCAGTAGTCGGTGCAGAAGTATCGGTCGGTGTCCACCGGGAAGATCCGGAAGTCACCGCCGACGTTCAGGACGCCGAAATGCATCCCGCCCTCGTCCTTGTCGGTGATGGTCAGCACCAGCCGGCGTCCGTCCGGCGACCACTGCGGAGTCATGATTGGGCGGCCGGTCCGGAACCAGCGGGTCCGACCGGTCGCCATGTCGATCAGGCCGGTCTGCTGCGGTCGGGCCTCATCACCCACCGCCGTGACCGTGCCGGTCGGCGATGGCCAGAACTGGTCGTACTGCACTGCCGACACGTACCGGTTGCGACTGCGGTCCAGCACGTCGCCGGTCTGGAACTCGCGCTGGCCGAGCACCGCGGTGACCACCCATCCGCCAGGCAGACTCAGCGGCGCCGCCCGCCAGTCGCCAGCCGGCGTGGGCCGCACGGGCACCGGTGCGGTCGGCGTCGGGGGCGCGGGCTCCGGCGCGCCGATCGGGGACGGCGCGGTGGCGCGCAGCCACAGGTACGGCCCGGTCAGCGCCGCGACGGCGAACAGCGCCACCGCCGCGGTGGCAGCCCGCCGCCGGCCCCGCAGCCGGCGGCCCCGACGCAGCGCCGGACCGGCCAGGTCGGGCACCGCCCGGGCCTCGCCGGCGAGCTGGCGTACGGCGGCCCGCAGCTCGTCTTCGGCGACTTCGCTCATCGGTGCACCTCCGGTCGGCTGGCGAGATCGTCGAACGGCGGCACGAGTTGCCGCAGCTTGGCCAGCGCCTTGGACGCCTGGCTGCCGACCGTGCCGGACCGGCAGCCGAGCACGGCGGCGGTTTGCTCGACGCTGAGATCCTCCAGGTAGCGCAGGGTCAGTACGGCCCGCTGTCGGGGCGGCAGCATCAGCAGGGCGTCGCGCAACAGCAGCCGCAGGTCCGTCTCCTGCCCGCTGTCCCGGTCCGCGGCCCGCTCCGGCAGCACGGCCACCGGCACCTCCGGGCGGCGGGAGCGGCGCCGCCAGCCGGAGACCTGATCGTGGTAGAGAATCCGCCGGATGTACGGCTCGGCGTCGCCGCGGATACGGGGCCAGCGGGCGTACGCCTTGGCCAGGGCGTTCTGCAACAGGTCTTCCGCGCTGTGCTGGTTGCCGGTGAGGGCGTACGCGACCCGCAGCAGGGCGTCACCCCGCTCGTTGACGAACGTGGTGAACTCCCCGTCGGTCACCTCAGTCACCGTCCACCTCCGGTACCACAGACGCCGGCAAGCGCCGGAACTTTGCCTCACCGGGCTCACCGGCGTCGACCAGGGCGGCCCGGGTCGGCGACAATGGGCCGATGCGTTGGACCGTGCTCGACTCACCGATCGGCGAGTTCTCCGTGGCCAGCGACGGCGCGAGCGTCTGCGGCACCCATTTCGGTCGGGTCGAGGCAGCGGTCGACGAGCCCGACCACGCGTTGTCCCGGCAGGCCATCGCCGAGCTGCGGGCGTACTTCTCCGGCGAGCTGACCGGGTTCACCGTCCCGGTGTCGGTCCCGCGCGGATCGGAGTTCGAGCGGGCGGTGTGGCGGGAGATGACTCTGATCCCGTACGGCGAGACGCTGACGTACGGCGAGGTCGCACGCCGCGTCGGTGACCCAGGGGCGGCCCGGGCGGTGGGCGTGGCCTGCAACCGCAACCCGATCCCGGTCATCGTGCCGTGCCACCGCATCGTCGGTGCCGGTGGTCGACTGGTCGGGTTCGGCGGTGGCCTGCCCCGCAAGGTGCATCTGCTGGAGTTGGAGGCCCGGGTTGCCCTGCAACGCGCCTGGTCCTGAACCCATCGATCAGGACGGCGCGGGCAGGCAGCCGCCGTCGGCGATGGCGGCCGTGACCCCCTTCCTGGCGTGCCCCGACGCGGCGAGAGCCGGGCCCGTACGGGCCCGGCTCTCGACATGTCGCTGATCAGCGCGTCAGCGCTCGACCTCACCGGCGATGAACTCCTCCACGGCCTGGTGGGCGTCGTGGTCGGCGTACTGCACCGGCGGGGACTTCATGAAGTACGACGACGCCGACAGGATCGGGCCGCCGATCTTCCGGTCCAGCGCGATCTTCGCGGCGCGGACCGCGTCGATGATGACGCCGGCCGAGTTCGGCGAGTCCCACACCTCGAGCTTGAGCTCGGCGTTGAGCGGGGTGTCGCCGAACGAGCGGCCCTCCAGGCGGATGTACGCCCACTTGCGGTCGTCCAGCCACGGCACGTGGTCCGACGGGCCGATGTGCACGTCGCTCTTGCTCATCTCGTGCGGGATCTGCGAGGTGACCGACTGGGTCTTCGAGATCTTCTTCGAGACCAGCCGCTTGCGCTCCAGCATGTTCATGAAGTCCATGTTGCCGCCGAAGTTGAGCTGGTACGTGCGCAGCAGCTCGACACCGCGGTCCTCGAAGAGCTTCGCGAGCGCGCGGTGCACGATGGTGGCGCCGACCTGGCTCTTGATGTCGTCACCGACGATCGGCAGGCCGGCGTCGGTGAACTTCTGGGCCCACTCCGGGTCCGAGGCGATGAAGACCGGCAGGGCGTTGACGAACGCGCAGCCGGCGTCGATCGCGGCCTGGGCGTAGTACTTGGCGGCCTGCTCGGAGCCGACCGGGAGGTAGCAGACCACGACGTCGACCTGTGCGTCGCGCAGTGCCTGCGCCACGTCGACGGGGGTGGCGTCGGACTCCTCGACGATCTCGCGGTAGTACTGGCCCAGACCGTCGAAGGTCGGACCGCGCTGCACGCTGACGCCGGTCGGCGGCACGTCGCAGAGCTTGATGGTGTTGTTCTCGCTGGCGACGATCGCCTCCGCGAGGTCCATGCCCACCTTCTTGGCGTCCACGTCGAATGCCGCGACGAACTCCACGGCGTTGACGTGGTAGTCGCCGAAGGCGACGTGCATGAGACCCGGGACGCGGTCGTTCGGGTCGGCATTCCGGTAGTACTCGACGCCCTGAACAAGGGACGAGGCGCAGTTACCCACACCGACGATGGCGACGCGGACGGAGCCCATAGCGTCTGCCTCCTTCTTTTCTGTCACGGCCGCTCTTTCCTGGTCTCTCCAGGCGGAGGCGGGCTGTTGTCTTCTCGTCGGCCACCGGCCGTCCCGATGTGCGGGACCGTCGGGGCTCGGCCGGAGCGCTCGTTGGCGATGAGCTCCTCCAGCCAGCGGACCTCGCGCTCACAGGCGTCAAGGCCGTGGCGCTGCAGTTCCAGGGTGTAAGCGTCGAGGCGCTCGGCCGCCCGGCCCAGCACGTCGCGAAGCCCTTCGCGACGTTCCTCGATCTTGCGGCGGCGACCCTCCAGGATGCGCAGTCGGGTCGCCTGGTCGGTCCGGGCGAAGAACGCGAAGTGCACTCCGAAGCCCGTGTCGTCGTACGTCTCGGGCCCGGCCTGTGCGATCAGCTGGGCGAACCGTTCCTTGCCTTCCGCGGTGATTTTGTAGACCACCCGACCTCGTCGGCTGGTCAGCGCGGGAACCTCCTCGGCGGTGGCGGGCGTCTCGGCGGCTTCGGTGATCCATCCCGCCGCCTGCAACCTGCGCAGGGTCGGGTAGAGCGAGCCGTAGCTGATCGCCGCCCGGATCGCGCCGAGTTTGGCGGTCAGCTCCTTGCGCAGCTCATAGCCGTGCATCGGAGACTCCTGCAGGAGACCGAGGATGGCGAATTCAAGCACTGCGCCACCCTCTCTTTACCCCCGGCGCGGAGTGGTAACCGCCACGATGTATCGGACCGATACATCGCACGTTAGCGGGTCGCCGGGGTCAGGGCAAACCCTCGTTCCGAGATGCCGCCGTCACGGATCGTGACCGTGGTCGCCTGGTCGGTCCGGACCGCGTACCCTTCTCCGCATGCGTACGCAGCGCCAGGTCGTCGACTACTCGCTCCAGAAGCGAGCAGTGCTGCGTGAGCTCCTGGCGGGCCGGGTCGGCACGTACGACGTCTGCGACGCGTCGCCGTACCTGAAGAACGCTGCCCGGTTCCACGGCGAGCCGACCGATCGGCGCTGTCCCATCTGCCGCAGTGAGAACCTGACGCTCGTCCACTACATTTACGGGGACGAGCTCAAGCAGTCCGCCGGCCAGGCACGGACACTGGCCGAGCTTCCCGTACTGGCGATGACGCTGCGTGAGTTCCAGGTCTTCGTGGTGGAGGTGTGCCTCGGCTGTGACTGGAACCATCTGGTTGAGCAGTACCTGCTCGGCCGGGACGGTCTCACCGGCGACGGCGACGGCACCAGCGAGCAGGACGCGGCGGGCGCAGGTGGCGCCGGCCGGCGGAGGCGAGAGGCGCAACGGTGATCTCAGCTGGTTGGACCGGCCCCGGGGCCGCAGACATGACCCGGGACGGCCGACCGCTCGTTGGTCTGATTGGCCCGATTGATACTGCAATGACCCCGGTGAACCGGCACCCCCGTGCCGGCGTCCCGAGTGAAGCAACTCACGGCAACCCGGTGGCGGCGCAGTCGCGCCCCACCGCGACCGGCAGGGTGTGAGGAATGAACTCGTACGGCGATCCCAGTTCTGCGCGCGGGCGGGCCCAGTACCCGGGCCCGGACGGCGATCCCGGACCGGGCGCGGACGACGCGTACCGCCGACCCGGCGGTGACTCCGGTGGAAGCGGATGGTCGGCCTCGGCGTCGCCCGGTCGGGCCTCGGTGACACCGCGGGCCGCCGGTGGGCGGGCTTCGGTCGGTGGCTCGGCCGCGGTTCCGCCGCGCGGTGGTGCGGCCGCCGGATCCGCCTCGGTGGGTTCGGCCGCGGCGGGCCGGGCCGGGCGGGCCTCGGTGCCGGTGTCCCCGGCACCCGGCGTGGCCGCCGGCCGTGCTGGCGCGGGCCGGGCCTCGGTGCCCGTGTCCCCGGCGCCGGGCGCACCGGCCGGTCGGGCCACGGTCGGCGCCGCGTCCGTCGGCGCCGCCTCGGCGGGCCGGGCCAGTGTCGGGTCGGCATCCGTTGGCGGCCGGGCCGCGGTCGCCAGGGCGAGCGTCTCACCGGTCTCCGGCGGGCCGGGTGGTCCCGGCGGACCTGGCGGGCCGAACGGTCCTGGTCGCGGTGGTCGGGGTGGTCGCGGTTCGGGTGACCCGGTCGCGGCGGCCCGGGCGAAGAAGCGCAAGAGGATCAACCTGCTGATCGCCGGGTTCGCGGTCTTCATCATGCTCGCCGGCGTCGGCGTGGTCGGCTTCACCTACTACTCGACCAACGTGGTGCTGCCCGACGAGATCACCCCACCGCAGGCGACCACCCTGTACGCGTTCGACAACAAGACCCCGATCGCCAAGGTGGGCGATCAGAACCGCACCCTGGTCACCATCGACCAGATCCCGCAGCACGTGCAGGACGCCGTCGCGGCGGCGGAGGACCGGAACTTCTACCGGCACTCGGGTGTGGACTACAAGGGCATCGCGCGGGCCGGCTGGAACAACCTCTCCGGCGGCGACAAGCAGGGTGCGTCCACCATCACCCAGCAGTACGCGCGCAACGCCTACGACAACCTGAAGGACGACACCTACGCCCGGAAGGTGAAGGAGGCGATCCTCGCCTCCAAGCTCAACGACGAGTACACCAAGCCGCAGATCATGCAGCACTACCTCAACGTGATCTACTTCGGCCGGGGCGCCTACGGCATCGAGGCGGCGGCGCAGACCTACTTCGGCAAGTCGGTGAGCGCGCTCAAGCCCGACGAGGGCGCCGTGCTCGCCGCCCTGATCAAGCAGCCGGAGCCGAGCGCCACCCACCAGGGGTACGACCCGGCGGTCAACCCGACCGCCGCCCAGGATCGCTGGAACTACGTGATCGAGGGCATGGTCAAGGAGGGTTGGCTGGGTGCGCCCGGCAAGCCGGAGCGGCCGGTCGCGTACCCGAAGAACGTCAAGGCCCCGAAGAAGGGTGGCATCGGAGTCGACTTCGGCGTCGACACGCCGTACGGCAACGTCATCAACTACGTCCGGGAAGAGATGCGGGACAGGGGCATCTGCGTCGACAAGGAGACGCAGGTGACCGACACCAAGCCGCTCTGCTCCCAGGCGCTGATGGCCGGCGGTTACCGGATCCGCACCACCATCGACACCAAGATCCAGCAGGCGGCGGTCGAGACGGCCCAGCGCAAGTCCAAGGGCTCCGAGTTGGCGGACCAGCCGACCAACCTGATGGCCGCGGTGGTCGCGATCGACCCGAAGAACGGTCGCGTGCTCGCCTACTACGGCGGTGACAACGGCACCGGCACCGACTACGCCGGCAAGAACACCGACTCCACCGGGGCGATCAGCGGCGGCCACTCGCCCGGCTCGAGCTTCAAGATCTACACCCTGGCGGCCGCGCTCAAGGCCGGCAAGGCGCTCGAGTCCCGGTGGAAGGGCAAGGCATTCACGCCGGAGGGCACCAAGTTCAAGGTCAGCAACGCCGGCGTCGACAACCCGTCCTGCGGCAACTCGTGCACGCTCCGGGTGTCCACGCTCAAGTCGCTGAACGTGCCGTTCTACCACGTCACGGAGGAGATCGGCGCGGACAAGGTCGTCGAGATGGCCAAGCAGGCCGGCGTCACCACCATGTGGCGCACCGACACCAACCCGGCGAAGGCGTACGACCTGACGAAGTCCGACCCGAAGGACATCACGCCGGAGCCGTTCTTCAACGTGGTCGGCTACGGCCAGTACCCGATCACCGTGCTGGACCACGCCAACGGTGTGGCCACCTTCGCCAACGGCGGCGTCTACAACAAGGCGCACTTCCTCTACTCGGTGGAGAAGCAGAACCCGAACACCGGCAAGTGGGAAAAGGTGGCCAAGGGCAGCGAGAAACTCGACTCCCAGCCGCGCATCGAGAAGGACGTGGTGGCCGACGTGACGTCGGTGCTGAAGGACTACCCGGCCGCGGTCAACCACCGCCTCGAGGACGGTCGCAAGGCCGCCTCCAAGACCGGCACCTGGGAACTCAAGGGCGACAGCTCCGACAACGGTGATGCCTGGATGATCGGCTACACGCCGCAGTTGGCCACGGCGGTCTGGGTGGGCAACGTGGGGGCCCGGAAGCCACTGATCCTCAAGGACAAGCGCAAGGTCAGCGGCGGCAACCTCCCGGGCGACATCTGGGAGCGGTTCATGGACGAGGCGCTGAAGGGCAAGGACAAGCTCGAATTCCCGGCAGCGGCGAACATCGGCGACCCGGAGTCCGGCAACGGCGAGGCGGCACCGCCGCCCCCGCCGCCGCCGGGGGGTCTGCCCGGGCAGCCGGGCCAGCCGGGCCAGCCGGGCCAGGGTGCGCCTCCCTGTGACCCGCTCACCAACCCGTTCTGCCCGCGTACCGACGGCAACAACGGCGGTAACAACCCGAACGATCCTGGCCGGCCCGGCAACGGCAACGGCGGCAACGGCGGTGGGCTGCTACCCGGCCTGCCACCGAGCAACCGGGACTGACCCGCACCGCTGAACGCCGCCGCCGGCCGGACGAACTGTCCGGCCGGCGGCGGCGTTTTCCGTACGCCGATCCGCGCGCCGGGACGGGACGTGCACCCCGGTCGTACGGCAGGATGCCTCTTCATGAGCACCCAGTCGACGCCCGGCATCGACGACGCCGGAACCACCGACCACCCGTCCCGCTCCGACGGGTTCGTCCGCGGCATCTCCGGCGTGATCGGCGGGCCCCTGGGCGACCACGCGACGGCACTGGACCGGCCGGCCGGCGGGGAGCGCCGGTTCTGGACCGCCGTCCGGATCGTGCTGGCGCTGGCGTGCCTCACGCTCGCCCTGCACTGGGTGCAGAAGTCGCCGTGCCAGGACGGCGCCTGGCAGAACAACGTCCAGTACACCCGGTTCTGCTACACCGACGTGCTCGCCCTCTACTACGCCGAGGGGCTCAACGAGGGCAAGGTGCCCTACCGCGACCACCCCGTCGAGTACCCCGTGCTCACGGGCTACTTCATGGGGGCGCTGGGCCTGCCGGTGCACGCCCTCGGCGACGGTGACCCGAGCATCAACCAGGCCCAGTGGTTCTACAACCTCAACGCGCTGGTCCTGGGCGCACTCGCGGTGGCCACCGTGGCGGTGATCCTGGCGCTGCGCCGCCGACGACCCTGGGACGCGGCGCTGTTCGCGCTCGCCCCAGCGCTGCTGCTCACCGCCACCGTCAACTGGGACCTGCTCGCCATCGGCCTGGCCGCGTTCGGCCTGCTGGCCTGGGCCCGGAAACGACCGGCGTTGGCCGGCGTGCTGCTCGGCCTCGCCGGCGCGGCGAAGCTCTGGCCGCTGTTCATCCTCGGCCCGATCCTGGTGCTGGCGCTGCGCGCCGCCCGCATACGCGCCGCGCTCATCGCGGTCGGCAGCGCGGTCGCCGCCCTGGTGCTGGTGAACCTGCCGCCCGCTCTGGCGTACCGGGAGAACTGGGACCGGTTCTTCGAACTGAACAGCACCCGGCCCATCGACTGGGGCACGCTCTGGTACATCGGGCGCTACCTCGACGGCAAGGTCGGCGGCGACCCCACCCGCCTCGGCCCGTTCGAGTGGCTGAACGTCAACATCCCCACCCTCAACACCCTCTCGTACGCCCTGTTTGGCCTGGCCTGCCTCGGCGTGGCCGTCCTGGCGCTGCGGGCGCCGCGCCGACCGCGGCTGGCCCAGCTCGCCTTCCTGGTCGTCGCCGCGTTCCTCATCTTCAGCAAGGTCTGGTCCCAGCAGTTCGTGCTCTGGCTACTGCCACTGGTGGTGCTGGCCCGCCCGAAGTGGGGTGCCATCCTGGCCTGGCAGCTCGCCGAGGTCTGCTACTTCGTCGCCTTCTACGGGGAGCTGCTCGGCGCGGCGACCAGCCGGCCGGTCTTCCCGGAGGGCGTGTTCGTGCTGGCCGCCACGTTGCGGCTCACCACGGTGGTGGTGCTCTGCGTGCTGATCGTCCGGGAGATCCTGCACCCGGAACGGGACGCCGTGCGGGCCACCTATCCGGACGACCCGGACGGCGGCGTGCTCGACGGCGCGCCCGACAGCCCCTGGCTGGACCGCTGGCGCCGCCCGGCGAACAAACCCGCACCAGAGCCCGCCACCACCTGATCCGCGAACCCGCCCCGTCAGTAGCCAGCCACGTCAGAGCCGATAGACCACCGCGCCGTCGACCTCCTGTCGGCTGATGCCGAGGAGGTCGACCGGCGCGTCGATGCTGATCTCCCACGGCGTGCCGGCGACCTGCCCGCGCAGCAGCACCACCGTGCGGACGCCGAGCGTGCGCAGGTAGTCGACGCTGGTCTGGTCGGGGAACGACTGGGTGACCCGGCGGACGTCGTCGAGCTGACGCGGGGTGAAGCCGCTGCCACCGTTCACCACGTCCGGGAACCCGCCCGTGGACCAGAGCATCACGTGCTGGTCCAGGCTCTGGTTGCTGGGCAGCACCAGCAGCGGCCCCTCCACGGTCCGCAACGCTGCCGGTTGGGTCGGCACCACCGGATGCGGGGTGACGTTCAGGCCCTCGACGGTGACCAGCAGCAGCGGCAGCAGGGTGGCCAGGCGCAGCCACGGCCCCGGCCAGGACGGGATCCGCTGCGCGGCCAGCTCGCGGACCCGTTCGGTGAGGGCGGTGACCGCGCCCGCGGCCAGCAGGGCGAGCAGCAGCGTGGTCCAGAGCATCAACCGCCCGGGGGTACGCAGCGCGTTCCAGCCCGGCGCGTGCTCGAAGAGCGGGACGTAGGTGAAGGTGCCGTCGAAGAAGCGGGTGCCCATCGCGAAGGCCATGGTCACCAGCACCCCGGCGAGGAGCAGCAGCCGGTGGCGTAGCCGCCAGACCGAGAAAAGCAGCCCACCGGCGGCCAGCGCGTAGAGCACGAAGCCCGGCAGCAGGGTCATCTCCGGGTGCCACGGCAACGCCGCGCGGGCACCCTCGTGCAGCCCGCCCCAGATCCGCGACTCGGCGGGCGCGGTCACGAAACCGGACGCCGGCGGGGAGAAGATGCTGATGTCGCCGATCGTGCGCTCGGCGTACGGGTGCAGCTCGGTCACCTGGAAGTACGGGATCGCCATCAGCAGACCCACCCCGGCGAAGAGCAGCCCGCCGACCACGTCGGCGACGAGCAGCCGGCGGCCGAACGGCAGGGCCTGGCCGGTCCGCAGCCGCCGCGCGTAGAACAGGACGGCGGCTACCAGCACCGCGCCGGCCAGGAAGTACGCGAACGGCAGGCCGATGCCGAAACCGAGGCTGAGCTGCCAGGCCGCCACCAGCCAGCCGGCGTACACCCAGCCGTCGTGCCGACGCTCGGGCCGGTACCCGTGCCGCAGCGACCAGCCGTGCCCACGCGCCAGCATGGCCAGCGCCAGCGGGATCCCGCCGTTGGAGAGCACGTGCAGGTGCCCGGCCTGGGCCAGCAACCACGGCGCATAGGTGTAGGCGACACCGGCGACCGCCGCGCCGATCCGGCCCGCGCCGAGTTGCCGGGCCAGCGCGTACGCCCCGAGCGTGGCGAGCGCGTGCGCCAGCACGAACATGATGTTGTAGCGCAGCACCGCGTCCTCGGGGCCGCTGCCCAGCATCCCGGCCGGGGCGTAGCCGAGCAGGGTGTCGGAGAACGCGAAGCTCCACAGCTCGGGGAAGAACGTGTTGGACTGCCACAGGCGCGCCGGCTCGGTCAGCAGGATGTGCCCCGACCAGGCCATCTGCCATGCCTGCAGGCTCGGGTCCCAGTAGTCCTGCGGGAGGGTGTAGCGCGGGTAGCGCAGCGTGGGCCAGGTCATCAGCACGGCCAGCGCCAGCGCACCGAGGCTCGCGAGGGTCCACTCGTGGATCAGGAGCCGGCCCACGGCGCGCGCCGCCCGGCTGAATCGGGAGGGCACCGGCTCCGGCGCGGAGGCGAAAGCATCCCAGCGCTCGGATCCCGCCGACTTCACCTCACCATCGGTCTTGGTCGAGCTGTCGGCGTCGCTGGCCTTCTCGCCCCTGGTCGTGTCGCCGCCCTCGGCCGAATCGTCCTCGGCCGCGTCGGCCTTGCCCACGCTGTCCCTGGCCCGGCCGCCCTCGGCCGCGCCGTCCCTGCTCGCGCCGTCCGTGACCGCGCCGTCCATGACCGCGCTGCCCGCGGCTGTGCTCGGCTTGGGGCTGTCGTTCTTCGTGGCGTCGGGCTTCGGGTCGCCGTTCGTGGGGGTGGCGGCTTTCGTACCGTCGGCCGTGCGGGCGCTGGTCGTCGTGCCGTCGCCCCTGGCCGGGCGGTCCGTGCCGGCAGCGGCGGGCGTGGTGTCGGAGGCCGTGGCGGCGGTGCGTGCCGCCGGGGTGGGGGTGCCCGCGGCGGTCGGAGTCGCCGGTCGGATCGTGGCGTCCCCCGCGGAGGTGGGCCGGGCGCTCCCGGTCCCGGACTGGCCGGTCGTCATGCTGCGGTGCTCTCCGTCCCGAGCTGCTCGCGGAGGAAGTCGATGTCGGCGGCCTGGCCGGCGACGCCTCCCGGAGTCTCCACGACCACCGGCGCCCCGGCCGCCCGGATCACCGCGACGACAAGCTCCGGGTCGATCGTCCCGCCGCCGAGGTTGTCGTGCCGGTCCTGGCCGGAGTTGAACCCGCCCTTCGAGTTGTTGGCGTGTACCAGGTCGATCCGCCCGGTGATCGCCTTGACCCGGTCGACCAGGCCGAGCAGCTCCTCGCCGCCGGCGTACGCGTGGCAGGTGTCCAGGCAGAAGCCGACCTCGTGGTCGCCGATGGCGTCCCAGAGGCGGGCCAGCGCGTCCAGCCGGCGGGCGCACGCGTTGTCGCCGCCGGCGGTGTTCTCGATCAGGACGGGGACGCCGAAGCCGCCGGAGTCGGCGGCGTACGCGAACGTCTTGCGCCAGTTGTCGAAGCCGACGGCCAGGTCGTCCCCGGCGTTGACGTGCCCGCCGTGGACGATGAGGCCCTTGGCGCCGATCGCGGCGGCCGCGTTCGCGTGCCCGAGCAGCAACTTGCGGCTGGGGATCCGGATGCGGTTGTTCAGGGTGGCCACGTTGATGACGTACGGCGCGTGCACGTAGAGGTCGACCTCGGCGGCGCGCAGCCGTTCGGCGTCCTCCCGGGGCTTGGGCGCCTTCCACCCCTGCGGGTCGGAGAGGAAGAACTGCACGGTGTCGGCGGACCGGGCGGCCGCCTCCGCCAGCGGGTCGGTGGAATCGACGTGGGCTCCGATACGCATGCGAGCGAGCCTACGTCGCGACCCCGACGGGTGGGGCGACGGCCGGGGCGGTGTCGCCGTCAGCGGCGTCACCGAACGGACCGACAGTCGTTGATGGGATTGAGCCGGCGGCCAGCGTCCGGTGCCGTCGGTGGCGAACGCCGGGTACGGCAACCGTGGGTCGACGGACCGACAGCGAGGCCAGCCCCGACGCGCGGCCCGGCGCGGCGGGGCTGGCCCCCTCGGCAAAGCAGATCCGGCCCGATGAAGAATCTCGGAAATTTGTGCCTTTTCCCCCGACAAGGTACAAGACCCGTTGTATCGTCAGATAACAACACGATAAAGCTCCGCGGGGCGTCCCCGGTCCAACCTCATCGGTGTGGTCGTTCCTCCCCAGGTCCCACCCAAGGAATGCGGACGGGACGCCCCGCGGCCTCGTTGACGGGGGTCCACCACCGGCCGGTGACGGTCGGGCGGTGGGCCCCCGTCGGCACGTCCGCGCGTTGGGCCCACCACCACGGGCATGATCGTCCGGACCGGGTATCCTGGTCCGGTTGTCCGCGTCCGGCCGGGTTCCCCCGGTACGTGCGGGCAGCGACGCACGACCTCCTGCCACGGAAGGACCGTGGCCGCTTAGCCCACAGGAGGTGAGCACGTCTTGCGTCATTACGAGATCATGGTGATCCTCGACCCCAGCCTCGAGGAACGCACCGTCGCCCCGTCGCTCGACACGTACCTGAACGTGATCCGGACCGCGGGTGGCTCGGTTGAGAAGACCGACGTGTGGGGCCGCCGGCGCCTCGCGTACGAGATCAACAAAAAGGCCGAGGGCATCTACGCCGTCGTCGACCTGCAGGCCACGCCTGCCGCGGTGGCCGAGCTGGACCGTCAGCTCCGGCTCAACGAGTCCGTGCTGCGCACCAAGGTCATCCGGCCGGAGATGCGCTAAGCATTCAACCCGGTTCGCCCGGATCAGCCTCCGCGGCTCTGTCATACGGCTCTGCGAGCCTGTACGACGAGACGCTGAGTGCGCGAGGAGATGGTCATGGCAGGAGACACCACCATCACGGTCATCGGCAACCTGACCGATGACCCCGAGTTGCGGTTCACCCCCTCCGGGGCGGCGGTCGCCAAGTTCCGAGTCGCCTCGACGCCCCGATTCATGGACAAGGCGTCGGGCGAGTGGAAGGACGGCGAGCCGCTGTTCCTCGCTTGCACCGTGTGGCGGCAGGCCGCCGAGCACGTCGCCGAGTCGCTGCAGCGCGGCGCTCGGGTGATCGTGTCGGGCCGGCTCCGTCAGCGGTCCTACGAGACCCGCGAGGGTGAGAAGCGCACTGTCATCGAGCTCGAGGTCGACGAGATCGGCCCGTCGCTGCGCTACGCCACGGCGAAGGTGCAGAAGATGTCCCGCTCCGGCGGTGGCGGTGGCGGCTTCGGTGGCGGTAGCGGTGGCGGTGGTGGCCAGGGTGGCGGCGGAGGCAACTTCGACGACCCCTGGGCTTCGGCCGCACCCTCTCCCGCGCGTGCCGGTTCGGGCGGCAACTTCGACGAGGAGCCCCCGTTCTAATGGCGCCGAGCGCCCGCGATCGCAAACCAGGAGCACGAGCAATGGCCAAGGCTGCGGCACTTCGCAAGCCGAAGAAGAAGGTGAACCCGCTCGACAAGGACGGGATCACCTACATCGATTACAAGGACACCGCGCTGCTGCGCAAGTTCATCTCCGACCGCGGCAAGATCCGCGCTCGGCGGGTGACCGGCGTGACCTCGCAGCAGCAGCGGCAGATCGCCCGTGCGGTCAAGAACGCCCGTGAGATGGCGCTCCTGCCGTACACGGCCACCACCCGCTGAGAGGAGGCACCGATATGAAGATCATCCTGACTCAGGAAGTGTCCGGCCTCGGTGCCCCGGGCGACATCGTCGAGGTCAAGGACGGCTTCGGCCGTAACTACCTGCTGCCGCAGGGCTTCGCGATCGCCTGGACCAAGGGCGCGGAAAAGCAGGTCACGGTCATCAAGCGGGCCCGCTCGGCCCGTGAGATCCGCGACCTCGACCACGCGAACGAGGTCAAGGGTCAGCTCGAGGGTCTCAAGGTCAACCTGAAGGCCCGCGCCGGCGACGGCGGTCGGCTCTTCGGCTCGGTCACTTCGGCCGAGATCGTCGACGCCGTCAAGGCCTCCGGCGGCCCGGTCCTCGACCGGCGCCGGCTGGAGGTGCCCGGTCACATCAAGTCGACCGGCACCTACCCGGTGAAGATCAAGCTGCACCCCGAGGTGACCGCGTCGTTCAACCTGAACGTCGTTCAGGGCTGACGCCAGCGACACCACGACGAGGGCCCGTACCGAGCGATCGGTGCGGGCCCTCGTGCGTACCGGCGTCGGGCCCGCGCCCGGTCAGCCGATCGGCTGACCGGTCACCGCGCTGATCAGCACCGTGGAGAGGCCCCCGCCCACCACCGCCGCAGCGAGCGCGATGGTGGCGGAACGCCACGTGGTGCCGACCCGGCGCAGCAGCGCCGCCACCACCAGACTGCTCACCAGTGCCAGCCCGAAACGGGGCGAGCCGGCGAGCAACGCCGCCAACGCACGCGACCGGGGCGAGTCACACCCACCCCCGCTGATGTCGGTGACGCACCCCGCCGGCGCCTGACTGTCCAGAGTCAGCAGCCAGACGAAGACCAGCACCGCCGGCACCAGGTAACAGGCGGCGGTGTACAGCAGCGGCCGGACGGACCCACCGGGATCCGGGTCGAGCAGGTCGTCCTCCAGGCGTCGGGCCCAGCCGCCCGTCGCCACGGACTCGACCCGCCGACGTACGGACGCCGTCCCGACCTGGGCCTGGTCCACCCGACGCCGTTGCACACCACCCTGCGGTACCGGCGCACCGCGCGGCGCGGGTGCGGTCCGCGGACGCGGGGCCGTGTACCCGACCACCGGCGACCGGGGCGCCGACGTCGGCGGATCCATCCAGCGGGGATCGTCACCGGCCAGCCGGGTGCCCGACCAGAACCGGTCGTCCCGGCTCGGCCAACCCTCCGACGCCGCCGACCGGTCGGAGCGGGGCGGCACCGTCCGGTCCCACTGGTCGTCCTCGATCGCGGACCGCTCCCACTGGCCCGTGCGGTCGGACCGTTCCCAACCACCGATGCTCTCCGCCTGCGCCCACTGGCCACTCAGGTCCGTGGCGTCCGCATCGGCCACCGGCGGCCACGCCTGCACGCCCGAGGCGTCCCAGGGGTCCACCGCAGGCGCGTACGACGGGTCAGGCTCGGACGCCCGTTCGGCACCGCGCTCCCACGGGTCGACCGCCGGGCGGGCCCAGGACTCCTCCGCCGCACGGCGGCTGCGCCGGCTCGGCCGGTCCGCGTCCCGACGGGGCGCCGGCTCGGCCGGGGCGGGCTCCAGGTCACCGCCGGACCAGATCACCTGCGGACGGCCCGCGGGCGCACGGCGGGGACGGCGGTCCGGGACCGCGCCCGAGACCGGCTCCTCCTCCGCCGAGTTGGCGCGCCGGCGCCCCGCGTACCCCTGATCCTGTGGACGGTCGAGCGTCCACTCCCCGGTGTGGTCCGAGTCGGGCGCAGGCCCGATCGCCGGTCGCTCCCGCCAACTCGTCTCGCTGACCCGCCGGCGGGCGCTCGTCGTCTCGCTGGCCCGCCAGCCTGCCCCGGAACTCGGCAGCTCGGGCTCGGCCTCGTCGTCGTCATCCGGCGCGGCGTGGCGGCCACCGCCGTCAGCGTGCCGGACCCCCGACTCCAGAGCCCAACGGGGCAGGTAGGCGTCGACCGGCTCGTCCTGCCCCCGGTCCAGTGCACGCCGACGACTGGAGGTGCGATAGCGCGCGTCCTCGTCGTACGGATCGACCGGAAGGGACGGCATGCGCTCACCCCACGAGGCGGTCGGCTGGCGCTCGCGCGGGCTGCCCTCCCCGCGTCCCCAGTCCCGGTAACTCACGGCCGGAGTGTGACCCTTCTGAACCGAAAGCGTAATCCGCTGTCCAGGTGTAGCCGTTCGCTGGAGATAGTACGGGACGATCGTGTCACAGGCCCGACCGAAATATTCTCCTCCACAGGCTGGGGATCGCATATCCGCAGGTCAGCGAGGTATGGCGAGGAATTCCCCAACCGTTGTCCACAGGCTGTGCACACGCTGCGCACATGCTCGTCCACCGACATCCACAGGTTGTCCCGAGGCTCGTCCACCGGCGCTGTTGAGTCGCTGACCTCGGGGTCCGTATGGTTGGCCCCCGACCGCCGGCGCGATGGCCCCCGATCGACCGGCCCGGTCGGACGGAACTGTCGTACCCGGGCGATAGAGCTGGGATCGGATCCGGCGCAGTGGAGGGGGGACCCGTGTCGGTCACCGACGACATGCGGGCGGAGCCGCGCTCCGGCGGCCAGCCGCCTGCGCAGCGCGACGGCCAGTTCGACAAGACACCGCCCCAGGATGTCGCAGCCGAGCAGTGCGTCCTCGGCGGCATGCTGCTCTCCAAGGACGCCATCGCCGACGTCGTCGAGATCCTCAAGACCAACGACTTCTACCGGCCCGTGCACGCCACCATCTTCGACATCATCCTGGACATCTACGGCCGGGGTGAGCCGGCCGACTCGATCACCGTGGCCGCGGCCCTCGCCGACTCCGGCGACCTGGTACGCGTCGGCGGCGCCCCCTACCTGCACACCCTCATCGCCAGCGTGCCCACCGCCGCGAACGCCGCCTACTACGCGCGGATCGTCAGCGAGCGGGCGGTGCTGCGCCGGCTGGTCGAGGCCGGCACCAAGATCGTGCAGTTGGGCTACGGCACCGCGAGCGGCGGCAGCCGCGACGTCGACGACGTCGTGGACCTCGCCCAGCAGGCCGTCTACGACGTCACCGAACGCAGGGTCAGCGAGGACTTCGCCGTCCTGGCCGACATGTTGCAGCCCACGCTGGACGAGATCGAAGCCGTGGGTGCGCAGGGCGGGATGATGACCGGCGTCCCGACCGGCTTCACCGACCTGGACCGGCTGCTCAACGGCCTGCACGCGGGTCAGCTCATCATCGTTGCCGGCAGGCCCGGTCTGGGCAAATCGACCGCAAGTATGGATTTTGCCCGAAATGCCGCTATCCGCGCCAACCAGGCGGCAGCCATTTTCTCGCTGGAAATGAGCAAGGTCGAGATCGTCATGCGGCTGCTCTCCGCCGAGGCGCGGGTGCCGCTGCACGTGCTGCGCAGCGGGCAGCTCTCCGACGACGACTGGACCAAGCTGGCCCGGTGCATGGGCGAGATCAGCGAGGCGCCTTTGTTCGTCGACGACACGCCGAGCATGAACCTGATGGAGATCCGGGCCAAGGCCCGTCGGCTCAAGCAGCGGCACGACCTCAAGATGATCGTGGTCGACTACCTCCAGCTGATGACCTCGCCCAAGCGGACCGAGAGCCGGCAGCAGGAGGTCGCGGACCTCTCCCGTGGCCTCAAGCTGCTGGCCAAGGAGGTCGAGTGCCCGGTGATCGCGGTTAGCCAGCTGAACCGTGGCCCCGAGCAGCGCACCGACAAGCGCCCCCAGCTGTCCGACCTCCGTGAATCAGGTTGCCTCACCGCGGATACCCGAGTGGTGCGTGCCGATGACAACACCGAGATCACTCTCGGTGAGTTGTTGGCCAACAGCGCCAAGGACATTCCAGTCTGGTCGCTGGACGAAAGCCTGCGCTACACCCCCCGCACCATGACCCACGTCTTTCCGAGCGGGCATCGCGAGGTGTTCCGGCTGACCCTCGCGTCGGGCAAGCAGGTCGACGCAACCGCGAACCATCCGTTCCTCGCGTTCACCGGGTGGGTGCCTCTCGGCGAGCTCGCGGTGGGAGATCGCATCGCCACGCCACGCCATCTACCGCCCCCGATGGCCATCCGGCCGTGGGCCGACGCGGAGGTCGTGATGTTGGCGCACCTGCTCGGCGACGGATCTTTCGTGCGGCACCAACCGATCCGGTATGCGAGCCGTGACGAGCTGAATCTGCAGGCAGTGTCGGAAGCGGCGAAGCACTTCGGGATCTCGGCCGTCCGCGACGACCACGAGGCCGCGAGGGTGACCACCCTTCGGCTCCCCGCGCCCTATCGGCTGGCGCGTGGTCGGCGTAACCCGATCGCGGCGTGGCTGGACGACCTGGGCCTCTTCGGCTTGAGATCGCATGAGAAGTTCCTCCCCTCGACCGTCTTCAGCCTGCCCAAGGAGCAGATCACCACCTTCTTGCGGCACCTCTGGGCCACGGACGGCTCGGTGACCGTCAACAGCTCAGGTCGCGGTGGGCGTGTCTATTTCGCGTCCACGAGCCGCCGAATGCTCGAGGACATTTCTCGGCTACTCCTCAGGTACGGCATCACGGCCCGGCTGAAGGTCGTACCGGTGACGGGACACCGCCCGCAGTACACGCTCGACATCTCCGGTCGGGATGACCAGCTGAGGTTCCTGCGCGAGATCGGCGTCCATGGGCAGCGTTCAGAGGGCTGCGCTGCTCTGCTCGCCGCGCTGGAGTTGACCCAGAGCAATACCAATGTCGACACCGTGCCCCGCGAGGTGTGGACCAGGGTGAAGGAGATCCTGGTCGAGCAGAGGATGACCCACCGTGAGTTCGCGAAGTCACTTGGCACCCAGTTTTGCGGCAGTACCCTCTGGAAGCACGCGCCCAGCCGCTCCCGGCTGGCGGCGGTTGCCTCCGTCCTCGACGCAGCCGACCTGGACCTGCACGCCACCAACGACATCTTCTGGGACTCGATCGTGTCCATCGAGTCGATCGGTGAGCAAGAGGTGTTCGACGCGACCGTGCTCGGGAAGCACAACTTCATCGCCAACGGCATCGCCACCCACAACTCGATCGAGCAGGACGCCGACGTGGTCATCCTGCTGCACCGCGACGACTACTACGACAAGGAGTCGCCGCGTGCTGGGGAGGCGGATTTCATAATTGCCAAGCATCGGAATGGGCCGACTGACACGGTGACCGTCGCGGCCCAGTTGCATCTCTCTCGATTCGTGGACATGGCGATCGTATGACAAGTGCGGCTTTTCGTCTGTCGCCCCCACAAATCGAGGATGTCCTCCGACGGGCGAAAACAGGCGAGAGCCTCACGCGCATCGCCGAGTCTTACGGTGTCAGCAGGCAGGCGATCCGCGGCCTACTGCGACGGCGAGGGGTGCCGGCGCGGGCGGTGGGGAAGTTGACCGATCCGGAACGATCGGAGGCCGTGCGCCAGTACTCCGAAGGGCTGTCCCTGACCGAGGTGGCGAAGAACTTCGGACTCACGGAGCCGGGAATGCGCGGCTTGTTGGTTCGCCGCGGTGTGGTCCTTCGACGGACCGTTCACACGCTTCGCCACGACGCGTTCGACCTGCTCACTCCGGAAGCCTGCTACTGGCTCGGGTTTCTCTTCGCGGACGGGTGCGTGGCGTATCGCCCCGGTCATCTCCCGCAGATCTCCGTAGGACTCGCCCAGCGGGACCGCGACCATCTTGTCTCGCTGCGAACTTTCCTGGGATCGAGCAGCAGCATTTCCGCGCCGAGCCCTACACACGGATCGTGCCAGTTCTCAGTGCGCTCGGCCCGCTTGGCTGAGCGTCTGGTGGCGTTGGGAAGGTACGAGGGTCCGATCGGCGAACGACTGGACGAGTCACGGGACTTTTGGCGCGGCGTCGTTGACGGAGACGGATCAATTGCCACATATCGCCGACCCGCTCCGAGCTTATCCACTTTCGCCCAGTTCAGATTGGTGGGCAGCCAGCGTCTGCTCGCGGCTTTCGTCGCCTTCCTCACACGGCACGAGATCCACGGTCTTGCTGTTCGGCCGCACAAGACGATCTACACAGTTGGAACCACGTGCGGGCCGGCCCAGAAGATAGTTGCTCTGCTGTACTCGGGCGCGACAGTCGCACTTGCGCGCAAAGCGGAGGCAGCCAGGAGGATGGTGGGTGCCTCATCGTCCGCGGCCGTCCCGCTCAGCCGAGCAGCGGAAACCAGCCCGCCGACTCGCCCAGCTCCAACCGGTCCCGGTCGGTGAGCGGGAGACGCCCGGTGGCCTTCAACAGGAACTCGTGGTCGTCCCAGCCGGTGGGGCGGACCGCGTCGTCGCTCATCAGGCCGTCCATGGTCGCCACCGCGACCCGTACCGCCAGGGGCCCCGGTGCTGGGGCGTCGGGCAGTTCCGGTGTCAGGTCCAGGTGGTGGACGACGGCTTCGGTGGTCAGGGTGGCGAGGAGGTCCGGCACACGCAGCACGTGCCCCTGCGTGGTCACGTACCCCGTCGGGTCGGCTGCCGTGGCGGCCCGGACCGCTGCCGGTGCGATCTCTTCCCAGAGCTGGACGATCCCGGCCGGGCGGTCGAAGGCGGCGGCCGATCGGCGGATCCACCAGGCGTGCCGGGCGTCGTCAGCGCCGCCGGACGGGAAGCCGCGCCAGTAGCTCACGTCGTCCACGTCGGCGGGGCCGTCGGCCGGACTCGCCAGTGCGACCAGGGCCCGCTGGGCATCGCCGAGCAGGTGGAAGAGCAGGTCCGCCACGAGCCAGCCTCGGCAGCGGGTAAGTCGTTGCAGGTCAGCGTCGTCCCGGCCGTGGACCACCGCGGTGATTCCGTCGTACGCCTGGGCCAGCGCCTCGGCCTGCCGGATCGCGCTCATGCGATGCAGCCTCGCACGGACCCTCCCGCCGGCCAACCGTTGGTGACGGTGGCGGTGGTCGAAGTGCCCGGGCCGACGCGTGGATCGGCCCGGGCGGGATGGCGCCCTCGGCTCAGCCGAACATCTCGTCGAGGAAGCCCTTGCGCTTCTTCTGCCGGTAGTGGCCGTGGTACCCGTGGTGCTGCTGGCCGCCGTAGGCCGGAGCCGGCGGGTAGCCGTGGGCGGGCGGGGGCGGCGGCGGGGGGACCGCGCCGTAGCCGGGCTGGTGCTGCGCCGGGGCGTGCGGCGGCGGGTAGCCGCCCGGCTGGTGAGCGGGCTGCGGCGGCGGGCCGCCGGCCTGCTGGCGGCTCCAGTTGGCCTCCGCCTCGAACAGCTTCTCCAGTTCGCCGCGGTCGAGGAAGATGCCTCGGCACTCCCCGCACTGGTCGATGACGACGCCGCTGCGCTCGTACTGACGCATTTCTCCGTGACACTTGGGACAGGTGAGACTCATCATCCGAAGGTACCCGGTCGTGTCACGCGGTCGCCGTAAGCGCTTCGATCACCTCCTCGTCGGGGACCTCGTGGAAGTCCTCGTAGTAGAGGCTCACCGCGCCGAAATCCTCCGGACGCTGGGCGCAGACCACCTGGTCGGCCTCGGCGGCCAGCAGCTCGTACGCCTCCTGCGCGCCGACCGGCACCGCGACCACCACCCGGCGTGCACCGAGTCGGCGGGCGACCTCGACGGAGGCGCGCGCGGTCGCGCCGGTGGCCAGGCCGTCGTCGACGATCACCGCGATGCGTCCGGTGAGGTCCAGCGGTGGACGCCCGCCCCGGTAGAGCCGCTCCCGCCGCTCCAGCTCGGCCTGTTCCCGGTGGTTGACCTCGGCGATGTCGTCGCTGCTGAGTCGGCTGGCCACCGCCTCGTTGAGCACCTGCACACCGCCCGGGCCGAGCGCGCCGAAGGCGACCTCACGGGCCCAGGGCATGCCGAGCTTGCGGACCACCAGCACGTCCAGTGGCGCGCCGAGTCGTTCGGCGACGACCCGGGCCACCGGCACGCCGCCGCGGACCAGGCCGAGAACGACGACGTCCGGCTCGCCGATGAGTGCGGTGAGCCGGTCGGCGAGCACCTGGCCCGCCTCGGCGCGGTCGCGGTACGTGGTCATGCCTTCAGGTCTACGCCCTGTGGGGTCGCTCCGCCCGCCAGTTACACCGAAGTGGCCCGACCGGACAGTTGGTCGGGCACCGGGATGGTCGGCGCGTCGACGGTGCGGTGCAGGGCGGGCGCCCAGGTGAGCAGGGCCAGCGGGTACAGCAGGTAGCCGAACCGGGTCGAGGGCATCAGGGCGATCGCGGCGAGCAGCCCGTACCCGCAGATGAGCGCGGTGGCGACGGCGGTGCGGGGCGGGCGGCGATAGAGCCGGACGGCGATGGCCAGGCCTGCCGCGACCAGGAGCGCGGCGGCGATCAGCCGGCCGGCGGGCAGCGTGGTGGCGATCAGATAGCCGGGGAACGGGGACTGTGCGGGGCTGGTGACCAGGCCGTGGCCGAGCGGGAAGCGCAGCACGTTCTCGGACAGCGCGCCGCGGTCGACCAGCAGGGCGGGGAGCAGCGCCGCCACCGGCAGTCCGATCGCGCCGGCGGCGACCCGGGTGCCGGCCCGCCGGGTGAGCCCCCAGACGATCAGGACCAGGGCGATGGGCCAGGCGAACAGCTTCAGCGCGCCGGCCAGCCCGACCGCGAGGCCGGCGCGGCCGGGCCGGTCGGCGGCGGCGAGCGCGAGGGCCAGCAGGCAGAGCGCGAGTACGGGCAGGTCGTCGCCGCCGGTGGCGAGGGTGAGCGCGCAGATGGGCAGGACGGTGGCGGCCTGCACGCCCCGCAGCAGGGCGGCATCGCGGCGGTGATCCGCACCGGCGGGTGCGGGTAGGCGGGCGGCGCGCAGGGTGGCCACGGCCAGGGCGAGAGCCAGGGCGGTACCTACCGCGAACCAGACCCGCGCGTCGGTCCACCAGGTGTCGGTCAGGGCTCTGGGCAGGCCGAACATCGCCATGCCCGGCTGGTACGGGGTGTAGCCGAGCAGTTGCTCGGCGGGCGGCAGGGCGGCGATGGCGTCGCGTCCGAGGTACGGCGTGCCGTGCTCCAGCAGGCGGGCGCCGGCCTGCTCCACGACCAGCACCTCCTCCTGGGCACGGTCGGTGCGTCCGGTGGCCCGCTCGACGCTCTGCCAGAGCACGGGCAGCAGGGCGGTGCTGGCCCAGGTGAACCCGGTGAGCGCCCACCGGGCCGGCAGGCCGATCAGTCGGGACGCCGGGCGGTGTCGGCGGAGCAGGAGTTGGACCACCACCGCCAGTGCCGCGAGCAGGTAGCCGACGGCGGCGACCGCGCCCCAGGCCCGGTGCGGCAGCAGCGTCGAGGTGACCGCGGTGATCGTGGCGAAGACGGCCGAGACGGCGTAGAGGCCGAGGTCGAGGGTGAGGCCCCCGGCGGCGGTGTCGAGCGTCTGCCAGCGACGCCGGAGGTCGTTCGGGTGGTCGGCGGTCACGCGCGCCAGTCTGGCAGACCGCCCTGTGCGGCTCGGCGTTCCTCCCGTCAGGCGGGGAGGTGGGGAAGACGGTCGGGGCGGGATCGGCCGCCCTGGCGGCGGTTCTGGGTCAACCGGATCACGGCGCCGGCGTCGTGCAGGGGCGGCGCCAGGGCGCCGGGTCGGCCGCCCGAACCGCGCTGCAGTGCGGCGAGCAGCGTGCCGGCCGGCATCGGTCGGGCGAACAGGTGCCCCTGCCCGGCGGTGCAACCCAGCTCCCAGAGGGCCCGTCGCTGCGGCTCGCTCTCCACCCCCTCGGCAACCACGTCCAGGTCGAGGCTGCGGCCCAGGTCGAGGGTGGAGCGGATGACGGCGGCGGCCTCGGCGGAACTCTCCATCGTCGTCACGAAGCTGCGATCGATCTTCAGCTCGTGCACCGGGATCCGGGAGAGCAGGGAGAGGGAGGAGTAGCCGGTGCCGAAGTCGTCGAGCGCCAACCGGACGCCCTCGTCGCGCAGCCGGCTCAGCACCCGGTCCACCACGTCGAGTTGGCTGAGGGTCAGCGTCTCGGTCAGCTCCAGCACCAGTCGGTCCGGTGGCAGGTCGTGGGCGCGCAGGCGGGCCAGCACTGAGCCGGGGAAGCGCGCGTCGAGCAGGCTGCGCGGGGAGACGTTGACCGCGACCGGCACGTCGAAGCCGGCGTCGCGCCAGCCGGCCGCCGCGATCAACGCCTGGTCGAGGATCGCCTCGGCGAAGGCCGGTAGCAGCCCGGAGCGTTCCACCGCCTCCAGGAACCGCAGCGGATCGATCATGCCGTGGGTGGGGTGGTGCCAGCGGGCCAGCGCCTCCGCGCTGGTCACCTCGCCGGTGCCCAGGTCGACGATCGGTTGGAAGTTGACGACGAACTCGTGGTCGGCGACCGCGCGTGGCAGCTCTCCTCCGAGGGTGAGCCGGCCGAGGTCGGCGGTGTCGCGGGTCGGGGCGTACGTGGAGATCCGCTGACCGGCCCGCTTCGCCTGGTACATCGCCACGTCGGCGCGCCGCAGCAGTTCTGCCATGCCGCCGCTGGCGGGGGCGACGGAGATCCCGCCGCTGGCCTCGACGCTGATCCGCATGCCGTCCAGCTCGAACGGCTCGTGCAGCGCGGCGAGCAGCGTCTCCGCGCGGTGCGCGGCGACCGCCGGGGCGGGCAGGCCGCGCAGGAGTACGGCGAACTCGTCGCCGCCGAGGCGGGCGACCAGGTCATCGCCCTGCGCGGCGCTGCGCAGCCGCTCGGCGACCTGCACCAGCACCTGGTCACCGGCGGCGTGGCCGAGGGTGTCGTTGACCTCTTTGAAGTGGTTGAGGTCGATCAGCACCAACGCGGTCACCCCGTCGGCGTGGCGGGCGCTCAACTGTTCGGTGCCCTGATCCAGCAGGTGCCGTCGGTTGGCCAGGCCGGTCAGCGCGTCGTGCGTGGCGGCGTACGCGTGCTCGTCGGCCACCCGGGCCAGTTCGGCGTACGCCTGGGCGTTGCGGACCGCCGTGCAGAGTGCGGAGGCGAAGGTGCGCAGCGTGTACTGCTCACGTTCGGAGAGCTGCACCGGGCCGCGGAAGCGCAGCCGCAGCGCGCCGATGTCGACCGAGCGGTCGTGGCCCTCCAGTGGCGCGCGGACGATGGTGCCGTCCACGTCGGTGGGCGTGCCGGTCGGGCCGTCGAAGGTGATGCCGCCGGTGCCGCCGCGTACGGTGCGGCCGCCGTCGCGCAGCTCGATCTCGACCTCGTCGGCGGAGAACAGCTCGGCGGCCTGGGTGACGGCGGTGGTGAGGACGTTGTCCAGGTCGACGACGTTGAGCGCGTCGGTGGTGCGGGCGAGCCGCTGCCACGCCTGCTGCTCGGTTCGCCCCCGGATGCGCGCCGAGTAGGCCAGGTGCAGGCTCAACATGAGCGGCGGGACGGCGAGCAGCAGTCTCGGGTCGGCTCGGAGGATGAGCAGCGTGCAGAGGGCCACGACGAAGCGCACGCCGAAGCCGGCGAGCCGGAGGTCAAGGTTGTTCAGGAACTGTCGGGAGATGCGGGTGCCGCTCGCGAGCGCGATCACCGGGATTGCCAGCAGGTCGTCGAGGAGTGCCGCGACCAGGTAGATCGCGGCCAGCAGGGTGACGAGCTCCGCCAGACCCGCCGGTGGCCACTGCCAGTGGACCGCCAGCGCGATGGCGCTCGCCCCACCGGCGACCAGGATGTTCTTGCTGATACCGAACGCCGTCTTGATGGCCGGAAGCTTCATGACGGCCGACGCGATGCCGACACCCGTGCCCGTCGCCAGCACCACCCAGGAGGGTGGGGCCACCGCGAGCCCGATCACGATCGCCGCCTCGATCCAGGTGATGGCGTGCGTGGTCGAGCGGATGCGGATCGGCGACTTGACGATCGTGCCGAGGGCTGTCATGAATGTCAGCGCGACGAAGGTCGCCCCGTCGCCCACGGAGTCGGGCGGGCGGGCCAGCACGTCGGCGGCGGCGAAGAGTGTCGGGCCGATGGCCAGTACGACGACGAGACCGACGAGCAGCAGCAGTTGCCGCTGCGTCCTGGTGGTGTTCGCTGGAGTGACCCGACTCATGAAGCTCCTGTCGTCGCCGACAGTTACATGTTGACGACGGGAGCTTACCGCTGAGTGTCACTCTGATGTCAGTGCCAGTCGCTGCCGCGCATTGCACGCTCCCTCCACTCATCCCGACCCGGGTTCGGTATCCCCGGTGGTCTTCGTGACGAGAGCCTAAAGCGAAGTCGGTGCAGTTAGCAGTAATAAATGTCGGTATGCGCAACATTAGCCAAGCTGGAGGGTTTTGTGACGTTGTGTCCATGACCCCTGAGCGGAGCGCGGTCGAACTGTTCTGACTGCAGCTCGCATGTTGCCAACCGCCGTCGGAAGGTGTGCGCGGGGGTTGCCCCGACGGTTCCTCATCAGTCTGACGAGCAGGCTCCCCGGCCTCATCCGGAGTTCGGGCTCAGGGTGGATCCGGTCGGGTGAATCTGTGCTCCATGCCTGATTGCCGCCGGTGTCGCAGCTGCGTGAACGGGGCCGGCTCAAATTCTGCACGTCGTCTAATTCTCCCGGAGTGGGCGTCCGAACACCATGGACCCGGATACTCGGTGCCGCAAGGTGCGGCTTGCCGAACTCAAGTTGCAGCCCGAAACGCCGAAGCAACAGAGGGTGCTCGAGGCCCGCCGCGTTTTGCCGCCCGACGTACGCGGCGGCCATTCTCCGACAGATGTTCGAATAGAGATTGCGGCAGCGTGCTGAATCGGCCACGGAATGTTTGCCCTCCCCCGCTCTCTCGCCCGCAGAAGTCCTGCATGACGAGGCTTCGAAGATCCACCGACCCGGCCTTTTGCGTGTGGCGGAGCGCGGCATTCCATATACGTCACGCATCAACTCGCTGCGTCGGCCTTCGCCCGATCCCCAACCGGCCGTACGCACCGATAGGCTCACCGCCGTGACCGAACCCGCGCAGCTCAGCCACGTCGACCGTGCCGGCGCGGCCCGCATGGTCGACGTGTCCGCCAAGCCGGTGACCGGCCGGCTGGCCGTCGCCGCGGGCCGGCTGCGGACCACACCCGAGGTCGTCGACCTGCTGCACCGCGACGGCCTGCCCAAGGGTGACGCGCTGGCGGTCGGTCGGCTGGCCGGAATCATGGGTGCCAAGCGCACCCCGGATCTGATCCCGCTCTGTCACCCGATCGCGCTGCACGGCGTCACCGTCGACCTGCGGCTCACCGTTGACAGCGTGGAGATCACCGCCACCGCCCGCACCGCGGACCGGACGGGCGTCGAGATGGAGGCACTCACCGCGGTCGCGGTCGCCGGTCTCGCCCTGGTCGACATGGTCAAGGCGGTCGACCCCGCGGCCTCCGTGGAGGCGGTCCGGGTCCTGCGCAAGGAGGGCGGCAAGACCGGCGAGTGGGTCCGACCGGAGGACCGGCCGTGATCCGGGCCCGGGTGATCGTCGCGTCCAACCGGGCCGCGGCCGGCGTCTACGCCGACACCAGCGGCCCGCTGCTCGCCGCCGGCCTGCTCGAGCTGGGCTGCCAGGTCGACGAGCCGGTGGTGGTGCCCGACGGCGAGCCGGTCGGCGCGGCCCTGCGCCGGGCCCTCGCCGACGGCGTCGACGTGGTGCTGACCAGCGGTGGCACCGGGATCACCCCGTCGGACCGGACGCCGGACGTGACCCGGGCTCTGCTGGATTACGAGATCCCCGGCATCGCCGAGGCGATCCGCGCGCACAGTCGCGACCGGGTGCCCACGTCGGTGCTGTCCCGAGGGCTGGCCGGGGTGGCCGGCCGGATGCTGGTGGTCAACCTTCCCGGCTCGACCGGCGGCGCCCGGGACGGGCTGGCCGTGCTCGGGCCGATCCTCGGGCACACCGTCGACCAACTTCGCGGCGGGGACCACTGACCGGTCCGCGCCCAGGCCCGGCGGGTGTCGGTCCGTCCCGATAGGCTCGGCGGGTGAGCACGGAAACCGCGCCAGCCGCCGACCCGGTCGCCGCGCCCCCACCCGCCGGGTGGGAGGAGGCACGCTCCCGGGTGTACGCGGTGGGCCTGGCCGCCGCGCTTCCCACCGTCGCCCGGCCGCTGGTCGACACCGACGGGCTGACCCTGGCCGAGCCGTTGACCCCCCGCACCGATCTGCCCGCCTTCCCCACCTCCAGCGTGGACGGCTGGGCGGTGCGCGGTGCTGGTCCGTGGCGCATCGTGGGCCGGGTGCTGGCCGGCAACACCCCCGTGCCGCTCACCGAGGACGACACGACCGTCGAGATCGCGACCGGTGCCATGGTGCCCGAAGGCGCGACCGCCGTGCTGCGTGTCGAGGAGTCCAGCACCACCGACGGCCTGGTCAGCGGCACTCCCCGCGAAACGCCGGAGTGGCGGCAACCGGGCGAGGAGGCGTACGCCGACGAGGAGCTTCTGCCGGTCGGCACGCCGGTCGACCCGGCGGTGATCGGCCTGGCGGCCTCCTGCGGCCACGACACGCTGCGGGTCCGGCGCGCGCCGCGTGCCGCGCTTCTGGTCTTCGGCGACGAGCTGCTCACCGCGGGCCCACCCGCGGCCGGCCGGGTCCGGGACGCGCTGGGGCCGGCGGTGCCCGCGTGGCTGCGGCGTTACGGCTGCCAGGTCCGTCCGTCCGACGTGGTCGGCCCCGTGGCCGACACGCTGTCCGCACACGTGGCGGCCCTGCGCGCGGCGCTGGTGAACGCCGACCTGGTCTGCACCACGGGCGGCACGATGCACGGCCCGGTCGACCACCTGCATCCGGCCCTGGAGGCGCTCGGCGCCGACTACGTCGTCAACACCGTGGCGGTCCGGCCCGGCTTCCCGATGCTGCTGGCCCGGCTGGCCGGTGACGACGGGCGGGTCCGGTTCGTCGCCGGGCTGCCGGGCAACCCGCAGTCCGCCATCGTCGCGCTGGTGTCGCTGGTCGCCCCGCTGCTCGCCGGCCTCCAGGGCCGTCCGCTGCCGGTGCTGCCGCAGGCCACGTTGGCCGAGGCGGTGCCCGGTCGTGGCGACCACACCCACCTGGCGCTGGTCCGACTGGACCGGGCCGCCGGCACCGCGTCCCCCGTGCGGCACGTCGGCTCGGCGATGCTGCGTGGCCTGGCCGGTGCGGACGGGTTCGCGGTCATCCGGCCCGGCACCAACGGCGCCTCGGGCGACCGGGTGCCGGTCGTGCCCCTGCCGCTGCTGCCCGGGGAGCGGGCGTCGTGACGGCGCCGGCGCTCACCTTCGGTGAGGTCACCGACCAGCCGCTCGACCTGGCCGCGCACGAGGCGGCGGTCGCCGACCGGCGCGCAGGCGCCGTGGTCTCCTTCCAGGGCGTGGTCCGCGACCACGACCACGGGCGCCCGGTGGTGAGCCTGGAGTACGAGGGGCACCCGAGCGCCGAGCAGGTGCTACGCGAGGTGGCCGCCGAGATCGCGGCCGACCCCGACGTCTACGCGGTGGCCGTCTCGCACCGGGTCGGCCCGCTGGCGATCGGTGACGTGGCGCTGGTCGCCGCGGTGAGCACCGCGCACCGCGCGGCGGCCTTCGCGGCGTGCGCCCGCCTGGTGGACGAGGTCAAGGCGCGGCTGCCGATCTGGAAGCGGCAGGTCTTCGGCGACGGCACCGAGGAATGGGTGAACTGCCCCTGACCGCTCAGCGGCGGCCGTTGACCAGCACGGCCCGCGCGGTTCGCTCGCCGTAGAACGCCGGCTCGGCGCCCGGGCGCCAGGGCAGCGCGGCGACCAGCACGATCAGCGCGAGCGCGAGCGAGTTCTCCATCAACGCGCCGAAGAAACCGTCCTGGTAGTGCGACACCTCGGGCAGCTGGTGCTCGTACGGCCAGATCGGGGAGATCAGGAAGAGCAGGTAGAGCCCGACCGCGGCGACCCCGTGCCGGAGCCCGGTCAACGTCGGGTACCAGATCGGCGGGCGGAGCCCGTTGACCCCGGGCAGCCCGCCGAACGCCGGACCCTGCCCGGTGCGCTGCGTCAACCCCCGGCTCGCCTCCCGACGGCGCACCGCCGCGTCGGCCAGCACGATGATCGCCGGGATCACCCAGACCAGGTGGTGCGTCCAGGAGATCGGACTGATCACGTTGGCGGTCAGACCAACCAGCGTGAACGCGGTCAGTTCGTCACCGTCGGCGCGGGAGCTGGCCGCCCGGGACAGGCCCAACGCGAGGATCAGCACCGAGAACGAGAGCCAGAGCAACCCGGGGGTCTCGATCGAGTCGTACAGCCGGGCCAGCAGGCCGGCGAGCGACTGGTTGGGCGTCATGTCCGCCGCGCCCACCCGCTCGGTCTGCCAGAGCACGCTGCCGAAGTAGGCCCGCGACTCGTCGCCGACGATCGCGAAGCTGCCCACCGTCACGCCGATGGTGGTGCCGATCGCGGTCGCCGCCACCCGCCACTGGCGGGTGATCAGCAGGTAGGCGATGAACAGCGCCGGGGTGAGCTTGACGGCGGTGGCCAGGCCGATGCCCGCGCCGGCCCAGGCGCCGCCGTAGATGAAGCGCAGCAGGGGACCGTCGGTCGTCGCGTAGTGGGTGCCCCGGCGGGAACGCCACCGCAGCCCGATCAGATCGGCCATGATCAGTGCGAACAGCAGGATGTTGACCTGGCCGTAGCCGAGGGTCTCCCGGCCCGGCTCGATGGCCACCGCGAGCGGCACCGCCAAGGCCACGGTGAACCACAACGGCCAGCCCAGCCGGTCCACGATCGGGCGGAGCAGCCCGGCCAGCACCAGCGCCAGCGCGGCGATGCTGGCCAGGGCGTTGACCATCCCGGCCGCGCCGATCGGCAGCTGCGCCATCGGCAGCATGACCAGCCCGGCGAACGGCGGATAGGTGAAGCCGAGAGTGGTGCCGGGCGCGATGAACTCGTAGAGCTCGTGACCGCTCGCCCACCACACCACCGCGCCGTGGTAGATCTTCATGTCGAAGAAGTTGTACGGCCGCCCGAACGCACCGATGGCGAGCCATGCGGCATAGGCGACGGCGGCCACGATGGCACCCCGTACGACTTTCCTGCGATCGATCCCACGCGTCGCGCGTTGGAGCTGGGCGAGGCGGTCCGCCCGTCTACCGACAGTCGTCGGCATGGCGTGGCCACCCCCGTACCAAGATCGTCCTACCCGTCCAGGTCCTGCACGGAGCCTAGAACGGCGCCTCACGTCAGTGCCTCCCGCGTTATGCGACCGTGTCCGATCCCACACATGTTTTTGACATTTCCACCGCGTTAACGCCTACCGGGTGGTTCAGGTAATTCGTGGCCTTAGCGGGGGGTGGGGGTGAGGCAGGAACGGATCGACGCAGGTCAGCCCGGAAGTCGGCGCGCGGTCGCGGCGGACCGGACGGCGATCCGGGCCTCCCGTCGGGCCGTGCGGACGGCGCGTTGCATGGAACGTCGAGAGTGGCCGATGCGGTGACCCGTCCGCCACCGCAGACCCGGCTTGCCACCGGTGTCCGTCGCGGCGAGCAGCAGGCCGCCGAAGAGGCCGAGATTCTTCAGGACGTGAATCTGGTTGTTGTTCCGGGCCACCGGGTCGTCGTTGTTCCAGAAGGGATGCCCGGCGATGGTCACCGGCACCAGCGTGCCGGCGAGGACCAGCGCGGCGGGTCGGCTGAACCGCCCGGTGGCCAGCATCAGCCCGGCGCTGACCTGCACCGCGGCGTTGAGCCGGATCAGCGTCTTGGTGTCGGTGGGGAAGTTGGGGTGCGCCTTCTGCAGCATCGGCGCGACCTTGTCGGTCACCGGCTTGGCAGCCGCGGCCAGCCGGTCCGGGCTGCGGAAGTTGCGGTACCCGCTGACCACGAAGATGCCGCTCAGCATGGCGCGGGCGAGTGAGCGTACGGGCGTCATGGATCAGTCATACCCCGTCACGGCGTTTGCTACCCCGGCAACCGCCGGATCCGAATCGGTGGCCGTACACACGCGCCACGCCGATTCGAGCGACCATCGCTGATGGAACAGCCGTCCCGGGTAACGTCGCGCGGGTGACCACGCTGCGGCTACGACCCGAGGACCCGGCCGACACCGGCCCGGTACGGCGGGTGCTGGCTGCCGCGTTCGCCCGGCCCGACGTGGCGTCGCCGCCCGAGGTGAGCCTGGTCGACGAACTGCGCGACACCGACGCCTGGCTGCCGGAGCTGGCCATGGTCGCCGAGTACGGCGGCGAGGTGGTCGGGTACGCGCTGCTCACCCGGGTGCGGGTGCGACCGGAGCGGGGCGGCGACGCGCCCGCTCTGGCGTTCGGCCCGGTGGCGGTCGCTCCGCACCGCCAGCGGCTGGGTCACGGCACGGCCGTGGTGCAGGCCGCTCTGGACGCCGCCACCGAGCTGGGCGAGCGCCTGGTCGTGGTGCTGGGGGATCCGGCCTTCTACCGCCGGTTCGGCTTCGGCCCGGCCAGCGAGCTGGGCCTGACCAGCCCGTGGGCCGGTCTCGGTGAGCCCTGGCAGGCGCTGGTGCTGCCGCCGTCCACCAGCGAGGAAGGGCCGCCCCCCCGCGGCGAGGTGCTCTTTCCGGCGCCCTGGTCCCGGGTCTGACCGTGCCGGGTCGGCGGGTTGCCCGTCAGGCCGGCTGGGTGCGCAGGTACCGGCCGAAGTGCGGGACGGTGAAGGCCACCGTGCCTCGCTCGCCCGAGTAGATCAGCCCCTTCTTGATCAGCGCGTCCCGGGCCGGGGAGAGGCTGGCCGGCTTGCGGCCGAGGGCCCGGGCGATCTCCGCGGTGGGCACTGCGGCGTCCATGTCGTCCCGGACCACGCCGCCGGACTCGCCCTCCACCAGGGACAGCGTCGCCATCGCCCGCATGTACTCGCGCTCGGCCGGGGTGGCCCGCTCGAATCGGGAGCCGAAGAAGCCGACCGCCAGCTCGGCCTCCGCCTCGGGGGCGGCGACGCGGACGTCGGCGGCGGTGATCGGCGAGCGTGGGGCGTGGTCCCAGGTCGCCTTCCCGTACGCCTGAACGAAGTAGGGGTAGCCGCCCGACTTCTCGTAGAGCAGGTCGAGCGCCTTCTGTTCGTACTCCACCTCCTCGCGCTCGGCCGGGGCGCAGAGTGCCTGGTCGGCGGCGATCCGGTCGAGCCGGTCGATGCGCTGGTAGCGGAACAGCCGTTCGGAGTACGACTTCGCGGCGCTGAGCACGGCCGGCAGGTGCGGCAGGCCGGCGCCGACGACGATCAGCGGCGCGCCGAGCTGGGACAGCTCGTGGCAGGCGGCGCAGAGCGCCGACACGTCCTCCGGGACGAGGTCCTGCATCTCGTCGATGAAGACGGCGATGCCGGTGCCCACGTCGCTGGCGATGGCGGCGGCGTCGGTGAGCAGCTCGACCAGGTCGATCTCGATGTCGCCGGAGTCGGCCCGACCACTCGCCGCCGGCACGTCGATCCCCGGCTGCCACCGGTCGCGCAGCTTCGGGGCGGCCCCGCCCCGGCCGGTCGGGGCGGACCGCTGGGCGAAGGCCTTGAGGACCCCGAGGAAGGAGTCGATCCGGTCGGGCGCGCGGTGCCGGGGCGCCAGCTCGCGGACCGCCATGTGCAGCGCGGCGGCGACCGGGCGGCGCAGGGACTGATCCGGCCGTGCCTCGATCTTGCCGGTGCCCCAGAGCCGGTTGATCGCCTGCGACCGGAGGGTGTTGAGCAGGACGGTCTTGCCGACTCCGCGTAGCCCGGTGAGCATCAGGCTGCGTTCGGGTCGACCGCGGGCGATGCGCTCCAGCACGATGTCGAAGACGTCCAGCTCCCGCCCCCGCCCGGCGAGTTCGGGCGGGCGCTGACCGGCGCCCGGTGCGTACGGGTTGCGGACCGGATCCACGCATCGCACAGTATCGGGCCCTCTAGCTGAGGGGCTAGACATGGATAGATGGGGCTACGGCGTGTCGGAGCCGTCGACAATAAACTAGGGCTGTCTAGCGTCCACGCTAGACAGCCCTAGTTTTGGCTACCGGCTATCGCTTCTTCAGGCAGAGCACGTAGTCGCAGAGGTCGATCGAGTTGTCGTGCACGTAGTTCGCGGTGGCCTGCGGCGCGAGCGTCTCGCACCGGTCCCCGTCGCTCGTCGCCGGAATCCGCAGCAGCACCTGGTAGGTGTTCGGGCCGCACGGCACCTTGCGCAACTCCGCGTCGTCCTCGGTGCCGTCGTTGACCACGCAGTCACCCTTGGCGAACTCGTCCTCGCTCGGGCTCGGCGCGGCCGAGGGCGGCGCGTCGCTGGGCAGGACGGGCGGAACGGCCGGTGCGCTCACCGACGGCGCGGGGGCGGCGTTGTTCTCGGCGTCGGCGGCCTTCCAGACCGCCCAACCGGCCAGGCCCAGGCATGGGCAGAGCAGGAGCAGCACCACCAGCGCGATGATCAGGGCGATCTTCCCGCCGGACTTCTTCGCCGGCGGGGCGGGCGGAATCCCGTACCCGCCCGGCGCCGGCGGGCCCCACGGCGCGCCCGGCTGCCCGGGCGTCGGACCGGCCGGCGGGAACGGGCCGGGCGGCGGCGGGTAACCGGCCTCGGAGCCGGGCGGCGGCGGGTAGCCCGGGCCCGAGGTCGGCGGCGGGTAGCCCGGGCCCGAGGTCGGCGGAGGACCCCACACGGGTGCGGTGGGGGGCTCCGCGCCGGCCGGCGGTGGGCCCCACTGCTGCCGGGTCGGGTCATCGCCGGGTGGTGGCGGGGCGCCCCACTGCGGCAGGGTCGGGTCGACCGGTGGCGGGCCGTCGGGGCCGGTCGCCGGGCGCTGGTACGGGTCGTCCGGCTGCCCGGAGCCGGGTGGTCCGTAGGTCGTCATGTCATCCCCAGGGTGGGTGGTCTCAGCGCTGCTTGAGGCAGAGGACGAAGTCGAGGGTGTCCAGCTCGCTGTCGAAGAAGTACCAGTTGGTGTAGCCCTCGACCTTGGCGCACTTGGCCTCGGCGTCCCGCTCACCGCTGGTGGCACCGTCGATCCGACGCAGCACCTCGTACGACTTCGGGGCGCAGCCGCTGATCAGCAGCTTGGGTTTCGCGCCGGCCGCGCCGTCGTTGCGGACGCACTGGCCGACCTTGACGAACCGCGGGTCGGCCGACGACTCCGGTGCTGCGGCGCTCGGCGCCGGCGCGGCCGGGTCGGTCGCGTCCGCGCTGGGCTCATCGGCGACGGCCGAGCCGGTCGGCGCGGCCTTCGGGGTCGGGTCGTCCGACCCGCTGAGGAACCAGTACGCGCCGCCGCCCGCCACCACCAGCAGCAGCACGACGGCCAGCACCGCGACCAGCGGACCCCGACGGCGCCCGCTCGGGGGTGGCGCGGGATCCCCGCCGTACGGACCGTCGTCGGGCCGGTACGGCCCCCCGCCGCCGTACGCCGGGGTCGCTCCGGCCGGCCGGTACGGCCCGCCGTCGTAGGAGCCCTCCGACCCGCCGTAGCGCGTCTCCGGCCCGCCACCGTAGGAGCCGCCGTAGGGCGCGTCACCGTAGGGACCGGGTCGCCCCTGGGGTGCCGAGGGGTACGACTGGACCACCGGCGGGTAGGGCTCCGCCGAGGGCGGGTAGGGCTGCTGGGGCGGTCGTCCGGGCGTCTCGTCGGGTCGTTGCCCACGCCACGGTCCCGGGACGCCGCCACCCGGTGGTCCGTAGTTCGTCATGCCGCCCTCCTGCACAGGTGGTGAGGCCGGCCACCAAAGCGCGACGCCGACTCCGTGGTCACCGTAGCGTGGTCCACCGATGAGCTCACCTCCACGGACTGCCGCGGCCCTGGCCGGCCGAGGCGCAGCCGCCACGCCGACCCTGATCTGGACCGCGTTGATCGTGGTCTACCTGCTCTGGGGCTCCACCTATCTGGCCATCCGGATCGCCGTGGAGACGCTGCCTCCGTTGACGTCCGCCGCCCTGCGGTTCGCCGTCGCCGCCGTGGTGCTGGCGGTGGTGTTGCGCCTGCGCCGGGGGCCGGGCGCGTTGCGGGTGGACCGTCGACAGCTCGGCTCCGCCGCGCTGATCGGGGTGCTCCTGCTCGCTGGCGGCAACGGCCTGGTGGTGCTCGCCGAGTCCGGGCCGTCCGGAGTGGCGGTGCCGTCCGGGATCGCCGCGCTGCTGGTGGCGACCGTGCCGCTGCTCGTGGTGCTGCTGCGCTCCGCGAACGGGGACCGGCCGCCGGTCTGGACGTTCGCCGGAGTCACCCTCGGCTTCGTCGGCCTGGTCCTCCTGGTGCTGCCGGCCGGCGGTTCCGATGCCGTGCCGCTGGTCGGGGCGTTGACCGTGGTCGCGGGGGCCGTCTCCTGGTCGGTCGGATCGTTCCTGTCCGGGAGGATCCGGATGCCCGCCGACCCGTTCGTCGCCACGGTGTACGAGATGGTGGCCGGCGCACTGGTGCTGGCTGTCGTTGCCGCCGGGCGAGGCGAGCTACGCGACTTCCATCCGGCCGAGGTCAGCACCCGGTCCTGGCTGGCGTTGGGCTACCTCATGGTGGCCGGTTCGCTGGTGGCCTTCACCGCGTACGTGTGGCTGCTGCACAACGCGCCCATCTCGCTGGTCTCGACGTACGCCTACGTCAACCCGGCGGTGGCGGTGGCGCTCGGCGCGTTGCTGGTGGCCGAGCCGATCACCCCGCAGGTGCTGCTCGGCGGGGCGGTCATCGTCGCCGGGGTGGCCCTGGTGGTGAGCATGGAACGCCCCCGCCGGCCGGGCGCGGTATCGCGATCGGGGGCCGCGCGGGCCGGCGACCGGCGGTAACCTCCGGCGCATGTCGGCCGCCGCGCTGCTGCCGCTGGCGTTGCTCGGCGTGCTGGTCGGCCTCGCCGTCCCTCCGCTGGCCCGGCGGTTCACCACCCCGTCGGCGGCCTCCCCGCCGCCGTCCCGGCCCTGGTTTCTGCTCTGCTCGGCGGTGACGGGCGTGGTGTTCGCCGGCCTCGCCGTGGCGCTGGGTGACGACCCGGCGCTGCCGGTCTTCCTCGCGGTGGCGGCGGTGGGGGTGGTGCTCGCCGTGGTCGACCTGGCCTGCCTGCGGCTGCCCGACCCGCTGGTCCTGGCCACGGCACTGCTCGCCCTGGGTGGCCTTTCCGGCGCGGCGCTGCTGGCCGATGATCCCGGGCGGCTGCTTGGCGCGCTGACCGGCGCCGCGGTCGCCGGCACGGCGCACGTGCTGCTGGCGCTGCTGCCCGGCTCCCGGTTGGGTTTCGGGGACGTGAAGCTCGCCGCCGTCCTGGGCCTGCCGCTCGGCTGGCTCGGTCCGGACGCCCTGTTGACCGGGTTGCTCCTGCCGCACCTGCTGCACGGCGGCGTGGTGCTCGGCCTGCTCGCCGTGCGGCGGGTGCGCCGGGACACGCTGCTGCCACTCGGGCCGGCTCTGCTCGCGGGCACCTGGCTCGCCGTGCTCGTCGGCTGACCCGGCCCCGCCGCTGCCCTTGCCCTTGACCGGCCGCTGGTCCGCCGTGATCCGCTGTTCGCCGGCCGCTGTCCGCCGATGACCCGCCGCGGGTTCACTGTTGATTGCTGCCGAGCCCCGCGGCACGTCGCCGTTCTCACGGCGGCGATGCCGTCGGCGGCGCTCAACTCCCCCCATAAGCTCTATACCTCAGAGTCATACTTATGACTCTGAGGTATAGAGCTCCCGGCCCGACCCCGCCCGGACGTCCCACGCCGGGGGTGGTCACGGCCGCGCCGGTCGGTGCGTGCGGGCCGCGGATCGCCGCGAGTCCCCGGGAGCCGGGTCGTCGGACGCCCGGGTCGTCAGATGAGGCGGAGCTGACGGTCCCTGGGTCGGCGCGGCTCGGTCTCGCCGAATCGTTCGAAGAGCCCCGGGTCGATCGTGCCGAGGAACGGCGACGGCGTGCAGTCGCGTTCGACCCCGTGGCGGGTTCGGCGGGCGGCGTGCGTGACGTACAGCCGGTCCTGGGCCCGGGTCAGGCCGACGAAGAAGAGCCGGCGCTCCTCGGCGATCGCGTCCTCGTCGGGGGTCGAGCCCGGCCAGCGCAGCGGCAGCAGCCCGTCGTCGACACCGACCAGGAAGACCACCGGGAACTCCAGACCCTTCGCGGCGTGCAACGTGAGCAGGGTGACCGCCTCCGCCCGCGGGTCGAGCGCGTCCACCTCCGCGCCCGTGGCCAGCTGCGACAGGAACATCTCCAGGTCGTCACCGCAGCGCCGGGCCAGCGGGGTCAACAGCTCCACCGCCGATCGGACGTCCTCGGGACGACCCGCCCCTGCGCCGTCCAGGGTCGGCACGGCGAACCGCTCCGCGACCACCTGACCGGCCAGCCGCACCCGGGCCGCCAGCGAGCCGGCCAACCCGTCCGCGTGCCGCAGCTCACGGGCGATGGCCGCCACACCGGGTCGGTCCCGCAGCCGGTCGTGTGAGCGTTTCTGCACCGGGATGTTGGCCCGGGCCAGGGCGTCCACGATCGGCGCGGCCTGCGCGTCGGTGCGGTACAGCACGGCGATGTCCGAGAACGACAGCGACGTCGACCGGCCGTCGATCCGACCCGAGTCCAGTGACCGGTGGGACAGCCCGCCGACCAGCTCGTCCACGGTACGGACCACGAAGTCGGCCTCCTCCGCGACGGACGCCGCGGGGAAGCGACCGACCAGCGGCGCCTCCGGGTCGAGCCGGGCCGGGTCCAGCCGCCGGCCACGGACCAGCGAGGACGGCGCGATGGCCTGCACGGCGGCGGCCAGGATCGGTGCCGAGGAGCGGTAGTTGCGATTGAGTCGGACCAGCCGGGCGTCGGTGAAGTCCTCGGAGAAGCGCAGGAAGTAGCCGACGTCGGCACCACGGAACGAGTAGATCGCCTGGTCCGGGTCGCCGATCGCGCACAGGTTGCCGTCGGCCGGGCTGAGCAACCGCAGCAGTTCGTACTGCACCGCGTCGACGTCCTGGTACTCGTCGACGAAGATCCACCGCCAGCGGTCCCGGTACCGCCTGACCAGCTCCCGGTCGGCCCGCAGCAGTTCCACCGGCAGGCTCACCAGTTCGTCCAGGTCGACCAGGTCCTGCTTGCGCAGCAGCGCGATGTAGCTCGCCTGGTCGTCGCCGGCCTCCGACCGGGCCGCCGCCCGCTCGGCGTCGTCGGCGATCCGGAAGTCCACCGGCAGGCCCGCCGCGTCGGCGTTCTCCCGCAGGATGGTCAGGCCCAGCGCGTGGAAGGTCCCGACGGTGACGTCCTCGGCGACCGGGCCGAGCAGGCCGTCGAGGCGGTGACGCAGTTCCTCGGCGGCCCGGCGGGTGAAGGTGATGGCCAGGCAGTGCTCGGGGAAGACGTTCAGCTCCGCGCACAGGTACGCGATCCGGTGGGTCAGCGTCCGGGTCTTGCCGGTGCCGGGGCCGGCCACGATGAGCAACGGACCGCCGGGTGCGGACGCGGCCACCCGCTGCATCGCGTCCAACCGGTCCAGGAGGCCCGTGCCGACCTCCTCCATGCCCGCGAGCATCGGCTCGAACGGCTCGTGTGGCGACGGCGGCGACGCGATCGGCGGTGCGGGCGGTGAGGCCGTCTTGCGCTTCGGCTCCGCCTTCGCCGTCGCGGGACGCTTGGCCGTCGCGCGGGCTGCCGGCTCCGCGGGTTTGCGCTGTGCCGGCACCGGTACGTCGAACAGCGTCTCCTGCGCCGTGCCAGCGCCGGCGCCCAGCTCCGCCGGGTCGAAGAGGGTGATCACTCCGTACTCGCCGTCGTAGCCGGGCACCCGGCGCACGTCGCCGCGACGCAGCCGCCCGATCCCTTCCGCGAGCAGCTCACCGCCGACCTGCGCGATGTCGGTCAACGGCGTCGTGGTGAGGATCTCCAGCTCGGGACCGAGCGCGGCGAGCAGCTCGTTGAGCCGGCCCTCGACCTTCTTCGACCGGGCGCCCACCTTGTTGATCTCGCCGAGGATCTCGGCCAGCGGCACCAGGTGGGTGACCTCCCGGGCATGCGCCGGCCGGTGCCCCTCCGCCCGGTCGGCCAGCTCCTCGACGCGACTCAGGACGCCCACGGTGAGCGGCTTGCCGCACTCGGGGCAGCGTCCGTCCGCGGCGCGGGTCCGCTCCGGAGACCAGTTGACCCCGCAGAGCCGGTGCCCGTCCGCGTGGTACTTGCCCTCCTCCGGGAAGAACTCGATGGTGCCGGCCAGGCCGTCGCCGGTCCGCAGCGCCTCCCGGACGGCGAAGTAGTCCCGCTCGGAGGTCAGCACGGTCGCCTCCCGGCCAAGGGCCGGTGGGGAGTGCGCGTCCGAGTTGGAGACCAGCTGGTAGCGGTCCAGGCTGCCGACGCGCCAGTTCATCGCCGGGTCGGAGGAGAGGCCGGTCTCCACGGCGAAGATGTGGTCGGCCAGGTCGGCGTAGCAGTCGGCGATCGCGTCGAAGCCGGACTTCGAGCCCAGCGCGGAGAACCACGGCGTCCAGATGTGCGCCGGCACCAGATAGCCGTCCGGGCTCGCCTGGAGGGTGATCTCCAGCAGGTCCCGCGAGTCCAGGCCGAGGATCGGCCGGCCGTCGGAGCCGAGATTGCCGATCCGACCGAGCGCGGCGTTGAACCGGGCCACGGCGTCCAGGTCGGGCAGGTAGATCAGGTGGTGCACCTTGCGGGTCCGGTCGTCCCGCTTGTAGATGGTGGAGATCTCCACGCTCAGCATGAACCGGACCGGGTCCGCCTCCGCCGTGCTGGCGAGTCGGGGCGGCAACCGGCGGGCGATGTCCCGCTCCGCCTCCGGGGCGAGCCGGTAGAGCCCCGGCTCGGCCGGGCGCAGCGTCTCGCGCAGGTGGTCGTACCAGGCGGGGTGGGTGAAGTCGCCGGTGCCGAGCAGGGCGATGCCCTTACGCCGGGCCCACCAGGCGAGGTTCGGCAGGGTGAGGTCCCGGCTGCACGCGCGCGAGTACTTCGAGTGGATGTGCAGGTCCGCGACGAATGGCGGGAGGCCACCGGGGGGTACGGCGCTGAACGGGGGCACGCCGCATCCTGTCACGCTCGCCGCGCCGGCCGCCCGCCGCCACGCGCGGACGTGACGTCCGCTATGCCGAGCGCAGCTCGACCAGGGTGATCTGCGGTTCCGCCCCGACCCGGACCGGCGGCCCCCAGAAACCGGCGCCGTTGGTCACGTAGACCTTGGTGCCGTCGACCTCGCCGAGCCCGCTGACCACCGGCTGTTCGAGCCGGACGGCCAGGTTGAACGGCACCATCTGCCCGCCGTGGGTGTGCCCGGACAGTTGCAGGTCGACGCCGTAGCGCGCCGCCTCCTTCGCCGCCACCGGCTGGTGGGCGAGCAGCACCACCGGTCGGTTCGGGTCGCGGTCACCGAGGGCGGCGGCGAAGTCCGGACCGGCGGCGAGGCCGGTGCCCGTGCCCGAGAGGTCGTTCACCCCGGCCAGGTCCAGTACGCCGCCCCGGGCCTGGATCTCCTGCCGCTGGTTCTGCAGCACCCGCAGGCCGAGCCGGTCCACCTCCTGGACCCACTCCTCCACCCCGGAGTAGTACTCGTGGTTGCCGGTGACGAAGAAGCTGCCGTACCGGGAGCGCAGGTCGCGCAGCGGCGCGGCGGCCGAGCCCAACTCGGCGACTGAGCCGTCGACCAGGTCACCGACGACCGCGACCAGATCCGCGTCGAGGCGGTTGATCGCGGCGACGATGCGCTCGGTGTGCACGCGGCCGCGCAGCGGGCCGAGGTGGATGTCGGAGACGGTCGCGATGCGCAGGCCGTCCATGCTGCGCGGGAGCTTGCCGAGCGGGATCTGCACCCGGTCCAGTTGTGGCGGGCCGAGCGCGGTGCGTACCCCGTACCCCGTGATGCCGGCGGCGGTGAGGCCGGCGAAGATGGCGGCCCCGCGGGCCAGCAGCAGCCGGCGTGCCGGGTCGTGGTCGGGCGCCGTGACGGCGCCCGCGGCCGGTGGCTCGGTCGGCCCAGCGGCGCCGACCAGCACCGGCTCGGGAGCGGCGGTGGTCGGCTCGGCGGCGGTGACCCGGCGGCGCAGCACCAGCCGGGTGACCAGCATCGGCACTTCCAGCACGGCGAGCAGGACCAGCAGGTAGAACATCAGCGCGAGCCAGAGGTAGCCCGGCCAGGCGAGCCAGTAGAGCCCGGCCTGGGTCCCGGCGAGGGTGACCGGCACGAGCAGCGCCAGCACCAGGGCCGCGATCCCACCGACCCGCCGCCAGCGCCCCGGCGTGGTGGTGTCCCGGATCAACCGCTTCCACAGGTAGAGGTGGATGAGACCGGTGATCAGCGCCAGGACGGCCACAAACCCCAGAACCGCCAGCATCTGTGCGCCTCCCTCAGCCGCCCGCGAACGGGGGCAGGACGTCGATCGTGGCCCCGCCCGGCAGGGGTGCCTGACGATCATGACAGGTGACGCCGTCCACGAGGAAACTCGCCACCCGCAGCACGGCGGCGAGCCGGTCACCGTGCCGCTGGACCAGCTCGACGGTGAGGTCGTCGAGTGACCGGCCGGCGGCGGTGACCTCCTCGGAGCGGCCGGCGGCGGCGCGCGCGCCGGCGAAGTAGCGGACGGTCAGCGGCGTCGGGTCCACGACTCAGCCTCCGATCGCGGACATCGGCCGGGTCGGCTGGAGGAAGGTGGGATCGTCGATGCCGTGCCCGGCGCGCTTGCCCCACATCGCGGTGCGCCAGCGCCGGGCCAGGTCGTCGTCGTCCGCGCCGGCGCGCAGCGCGGCGCGCAGGTCGGACTCCTCGGTGGCGAAGAGGCACGCGCGGACCTGGCCGTCGGCGGTCAGGCGGGTGCGGTCGCAGTCGCCGCAGAACGGGCGGGTGACGCTGGCGATCACGCCGACCCGCGCCGGGCCGCCGTCGACCAGCCAGGTCTCCGCCGGCGCCGCGCCGCGCTCGGCCGGGTCGGGGCTGAGGTCGAAGCGGGTACGCAGGGAGGTGAGGACCTCCTCGGCGGTGACCATCGTGCTGCGGTCCCAGCCGTGCTGGGCGTCCAGGGGCATCTGCTCGATGATCCGCAGTTGGTATCCGTGGTCGACGGCGAAGCGCAGCAGGGCCGGTGCCTCGTCCTCGTTGACGCCGCGCATCAGCACAGAATTGATCTTCACGGGGCTGAGCCCGGCGTCGGCGGCCCCCGCGAGCCCGGCGAGCACCGCGCCCAGCCGGTCGCGGCGGGTGAGCTGGGTGAACCGGCCCTGGTCCAGAGTGTCCAGTGAGACGTTCACCCGGTCGAGGCCGGCCGTGCGCAGCGCCGGGGCCAGCCGGTCCAGCCCGATGCCGTTGGTGGTGAGCGAGATCCGCGGGCGGGGCTCCAGTGCGGCGACCGCCGCCACGATGCCGACCAGCCCGGGCCGGATCAGCGGCTCGCCGCCGGTGAACCGCACCTCGGTCACACCGAGCCGCTCGACGGCCACCCGGACCAGCCGGACGATCTCGGCGTCGGTCAGCAGCTCGGGACCGGCCAGCCAGGGCAACCCCTCGGCCGGCATGCAGTAGGTGCACCGCAGGTTGCACTTGTCGGTGAGGGACACGCGCAGGTCCCGGGCGACGCGGCCGTACCGGTCGACGAGGACGCCGTCGGTCCGCGGGGCGACGCTCACCTGTCGACCGTAGCGCGCTCGGGCCCGCCCAGGGCGGCGCGGGCGTTCTGGATGACCGCATCTCGGTATCCGCCGCCGAACAGCGCGGTGTGCACGAGCAGCAGGTGCAGTTGGTGCAGCGGCACCCGGTCGCGCCAGCGGTCGGGGAGCGGCCAGCTCTCCCGGTAGGCGGCCAGGGCCCGGTCCAGGTACGGAATGCCGCCGAAGAGCGCCAGTTGGGCGAGATCCGTCTCCCGGTGCCCACCGTGCGCCGCCGGGTCGACCAGCCAGGCCCGGTCGTCGGCGCCCCACAGCACGTTGCCCGGCCACAGGTCGCCGTGGAGGCGGGCGGGCGGCTCGTCCCCACCGAACTCGCCGATCCGGCCGATCACCTGCTCGACCAGCGCGGCGTCGTCGTCGCTCAACGCACCGCCGTCGACCGATCGCCGCAGGTAGGGGGCGAGTCGCCGCTCGGCGAACCACCTCGACCAGGGGCCGTCGTCGGGGGTGTTGTCCTGCCCGAGCGCCCCGATGAAACCGGACCAGGTCGCGCCGAAGGCCGGTGCGCCGGCCCGGTGGAGGCCGGCCAACTCCCGGCCGAAGCGCTCGGCCGCCTCGGGCGTCGGCTCGCCGGGCTCCACCCACTCGAGCGCCAGCAGGCCGGGCAACGCCACGATCACCTCCGGTACGGGGACCGTGCCGGCCTCCCGCAGCCAGCGCAACCCGGCCGCCTCGGCGGCGAAGAAGCCCTCCGGGACCGGCCGGCCGGCCCGCTCGGGCCAGGACTTGGCGAAGACGGAGTGGCCGTCGTCCAGGGTGAGCCGGGCGGCGGCGCAGATGTCCCCACCGGCGACGGGCGTCTCCCGGATCCGCTGGTGGGTCAGGAACGTCGGCAGGTGTGCCGGGTGCGCGCGCAGGTACGCCAGGTCCATCAGCGCACGGTAACCGCTCCCCACGACACAACGGCGCCGCCCGGACACATCGGGTCGGCTCCCCGCCCCACCGGTCCGACCCCGCCGTACGGGTATGTGTGGTGAGCAGCAACAACACGGGGAGTGACTGTGGATAACCCGCGTGTCGTCCACAGGGGCGGCGAAGCCGGGCGAGCCCGTCGCAGGCTCCCGGCATGACCTCGACCGAACGCCCCCGGCTCGCCGTCCGCTCACCCGCCGACCTGCTCGCCGCAGTGCCGTACCTGCTCGGCTTCCACCCCGCCGACAGCGTGGTCGCGGTGGCGCTGCGCGGCCGGCAGATCATCTTCGCCGCCCGCGCCGACCTGCCGGATCCGGCGGCCGACACCGTCGAACGGGCCCGGCACCTCGCCGGGGTGATCCATCGGCAGGGCGCGGAGGCCGCGACCGTCATCGGCTACGGGCCACCCGACCGGGTGACGCCGAGCGTCGACGCGGTGCGGGCCGCCCTGACCGGCACCGGGTTGGACGTGCTGGACGCGCTGCGGGTGACCGACGGCCGGTGGTGGTCGTACCTCTGCACCGAGGCCGACTGCTGCCCACCAGAGGGCCGGCGCTACGACCCGGCGGCCAACCAGGTGACCGCCTCGGCGGTCTTCGCCGGCCAGGTGGCGCTCCCCGACCGGGCCGCCCTCGTGGCGCAGGTGTCGCCGGTGGACGGCCCGGCCCGGGTCGCGCTGCGCGCCGCCACCGCGCGCGCCGAGCGGCGGCTGACCGAGCTGGTCGAGCAGGCACCCGCGAGCGACCTGCTCGGCGGCCGGGCACTGCGCTCCGCCGGTGTGGCGGCGGTCCGCGAGGCGCAACGCCGGCAACGGCGCGGCGAACGCCTCGACGACGACGAGGTGGCCTGGCTGAGCCTCCTGCTGACGCACCTGCCGATCCGCGACCACGCCTGGGAGCGCACCGACGGTCGGGACCGGGACATCGCCCTCTGGACCGACGTGCTGCGCCGGGCCGAGTCGGAGTTCACCGCCGCGCCGGGCGCGCTGCTGGCGTTCGCCGCCTGGCGGGCGGGGCAGGGAGCGCTGGCGGCGGTCGCGCTGGAGCGCACGCTGAGTCTGCACCCCGACTACTCGCTCGCCGTGCTCCTGGACGACCTGCTCCGGCGCGGCGTACCCCCGTCCGAGCTGGACGGCTGGCCGTCGATCGGTCTGCCCGGCGTGGTCCGCCCCCGCAAGCGGAGCCGGCGTGGCCGCCGCTGACGGGTCAGGCCGGCTGCTCCACCATGATCCGCTGTGGGCCGGCGTAGACGTTCATGGTCGGTCCGCGCAGGAAGCCCACCAGCGTCATCCCGGCCTCGTCGGCCAGCTCGACGGCGAGGGTGCTCGGCGCGGAGACCGCGGCCAGCAGTGGCAGCCCGGCCATCCACGCCTTCTGGGTCAGCTCGAAGCTGGCCCGGCCGGAGACCAGCAGCAGGTGCCCGGCCAGCGGCAGCCGCCGCTCCCGCACCGCCCAGCCGATCACCTTGTCGACGGCGTTGTGCCGGCCCACGTCCTCCCGGAGCACCACCAGCTCTCCGGCCGCGGTGAACAGCCCCGCCGCGTGCAGCCCACCGGTCCGGTCGAAGCCGCGCTGGCCGGCGCGCAGCCGGTCGGGCAGTTCGGCGAGCAGGGCGGCCGGCACGGTGAGCGGGTCCGCCGCCACCGGGAACAGCGAACGGGTACGGACCGCGTCGATGCTGGCCTTGCCGCAGACCCCGCAGGAGCTGGTCGTGTAGAAGTTCCGGGACGGGTCGGTGGTCGGTTCCGGCACTCCGGGGGCGAGGACCACGTCCACCACGTTGTACGTGTTCGGTGTCTCCGCGCCGGCGCAGAGCTGCGCGGTCTGTACGTCGTCGGTGGACCGGATCAGCCCCTCGGTCAGCAGGAAGCCGATGGCCAGGTCCAGGTCGTCGCCGGGGGTGCGCATGGTGACCGCGAGCGGCCGTCGCCGGCCGGGGCCGGCCGCGCCCACCCGGATCTCCAGCGGCTCCTCCACCGCCAGGGTGTCCGGCCGGCGGACGGACCCGCGTCCGTCGGCCGTCGCGTCCAGGTCGATCCGGAGTACGCCCCGTCGGTCAGTCGCCCGTCCCATCCCGCCATCCTGCACCCCTCGCCGGTCCGTCCGCACGGCCACCGGGCATCGGCGCCGGGCCGGCGACCGGATGCCGGCACGACTACCGTGGCCGGATGGGGACGTACGCGGCCGTGGTGCTCGCCGGTGGGGCCGCCCGACGGATGGGTGGGGTGGACAAGCCGGCGGTCCCGGTCGGTGGCCGGTCGATGCGCGACCGGGTGCTGGCCGCCGTCGCCGATGCCGCGCCGCGGGTGCTGGTCGGTCCGGCGGGCGCGGTTCCGCCCGGCGTGCGGGTGATCCGTGAGGATCCGCCCGGCGGGGGCCCCGTCGCCGCGGCGGCGGCCGGGCTGGCACTGCTCGACCCGGGAACGAGCCTGGTCGCGCTGCTCGCCGCCGACCTGCCGCTGCTCACCCGCACCGCGATCGGCGAGCTGCTGACCCACCTCACCGCGCCCCGCGACGCCGGGCTGGAGGGCTCACCGGACGGGGCGTGCTTCGTCGACGCGGATGGGCGGCGGCAGTCGCTCTGCGGGGTGTGGCGGGTCGCCGCGCTGCGGGCCGGGCTGGATCGGCTGGCGGCCGAGCGGGGCGGCAGCCTGGCCGGGGCTCCGGTCCGGGCACTGCTGGCCGGCCTCGTCGTGCGCGAGGTGCCCTGGTCCGGTGACGGCCCGCCGCCCTGGTTCGACTGCGACACTGACGAGGACGTACGCCGGGCGGAGGAGTGGGCGCGATGACGGTGATGGACGACTGGGTGACGGCGGCCTGTGCCGAGCTGGACCTGAGCCCGGCCCAGGTGCCCGTGCCGGCGGTGCTGGACCTGGCCCGCGACGTCGCCCACCAGGTGCTGCGACCGGGCGCGCCGGTCAGCGCGTACCTGCTCGGGCTGGCGGTGGGTCGGGGGGCCGACCCGGCGGACGCCGCCGCCCGGCTCAGCGCCCTCGCGGCCACCTGGCCGGTCGAACTGGGCGCCGATCCCGCCGATCCGTCGGCGGTCTGAGCGCCGGGCGCCTGCGGGGCGGGGCCGCGCGGAGCGCCCCGACCAGGCAGCCCTTCGACCGCGGGAGAACCCGCGGGTCGTGCGGGTGTCCGATCCCGGTCCGGGCTGATTCGAGCTCCGGGCGGCGTGGGTAGGGTGATCGTGACGGACGGAGGCGATCATGACGGCTGACCACCCCTCAGCGCCGAACGGTGAGCTGCCCGGCGGTGCGGTCGAGCCGGCGGAGTCGATCCTGCTCGACGAGCCGAGCACCACCGACCTGCGGGCCAAGGTGACGGAGGCGTGGCGGGAGTTCGCCCGCGCGCTCGCCCTCCGGCTGCGGGAGCTGCCCGCCGGCGCGCACCTCGAGCTGACCCTGGACCCCACCGCCTCCGGGACCGGGGACGCCGTCTACTCGATCAGCGTCGACGTGGACGGTGACGGTCTGCTCTCCGCCCGGGCGGTCGGCAACGCCGCCCTGCCGGCGGGCTACCGGCTGGATCGCGCCGCGGTGGCGGACATGGTCGCGCTCGGCTGGTCCCCGCCCGGGGTGGTGGCCGGCTCCGGAGGTTCCTTCGGGCTGGACGGCACGACGGCGGAGGCGACCCGAATCGCGGCGCTGCTCTCCCGGACGCTGCGCGACGTCTACGGCGCCCCGCACCCGGCGTTCCTCGTCTACCTGGTGCAGGACGCCGAGGGTGAGGCGCTGACCGTGGAGCCGCTGGGCACCGCGCGCAGCGAGTTCGGCCCGGACGCCGACGTCGAGGCCGACCTGGAGGAGGCACTGGCCGAGGCGGCCGCCGCGCAGGTCGAGCGGGACGACGTGCTCGACCTGGCGGACCGGGTCCGCACCGTGGTCTCCACCATGCTCAAGTCCGACACCGACCGGTTGCAGGTCGACTCGGACGGCGACATCACCATCCGTGCCGGGTCGGCGATGGTCTTCGTCCGGGTGCGCGACAACCCGCCCCTGGTGGACGTCTTCTCGCCGGTGCTCACCGAGGTGGAGCCGACCGAGCGGCTCTACGTCAAGCTCTCCGAGCTGACCAACCGGATGCCGATCGGGCGCCTCTACTGCGCCGACGACACGGTCTGGGCGTCCATCCCGGTCTTCGGCCGCAACTTCCAGGCCACCCACCTCATGCTGGCGGTACAGGTGATGACCGGGCTCGCCGACGAGCTGGACGACCGGCTGCACGGCGAGTTCGGCGGCAAGCGGTTCTTCGGCGAGGGTGACAAGCCGGTCCGCCGTGACGAGTCCGAGCACCGCACCGGCATGTACCTCTGAGCGCGGTCTCAGGAGACGTCCAGCAGGGTCTTGCCGACCGTCGAGCGGGCCTCGATGGCGGCGTGCGCGTCGGCGGCGCGCTCCAGCGGGAAGCGCTGCCCGATCAGGGGCCGCAATCGGCCGGCCGCCGCCTCCGCCAGCGCCCGACCGCTGTACGCCCGCAGCCGCGCAGGCGGCACGTCCGGCCGGACCAGCGTGACCTGCCGTGCGGTGGCGGCCTCCGCGGACACCGGTGACCACTCGCCGCTGGCCAGCCCGAAGCTGACCATGCGGCCACCCGGGACCAGCAGCTCGAACGCCGTTTGGGCGACCGGCCCACCGACCCCGTCGAACACCACGTCGATGCCGCCCACCGCGTCCCGGATCCGGTCCTCCCAGCCCGGCACGCGGTAGTCGACCGCCAGCCCGGCACCCAGCCCGGGCAGCAGGCCGACCTTGTGTGACCCACCGGCCAGCCCGACGACGTGCGCACCGGCCCGGGTCGCGAGCTGCACGAGCAGGCTGCCCACCCCGCCCGCAGCGGCCTCCACCAGCACCCGGTCCCCGGGGCGGACGCCGACCGCCTCGACGAGCATGGTGGCGGTACGCCCGTCCGCCAGCAGCGCGACCGCCGCGTCCAGCGCCAGCCCGGCCGGCACCTCGATCGGCGCGGACGCGTCCACGACCGCGCGTTCGGCGTATCCGCCGGAGCCGCCCGTGGCGCTGACCACGCGCCGCCCGGTCAGCGCCGGGTCGACGTCCGGCCCGACGGCGGCGATCACCCCGCCGACGCCGTTGCCGGGGATCAGCGGTGGGGTGACCCGGGGCGGCCCGGGGTGACCGGAGCGCTGCTGCGTCTCGACGAAGGTGATGTTCACGTGTGCGACGTCGATCAGCACCTGGCCGGGGCCGGGCGTCGGGTCGGGTGCCGGGCCGGGCACCAGCACCTCGGGCCCGCCGAATTCACGCAACCAGACCGCCCGCATGAAATCCCCCTCGACCACGGTGGGCGTCGTGCCCACACTCTGCCACCAGTTCATCTGCTGAACCGGGCTTGAGGTCAAGGGCGGGTGGGGCCCGGAAACCCCGAGAACCAGGCCCCACCCGCCGGGGAGGGAGGATCATGCTGCGGTGGCCGGCCGCCGGGCCGGTGGTCACGGCGGTTCGACGCGGCCCGGCCCGCTCCGGTTCCCACCGGTCTCGCGGAGTCGTGAGCTGCCGGGCCCTGCCGCTCAGCGGGTGGAGGGGCCGACGCCGGGGGACTCGACCAGCCGGGACAGCACGATGGTGCTGCGGGTGGACGTCACGAAGGACTCCGCGCGGAGCCGCTCCAGCGCTGCCTCGAGGTGGGCGATGTCGGCGGCGCGCAGGTGCACCAGCGCGTCGGCTTCACCGGAGACGGTGTACGCGCCGACCACCTCGGGGTGCCGGCGGGCGGCCACGCCGATCTGCGCGGGGGTGGTCCGGCCGGCGCAGAACAGCTCGACGAACGCCTCGGTGGTCCAGCCGACGGCCGCCGGATCAACCACGGCCGTGAATCCCCTGATCACGCCGGTGGCGCGCAGCCGGTCGACCCGGCGCTTGACGGCCGGGGCGGAGAGTGACACCCGGGTGCCGATGTCGGCGTACGACGCTCGGGCGTCGGCGACGAGCAACGCAATGATCCGCTGGTCTACCGCGTCTATCTGCAACGTTCCGCCTCTGGGAAGCAATGGTTGTGGCTGTTACCAAAGTTCAACGGTACCTACTCTTGGTGACCGTGAACCAGCAGCGAGTCCCGCGAAAGCGGACATATCTCCTGTGCTCGCCGGAGCACTTCGCGGTCGAGTACGCCATCAATCCGTGGATGGACGTGACCACCCCGGTCGACCGGGAACTGGCCGTCAAGCAGTGGGACCGGCTGCGCGAGACGCTGGTCGGCCTCGGCCACGAGGTGCACCTGCTCACCCCCGAGCCGGGGCTGCCCGACATGGTCTACGCCGCCAACGGCGCCTTCGTGGTGGACGGCAGCGTGTACGGCGCGCGTTTCAAGCACGAGCAGCGGGCCGCCGAGGCCGCCGCGCACCACGCCTTCTACGAGTCGCAGGGCTGGCGGTTCATCGCCCCCAGCGAGACCAACGAGGGCGAGGGTGACTTCGCGTACGTGCCGGAGGCGCACGGCGGGCTCATCCTGGCCGGGCACGGCTTCCGTACCGAGATCCCGGCGCACGCCGAGGCGCAGGAGGCGCTGGGCCGGCCGGTGGTGTCGCTGCGCCTGATCGACCCGCGCTTCTACCACCTGGACGTGGCGCTCGCCGCCATCGACGACTCGAACGTCGTCTACTTCCCGGGCGCGTTCTCCGCGGCCAGCCAGCGGGTGCTCACCCAGCTCTTCCCGGACGCGGTGATCGCGGACGACGAGGACGCGATGGCCTTCGGGCTCAACCTGGTCAGCGACGGCGCGAACGTGGTGCTGAACAGCGAGGCCACCCGGCTGGCCGGGAAGCTCAAGGCCGCCGGCTACAACCCGGTCCCGGTCGAGCTGGGCGAGCTGAAGAAGGGCGGTGGCAGCGTGAAGTGCTGCATCGCCGAGCTGCGGCACTGACCCGGACACCCCGCGTACGTCAGGGGCCGGCCTCCCGAACGGGAGACCGGCCCCTGACGTCGTCGCGGTGGACGCTCAGCCCAGCGTGGCCAGCTCGTTGATCAGCACGTTCGACATGACCTGACCGTCGCGCTGCACCTCTCGCAGATACCACTTCTGCTGCGGGGTGCGCGGCTGGTTGAACTGCCAGATGCCGCGGGGGCTGTCGATCTGGCCGATCTTGCCCAGCGCCAGGTTGACCTGCTGGGGCGTGGGTGAGCCGCCGGTCAGCTGGATCGCCTGGTCGAGCACCTGCGCCGCGTCGTACGACGCCATGGCGTAGGTGGTGGGCGTGACCTGGTACTTCTTGCGGTAGGCGGAGGCGAAGACGCGGTTGGACGTGTTGTTCAGGTCGGCCGAGTAGTTCAGCGCGGTCTGGATGCCGAGCGCGTCCCGGTCCATGCTCTCCAGCACGGCGCCCTCGGTGAGGAAGCCGGGTGCGTACACCGGCCCGGAGAACTGGTCACGCAGCTGCTTGATGAACTCCACCGCCGCCGTACCGGCGTAGAAGCAGACGACCGCGGTCGGCTTCTTGGCCAGCGCCTTGCGAATGTCCGCGACGTACGTGTTCTTCCCCGGGTTGGGGGTGGGGTTGGTGTTGGTCACCGGGTCGGCGATCCGCCGGTCGCTGGCGCCGAACTCCTGCCGGAAGCCCCGCTCCACGTCCGGGCTGCCGACGTTCGCCGGCATGATGATCGCCACGCGGCCGTTCGACGGCAGCTGGTCGCGCAGGTAGCGGCCCAGCGCCCGGCCGGCCTCGTCCAGCACGTAGGACGTCCGCCAGATGTAGAAGACGCTCTGGAGGCTGCTCGGCGAGGCGTTGGAGCCGATCAGCGGGACCCGGGCCTGCTCCACGGTGTCCCGGATGCCGACCATCACCGCCGAGTTGACCACCCCGGTGAGCGCCAGCACGCCCTTCTTGAGCAGGTCGTCGACGGCGGCCTTGCCGGACTTGGCGGTGTCGCCCTCGTCGGCGGTCAGCAGCTCCACCGGGTGCCCGCCCAACCGCTGGTCGTGCAGGTCGAGGAAGAGCTGGAAGCCGTTGGTGATGTCGTCACCGATGCTCTTGAAGCCGCCGGCCTGCGGCGTGATCAGACCGATCTTGATGGGGCCCCGGTCGCCGGTCGGCTGGTCGTCGGTGTCGGAGCCGCACGCGGCGGCGAATCCGGTCGTACCGAGCGCCGCCAACAGCTGGAGCGCCCGCCTGCGATTCATGTGCGACACCGAGTTCCTTCCCAGGAGCGTTGCAGGGCAGAACAGCGCCCCTCCGGCGTTCTACCTGCTCCGCGACGCTGCGTCAATGGCTAGTGATCATCGTGCAGGGAACGCAACATAACGAGGACCTGGGGCCAGGTCGGGGACTCCGGGTCGATCAGCCCGAAATGCTCGCATCCGGGCAGCTCAACAAGGGAAATATCGGATCCTGCCGCACGCGCCGCCGCGACGAATTCCCGGCTCATCGTCACCGGCACCTGCTGGTCCGCCGAACCATGCATCACTACTATCCGTGTCTGGATCGGCACCAATGATCGTGGATCGGTGGCGGCGTACCGGTCCGGGACCTGCGCCGGGCCGCCGCCGAGCAGCGCCGACACCGCGCCGGCGTCCAGATCCTGCCGGTACGCCTCAGCCAGGTCGGCCACCGGGGCCAGGGCGAGCACGCCGCCCACCGTCGCCGGCGCGGTGGCCGCCACGTACAGCGCCAGATGGCCACCGGCGGAGTGACCGATCAGGATCGGAGCGGCGCGCGTCACCCGCCCGGGCAGCGCCTCGGCGGCAAGCCCGGGCAGCTCGGCGACCCCGGTCAGCACGTCGGTCATGGTGCCCGGCCACCCGCCACCCGGCTGCCCGGTGCGCCGGTACTCCAGCTGCGCGACCGGGTAGCCGGCCGAGGCCAGCGCGGCGGCCAGCGGCCCGGTGTGCCGCCGGTCGTACTCGGCCCGCCAGAACCCGCCGTGCACCACGACGACCAGCGGCCGCGCCGGGCCGGCGCCGGCCGGGTGCCGCAGGTCGGCCACCTGGTCGGGGTGGTCGCCGTATGCCACGGTCCGGTCGGGCTCCGGTGCGGGCCGGGTCAGCACGGCGCGCGGGTCGGCAGGCATGGCGCGACGGTAGCGCGCCCCGCCCGGGTGGTTCGGAGCCGGGAGTCGGTCCCGGGCGGCATGGTCTGCGGCCGCTGGGTAAAGATGGACCCCATGACCGAAGCGCACTCCGCTGCACAGAACGACGAGGCCGGCTCCGACGACTCCGGCCACTCCGGCACCGTGGTGGTGGTCGGCCCGGACGGCCGGCCGATCGGCACTGTGCAGACCGAGGAGGGGCAGGGCGAGGACCCGACCCGCCTGGTCGAGCAGCCGGCCAAGGTGATGCGGATCGGCAGCATGATCAAGCAGCTGCTGGAGGAGGTCAAGGCCGCCCCGCTGGACGACGCCAGCCGTAACCGGATGCGCGAGATCCACGAGCGGTCCATCGTCGAGCTCAAGGACGGCCTCGCCCCCGAGCTGCGCGACGAGTTGGAACGCATCTCGCTGCCCTTCACCGAGGACAAGGCCCCGAGCGAGAGCGAGCTGCGCATCGCGCACGCCCAGCTCGTCGGTTGGCTGGAGGGCCTGTTCCACGGCATCCAGGCGGCCCTGGTCGCCCAGCAGATGGCCGCCCGCGTGCAGCTGGAGCAGATGCGCTCCGGCCGGCAGGCGCTGCCCAGCGGGCCCGGTGGGATCGTGCCGGGCATGCCGGGCATCGGCCAGCCGACCGGCGGCGAGGGGCACAACACCGGCCAGTACCTCTGACCCGACCCGCTCAGTCCACCCCGAAGACCTTCTCCAGGTACGACGCCACGCCGTCCTCGGTGTTCGCCGTGGTCACCTCGTCGGCGACCGCCAGGACGGCGCGGTGGGCGTTGGCCACGGCCACGCCCCGCCCGGCCCAGCTCAGCATCGGCACGTCGTTGGGCATGTCACCGAAGGCCAGCACGTCCGCCGCACGCACCCCGAGCCGGTCGCAGTACCAGGCCAGCCCGGCCGCCTTGGTCACACCGGCCGCGGAGATCTCCACCAGGCCGGAGGACGACGAGTGGGTCGCCTCGGCCAGCCCCGCCACCGCCGCGGCGACCAGCGCCACGAACGCGTCCGGGTCCTGCTCCCCGGCCCGGGCGAGCAGCTTCACCGCCGGGGCCGAGAGCAGCTCCTCGGGTGTCTCGACCGGGCGGATCATCTCCGAGTCGGCGTCCCAGCGCAGCGGGTAGTGCGCCTCGTGCCGCATCTCCCGGCTGTCCAGGATCTCCACCGCGAAGCTGATCCCGGGCACCTCGGCGCGGAGCCGCCGGGCCACCTCCGCCAGGTGCTTCGGCGCGAGCGGGTCGGCCCGCAACACCTCGTCCTCGAACGGGTCGTAGACCACGGCCCCGTTGGCGCAGACCGCCGGCAGCGGCTCGGCCAGTTGCTCGTACACCATCTTGAGCCAGCGGACCGGACGGCCGGTGACCAGGACGACCGGCGTGCCCCGCGCGGAGATCCGCGCGAGCACGTCGGCGGTGTGCGGGCTGACGGTGTGGTCGTCGCGGATCAGCGTGCCGTCGATGTCGGTGGCGATCAGGCGGGGCGTCTCTCCCATCACCGGGACAGTAGCCGGTCCAGGTACACCGCCACCCCGTCGTCGTCGTTGCGCAGGGTCACCTCGTCGGCGGCGGCGCGGACGGTGGGATGCGCGTTGGCCACCGCGACCCGGGACCAGCCGGCCCACTCGAACATCGGAAGGTCGTTGGGCATGTCACCGAAGACCAGCACGTCGGCGGGGTCGACCCCGAGGCTCTGGGCGACCACGGTCAGCCCGGTCGCCTTGTCCACCCCCGGCGGGCAGATCTCGATGAAGCCGAGCCCGGCCTGGGTGAGCGTGGCCACCTGCGGTGGGACGATCCGTCGGGCCACGGCCAGCAGTTCGTCCACGTGGTGGTCGGCGGTCCGGGCGAAGGCCTTGATCACGTCGCAGGAGAGGCACTCCGCGCGGGTACGCGCCTCGAACCTGTCCTGGTAGGGCCAGCTCGGGTGGTAGTCACCCCAGAGCGGGGCGTCGTGCTCGTCGGACGCCTCGACCATGACGGTCAGCGGGCCGACCTCGGCCTCCAGGTCGGCGAGCAGCCGGGCCAGCACCTCGCCGGCCAGCCGCTCGTCGCGGAGCACCACCGGGCCGGTCGGGTCGCTCTGGTCGACCACCCGCCCGCCACCGGCCATCACCAGGAAGTCGGCGGCCCGGATGTCGTTGCGGGTCAGCTCGGTCAACCGCGGTCCGCGCCCGGTCGCGCCGACCACCGGAATTCCGGCGGCCCGCACCCGGTCGAGCACCCCGTGGGTGTACGCGGAGACGGTGTCGTCGCTGCGAACCAGCGTCCCGTCAAGGTCGGTTGCGATCAGCTTGGGCAGTCCCGGGCGGGTCATCGTTCCTCCTTCGCCCGCCGCCGTCGCAGCCTGCCGTGCGTACTGGTGCCGAGGCCCGGCGTGACGGCGGGCAGCAACCGTACCTCGCGGAAGAGGTCGCAACCATGGCTTCCAGGCGAATCGGACGCCAACTGGCGGGGTGCCGCCGGTGGCCCGGGGCGCAGAACCACGCAGCGCGGGCGAGACCTCCCGACGGCGCCTTCGCAGGGCCGGATCCGCGCTGCTCAGCCGTGGGCTTCGGGCCGGGCGAACGGGGCGGCCGGGGTGACGGTCAGGTCGGCCGGGGCGGGCGGGCCGTCCTCGTCGACGGGGTCGCGGTCCCGGCGGCGGCGCCAGCCGCGTCCCGTCGCGTCGTCCCCCGTCGGGCCGTCCCCGTCCGGTCCGGCCGCCGGGCCGGGCGGGGCGGCGGCCGGCGCCAGCCGCAGCGCGACACCGAGCAGTACGCAGGCGACGAACGCCATCACCAGGCCCCGACCGTATTCGGCCCGGAAGCCGTCCTGAGCTGAGTAGAGGAGGCTCCGCTGAGCGGGGTCGTCGAGCGTCGCCACGGCGGCCACCAGCAGCGCCAGCAGGGCTCCGGCGAGGGTGAGCCCGGCCAACCGGGCGTTCGGCCGGACCGACGCCGTGCCCCGCAGCGCCAGCGCCACGAGGCAGACCAGGCCGAGCAACCCGACCAGGTAGCCGACCCCGAAACCACCGACCTCGGACAGCCCGGCGGGCACCTCGATCGAGCTGTTCCCGTCGGGTCCGCCGTCCGGCAGGGTCATCACCAGCCACTCCCCGACCAGCGAGGCGACCCCGGCGACCGCGCCGAGCACGGCCAGCAGCAGAGGCAGCCGGGGGTCCCGGGTCAGGCCGGCCAGGGACCGGCCGAACCGGCGCGGCCGGGTCAGATCCTCGTCGCCCCACTCGATCACGGCCGGGCCGTCGGACCGGTCACCTTGCCGGGGGATCGGCAGCTCCTCGGACATCGGCCATCCTTCCGCCGGTCACGGGCCTGCGTCGAATCATGGCACAGCCAGCGGGTGGTGACGGGAATCGCAGGGCGGGCGTCCGCGCCGGTCGGTCGCTCGGCGGTCACCTTTCCGCTAGCGTTCTGCTCATGCCTATCCGTACCGCTTCCGCACAATGGCAGGGCAATCTCACCGAGGGTTCGGGCACCGTCCGCACCGGTAAGGGCGGCCTGTCGGGCAACTACTCCTTCAAGTCGCGCTTCGAGGAGGGCGAGGGCACCAACCCCGAGGAGCTGATCGCCGCCGCGCACTCCGGCTGCTTCTCGATGGCGTTCTCGAAGGCCCTCGCCGACGCCGGCTCGACGCCCACCTCCGTCGAGACCACCGCCAAGGTCCACCTGGACAAGACCGACGCCGGGATGACCGTGACCCGGATCGAGCTGGAGACCGTCGGCCAGGTGCCGGGCATCGACGACGCGGAGTTCCAGAAGCTCGCCGAGGCCGCCAAGGCCAACTGCCCGATCTCCCGCCTGCTCTCGCCGGGCGCCGAGATCACCCTCACCGCTCGCCTGGCCTCCTGAGCCGGTCGACCCGCACGCCGCACGTTCACGGACAGGGTTTCCGCCCGTACCCGGGTGGCCACTCTCTCCGTGAACGCGCGGATCCCGGTCGGCGCCGCTCCTCGTGACCCGCCGGCCGACACCGGGTCGGGCAGAATGGGTGAGGTGCCGGTGGAGATGACCCGCGAACGCTTCGAGGAGCTGGTCGGCGACGCCCTCGACGAGGTGCCCGAGGAGCTGCTCGGCCTGATGAGCAACGTGGTCATCCTCGTCGAGGACGACCCGCCGCCGGGCGAGCCCGACCTGCTGGGCCTCTACGAGGGGCACGCGCTCACCGACCGGGGCTGGGACTACTCGGGCGTACTGCCGGACCGGATCTTCATCTACCGCCGCCCGATCCTGCGGATCTGCGACAACGACGAGGACGTCATCGACGAGGTGGCGGTGACCGTGGTGCACGAGATCGCCCACCACTTCGGCATCGACGACGCGCGGCTGCACGCGCTGGGCTGGGGCTGAGCCCGGCCACGTCGCCGTCCGACCCACCCGGCGCGCCGCTCGGCCGATGGCCCGTGGTTGCCCAGGTCGCCTACCGTCGGTGCAGCGACCGCGACCTTTTCAGGAGGCACCTTTCATGCGCAGCGAGCTGTTCTCCACCGAGAATCTGGAGAAGGAGTCCGCGCAGCCCGGCATGCGGCTGCAGAACTCCAAGATGTTGAAGATCGAGCTCAACGGCGAGGCGATGGCCCGGGTCGGGTCGATGGTCGCCTACCAGGGGAACGTGCAGTTCCAGGCGCTGGGCTCCGGCGGGCTCGGCAAGTTCCTGAAGCAGAAGCTCACCGGCGAGGGTGTCCCGCTGATGAAGGTCTCCGGCCAGGGTGACGTCTTCCTCGCCGAGCTGGCCAAGGACGTGCACATCATCGACCTGGAGCCGGGCGACGCCCTCTCCATCAACGGCTCCAGCGTGCTGGCCTTCGACTCCACCCTCCAGTACGACATCAGGATGGTCGGCGGCGCCGGGATGGCCTCCTCGTCCGGCCTGTTCAACTGCGTGTTCAGCGGGTACGGGCGGATCGCCATCACCACCAAGGGCACCCCCGTGGTGCTGAACGTGGACGCCCCGACGTACGTCGACCCGCAGGCCGCGGTCTGCTGGTCGGCCAACCTCCAGACCGGCTACCACCGCGCCGAGCAGCTCGGCCTCGGCACGCTCCTCGGGCGACGCACCGGGGAGTCGTTCACGATGAGCTTCGCCGGCCAGGGCTTCGTGGTGGTCCAGCCCTCCGAGGAGCCGCCGGTCATGGGCAGCGGCACGCAGCAGCAGGAGGGTGGCCTGCTCGGCGGTCTGCTGAGCTGACCACGTCGGTGCCGGCGCTCCCGGTCGCGGGCGCGCCGGCACCGTCCGGTCAGCTCAGCTCGCCGGTGCGCAGCCGCGCCAGCCAGGCCGCCGCGTCGGCGTAGTCGACGTCGGAGAGGCCGGCCGGTGCCGGCACCGGCCGCTCGCCGGCGGTCTCCGCCCAGCGGTGCCGGGGGTACGAGCCCAGGAAACGGACGTCGGCGCAGACCCGGCGCAGGCCCTGCAACGCCTCGCCCATCCGCACGTCGGCCACGTGCCCCGTGCAGTCCAGGAAGAAGACGTACCGGCCCAGAGCCTCACCGGTCGGGCGGGATTCGATCCGGGTCAGGTTGACCCCCCGGACGGCCAGCTCCATCAGCACCGACAACAGCGCGCCGACCCGGTCGTGGGCGATGTAGACCGCGAGCGAGGTGAGGTCGTCGCCGGTCGGTGGGGGAGGCGGCCCGGGGCGGGAGACCAGCGCGAACCGGGTCACCGCGTCGGGATGGTCAGCGATCTTGTCGGCGAGCACCGCCAGGCGGTGTCGGGCGGCCCCGATCGGCGCGCAGATCGCGGCGTCGTACTCGCCCGCCCCGGCACCGGCGGCGGCCGCGCCGTTGGAGAGCACGTCGACGACCACCGCGTCGGGCAGGTGGTCGCGCAGCCAGCCCCGGCACTGCGTGGACGCCTGCGGGTGGGCCGCCACGGTGCGGACCGTGGCCAGGGAGGCGCCCGGCCGGGCGCCGAGCACGAACTCCACCGGCAGGATCACCTCTCGGGTGATCACCAGCGGCTCGCCCTCGGCCATCTCGTCCAGGGTGACGCCGACCGCGCCGCCGATCGAGTTTTCCAGCGGCACCAGCGCGGCGTCGGCGTCTCCGGCCCGGACGCTGTCCAGCGCCTCCCCGACGCTGCGGGCGGGCGTGCGGCTGCCGCGCTCGGCGGCGGGGACGGTGCGCAGCGCCTGTTCGGCGAAGGTGCCCTCCGGGCCGAGGTAGACGAAGCGTGTCGGCGGTGTTCCTGGCATGCCGATCAGCCTACGCACCCGGCACGGCACCCGGCCCGGCGTCGCAGGCGAGCGTCCGGATCCCGGCTGGACCGGTGGCTCGTACCTCGATGGTGCACACGTCGGTGCCGGCGGTGACCAGCTCGGGCGCGGCGGACCGGCCCCGGGTGACGACCTGGAGTTCCTCGTGCCCGCTCACCTCCAGCACGGTGAACTGCCAGTCGGCGGCGCAGAGCGGCCCGGTGCGGACCCGGACCCGGACGTTGTCCGGAAGCACGCCGGCGCGGCCGCGCAGCAGTTGCACCACACGCTGCCCGGTCGGCCCGTTCCGGCAGGGCGTCGCGACCAGCCCGGCGTCCGGGGTGGCCGTCGCGGTGCCGACCGGCGGGGTGGCGGGCGCGGTGCTCAGGGTGCCGGTCGGGCCGGGTGCCGTCGGGGCTCCGGTGTGGGGTGGCGGCGCGTCGGTCGGTGCCGACAGCTCGGGTGGGGCGCCGCAGCCCGTCAGCACTCCGACGGCGAGCAACGCGAGCACTGCCGGCAGGACAACCCGCGTCGTGGGTTGCGCCCGGCTCGTCACCGGGTGGCGGGCAGCCGCCGGACGGTGGGTCGCCGGTGGGGTGTGGGTCGTCGCGCGCGATGGGGTGGACGCGCGGCGGGCTGGGGTGAACGGCACGGGCCGATCCTCGGGACATCGGAGAACGTCGTCGTGGCCGGGGTGGCCGAGCCCATCGTAGGGGGAGCGGACGGTGGGGTGAAGCTCAGCCGAGGACGCGGTGCCCGGCGCGCTCCAGCGCGGCGGTGCCCTCGGTCAACCGTACGGCCGGCACCAGCAGGTAGTCGGTATCGAAGGTGGAGAACGTGACCACGCTGACCCGGGCCTCGGCGAGCGGGCCGACAAGCGCGGCCAGGGTGCCGGTGCCGGCCACCTCCATCGGGCTGGCGACCCGGAGGCAGCGCCAGACGGTCTCCACCACGGCCTGCGCGGGGGCCCGTTCGGCAGGGCAGATCACCGAGATCCCGTCAGCGGTCCAGCTCACGGTGACCACGTCGGCGCCGCCCGGTTCGCTCGTCAGCGCGTGCGGCAGGGTGGCGCCGGCGGCCAACCGGCACACGGCGTACTCCCCCGGCAGCAGAGCGATATCGAGCATGAGGGCACCTTACGGCCTCGGTACGGACCCACCCCAGCATCGCCGCGTGCGGCGAACGACACACTCCGTCGCAGGTCAGACCTCGGAGAAGAAGGTGAGCGAGCCGGCCACGGCACCGTCGGCGAGCACCGGGGTCGAGATCGCGTCGACGGTCGCGTCGGACCTGTCCGCCGAAGCCGCCTCCACCCGGAGCAACCCGCGGGCGAGCCGCCCGGACGTGAGTGCCAGCAGGGGCGGAATCTTGTCGATCTCGGCCTCGGTCAGCTCGCCCCGGTTGGCGGTGAAGTCCAGCAGGCGCAGCCCGCCGTCGAGCAGCGGCCGCCCGATCAGGCCGTCCGGCTCGCCCAGGCAGAGCAGCTCGCAGCCGGCCGTGGAGATAGCCACCACCCGGGTTTCGGCGTCGATCAGCAGACACGGCTCATCGGCACGGCAGACCGTCGAGGACCATTGGCCGAAGTTGTCGGACTCCAGCTCTGTCGAGACCCGTGCCGCCGGCACGAACACTTCCGAGAGCGAGAGTTCGACGTGGGCCACCGAGCCTCCTATGTACACCGACGGACTGTCCACGCTAGCGGGTCGCCGACGAAACACCGAGCGCACCGGGCCACCGGCGGCACAGCCCGAACCAAGGGCGGCCGGTGACGGCGCGGGAGTCGGTGAGGTGGACGGGGGGACCGAAGCCGCGTGGCGTCGCCGGTGACGTTACCGGCGGTTGGCCGGCTTGTCAGCGGCCGTTCGGCCCTCGTCATACCACCGGTAGTCGGCCGTTGGACGGTACGTGCCCTTCAGCCAGGTGCCGGGGTGCTGCGCGACCCGGGACAGCTTCTCTGCCGTGGCGGGGCTGATCCGGCTGCCGCCGGCCACCAGGAGCCGGTCCAGTTCCCGGTGGGTGGCCATCAGACAGTCCTTCGGCAGGCCGTAGACGCTGATCACGCCGGAGCCGACGAAGGTCAGCACCGGCGTGACCGGCACGGGCAGCCCGACCGCCTCGGAGAGGGCCTTGCTGGCCCGCTTGGCGTCCCGGCGGGCCTCCGCCACGTACGGCGGTCGCTTGCCGTTGATCTGCACGACGTCACCGGCGACGAGCACACGGGCCCGACCGTGGTCGGCGATGGTCACCGCGAACAGGCCGCTCGGCCCGATGGCGAGGAACCCGGCGCGCTCGTCCTGGCCTCGGTCGAGCAGGACGTCGGCCACGTCGGTGCGGGGCCACTCGATGACGTGCCAGGACGGCCCGAGATGGTCGAGCTGGCCCAGCGCCCGTGCTCCGGCCGCCTCCAGCCTCCGCGCGCCCCGCTCGGCCCGACGGCGGCGGGCCCACTCGAGCGGTGTCGGACGGACCGGTGCGAGAACCCCCGGCGACTCGACGCGGGGGTGGGGCACCGCGACGGGCGGCAGTGCCCGGGCGGTCGGTACGGCTCGTCGTGCGGGAAAGACAGTCATCGCGACCTCCGGCAAAAGGTCCCTCGAAGTTATGTCCCCACTACCCTACGTTGACACTCCCCGTGTTCGGCAAGCCGGAACGCCGGAGTGACTGTGGATGAATGCCATATTCATCCACAGTTCTTTTCTCGGATGCCGCCAAACCCTGCCCTACGCTGCGGGGGTGACCCACTACGTCGACAGCGAAGTCGGCCGGCTCGGCACCGTACTGCTGCACCGGCCCGGCCCGGAACTCGCCCGGCTCACCCCCCGCAACAACGACTCGCTCCTGTTCGACGCGATCCCCTGGGTCGGCCGCGCCCAGGAGGAGCACGACGCGTTCGCGGCCGCGCTGCGCGAGCGTGGCGTCGAGGTGCTCTACCTGGCCACCCTGCTGGCCGAGACGTTGGCCGTCGCGGACGCCCGGGCCGAACTCACCGAGCAGGTGCTGCGCTCGCGCCGGCTCGGCGACACCCTGCGCGCCCGGGTCGCCGACCACCTCTCCTACCTGGACCCGGTCGCGCTGGCCGACGTGCTCACCGCCGGACTGGCCCACGAGGAGCTGCGGATCAGCTCGGAACGGCCGGGCGGGCTGGTCTACACCCTGATGGACCGGCACGACTTCGTCATCGACCCGCTGCCCAATCTGCTCTTCACCCGGGACTCGTCGCTGTGGATCGGCGACCGGGTCGGGGTCACCAGCCTGGCCATGCCCGCTCGCCGGCGGGAGACCACCCTGACCGACGCCATCTACCGCCACCACCCGCGCTTCGCCGGCACCGAGTTCGTCTACCGCCCCCACCTGGAGCACCTGGAGGGCGGGGACGTGCTGCTGCTCGCCCCCGGGGTGCTGGCGGTCGGCGTGGGCGAGCGGACCACCCCGGCCGGCGCCGAGCGCCTCGGCCGGAAGGTCTTCTCCGCCGGGCTGGCCCACACCATCCTGGTGGTGCCGATCGCCCAGGAGCGCGCCACCATGCACCTGGACACCGTCTGCACGATGGTCGACGTGGACGCCGTGCTGATGTACCCCAACGTCGCCAGCACGCTGTCCGCGTACACGGTGATCGCCGGCGCGGACGGCGAGGACCCGCGGGTGGACGGGCCCGCACCCTTCCTGCGGGCCGCCGCCGACGCGATGGACCTCGACCAGCTCCGGGTCATCGACACCGGGCTCGACCCGGTCACCGCGGAACGCGAGCAGTGGGACGACGGCAACAACACCCTCGCCCTGGCACCCCGGCTCTGCGTCGGGTACGAACGCAACACCGAGACCAACGCCCAGCTGGAGCGGGCCGGCATCGAGGTGATCCCGATCGCCGGTTCGGAGCTGGGCTCCGGCCGGGGAGGCCCGCGCTGCATGTCCTGCCCGATCACCCGCGACCCGTTGCAGGCAAGGGCCCCTCGATGACGAGGGGCCCTTCCTGACGTCAGCGGAGGGTGAGCTGGCGACCGAGCAGCCCCTGGCGGGCCCGGCGGCCGGCGGCGTCCAGCGGGTCGGTGGCGGCGAGGGCCTCGGCGTACCGCTTGGCGAACTGCGTCACCGGGTCCTCCCAGGCGGTCGCCGGCGTCTCCTCCGGCAGGTCCCAGACCGGCACCAGTCGACCGTGCGCGCGGAACATGCCGGCGAACCGGGTCTGCTCGCCCAGCGGCAGCGTGCCGGCCGCACCGAGCCGGGCCAGCGCGTCCAGGGCGACGTCCTCGTCGTCCGGCAGCACCCAGCGCACGTGCGCCTTCTCCGGGACCCGGCACCAGTACGCGGCCTTCGCCGCGGTCAGCCGCACGGTCGGGTAGATGGCCACGTTCGCCCGCTCCAGCGACGCCTGCACGGTCGGGTCGTCCGTGGCGCCGGGGTCGAGCCAGAACTCGAACCCGTCGTGCATGGTGATCTCCAGCGGGGCGTCCACCAGGACGTCCTGCAGCCGGGGGCCGGGGCCGGGCAGCGGCGGCACGGCGACCTGACCGCCCGGCTCGGTCCGCAGCGCGCAGAGCAGCGCCTCGGCCAGGTCCCGCGAGACGTCGCCGGACTGCTGGTGCCGCTGCAGACCGATGAGCACCCGGCCGTCCGGCTTGGTGATCGCCGGAGCGGCCATCGGCAGCACCGTGGCCAGCGTGACCGGCCGGTCCCCGAACTCCTCGACAAGGGTGGGTGCCAGCCGCAGCGGCGCGGAGGCGGCGGGCACCAGCTCGCGCAGCGCGATCCACTCGGGCTCGTCGACCAACCCCTCGAACGGTCGCGGCACGAAGATGTCCCGGACCTTGTCCCGACGCGGGGCGGTGTCGGCGGCGGCGCGCTGGCTCTTTCGACGCTTGCTCACGGCGTCACAGCCTAGAGGCCCGACCGGCTCGTCGTGGGCGGGACCCGCCCCGAGCGGCTACTCAGCCCGCCGTGACCAGGTCGGGCCGGGGTGCCGGGGCCGGGTCGAACTCGGCCCAGACGCGCTGACCCAGACCGTCCCGTTCGACGCCCCACCGGGTGGCCAGACCGGCCACGATGTGCAGTCCGCGCCCATCCGCCGAGTCGGGGCTGGCCGTCCGGATCCGTGGCCCGGTGCCCGCCCCGCCATCGGTCACCCGCAGCTGGATCCGCGGCCCGTCGGCCGAGGGCCGCAACCGCCAGGCCACCCGGACCACACCGCCGGGCAGCGGGCGGGCGTGCCGCACCGCGTTGCCCACCAGCTCGGCGAGCACCGCGATCAGGTCCGCGAGGAGCGTCGGGGGTACGACGCCCGCCAGGTCGTCGGCGAGCCGGTGCCGGGCCAGCCGTGCCCCGGTGGGATGGTGGGGGACCACCACGCACCACGCCCGTTCCTTCGCTGCCACCGTCGCCTCCACGTCACGCCACCGCCGGTCAACCGCGCGGCAGCCGCACCTCTGCGACCGTACCGCCGCCGGCCCTCGGACGTAGGGATACCCATCCATTCTGCTGTTCAACGATCCGGCGGACGAGATAGAGACCGAGCCCTGCGCCCGGATAGCCGCGCCGGTCGCCGGACTCGCCCTGCCAGAACCGGTCGAACGCCCGCTCCACGTGCTCCGGGCGGATGCCGATGCCCCGGTCGCTGACCCGGAACGCCACCAGCTGACCGTCGACCGCGGCGGTGATCTCGATCGGCGCGTCCGGTGCCGAGTACTTGCCGGCGTTGGTCGTCAGCTCGGTCAGCACGGTGGCGAGGCTGGGCCGGTGGCCGAGTGCCTTCGGCAGTTCGGCGGGGAGGCGGAGCACCAGCCGGCGGCGCAGCTCCGCGGGCAGGTCGACGATCGCGGTGCGCAGCGCCTCGCCGAGGTCGAAGGGGGTGGGCGGTTCGTCCCCCGGCCCGGCCTCGGCGGCCGAGGAGAGCAACCGGTCGACCAGCCGGGCCAGCTCGTTGGCACGCTGCCCGATCACCCGGGCGGCCTGCCGCCGATCGGACTCGGTCAGCGAGTCCCAGTGGTCGGTGAGGGTGTCCGCGTACCCCTTGATCACCGTGACCGGGGTGCGCAGCTCGTGGCTCGTCACGGCGACGAACAGCTCCCGGTCGTGGTCCCGGCGCTGCTGGTCGGTGATGTCGCGGAAGGTGACCACCCGCAGCGTGCCCGGGCCGGGCAGCTCGCCGGAGGTGATCCGCAGCCAGCGCCCGTCCGGCAGCCGGTGGTCGCGGACCTGGCCGGACGGCGGCAGCGGGAACGGCAGCGGGCGGCTGAGCGCCTGCTCGGCCGTCCGGCCGGTGACCTGGGCGGCGGCCGGGTTCCAGAGTCGGACGTGCCCGTCCCGGTCGACCACGGCCAGCCCGTCGGAGAGCGCCGCCACCACCGGCCCGTCGCCGTGCACGGGCAGCCCGGTCTGGTCGCCGTACATGTGCGCGACGCAGGAGGCGAGGTAGGCGACCACGCCCTGCTGCTCGGCCTCCGGCTCCTCGTCGCCCGAGTAGAGCGCGTGCAGGCTGCCGACGGTGTGGCCGCCGATCTCGGCCCGGGAGACCACCATCCGGCGCAGGCCGCAGCCGGCCAGCTCGTCGGCGAGCTTTCCGCTGAGGTGGGCGACCCGGACCTGGCGGACCCGGGGGCCGGAGAGCAGGCAGACGGTGTCCGGGTCGTCGGCCGCCAGCGGTCGGCCGAGGATCCACTCCGCCGCCCCGGTCGCGGCGATCACCCGACCCCCGGTCGGGCCGAACTCGGCGAACGCCATGCCGGCGGCGCCGAGCGCCGGCTGGGCCACCCGCAGCAGCTGGGTGAGGACCGGCAGGCCGGCGTCCCCAGAGTTGATCATCTCGATCACGACGGTGTGGCCGGCGATGAGAGCGGGGAAATCGATACGCTCCGGCATGTGCCGAGTGTGCCCCGCCGACCGGGGTTTCGGCACCCCTGCCCGGCCGGTGCCGGTCAGCGGTCCAACCGGGCCAGGGCGTGTGCGGGCCGATCGGTGATGATCCCGTCCACCCCGGCGGTCAGCACCAGCTCCAGGTCCGCCGGTTCGTTGACCGTCCAGACGTACACCTGGTTGCCGGCCGCACGCAGTGCGGGCAGCAGTTGCGGGCGGGCCCGGACCAGGCCGATGCCGGGCCCGGCGATGCGGGTGCCGAACGGCAGCCGGCCCAGCCGGAGCCAGCGCGGCAGCACCTCCAGCAACAGCACCGTGGGCAGCGCCGGGGCCAGCTCGCGGACCCGCCGGACCGCCAGCGGGGAGAACGACATGACGGTGACCTGGACCGGGTCGTCCGGTGCCGGGTCGGCCAGCCCGTACCGGCGCAGCAGGGTGACCAGCCGCCGCTCCACGTTCGAGCCGTAGCGCGACGGGTGCTTCGTCTCCACCAGCAGCCGGACCGGACGGCCGGCGGCCAGCACCGCGTCCAGCAGCCGGGTCAGCGTGAGCAGCCGGGTGTGCGAGTCGTCGGGCGGCAGGTCACCGCTCGGCGCGCTGCCCGGATGCCACGAGCCGAAGTCCAGCGTCTCCAGCTCGGCGAGCGTACGCGCGCTGACCAGGCCGCGACCGTTGCTGGTGCGGTCCAGCCGCCGGTCGTGTACGCAGACCAGATGCCCGTCCCGGGTCAGCCGGACGTCGCACTCCAGACCGTCGGCGCCCTCGTCGAGGGCACGCAGGTAGGCGGCGAGGGTGTGCTCCGGAAGGTCGTACGAGGCGCCGCGGTGCGCGAAGACCAGAGGCCCGCCCATCCCGCCCGCCTCAGATGACCTGGCCGGGCTGCCCGTTGGCGTCGACCACCGGGCGGCCGACGGCGGCCCACTGGCGCATCCCGCCGTCGGCGTTGCGCACCTGCTCCCAGCCGTTGTTCACCAGGTAGGCGACGACCTGGGCGGAGCGCCCGCCGGAGCGGCAGATGACCGCCACGTCCCGGTCGGTCGGCACCTCGGCCAGCCGCGCCGGCAGCTCCATCATCGGCAGGTGATGGGCGCCGGGAGCGTGGCCGGCCGCCCATTCGTCGTCTTCCCGCACATCCAGCAGGTAGGTGTCGTCGGCGATCTCGGTCACGGGCACGGTGGGAACCTGGGGTCCGAACACAGGTAGCAACACTAGATCCTCAGCGGCCGGATCCGCATCGACCGGGCCGTCGGCACCGTCACAACCGGGTCACCCAACGCGGGTTGGCCTGCGCCCAGGCGGGCACCCGGGTGCCCCGGACGGCCTCGAAGAGGCCGTTGCCGCCGTGGTCCAGCACCACGTACGAGACCTCGTCGATGATCTGCGGGGACGAGGGCACCTGGACGCCGTGCAACCCGTCGGGCGGCAGCGCGCGCAGCGCGAGGAGCAGGTCCTCCAGGGGTACGCCGTTGGTGTCGACGGTCAACGAGCCGCCGACGGCCCGGATCACCTGGTCCAGCTTGACCGGGTTGCTGCGCAGGTCCGCCTGGCCGGCGCGGTCCAACATCGCCCGGAGCAGCTGCTGCTGGTGGTGCTGCCGGTCGTAGTCGCCGCCGGGCAGGCCGTAGCGCTGCCGTACGTAGTCCAGCGCCTCCGCTCCGTTCATCTCCTGGCAGCCGGTGGGGAAGACCCGGTTGGTGTGGATCGAGCGGACCTCGGTGTCGACGCACATCTGGACCCCGCCGAGCAGGTCGATCACCTTCCGGAAGCCGGAGAAGTCGATCAGCGCGGCGCCGTCGAACCGGATCCCGGTGAGTCGGCTCAGGGTGGCGGAGAGCAGTCGGGTGCCGGCCTGCCCGCCGCCGCCGTGCTCGTACGCCGCGTTGATCTTGTCCGGTCCGCCGCCGAACCCGTTCGCCGGCGGGATGGATACCAGCAGGTCACGCGGGACGGAGACCAGATACGCCTCCCGGTGCCCGGCGGGCACGTGCACGATGAGGATGGTGTCCGTGCGCTGGTCCGGGCCGCTGTCGCCGGGGCGGCGGTCGGAGCCCACCAGCAGGTAGTTGAGGGGCCCGTCCACGTCCGTCCGGTCGGTGCGGGCGTCGAGGTCGAGCAGGGTCTCCTTGGCCACCGCGCGGTCGTACCGGTGGGTGAGCGTCTTGAGCCCGACGACGGCGAGGCCGGCCAGCAGGACGAGGGCCAGCCCGATGGCGAGCAGGATCCGTGCGCCACGGGCGCGGCGCGGACGGGCGGCTCCGGCCTCGCCGGTCCGGTCCGCCGCGTTCCGCCCCGACCTGGACGTGACCGCCTCCCCGCAGCCGATACGTGAAACCTGCTCACGTCAGGCTACGGGTGGTGACGGTACGGTTACCGGCTTTCCCGCACTTCCGACCGGCGGCCGCCGGTGGGGCGAGCCGAACCAGCCTCGGCCGTCACTTCCGGCTGGACATCATCTCGGGGTGAGCGAAGACGAATTCGCCCAGCTTGTCCTGCTTCATCGCCCGGAACATCTCCAACGTCTCGGCGTTCAACGCCTCGCGCTTGTTCTCGTTGCCGTTGAAGGTGCCGTTGTTGGTCTTGAGCATGGTCAGATCGTTCGCGGTCACGCCGCGCATGGTGAAGATGAACTTCTCGATCGGCACCCCGCCGGTGTCCAGCACGAACGCCTTGCCCGCCGCCTTGATGAGCTGCTGGAGCTTCGCCGGGTTCGTCAGCGTGCCGCCCTCGGTGGCCTTGCGGGCCATCGCCTTGATCAGCTGCTGCTGGTTCTGCTGGCGGTCGTAGTCACCACCGGGCAGCCCGTAGCGTTGCCGGGCGTAGTCCAGGGCCGCCCAGCCCTCCATCTCCTGGCAGCCCTTCTTGTGCACCACCGCGGTCATCTGCTTGCCGGTCTTCTTGGCGTCGGCGTTCCACATCGGCTCGCCGTCGACGAACGACATGTGCTTCGACTTGACCTCGTGGCTCACGCAGATCTTCACCGTGCCGAGGGTGTCGATGACGTTCTTGAAGCCACCGAAGTTGATGATCGCCGCACCGTCGAAGCTGACTCCGGTGAGCCGCTTGATCGTCTGCGCCATCAGCTGGGCCCCGCCCTCCCAGCCGCCACCGTTGCGGGCGCCGGCCTGGAAGGCGGCATTGATCTTGTCAGTGCCGCCGGGGAACCCGCTCTTCGGGAACGCCGGGATCTGCGCCTCGGTGTCCCGGGGGATGGAGATCAGGTACGCCTGGTCGTGCGAGGCCGGAATGTGCAGGATGATGATGCTGTCCGACCGGACGTCGTCGGCGGCCCACCGCTCCCGCGCGTCCACGCCGAGCAGCAGCATGTCGATCGGGCCGTCCAGATTCGCGCCGCCCTCGGCGTCGGACTTGCCGGCGCCGCCGAGCAGGTCCCGCTGGGCGATGTCCCCGGTCGCCTGGCCGATCAGCACCTTGCCGCCGACGATGGCCACTCCGCTGCTGAGCATCAGCACGGCACCGAAGATCACCGTCAGACGGGCCCAGAGCGGGTCCTTGCGCTTCGGGCGCTTCTTCGCCGGACCGTCGCCTGACCGACCACCGCCGCCGCCGGGCGGGCGACCACCCGGACCGCCGCCCTTGGGGACCGGCTGCATCGGTATGGACGTGGCGATCCGGCCGCTGGGGGTGGCGGACCCGGTGGACGAAGGGCGACGGCTGGCCTGAACCGGCATGCGTGCTCCAGCTCGTGATCAGGAGGGGGCGGCACCACTGTACGTACATCGATTCGACTTGGCGAGTTCATCCCGGGTCAATCCGGACGCCAGATCCGCCGGGGTCGGTCGATCGTCGACACTCGATGACCGAACGGGTCGTCGCCGTCGGGCGGGCGGCGGGTCGCCACGAGCCGTACCGAAGTCGCCAGCCGCCCGGCCCGGTCAGCCGCCGTCGGTGCCCTTGGGCGGGTTGGTCTTGACCCAGTCCGCCATGGTGTCCGCCGACATGGCCCGGTACATGGCCAGCGCCTTCTCCCGGTCGGAGACCACCACCGACTCGCCGTTCATCGTCGCGCTGCCCGAGTTCGGGCTGGTCACGAAGGTGAGGTTCTCGCCGCGCAGGTTGCGGAACTGCAGCGCCATGTCCGTCACCGAGAACCCCTTGTCGACCGTGGCGGCCGCGGTCACCGACTGGAGGAAGTCGTTGAGCTTCTTCGGGTTCGCCAGCGTGCCCGTGCTCGCCGCCTTGTCCAGCAGTGCCCGCAGGAACTCCTGCTGGTGCCGCATCCGGGCGAAGTCACCGTCCGGAAACTGCTTGCGCTGCCGGATCCAGTCCAGCGCCTCCGCGCCGTCCATGTGGTTGGTGCCCTTGGTGAATGTCCGGTACGGCTTGTGGATCGAGGTGATGGTCCGCTCCACCTTTAGGTCCACCCCGCCGAGAGCGTCGGTGACCTGCTTGAAGCCGGCGAAGTCGATCGCCATCACGTGGTCGATCCGGACGTCGGTGAAGCACTCCACGGTGCGGACCGCGAGCGGCAGTCCGCCGAACGCGAACGCCGCATTGATCTTCGCGCGCTGGCCGGAGCCGCAGTCCGCGCCGGCGCTCTCCGGGATCGGCACGTAGAGGTCACGAGGGATGGAGACGAGGTACGCCTCCTGATGGTTGGCCGGGATGTGCATCACGATGATCGTGTCGGCGCGCCACTGGCTCTTCGTGTCGACCGGAGCGTCCGGGTCCCGGGAATCGCTGCCGACCAGCAGGATGTTCAGCGCGCCGTCGACGGTCTTGGCCGGCCGGCCACCGGTGATCTCCGCGAACGGATCGGTCCGGGCCAGGTCGCCGTCGAGGTTGCGCGCGTACAGCCATGCGCCGATGCCACCGAGCAACGCCAGCACCAGCACCGCGATGCCGGCCACCAGGCCGATCCGGCCCCAGCGCGGCCGTGGGCCGCGCCGGCCCGGCCCGCCGGCACCACCCGGGCCACCGGGCCCCCTCGGCCCCTCGGGGCGACCGGGCCGGGGCTGCTCCTCGTCGGGCGACGGGTACCAGCGCGCGTCAGCCGGGCGGGCACGTCCGGAGGCGCCCCGGTCGGGGCCGGGCACGGAGGCGCGCCCCGCGCTGCGGTGCAGGTGCGGGTGTGGAACGCCGGCAGACGAGGTCGCTGACATGTAACTCAGGGTACGTAGGGCGGGCCACTACCGCTCTCAGGCGATGCTCAACCAGCGGCCACGCGTCGCCGGCCGGTTACCCTAGCCGCGCCCGGAAGTACTCGATCGTGCGTCGCAGGCCGTCTTCGGGCGCCACGGTCGGCTCATATCCGAGCAGTTCACGGGCGAGGGTCAGGTCGGGGCGACGCATCTCCGGGTCGTCCGCGCTGCGAGTGATGTACGTCACTTCCGAGCTGCTGCCGGAGAGCGACACGATCAACTCGGCCAGTTGCCGCATGGTGAGCTCGTGCTCGGTGCCGCAGTTGACCGGGCCGGTCTCGGTCGAGTCGAGCAGCAGCAGGATGCCCCGCACCAGGTCCTCGACGAAGCAGATGGACCGGGTCTGGTTGCCGGTCCCGTGCACGGTGATCGGCTCGCCCCGCAGCGCCTGGGAGATGAAGGTCGGGATCGCCCGACCGTCGTCCGGACGCATCCGCGGGCCGTACGTGTTGAAGATCCGGACGATCGCCGCGTCGAGCCCGCGGTAGCGGTGGTACGCCATCGTGGCCGCCTCGGAGAAGCGTTTCGCCTCGTCGTAGACGCTGCGCACCCCGATCGGGTTGACGTTGCCCCAGTAGGTCTCGCGCTGCGGGTGCTCCTTCGGGTCCCCGTACGCCTCGGAGGTGGAGGCCATCAGGAACCGGGCGCCGTCGGCGACCGCGCGGTCCAGCAGGTGCAGGGTGCCCACCGAGCCGACCCGCATGATCTCCACCGGCAGTTGGGCGAAGTCAGTGGGGCTGGCCGGCGAGGCCATGTGCAGGATCGCGTCGAACCGCTCGGCCAGCGCCGGGTGGTGCGTCGGCAGACCGTCGGAGATGTCCGCCTCGACCAGGCTGAAGGTTGGCCGGTCCAGGAGGTGGGCGACGTTCTCCTTGGAGCCGGTGACGAAGTTGTCCAGCGCCACCACCGTGCACCCGCGGGCGATCAGGGCGTCCACCAGGTGCGACGGGACGAAACCGGCACCGCCGGTGACGAGAATGCGGTGACCGGAACCGAAGCGCTCAGCAACCTTCATGCCGATCAGCCTACCGACCCCCAAATGCGGGGAAGGGCCCCCTGTTGACGCTCGGCGTCGACAGGGGGCCCTTCCGGACGGAAGTGCCCGGGTCAGTGGGCGCCCGCGCCGGTCAGGGCACGGACCTCCAGCTCCGCGTACTTGTCCTCGTCGTGCTCCTTGGAGACGAGCGTGCCGATCCAGCCGCACAGGAAGCCGAACGGGATCGAGAGGATGCCCGGGTTGGACAGCGGGAACCACTGCCAGTCGTGGTCCGGGAACATCGACGTCGCCGCCCCGGAGACCACCGGCGAGAAGAACACCAGCAGTACGGCCGAGAGCAGACCACCGTAGATCGCCCACACCGCGCCGGAGGTGTTGAAACGCCGCCAGAACAGGCTGTAGAGGATCGCCGGCAGGTTGCCGGAGGCGGCGACCGCGAACGCCAGCGCCACCAGGAACGCCACGTTCAGGTTCTGCGCGTAGATCGACAACAGGATCGAGACCGCGCCGATCACCAGGGCGGAGATCCGGGCGACCCGTACCTCCTGCCGCTCCGACGCCTCACCCCTCTTCAGGACGTTCGCGTAGAAGTCGTGCGCCAGGCTGGACGAGGAGGCCAGGGTCAACCCGGCCACCACCGCCAGGATGGTGGCGAAGGCGACCGCCGCGATGATCGCCAGCAGGGCCGCACCGCCCAGGTCGCCGCCGAGGAAGTCGATGCCGAGCGCCTCGGCCAGCTGTGGTGCGGCCGTGTTGCCCGCCTTGTCCTGTGCGGTGATCGCCTCGCTGCCGACCAGTGCCGCGGCGCCGAAGCCGAGGGCCAGGGTGAGCAGGTAGAAGGTGCCGATGATGCCGATCGCCCAGAGCACGCTCTTCCGGGCCGCCTTGGCGGTCGGGACGGTGTAGAAGCGGATCAGGATGTGCGGCAGGCCGGCGGTGCCGAGCACCAGGGCGATGCCGAGCGAGAGCAGGTCGACCTTGTTGTAGAAGGTCTGTGTCGCGTTGCCGGCGACCTCGACGCCGTAGCGCAATCCCGGTTCGAGGAACGCGCTGCCCTTGCCGGACGAGGCGGCGGCGTCGCCGAGCAGCGACGACAGGTTGAACTTGTACTTGGCCAGCACCAGCAGGGTCATCACCAGCGCGCCGCCCATGAGCAGGAACGCCTTGACGATCTGCACGTAGGTGGTGCCCTTCATGCCGCCCACGGTGACGTAGATGATCATGAGAGCGCCGACCATGATGATGGTGGCGACCTTGGCGGTCGCCGCGTCCATGCCGAGGAAGGTCGTCCCCGGCCGGATGCCGAGCAGCAGCGCGACCAGCGCGCCGGCGCCCACCATCTGGGCCAGCAGATAGAAGATCGACACCGTGATGGTGGAGACCGCGGCCGCCGTACGCACCGGGCGCTGGCGCATCCGGAAGGCCAGCACGTCGGCCATCGTGTACCGGCCGGAGTTGCGCAGCAGTTCCGCGACCAGCAGCAGGGCCACCAGCCAGGCGACCAGGAAGCCGATGGAGTAGAGGAAGCCGTCGTAACCGTAGAGCGCGATGATGCCGGCGATGCCGAGGAACGAGGCGGCCGACATGTAGTCGCCGCCGATCGCCATGCCGTTCTGGAAGCCGGAGAAGGACCGGCCGCCCGCGTAGAAGTCGGTGGCCGTCTTGGTCTGCCGGCTGGCCCAGATGGTGATGGCCAGGGTCACCGCCACGAAGACCAGGAACAGCGTGATGGTCAGGTTGCGGGCGGTGTGGTTGCCCGCCTCGGCAGCGAGGAGCGGATTAGCCGCGAGGACCGTCTTCATGGTTCACCTCCCCGATCTCGGCGCGGATCCGGTCGGCGACCGGATCGATCTTCCGGTCGGCGTAGCGGGAGTAGAGCCAGGCGATCACGAACGTGGAGACGAACTGGAGCAGGCCGAAGACCAGCGCGACGTTGATATTGCTGCCGAACAGCTTCGTGCCCATGAAGTCCCGGGCGTACGCGGAGAGAATGACGTAGAGCGCATACCACAGGAAGAACGCGACGGTCATCGGGAAGACGAAGCCGCGCAGCGCGCGCCGCAGCCCGGCGAACTCGTCCGACCGTTGTACGGCCAGGTATCTGTCCGGCTGGGAAGCGGTCGGCGCGGGTGTGTCCGTGGACATCTGTGGATCACCACCTTCACAGGCGTTGGGGGAGTTTCGCGCACCGTAAAGAGCGCGCTCCCCGCCGGGGAAGGCCGCGATCGACGCCGGTCGGCGACTGCGCCGAGCGGTTGGCTGGCTGCGCCGAGTGACCCAGATCACTCCGGTGACCGGTCGGCCCTCGGGTCTCTGTTCAGCCGGGCAGCTCGTGGTAGCGACCGCGGTAGTGCAGCAGCGGACTGGTGTCCTCGGCCAGGTCGACCGCCTCGATAGTGGCCTCCACCAGCAGGGCCCAGCCGTACTCCCGGGCGGTGTCGAGCCGGCAGCCGACCCATCCGCCGGCGTCCGCGGGGACCGGGCCGTACGGGGTGTCGGTCCAGGCCCCGGTGGCGAAGAGCCCACCCGGGGCGGGGAAGAGGCCGGCGAACCGGTCGGCGAGCTGCCGGTGTGGCGGGCCGAGCGGCGCGACCGCGAACCGGCCCGCCACCTCGACCGCCGCCCACAGATCGGACTCCGCGTCGATCAGTCCGAGCAGCCGGTCGGGCTCACCCTCGGCGACCAGAGTGGACGAGACGGTCAGCCCGGCCGGCCCGGGCGCGGTCCAGAGGGTCACCGGCGCGGCGAGCCGACCGCGCAGCCGGCGGACCGGCGACCGTTGCCCGGTCGGCACCGCGAACGGATCGGTGTGGTGGATCTCGGCACCCGGCTCATGATTCACGTGAAACATTGTGACCCCACCGCCCCGCTGCGAGGACCCGGCCGGCGAAGGTCCGGACCAGGTCGGCCACCTCGCCGGCCCGCGTGTCGAGCACGAAGTGCCCGCCGTCCAGCAGGTGCTCAGCGGCGCGGCGTGACCGTGGCCAGCAGTTCCGGCTGCCGCCGGTCCAGCACGTCACCGGCCAGGTACGCGCCCAGCAGTGCCGCGCCCAGCCCGTACGCGGTGCCGACCGGCAGGGCCAGCCAGAGCCAGGCGTCGCCGAGCAGCGCCGCCGCCACCACCATCGGCACCGCGGCGACCGCCGAGGCGACCATGGCCAGGAGGGTGAGCAGGCCCTTCGCCACGCCCGCGCCGCTGTTCATCGCGAACGGGTTGCTCGTCTCCGGCAGCGAGTACGCCCCGAGCACCGAGACGAAACTGTTCACGGCCAGCCCGGCGCCGTAGGTGGCGGCCAGGGTGCCGGTGGTCAACCCGATCCACCCCGGGTGGCCGAGCACCACCGACAGCACCACGGCGACGACCGCCAGCATCGGCAGGACGTACAACGAGAAGGCCGTCATCCGCGCGCGCAGCTCGACGCGGCCCGGCACGCCGGCAACCACGTTCGCGGCGTACGCGCTGCCGTCGAAGCCGAACTGGTTGGCCAGGGTGACCGAGGCGAGCACACCGACGAAGAGCATCGAGAGGGTGACCAGGACCGGTGAGCTGTCGCCGGCACCCATCGTCGGACCCTGCCCGCCCTCGGCCGCGAAGCCCGCGCCACCAAGGTTGATCATCACCGGCACGAAGATGCCGACCACCGCGATCGTGATCAGGTTGGCGCGGCGGCGGGCGTCCCGCCACCAGTAGCGGGCCTCGCGGGCGACCAGCGCACCGAACCGGTCGCGACGCATCCGGGCGGTGACCCGGGGAAACAGCTGGGCGACCGCGCCACCGGTGGCGCCCCGCCGAGCCGGGGCCCGGCCGGCGCTGACCGCGCCCACCATCGCCGACTCCAGCGACCGCGACCACCAGGCCAGCAGGGCGCCGAGCGCCACCACCGTGATCAACAGCTTGAGCGGAGCGGCCCAGACCCGCCCCTGGGCCACGTCGATGCCGGCGGTCCACGGTGCGCCGAACGGCGTCCAGCCGATCACGGTCGCCACCCCGGTCAGCCGGTCCCAGTCCGTCTCGCGCAGCGCCGCCAGGCCGAAGATCTGCAACGGGCCGAGCAGCGCGGCGGCCACCGCCAGCAGGACAGCCGCCAGGTCACGCACCCGGCGCGACCGCAGCATGGTGGCGAAGGCACTGGTCACCGCGCGGCTCGCGGCCACGCACAGCAGCAGCCCGGCGACCACACCGACGGCGGCCACCAGGCCGGCGGACCAACCGCCCAGCGCCCAGGCGGTGAGCACCAGACCGAACGTCGCGATCAGCACCGCCAGGGCCGGCACACTCACCAGGGCCGCGGTGAACAGGCCCACGACCAGCGTGCGGCGCGGCAACGGCAGCAGCGCGAACCGGGCCGGGTCCAGCGTCTCGTCGACGCCGAAGAAGACCAGCGGCAGCAGTAGCCAGCCGAGCACGAGCACCCCGCCACCGGCCGCGGCGACCAGCACCGCGTACCGGCCCTCGTCCGCCAGGCCGGGCGCGGCGAAGAGGAAGAACCCGCTGGCGGCGAACCAGAGCCCGACCAGCGCACCGCCGACGAACAGCGCGATCCGCCAGCCCTGGCCCCGGAAGCTGTTGCCCATCACCCGCAGCTTCAGCCGCAGGAAGTGCCGGGCGGAGACCGGGCGGACCGGCCCGGCGCTCGGGGCCGCGGCGCTCACCGGGAGAGCCACGACAGCTCCTCGCCGGTCGCCGTACGCCCGCCGACCACCTCGACGAAGACCTGCTCGAGCGACCGGTCGCCGCGTACCTCCGCGATCGTGCCGACCCGCTTGATGATGCCCCCGGCGAGGATCGCCACATGCGAGCAGAGCCGCTCGACGACCTCCATCACGTGACTGGAGAAGACCACGGTGCCGCCGCCGGCCGCGTACCGGGTGAGGATGTCCCGGATCAGCGCGGCGGAGACCGGGTCGACCGCCTCGAACGGCTCGTCCAGCACCAGCACCCGGGGGCCGTGCAGCAGCGCGCATGCCAGGCCGATCTTCTTCTTCATGCCCGCCGAGTAGTCCACCACCAGCGTCCGGCCGGCGTCGCCGAGCGCCAGCACGTCCAACAGCTCCGCGGCGCGCTGGTCGACCACCGCCGGGTCCATGCCGCGCAGGAGCCCGTTGTACGCCAGCAGCTCCGCCCCGGTCAGCCGGTCGAACAGCCGGACCCCGTCGGGCATCACGCCGAGCAGCCGCTTGGCGGTGACCGGGTCCCGCCACACGTCGTGCCCGAGCACCCAGGCCGAACCGGCGTCCGGCCGCAACAGCCCGACCGCCATCGACAGCGTGGTGGTCTTGCCGGCGCCGTTCGGGCCGAGCAGGCCGTAGAACGAGCCGGCGGGAACGTCCAGGTCGACGCCGGCCACCGCGATCGTGCCGTCGAACCGCTTCGCCAGGCCACGCAGCGCGAGCGCGGGGTGCTCACCAGTCATGAGCCGACGTTATCCGCCGACCGCCATTTCCGCGCTCCGGCGGCAGGCGGACCCGTCGTCATCCCCAGGACGGATCTCCCGAGGCCTACGCCCGAGGTGCCTTCCTTACATGCGGAGGGCTTCGGGGGTGTGCAGGCGGAGCATGGTGGCGGCGACGTCGGCGGGAGCCCGCCGGCGGGTCGCCATCGACACCGCGACCATCACGGTGAAGGCCAGGGGCACCGTCCAGGCGGCCGGCTGCGCGATGAGCGTGGCCGGCCAGCCGGACAGCGCCGGGCCGAGCACGGTGACCAGCACCGCGCCGATCGCGGCGCCGCCGCCGACCAGCACCCCGGCGGCGGCGCCCAGGTCGGTCAGCCCGCGCCACCAGATGCCGAGCACCAGCAGTGGGCAGAAGCTCGACGCGGCCACCGCGAAGGCCAGCCCGACCACCTGCGACACGTCCAGCCCGGAGACGTTGAGCGCCAGCACCGCGGGCACACCGCCGGCGATCACGGTGGCCAGCCGGAACCCGCGTACCGAGCCCCGGCCGAGCACGTCCGTCGAGATCACCCCGGCGACGCTGGTCAGCAGCCCGGACGAGGTGGAGAGGAACGCCGCGAACGCGCCCGCCGCGACCAGCGCGGCGAGCAGCCGCCCGACCAGCCCGTCGCCGAGGGCCGCCCCGGGCAGCAGCACCACCACGGCGTCGGTCTGGCCGCTGAGCAGTAGTTGCGGGGTGTAGATCCGGCCGAGCACCCCGTACAGGGTGGGCAGCAGATAGAACGCGCCGACCAGGGCCAGCACCACCAGCGTGGTCCGGCGGGCCGCCGCGCCATCGGGGTTGGTGTAGAAGCGGACCAGCACGTGCGGCAGGCCCATGGTGCCCAGGAAGGTGGCCAGGATCAGCGAGTACGTGGCGAACAGACCCCGGTCGTCGTCACCGGCGGCGCTGGGCAGCAACCAGTCGTCGGCGTCGGTGGCCACCCCGGACACCTCCGGCACCCGGTCACCGGCAGCGAAGGTCAACTCGTCGCCGGGGCGTACCTCTCGCACGTCACCGTCGGGCAGCGTGAGGGTCGCGCGATGCTCGACCACGACGGTGGTCGCGGTCCGGAACGTCGGCCCGTCGGGCGGGGTCACCGCCGGGCGTGCGTCGGCGTGCCACTGCAGCGCCAGGAAGATCGCCGGTACGGCGAGCGCGGTCAGCTTCAGCCAGTACTGGAACGCCTGGACGAAGGTGATCGCCCGCATCCCGCCGAGCGCCACGTTCGCGGTGACCACGGCAGCCACCAGCAGGGCGCCGAGCGGGTACGGGGAGCCGGCCACCGTGGCCAGGGTGAGCCCCGCGCCCTGGAGCTGCGGCACCAGGTAGAGCCACCCGATGAAGATCACGAAGGCGGTGGCCAGGATGCGCAGCCGGCGCGAGCCCAGCCGCAGTTCGCAGAAGTCGGGCAGGGTGAACGCGCCGGAGCGGCGCAGCGGCGCGGCCACGAAGAGCAGCAGGGCCAGGTAGCCGGCGGCGAACCCGACCGGGTACCAGAGCACGTCCACGCCGTACTTGAGGACCAGGCCGGCGATGCCGAGGAAGCTCGCCGCCGACAGGTACTCCCCGCCGATGGCGGCGGCGTTCCAGGTCGGACTGATCGCCCGGGAGGCGACCAGGAAATCGGAGGTGGTCCGGGCCAGCCGCAGCCCGTAGAAGCCGATCCCGACAGTGACCAGGGTGACCGCGACGATGGCCGGGACCACGTAGTCGTTGCCCACCTCAGCGCTCCGGCCGCTGCACCAGGTCGGTGAAGTCCTGCTCGTTGCGCTCGGCCAGCCGCACGTACGCCCAGCCCACCGCGATCAGGAAGGGGAAGGAGGCCACACCGAGCAGCAGCCAGGGCAGGTTGACGCCGGCGACCGTGGTCCGGCCGAGCGACGGCGCGATGGCGAACAGCCAGGGCAGCCCGCCGAGCCCGATGGCCACCACCAGGGACAGCCGCAGCGCCAGCGCGAGCTGGGCCCGGACCAGGCCGCGGACCAGCGCCTCACCCACCTGCGTCTGCTGAGCCAGCTCGGTGCGGGTCCGTTCGGCGCGGCTGTTCTGCCGGGTGATGTCGGCCAGCACGATCCGGGTCCGGCGGGGCGTCGGTGCCGTACCGCCGAGCCCCACGTCAGGGAGTTGCTTGGCCACCCCGGCAGTCTCGCCCGCCCTGCCGGAATGTCAAGCGGTCGCGCTCACCAGCGCCGCAGACCGGGACAGTCGGTGGCGCGGGTCGCCGCCGGAGTCGTACCCAGCTCCCGCCGGGCCCGCTCCCGGCCCAGGTTCGCCGCCCAGAGGCCGTCCCGGGGCAGCTCGTCGGCGATCTCTCGCAGCGCACACGAGCGCAGCGGCTCGGGTAGCCGATCCAGTGCCGGTACGGCGTCGGCGGAGAGCCGCGAGAGGTAACCGACGTCCAGCCGGCCGGTCTCCAGATACCGGTCGACGTTCCGGTCGGCGATCAGCCGATCCGGGTTGACCAGGGCCAGCCCGAGCAGCGCCAGCACCGCCGTGCCGATCACCAGCCGGGGCAGCCACTCGGCGCGCAGCCGCACCACGGCCACCCCGACCAGGACGAAGAGCAGCCCGAGCCAGAGCTCCACGGTCGCCACGACGAGCCGGAGTCGGGTGGCGCCGTACGCGTCGGCGTAGACCTGCATCCGGTAGAGCGCGGAGGCGACGACGACCAGGCTGAGCACGGTCAGCGTGCCGAGGAGTGCGCGGACCAGCAACCGGTCGGCCCGGGTCGCCCTCGGCGCACGGCGGGCGGCGATCGCGATCACCAGCAGGGTGAGCGCGGTGACGGCGAGCAGTTGCCAGAAGCCGCCACGGGCGTACTGGGCGTAGGTGAGCCCGGCGGTGCGGAGCACGTGCCCCGCGCCGCCGAAGAACACCGTCAGCTGGACCAGCACGAAGGCGGCGAACAGGGCGTCGAGCAGCGCCAGCGGCAGAGACCACTCCAGCCGGTGCGCCGGTCGGGTCGGCGCCGGTCGCAGGCCGTCCAGGTTGGGCGGGCGGCTGACCAGGTACGCGCCGCCGAGCAGGGCCACGCCGATCAGCAGCAGGCGGAACAGCCAGCCGAGCACACCGCCCGCCGAGATGTCGGGCAGCAGACCCTCGACCAGGTCGGCGAAGACCGCGTCGGCGGAGGAGAAGAGGAGACCGAACAGCACGAGCAGGCCGGCGGAGACCGCGAGGCTGGTCAGGATTCGCCCGATCTCGGGGCTCGCGGATCGGGTGCGGTGCAGCCCGCGTACCGCCCAGGGGAGCGCCCGGACCGTCGCGGCCGGCGGCAGCGTCGCGGCCACCAGCATCCCGAACGGGCTTCGCCCGCCGGTCACCGCGAGCGTCGCGGTGACCGCGGCGGCGAGCAGGCAGAGCACGAAGAGCCAGCCGGCGGCCCGGACCGTACCGACGGCGACCAGCGTGACGGTGGCGGCGCCCCAGGCGGCCTGGGCCGCCCGTCCCGGTGCCCCCGTGGCACCGGGACGGGCGGTGGCCGGCTCGGGGGCCGCGCTGTCCGTCCGGGTCGTGGCCGGCTCTGCCGGCGCAGCGGACGTGGGCGGTGCTGCCGGCTCGGCAGCCGCGGGCGGGGTTGCCGGCGTCGGCGGCGTGGCGGTCGCAGGTGACGTCGCGGAGGTGGGCGGCGTGGCCGGCCTCGGCGCTGTGGCGGTCGCAGGCGGCGTCGGCGCTGTGGCGGTCGCGGGCGGTGCCGTCGGTGTGGGAGGCGCCGCCGACGCGGGTGGCATGGCCGGCGCGGCGGTCGGGGATGGCCGGTTGGTCTCTGGACCGGAGGGCGTCGGGGGCGCAACCGTCGCCGCTGGGGACGACGTGCCGGACCGGACGACGCTGGCGGTGACGAGCGCCGCCGCGGCGGCCAGCGCGGCCACCAGCCAACCGAGGCCCGGCCGAACCATCGGCAGCGAGGAGGCGCCGACGACCGCGGCCACCGTCAACGCGGCCAGCACCAGCGGACGGGCCGCGCCGGGCGGCCCGGGCCAGCGGCGTTCGAGCAGCGAGGGCGGTCGGGGCATGGTGGGCGCCGATGGCCAGGGTTGGGGTCGCCCGGCCACCGGGGGGTACGCCGGGCCGGGGCCGATCCAGGGCTGGCCGGGCCTGGGGGGAGCGGGAGGCTGCGGGCCGGTGGCCGGGACGGGGGTGCTGCCGGGGCTGGTCATGCGGCCTCTTCTCGGAATGACCCGTCGATCGGGATGGTGACCTGGATGCGGCAGCCGGGGCGGTCACCCCGGGCCGGTCCGGCCGGATCGAGGACCCCGATCCGGCCGCCGTGCAGTTCGACGACCCAGCGGGCGATGGCCAGGCCGAGTCCGGTCCCGCCGCCGGCCGACCGATCACCGCGGGTGAACCGCTCGAACACCCGGGAACGCTCCGCGGAGGGGATCCCCTGGCCCTCGTCGCTAACCTCGAAGCGGAGCTGGCCGGCGTGTTCCTCAGCGCTCAACCGCACCGTGCCGCCCGGCGGGCTGTGCCGCGCCGCGTTGTCGAGCAGGTTCGCGAAGACCTGGTGCAGCCGCCACGGGTCGGCGTGCACGGTCAGGGGCACCGCCAGCTCGCGGAGCTGGAAGTGCACGTCCAGCCCCGCGCCGGTGGCACTCGCGGTAGCGTGCTCCACGGCCTCGTCGAGAAAGTCGCCCACGTCCATGCGGACCCGCCGCAGCGGGACCACCCCGGCGTCGAGTCGGGACAGGTCGAGCAGGTCGGCGACGAGGTGGCCGAGTCGCTCGGTCTGGGCCAGCGCCGAACGCAGCGCCGCGGGTTCCGGCGCGGCCACGCCGTCCACCATGTTCTCCAACACGCCCTGCAACGCGGTGATCGGCGTGCGCAACTCGTGCGAGACGTTGGCGATCAGCTCGCGCCGGCGCTGGTCCGCGGCGTGCAGGTCCTCGGCCATCTTGTTGAACGCCTGCGCCAGCTCGCCCACCTCGTCCCGGGACGTGGCGCGTACCCGGCGGGTGTAGTCGCCCCGGGCCATCGCCCCGGCGGCCGCCGTCATGTCCCGCAGCGGCGAGGTCATCCCGTGGGCCAGCACCTGCGAGGTGAGCAGGGCCACGGCGATGGCGGTCGCCGAGGTCACCGGTGGTGGCCAGCCGATGCCGTACGAGAAGTAGGCCAGCCCGGCCGCGCCGGAGGCGACCAGCAGCACGCCCAGTTTCAGCTTGATGGAGCGCACCGGGTCCAGCGGGCGGGGCAGCAGCTCCAGCACCCGGTCCAGGCGGGTGAGCAGGGTGGCGGTCATGCCGGCACCTCCAGGGCGTAGCCGACTCCGTGCACGGTGCGGATGAGGTCGGCGCCCAGCTTGCGGCGCAGGGCCTTGACGTGGCTGTCCACTGTGCGGGTGCCGCTCCCCTCGGCCCATCCCCAGACCTCGGCGAGCAGCCGTTCCCGGGGCAGCACCGTGCGGGGCCGTCCGGCGAGGTGGACCAGGAGGTCGAACTCGGTCGGCGTGAGGTGCACGTCCGCACCGGCCCGGCGGACCCGCCGCTCGGCCTCGTTGATCTCGATGTCGCCGAGCCGGATGGCGGGCCGGGCGGGGGCGGCGGCCCGCTCGACGCGGCGCAGCAGGACGTGCACCCGGGCGGCCAGTTCCCGCATCGAGAAGGGTTTGGTGAGGTAGTCGTCCGCGCCGACCGCGAGCCCCACCAGCAGGTCGGTCTCGTCGTCGCGGGCGGTGAGCATCAGCACCGGCACCGGTCGGACGGCCTGGATCCGCCGGCACACCTCCAGCCCGTCGAAGCCGGGCAGCATCACGTCGAGGACGACGAGATCCGGCTGTCCGGTGCGGAACTGCTCGACCGCGCTGGGGCCGTCCGCAGCGATCTCCACGGCGAATCCCTCGGCGCGGAGTCGGGCGGCGACCGACTCGGCGATGGTCCGTTCGTCCTCGACCACCAGTACCCGGCGTTCCTTCATGGGCCCTGACTGTAGGGAGCCGGCGTGGAGATCGGTGGGTGGCATTGTGAATAACCTGTGGAGAACGGGTCACGCCTGTGGATAACCCGGTTTCCACGGCGGCTGGCCTGCGGAAAATTCTGCGCCGCGCTGTGGACGATGCCCGGTCGGGCCGTTTCGCCCGACCGGGCATCCGGTCCGTGGATGACGCTGCCCTGGCGTCAGCCCAGGCCGACGCGCTCCGGGCGGGCCGTCGCGGAGCCGAGCCAGGTGTGCGGGTTGCCGAACCAGCACCAGCCCAGCTTCGGTGCGCCCTGACTGATCCAGAGCGCCGGCACCCGCTTGTCCCCGCACCGCGATCCGACCAGCGAGAAGCACCTGTTGCTGGCCAGCGCCGCCGGGTGCAGCGTGATGAAGGCGAGCCCCTCGTCGATGGTGAGCGGCAGCCGACCCTGGGCGGTCATCCCGTCCAGCGCCTCGGCCGGAGCCAGGTTGCGGAACTCCTCGCCCCGGTCGACGTCGAAGAGCAGGTACGCCGGGCCCTCGGGCACCTCCAACTCCTTGATCGGGTCGAAGCGCGGCAGGTCACCCTCGGCGTAGTGCCGGTCGAGGAAGCCGGGCTTGCGCTTGCCGGCGAGCGTGGTGAGCGCCAGTCGTGCCTCGACCGGGACCAGGTCCCGTGTGGTGACCAGCAGGAACGGCACCCGGGCTTCGGTGGGCGCGGGCAGGCCCGCGGCGCCCTCGACCGCCTCGGCTCGCAGGGGTGCGACCAGGTCGCGGAAGGCGCTCTCGGGCAGCCCGGCCAGGCCGGGGTAGTCCAGCTGCACCAGGCGGTCGAGCTGGCGGTCGAATTCGCTGGCGGCGTCGAACACGGCGGCTCCATTCGTCGTTCCGTTCCGGGTACCGTACAACGTACGCCGAAGCCGGTTATTCCCGCTGCGAGGATGCAACCCCTGCGGGCGACGTCCGCGCCTTGCCGGACGTGGCCGGCGCCGTGCCGGAGCCGGGGTCAGCGGTTCCAGTCCTGCTTCGCCGCCCGCACCAGCTTGTCCTTCAGCTCCCGGGTGTGCCGCCGGCTCACCGGCAGTTCCGTCCCGTCGATCACCACCACGTAACCGGAGTTGACCAGCCGCAGCTCCGCGATCAACTTCAACTGCACCAGGTACGACCGGTGCACCCGGACGAAACCGGCGTCGGCCCACCGCTCCGCGAGCGTGGCCAGCGAGACCCGCACCAGGTGGGAGCCCTCAGCGGTGTGCAGCCGGGCGTAGTCGCCCTGCGCCTCCACCCACCGCACCGCCGAGCGGGGCAGCATCCGGGTGGTGCCCGCCAACTCGATCGGGATGGTCGGATCATCCTCGGCCCGCGCCAGCGCCGCCGGGTGCGACGGCACCACCCGCGAGCCGATCACCCGGCGCAGCGACTCCGCCAGCCGCTCGGCGCGGACCGGTTTGCGCACGTAGTCGGTGGCGCCCAGGTCGAAGGCGTCCACCGCGCCGTCGTCGTAGGCGGTGACGAAGACGATCGCCGGTGGCCGGGCGAACCGGCGCAGCACCCGGGCCAGCTCCATGCCGTCCAGGCCGGGCATCCGGATGTCCAGGAAGACCACGTCCACGTCGCCGTCGCGGAGCAGCCGCAGCGCCTCGGTGGCGTCCCCCGCCGTGTGCAGCCGGGCCACCCGGGGGTCCGCCCGCAGGTGGTACGCCAGCTCGTCGAGCGCGGGCGGCTCGTCGTCCACCGCCAGCACCCGCAGGAAACCGGACGAGTTCACCGCGCCCGTCCCGGTTCGCTCGCTCACGACCCGGCCCGCACGCCGGGGTGGAACTTCGGCACCCGCATGCTCACCCTGGTGCCCGAGCCGAGCCCGGTCTCGACGACCAGGCCGAACCGGTCACCGAAGACCGACCGCAGCCGCTCGTCGACGTTGGAGAGGCCGACGTGCTGGCCCGTGTCGTCGCCGGGGTCGCCGGCGCTGCGGGCGAGTTCGGCGATGCCCGCGGTCAGCGTGGTCGGATCCATTCCCACCCCGTCGTCCTCCACGGTGATGTGGCACTCGGCGCCCGCGTCCCGGGCCTCGATGCTCACCATGCCCGTGCCCGGCTTGCGGGACAAGCCGTGCCGGACCGCGTTCTCCACCAGTGGTTGCAGGCAGAGGAACGGCAGCGTCACCGGCAGCACCTCCGGCGCGATCTGCAACCGCACCTGCAACCGGTCGCCGAAGCGGGCCCGCTCGATGGTCAGGTAGCGGTCGATCGACCGCAGCTCCTCGGCCAGCGTGGTGAACTCCCCGTGCGCCCGGAACGAGTACCGGGTGAACTCCGCGAACTCCAGGATCAGCTCGCGGGCCCGCTCCGGATCGGTGCGTACGAACGACCCGATCGCGGTCAGCGCATTGTAGATGAAGTGCGGGCTGATCTGCGCCCGCAACGCCCGGATCTCGGCCCGCGCGAGCCGCTCCCGCGACGAGTCCAGCTCCGCCAGGGCGAGCTGGTTGCCGGCCCAGTGCGCGGTCTCCAGGGTGGCCTGCACCAGCCCGGGAGCCGGGGCGCTGTCGGCGATGGCCACCAGCGCGCCGACCACCCGGCCGTCCGCGCCCTGCAACGGCGCGACGACGGCTCCCCGGATCGGGCAGTCGACCCGGTCGCAGTGCAGCTCAGACTCGCCGAGCACCGTCGAGCGTCCGCTGTCCACCGTCCGGCGGGCCGCCGCGAGCAGTTGCTCGCCGTGGTGCCCGCCGCGTCCGTCGAGGGCGAGCACCTGGTCGGCGTCGGTGAGCGCCAGCCCGACCGCACCCACCAGGGCCCGCAGATGGCGTACGGCCTTCGCCGCGCCCGCCGCGCTCAGCCCCGCCCGCAGCGGTTCGGCAGCCAGCCCGGCGGTATGCAGCACCTCGTAGGTGGCCCGCTGGGTGGCGGTGGCGATGCCCCGGCGGGCACGCAGCCGCAGCACCGCCAACAGGGCCGCGGTCAGCGCGGTGACCAGAGAGACGACGCCGACGACGGCGGAGAGGTTGCCACCCACGCAGCGATCCTGGACCCTCCGGCCCGCCGCGCCAACCCCTAGTACGCGCCCTTGCGGGCCAGCACCACTCCGACGGTGCGCCACAGGATGCTCAGGTCGTACGCGAGCGACCAGTTGTCGACGTAGTAGAGATCCAGTCGGACGGACTCGTCCCAGGACAGGTCGGAGCGGCCGGAGACCTGCCACAGGCCGGTCATGCCGGGGCGGACCAGCAGACGGCGGCGCACGTCGCCCAGGAAGTCGCCGTCGTCGGCCGGCAACGGGCGGGGCCCGACCAGCGACATCTCACCCCAGAGCACGTTGATCAGCTGCGGCAGCTCGTCCAGCGAGGAAGCCCGCAGGAATCGGCCCACCGGGAAGACCCGCGGGTCCTCCTTCATCTTGAACAGCATGCCGTCGGTCTCGTTGCGGTCGACCAGGCTGGCCAGCCGATCCTCGGCGTCGACGTACATGGTCCGGAACTTCCACACCCGGAACGTGCGCCCCTCGTGCCCCACCCGGGGCTGACGGAAGAAGACCGGCCCGGGGTCGGAGATCCGGATCGCCACGGCGATGGAGACGAAGAGCGGGATCAGCAGCAGCAGGCCGAGGCCGGCGGCGACCCGGTCCAGCAGGTTCTTGGCCAGCAGCGCCGGCCCGGACAGGGTCGGCTCCTCGACGTGCAGCAGCGGCAGACCCTCGATCGGCCGGATGTGCACCCGGGGACCGGCGATGTCGGTCAGCTGCGGGGCGACCACCAGGTCGACGCCGGAGCCCTCCAACTGCCAGGCCAGCCGGCGCAGCTCGCCCGGCTCGGCGCTGGCCGACCCGCAGACGGCGATGGTGTCCCCACCGACCTCCCGGACCAGGGCCAGCACGTCCCGGCCGGCGTGCACCGGCACCGGAGTCGGCATCCCCCGGGCTGCGGCGTAACCGTCGGTGATGTGGATGGCGACCGGCACCAGCCCGGCGTTCGGGCTGCGGGTGACCGCCGCGTAGACCTCCAGGCACTCCGGCAGGGTGCCGACCAGCACCATCCGGTGCGCGGCCTGACCGGCGCGCCGGCGGATGTAGTGCAGCGCCCAGCGGGCCACGAACCGGCCCCACAGGATCAGCAGCAGCGCCCCGAGCAGCGCCGTGCCGACGGTCCACCGGGACAGCGCGGTCTTCGTGGCGAAGGCGAGGAAGGAGACGCTGGCCGCGACCGTGACGGCGGCCCGGATCACCCGCTTGAACTCGTCGGGCCCGAGCCCCAGATAGCGCCGGTCGTAAGCCCGGTTGCTCCAGAGGATGACCACCCAGCCGAGCGGGAGCAGCAGGTAGGAGACGGTGTGGAACCAGGTCGGGTCCTGCTGGGTGCCGGAGAAGCCGGAGGCGGCCTGGTCGAACAGCTGGATCGCGATCCAGCTGGCGAACGCCGCAGCGCCGAAGTCGAGCAGCAGGAGGATCGCCGTGTAGGGACGGTGCCAGCGGGAGACACGGCGTCGCGCCCTGGCCCACGCCGATCGGGGTACGCCGTTGTGCGACGACGGCGTCGGCGGCTGGATCTCGAAGCTGTCGACGTGCCGCACGAGTCTGCTCCGGCCTTCGTTGGTTACCGGGCGCTGGAGGCGTGTCGTCACCTCACCCATGTCCTCCCGCATGACACGTGCCGCTCACTCGCAGTGAGGGCCCGGGTCGCCCACCGTCCCAGTCTCCCACGCGGCCTCCAACCGGTCGCTGCCCCGAGGGAGATTGGCGACCGATGGTGCCGGCGGGATCTGGCCGGCTCCGCACCATTTCAGAAGCCGGGGACCGGGCCACTATACCGATGGATACGCCGGTAGCGGGAACCGTGGACTGGAGCTTCGGCTCACTCCGGCCGATTCCGCTCCGTAGTCGCCCAGTGGGATTACTCACCGTACGAGTCGGGACAACCGTCGGTCAGCGAGCGGTTTGCCGCCCGTCTGGCAGGTCGGGCAGTACTGGAGGCTCGAGTCGGCGAACGACACCTCCCGCACGGTGTCACCGCAGACCGGGCAGGGCAGGCCGGTGCGGGCGTGCACCTTCAACCCGGAGCGCTTCTCGCCCTTCAGCTCCGCGGCCCGCTGCCCGAGGGACCGTTCGACCGCGTCGCCGAGCACCTGCCGGGTGGCCGCGTGCAGGGTAGCGAGCTGGGCGTCGGTGAGCCGGTCGGTGATCGCGAACGGGGACAGCTTGGCCGCGTGCAGGATCTCGTCGGAGTACGCGTTGCCCACCCCGGACAGCACCGACTGGTCGGTCAGCACCCCCTTGACCTGCCCGCGCCGGCTGCGCAGCCGCTCGGTGAAGGTGGGCAGGTCGGCGGCGAGCGCGTCCGGGCCGAGCTTGGCCACCCCGGGCACCGCCGCCGGATCGGTGACCAGGTACGCGGCCAGCTTCTTCTGCGTGCCCGCCTCGGTGAGGTCGAAGCCCGAGCCGTCGTCGAGGCGGACCCGCAGCGCGATCGGGCCCTTGCCGGGGCGCAGCGGGGTGGTGGACGGGAACGCCTCCCGGTAGTGCAGCCAGCCCGCCCGGGCCAGGTGGACCACCAGGTGCAGGTCGCCCTCGACGAGCACGTCGAGGAACTTGCCGTGCCGGCGGGCGTCGACCACCGCCCGCCCGGCCACCGCGGTCGGTGCCGGGTCGTACGTCTTCAGGGCGCTGATCGCGGCGACCTCGAGCCGGTCGACACGCCGCCCCACCGCGCGCTGCCGCAGGTAACCCGCGAGCGCCTCAACCTCCGGTAGTTCGGGCACCAGCCAACGGTAGCCTTCTTTCCCGTGAGAATCGTGGTGGCACACAACCGGTACCGGGAAGCTCAGCCCTCCGGCGAGAACACGATCGTCGACTCGGAGATCGCGCAGCTCACCGCCGCCGGCGTCGAGGTGCTGCCGTTCATCCGCAGCTCGGACGAGATCCCGTCGATGTCGAAGGCGGCGAAGGCGCTGCTGCCGATCTCGCCGATCTGGGCGCCCCGGGCCCAGCACGACCTGAGCCGGCTGCTCACCGAGCACCGGCCGGACGCGCTGCACCTGCACAATCCGTACCCCCTGCTGTCGCCCTGGGTGGTGCGGACCGCGCACCGGCACGGCGTGCCGGTGGTGCAGACGGTGCACAACTACCGGCAGGTCTGCTCCTCGGGGATCTACTTCCGCGACGGCGTGATCTGCCAGGACTGCAAGGGCCGGGCGCTGGGGGTGCCGGCGATCAAGCACCGCTGCTACCGCGACTCGGCGGCCCAGAGCGCGCTGATGGCGACCACCCTGGCCGTGCACCGGGGCACGTGGCGGTCGGTGGACCGGTACATCGCGCTCACCACGGCGATCGCCGACCACCTGCGCGACTACGGCATTCCGGACGAACGGATCGTCGTGAAGCCGAACGCCGTACCGGACCCGGGCCGGCCGGCGCCGCTGGGTGACGGCTTTCTTTTCATGGCCCGGCTGAGCCCCGAGAAGGGCGTCGACCTGCTGCTGGACGCCTGGCGCCGGCATCCGGTGGGCGCTCTGGGCACGCTGCGTGTGGCCGGGGACGGCGAGCTGCGCCCGCTGGTGGAGGCCGCCGCCGCCGAGCGGCCCGACGTGGTCTACCTCGGTCAACTCGACCGTGCCGGCGTGCGTGCGGCGGTCGAGGCGAGCGCGGTGGTGATCGCCGCCGCCATGTGGCACGACGTCCTACCGACCGTGATCATCGAGGCGATGGCCAGCGGCCGGCCCGTGCTCGGCACCGCCTTGGGCGGCATCCCGTACCTGGTCGGAGCGGACGCCCCGCACGAGCCCGCCGGCACCGGCCCCGCCGAGGTCGCCTCCGCCGTCGCCGGGGGTGGCGGGTCGCCGATGCCGGCCGGAATCGGTCTGGGCGAGGCCGGCTGGGTGGTGGCCCCGGAGCCGGCCGCGCTGGCCGCCGCCCTGCCGGTCGCCCGGGCCGGTGCCGCCGGGCTCGCCCCGGCCGCCCGCGCCCGCTACGAGCGGACCTTCCACCCCGACGTGGTCACGAAGCAGCTCATCGAGGTCTACGCCGGCATGGCCCGCACGCTTAATCCCGCCTGACCGCCCCGCCGCCGCCGCTGCCGGCCCGGCGCGGCCCGGCCCGGCGCGACCCGACCCCGGGGCGGCGCGGCCCGGGGCGCGGGCGGGGGCACCCCTCGGGGCGTCAGCGCAGGGAGGCGCGGGCGGAGAAGGCGATGCTGGCGAGCAGGAAGCCGCCGTTCACGATGGTGAACGCGACCATCACCCAGAGGACGAGGGCGGGGGCCACGGCCAGCACCAGGGCCGCCACGAAGATCACCGCACCGTAGTCGCGGACCAGCTTCACCAGGCGGACCGGGAGCGAGGTCGAGGTGACCATGCTGGCCGCGTTGGGGCCGGCCTGCATGACCGAGGTGACCAGGTTGACCATCCAGGTGCCGGCGAAGGCCGCCACGAGCCAGGTCGGGGTGGACGGCTCCTGCGCCACCGCGGTGGCGGCGAGCGCGGCCACCAGGGCGATCTGCGCGGCGACGTCGCAGAGGATGTCGACCCGGGCACCGGCTGCGCTGCCCTGGCCGGTCACCCGGGCGAGCTGCCCGTCGGCGCAGTCCAGGGAGTACGCCACCTGCCAGCCGACCAGGGCGAGCAGGCCGACCACCCAGGCCGGTACGTCCCCGGCGGCCACCGGCTCGGCGAGCGCCACCACGGTGACCGAGGTGGCCAGGCCGAGCACCAGGTTGGTGATCGTCAGCGCGGTGGGGCGCAGGCCGAGCCGCTGGGCGACCAGTGCGAAGACGGCGCCCAGCCACTGGCTGATCGACTCGCTGAACAGGCCGCCGCCCCGGTTCACCCGGTGGAAGTCGGCGACGGTGGGACGGGGGTCAGCCAAGCTGGTCGCGGATTGCACCGGCGTAGTCTGCCAGCCGCTCCCGCGTCCCGGTAGGCGACAGTGCCAGGTGTTCGAGGATGGTGTACCGGTCCGGCCGGGTGCGCGGCGCGAACTGCACCGCCTCGACGAACTGGTCGTCGGTGAGCCCCAGATCCCCTGGAACGGTGGCGAGACCATGCCGGTGCAGGCAGCGGGCGAGCTGACCGAACCGCTCCGGGTCGCCTCGGAGGAAGGTGCAGAAGAGCGCGCCGAGCCCGACCTGCTCGCCGTGTGAGCCGGTGCCGGGGTACAGCCGGTCGATGGCGTGGGAGATCTCGTGGTCACCGCCGCTGGCCGGGCGGGTCGACCCGCACACCGAACTCGCGATACCGCCGAGGATCAGCGCCTCGGCGAGGGTGGTGAGGAACGCGTCGTCGGTGATCTTGCCGGGGTGGTTGATGAGCGCCTCCGCACCGGTCCGCGCGAGCGTCACGGCGAGGCCGTCGATCGGCTCGCCGCGTACCTCGTGGGCCAGTTCCCAGTCTGCGCAGGCGCTCACGTTGCTGACGGCGTCGCCGATCCCGGCCTGGGTCTGACTGTCCGGCCCGTTCTCCACGAAGTCCAGGTCGACGATGACCGCGATCGGGATGTGCACCCCGTAGGAACCCTTGCCGCCCTCGTGGTCGAGTGAGGCGGTGGGCGAGGCGATGCCGTCGTTGGCGAGGCTGGTCGCCACGGTCACCATCGGGATGCCGTACCGGGTGGCGGCGTACTTGGCGGTGTCGATGGTCTTCCCACCGCCGATGCCGATCACGGCGTCGTACGAGCGGGAACGGAGTCGGTCACCCAGTTCGTTCGCGGCGTCGATGCTGCCGCCGACGACCGTGAAGACGTCCGCCGAGCCCAGGCTGGGCCGGCACAGCTCGACGATCTTCTCGCCCTGACCGGGGCCGACCACGACCGCGACGTCACCGCCGGCGGAGATCCGCCGGTCGGCCAGCAGCAGCCCCAGGTCGGCCACCGCACCCCGCCGCACCTCGATCAGCAGCGGGGTGTTGACCGTACGGGCTAGTAGCGGCACGCGATCTCCCGCGCGCGGGCCAGGTCGGCGTGGTTGTCGACCTCCACCCAGGGCACGTCGCCGATGGGGGCCGCCCGCACCTCGCCGCCCCGGTCGGCGAACTCCTGGTAGCCGTCCTCGTAGTAGAGGTTCGGGTCACGCCGCCAGGTGGCCTCCAGCGCGTCGGCGAGCGCGTCGGCGACCTGCGGCTCGATGAGCGTGGCGCCGATGTACTCCCCGTACGCCTCGCCCGGGTCCATCACCTTGGTGATCCGGGTGAGCTGGCCGGCCGCGTCGAAGGTGGTCTTCATCTCCTCCTCGGCCAGCGCCTTGAGCGTGTCCACGGCGAGCAGGACGCCCGGCCCACGCTCGGCGAGCAGGGTCTTCTCCACGCTCACCGGGTGCACGGTGTCGCCGTTGACCAGCAGCACGCCGCGCGCGAAGTACTCGCGGGCCAGCCAGAGGGAGTAGGCGTTGTTCCACTCCTCGGCCTTGTCGTTGTGCACCAGGGTGAGCGTGACGCCGTACCGCTTCTCCAGGTCGGCCTGCCGCTCGCGGACCGCGTCCGCCGCGTAGCCGACCACGATCACGATGTCGGTGAGCCCGACCTCGGCCAGGTTGCCCAGCGCGATGTCCAGGATCGTGGTCTCCCCGTCCACCGGCACCAACGCCTTGGGCAGCGTGTCGGTGTAGGGGCGCAGCCGGCGCCCTGCCCCGGCCGCGAGCACCATCCCGATCATCCCGACTTCCTCCCTCGTCCTGCTCCCCGTCACCGGTGGAGGATAGCCCCGGGCGGACGGGCCGCTCCGGTCAACCGGGTCAGCCGGGCAGTGCCGCCAGGTCGGCGAGCATGGTCAACCGCTCTTCCGCGCTGAGCACGGCGTACGGGCCGGCCGCCCGGCGGTCGGTCTCCAGCTCGATGGCGAGCCGCTCCGGGCCGGCCGGCAGGGCGGCGATGCTGGAGGCGGTGTGCCCGGCGGCGGTCCAGGCGGCGGCGTGCGCGTCGGCCCGGTGGTAGCGCAGGGTGCCGAGCCGGTTGAGCAGCAGCACGCCCGGCGGGGTGCCGTCCGGCTCGTGCGGGGGTGCCATGGCGGCGAACGCCGGCCCGTCCCGGTCGCCCTCCTCGTCGGCGAGCACCAGGGCGTACGCCAGCAACCGGCCGAGGGCCGCGACCAGCCGCGGCACCCGCTCGTCCTGCCCGGCCCACAGCTCCTCGGTGACTTCGGCGTGCACCTGGTACAGCTCGTCCAGGAAGGCCGCCCCTCGTTCGGTGGCGGAGAGCCCGCCGTCCGGGCGGCGGTGGATCATGCCGTGCGCCACATGCTTGTCCACGCTGCGGTGGCAGGCGACGGGGTCGCGGTACCGGGTGATCGCCGCGAAGCCCGGCCCGTCCACCGTGCCGCCGGGTGCGGCCAGCCGGGTGCGCAGCTCCACCAGGAACCCGGTCGCGGCCGGCCCGCCGTACCGCTGGCTCAGCTCGGCGCCACCACCGTTGCGGCCGGCCAGCATGCCGGCGGTGAAGGCCCGGTCCACGGCAGGGGCCAGCAGCCCGGCGATCCGGTGCGGCGCCAGCTCGACGGTGTTCACAGACCGATCGACCGCAGGACGGCGAAGCCCTCCTCCGCGATCCGCCGGATCAGCCCGTCGTTGACGTCGCGGTGCTCGTCCAGCACGGTCACCTCGTGTTCGGCCAGCCAGCGGTACTCGGTGTGCTTGCCGGCCTCCAGAATCGGGTGGGCCAGGTCGCCGTCCACCCGGACCAGGAAGTCGTACTCGATCCGGGCGAGACCGTCGTCGCCGGTGTAGTGGTATTCACCGACCTGACCGAGGACGTGCGAGATGACCCACCCGGTCTCCTCGGTGACCTCCCGACGGAGTGCCTCGTCGATGTCCTCGCCCGGCTCCAGGTGGCCGCCGACGATGTCCCAGCAGTCGGGAAAGAGGCGTCGGCGCGGCGAGCGGCGCTGAAAGAAAATGCGGCCGTGGTGGTCGACGATCAGCGCGCCGGCGCAGCGCAGGGGCTCGGTGGACACCGTCCGACAGTAGCGAGCGCACCGGCGCGACGGCGATGCCCGGTCTTGTCCAGGAAACATTCACGGACCACCATGTCGGTACCGGGTGCCACCGTCCCAAAGGGGTGATGCGTGATGCAGGTACGGGAAGCGATGTCCAGCCAGGTCCTCGTCGTCGGTCCGGAGCACACGCTCCGCCAGGCGGCCCGGATGATGTCGGCCCGCGGTGTCGGGTCGGCGGTCGTGATCGACCCGGACTCCGAGGGGATCGGGATCATGACCGAACGCGACGTGTTGAAGGCCATCGGCGCCGGCCTGGACTGCGACGTGGAACGCACCGGTGCCCACCTGACCTGGGACGTGGTCTACGCCGGGCCGGATTGGACGGTGGCCGAGGCCGCCGCCGCGATGGCCCGGGGCGGTTTCCGGCACCTGGTGGTGCTGGACGGCCGCGAGGTGGCCGGGGTGATCTCCGTCCGGGACATCATGCGGGTCTGGGCGGAGAGCCAGGTGGTGGCCGCGACCTGACCGGGCGCACCGGGATTCCGGCCGACAGGTGTGCAGGCCCGGATCGACGGGTAGGGATCCCTTGCGGGCATGCGGAGACGCCGCGGCCCGTGCGGGAGGGTCCGATGCGCGACGCGGAGCGCCTGGTCGAGCAGCAGTACGCCATGCTCCTGCGTCGGGACGTGGCCCGACTGCCGGATCTCTACGCCCCGGAGGCGTTCTACGCCATGCCGGGTGTCACGGTCCGCCCGATCGAGCTGCCCGCGCTGCTGCGGACCTGGACGGGCGCCTTCCCGGACCTGCGGGTCGACCCCCTGGGCGTGGTGCGCACGGCCGGGGGCGCGGCGGTGGAGCTGCGCCTGACCGGCACCCACGCCGGCACGCTGCACTCGCCGTTCGGCACGGTCGCGCCCACCGGGCGCACGGTGAGCTGGGAGGTGGCCGACGTGGTCCGGGCCCGCCGGGGGCGGATCGTCGCCTGGCGGTCCTACTTCGACTGGAGCCAGCTCCTCGATGCGCTCGGCGTGCAGTTTGAGGGACTTTCCCGGGCGGCGCAGCACGACTCGCTCGCCCTTCCGGTCTGATCTGACGCCGACCGGTGGAACCGGGTCACCCGACCCGGTGGCTCAGGATGCGGACATCGCCGTGCCGTCCGCGCGCCCCCCGTCGCCGCCCGTACGCTCAACATCCATGACCGCCGAGCAGCTGATCTCCTTCGCCCGTGGGGCTCCCTCGCTGGACATCGTCGATGTCGAGGGGCTCAAGGCCGCCGCCGTCCGCGCCTTCGACGCCGACCCAGCCGGGGTCACCGCCTACGGCACCTCCGTCGGTTACGTACCGCTGCGCAAGTGGATCGCCGAGAAGCACGGGGTCGCGCCCGAGCAGGTGCTGGTCACCAACGGGTCGCTGCAGGCCGACGCGTTCCTCTTCGACCACCTGGTCCGCCCCGGCGACGCGGTGGTGGTGGAGCGCCCGACGTACGACCGGACGCTGCTCAACCTCCAGCGGATGGGCGGCGAGCTGCACGGCGTCTCGGTCCAGCCGGACGGCCTGGACACTGCCGAGCTGCGCAAGCTGCTGGAGTCCGGGGTCCGGCCGCGGCTCGCGCACGTCATTCCGAACTACCAGAACCCGGCTGGCGTGACGCTCTCCCTGGAGAAGCGCCGGGAGCTGCTCGACCTGGCCGCCGAGTACGAGTTCACGATCTTCGAGGACGACCCGTACGCGGACGTCCGGTTCCGCGGCGAGGCGCTGCCGTCGATGCTCTCGCTGGACACTCGCAAGGTGGTGGTGCACGCGTCGAGCTTCACCAAGACGGTGTGCCCGGGTGTGCGGGTCGGGTACCTGGTCGGCTCGGCGGATCTGATCGCCGACATCGCCAAGAACGCGACCAGCCTCTACATTTCGCCCGGCATGGTGTCCCAGGCGATCGTGCACCAGTTCTGCGTCTCCGGCGAGATCGACCGCTCGATCGAGACGGTCCGGTCGGCGCTGGGTGAGCGGTCCCGGGTGCTCGCCGAGTCGCTGCGCCGGCACCTGCCGCAGGCCCGGTTCGTGGAGCCCGACGGCGGCTACTTCCTCTGGGTGGAGTTCCCGGACGACGTGCTGGTCGACCGGCTCGCCCCGGCGGCGGCCGAGCGCGGGGTCGCGGTGGTCAAGGGCAGCGACTTCATGCTGGACGGCGGGCAGCACGCCCTGCGGCTGGCCTTCTCGGCGGTCACCGCCGATCGGATCGACGAGGGTGTCCGCCGGCTCGCGGCAGCCGTCGAAGCCGTCCGCGGCTGAGCTTTCTGTCAGGTTTCCGACAGAACGACGATGCCGGCCGTCCCGGGACTCCCGCCCGGGCGGCCGGCGGCTCACAATGCTGCGAGCGTCACCCATCAGGTGTAGTGGAGATCTTTGCCCGGTTCCCGGGCCGCCCCACCCCCGGTGACGCGTGCAGCACAACCCCCGCCCCCACGGGCGCCGGGTGGGCCGTGTCGTCCCCGCACCCCCCGATGCGGCCCGGCCCGCCCGGCGCCGCCCCACGCGACCGCCGTCACACGTGCCCTCCGCCGCGACCGGCGTAGCCTCAAGCCCGCAGCCGAGCGTGGGGAGGTGGCGCGATGACGGATCGGGCAGATCAGGGCGGAACGGCACCGTCGCACACCGGCCGTGTGCTGCGACCCCGGGCGTGGCCGTCGCCGGTCCGGGCGATGACCCGGATCCTCAACGCCGACGGCTCGCCGCCCGCACCGGCCCCTGCGGGCACCGGGCGCAGTGGCGTGGTCGACTGCGCGCTCTACGTCGACGGCAAGCGGCAACCCGGCGACTGGACGTACGCGGAGGCGCTGGCCGCGGCCCGCCGCGAGGAGCACGGCTTCGTCTGGCTCGGGCTGCACGAACCCGAGCTCGCCGAGATGACCGCCATCGCGGCCACCTACGGGCTGCACGAGCTGGCCGTCGAGGACGCCGTGAAGGCCGAGCAGCGCCCCAAGTTGGAGCGGTTCGGCGACGTCAGCTTCCTGGTGCTGCGTACCGCCCGGTACTGCGAGCACGCGGAGCTGACCGAGAACTCCGAGGTCGTCGAGACCGGCCAGGTGATGCTCTTCATCGGCCCGAACTTCCTGATCAGCGTCCGGCACGGCGACGCCTGCCGGCTCTCTCCGGTCCGTGCCGACCTGGAGAACAAGCAGGAGCTGATGCTCCAGGGTCCGTGGTCGGTGGCGTACGCGATCACCGACCGGGTGGTCGACCTCTACCTGGAGGTCGCCGAGCAGATCGAGGACGACCTCGACGTGCTGGAGGCCGAGGTCTTCGACCGCAACGGCCATGGGCGGATCCAGCGGATCTACCAGATGAAGCGGGAACTGGTGGAGTTCAAGCGGGCCGTGGTGCCGCTGCAGCGGCCGCTGATGACGTTGACCTCGCAGGTCAACCGGGAGGTGCCGAAGGAGATCCGGCGCTACTTCCGGGACGTGCAGGACCACCTCAGTCGCACGGTCGAGCAGGTGAACTCCTACGACGACCTGCTGAACTCGATCCTCCAGGCGCGGCTGGCCCAGGTCACCGTCGACCAGAACAACGACATGCGCAAGATCGCCGCGTGGGCGGCCATCGCCGCGGTCTGGACCTCCATCGCGGGTGTCGAGGGGATGAACTTCGACAACATGCCCGAGCTGAACATGACGTACGGCTACCCCGTCGTACTCGCCCTGATGCTCGGCGTCTCCCTGGCCCTCTACCGCTGGTTCCGTCGCAACGGCTGGCTCTGACCGCTCGCACGGAAGCGCCGGCGCGCGGGAGAACCCGCGTCGCCGGCACTCGGTGCGCTACCGATGGATCAGCGGCGGCCGTTGGTGCGGGCGGTGTCCTTGCCCAGCGCCTTGGTGAGGTCGTCGGTCGGGCGCCCGGAGGTGTCCTTGGCGCCCTCGGCGACCGAGGGGACCTTGTCGGTCGGGCGGACGCTGCCCGGCTTGGCCGCGCCGGTGGTGCTGGCGCTGTCGCCGCCGGCCACCGCCGAGCTGCCGGCACCGGTCACCCCGGCCATGGTCGAGCCGTCGGTCCCCTTGGTGGCGGACGGGGTCCGCACCTCGATCGAGTCCACCTCGTCGCGCATCGGCTCCAGGGTGCGGGCCGGGTCGTACTCGGCCCACTCCTGCTGCTCCCGGCGGCGACGCAGGGCGACCGCGCCGGCCAGTCCGGCGATGGCACCCGCCGCGAGCAGGCCGGTCATCATCGAGCCGCGACGGCGCGGCTGCTTCTTCTTGCCGGTGATCCGCATGTTCTTCGACCTGGCCTTCCTGGTGAGCGGCCCTGCCTCCGCGGCGCCGTCACGGGCCGCCGCGGCCAGCGGTGCCAGCGTGGTGAGTGTCGTCCCCCAGCCGGTCGACGCGCGGTCGCGCACTCTCGCCGCGGCCGGCGCGACGTAGCCGCGGGCCACCTGGACCCGCGGACCGACGGTCGCGCCCGCGCCCTTGGCGGCGTGGTTGGCTGCCTGCACCAGGTGGCTGATGCTCTGGTTCAGCTCAGCCTTGGCCAGCTGCCCCTCGGACTTGCGCCGCCCGATTCCAAACACGGTCCCACCTCCTGGGAGTTGTTCCTTCGTCATCCTCCACCTTCGGATGCCTCCGCGATGCCAGATCGGGCACATGGGAGGATCCGCATGGAACTGACCAACGAGTGAGGAGTACCCGTGGCCGAGGCTGTCTACGCCACCTTGCACACCAACGCTGGCCCGATCCGGCTGGAGCTCTTCCCCAACCACGCGCCGAAGACGGTTCGCAACTTCATCGACCTGGCCGAGGGCAACCGGGAGTACACCGACCCGCGCACCGGTCAGCCGGGCAGCGGTCCGTACTATGACGGCACCATCTCGCACCGGGTGATCAGCGGCTTCATGGTCCAGATGGGCGACCCGACCGGCACCGGTCGGGGCGGGCCGGGCTACAAGTTCGCCGACGAGTTCCACCCGGAGCTGCGCTTCGACCGGCCGTACCTGCTGGCGATGGCGAACGCCGGACCGGGCACCAACGGTTCGCAGTTCTTCATCACCGTGTCCCCGACGCCGCACCTCAACAACCGGCACACCATCTTCGGGCAGGTGGCCGACGACGAGTCGGTGAAGGTCGTCGACGCGATCGCGAACACCCCGACCGGCCCGAGCGACCGTCCGCTCCAGGACGTCGTCATCGAGCGGGTCGAGATCGAGCGGTCTGCTGCCTGATCGACAGGCGAGGTACCTTTGCTCGCATGATTGAGCGCTCCGGAGCACCGCGCCGGCTGGCGCCGGTGGACCGCGCGGTGGCGGACGGAGGGTCGGCCCGGTGAGCGAGTCTCCGCCGACCGCCCCGGTCTGCTACCGGCACCCCGGCCGGGAGACCTACGTCCGGTGCACCCGCTGCGACCGGCCGATCTGCCCGGACTGCATGCGGGAGGCGTCCGTCGGGCACCAGTGCCCGGAGTGCGTCAACGAGGGGCGCCGCAGTGTCCGGCCGGCGCGTACCGCCTTCGGTGGCGGTGCCGCCGGCCGGCACGGCTACGTCACCAAGGCGTTCATCGCGCTGAACGTGCTGCTCATGCTGCTCTCCATCGCCTCCGACCGGGGTGGGGACGCGGCGGTGGGTGGCTCCGGCTTCGGCGGTCTGATGGGCGGCAGCACGCCGCTGACCAACTGGGGCTCGGTGCTCGGGCTCGCGGTCTTTCCGGACGGCACGCTCGGCGGGATCGCCGACGGCGAGTGGTACCGGCTGGTCACCGCGATGTTCCTGCACTACGGCGTGATCCACCTGCTGCTCAACATGTGGGCGCTGTGGGTGCTCGGTCGGTCGCTGGAGGCCAACCTCGGGCCGCTGCGCTTCGGCGCGCTCTACCTGATCGCGGGCCTCGGCGGCAACGTCGCCGCCTACCTGTTCAGCGCCCAGAACTCGGCCACCGCCGGCGCGTCCACGGCCGTCTTCGGCCTCTTCGCCGCGCTGATCATCATCGAACGCAAGCTGGGCCGGGACATCTCCCAGGTGATCCCGATCCTGGTGATCAACCTGGTGTTCACGCTGACCGTGCCGGGCATCTCGATCCCGGGGCACCTGGGTGGCCTGGCGGTCGGTGGGGCGATGGCGCTGGTGCTCGCCTACGCGCCGCGCGGTCGGCGCACCCTGGTGCAGGTGGCCGGTGGCGCGATCATCCTGCTGATACTGCTCGGCCTGGTCCTGTATCGCACCGCCCAGCTGCTCGCCGGCTGACCGGCCGGTCGCGCCGGGGCAGCCCGGGAGGTCACGCCGGTCGGGCGACTCGCAGTGCCTCAGCCACCTCGTCCGGGGCGGCTCCCAGGTCGTACCGGCCGAAGAGGTGCAGCGACTCCCCGGCGTCGATCTCCAGGAGTTCGGAGGTCAGACCGAGGCGGGGCCGTCGGTCCACGGTGATCCGCTCGATCGCGGGCCAGGGCAGCAGGCGCCGGCCGGCGAAGCCCTGGGCGACCACCACGCCGGCCGGGTCGACCGCGAGTCGCACCGGCGCGAGCAGGTCGCGCAGCGCCCAGACGGCCAGGCCGGCGACGGCCAGCGCGATCAGCGTCAGCTGCACCGGGTCGCCGTCGGCGAGGAGCAGGCCGAGCGCCACCAGGACGACCGCGCCGATCAGCTTGGCCAGTGGCACGCCCGACGGCACCCGCCACTGCCGGACCGGGGAAGCTTCGGCATCCATCCGACCAGCATGCCAGCGTCGACCGTGGAACGCGTCGACGCACGACCGGGGGTGCACCCGACCGGGGGCGGACGACCGGTCCATGGACGACGTAGGATCGGGACAGCCCAAGTTACCCGGGAGTAAACATGAGTGACGCGGTCATCGTCGGCGCGGTACGCACTCCGGTCGGGCGGCGCAAGGGTAGCCTCGCCGGCGTCCACCCGGTCGACCTCTCGGCGCACGTGCTGCGCGCCCTCGCCGAGCGCACCGGGCTGGATCCGGCCCAGGTCGACGACGTCTTCTGGGGCTGCGTGTCGCAGGTAGGCGAGCAGTCCTGGAACATCGCCCGCAACGGGGTGCTCGCCGCCGGGTGGCCCGAGACCGTGCCCGGCACCACGCTGGACCGGCAGTGCGGCTCCAGCCAGCAGGCGCTGCACTTCGCCGCCGCGACGGTCCTCTCCGGCCAGGCCGACCTGGTGGTCGCCGGTGGGGTGGAGTCGATGACCCGGGTGCCGATGGGCTCCAGTGTGGCCGGCGGCATGCCGTTCAGCGACCAACTCCGGGACCGCTACCGGGGCGTGGAGGGCTTCGCCGACGACGCGGCGCTGCCGTTCAACCAGGGCGTCGGGGCCGAGCTGATCGCCGGGCGGTGGCGCTTCTCGCGTACGCAGCTCGACGAGTTCGCGCTGGCCAGCCACGAGAAGGCGGCGGCCGCACAGGACGCCGGCGCGTTCGATCCGGAGCTGGCACCGGTGCCGCTCGCCGACGGTGGCAAGTTCGCCGCCGACGAGGGCATCCGCCGCGACACCTCACTGGAGAAGCTCGGTGAGCTGGCCACGCCGTTCCGCGCCGACGGCGTGGTGACCGCCGGTTCCGCCTCCCAGATCTCCGACGGCGCGGCGGCCCTCGCGGTCACCACCAGCGAGTGGGCCAGCCGGCACGGGCTGCGCCCGCTGGCCCGGATCCACACCGCCGTGGTCGCCGCCGACGACCCGGTCACCATGCTCACCGCGCCCATCCCGGCCACCGCGAAGGCGCTGCGCCGCGCGGGTCTGGGCATCGAGGAGATCGGGGTGTACGAGGTGAACGAGGCGTTCGCCCCGGTGCCGCTGGCCTGGCTGGCGGAGACCGAGGCGGACCCGGAGCGGCTCAACCCGCGCGGTGGGGCGATCGCGCTCGGCCACCCGCTCGGCGGCTCCGGTGCCCGGATCATGACCACGATGCTCCAGCACATGCGGGACAACGGGATCCGCTACGGCCTGCAGACCATGTGCGAGGGCGGCGGCATGGCCAACGCCACCATCGTCGAGCTGGTCTGACGCCCGGTCGGAAATAGCCTCGCCCCGCCCGGGCTGGGCCGCCTAGGGTGCGCATCGTGACGACGATCGCCGGTGAGCGCGCCCCCGACTGGTCCCGTGAGCAGTGGCAGGTGCGGGCCCGTTCCTGGGTCGACGAGCAGCTGGGCCGGTCCGACCGCCGGGTGACCGGGCCCGTGGAGCCCCGGGTACGCCCGTGGTCGCTGGTCTGGCGGGTGCCCACCGACGGCGGCCCGGTCTGGTTCAAGGCCAACAACCCGGGCACCGTGCACGAGGCCGTCCTGATCGCGGCGCTGGCCGGGCTCGCGCCGGAACGGGTGCTCACACCGATCGCCGTGGACCTGGTCCGGGGTTGGTCGCTGCTGCCCGACGGCGGGGAGTCGCTGCGCGACGTGCTGGGGCGGGACCCGGACCTGACGCACTGGGAGCGGGCGCTGCCCGGGTACGCCGCGCTCCAACTGGCCACCGCACCCCGGGCCGACGAACTGGTCGCGCTCGGCGTGCCGGACCATCGCCCCGAGGTGCTTGCCGGTCTGCTCGCCGAACTGCTCGACGACCGCGGGTCGCTGCGGATCGGCGGCGAGAACGGGCTCAGCCCGGAGACGTACGAGCGGCTGCGGGCCGAGTTGCCGGCGTACGCGGAGCGGTGCCAGCGGCTCGCCGACATCGGCATCCCGGCCACGGTGCAGCACGACGACCTGCACGACGGCAACCTGTTCGCCGGCTCGACCGGGTACCGCTACTTCGACTGGGGCGACGCCTCGGTGGCGCACCCGTTCGGCACGCTGCTGGTGACGCTGCGCTCCATCCGGTACGCCGCCGAGCTGTCCGCCGACGACGCCCGGCTGGCCCGGCTGCGCGACGCCTACCTGGAGGCGTGGACCGGCCGGTACGACCGTCGGACCCTGGTCGAGGCCGCGGATCTGGCGATGAAGCTGGGTGCGGTCAGCCGGTCACTGTCCTGGCGGCGGGCTCTGGACACCGACGACCCGGCGCGGGCCGAGTACGCCGAGGCGGTCCCCGGCTGGCTCGCCGAGTTGTTCGAGCCCAGCCCGCTGTGACCTGACCCCGGGCCCCTGGGCACGATCCGGCCGGGTGGGAAGTCGGACAGGCGGTGCGACGCATCGCGTGGAAGTTCCAAAAAACCGCCGTGACCCACGTCACCTCTGCCGAAGAGGTCGTTGGGCAGGTCATGGACGTCTTCTCCCGAACGTTCCTTCCGGCCGCCGCCGAGGCTGGCCTGGCCGTGCAGACCCTGAGCCGGCACATGCCGGTCTTCCGGCGCTGCGTCGGCTCCGGTGACGCCACCATCCTGGTCACCCGTTGCAGCCGCCCGGACCGCCCGGTCACCGGCGACTACCTGCTGCTGCTCACCCACCGTCGGCTGGTCGTCACCCAGCAGACCCGACTGCTGCACCGGCTGCGCCTGCACCTCAACACCGAGCTGCGCGAGCTCAGCAACGTCACGTGGAGCCCGGACCCGCGGCTGCACTCGGTCGAGCTGGCCGCCACCGCCATCGACGGGCTCCGCGAGCGGTTCCTCATCCGTACCAGCCACCCGAAGCGCGTGTGGCAGCTCGACGCGCTGCTCAACCACGCCTTCCGCACCCGCCTGCGGACGCCCCGCGAGCGGATCGTCGCCACCATCGGCGAGGTGCCGGCCGCCACGCGGCCCAGCGTGTTCCGCCCCGCCGTCGCGCGCTGACGCCCCACCGGCGCGTCGCTCGCGACGGCCCGCCGCCTCGCCTTTACCGAACTCGAACACGCACCGATCGCGCCCGGCCCTCCGGTCGGCAATCATGGGCCGGTGACCGTCGAACCGCCGCACCGCGGGCTCGTCCTCGTGGTCGAGGACGAGCCGGCCATCGCCGACCTGGTCCGGCTCTACCTCACCCGCGACGGGTTCGGCGTCCACCTGGAGCGGGACGGTGCGGCCGGCCTGAGCGCCGCCCACCGGCTGCGCCCGGTGGCCTGTGTCCTGGACATCGCCCTGCCCGGGCTGCCCGGCACCGAGATCTGCCGCCGGTTGCGCGAGGCCGGTGACTGGACCCCGGTCATCTTCCTCACCGCCCGCGACGACGAGGTGGACCGGATCGTCGGCCTGGAGCTGGGCGCCGACGACTACGTCACCAAGCCGTTCAGCCCGCGCGAGCTGGTCGCCCGGGTGCGTGCGGTGCTGCGCCGTTCGGCCGGTGGCCCGGAGGGTGCGGACCGGCCGCGCGTCGTCGGCCCGGTGACGCTCGACCCGGCCCGTCGGACGGTCACCGTCGCCGGCGCCCCGGTGCAGCTCACCTCCACCGAGTTCGATCTGCTGGCCCACCTGATGGCCCGCCCCGGGCGGGTCTTCACCCGGGAGGAGCTGTTGGCCGGGGTGTGGGGCTACGCCGCGCACGCCGGCACCCGCACCGTCGACGTGCACGTCGCCCAGGTGCGGGCGAAGCTCGGCCCGGCCAGCGTGATCCGGACCCACCGGGGCGTGGGGTACGCCGTCGATGCCTGACCGTCCCGCTTGGCAGCAGCCCACGGCGCGACCCGAGTCGCCGACCATGGCGCTGCCGGTCGTCGGCGCCCGTACCGCGCCCCGGCGCAGCCGGTTCGCCCGGACGCTGACCGCCCGGGCGGTGCTGGTCACGTGTGCGGTGGCGCTGGTGTCGGTGCTGGTCACCGCGATCGTCGCGGTGCCGCTGGCGATCCGGGGCGTCGAGCGACGCGATCAGGAGGCGCTCGCCGCGCAAGCCCGACTCGCCGCCGAGGTGCTGCGGACCCGGCTGGACCGGGGTCGTTCCGCCGACGAGGAGCGGCTCATCCAGCAACTGCGCGCCCAGGGCATCGACGCGTACCTGATCCGGCGGGGGACGGTCGACCGGCCGGGCCTGCCGCCCCGGGTGGTGCAGCGGATCGAGCAGGGCCGCAACGTGTCGGTCCGCCGCCCGGTCAACGGCAGGCGCGCGTTCGTCGAGGGCCGGGCGCTGCCCGGCGGCAACGGGGTGGTGCTCTCCCGCGCCTCGGCGAGCGGGCTGTGGCGGCAGGTGCTGCGCAGCCTCTGGTTGCCGCTGCTGGCGGGGCTCGCCGCCGGCGTGGTGGCCGGGCTGCTGCTGGCCCGTCGGCTGGCCCGGCCGATCCGCGTCGCGGCCACCGCCGCCGCCCGGCTGCGCGCCGGGGACCGCGCGGTCCGGGTGCCCGTCGAGCCGCCCGACGAGGTCGCCGACCTGGCCGAAGCCCTGAACGGGCTGGCCGCCGCACTGGCCACCAGCGAGGGCCGGCAGCGGGAGTTCCTGCTCTCCGTCTCGCACGAGCTGAGGACCCCGTTGACCGCGATCCGGGGGTACGCCGAGGCGCTCGCCGACGGCGTGATCGGCGCGGACGGCACCGCTGACACCGGCCGGACGGTGCTGGCCGAGGCTCAGCACCTGGACCGGTTGATCGGCGATCTGCTGGCGCTGGCCCGGCTGGAGGCCGCCGACTTCCCGCTGGAGCCGGTGCCGGTGGACCTGGTCCGGCTGGCCGTCGACGCGGAAGCGAGGTGGTCCGCCCGGTGTGCGGCCGTCGGAGTGCCGTTCCGGGTGGAGACGCCTGATGCTCCGGTGCCGGCGTACACCGATCCGGGCCGGATCCGGCAGGTGGTGGACGGGCTGTTGGAGAACGCCCTGCGGGTCGTACCCCCGGGGGCGCCGGTGGTGCTCGCGGTCCGGGCAGCCGGTGCGGACCCGGCCGCCGGCGGCGTGCTGGAGGTGCGCGACGGCGGGCCCGGCTTCACCGACGACGACCTGGCGGTGGCGTTCGAGCGGGGTGCGCTGCACCAGCGTTACCGGGGGGTGCGCAAGGTGGGCAGCGGGCTGGGGCTGGCACTGGCCGCGGGGCTGGTCCGGCGGCTGGGCGGAGAGATCGCCGCGGGCCATGCGCCGGAGGGCGGCGCCGCTTTCACGGTCCGGCTGCCCGGTGATCCTTACCTGACCCGAACATCGGCCTGACGCTCCGCTCGTCGTCGCCGGGCAGGCTGAGGTCTCCACGGACGAGAGGGAACGTCATGCCACGTTGGGGATTTGCCACCGCCACCACGTCACTGCTCGCGGCGGTCGCGCTCGGGGTCAGTGGCTGCGGCGCGGCCGAGGTGGCCAGCCAGCCCGCCCGGGAGGCCGCCGTCGAGGTCGCCGCGGCGATGGGGGTCGAGGGTCAGGCGCTGGCCGCGATGGGCTTCGACGCCGACGACCTGGAAGTGCAGACCGTCGCCGCGCCGGCCACCCCGACGCCGGGTGGCTCGCCCACCGCCCAGGACAAGGCCCGGGAGAAGCGCGGCGAGGAGTGGCGCAAGCGCCGCCAGGCCCGCGTGCTGCTGCGCAGGAACACCCTGCACGGCGAGGCCGTGGTGAAGACGAAGGACGGCGGTACGCGGACCGTCGCCGTGCAGCGCGGCGAGGTGACCGCGATCGACGGCGACTCGATGACCGTGAAGTCCACCGACGGCTTCACCATGACGTGGACCTTCGGCGAGGACCTGCGGGTCGTCGAGCGGCGCGCCACCGTGCAGGCGAGCGACGTCAAGGTCGGTACGACGCTCGGGGTCGCTGGGGCGAAGGACGGCGACAAGGGCACGGCCCGGCTCATCCTCATCCCGCGCGCCAAGTGAGGCGAAGGGGCCCTGGTCGACGCCAGGGCCCCTTGCTTCGTCAGTAGACGCGGGAGCCGATGAAGTCGTCGTGACCGTAGCCGACCGGGTTGGCGGCGGTGCGGGCCTCGAACGACCACTGCTGCCGGGTGCTGGTGGAGCAGCCGGCCAACCGCAGCCGGGGGCTGCCCAGCCACGGGTTGTCGAACGCCACGCAGAGGTTGCTGGCGCCGGCCGGCTTGATCTGGTTGCCGGCGAAGACGAACTGCTGGGCGCCGGTGCCGTTGCAGTCGTAGATGTTGACCGCGGTGCCGGCGGTCAGCGACCCGCCCGCGATGTCGAGGCAACGGTCGTGGGACAGCTCCGAGTGCAGCGACCGCCGGCCCGGGTCGTACCAGAAGCCCTGGTTACGCCCGCCGTGGCAGGTGTACGGCTGTTGGGCGGTGCCGTTGCGGGAGTCGTATCCCCTGCCGTCGACACAGGTGCCGGTGGCCAGGTTGCGCAGCTGCTTGAACTCCAGCAGGCCCGGGTGGAGCACTCCACTGCCGGTGCTGGCCGGGTCGACGCAGCTGGCCCGCTCCTGCCCGGAGTTCCAGAACTGGGTGATGCACTGGGCGAACATGCCGTGCCCACGGGCGTTGGGGTGGAACGACTGCCGGGCGGCGTTCTCGTCCCAGATCCCGATCTCGATGTAGAGGCCGCGGACCGAGGTGTTGTCGGTGCACACCTCGTGGCCGTGGAAGAGCCGGCTGGCGTCCAGGTAACGGGTGCCGGTCGCGGTGGCCGCGGCCCTGAGCGCCGACTCGAACATCGGCACGGCCTTGTTCCGGGCGAACGCCGCGTCGGCGAGGTAGAGCAGGCAGCCGCCGGAGTACCAGCCGGGGAAGTCCGGGTTGTCCTCCACGTCGGGGCTGCCCGGGCTCGGGTACGACATGAGCACCAGCTCGTAGTCCGAGCGCAGGTAGCCCGCGTTGGTCATGGTCTGCCGGATGTCGGTGAGCGCGCCGGTCACCGCCTGGCGGCTGCCGTCGGTGCGGATCGTCCACTGGTCGGTGTAGCGCGGGTAGCAGGGGCCCTGGAAGAAGACCCGGCTGATGGCGCAGTCGGTGGCGACCGGGCCGAACTGGATGGTGCCGTCGCCGTTCGCGCCGACGACCACCCAGATCAGCTTCACGTGCGTGTTGCGCGCCTTGATCCCGAGGTGGTCGCCCTGGTTCAACTCGTTGTGCTGCGTGGGGCCGCCGGCGACCAGGTTCCACGGGGTGGCACCGGAGCAGGCCAGGTTGTACTGCGCGTCCGAGGGGATGCCGGTGCGGAACACCGCCTGGTCGTACGAGCGGTCGCACCAGTTGCCGGGCTGGTGGGTGCCGGGGACGTAGTTGCCGACTCCCTCACCGGAGATCTCGCTGTCACCCATGGTGATCAGCGCGGTGCGGCGTTGCTCGATCGGGCGGATCGCCGGGCTGCCGTAGAGGGCGGTCGCTTCGGCGGCCCGGATGGCCTCCAGGTTGGCGGGGAGTGGTTGGACGGTCGGCCGGTCGGCGGCGGTGGCGGGGGCGGCCGGTCCGGCGAGCATCGGCAGGACGAGAGCGGCGACGGCGACGGCAACGGTGATGGCCCGTCGTCGGGTCGCGCCTTCGGGCCTGGCGGGGATGGCAGGCATCGACGCACTCCTTTCGGCTCAATCACGGGACGTCGATTGAGTTACCAGACGGTAACGTGCGGATCAACGGATGTGAATGCGCTTCGGATCCTTGCGCGCGGGATGCCGAACCGCCCGGATCGGACGATCCGGGCGGCAGGTGTGCAGGGTGGGTGGTCCGGCCTCGGGGCTAGGCGGCCCTCGGGGTCAGCGGCCGGGCGGAAGCGCGTAACCGACGTAGTCGCGGAACTCCAGCCGCCAGCCGGCCGGGACCAGCTTCGCGCACGCCGGCTGGCTGCCGGTGCAGACGATCGCGTCCACCGAGGTGGGCTCGGCCGGCGGTCGTTCCGGCAGCACCGACTGCAACGCAACCAGGTCGGGCGAGCGTCCGTCCGGCTGCCGCAGCAGCAGCCACCACGGATACTCCCAGTTGTCGTTCTGCTGCACCAGACCGATCCGGCGGGCACCGCTCTCCCGGACCGACGCCGCAGCCCAGCGGAACTCCTCGGCCCACTGCGGGCGACGCAGGAAGCGGGTGTCCCAGTCCGAGGTGGTGAAGACCGATCCGCTGCCGACGAGGCGGCGCGGGAAGCCGTACGACAGTGCGAGCACCCCGGCCAGCGCCGACGTGGCCAGCACGGTGACGGCCGCCACCGTGGCCACCGACCGCCGCCCACGGCGGGTCCCCGCCCTGTCGGCCGCCGGGGCTGAGTGGCGGCGGAAGAGCGCGTCGAGCCAGAGCCCGGCCAGCGGAACGGCGAGCACCAGGGCGTAGAGCAGCAGCCGGTTGCCCCACGGCTGCCACTTGATCATTGCGGTGTGCAGCAGCACGGTGGCCAGCACCACCACCGCGTACCCGCGCAGCGGCCCGGCCTGGACGGGGTCGATCCGGCGCGGCCGGACGAGCGCGACCGCCGCGCCGATCAGCGCCAGCGCCCCGGCGATCGGAAACGCCACCCGATCCTCGTCCGGATACCAGGCGGGCTCCGGAAAGAGTTCGCGGCCGAAGGTGATCGCGCGGTCCTGCGGGTCGACCCCGATCGCGTCGGCCCCGCCGATGATCGCCTCGGCACCGACCCGGCGCAGCGGCGCCAGCGGCGTGTCGAACGCGGTGTGCCCGATCCGCAGCGCGTTGACCAGGATCGACGGCGGATCGTGCCGTTCCATCGGGATCGACTCGCGCAGCCGGGGTGGCCCGAGCGGATGCCCGAACTCGGCCGTCACCCGGGCCAGGAACGGTCCGACCGCCACGGCCGCGACCAGCAGGATCAGCACCGAACCGCCGACCGTGCGGGCCACCCCGCGGGCCGGGCGGGGCCGCCGCACCGCACCGGCCGCCGTCGTACCGTCCGCCATCGCGCCGACCGGCGTCGGATCGGCGGCCAGGGCCAGCCGGAGCTGGGCCAGCCCCCAGAGCACCAGCAGCGGGCCGACCGCGATCAGGCCGCTGGTCTTGGTCACCGCGGTCAGCCCGGTGGCCGCGCCCAACGCGAGCAGGGTGCCCCAGCCGGTCCGGCGGCGCAGTCCGTCCAGCACCAGGGTGGCCGCGCAGGCCACCCACGCCGCGCAGACCAGGTCGGTCTGCGTACTGGTCGCCTGTAGCGCCACCATCGGCGTGCTGGCCAGGACGAACGCGGTGATCAACTGGGCCCGCCGGCCGCCGCCGAGCTGCGCGGTGATCCGCGCGGCCGCCAGCAGGCAGCCCACTCCGGCCGCCCACTGCACCAGGTTGTGCAACTGGTCCCCACCCGTGAGCAGGCGCAGGTGCAGCAGCAGATACTCCGCGCCGGGCGGGATGGTCACCTGCCGGTGGATGGCGGTGGCCCAGAAACTCAGATCGCCCTGGGCGACCCAGTGCTCGACCTTCGGCAGGTGGTACGTCTGCGAGTCGAAGTTGTTCGGCTCGGCCAGCAGCGCGACCAGCAGCTCGAGCAGGACCAGCCCGCCGACCGCGCCGGCGAGCAGCCGCTCGCCCCGACCCGCCGTACGCCAGGTGTCGACCGCCGCGGCGAGCAGGCCGGCGGGGGTCCGACCGACCCGGCGGGGCGCGGGGGCGTGCCCGGCACCGCTGCCGTCGGCGGGCGGGGCGGGCGTCTCCGGGCCGGAGCCGGCGGGTACCGCGGCGCCGACCGGGACCGGCCGGGGTGGCGGGGCGGACGGCTGGGTGAGCGGGGATGCCCGGCGCCACCGCAGCCGGGCGGCGGTCGCGGCGGCGGCCAGGAAGAGCAGCCAGGCGGCGACGAACGCCGGCCGGGTGAGCGCGTGCAGCGCGCCGAGCAACTCGACGACGAGCACGGCGTACGCCCCGGTGAGCAGGGCGGCACGCACCACGGCGAGCCGCAGCGGTGCCACCGCGCCGACCTCGCGCGGCCTCGTCGCGACGGTGAGCAGGAGCACCGCGGCGGCAGGAACCACCGCGAGCAGGGAGCCGGCAGCCGACATGGCGGGAAGTAAACACCATCCGGCTGGGGCCGCCACGCCGGCTGCCCGACGGTGGTGGCCAGCGTCGGGCTGACCAGCCAGGCTAGGCTATGCCCGACGTGTTGTCGCCACCGTGGAGATTCCCGTGAAGCTTTCGATCCTCATGCCGGTCTACAACGAGGAAGAACGCATCGCGGATGCCCTTAAGCAGGCATTGGCGGTGGACTATCCCTGCGAGATCGAGCTAGTCGTGGTCGACGACGGCAGCCGGGACGGCACGGGCGAGATCCTCGGTCGCGCCGACGACACCCGCCTGCGGGTCATCACCCACCAGCGCAACGCCGGCAAGGGCGCGGCCATCAAGACGGCGGTGGACAGCGCCGAGGGCGACTACATGGTCATCCTCGACGCCGACCTGGAGTACGACCCGCAGGACATCCCCAAGCTGCTCGACCCGGTGCTCGACGGGCGGGCCACGGTGGTCTACGGCAATCGCACGTTCGGCAGCCACAGCGCCTACAGCTTCTGGTACGTGATGGGCAACAAGGGCGTCACGATGGCGGCGAACGTGCTGTTCAACTCGTACATCGGCGACCTGGAGACGTGCTTCAAGCTGATGCCGGTGGCGCTCTACCGGTCGCTCGACGTGCGCTCGCGCGGTTTCGGCATGGAGGCCGAGGTGACCGGCAAGCTGCTGCGCCGCCGGATCCGGCCGTACGAGGTGCCGATCAGCTACCGGGCGCGCGGCCGCGAAGAGGGCAAGAAGATCACCTGGAAGGACGGCGTCGAGGCGATCTGGATCCTCGGCCGGGAACGCGCCCGCCGCCGCCCCGTCGCGCCGGCCCGCTGACCGAGGACGTCCGTCCGCGCCCACGGGTGTGGTTCCCCGCCGGGCCGGATAGCCTTTAGTTGAAGTGCACTTCAACTAAAGGACCTGGGTAAATGCAGGACTCCCTGACGATCGGCGATCTGTCCGCCCGCTCCGGTGTGGCGCCCTCGGCGCTGCGCTACTACGAACGGCTCGGCCTGATCCGCGCCGACCGTACCGGCGGCAACCAGCGCCGGTACGCCCGATCCGAGCTGCGCCGGGTCGCCTTCATCCGGATCTCCCAGCAGGTCGGCGTCTCGCTGGACGAGATCCGCGCCGCGCTGGACTCGCTCCCCGAGGCTCGTACCCCCAGCCCGAAGGACTGGGAGCGGCTCTCCGCCAGCTGGCGGGGTCGGCTGGACGAGAAGATCCGGCTGCTCACCAAACTCCGGGACGACCTGGACGGCTGTATCGGCTGCGGCTGCCTGTCCCTGCAGCGCTGCACGCTCTACAACCCGGGCGACGCCCTGGGCGGCGAGGGGCCCGGCGCCCGCCTGATGCTGCCCCGGCCGGCGGCCGACGCCTCCGCCTGAGGCGCGCCGCCGCTGCCTGCCTGCCTGCCCAAGCTGCCCGACGTCACCCGAGGGTGAGCAGCACCTTGCCGACGTGATCGTTCGACTCGACCAGCCGGTGCGCCTCGGCCGCCTCGGTCATCGGCAGCCGCCGGTCCACCACCGGCCGGATCCTGCCAGCCTCGATCAACGGCCACACCTCGTCCCGTACGCCCCGGACGATCTCCGCCTTCTCGGTCAGCGGCCGGGCGCGCAGGGTCGTCGCCGAGACGCTGGCCCGCTTGGTCAGCAGCGCGCCGAGATCCAGTTCGGCCTTGCGACCGCCCTGTAGACCGATCACGACCAGCCGGCCACCGGTCGCCAACGCGGCGACGTTGCGGCCCAGGTAGGACGCACCCATGATGTCGAGGATGACGTCGGCGCCGTGGCCGTCGGTGGCGCGCCGGACCTCCTCGACGAAGTCCTGCTCCCGGTAGTCGATCGTGTGCGCCGCGCCGAGTTCGCGCAGCCTCGGGTGCTTGGCCGCCCGGGCGGTCGCCAGGATCGTCGCACCGAGGGCCGCCCCGAACTGGATCGCGAAGGTGCCGATCCCGCTGCCCCCGCCGTGCACCAGCAGCGCGTCGCCCGATCGGAGCCGTCCCACCGGGACCAGGTTCGACCAGACGGTGCAGGCCACCTCGGGCAGCGCCGCGGCGTCGACCAGGTCGACGCCGGCCGGCACCGGCAGCAGTTGCCCGACGGGGACCGCGACCCGCTCGGCGTACCCGCCGCCGGCCAACAGCGCGCAGACCTGCTGGCCGACCGCCCACCCGGTCACCTGCGGGCCGATCGCGCTGATCACCCCGGAGCACTCCATCCCGAGATATTCGGGCGCGCCCGGCGGTGGCGGGTAGTGCCCCTGCCGTTGCAGCAGGTCCGCGCGGTTGACCCCGGCCGCCCGCACATCCACGATCACCTCGCCCGGACCGGGCTCGGGATCGGGGACCTCGGCCATGATGAGCGCGTCGGGTCCACCGGGCTGCGGAATGGTGATGGCTCGCATGGGCTCAGTCTTCCCGATGTGACGGGGAGCCGCAGGCGCACCCGGTCCGTGCCGTGGGCCACTGTGGACGTCCAGGAGACCTCCTGGGCTGCCGTCGAGTCAGGGAGGGACGCCGGGCCGCGCGTCCGGTGTCATGGCAGACTAGGCACGGCCGCACATCCTCGGGTGGCGGCCCAGGAGGGTTCGCCTAGTGGCCGATGGCGCTGGTCTTGAAAACCGGTAAGGGGGCAACCTCTTCGTGGGTTCGAATCCCACACCCTCCGCCAGAACGGCAGAAACACCCCGGGTCGTCAGGCGGCCCCGCCCTCACGGCGATTCAGGCAACTGGTTCAGTGGCGCTCGCCGGGGTCACTCCGGCGGGTCGGTGGCGCGCCGGTGCTCCCGGATCGTCTCGTCGGCCAGCCGCTCGATCGCCCGCCGCCGCTCCTCGGCGATGGCCCGCTCGTCCGGGCGGCGCAGCACGGTGAGGACGGCTGCCACGAAGTCCCGCCAGATCCCGGCCACGAGGTCCCCCTGTGGAGCGTTGGCCCGGATTCAACGGTAGCGCCGTCAACCCGGAACGGGCCCTTTCCAGTCGTCGGAGAGCCCGCGAAGGGGTAAGAAGGGGCAGGAATCTTCGCGCAAACCGGAAGGACGCGTCCCGATGACCCTGGAACGACCGATCGCCCCGGACCCGTACGAGCTGCTGCCGACGGTGCCCTCGTTCACCCTCAGCAGTGACGACGTGCAGAACGGCGAGCCGATGGACGCCCGGCACGCGCACGGCAGCACCGGCGGCGACAACGTCTCCCCGCAGCTGACCTGGTCGGACTTCCCCGCCGAGACCAAGAGCTTCACCGTGACCTGCTACGACCCGGACGCGCCGACCGGCAGCGGCTTCTGGCACTGGGTGCTGGTGAACGTGCCGGTCGACGTCACGCAGCTGCCCAGCGGCGCGGGTGGCGCGGCGGGCGCGGACCTCGGTGGAGCGTTCTCCGTCCGCAACGACTACGGCGAGCAGGGGTACGGCGGCGCGGCTCCGCCCCCCGGTGACCGCCCGCACCGGTACGTCTTCGCGGTGCACGCCCTGGACGTCGACCGCCTCGACCTGACGCCCGACGCGAGCCCCGCCTACGTCGGCTTCAACCTGACGTTCCACACCCTCGCCCGAGCGGTCATCCGCCCCACGTACCAGATCAAGGACTGACCCCCGCACCCCGAGCGATCTCGCACCTGCCGGACGGGGAAGTGCGAGATCGCCGGGGCGGGACTCTCAGGCGGGGACGCGGGCCACGGCGAAGACGGACTGGCCGAACGGGGGGCGGATGCGCTGTTCGGCGGCCTTGGTGGCGGGGAGGACGACGGTGTCGTACACCTTCACCATCGGCCCCTCCTTCGGCATCAGCCGGAAGACCTTGGTGGCCATGAAGTAGCCGAGCAGCCCCAACGCGTTGGCGTAGTGGATCTTCTCCACGGTCAGGCCGGCCTCGGTCATCGCCGCTCCGAGCGTCTTCTTCGTGTAGCGGCGGACGTGCCCGGTGGCGATGTCGGCCGGGCTCATGGCGAACTGGAACGCCGGCACGATGATGATCACGGCACCGCCGGGTCGGACCAGGTCGCGCATGCTGCGCAGCGCGCCCACGTGGTCCTCGATGTGCTCCAGCACGTTGTACGAGACCGCTGCGCTGTAGTCGCCCCGGTCGCTGTGCGGCAGCAGCATCTGCCGGACATCGATGCTGGGCTGGTCGGCGAGGCGCTCCTTGAGCTGCACCAGCCGGTCCGGATCGGCCTCGGTGGCGGTGAACCGGGGCAGCCGCTGCGACCATTCCAGCGCGTAGTCACCGAGACCGCTGCCGATCTCGATCGGGTCGTCACCGAGGTACGGCACCGCCAGTTCGACGAACCACCGACGGTGGTTGACAGCGGTTGCCAGGCCCTCCAGCACCTCGGACTGGACGCGCTGATCCCCAGTGATTTCTGCCATGCGTCGATTCCTCACGATATGAACTCGACCCGTGCCTGGACCGACAGAGTGAATCATCCGCTCGGATGGCAGAAGAATCGGGGCAGCGGGTGGCCGAATTGCGGTCGGGGGTGGGCACGTGATCGGCGGTCGGCGAACCCGGCACATAGTACGGCAGTACCCCGAAACATGTCACGGCAGTGCCATACGCTGACTACCCTATGAATTGTCATGACTACTCCCGAATCGGACGCGCCCGGAGACGGCCCGGCCACCGCGGCGCCGGTGGAGGGGACCGCCGGGCGCGCCCGCGCGTCCGGCGGCGGTAGGTGGGTCGACCTGGCCGCCGTGCTGAGCTTCGTGGTGCTCGGGTTCTGGGTCACCGGGCGGCTGTGGCTGGAGCCGCGCAGCGGGGTGCGGGACAACCCCTCGGATCAGTCGCAGTTCGAATGGATGATGGCGCACGGTGCGCGGGTCGTCACGCATTTCGCCTATCCGTTCCATTCAGACCGGATGAACGTGCCGGACGGCGTCAATCTCATGGCGAATACTTCCGTATTATCCGTTTCGTTGCCAATGACACCGGTCACCGTGCTCCTCGGGCCACGCGCAGCATTCCTGCTCTTTCTCACCGCTGGAATGATTGCCACCGCCACTGCCTGGTACTTCGTGCTTTCCCGGGTCCTGATCGGCTCCCGCGGGCCCGCGTGGCTGGGCGCCGGCTTCTGCGCGTTCGCGCCGGCCATGGTGTCGCACGCCAATGCGCATCCGAACATCGTGTCGCAGTTCGTCGTCCCACTGATCATCTGGCGTACGCTCCGGCTGGGCGAGCCGGGCCGCTGGCTGCGCAACGGCGTGCTCCTCGCGCTGGTGATCGTCTGGCAGGCCTTCCTCAACCTGGAGATCCTGCTGATGACCGCGATCGGGCTGGGCGTGATCGTCGGCGCGCTCGCCCTCGGCCGGCGGGACCTGCGATCGCGGGCCCGGCCCTTCCTCGCCGGTCTGGCCGTCGCCGCCGGAATTGCCGGGCTGCTGCTGGCGTACCCGCTCTACGTCCAGTTCTTCGGCCCCGGGGCGTACTCCGGGCTGTCCCGCCTGATCCGCGGCTACTCCAGCGACCTCGCCTCCTTCGTCGCGTACTCCCGGGAATCGCTCGCCGGCAACCCGCGCACCGCCGCCAACCTGGCCAAGAACCCGACCGAGGAGAACAGCTTCTTCGGCTGGCCGCTGCTGGTGCTGGTGGTCGCCCTGGTCTGGTGGCTGCGCCGCTCTGTCGTCGTGCTGGGGCTGGCCGCCCTCGGGCTGCTCTTCGCGGTGCTCTCGCTGGGCCGGGTGATCAGGTTCGCCGGCCGGGACACCGGCGTGCCGGGGCCGTGGGCGTTGCTGGAGAACCTGCCGATCCTGCACTCGGTGGTGCCGACCCGGTGGGCGTTGGCGATCACGCCGATCATCGGGTTGCTGCTCGCCTACGGCGCCGAGCGGGCGCGTGAGCTGGCCCGCGCACAGCCGGCCGCCGGACGGCAGATCCACTTCGTCACGGCCACCGTGCTCACGATGGCCCTGCTGCCGATCCTGCCCACCCCGCTGCCCGTGGCCCGCCTCGACCCCGTCCCCGCCTTCGTGACCAGTGGAGCCTGGCGGCCGTACGTGGCCGGCGGGCGCAGCGTGGTGACCCTGCCGCTGCCGGACACCAACTACGCCGAGCCGCTGCGCTGGTCCGCGGCGACCCGACTGGACATGCCGTTGGCACGCGGCTACTTCCTGGGCCCGGACACCCGCCGGAACGCCGAGAAGCCGCGGATCGCGCTGTTCACCGCCCCACCCCGCCCCACCAGCAACTTCTTCAGCACTATCCGGCGAACCGGGGCGGTACCGCCGATCACCCCGCAGAGTCGGGTGGAGGCGGTCGACGACCTGCGCTACTGGCGTGCCGGCGTGGTGATCCTCAGGCCGCAAGAGCACGAGGCGGTGCTGCGCCGGGGGATGATCGAGCTGACCGGCATCCGACCGACGTTCACCGGCGGGGTGTGGGTGTGGGACGTGCGGCCGTTGACCGACTGAGCGAGAGACTCAGGCCTGGCGGACGCAGCAGCCCTGGCAGACCTTCGGGCTGGGCAGGGTGAAGGCGAGGCAGCAGGTGCGCCGCTGCACGCTCGGCTCACCCGTCGGCCCCGGCACCAGCTCGACCAGGTCGGCCAGGTCGAGCGCGCCGAGCAGGGTGTCGATCGTCTGGGTCGTCGGGCCGGGCAGCCCGTCCGCGGCCCGCAGGATGCCGTGCGAGATGCCGGAGGCGACCGAGCCCAGCAGCGTCCGGGTGCCGACCCGGACCTCGGTCTGGATCGCCGCGATGAGCGGGGCCAGGTGAGCGTCGAGGAGCGAGGCGCGCAGTGCGGCCAGCAGCTCGGCCTCGCCGGCGACGACCCGCACCTTCGGGTGACCGGCCAGCGCCAGCGGGTCGCTCGGCAGCACGGCCACGGTCGTGCTGCGGCGCAGGCCCAGGGTGAGCAGTGGCCGGTGGTCCTCGAAGTGGATCAGCACGTCGGACGGGTCGAGCAGCGGCACCCGCCGGGCCGAGGCCCAGCCGAGCACGACCGGCAGCGCCGTCCAGTAGCTGTAGGACTTCCAGGCCAGCGCGGCGCAGGCGTGCGGCGTGCCCCCCCAGCGCAGCGTGGCGGCGCGCAGCAGATCCGGCAGCCTGCTGCCGTCGATCAGGGTGGTCGCGGGCGCCCAGCCGAACTCGTCGTCGACCAGCAGGCCGGGTGCGAGCCCCGGAAGATCATCGGTGCCGAACATGGCCCGCAGCGCGGCGGTGACGGGGGCGAGCGGCGTGGCGGTCATGTCCCGCCTCGGCATCACCGCTGTCACCGTGTCATCCCCCGTCTGCGTGACCGAGGAGCTGACCTCGGCGGACGACCCTGCCGTCCTGAGCTAAGGCTAGCCTAACCATGCCCGCAGGTCTAAGGGAAGCCTCACCTTGGGCGGATCGGGAGCTTCAGGTCACTCGCTCTCGCTCCGCGCACCGGCGTACTACCCGGCTCCGGACCCGGAAAACGCCGGGCCCCGATCGATGGCCATCGGTGAATTGTCAAGCGTTGTGTCGGCAAGGTGCCAGATGCGTGTGCGTTTCACCACTGAACGTGAAACTGATACTCCCGGCCACGAGGAAGCCGATGACGACCTCCCCCCTCGAACGGGCCGCCGATTCCTTCGCGGCCGAGCTCGCCCGGCAACGGACCGGGCGGGGGCTGTCCAAGAAGCAACTGGCCGTCCTGATGGGTTTCGACCCGTCCTACGTCAGCCACGTGGAGGGGCGCCGGCACCGCCCGACCGAGGACTTCGCCCGCCGCGCCGAGGCCGTCCTGGAGGCCAGCGGAGCGATCTGGCAGCGCTTCCGGGAGTACGACGAACTACGGCACACCCGCTCCGGCCAACGGCACCGCGACACGCACCTGCCGGGCCAGTGGCTGCCACCCGGCACCGGCCTCATCGTGGAGCGGGAACTGGCCACCCTCACCCACACCGACGACGCCTATCGGTGCGTCATCCACCGCGAGCTCTACAACGCCGGCACCGAGCCGGTCAACCGCTACCTGGTCCGGGTCGCCGTCGACCGCTACCCGAACGACCCCGGTCGCTCCAACCGGCACCACCGGGAGCACCCGCTCACCTTCGCCGAGCTGCAACTACAGGCCCGCAGGGACGACGGCGGCGGCGACCCGGAGCCGATGCACTGGCGGGCCAAGCACGACCGGGACGCGTTCAAGGAAATCTGGCTGCTCTTCGAGAACGGTGAGCGGCGCTTCCCGCTCTACCCCGGCGACCGGGCGACCATCGAGTACGCGTACAGCGTCGGGCAGGAGAAGTGGGGTCCCTGGTTCCAGCGAGCCGTGCGGTTGCCCACCCGACAGCTCGCCGTCTGCCTGGACCTGCCGGCGGCGCTCGACCCGCAGGTCTGGGGCGTGGAGACCTCGCTCTCAGCGGAGGAGGGCCCGCTGCGAACGGCGCCGCAGCGCCGCGACGAGGGCGACCGGGCGATCTTCGAGTGGCAGACCGACGACCCCCCGCTGAACGCCCGCTACCGGATGCAGTGGCGTTTCCGGGCCCGCCCCGACACCGACCCGGACGTCGGCCCCGCCGGGGCCCGGGTGCGGCCCAGCGACCGGATGCGTGGGCTCGGCATCGTCCAGCGCGGTGCCGACCTGCTCCGTCAGCGCGTCCGCCCGTTCAACCTGCCCGATGAGGAGCAGGTAGCCCGGGAGGTGGTCGACCGGCTCGTCACGGCCCTGGCCCGGCTCGACGAGCTGCATCCGTTCAGTAAGGGGGTCGGCATCGCCGCCCCGCAGCTCGGCATCGGCCGGGCGGCGGCCGTGGTGCGGCCGCCCGACCGGTCGGCGGAGCCGGTCGTGCTGCTCAACCCCCGGGTGGTCGACGCCGACCCGGACAGCGACGAGCAGTACGAGGGCTGCCTCTCCTTCTTCGACCACCGGGGCCTCGTGCCGCGGCCGTTGCGGCTGGACGTGGAGCACGCCCAGTGGGTCGGCAGCCGGATCATCACCTCGTTCGAGTTCGGCATGGCCCGGCTGGTCGCGCACGAGATCGACCACCTGGAGGGCCGGCTCTACGTGGACCGGATGGCGCCCGGCGTGCCGCTGGTGCCGGTGGAGGAGTACCGGGAGACCGGGCACCCCTGGCGGTACTGAACAGGCGGAACCGGGGCGCGTGCCCCAGGGGGCAGGGGCACGCGCCCCGGTGTGGGGGGAGGAACGACTAGAGGTCACCGAAGGTGTCGTAGCGGATGTGCGGCGGCGGCACCTCGTCGGCGGCCAGCACCCGCAGGGTGGACCGGACCATCCGGGCCGACCCGGAGACGTAGCAGTCGTGCGTGGTCCACGGGCCGTACCGGGCCACCACGTCCGGGATGTCGCCCAGCTCACCGTCGAAGTCCGGGTCCTCGCTGCACGCGGCGGTGACCGACAGCCACGGGTGTACGGCCACCAGCTCCTGCAACCCGGCCAGGCCGTACAGATCAGCCGCCTGCCGAGCGCCGTAGAAGACGTGCACCCACCGGGTCCGGTTGTAGCTGGCCAACTCCTCGACGAGCGCCTTGATCGGCGCCAGCCCCACCCCGCCGGCCACGCAGAGGATGTCCCGTTCCGAGGACCGGTCCAGGGTCATCGACCCCATCGGGGCCGCCAACCGCAGCAGGTCACCCGGCTGCACCCGGCGGACCAGCGCACCGGACACCCAGCCGGCCCCGGGCGACCGCACGTGGAACTCCAGCACGTTGTCGTCGTTCGGGGCGTTCGCCACCGAGTACGTCCGCCACACCCGGGGGTGGTGGCGCGGCACCTCCAGGCTGACGTACTGGCCGGCCCGCCAGGTCAGCGGATGCTGCAACGCCCGGCAGGTCAGCACGGCCGTGTCCGGGCCGTACCGCTCGTGGGTCAGCACCTCGGCGTGCCAGAACGGCGGGTTGTCGTCGGCCGCCGCCCCGGCGAGCATCTTCGCCGAGATGGCCGCGTACGCGTCCCGCCACGCCTGGTCGTACTCCAGGTTCCAGTCGTCGCCCGCGGTGCTGCGCAGCGCGTCCAGCAACGCGACACCCATCGTCGCGTAGTGCTGCTCGTCGACGTGGTACTTGCGGTGGTCGCGGCCCAGCGCCCGGAGGAACTCGTCGAAGCTCTCCGGGTCGTCCACCGTGTGGATCGCCGTGATGATCGCTTCCAGCAGACGGTCGCCCTGGCCGGTCATCTGCACCGGGAAGAGCTGCCGCAGAGCGGGGTCGAGCAGGAAGAGCCGGGCGTAGAAGTGGCTGCTCAGCCGGTCCCGGTCCTCCTCGACCAGGGTCCAGCTCTCCTTCAGCAACCGCGCGACGTTGTCCACGGGGGCGCTCCTTCTCCAGACGACAGCGGATCGGGCGCCCATAGAATCTCCACGGAGCGTGCCCACCGGTCGCACAGAATGTGCGATCGGTTCACGCCGGCCGGTCGGCCCTGCCACCGGCGCCGCCCGTCGGGCAGAGTGGGGCGGTGACCGTTGAGCTGACCCGCCCGGTGTCCCGCCGGCTGCTGGGGACCGAGACGCTGCTCGTCCTCGGCCTGTCCCTCGGCCAGTCCGCGGTCTACGCGGTGGTCTCGATCATCGCGAAGCTGACCGCCGACGGTCCGCTCTCCAAGCAGACCGCCTCGCTGAACACCTCCGCGTCAGCCCGGCCCTGGCTGGACCTGACGTACCAACTGCTCGGCATCGTCTTCGCGCTGCTGCCGGTGCTGCTCGCCGTACACCTGCTCAGCCGCGACCCCGGCGAGCCGGCGCGGACCCTCGGCCTCGACGCCCGGCGACCCGGCCAGGACCTGGCGCGCGGCGCCGGCCTGGCCGCGCTGATCGGCCTGCCCGGGCTGGCGCTGTTCTGGGTGGCGGCGCAGCTCGGCGTCAACGCCACGCTGGTGCCGGCCTCGCTGCCGCCGGTCTGGTGGGCGGTCCCGGTGCTGATCCTCGCCGCCGTGCAGAACGCCGTGCTGGAGGAGGTGATCGTGGTCGGTTACCTGGTCACCCGGCTGCGGCAGCTCCAGTGGCGGCTCGGCGCGATCATCGCGGCCAGCGCGCTGCTGCGCGGCTCGTACCACCTGTATCAGGGCTTCGGCGCGTTCGTCGGCAACGCGGTGATGGGCGTCGTGTTCAGCTACTTCTACCTGCGCACCCGGCGGGTGATGCCGCTGGTCATCGCGCACACCCTGCTCGACGTGGTCGCCTTCGTCGGCTACGCGCTGCTGCCCAGGGAATGGTTCAGCTGGCTCTGACCGCTCGGCGCGCCGCCGGGTCGGCCGGCGACGGCCGGTAGGCGGCCACCGCCCGGGCCGCGAGCCGGTCGGCCGCCGCCGCGTCGCCCAGCGCCGCCGCGAGCACCGCCGCACCCGGCAGCAATCGGGACGCCAGCCGCAACGCCAGCCACCCACCGGCCTGCGCCGTGAGTGGAGCGGCCAACCGCCACGCGGCCTCCGCCGCACGCGGCCACGTCCCCTCGACCGGGTCGTCCGCCGCCCGCGCGGCGGCCAACGCGGCACGCGCGCTCTCCTGGTCCGGGTGCACCTGGGTGAGCACCAGCAGCTCGGCCGCCCGGTCGGGATGCGCGGGATCCCGCCCGTACGCCGCCGCCAGGTGCAGCACCAGGTTCGAGTGGGTCCAGAGCACCGAGGCCAGCTCGGCCAGCGGCGCGAAGAGCCCGGCCACCGCGGCGGCCGCCCCGCCCGCGCCGGCCGCGCGAACGAATCGCCGGGTGGCCAGCCGGGCCAGGCCGTCCGCCGGGGCGTCCGGGTAGCGGGACCGCAACCGCTCGGCCCAGGTGGCCGCGCCGGGCCCGAGCGCCCGGACGGCGGCGAGAGCCAGCAGCTCCGGCGCGAAGCCGGGATGGTCGCGCAGGTGCGCGGTGACCGCCCGCAATTCCGATTCCGGGGTACGCGCCGAAGCCGGCGCAGGGTGATGCGCGGCGAGCGCTGCCTCCCCAGCCGACGCCGCTTCCTGGCCCTGTGCGGCCGGTTCCTGGCCTTGAGCGGCCGGTTCCTGGCCTTGAGCGGGCTGGGCCGTCGGGGTGGGGTGGTCGGCCGCGACCGGTGGCCGGGGCCGCTCAGCCGGGGGTTGCTCCGCCGGTTGTTCCGCCGGTTGTTCCGGTGCGGCTGGGACTACCTGTTCAGGGGTGGCGCTCTTCCGGGCACCTGCCGCGCGCTTGGTCGGGGTCGCGGTGCGCTTGGCCGGGGTGGCCGCCGCGGCGGTCGAGCGCACGGTGCGCTTGGTCGGAGCGGCGGCGGGAGTAACCGGGGTCACATCGGCCGCTGGGGGTGTCGTGGGGGTCGCCTGCCCGGCCGAGGTGCCGACCGCCTTCCGAGGGGCGGCCTTCCGAGGGGCCGCCTTGCGCGCCGGGGTGGCGCGGCTGGCCCCTGCGCTCGGCGTCCGGGGCGGCGGACCGTCCGGTTGCTGCGGGCCGCCCTCCGGTGCTCGCTCGGCCGCCGGGACCGCCGGAGCCGCGCTGCCCGGGCCGGTCGGCGCGGCGCCGGCTGGCTGGTCGGTCTTCCCGGAACCGTCCGTTGCGCCCGGCTGTTCCCCGCTCGGCGCCCGGCCGGGCTCGTCGACGCCCGCCCTCGGGCCGGGCTCCTTGACGCCCGCCGTGCCGCCGGTCGTGCTGGGCGTGGGGACCGGTTGGCGGGGCAGGGGCCGGTCCGGCTCCGGCGGTTGGAAGACCACCGCCGGGGCGGGCTTGGGCCGGCGCGGGCGCTGCGTGCCGGGGATGGCCGGTGCCGCTGGTGGCTCGGACGCCGGTGCCGCCTGCTCCGCGGACTGCTCGGCGGCCGTCGGCGGAGTGAAGGTGGCCCGGGGAGAGCGGCGACGCGCTCGGTCAGCAGGCTCTCGGCGGGTCGGCTCGGCGGGCGGCTGCTCCTGCATATCGATGGAGCGTAGTCCCGATCACGCTGCCGCACAGCGGGGAAACACGCCGCCAACGGTCGCGACGGGGCGTACCACGGAAGTCGCTTTGCTCCCGGTGGGTGGCGACCTGTATCCTCGGGCGCGGTGGTCTACGGGCCATCAGGGAGACTTCGCCTAGTCTGGTCTATGGCGCCGCACTGCTAATGCGGTTGGGGTCTTAAAGCCCCTCCCGGGTTCGAATCCCGGAGTCTCCGCGCGAAAGCTGGGTGTGTACACTGGCTGAGCACCTGCGCCCGTAGCTCAATGGATAGAGCATCTGACTACGGATCAGAAGGTTAGGGGTTCGAGTCCCTTCGGGCGCACAGCAGGTCAGGGGTCGTTTCGGGAAACCGACACGGCCCCTTTTCCGTGCCGTACAGCAGCAAAGTACAGCAGCGGTCATGCCGATTCCGTGCCGTTCATCCGGTCGCCCAGGCGCTTCAACGCCTCACGCGTCTGCCGGGAGCTGACCCGCGTGTAGATCTCCATCGTGACCTTGAAGTCAGCGTGGCGCAGGATCTGCATCGCCACCCGCGGGTGCACGTCGAGATCGGCGAGGATGCTCGCGCAGGTCCGCCGGGCGCCGTGCGGAGTGATCTCCCGGAGGCCGTCGCGGCGGATCCGAGCGTCCCAGGCCCGGTTGAAATTCCGAGGCTCGAGTGGCGGAAGGCGTGAGCGACGGTGTGGCGCTGGGCGTGGCGGAAGGTGTGATCGACGGTGTGGCGCTGGGCGTGGTGGAGGAGTTGCGCGGTGCCGCGGAATCGGGCGGCGTCGACGGTATCTCCGGGAGGGCAATCGGCTGCTCAGACGGGTACGGCGGGGTGCTGGCCGCCGACAGCGGAAGCCCGTCTTCCGGCGGCCGGCCTGACCCCCACATGAACGCCAGAGCGCAGACAAGCGCCCCCAGCGCGAGTACGCCGACCGGGATCAGCCAGCGTCGCCGCCGGCTGGCCGGCCATGGGCGGGCATCAACGTCCCGGTTGTGCTTCCTCCGTGGCCGCACCTCGGGCGCCTCGGGGTTCCGCGCGCCCGGCTCCTCGTGGCGGTACTGGTTGCGGCTGGCGTAATCGTCGTGGGGGTACTCCTCGTGGGCGTAGCCCGCCTCGGGTTGGGCGTACCTCTCCTGCTGCGCGCCGTACACGTCCTCGTGGACCGAACTGGCATCGCCCGGTCCGTACCGGTCCTGGCCCCGACGTTCCTCCCGGTAGGCCTGGTCGCGAGCGTCGTACGTATAGGTCTGCTCGGGCTGGTAGTACGCGGGTTCGGGATCGACCGGTGAGCCGAACGATGGGTGTTCGTGCTCGTGCTGAGGGTGGGCCCCGTCGTACTGCGCATCTTCGTCCTCGTACTGCGGGTGCGTCCGGTGCCTCGCGTGTTGCCCTTCGTGCTCCTGGTAGGCATCCGCCGGTTCGTACGCCTCCCCATCTTGGTCCGACACGTCGTCACGCCACTGCTGCGCGGCAGCTTCCTGCCGCTCCTAGGACGAGTCGGAATCGCCTGCTTCCAACCATGACTGTCGAGAGATCCAGCTGTCTATGACACTCGCCGGATCGTCGTGATGTCGGGCAGCCCCATCGGCGGAACGAGAAGTCGATCTCTCGGCCACGGTCGCCGGCCTCCTCGGAGAGCACAGGTGCGGACAGCTGGCTGACCTTACTCACCATCGGCCAAAAGTCCACCCAGCGCATCCTGCGAACAGCCGACAGGCCGCCCGCAGCTTGTTGGCCCCGACCAGCGCAACAAGAGCCGGAAGGCGCGCGCAGTGATCAACCGCAACGCCGGCGAGCCGTGGCATGGATGCCGTGGTGAAGGGTTGTCAACACCATGCCGTCGCCGGCACCTGCTGACACCGACAGGGACATCGCGGCCGGGGCGTACCCGTAACGACAGCCGGACCATCGACGCCTGTTCCTTGGGAGGTCGGGGTGCGCGACATCCATGACGGGCGGGACCCACGAGCCTAGGGTCCCGCCCCGCCGTAACCGACACCGTGAGGTGCACCGGGGAGTAGCCATTCTTCAGCCGACACCGCCCCCTTTCACCGCAGCGCTGCACTCAGGACGATGGCGTTGGTGCGACAGGACGCCGAGACGGTCCTGCCGAGACCGACCGGACGGGATACGGCAGAGCGAATAGGAAGATTTCTCCCACTCGGGTCTGAAGCGTTGCGATCGGTGGAAGACGGTGGTTGACTGCTGCACCATGCCAGAACACGAGATAACCGATTGGTCGGGTAGATCGTGAAACATCAAGCCGTGACAACTCACTGGATGGATGGGCGTCCGGTGACGTGGCGGCAACGGTTGGCCAGATGGCTGGATCCCACCGTGGCGCAATGGGCGGTCGCTCAAGAGCAGCGGTCGACCCCACCGGACCCGTCGCCACCACCGGAGCGTGTCGAGACCCTGTGGCCCGCGATTTGCGAGCAGTTCGCGCTGCGCATTCTGGCGTCGGCCTACCAGATGGGCAGCCACCTCGAGGTTGTCGAGGCCGATGAGCAGGATCCTGAGCGGCTCGAGCGGCTCTACCGCATCGACCACGCGAATACCCGCATCCGCCGCCACGCGGAGAACCTGCAGGTTCTGTTGGGGCGGCGTGTCGAGGACGCCGACCGGCAGACGGTCGCCTTAGTCGATGTCATTCGGGCCGCGACGTCGGCTACCGAGTACTACGCGCGGATTCGTGTCGGACATGTGGTGGGCCTCGGGGTCGTGGAGTTCGCGGCCGACGACGTGATTCGGGTGCTGACTGAGCTGCTGGACAACGCAACCCGCTTCTCCCCGCCGACCTCGTCGGTGATCGTGTCGTCGTTCATCACTGAGGACGGCAGCGTGCTGCTTCGTGTCGAGGACGCGGGCGTCGGTGTCAGGCCCGACCAGCTCGCTGCGCTCAACGCCATGCTGGCCGGGAACTCATCGGCGCCGGTCGCGGATAACCCGGCAGCGCATCTGGGTCTTGTCGTCGTTTCGTACTTGGCCCGCGCCCATCACCTGCGGGTCGCGCTGACAAACCGACCCTCAGGCGGCACGACCGCGACCGTGCTGGTCCCCGCGCCGCTGCTATGTGAGATGGCGCCCGCACCCCCTTCACCCTCGCATCCCCAACGTGCGGCGCCGCTGGCTTACCGCCCGTCGGTTCAAACTGGAGCTCGTGAAGGAGGGGGGCAGGTGGAGGCGTCTCACCCGAGCGCGCAAGCTTCCACCTCTCGCCTGACGCTCGTACACGGCCGGCCGGCCGGTAGCGGCCACCGCGTCGCAGCGCAATCGGTCGCCAGTGGCGGTGGTCTTCCCCGTCGCGTACCGGAGAGTGTGCGCGCCGACGGCCGCCCCGATGGCGGGATTGAAAACGCCGTTGCCGCATCGGGGCACCGACCGTCGCCAGATCGGGACACGTGGCCGGAGGAGACGGCCGCGTTCGCCGCCGGCGTCACTGATGCACAGGTACCACCAACCGTGAAACCCGAAGGACACCTGCCATGACTCACCCGAACGGCGGTAGCGGCGGACCGCACGCGGCGGCCTCCGGGCACCAGGACTTCGCGTGGCTGGTGCGCCAGTTCGCCGACGACGTGCCCGGTGTCACCCATGCTTTGATCGTGTCCCTCGACGGTCTGCAGCTTGCCGCTTCCCGCGGCGTTTCCCGGGACTTGGGCGATCAGTTGGCTGCCTTGACCGCGGGACTGCTCAGCATGGCCGACCGCAGCGCAGATCTACTCGATTTGGGTCCGTCGGAATATCTGACTGTTCGCCTGCCGCGCGGACACCTCATGTTCATGCGGGTCGGCGAGTCCGCGGGGCTGACCGTGGCCGCTGCCGCCGGTTGTGACCTGCGGGTCGTCTCGTACCACATGACGCAGTTCGTCGGCGCCGTCGGGCACGTCCTGACCCCGCAGGTCCGCCACGATTTGCACCGCCTCACCGTCAGCCAGCCGCCCGGCTGAGTGGCCAGAGCCGAGGGAGCGAAAGTGCCCACCACCTACTGGAAGGTGCGGCCCTACGTGTTGACCGGGGGACGCGCACGCACCCGGCAGCATCTGCTGGTGCACACCCTGGTGTCGGTGCCCTTCTATGACGCGGTCTTCGCCTCAGGGCTGCTGCCCGAGGCGCGGTCACTGTACGAGCAGGCCCGGCAAACCAGATCGGTTGCCGAACTGTCGGCGGTATGCGGCATGTCGCTGGGCGTGACCCGTGTCGTGGTCGACGACCTCGCCGCCACCGACCGGCTGCAGATCCACGACGGCCACTACACCACCCAGTTCGATCTTCACCTCCTGGAGAGACTGCGCGATGGCCTCCGCCAGCTTGCCTGACAGCCCCCTGCTGACCTCGGCGAAGATCGTCATCGCCGGCGGTTTCGGCGTCGGTAAGACCACCTGCGTCCAGTCCATCTCCGAGATTCCCCCGATCAACACCGAGGCGTGGATGACGGCGGCGAGCGAGACGGTGGACCGGCTGGACCCGGGAATCGACAAGACGACCACGACCGTGGCCATGGACTTCGGCCGGCTGACGATCGGCCCCGACCTCGTGCTGTACCTGTTCGGCACACCCGGGCAGCCACGGTTCTGGCCGATGTGGGACGACCTGTGCCGGGGCGCGGTCGGCGCGCTGGTGCTGGCCGACACCCGGAATCTGGAGGCATCGTTCCCGGCGGTCAACTACTTCGAGCAAGACAGCGACGTGCCGTTCGTGGTCTGCGTCAACCTCTTCGACGGCGTACTGACGCACCAGCTAGAGGGCATCCGCGCCGCCCTCACGCTGTCCGCCGAGGTCCCGCTGATCACCTGCGACGCCCGCGACCCGTCGTCGGTCGCCAGGGCCCTGCTGACAGTCGTCGAACACACCATGGCACGCACCACCGGCGCGGTCCCGGGCGCACTCGCGGCCCGGTAGCTCAACCACTGGAGGCATCAATGCGGAAGATTCTGATCGTGGGGGCTGGACAGTCCGGGCTACAACTCGGGCTGAGCCTGCTCGCCGAAGGGTACGACGTGACCATCATGTCGGCCCGTACCCCCGATGAGATCCGCCGTGGCTGGGTGATGAGCACCCAGGCGATGTTCGCCGCGGCGCTGGACACCGAGCGTGAGTACGGGCTGGATCTCTGGCAGGAGCAGACACCGCACATTGAGGGGCTGCAAGTGTCCCTGTCCGCCCCACCCGGCGAGCGAGCGCTGCGCTTCTCTGGCCCTTTGGATCGCTACGCGCAAAGTACCGACCAGCGTCTGAAGATGGCCACCTGGCTGGAGCTGTTCGAGCAGCGCGGCGGCACGGTGCACTACCAGGGTGTGACGACCGCTGACCTGGACGGCCTCACCAAGCTGCGCCGCTACGACCTGACCATTGTCGCCGCCGGCAAGGGCGACCTGGTTGGCGTCTTCGACCGCGACCCGCAGCGGTCGGTGTACACCGCACCCCAGCGAGGACTCGCCGTCGCCTACGTGCACGGCATGACACCGGACCCGCTGTGGCCGGTCCCGCATGTCAGCTTCAACGCCGTCCCCGGACTCGGGGAACTTTTCGTCATCCCCGGGCTGACCCTGTCCGGGCCATGCGAGATCCTCTTCTGGGAAGCCGTGCCCGACGGCCCGCTTGACCTGTGGAAAGACCGGCGGGACCCGGCCGAGCATCTCAAGCTGACCCTCGAGCTCGTGCGCCAGTACACCCCATGGATCTATGACCGGTGCGCCGACGTGGAGCTGACCGACGGGCGGGCCACCTTGTCCGGTCGATACACGCCAACCGTGCGCCATCCCGTGGCAGAGCTGCCCTCGGGCGGCCTCGTCCTGGGCATGGCCGACGTCGTGGTCGCCAACGACCCGATCACCGGTCAGGGCAGCAACACCGCCGCCAAGTGCGCCTACTCATACCTCGGGTCCATCCTGGAGCGGGGGGACCAGCCGTTCGACGGACAGTGGATGATGCAGACGTTCGAGCGGTTCTGGGAAAGCGCCGGGCAGGCCGTAACCACCTGGACCAACGCCATGCTCCAGCCGTTACCCCCGCACGTACAGCAGATCCTCGGCGCCGCCACCACCAACCCGACCATCGCCCGCCGGTTTGCCAACGGCTTCTCCGACCCCAACGACTTCCAGAACTGGTTCATGACACCTGACGCGGCGGACACGTACCTGGCCACAGTCGCCGGCGACTGATCCACCGACCACAGGCTGATCGTCCCACCGAAGATTCGTCGATGCCTGGCCCGACCGGCTGCTGCGCCTCACCACCCTGGGGGGGGGGATTTCGCCCAGGAACCCGGTAGTCCCCTAACGCCAAACGCCACCCATGCCCTAACCCGACGGGACAACGTGGGGGTGCACCCCCGATGCCCGATACCTCTGTTCAACCTACGGTCGATCGTGGTTCGGGCGATCTTGCCTGGACCACGTCCTAAAAACCCATCGAGGGGACCGGCAACATGAGTGAAAGCGCCAGCACAAATCCAACCGCCGACGTGAACTCCACCTCTGCCGCCGATTGGACCGGCAACACGGAGGTAACTGCCGATGCAAGCTCGACGACCAGTCTGGAGTCCACCGCTGACGCGGGATCGACCGCCGAAATGGGCGTAACCGCGGGAATTGTGTCGCCGCAGAGCCTGCAGGACTTCGTATTCGGCCTGCTCACGAACGTCGACGCCCGGGCGGCATACGAGGCGGACCCGCAAGGTGCGCTGGACGGCGCGGGCCTCAACGACGTGAGCCCGGCCGACGTGCAGGACGTCATTCCGCTGGTCGCCGATTACGCGCCTGTCCAGGGCGTCACGTCCATTCTCGCCGGAGACAGCCTCGCAGCTAGCGCGGTTGCCACCGCCGACGGACTGGCGCTCGGCGGCGTGGCCGGCACCCTCGACAGCATCTTGGGCGGCCTCCGCCTGACCGGTGTGACCGGCGACGTGGGCGCCACCCTCGACAGTGTGAGCCTCAGCGGCGTGACCGGTGACGTTGGCGGCACCCTGGACAGTACCGTCGGCGTGATCGGCGACGTCAGCGGGACTTTGGACGGCACGGTCGGCGGGCTCGGTGTCGGTGGTGTGACGGGCGATCTGGGCGGCGCGGTGCATGGCGTGACCGGCCTGGCTGGCGGCGTGACCGGTGACCTCGGTGGGACTCTCGACGGCACGGTCGGCGGGCTCGGTGTCGGTGGTGTGACGGGTGACCTGGGCGGCGCGGTGCATGGCGTGACCGGCCTGGCTGGCGGTGTCACCGGTGACCTCGGTGGGACTCTCGACGGCACGGTCGGCGGGCTCGGTGTCGGTGGTGTGACCGGTGACCTGGGCGGCGCGGTGCATGGCGTGACC
>NZ_JBFAQO010000001.1:0-41818 GCF_040678715.1 Micromonospora sp. NPDC049301 | reverse complement strand
CCGGCCTGGCTGGCGGTGTCACCGGTGACCTCGGTGGGACTCTCGACGGCACGGTCGGCGGGCTCGGTGTCGGTGGTGTGACCGGTGACCTGGGCGGCCCGTTGCACGGCATCGGCAGCATCGCGGGGGACCTCGGTGTAACCGGCGACGCGCATGCCAGCGTGGATGGCGGGCTCCTGGGCGCCTGACCGGCGGCCCGCTTGAGCTGGGCCTTCGCGGCATGCGGGGGCCGGGGTCGCGTTCCATCGCGCGGTTCCCGGCCTCCGCAGGGGCTTTGCCGGGGCCTCGTTGACGTGCGGTGCGGCTGGGCGGGCGCGACCCCGGCGGGGCCGTTCGCTGCGTCGGGCCGGCTCTCTACGACCAGGGGCCGTCACCGTACTGGTCGCCGCACACGTCCAGAACGTCAAGCTGTGCCTGGGCGATGTCAACGTTCGTCTCCGGCCCGGGTGCTGCACTTGCCGCTCCCGCCGAGGCTACCGTCGTCGTCCAGACGCCGTAGCTGCCGTGAGTGAGCTCCTCAGCTCGGACGAGGCAGCACGACCAAGCGCTCGCGGTTGCCCCTAGCTGACCGTCGACAGGGCGCGCTACCGGACGCCCCTCGGGGGCTTGCGGCCTCAACAGGGCCGCAGTCCGACTCCGGGGATCGGGGCGGTAGTAGGTATCGCCGTCCCCGCCCGAAGGGCCGGGTCCATATTGGGTGGGGCCGGCGCCGAAGGAAACCTACGCGGCGGCCCTCGCCTAACCATCATCTCGCCGCCGCAATTTGCCGGCACGGCGATGGACTCGTGCTCCTGGGGCAGCACCGGCAGCTACACCTATTGATGAACAGCACCGCATGAGCACCGGCCCGCCCACCGCGCGGGCCGGTGATTCCCTTTCAAAGGTGCTCGGGGTCCGAACCTCTGGCTCGGTTGAGCACGACGTGCATCTGGCCGGGGGCGGACGTGGGTCGGCCGGCTTACAGTGTGGACATGTGGGAGTCGGTTGCTGCGCCGGTGGTGGGACTGCTGGCCGCCGTGGCCGCGGCTGCCCCGACGCCGCCACCGTCCCCTCGGGTGGATGCCGCGCCGGTGCTGACGTCGACACCGTTTGGCGCACTGCCCGGGCAGCAGGTGACCCACACCATCACGATCTCCGGTAGGGGCACCCTCAATGCGGCCCGGGTCACGTTCACCACGACAGCTGATCTCGACAGTGTCACTGCCCGGGCCGTGCCAGGTCGGTGTGCGGCAGCCCCTCGTACCGTCGTCTGCGACCTCGGTGACCTGCGCCTGGGCACAGCCGAGGCGGTGCCGCGGATGACGATCACCGGGCGTGTCCACGCGGGTGCGACGCCGGGCACACTGGTCCGCAACCGGGTCGCTGTCACCTCGGTGGAGTTCACCACGACGAGCGCCCAAACCGCCAGCAACGCCTATCTGCTCCCGGGGTCGACGCCCACCGATCGGCCGCTGAGTCCGCCGGCCGTGGCGAGCGAGGTTTCGCCGCCCGGACGGTCGATGCGGGTGCCGGCCGTCGCGGGGGTGGTCGTGGCCGCCGTGGTCGCGGCGGCTGCTCTACTGACGCGTCGTCGTCGGCGGCGTCGCAGCCCGCCGCCGCTCGGCCGGGTGTAACGGACAGGCACCGGATTCCGATGTAGCAAAGGAACGGGGACAGGCCGGCGGGCAGGAGTACAACATGGACCAGAAGTGGTGGAGGCATGCCACGCTGGCGACCGTCGCCGGGGCGACGACGCTGATGATGACATCGCTCTGCTTGGACGCCGGGGCGGCGACCGCCGCAGCACAGACCTCAACGCAGGGGCCACTGCCCCTACCGACTCTGCCGGCCCTGCCGAGCCCGTCGCTGACGGTGTCGCTACCACCGGTGAAACCGCCGATGGTGACGCTGCCGCCCATCAAGCCGCCGACGGTGAAGCCGCCGCCCGTCCCATCGACCACTGCGTCGACGCGACCGACTGCGCCACCCGCGACCACTCCGCCGCCCGCCGGAAAGCCACCGCGGGTGGGCGTCTCGGCCCCGCCCAGCAACGACGGGCCGATGGTGAGCCCCGGAGTGGCCCCTGCGCTCATTGCTGGCGACCCCGGCGCCGACCTGTATCCGCAGCCGCCGGTGGACGTCGCCGTCACCCCACAGGCCCGCCAGGTCGCCGCGCTCAGCGACGTCCAGCACCGGATCCAGTACCTGGAGAACATTCTCGCTCGGACCCGCGACGACCTCACCAAAGTGCAGCGCGGACCGGACCCGGTGCTGCAACTGCTGACCTCGCTGACCGTCGGCGGGGATGCGGATGCGGCATCGCCCTTCGCCGTGGCGGACTCCGCGGAGGTGGTGGACACCCCCACCGGTCGCGCTGTCGCTCTGTCCGCCGCGATCACCTCCGGCCAGGCCGAACTTATCCGCCGCCGGACGGAGGAGACGCGGCTGCGGCAGGAGATCAGCAGTCGCGTCCGCGCCGTGCCCGCCCTGGCCGCACCGGCCCGCACCGTTGCCACGGTCGGTGGGGGCCGGCTCGGGCGTCCACTGTCGGGCCGGCTCACCAGCAAGTACGGCACCCGGTTCGACCCGTACTACCACGTATGGCAGTTGCACTCGGGCGTGGATCTCGCCGCTCCAACTGGTACCCCGATCCTCGCGGCCGCGGACGGCCGTGTGTCGCGCGCCGGCTGGTACGGCGGCTATGGCAACTACACCTGCATCGATCACGGCAGGGCTGACGGGCAGCGGCTGTCTACGTGCTACGGCCACCAGTCCAAGCTGCTGGTGTCTCGCGGTCAGCGGGTCCGCGCGGGCCAGGTCATCGGACTGGTCGGATCAACCGGTGCCTCCACGGGTCCCCACCTGCACTTCGAGGTACGTCTGGGCGGCCGTCCAGTCGACCCTCTGCCTTGGATTTGAGCCGGACCATCCTCTCGGCGTGACGCGAGGTCGTCGGCCGGGTCAGGCCCGCCGAAGAAACCGTCGAGGGTCGGCGCGGCGCCTGCCGAGCCAGCGCGCAGCCCTGATGCGCTCGGCCGTTCGAACGAGCGCGCGAAGGCCGCTGGCCGGCTACCTTGTTGCGGACGCTCGGCCGCGCGACATGTCTGTGAGACGTATGTAGGTCTGGCAGACATGTCGCTCCCCGGCGTGACTCCGAGTCAGGCGTCTGCGGTCGCCCGGGTTGCCGTCCCTGCCGGCGCGGAGACCGGGCGCGACCGCTCGACGCCGAACGCCAGGCCGGTGAACCCGGCCATCATCAGCACGCTCACCGCGACCTTGAGCGGGACCCCCTCGGTGACCAGGTCCAGCACCTGCCCGACGGTGAGGACCAGCGGCACCCAGAGCGCCACCAGCCGGGCCCGCCACGCGCCGAAGGCGAGTACCAGGAGGCCAACGAGCCAGCCGATCAGCCACACCGCGAACGAGGCCATCACGAACGGGTCCCCGTCGAGAGCGTTCGTCACCGGCCGGGCGGCGTCGGCGTCGACCCCGCCGCCGGCCAGGGCCCCGAAGAAGGCGTTGTAGTGCCAGAGGTGGACGGTGGAGAAGTAGAGCCCGAGCAGGGCGAGCGCGCCGCCGATGGTGGCCGCGACCGGCTTCCGTCCGCCCAGCACGGCAGCCAGCCCGAGCGTCGCCGGCAGCAACACCAGGTGGGCCAGGGCGAACAGGACGGTCTCCACCCGCCACGCGCCCACGTTCCCGGCGGCCACCGCCACGTTGCCGGCGCCGTCCGACACGTCGTCCGGGAACATCACCCAGTAGAAGGCGTTCGCGGCGCCGTAGAGCAGGCCGCCTGTGAGCAGGGTGGCCGCCGTGAGACGCCGACCCATCCGCCGTCCGGTCCCGTCATCCATCAGAATCTCCCTCCAAGAAGCTGTGCGAGGGACGCTAGGAGCCGGGCACGGTCGAGTCGTCGGTCGCGAAGTTGATCCCCGGGTGGAGTCCCGGCCGTCGCCGCTACACCCGTGGGTGGACGCGGAACTCCGCTCGCCGTGGATACGCTTCCGGCATGTCACCCGCCCTCCACCTTCGGGCCCGGTGGCGCGGGGTGGCCACCACGCTCGCCGGTGTCGCGCTGCTCGCGTTCGGCCTGGCCGAGCTTTACGTCCCGCTGGCCGGCTACGTGGAGGGGCAGGGGCCGGACCTCGCCGCGCTTTCCGCCGGCTGGCTCGCCGTGCTCACCGTGCTGCTGGCGGGCTACGCCCTCGCGGTGGCCGGCTGCACGTCGTACCCCCGGGCGGCCGCCGTCCTCGCCGGCGCCTGCTTCACCGCGCAGAGCTTCACGCCCGTGCTGCCGGAGTGGCCGGTCGTGCCGCTGCTGGCGCTGCTCGCCGCCTGCTTCGGCTGTGTCGCCGTCGGCGGCCGGGCCGCGCCAGCGGTCGCCGCGGTCAGCTACTTCGTCCCGCTCGGGATCGAGAACGCCATGGCGGGCGACTCCGACTGGGCGTTCATCCTGTTCGTCGGGCTCGCCGTGTTCGGCCCCGGGTACGCCGTACGGATGCGGCGGGCCCAGGCGGCCCGGCTGGTCGCGCTGGCCGCCGAGCGGGAGGCCGCCGCCCGGACGGACGAGCGGCTGCGGGTGGCCCGGGAACTGCACGACATCGTCTCGCACGGGGTCTCGGTGATGGTGCTGCAGGCCGCAGCGGCGCAGGCCGTGCTCGACTCGGACGCGGCGCAGGCACGCGCGTCGCTCGACGCGGTTCAGGACGTCGGACGCGAGGTGGTCACCGAGCTGCGGCGGCTGCTCGTGATCCTCCGGGGCGCGGAGGCGGCCCCGGAAGGACTGCCGTCGCTGCGGCGGATCGACGCGTTGACCGCCGGGGTGCGTCTCGCCGGCGGACGGGTCGAGGTGACCGTCGCCGGCGACCTCAGCACGGTGCCCGCCGCAGCCGACGTCAGCGGGTACCGGGTCCTCCAAGAGGGGCTGACCAACGCCGCCCGGCACGCGCCAGGCTCGACCGTCCGCGTCTCGATCGAGGTGGCCGGCGACGTCCTTCGGCTGCACGTGGTCGACGACGGAGCGCGGCCGGCTCGGCGGAACGCCGGCACCGGCCACGGTCTGACCGGCATCCGGGAGCGGGCGGAGCTATTCGGCGGCACGGTCAGCGTTGGTCCGGGTCCGCACGGCGGCTTCGAAGTACGGGTCGAGCTGCCCTTCGACGCCGAGGCGTCCGCCGCCCCGCTCTCCCCGACGGGAGTCGCCGGGTGACCCGCATCCTCATCGCCGACGACGAGGCGCTGGTGCGCGGCGGCCTTCGCATGATCCTCACGGCACAGCCCGACATCGAGGTCGTCGCCGACGCGGCCGACGGCGAGGAGGCCGTGCTGCTCGCGGCCCGGTGCGTGCCCGACGTGGTCCTGATGGACATCCACATGGCGCCCACCGACGGCATCGCCGCCACCGAGCGGATCCTGGCCGAGCGCAATGAGACCCGGATCATCATGCTGACCACCTTCGACCTCGACGAGTACGTCTACCGCGCGCTCCGGGCCGGCGCCTCCGGGTTCATGCTCAAGACCACACCGCCCCGGGAGCTGGCCGAGGCGGTGCGGACAGCGGCCCGGGGCGACGCCCTGCTCTCCCCGTCGATCACCCGTCGGCTGATCGACCACTACACCGCGACTGCTTCGGTGGTCGGCAACCCGGGCCTGGCGGAGCTGACCGTCCGGGAGACCGAGGTACTGCGGATGATGGCCCTCGGCCTGTCCAACCGCGAGATTGCCAGTGAGCTCTTCGTCGGAGAGGCGACCGTGAAGACGCACGTGAACCGCATCTTCGCCAAGCTCGGGGTGCGGGACCGGGTGCAGGCGGTCGTGCTGGCGTACCAGAGCGGGGTGGCCCAGCTCCGGCGGTAGCGGGTGCCACCGTCAGCCGATCAGCGGGCGGAAGGTGCCGAGCGCGACGCTGACCGTCAGCGCCGCGCCGGCCAGCACCGCCGCCCCGGCGATCAGCAGGCCGTCCGCGGCGGAAATCAAGGACACCCCGGATGGTCCGCCCGCTGCGCAACCGTCGCCCGTCACGCCGGTCGAGCAGTCAGCATCGGAGGTGCCACTCCCGTCGATCGACCCCGCTGTGGGTGCGCCTTCGACTGGCCCGCTCACGCCGGTCACGCTGCGGCAGCTGGCCGCCGAACTGACGGCGGTGATCGACGACGCGGAGAGCAGGAACGAGATCGACCCCGCCGACCGCCACCCGGCCGGCCGACTGTAACAGGCCACAGGCAGGACCGGATCCAAGGAAATAGGCACTAATCTTCACATGCGAAATAGCGGCTACCAGCGCCAGTAGCCGCGTCCGGCAAACACGGGCGCCCCCACCACCTCACGGCAGCGGGGGCGTTCCGGTGAAGATCAGGCGTCGAAGCGGACCCGACAGCGGCGCGCCACCACCAGCGCCACGCCAGCAAGCACCGCGAGAGGGCGGCGGCCTTCGCCGAGAGCGACCTCGGGCCCCTCACCGCGATGCCCAGCGGTGACCGACCGCCGATCGCCCGGCCCGTCGGCGACGGGCCGGGCGTCGGGTGTCACGGCAGGGTACGGATCCGCAAGGTCACCATCTCCGGCTCGGCCGACTGGTCAGTGACCGCGTAGATCTTGTTGCCGGACACGGCCAGCCCCCCCTTGACCAGGTTGTGCGCCCACGTCTCCTGGTTCGGCAGGTGCCCGAATTCGCATGTGATGATCGGCGTGATGCCGCCCGGCTCGAAGACCCAGACGTCCTTGTCGTACGACGAGTTGGTGCCGGCGACGACGAGGCCGTCGGGCCGGATCGCCACGGCGTTCGGGTACGTGACGGTGGGGTACCGGTGCACCTCGACGAGGTCGGACGTGCGCAGGACCGGGTGGTAGTACGGCGCGCCCGAGGGGACGATCACCTCGGTGCCGTCGGGAGTGACCGCCAACTGCGCGACCGAGCCACCGTCGGTCCGGCTGATCGCCCGCTGGACCAGCCCCGTCGCGGTGGCCTCGAAGCGGACCAGCAGGGCGGGGCTGGAGCCCGTCGCGCCGGCGATCAGCATGTCGGGTTGAGCGGGTGAGGTGGCCAGCAGCATCGCCGAGCTGATCCGCTCGTCGATGGCGTCCACGGCGTTCACGGAGAACTTGCCGGTCGCGAGGTCGACCCGGCCGATGCCCGCCGTGGGCTCGTTCTCGCACCCCCACGAGACCCAGAGTTGGCCGGCCGCGAAGGCGATGTCCTTCGGGCACGTCATGGTCCCGTCGGTCTTCCCGGTGAACTGTCCGTCCAGTTCCCACGTGTCCAGGTCCACGATCCTGAGCCAGTCCTGGTCGCCAGCGGCGATGTAGAGCTTGCTGCCGTCCGGGCTCAGCGTCATCCCGGCGGCCCCCGGCGCGATGCCTGGAAGGGTGCGAAGGACGTTGCCGTCCAGGTCGGTGACGATCAGACCGTCGGTGCCCTTGCCCCCGGTTATGTAGACCCGGCCGCGTGCCTCGTCTACCAGGATGTCGCCGAACCGGAAGCCGGTGACGTACCCCGGGATCGGGATCTGGGCGTTCACGTCGGTGCTCGGAGGCGAAGTGGTGGTGGTCGGGGTCGGCGTCGGGCTGGCGGTCGGGCTGGACGTCGGCGACGCGGTGGGACGTGGCTTCCGTCCCGGCCGCGGAGACTGGGGCGTCTTGTCGACCTTCGACTTGGTGCTGTCAGCGACCAGATGCGCTTCCGCCGCGGTGTCGTCGGCGGACCGGTCGCTGCCCGCCACGGCGGTGCCCGCACCGGCGGCCAGGAGGGCGAGCACGCCGGCCCCCACCATCCAGATCCGTGCGCGCCGGCCCCTGTTTGCTCTTCGGCTCATCGTTCCCCGTTCTGATCCGGTACGTCGCGTGGGCCGGAATCGGACCCCGGCCCGCCGACCAGAGGGCGCTCCGAAGTGCGAAAACGTTACGCGAAACACCATCGGCACCGAGGCGGCCAGATGAGGCGGAGGAGTGGGCCAGTCTCGGCGTGAGGCCCGCCGACCGGGGACCGGAAGCCAGGCGCTTGCCAGTGTCGGACGAGAGCCGGAACCGACGACGGCGCGGACGTAACAGTGATCACGATCTTCGCGCTCAACCCGAGGGACGCCGAAGATCCCCACGACTCGGGCCGGCTGGCCCGGTCGATCCCTCCGACGTTAGGACCTGATGTCCGTTCGATTCCGCTCCACCCGCCGTCACCTGCTCCGTAGCAGTCTCCTGGTCGGCGCGCTGGCCGGTCTCGGTGCCGGTCTGCTGCCCGCCGCCCCGGCCGGCGCCGCCCCCGCCCGGGCGGACCTGGTGGTCGCCGCGTCCGTCGGCCCGGTCGAGGTGCCGGCCAGCGGTGGCTGGTCGACCCTGACGCTCGACGTGCGCAATTCCGGCACCAGAGCCAGCCAGGATGTGACCGTGGCGTTCACGCTGCCGCCGGGAGCCTGGTTCTCCACCGACGGGTTCGTGATTCCGCCGAGCTGGCACTGCGACCTGGCGGGCGCCGCGACCTGCACCCACGCCCCCCTGGCCGCCGGGGAGGTCGCCGACGCGCTGAACATCCCGTTCGGTGTCCCGGCCGGTACCGCCGGCGACACGCTGACCGTCACCGCCACGGCGTCGACCCGTACGGACTCGACGACCACCAACAACACCGGCCGGGCGAGCGTGCGTTACGTGCCCAGCACCGTGGACCTCGAGTTCGTGCCCGCCGGAAGCAGCCAGCAGCTGCTCCCGAACGAGTATGTGAACCTTTCCGCGTCGGTCCGGAACACCGGGAACTCGCCCTCGGGTGAGGTGACCGTCACCATCCCGGTGCCGGCCGGGGTGCAGGGCTCGGAGACGTCGAGCGAGGGGTGGGACTGCGCGTTCGGCGACGGCGTGGCCGACGGCCGGACCGGCTGGCGCTGCATGCACGGCCCACTGCAGCCGGGTCAGACGAGCGAGCAGCTGTACTACGGCGGGATGCTCACCGCCACCACGGTCGGCGAGGTCGTGACGGTGGAGGCGACCGCCGAGACGACCGCGCCGGAGACCACCCTGGACAACAACACTGCGCGGCACACCATCACCGTCGAACAGGGGGCCATCATCCGCGGCACCGTCTGGGTGGACGGCAACAACAACCGCGTATGGGACTCGTGCGAGGCGGGCGCCCCGGTCGGCTCCGAGGGCATCTCCCGCATCGACGTGGCGACGGCCCCCGGCCAGCCCGGCTCCGGTGGGCTGACCACCATCAACCCCGACGGCACCTTCACCGCGTACGTCCGCTCGGGCACCTACCGGGTGCAGTTCCACGTGTATCACCCGCACGACTTCATCGACTCCGTCGACTCGGACCTGATCTACTACTGGAACGAGACCGGCGGCGCCAACTACGGCCACACCGACTGGGTCACCGTGGCTACGGGTGACGAGGTGACGCTGGACGCGGGCGTGAGGTCACGATGGATCGAGTCCTGCTGAGATTCCTCGACGCCGTTCCGGCGACACCCGGGCGGTCCGGCCTCCGCGGCCGGGCCGCCCGTTGCTCGTCGTGGAGCCTCGCCCTCATCGAGGTCCGGGTCTGTCACACCCGCCCTGACCTGCAAGATCAGGTTAGAAAGGCTCACCGACGAGGCTCAGAGCGAATGGCGAGATCTGCTGCGGGCCTGGGAGGTCTTTGGCCAGCGGTGCTGGCACGGAGATTCGATACCTCGCCATGATCCTTTGAACGGGCACCGGCGCCATCGTCGCACTCGACGGTGAGGGTGTCGGTGACGTCGATGGTGACGGTCTTGCCGGCGTGCACGCGGCTGAGAGCGACCCTCAGGTCCCGGGTGGTCCCGGGTGCCCCAAATGGCTACCAGCCCAGCCGATGCTTCCGGGTGGCTGCTTCCACTCCTTGGCGCGCCTCTTCGAGATCGATAGGTTGGGCCAACGCTTGCGCGCTGCTTGCCGGCTGGCGCCCACCGCTGCCCCAAGCTCGGGATAGCCCGCACCGCACTGCACCGCTTTCTCGGCGCTGGCGGACACGAGGTCGGCGAGAAGACGACGCATCTGCTCACCTGCCGCCATCCGTGCCAGGTGACTCCGCATCCTCTCCGTGTAGCTTCGCTCGTGGTCTGCTCTGGGTAAGGCATCCATGTCGGAGGCGTTTAGCCGCCGCGCCCAGTTGGCCGCAACAGCACTCAGTTCCCGCCCTAGTTCCTGCCGCTCTTCCAGCGTTAGGTCGCGCATGACAGCACTCCCTCGTCAGTGACCTCGCACTTCAGAGTGCGCTCGACAACTAAGGTTGTCCGGCAGGTAGGACTGCAGGTTGGTCACGGCGGCGAGGGGGTGGGTTGCGATCGGCCCGGTAGAACAGCGTCTTACCGTCGCGACCGCGGTGACCACTCACCCGCGTCATAACAACGAGTTGGTGCTCGGCGCACTCGAGTGTTACGAGCGCGCGGTGCGCCGGGTAGGGCAATACCTCGCCCGGCGCGGCGCCGTCGTGCAGCCGCTGGCGTAAACCTGGACGCCCTCGACGCCATACGCGTGTGCTTCAGTAGGCGGGCGCGGGAGGGCGTCCTGGGAAGCCTGCGTCCGACCCGGGACCTGGAGCAGGCCGTCGTCGAGCTGGCCGACCTGCTGCAGGAAAAGGAGTTCGACGAGGGCGACACCAGCTCGCCCGGATGTCTGTGGGCCACACCCATCCTCCTACCGCGGCTCTCGTCGACGGCGTTGCCTGCTGGCAATGCCCGAGCAGCCACGCAAACAATTTCCCGATCGAATAGCTGACCGGCAGCGCCCCAGGACCGCACCAGCACGGCCAGCCAGGCCAAGGGCGACCAGGACTCCGTCGACGTAAGCTCGGTGAGCAGGCGGATGAGTTTGACGAAGCTCCCCGCATATGGCGGGACAATGCGCCGTTTGTTGCTATCGGGTCAAGTGATCGGGGCTGCCGCCAAGGCGGCTTGAGGGGTAACGCTGACCCGTCTGCGATCTGACCTTTGCCGCTGCTATGAATGGCGGCAGCCGCCGAGCCGCCTGCCGGGCGAGTACCGCGGACGCGATCCCAAGAGCCAGGGAGGCGGCCAGCGCCGCCGGCCGCGACCAGGGGCCGACGACCGGCATCACCTGCCAGTGGGTGAGGTAGATCCAGAGCGAGCTGGCGGCCAGTAAGGCGGCCGCCCGATTGACGGCCGGCCGGCTCGGCAGCCGCGGCACCCAGACCAGCAGGGCGAAGCCGGCGACGATGAACGCCTCGCGGAACGGTTCGCCGAACAGGTCCGGCACCGTGAGCGCCGCCGCGGCGGTGACGGCCACCCGTTGCGCGGTCCGGGCGGCGCGGGCCGCGGCCCAGCCGAGCGCGAAGAGCCAGCACACCACCACGGCCGACGGGACGTAGCTGAACGTGGCGAGGCCGGGCAGGTCGTACCGGGTGACCAGGCCGAGGGCAGCGAGCGCCAGCGGCAGGCCGAACGGGTACCGCCGTTCGATCCGGTCCACCGCCGGCACGGCGATCAGCGCGGTCGTCGCCAGCAGAATGTAGATCAGCGCCTCGATGAACCAGAACTGCCACTCCGTCGCGCCATCGTGCGGGCCGAGGACGCTGTTGAGCAGCAGCACGTTGGTCAGCGTGTAGTCGCCGGTGACCGCCCCGGCCAGGGCGATGAAGGCCACCGACGGCAGCACGATCCGGCCGACCGCACGTACGGCGGCGCGTACCCGCTCCCGCCGGGCCGCGGTGGTGAGCTGGAACCGGGCGAAGTTGAACCCGGCTACGGCGAGCAGCAGGTGCGCCCCGCCCTTGACGGTGAAGACGGGAATGTGCGAACCGACGATGACCACGATCGCCAGCGCCCGCAGGGCCACGCTGGTCTCCAGCACGCGGTGCCGGGCCGGGCGGGCCGGCGCGGATCGGGGCAGCTCCCGGATCGGCGTCGTGTGCCAGCCTGCGGGCAGGTCGCCGAGGAGCTCTTCGAGGCGGACCGACATCTCGACGTACGACAGGGAATCGCCGCCCAGGTCGACGAAGCTCTGGTCGGCGCTGACCTCGGGCTGGTCGAGCAGGTCGGCGTAGAGCCGGCAGAGCTGCTCGGTCCCGACGCTGGGCGCGTCCACGGCGGGGACCGGCGGGGGAGCGGTGGTGAGGGCGCGGACGGCCGCCAGGTCCGGCTTGCCGTTGCCGAGCCGGGGCAGCTCGGCCAGCAGGTGCACGCGGACCACCCGGGCGGGCAGCCCCGCCGCGGCGGCGGCCAGGCGCCGTACCCGCTCGGGCCGGTGACCGCCCGTTGCGGCCACGACCAGCTCGCGATCCGTCCCGACGCAGTACGCCTCGACGCCCGCCACCCGCAATCGATCCTCCACCCGTCGCGGATCGACCCGTAGGCCGAAGATCTTCACGAACTCCGCGGTCCGCCCGACGATCTCGTAGAGCCCGTCCGGCCCGCGCCGGGCCACGTCCCCGGTGGGCAGCTCCTCGACGGTGCGCCCCAGCGCCAGGTCGCTCGGCCGTTCCGCGTAGCCCAGCATCACGTTGGGCCCGGCGTAGACCAGCTCGCCCGTGTCCGGCTCGGGCCGGTCCGGCAGCGCGCGCAGCCGGAACGACCCGCCCGGGATGGGCACACCGATCGCCTCCGGCCGGAGCTCGGCCAGCTCCGGCGGCAGGTACGCCATCCGGGCGGTGGCCTCGGTCTGGCCGTACATCACGAAGAACCGCCAGCCGTGGCGGCGGCCGAGGGCGGCGTACCGGGCCACCCGCTCCGCGTCGAGCCGGCCCCCGGCCTGGGTGACGTGACGCAGGTGGGGCAGGCGCATCCGGTCGAAGCCGACCCGGTCCAGCAGGTCGAAGGTGTACGGCACGCCGGCCAGACTGGTGCCGCGCTCGCCCCGGAACAGCTTCCAGAAGCAGCGGTCGGTGACCGAGAGCCCGGTGAGGATGAGCGCCGCCCCGCGCAGCAGGTGGCTGTTCACCACCGACAGGCCATAGCAGTAGTGCAGCGGCAGCGTGGTGGCCGCCCGGTCGGTGTCGCGGACGTCCAGGTACTCGGCGATTGCCTCCGCGTTGGCCTGAAGGTTCGCCGACGACAGCCGGACCAGCTTCGGGGAGCCGGTCGACCCGGAGGTGCTGAGCAGCAGCGCCAGGTCGGGGTGCAGCTCGTGCCCGGTGCCCGGGCGCCGCTCGTCGACCACCAGCTCCCCGTTGACGCGATGGAGCAGCACGTCCGGGTCGTACGCCAGGGCCATCTCGGTGACTGCGGCGTGATGGTCCCCCGGCACCAGCAGCAGGGGATGCCCGCCGGCCAGCGCCGCCAGGTACGCGACCAGCTCGTCGACCCGGTTCGCGCCGGCGAGCAGCACCAGCCGGCGGGTCGTGCCGAGCCGGGCGGCCAACTCGCTGACCCGCGCGGCGAGCTCGGCGTAGCTGAGCCGGCCGTCGGCGGTGATCACAGCCGGCCGGTCGCCGTGCCCCGCCAGGGCACGGACGAACGGCGCCGGCACGGTGTCGGGAAGGACGCGCATGGGCGACAGATTAGGGCAGGCTCACCTAAGAGAAAAGCGAGGGTGGCCTGCGTCATCTCCCGGCTGCCGGGACACTCCTAGGATCAGCGCTGGGGGAATGAGCGGACGGGTGCAGGTACGGCGATACCCACCTTGTCGCCCGGGTGAGGTACGCGATCGCCGGGGACGCGCGCCACCAGACGGGTGGTCTGGCCGACCAGTTCCAGGCGGACCATCGCGTCGGCGCCCTGGTAGGTCACCGACGAGACCGAGGCGGTGGTGTCGGACGGCTCGCCCAGGACGAGTTGCTCGGGTCGGACCATCACGAGTACGTCGCCGGTGGCCGGTTCGGCCAGGTCGAGCTGGCCCAGACAGCAGGAGACGGTCCGGCCGACGGCCTGTCCGCCGAGGAGCATCGCGTCGCCGAGGAACCGGCCGACCTCGGGCGTGGCCGGTGCGCCGTACACGCCGGCCGGGCTGTCGATCTGAGCGAACCGACCGTCGAACATGACGGCCACCTGGTCGGCGAACGACAGCGCCTCGGCCTGGTCGTGGGTCACGAGCACGGTGGTTGCGTCCCGCGCGGCGAGAGCGGCACGGGTGGCCTCGCGCGTTGCGGCGCGCAGCGCGGTGTCGAGCGACGAGAACGGCTCGTCGAGCAGTACCACGGACGGTTCGCGGGCCAGGGCCCGGGCGAGTGCGACCCGCTGCTGCTGCCCGCCGGACAGCTCATCCGGTCGGCGGCGAGCCAGGCTCGGTGACAGGCCGACGAGCTCCAGCAACGGCTCGACCTGGGCCGCCCGGCGCCGTTCGGCCCGCGGCAGCCCGAAGGTGATGTTGCCGGCGACGTCGAGGTGCGGGAAGAGTGCGCCGTCCTGTCGGACGTAACCGATGCCGCGCCGCTCCGGAGCCACCAACGCCGGTCCGTCGGTGAGCACCTCGCCGCGTACCTCGATCCGCCCGCGGTCGGGCCGGATGAACCCGGCGATCGCCCGCAGCAGCGTGGTCTTGCCGCTGCCGGAAGGACCGAGCACCGCGGTAATGCCGCCCGCGCGCACCTGCAGATCGACCTGGTCCAGCACCGGCGGGCCGCCGTACCCTACGGTGAGCCCGGTGATGGAGATGCCGCCCCCGCTCATCGCTGGTCCAGGATCTGCCGGCGCAGCAGGACGGTGAGCGGGGCGGACAGCGCGATCATCGCCGCAGCGTATGGGGCACTCGCCACATAATCCAACTCGTCGCTGGCCGACCAGAACGCGGTGGCCAGCGTCTCGGTGCCGGTCGGGGCGAGGAGCAGGGTCGCGGTGAGTTCGGTCGACGTCGCGAGGAAGACCAGCACGAATCCGGTCAGCGCCGATGGCAACACCAGCGGGAGGACCACCCGGATGAGGGTACGGAAACCGGACAGCCCCAGCGAACGCGATGCCTCGAGGAGCTCGGGCGGAGCCGCGGCCAAGCCGGACCGCCAGGCGACCATGGCGCGGGGCATGAAGAGCACCGCGTAGGCCAGCACCGCGAGTGCGGCGGTCTGGTAGACCGGACGGGCCCACTGCACCGCCAGCGTCACCAGAGCCAGCCCGATCACGACCCCGGGAAGCGCGCTCGCAAGGTAGGTCACCCGCTCCAGCGCGGTCGCCAGTCTTGACGGGTATCGATGCAGCAGCCACGCGGCGGGCAGCGCGGCGACCGACGCCGCCAGGCCCGCCAGCACCGCAAGGCCGACGGTCGAACCCGTCGCCGCGAGCAGCGGGCCGACGAACACCGCGCCGGACGTGATCGCCCGCACCAGCCAACGCAGCACCAGCACCAGCGGAACCAGCAGCGCCAGGCCGACCAGTGCGGCGAGTGCGGCGGACGCGGGGATGGTCCATGCGCCGAGGCGGTACGCGACCGGACGCTGTCGGGCGCCGGCGCCCATCCGGGCGATCCGCGCACGGCCGCGCAGCGGCGCCTCGAGGGCCAGCAGGCCGATGCAGAGCACCACCAGGACCGCGGCCAGCAGACTGCCGGCGGCGTTGCTGAACCCGACCGCGAACTGCTGGAGGATCGCCGTGGTGAAGGTCGGAAACCGCATCATCTGCAGGACGCCGAACTCGGCCAGCAGGTGCAGGGCCACGAGCAACGCGCCGCCGGTGATGGCCGGCCGCAACTGCGGCATCGCCACCCGCAGCACCGCGCCGAGACTGGATGAGCCGAGCGACCGTGCGGCGTCCAGGTGCCCCTGGTCGAGCGCCCGCAGCAGAGCCGCGGCCGGCAGGAAGACGAACGGATAGTAGGCGAGGGCGGTGATGAACACCGCGCCACCCAGCCCCTGGACCTGCGGCAGCACCGACGTCCAGGCGTAGCTGCTGACGAACGCCGGAATGGCGAGCGGTGCCAGGAGCAACGTGCGCCACGTGCCGGCGCCCGGCAGGGTCGTCCGTTCCACCAGCCAGGCCGCGCCACATCCCAGCAGCACGGTGATCGGTACGGTGAGCAGGACCAGGAGCATGGTGTTGCCGAGCAGTTCGGCCGTCCTCGGACGCAGCAGCAGCCTCGACGCCTCGTCGCCACTGGCCGAAGCCTGACCGACCACTTCCAGGACCGGCAGGACCATCACGGCCGCGACCAGCACGGCGGCCGCCACGACGAGCCACGGCATCCGGGTGGACCGGCGGGCGCGTACGACTGGCCGGGGCGCCGCCGGTTCGTCGTACGCGGCGGCGGGCGACTCGCGAAGGTCAGATGATGCCGACATCGGTCATCAACTCAGTCACCTTGTCGGAGTTCAGCGCGAAGGGGTCGACCGGGGGCGCCTGCAGGCTGTTCAACGGCGGCAGCGCGGGCGCCGAGGCGACACCGCTGCCCACGGCGTACTCCATCGACTGGGAATCGACCAGCACCTGCTGCCCGGCCTTGCTGGTGATGAACGTCAGGAACTTGTGGGCCTCGATCGGCTTCTTCGTCCGGGCCAGCACAGCACCTCCGGACAGCGACACGAACGCGCCGGGGTCCTGGTTGCGGAAGTAGTGCAGGGCCGTGTTGGCGCTGCCTTCCTTGGTGCCGGCCTGGTCCCGGTACCAGTAGTAGTGGTAGATCACGCCGCACTCGATCTCGCCGGAATTGACTGACTTCATCGTGGCGATGTTGTTCTGCAGCACCCGCGCGTTGGACTTCAGGCCGTCCAGCCAGTCGGTGGTCTTCTGCTCGCCCTGACCCGCGAGCATGCCCGCGACGATCGCCTGGAAGTCGGCACCACCCGGGGCGCACCCCCAGCGGTCCTTCCATTGCGGCGCCGCGAGATCCATCAGCGACTTCGGCAGGTCGGCCTTGTCGAGTTTGGCGGTGTTGTAGACCAGCACGGTGGACCGGGCGGCGATCGAGGTCCACGACTTCGACGACGGGGTCAGGTGGGCCGGCACCTGCCGCCGGGTCGCCTCGTCCAGCGGCGCGAGCAACTTGTTCCGCTCGACCAGCGTCATCGCCGGACTGTTCTCGGTGAGGAACACGTCGGCGGGCGACGCCGAGCCCTCGGCCACGATCTGATGACCCATCGAGGCGTCGGAGCCCTTGCGGACCTGCACCTTGATGCCGGTCGCCGAGGTGAACGCCTCGGCCCACGCGTTGGTGAGGTTCTCGTGCTGCGCGGAGTAGACCTGCAGCGAATCGGGGTCGGCCTGGTACCCGTCCTCGGATTTCGACCCGCATCCCACCAGGCCCGCTGCCCCGAGGGCCCCCAGGCCGGTCAGGAACGTGCGTCGACGCATGTCATGTCCTCTCTCACGAGTTGCTTCGCCGCCACGCGACGACGGATGACTGCGACCGCGGGCAGAGGCGACAGCCGCCGGCGCAGGACGTGGTTGCCGATCGCACAGAACCCCAGGCCGGCGGCGATCGCGGCCGTGAACTTCATGATCGGAGAATCAAAGAACGCAAACAGCTGGAACTGCACGAGGTAGATGTGCAGCGAGGCGGCCGCCAGTGCGCCGAGCGGACGGACGAGCAGCTGCGGCACCGGTAGCGCGGGCACGAGCGCCAGCACAGTGAGCCCGGCCATGATGGTCAGGTTGCGGGCGGGGTCCCCGGCGAAGAAGCCGAAGGCGGCGCCTGCGGCGACCGCCGCCGTGACCAGCCGGCGCTTTCGGCTGTCGGCCACCGCCATGGCGACCCCCGCCACGAACAGCCATGCCACCGTGCCCGGCAGACCACGCAGCGGACCGTCGTACAACGCGAGCACCAGATAGCGAGGCACGAGCAGCACCGCCACGGCGGCCATCACGGTGCGCCAGGCGTCGGCGGCGTAGGCGGCCCGCAGCCTCGGAACAGCCAGGACCGCGACTGTGGCAGCGATGATCACCAGGTAGGCCTCGACGAACCAGAAGTCGTTGATGTCCCGCGGCCGGGCGAGCCAGTGCACCAGCGCAACGTTCGACCAGTGGACCGTTCCGAAGCCGAACAGCATCAGCGCCGCGACCGTCACCGCCGGGACGACGACCCCGACCGCGACCCGGGCGGTCCGCCGCACGCGCTCCGCCGTCGTCGGCGAGGCGAGTACGTACCTGGCGAACAGGAAGCCCGCGACCGCCAGGAGGATGTGCGCTCCGCCGGGCAGCCGGAACAACCCGACATGACTGCCACAGATCGTCACCACGGCCACGCCGCGCAGGACGACGCTCGTCTCCACCCGCCGCGTCAGCGGACGCCACCACCGGGAACGCGGCACCCGGTCGGCGAGCGCCATGAGGTCGCGCACCGGGCGGTGGTGCCAGTCGGACGGCAGATCTCCGAGCAGACGCGTCAGGCCGACGGACGCCACGACGTGGCTGAAGGAGTCGCCGCCGAGCTCGACGAACGACCGGTCGGGGTCGACGCCACCGGGGCCGACAAGCGGCTCCAGCACGGCGACCACCGCGGCGGCGGTCTCTGCCTGCTGGCCGGGGGTCTCCGTGACGTGCAGCTCGGCGCTGCGCCGGCGGTCGATCTTGCCGTTGGACAGCAGCGGGAGGTCGTCGACCGCGCGGACCGAGATCACCGACCGGCCGAGACCGGAGACCTGCGCGGCCTGGTCGCGAACCTGGCCGGGGGACTGCTCGCAGCGCCGGTAGGTGACCTGAAGCTGGTCGTCGCGGCCGGTGACGCAGGACTGCAGCCCCTGGCCGCGCAGGGAGCGCTCGACCTGGCCGAGGTCGATCCGGATTCCCATGATTTTCACAAAGTCGGACCGCCGTCCGACAATCCGGACCAGCCCGTCCGCGTCGATCCACGCCAGGTCGCCGGTCCGCAGCTCGGTGTGCATCCGGCCCAGGGCCAGGTCGTCGGGCTGCTCGGCGTACCCGAGCATGACGCCCGGACCCGTGAACACGAGCTCGCCGACCGGCACGTCGGGCGAACCCACCGCCTCGTCGATTCCGGCCGCGTCCAGCCGGAACGCCGACCCGGCGATCGGCCATCCCACAGCATCCGGGTATCGCTCCGACAGCTCGGGTGGCAGCACGGCCATCCGCGCGGTGGCCTCGGTCTGGCCGTACATCACGGTCATTCCCCAGCCGGCCGCGCGGCCCCGAGCGGCGAGCTCCCGCACCCGCGCGGGCGGCAACGCGCCGCCGGCCTGGGCGAGCAACCGGAGCGAAGGCAGATGATCGAGCACACCCTGGACGTCGAGCAGATCCACCACGTGCGGAGTGGCGGCGACCACGGTCACCCGGTCGCGGCGCAGATCATCGACGATGCCGGGGTCGGCCACCGACCCGGGCCGCAGCACTGTGGTGGCACCGGCTCGGAGTTGAGCATGCAGCACCGACAGCCCGAAGCAGTAGTGCAGCGGTAGCGAGGTGACCGCACGATCGGCCGGCGTGATTGACAGCGCGGCCGCGATCGCCTCGGCGTTGCTGAGCACGTTGCGGTGGCTGAGCCGAACCAACTTGGGTGACCCGGTGCTGCCCGACGTGCTGAGCAGCAGCGCCAGATCCGGATGCAGGAGGTGCCGCGGTTCATCGGTGTCACTGCTCGGCGTTGCGGTCGCGAAGGTGCCATCCGAACAGAGCCACTGGTCGGGCTGGTAGACCGCCGTGATCGACCGATGCTCCGGCGGGGTGATGAGCGCCACGTGCCCGGCCGACATCACCGCCAGATAGCCGAGCACCAAGTCGCGATGCGGGGCCAGCGGCACGTGCACGAGCCGCCGGCCAGCCTGTACTGACGGCAGACCGGCCGCGAGCGCAGCCACCCGATCGGCCAGCTCCCCGTAACTGAGATGGCCGGCCGAGTCGATCAGGGCAGGATGCTGCGTGTCGACCGTGTCAGACACTGGCACGGCGGCGCGCACCCGCCGGGGATCCAGCAGAGACACGGTAGGTGAGGCTAACCTAATCAACCGTGGCTGTCCAACCGTCGACAACGAGCAAGATCACGGTGTTCACCGTCGGTCTGACCAGGGCGCACGTCGGGCTACTGGACGTGCTCGACGACCGCGAGCGGCAGCGCGTCGATCGCGTCGTGGCTGAGGCGGATCGCGCTCGGTTCCTGCTCGGAGCGGCACTGCTGCGCACCGTCGCCGGCTCGATGCTCGACCTCCCCGCTGAGGCGGTGACGGTGGACCGCACGTGCTCGCAATGCGGCGGCTGGCACGGCCGGCCGAGGCTGCCCGCGACCGCATTGGAGATGTCTGTGTCGCACAGCGGCGCGGTGGTGGCCGTTGCCGCCTTGCCCGGCGGTGGGCGGGTCGGGGTGGACGTCGAGCGGACCGGTGACCAGCCGGTGCGGGAGGTAGTGGCCTGGACAATCGCAGAAGCACAGTTCAAAGCCGGTGGCGGATCGGGCCTGACACTCCACCGGCTGCCGCCCCCTGCGCCTGGACACGTGCTGACCTTGGCCACCGACCGGGCCGCGGCCACGGTCAAGGTGGTCGACGCGACGACCCTGCTGCCGCCTTCTACATCATGACGAGCGACTACGGGATGCCAGCGCTCAAGCATTTCGCAGGGCCCGGACAGACCGGTAGGCCGGAACGATCTTCCAAACCGGCAGCGGCGTAGACGTTGGTTACGTCATGTCCGAGGATCCGGCACGTCTGCTGTCGCGTGGCCGATATCTGACGAGGCCGAGTGCGAGGAACACGAGCGCCAAGCTCGCAAGCGTCCACGTTGTTGCGGGTCCGAACGCGCCGATGAGACGTCCGAGGTACCCCACTGCGAGTAACAAGAAGGAGAGTCCAGCGCAGAGGAACCACATCGCTGCGTCGACCGGCCGCCTCCACCTTCTCTGGGCGAAAGGCGACATGCGGCCAGTCAGCAGGAGACGAACACCGTAGCTGGCAAGGACCAAACCGCCGACGCCCAACAGCATCTGGAACAAGTCTCGGGGGCCCATAGATTTGCCTCTACCCGGGCGACCTGGTCGGCAACCAAGTCGAGGCAAGGCCGGGCCATCTTGGCAGCAGCGCAATTCGCATCCAGTCCGCAAGAGGTCAGTCGCACAAGCCATTGAGAGGCCGGCGGAACCGGGTCACCCGTCAGTTCACGAGTGGGGAGCCGTGGTGAGCTATTCCAGCCGCGTCCGTGGCGGACGGACGAGTGGCGGTGCCAGATCTGATCATCGGCGCGCCGTCAGTTTGGCTTGCTGGAGTCGGGCGGCCTGCGGCCTAATGGCGGCATGCAGGCAGGCGAGGACGCGATGATGACGATCGGTGAGATCGCCAACAAGTTTGGGCTGGCCACGCACGTGCTGCGGCACTGGGAATCGGCCGGGTTGCTGGCGCCGGCGCGGGTGGTCGCCGGCCGCCGCCGCTACCGCTCGGCGGACCTCTACCGGGTCGCGACGATCCTGCGTGCCAAGGAGGCGGGACTGTCGCTGCACCAGATCCGTGAGCTCATGACCGCCGCCGGGTCAGCGCGGCGACGGGAGATCCTGTTGCGGCACCGCGAGGACCTCGTCGCGCGTATCGACGCGCTGCGGGATTCCCTGGGGTTCATCGAGGGGGGTCTGGAGTGCGAGCACGAGGACTTCACCGCGTGCCCGCACTACCAGGCCACGGTACGGGCGCGCATTGGGCGGCAGGCCGCGCCTCACATACCCGTATGACAGCCGATGCGGACATCGCCGGGATGGTCAGCCCCGTTGGTCAGCCGACGTCATTGCCCCGTGGCAGCCGGCCGCTGCCGTCACCGGCCCGTCCGCTGACAGATCGTGCGAGAGTGACCAAGTCGTGGCCGCGGCCCTGTGCCAGATCGAGAGGATCACGGTCGGCGGGCAGAGGCGACGAACATGGGAAACGCCACGAATAGACGTTCCCTCCTTGCCCTAAAGCGCTGGTCCCGTACCCATTCGGCGCTCTGTTCAGGGGTGATGCTGCCGGCGGTGACCGCTGTTGCGGCGAATCCCTCGACGATCGGCAGGAATTTGGGCTCGGTGAAGATGCCGGTGTGTGCTTCGACGGTGACGTCCTGGAAGCCAGCGTCGAGGAGCAGATTCCGGTGGGCCCGCGCGGCCTGTGGGTTCGGGACGGAGTCGGCGGTACTACGCAGGATGGTTCTGGTGAGCTCGGGGTGAGATGAGTCGATCATCAGTGCGTCCCAGTCCTGTCCGAGCAGAACGATTCGCCCACCCGGGGCCAAGACACGGTGCGCGTCCTCCAGCGCCGAAGCAGGGTCCGGCACCTCGTGTAGGACTTTGTCGGCCCGGTAGCCCGTCACCGCCTGGTCAGGAATCGGAAGCGACTGCGCGGTCCCGATCCGGAAATCCGCGCCCGGCCAGCGGTCGCGCGCCGTGGCGATCATCAGCTCATCTACATCGACGCCGATCGCGGTGACACCGCGCTCGTTGAGCTCTGCCACGGCACGTCCCGCGCCACAGCCCACGTCAACCACAGTGCCGGGGGAGAGGTCCAGCAGCTCGTAGCTGCGCTGCCGTAGCCGCACCGCGCCGGGTTCGTTCTCCGCCGCGTCGAGTCGCGCGATGAGCCGTGCGGTGGCAGCCGTGCTGTTCGGGACGGTCATGGACGCGATCCTCTGACTTCAGGTCGACCTGAAGTCAAGGCTTTGCCACCCCGTCCCACCCGCTTATGACCGCGACGCGGGTTCCCTCCGAGCGGTCTCTGCCTTGGTCCCGGTCGACTGGCAACGGCAGTGACCACACGTCGACCACACGGGGCGCCCGCCCAAAAACCAGTGGAGCGGCACTTCCGTGCGTCGTTACCGTGCTCCCGCCCCCTGTCGCCTCGTCGAGGACATGCCGTTGTACATCCAGTGAGACCTCCTGAGCGCTGATTCGTCGCGCGTCGCGCATGTGCGACGCGCTCCTTTTCGCTGCGGACTTCTCACTGGAACCGGTGAATTTCTGTGTCCAAAAACTGGGTGGTCGTGCCCACCTGCCTGCCGATCGTTCTCCGCCGTTGCCACGCGTGCGCCTCCGAGCGATTCCGGGCAAGCGGTAAATTTCGCGTCAACGCAAACCACAAGCTCATCGACGCCTGGCTCCTCGCGCTGTGCACCGTCTGCGGGGAGACCACCAAGCTCACCGTCCTGGAACGGATGAACGTGCGTTCCATACGACCTGAGCTCCTGGACCTGCTGCACGACAACGACCCTGGCCTGACAGCCGAGCTGCTCCAGGATCCGGTCGTGTTGCGCCGTAATCGCATCGCCCTCGACTGGGACAACGCCTGGCGCCTCGACACCGGCGGGTCGGACCACCTGGAGGGCGAGGCGATCGAGGTCTCGGTCCGCTTTGCGGCTCGGATCCCTGTCCGGGCGGTGCGACTGATCGCTGAAGGCTTCGGCTTTTCGCGAGCCGAGGTCGAAAGACTGATCATCGAAGGGAATCTCGTATCGACAGTTCGCCTGAGCGGCAAGCTGTCCGGCGACTTCACCTTCACGCTCAAGCGCTGAGTCCTCCGAGGCAGGGCCTGTCCGGGCAAGATCCGCCGGACAGGCCCTGGCGGTGCCGAGGCGGGCATGCTGGTGGAGATCAGCCGTCGCGTGTCAGAGCAGTTCGAGCGTGAGCAGTGGCTCAGCAAACACCGGCGCTGGCGCGTCCGGGTTCTCGGCTACAACCTTCTCCAGTCGGCGGAAGCCAGCCTCCAGGTCGTCGGGACCGAGCTGCGCGAAGAACGAGAGGGTACGCAGGCGCAGCCGTTCGAGCATGTCGGCGTAGGTGCCCGAGGACGGCTCGGTGACCGTGCCGAAGCTGGTGACGCGCCAGCCGACCGACGTGAACATCGCGACGACCTCGTGCAGCGGCTGGAACAGTGCGGCGTCCACCTCGTAACCGTGGCGGAAGTGCCCCAGCCACCACGGCTGCGGATGGTGGTCGCTGAAGTTCGCGCGCAGGAGCAGCCGCCCGCCGGGCCTGAGCACCCTGGCCAACTCCCGGGCGGCCCGGGGCTTGTCCTGGACGTGGTGCCAGGACAGGAACATGAGGGCGTAGTCGGCGCTGTCGGACGGCACGGGAATGTCCTCGGCGGCGCCTGCCAGATACCGCACATCGGGATGCTGGGACTGGGTCTGTGCGATCTCGCGCATGCGGACCGACGGCTCGACGCCGGTGACTGGCCCGAACGCCTCGGCCAGCGCGGGGGTGAACCTGCCGGTCCCCGAGCCGACGTCGAGCCCCACCAGCGGACGTCGCTCGGGCAGTGCCGCTTCGAAGGCGCTGATCCACACCTGCAGTTGCTGCTGGGTGAGCGCGCGGCCGCGCGCGTAGTCCTGGTGCTGCTCCGTGTCGTAGTCGATCGACCTCATCGCACCTCCCGTGTCAGCCGGGCAACCACAGCGTCGCCCTGATATATCGAGCCGATACATCGAGACGCTATTCGTCGTCGCATCGCCCCACAAGGTGCCTGTGCGACCGGAGCTTCACCACCACGAGCGGCGGCCGCCCCGACGTGTCGACTGTGGACCAGCAAATTCGCTGATCACAGCCCTGCGCCCGCAGGCCCGCAGGCATCGTGCGACTGTTGCCGCGTGCCCAACCGATCTTGCGAACTGATCGTCTGCTGCTTGTCCCGCTCGCCGACCAGCACCTCGAGGTGGTCAACCCGCGCGTCGGAGGCTTCGACAGGCACACCGTCGCGCACCTGCGGGAGAACGTCTCCGCCACCGCGCTGACCCTTCCCGGGGACGCGCTGGCCGAACTGAACGCCATCAGCCTCGGGTGAGGCGGCGGTAAAAGTCAGTCCTCCAGTTCGGTGATCGGCCGGTCGCTGACGACCGCCGTCAGGATCATCGGGGCGTCGCCGTCGCACTGGCTGACGGAGACCCCGATCCATCGGCCGCCCACGGTCAGCGGCCCCCACACGGCCAGATCGCCGTAACAGTCCATGTCGCACAACGCCTGGAACATCGCGGGCATGGGTTCGCCCGCCTGATCACGAAAGAGCGGTACCCGCATGGAAACCCGCCGGTGCGGTCCCCACCGGCTGTCCAACTCCCGTACGACGAGGGCCAGGTTCTCCGCCGCGGCCTCCTCCGCCTCGTTCCACTCCCTCCCGTACACGCCGGTGAGCGCCTCGCTCTCCCAGAGTGGTCCGAATCGGAAGCCCTCGCCCCTGGTGACGGTCCACTCCCCGGTGGCCGGGTCTCCCTCGCTGACCGTTGCGCCACCGGTGGGTAGGTCCGCGGCGAGCAGCGCCTCGATGTCGGAAACGGTTCGGTCGGTCGCGAACGTCTCACCGGCCCGGCTGGTCACCGACCGACTCCTTCCACTGCTCGCTGGAGAGTTGGTTGTCGACGAGTGCCAGCAGGGCGGCGTGCGTCTGCTGATCCGCCGCCACGATGAGCCCACCCGCGCCGGTGTGCAGGGGTTGGCCCTGGATGCCGGTCACCACGCATCCCGCGGCCCGGCACAGGGCGATGCCACTGGCGAAGTGCACGCTGTCCCGCAGGTCGCCGTCGGTCACGTACGCGGCTCGCCGGCCGGCTGCCACCCACGCCACGGCCAGGCTGGTGGAGACCACGCGTGGGCGGAACCGCTCGACGAACCCCTCGTCGGCGAGCAGTCGTACCGCCCGGAACCGGGGAGCGTTCGGGAACGGCGGATCGAGATTGACATCCACCAACACCGACTCGGCCGATGGGCTGAGCTGCTCGTCCACACCGTCGCGGCGCACGTACGCCCGATTGCCGTCGGTCCAGAACACCTCGTCCGCGAACGGGTCGGCCGAGGCCGCCACGTCGACCGTCGAACCCGACCTCAACGCGACGTTCACCCCGACAAGCATGGTGCGTACGGCGTAGTTCAGCGTGCCGCACAGGGGATCGACCAGCCACATCCGCTCGGAGCCGCTGGCGCCCGTGCGGCCACTCTCCTCGCCCGTGATGGCATCCTCCGGGCGCGCGGAACGGAGGACGTCGAGGATGGCCTTCTCCGCCGCGATGTCCGCGGCAGTGGCGAAGTCACCGCCGGACTTGTCGAAGCGTGCCAGCGAGGCCCCGTACATCTCCCGTACGACCGCGGCTCCCGCCTGTGCCGCCGCGATGGCCACGTCTTCGTCTTTGATCACCATGCGCGAAGGATAGACATGCCTGCCTTGGGCGCCCGAGCGGTGCGCGGAGGCGCCCCGGATCGCGCGTACCCCAGAGCAGCCTCAGGGTGGGCACCTCCGGGACCGGTACGGGAACATCCCGATGGAGTGCCGAGGGCCGCCCTGCCAGGCTGAGGCGATGACCGACACCGATGCACGGGTCTCCCACCAGCCGATCCGCCTGGTGCGGACGGCGGCCGTCGGTGCCCCCGTGTTCCTGCTGCTCTACGGCCTCCTGCGGATGATCGACGGCCTGGACGGCGACCATGGCTCGGGCTGGGCGTGGGATCTGGGCCACGCCCTGTTCCTGGTCGCGTTCGTGCTCTTCGCCGGTCTGGTCGTCGGTCTGCGGCGGCTGCTCGCGTCCGCCGGCGCCGCTGGTTCGAGCACCACGCCGCGTACCGGCCTCCGGGTGCTACTGGACGTGGCGACGGCCGCCGGTCTGGTCGGGGCCGCCGCGTTCCTCTGGGTGATCCTCGGCGATCTCTTCCCCCGGCTGGCCGACTCCGCGCCACTGCCGGACCCGGCGATGGCGGCGGGGCCGCTGTTGTTCCAGTTCGGTCTTCTCACCCTGCTGATCCGGGCCGCTGTCGGCCGGCCACGACTCATTCCGGGCTGGGGTCCGCCTCTGGTGCTGGTCGGCTTCGTGTCGATCGCGGCCGACCTGGACCTGCTGCCGATCGGCGCCGCACTGATCCTCTCCGGGCTCCTCCCTCTCGGGCGCCGAGCCGACTGACTGTCCGGCAACACTTTTCGGTACGTGGAGGTTGGCGTACGCGCCAGCGTCACCAATGTCTGGAACGCCAACCGGAGCGGCGACACCGGGACGGTCCGGTTCACCAACGTCGGTCACAACGGCTCCATCGCCCCTGGCCAGTCCACCGAGTTCGGCTACCAGGGCGCCGGCACCGGTGGGGGAATGACTCCCACCTGCTCCACGCCCTAGCTCCCCCGCTCGGCGAGGTGCCCGGGCCCGGTGTGGAGGCCGTCGGCCTCCGCACCGGGCCTTGGCGGGCGGCCTGGTGTGCAGGGGTCACTGGTCGAGCCAGACCACGATCCCGGTCAGGTCGTTCAGCACGGCCGCCGCGCCCGCCCGGATGGCGGCCGCGCAGCGCTCGGCCGTGAAGGAGGCGGGGTCGTACGTGGAGGACATGCCGAGCCCCTCACCCCGGAACGAGGCGCCGGGCCAGTCGACCGCCGTCACGTTGTGGGTGGGCTCGGCCAGCTCGGCTCCCACCACGAGGAACCGCTGCTCCAGGTGGTTCGGGGTGACCAGCGCGAGGGGGTCGATGAGGTCGTTGCCCGCGCTGACGATGAGGTCGGGGTGCATCCCCATGGCCTTGGCGATGCTCGGAACAGCGTCGTGGGCATCACCGATCACGATCTTCCGGAGATCGAGGTGTTCGTCGTCGGCCCAGTCCTCGACCGCCGTCACGAGGGCCTTGGTCGGTTGGTCCTGTCCGGCCGTGAGCAGCACCACCCGGTAGTCCCGCGACGGATGGACCCCGGTCCAGGAGCCGGGCTGCGGCCGGACCGTCCCCTCCGGGGCGGGCGTGCTGGACGGGTCGACGAAGCCCGGTCCGAGGGAGCCGATGGCGGCGGGCCTGGGATGCGGCTGTGACCAGTCGTCGCCGGAGCTGCATCCGGTGACCAGCGCGGCGGCGGCGGCCAGCATGGCAACGGCCCGAAGCGGGGGGCGCAAGGCGATCGTCCTCCGAGTGATGGCGGAAAGGTGTGCGTGCTCCTCGCTATTCCTATCCCAATCCCGGCCGCATTCAATGTGCGGGTCGTCGTTCCGGGATTTGTTTTCCGCCGGTTCGTCGGCGGGCGGGCTCGTGTTCACCGACGGCGTGCAGCGTGCACTGGCCAACCGAGGGAGTCGCATGTCTGGGCGCGTCCGCCGTACCGTTATCGTCGCTGTTGTCGGGATCGCCGCGGCGGTTGTCCCCTTTTTGGGTGCCGGGCCCGCGTCCGCTCACGGATTCTCGTCGACCGTCTACGCGCAAATCACAGCGGGAGACGAGGGTCACATCCGTACGGCATTGGAGCTCGAATACGACCTCCTCGTCGTGTCCGCCGCCGATTCCGGCGACGACGACCCGCTCTTTCGGGAAGGAACCGCGGCGTTCGAGGCGGGTGACTCCCAGGCGCAGGCGGCAGTGTTGAACAAGCATGCCGAGACGACCCTCCGGTACGTCGCCGACCGCTTCGCGGTGAGCTCAGCAGGCGCGGCGTGCCGGCCGGAGCGGGTGGGCGGCGTGACGATCGGCGCGCGCGAAGGCGTGCCGTACGCCGGTCTGCTGCTCGACTGGGCCTGTCCCCAGCGGACCGACGAGCACGAGGTGCGCAGCGGCCTGTTCCCGGACGACGAGGGCTACGTCAAGGGCACCAAGACGATCGTCACGTATGAGATCGACGGCCGTTCGGGCAGTGCGGCGCTCGACACCGCCAACCCCTCCTTCTCGACCGCTCAGTCCTGGTACGAACGGTTCCGGGAGTTCTTCCTGCTGGGTGCTGAGCACCTGCTGTCCGGGATCGACCACATCCTTTTCCTGCTGGCGCTCATCGCCGGGTCCCGACGTCTGCGGGAGATCGTGCTCGCGGCCACGAGCTTCACCCTGGCGCACTCGGTGACGTTCATGCTCGCCGCCCTCGGTCTGGTCGACGTGCCGGCGAGCGTCGTGGAGCCGATCATCGCGCTGTCGATCGCCGTGGTCGCCGGCTGGCACCTGTGGGGGATCTGGCGGCGCGGCGACCACGCCACCGACCTCGATCCGGCCGGCCAGGGCCACTTCAGCCTCGACCGCTCCGGCTGGATCCGCCTCGGCGTCGTCTTCTGCTTCGGCCTCGTCCACGGCCTGGGATTCGCCGGCGCGCTGGGCATCGACGAGGCGTGGTCGTGGACCCTGCTGTGGTCCCTGCTGGTGTTCAACGTCGGCATCGAGGTCGTGCAACTGGCGATTATCGCGGTCGTCTTCCCGTTGCTGATCGTGTTGCGGCGCCGCGCGCCCAAAACCGGCCTCTGGACCACCGGAGCCATTTCCGCCTGCGTGTCCATTATGGGGCTGGTCTGGTTCGTCCAACGCGTGTCGGGATCCTGAGCAAGGCTAAGTAGTTCGCGAAGTGCAGCCATCCGCAAGATCACGTTCATGGTTGGTTCATCACGCGGCGAAAGCTTGAGTTTGCTTCCCCAACGTCGGGAGAAGATCGTCCATTTCTCTATTTGAAAAGGGAACAATGTCGATGACATTGAGCACCTCGACACGGACCCCGGGGCTCGTGCGGCGGCGTGTGGTCGCCGGGGTCGCAGCGGGATTCCTCGGGATGACCGCGGCCGTCGGTAGCGGCCTGATGGCCACCGCCAGCGCGGCCGAGTCCACCACGATCACCGGCGTCATCCTCGGCGTCGGCGCCAACGAGACCCAGCGCGTGGTGACCTGGTACTCCTCCGCCGACACCGCGCAGAAGATCCAGCTCGCCCCGACCGCCGAGATCGTCAACGGCGAGTTCCCGGCCAGCGCCGTCAGCTTCGACGCCGTGGGCGGGGCGAACACCTCCACCACCGGCTTCAACCGCCACGCCACGATCACCAACCTGCGTGAGAACACGGCGTACTCGTACCGGGTCGGTGCCGAGGGCAACTGGTCTTCGGCGTACGCCTTCAAGACGCAGGACTTCGAGGGCGACTACGACTTCCTGTTCTTCGGTGACCCGCAGATCGGCTCCTCCGGCGACCGGCTGAAGGACCAGGCCGGCTGGGAGGAGACCCTGAAGGTCGCCACCGCGGCCAACCCGAACGCCGAGCTGCTGGTGTCGGGCGGGGACCACGTCGAGAGCGCCAACGACGAGGGCCAGTGGACCTCGTTCCTGGCGCCCGATCAGCTCCGTCAGTACCCCCTCGTCGCCACCATCGGTAACCACGACGTCGGCGGCAAGTCCTACGAGCAGCACCACTTCACCCCGAACACCGACCGCACGGCCCCGTACTACGACAACGGGAACCCGGCGGGCACCAAGTCCGGTGGTGACTACTGGTTCGTCTACAAGGACGTGCTGTTCATCGACATCAACAGCAACAGCTACAACCCCGCCACGGGTGGCGGCGGCGACGCGGCGCACGTCGCGTACGTCACCGACGTCGTCAACAAGCACGGCGCCGAGGCCAAGTGGAAGGTGCTGGTCTACCACCACTCCATCTACTCGCCGGCCAGCCACGCCACCGACACCGACAACAAGCAGCGGCGGGAAGACTTCACGACCGCCTTCTCCAACCTCGGCATCGACATGGTGCTGCAGGGTCACGACCACAGCTACTCCCGTAGCTACTCCATCAAGAACGGTCAGAAGGAGAACCCGGACGAGAAGCCGGGTGCTGCCGACGTGTTCCCCGGCCCGGGCGGCGTCATCTACGTGACGGCCAACTCGGCCTCCGGCTCGAAGTACTACGACATCAAGAAGCCGGACAGCAGCGGCACCGGCATCCGTGGCAACGGCCCGGACCCGCTGGACCCGGGCAAGTACTGGTACAACTCGGTGCAGAACCAGGAGCACGTCCGCAGCTACGTCAAGGTGCAGGTGCGCGGCGACAAGCTGGTGCTGGCGAACGTCCGCAGCGGCACCTGCGCCGCGCCGAACGCGGCCGTCGAGGAGGGCCTCTCCTGCACCAACACCGCCGAGGGTCAGCCGGTCGGCTCGATCGTCGACAACGTGACGGTGCACCCGTACCACGGTGACGGCCAGGCCATCCAGGTCAACGTGCCGAACCCGGCTCCGGGTGAGTTCGGCTGGACGATCGACGGCTACAACGGCCTGGTGGACCTCGGTGTCGCGCAGGAGCGCAACGGCACCTACTTCGAGGCGAACGGCAAGATCAACCCGATCCTCGTGTCGGACAGTCGCCGCTCGCTCGCTCCGTGGTCGATCTCGGCCAGCGTGGGCGACTTCCAGGACGGCGACAAGAAGTTCGCCGGCTCCTACCTCGGTTGGACCCCGTACGTGCTCGACGGCGGCGCCGGTGCCGAGGCTGGTGCCCCGGTCCTGTCGTCCTACGACGACCAGGGCAAGGGTCTCTCGGTCTCGAGTGGCCTCGGTGCCGCCGTGCAGGGCCACCCCCGTGGTGGCGCCAAGCTCGGCGCTGACCTGGACCTGAAGATCCCGGACAGCATCGCGAAGGGCAGCTACCGCACCACCCTGACGATCACCGCGCTGAGCAGCTGATCGAACCCGCATGAGTTGGCGGGGTAGGCGCCCTCGGGTGTTTACCCCGCCGCTCGTTCCAGAACCAACCCAGACCGTCTGAGGACCTCGAGATGTCAACGACCACAACGCGTCGGAGAACGACCGTCGCCACCCTCCTCCGTACCGCCGTTCTGGCTCTGCTCGCCACGTCCGCCGTTGCCGGCCTGGCTCCGGGCCCGGCGCTGGCGGCGGAGGGTGACGTCGCCTGGACGGTCCGGACGGCCTCCAACAGCTACGGCGACGCCCGGTCCAGCTTCAGCTACGCGGTGAACCCCGGTGGACGGGTCGAGGACGCGATGGTCGTCGCCAACCGCGGCCCGGTCACGCTCAATCTGGCCGTCTACGCCGCCGACGGCTTCACCACCAAGGCGGGCCAGCTCGACCTGCTCGCCAAGGACGGAAAGTCCGTGGCGGTCGGTGCCTGGGTCCACGCCGATCGCGGCAGCGTCACGATCCAGCCCGGGAAGACCGCCCAGGTCCCCTTCACGATCAGCGTTCCCGACAACGCCACGCCCGGCGACTACGTCGGCGGCATCCTGACCTCGCTGACGCAGGCGGACCAGGCTGAGGGCATCAACGTCGACCGGCGCCTCGGTATCCGGATCACGTTGCGGGTCGGCGGCGAGCTGAAGCCGAACCTCGCGATCGAGGATCTGCACGTGACGTACGGCGGCGCGTTCAACCCGTTCAGCAAGGGCGACGCCACCGTCACCTACAAGATTCACAATTCCGGCAACGCCGCCCTGTCCGGCCAGCAGGCGGTGTCGGTCTCGGGCCCGTTCGGTGCGCTGAGCACCGACGCGAGCGGGATCGCCGCACCGCCGGAGCTACTCCCGGGTGAGAGCTGGACCGTGACGGTGCCGGTTCGCGGCGTGGCACCCGCCGTGTGGTTGGCGGCGACCGCCACCCTCACGCCCCGGCTCACCGACGCGTCGGGTTCCACCACCTCGCTCGAGCCGGTCCGGGCCACGACGCACGGCTGGGCCCTGCCGTGGATGCTCCTGCTGGTGCTCGTCGTCCTGATCGCCGCAGTCGTCGGGGTGCTCCAGTACCGCCGCCGCAACCGGGTCCGGCGCAAGACGCGCGAGGACGCCCGGGTGCGCGACGCCGTCGAGCAGGCGCTCCGCGGCCAGGAGCCGCAGACGTCCTGAGCGTGTGATCAGGTATCCGGCGGTGGCGCGCCCGGCGGGTCAGCGCGACGGCGACCGCGGTCCGGCGCCGCCGGTCGCCCTTGTGGGTGAACGGTGCTCAGCCCCGGACCGGGCGTGCCCCGGAGCCGGCATGCTGCGACGGGTGACGCCGGCACGGAGAGGGAATCCACATGGCTGACGGGGATGTGCCCGAGCGGATGCAGGCTGCGGCCTTCGACGAGTTCGGCGGGCCAGAGGTGATCACCCTGCGGATCCTGCCGGTGCCGGAGATCGCCGACGACGAGGTGCTGATCAAGGTCTGGACCGCCGGCGTGGGGGTGTGGGACGCGTACGAGCGGCAGGGCGTCCTGGTGCCCGAGGGCGCCGCGTTCCCGATCGTGCCCGGCGCCGACGGTGCCGGAACCGTCGCCGCGGTCGGCAGCCAGGTGACCAACGTGTCGGTGGGTGACCTCGTCTACGTCGCCGCCACCACCCGGCCGAAGGGCGGCTTCTACGCCGAGTACGCGGTGGCGAAGGCCCAGTACGCCGCGAAGCTGCCCGAGGGTGTGTCGGCGCAGCACGCGGGCGCCATGCCCACCGACGCGCTGACCGCGCTGGCCGGGCTGGACGCCCTCGACCTGTCGACGAACGACTGGGTGTTGATCTTCGGCGCGAGCGGCGGTCAGGGGCACTTTGCCGTGCAGTTGGCCAAGCGGCAGGGTCTCAACGTGGTCGCCGTGGCCTCCGGACCGGAGGGGGTGGCGCTGGTGACCCGACTCGGCGCTGACGTGTCCCTCGACGGTCACGGCGACCTGACCGAGGTGATCGCACGGATCAGGGAGGTGGCCCCGGATGGCGTGCGCGGCATCCTGGCGATGGCCGGCGGCGGGACGCTGGACCGGCTCACCGAGACGCTGGCCGACGGCGGCGTTGTCGCGTACGCGCACGGCGTGCAGCCGGAGCCGCGCGAGCGGCCGGGCGTGCCGGTCCGGGCGTACGACGGTGTGGCCAACCCCGGGCAGTTGCAGCGCCTCAACGACCTCATCGAGGCGGGGCCGTTCGAGGTGTACGTCGCCGAGACGTTCCCGCTCGGCAAGGTGGTGGAGGCGCACCGGCGGTTGCAGACCTCCTTCCCCGGCAAGCTGCTGCTGACGGTCAGCTAGCCACCGCGATCACGGCCCGGTCGTCGCCAGGTAGCCGGCGAGGTGACCGGCGGCCACCAGCATCGCGTGCCCACGTGTGGCCAGCCGCTCCCGCCAGTCGTGCAGGGACGCCGCCAGCGGGCCCGGGCCGTCGGCGGCGCGTACCTGCCGCATCACGGTCGCGATGTGGTCCAACCGGTAGCCGCCCCGGCGCAGGAGATGGGCCAGTTCGGCGTCGCGGACGTCCTCGGGGCCGTACTGGCGCTGCCGTGACGGGCGCTCCCGCGCGGGCGACAGCACGCCCGCCCGTTCCCACTTCCGCAGCGTCGCCGGTGTCACCCCGAGCCGGTGGGCGAGGTCGCCGACGGCCAGCGGCCGGCCGGGCGGGGTGGGGGTCGGTGCGGCGGTGAGCACCCCGATGGTCGCCTCGACGGCGTCGAGCGTCTCGCGGTCGCGCAGCAGCTGCGCGTGACTGGTGTCGACGGCGCGCAGGGCGGTGTCCAGATCGCCCCGGACCACGGCCCGCATGATCTCGCCGCCGGTCGCGTAGCCATGTGCCACGACGAGCGCCAGGTACGCGCGCAGCGCCGCGACGTGCACCTCGGTGTACGCGCGGTAGCCGCTCGGCGTGCGCCGGGCGGCCGGGAGGACGCCGTCGCGCTCGTAGTTGCGGACGGCCTGGCTGGAGATGCCGTGCGCGCGGGCCAGGTCCACCGGCCGGTAGGCGCGTCCTGAGCTTTGAGGGTTCAGCTGCCCCTCCTGAAGCGATCGGCGCGGAAGTCTCAACGGGCGGTTCAACGATACGGTGAAGGTCATGGCTTCTTCATCAATGCCCGCCGCCTGGTCGTTCGACCTGGGTGCCGACGACATCGCCGACCTCATCCTCGCCCTGCCCGAGGTGACCGTCGTACGGGCCGACGAGGCTTCCGGCGCCCCGAAGTCCAGCTGGGGCGATCGGTTCTTCTTCGTCGGGCCGGACCGCCGCCGGCCGTTCGCCACCCTCGTCGGGCAGGACACCGCCGGCTTCGACGAGGACTCGGAACTCGACCGGCCCGGGGTCTTCCGGCTCAGCCTGGACCTGGGCCGCGAGGAGTTCGAGCGTCGGTTCGGCCACCCGCCGGCGCAGTTCGCCGCGCACCGGTCCGCGGTCGATTTCACCGCGCTCGACCAGGTCGTTCCCCATCCCGCGTACGGCACCCACGGGTGGGCGTGCGTGCTCAACCCGGGGCCGCGCAGCCTGGCCGAGGTCGACCGCCTGCTCGCGCACGCCCATCACCGGGCGCTACGGCGCCACCAACGCTCGCTCGACCGTCAGCACCGCCCGGCCTGACCCCGCGCGCCGGCGCCGGCCGGCCGCGTCACCGCTCGGATCGCTCGCGGGGTTGCGGGACGCGCACCGACGCCATGCCGGCGGCGGTGGCGGCCCGGATGCCCAGGTCGGTGTCCTCGAACACCAGGCACGAGCCCGGCGGTACGCCGAGGTGCTCCGCCGCGAGCAGGAAGGCTTCCGGGTCGGGCTTCCCCCGCGTGTAGTCGTCGGCGCAGACCAGCACGTCGAACCGGTCGAGCAGGCCGAGCGTGTCGAGGGAGGCGGTGACCGAGGCCCGGGTGCTGCCGGAGACGACAGCGAACGGCACCCGCCGGTGCGCGTCGTGGATGTGCGCCAGCACCTCGGGCACGGCGGCGAGCTGCGGCAGTAACTCCTCGTAGTAGCTCTCCCGGCGCTCGACGACGGTCGCCACCGGCATGGCCAGGCCGTGCTGCTCGTTCAACGCGACGACGATGTCGGCGGTCGGCCGGCCACCCCACGCGTAGAAGAGGTCCTCGGGGAACTCGCAGCCCCACTCGTCCAGCGCCCGCCGCCAGGCCACGTAGTGCAGCGGCATCGAGTCGACGATGGTGCCGTCGCAGTCGAACAGGTACGCCGCGAACTCGCCGGGCGGCAGGGGCAGACTCACCCGAGCAGGGTACAGCGGGCGACGCCCCACCGGCGGATCCGCTCAGTCGGTCGGCTTCCCGTCGGTGACGGAGTCCAGCCGCCGGAGCAGGTGCGCCCGCTCCGGCTCGGTGCCGACCAGGGCCAGGGCGCTGCGGTACGCCGCCGCCGCCTCGCCGTGCCGACCGAGCCGGCGCAGCAGGTCGGCCCGGGTGGCCGGATAGAGGTGGTAGCTGCGCAGCCGCGGGTCGTCGGCCAGCTCGTCCAGCAGGGCGAGCCCGGCCTCCGGTCCGTCCCGCATGGCCACCGCGGCGGCCCGGTTGAGCGCGACGACCGGCGAGGGGACCAGTCCGAGCAGTACGTCGTAGAGCGCCACCACCTGGGGCCAGTCGGTGCTGGCCACGTCGGCAGCCTCGTCGTGCAGTGCGGCGATGGCGGCCTGCACCCCGTACGGCCCGGGTGGTCCCCCGGTCAGCGCGACCACCACCAGCCGGCGCCCCTCGTCGATCATCCGATGGTCCCAGCGTGCGCGGTCCTGGTCGTCGAGGAGGACGATCGCGCCGTCCGGCCCGGTACGCGCGGCGCGCCGGGCGTGGACGAGCAGCATCAGGCCGAGCAGCCCGGCGACCTCCCGCTCGGCGGGCAGCAGCCGGCGCAGGATCCGGGCCAGCCGGATGGCCTCCTCGGCGAGGTCGGTCCGTTGGAGATCCGGGCCGGAGCTGGCGGCGTACCCCTCGGTGAAGACCGAGTAGACGGCCTGGAGCACCGTCGGCAGGCGTTCGGGCAGTTCGTCGGCGCCGGGCACCCGGAACGGGATGCGGGCGTCGCGGATCTTCCGCTTGGCCCGGACGAGCCGCTGGGCCATGGTCGCGGGCGGCACCAGGAACGCCCGCGCGACCTCCGCCGTGGTGAGGCCGGCGAGGAACCGCAGGGTGAGCGCGCCGCGATCCTGCGCGGCCAGGGCCGGGTGGGCGCAGGTGAAGAAGAGCGCCAGCCGGTCGTCGGGCAGGTCGCGGTCCGCGTCGGCGGGTGGAGCGGCGTCGGCCCGCTCGGCCTCGGCCTGGAGCACCGCGAGCCGGGTGGCCAGGACCCGGTCGCGGCGCAGCCGGTCCACGGCGCGGCGGCGGGCCGTGGTGAGCAACCAGGCGCCCGGCCGACTCGGGACGCCGTCAGTCGGCCAGTGCACCAGCGCCGCCTCGATGGCCTCGGAGGCGACCTCCTCGGCCAGGTCGAGGTCGCCGAAGCGATGCACGAGCGAGGCCAGCAGCCGACCGCGTTCCTCCCGGAACACCGCCTCGACCGACGACCCGACCCGCTCCGTCCCGGTTGCCCCCTCGCCGGGCATCGTCAGGCCTCCACCTCGATCTCGGCGACCGGGCGCACCTGGACCGACCCACCGCCGAGGGCTCCGGGGCTGCGGGCCGCCCATTCCAGCGCGGCGTCGAGATCCGGCACGTCGATGATGTCGTACCCACCGAGCACCTCACGGGTCTCGGCGAACGGTCCGTCGGTGATCGTGCGTTCGCCGGCCGGGCCAACCTGCACGGTCGTACAGGTGGTCAGGTCCTGCAGGGGGTGCCCGGACACCCAGATCCCCGCGTCCTTCATCTCACGGTCGTAGCGGATCCAGTCCTCGAAGCTGCACCCGTCGACGGGCTGGTCCCAGTCGGTCGTCGCGGGGGTCATGAACATCAGCATGTACTTCACGCCTCGGCTCCTCTCGGTGCGGCGGGTCGCCGTCCAGCATGACGACGAACGGGGACCGGGGATATCGACACGGCGTCCGGAAAGTTCTCCGAGGTTCACCGACCGGCCGGCGGAGCTGCTCCGATGTGCGGGTCGCGTCTGTCGACCCGCCGCTCGTACCAGGTCACGCCGACCAGGAAGACGGTCAGCAGGGCGAGCGAGGCCAGCGCGGGCAGGGCCTGGCCGATCGGCAGCAGGGCCAGCGGCACCAGCGCGGCGACGACCTGCGCGGGGTGCGCGGCGCGGACGGTGAGCCGGCGGAAGAGCAGCCGTGCGAGCAGGTAGAGGGCGGCGCCGCCGTAGAGGGCCGTGGCGACGACCCAGCCCGACCGGGTGGGCCGGTCGTTCTCCTCGTTGAGTTGACCGAGCACCTGCTCGATGCCGAGCGCGATGTAGATGGCCCCGATGATCAGAGGGGCGTGCACGAGGCCGTACGCGTCACCAGCCACGGCGGACCGCCGCTCGCGCGGCACCAGCATGACGGACTGCCGGGCGGTGGGTGCCAACCGGTCGAAGTAGAGCCACCACAGGCAGACCGTGGCGACGAGGCCGAGCAGGGCCGCCACCAGGCTGCTCCCGATCGGTGCCATCGACGTCGATCCAGCGCCGGCCGCGATCAGCGACTCGCCGAGCGCGATGATGAGCACCAGGCCGAAGCGTTCGCTGAAGTGGTCCAGGCTGTGCAGCGGCCACGGGCGGTAGGCCGACGCGAGACGGGCGCCGCCGATGTCCACCAGGAACGCCACCGTCCAGAGCGCCGTCTGGGCGGCGCCACCGAGCAGCGCGCCGACGATGAGCGGGAGCCAGGCCACCGTCGCCGGCACGGCGAAGAACCGGAGGGTCGAGCGCAGCGGCGGGTCGGTGGTGCTCACCCAGAGCAGCACCCCGAGCTGCACCGCCCGGGTGACCAGGTAGGCCAGGGCGAGGGTGAGCGGCGCGTCGAACAGCTCCGGGCCCTGCCGCCACGCGTCCGGCAGCACCAGCGCGGCCACGAAGATCGCACCCATCGCCGTGAGGGTGGCCGCGCGGACCGCGCCGACGTCCGCGCGAACCAGGTTCCCCAACCAGAGGTACGGATTCCAGGAGTAGATGAGCAGCAGGAGGAGGAGCAGCCCCTGGGCCAGGGTGAGCGCGGTCGGCGGCTGCGCCATGAACGTGATGACCCGGGTGAGCGCGAACACGAAGACCAGGTCGAAGAAGATCTCGAACATCGTGGTCCGGTGCGTCTCCGCAGCCGGCACCGGGCGAACGTCGAAAATCCTCCTCATCCTCGCATTCTGCGCCACTTCCGGGCCATGTTGATCGACGGTTCATTCGGTCCCACCGTTCGGCGCCGCCGGGAAGGGCGGGAAGAACCGCTCCGGCGACGAGCCCCTCGCCGCACCGGGACGACACGCTGGCTCAGGCCGGAGCGTCCGTTCGCCGCCGGCTCCGCTCGGCCCGCCGGCGGACCTGCTGGTACGCGCCGGCCAGCCCCATCGCCCGGCGGACCTCGATCAGGGTTTGCCGTACCTCCTGGCGGGTCCGCTCGGTGCCCTCGACGATCAGCCGGTCGACCAGCCCACGATCCGCCTCGATCGCGGCCCGACGTTCCCGGATCGGCGCCAGGAACCGCTCCAGCGCGACGACCAGCCGCTCCTTGACCTCGACGTCGCCCACAAGACCGGCCTGGTAGCGCCCGGCCAGGTCGGCCACCTCGTCCCGGTCGGGGTTGAACACCTCGTGGTACGCGAAGACCGGGTTGCCCTCGACCCTGCCCGGCACAGAGGCCCGCACCCGGTTCGGGTCGGTGTACATGCCGAGCACCTTGCGACGCACCGTGGCCGGGTCGTCGGAGAGGGCGAAGGTGTTGCCCCGGCTCTTGCTCATCTTGGCGGCGCCGTCGGTGCCCACCAGGCTCGGCGTGTCCGCGGGGATCAGCTCGGGCACCGGGAAGACCGGGCCGTAGAGGTGGTTGAACCGGCGGGCGATCTCCCGGGTCACCTCGACGTGCGCCGCGTTGTCCCGGCCGACCGGGACCACCTCGCCCTTCACGCAGAGGATGTCCGCGGCCTGGAGCACCGGGTAACCCAGCAGCCCGTACGGCATCTCCTCCTTGCCGGCGTCCCGGGCCATGTCCTTCAACGACGGCACGCGCTCCAGCCTGGGCACGGTGACCAGGTTCTGTAGGAGGGTGTTGAGGTCACCGACCTCCGGAATGGCCGACTGGAGGTAGAAGGTGGCCCGAGCCGGGTCGACGCCGGCGGCGAGAATGTCGGTCACCATCTCGCGGGCGTTGCCGGAGACCTGGTCGATGTCCTCGCGGCGGTTCCGCGTGGTGAGCATGTGCAGGTCGGCGATGATGAAGAAGCTCTCGTAGCGCTGGTGCAGCCGTACCCGGTTGGCGATGCTGCCGACATGGTGGCCAAGGTGCAGGCGGCCGGTGGGCCGGTCGCCGGTGAGCATGCGTGCGACGGACATGATGGTGTGCCTCTCGTGCGGGAAGGTGGGCGACGCGTGGGCGCGCGCCGAGCGGGGCGGGTTCGCCCCCTCGGTCAGCGGGATCGGCTCAGTACGCCGTCCGCCATCGCGCGCCGGCGCGGTACCGCAGACCGCCAGCACGGAGGACGTCCAGAAGTTGCTCACGGCCGTCGCCGGAGCGGGTCGGGGGCACGACACCGAGCGGGAGGCCGTCGACCGTGTCGACCGCCTCCGCCGCGCTCATGCCCGTCCGGACCACGACTTCACGCTACCCGTGGTGCCCCGCCTGGTGTGGCCGGTAGCTCTCGGCGTAGTAGCTGCCGACGCGTTCCCGGTACTCCGGGCCGGCCGAGTCCGGGTCGAACGGCGGAGCGTCCCTGATCTCCTGCCGCGTCCGGTCGACGTGCACGCTGCGCTCCAGGTGGTCCACCCTGGCCACCGTTCCGGCCGGCAGCAGCCCCTTCCGACCGAGGATCCACGGCCCGGTGTCGACCACCAGGTACCGCGCGTCCGCCTCGTTGCTGGCCTCATCGATGGTGCCGATCCGTCCGTCGGTCGCGTGCACCCGGTAGCCGACCAGGTCGACGGGCGTGCCGGGGCCGGGAGCGTCCGGCCCGTCGTGCCCGCCGTCCGGGCCGTCCGGCGGCGTGACCGACGGGGTGGTCTGCGTGTATCCGCCGGCGAGGGCGGACGGGTCGCGCCAGGCCCAGGGATTGAAGATGGACGGTTGCACGGGACACCTCCGGTGGCGGTCGTCGGTCGTCCCGTTCCGCAGTGCCCACCCCACGGCAATCGGAAACAGCTCGGCAATTTCGAGTTGACGGAAATGGCGACTGCGAAATACGTCATGGCCGTCGGGCGGGATGACCGGCTGGACCGAGGCCCAGGTCAGCAGGCCGACGACCCGCTTCTGGCACACCCGCCGCAGCGGTGCTGTGTCCTCCCGGCACATTCGATCGCGGGTCGAGAGGGCCGACCATTCTGTTCCGCATCCGGGCAACGGCGAAAAAGGGGGACGCAGATGTACCGCACCATTCAACGGGCCGGCGCAGCTGCTGAGCACCTACCGACGCGGGTCGACGACGGCGCCAGGCTCCACGCCGCCGGTCCTGTCCGGGCGTACGTTCGGGGCGGCTACGCGATCTGGGGTGGGCTGATGGCCGACCAGGGCGGCACCGTCCACCACCACGAGCGGGCCAACCCGGCGATCGGTGGCATCGGGACCTGCTTCTGAGTCGCCCCGGGAGATGAACCCATCCTCGTGCCGGTTCGCCTCGGTGTTCGGGCCCGGCGACCAGCTCCGCTGGCATACTCGGTCGCCATGGTGCTGTCGCGAGGGTGGGCTGTCTTCCTGGTCGGAGTCGGAGTCTGGACCTGGGTGATCTGGCCGAGGTTCGCGGTCGCCATCTGGAACGACCCGCGCTCCTGGGCGTCCGGTGCGGTGGGGGACGGAGCGGCCACCAGCTTCCTGTGGGTGCACGCCCTCCTGATCGTGGCGTCCCTGGCGATCGGCACCACCGTCGGCGTCCTCGGTATCCGCGCCTTGTTCGCCGCCCGCCGACGCCAGGACACTCCGGCCGCCTGACGGCCACGCCGTCACGACGGATTCGGGGTGGTCCGGTCACTCTGGGTTGGGGCGGGGCCGTGTCACTGACCCCCTCCGAGCCCTCGTGGAGCGGCTGACCTGCGAATACAGCTCTACGCAACGAGTGTGACGCGGGACGCTAACCCCCGAGTTGACGATCAAACCCACGGACGCGTAACTTTCTCTCTGTCAGCGCGGAACGGACGAAACAGGCGAAAACCTGACGGCCGGAGCGCAGGACGGACCGCCAGGTCGGAGGGGTTCGCACCTCTTGGACCAGGTGCCGGGTGGTGCCCCTGGATTCGCTGCGAGGCGGATTTGGTGCGGCGGAACCGACCGGGTAAGGTTCACGACCGGCAGGGCACCGGGCGAGCTTGCGGGATACCGCAACGGCCGGCCTGCCGAATCCGACGACCTGACGCAGCGGTTCGCTGCTGCGTGAGTGCGCCGGGATCGACCCGTACGAAGCACGACAGACCGGGACACACGGTTTGACACGGCGAAGACGGTGCGGTAACGTAGTAAAAGTGCCCGGCGCGAGTGAGCGGCGGGAAGCGGTACGGAAAGCCCCGAGATGGGGCCTCACGGTGTGGGGCTTTTGATCGGTGTGTGGTTGTTCTTTGAGAACTCAACAGGGTGCTTGATAAGCCAGTGCCAATTATGATTTATACCCCGGAC